>CAVXQV010000003.1:0-183529 GCA_963764035.1 uncultured Verrucomicrobiae bacterium
CGCGGGTCGGTGGCGTTGGCGAGCGATTTGACGGCGAGGTCAATGTAACGCGCGCGCAATTGCCCCTCCGGCGTGTTGTCCGGGCCGAGTTCGAGCCACGGCGCGATGCCGGCGAGCGTGCGGCCAAAAGCTTCCAGCGGCGCATAACTCTCCCGGCTGCGCTCCCAATCATGTTTTGGGATTTGCTGCTTCAATTTCCCGTCCGCCAGCGCGGTCAGCACCGGCCCGGCAATGTTCGTGAGTGTTTGAACGCAATACGCGCGGTCATCCGCGCCGGTTTGCGCCGGACAGTTGAAGGTGATTGAAATTGCCGCCAGGGCCAGCCAGCGGGCGATGCCGGGAATTTTCCGCGGCCAGGCGCGGAGGAAGATTGCCGATCGAAAATTCATGATTTGCTGCGTGATAACACAAAGCGCGCCGGCGGGCAAATGTCGTGTTTATGGCTGCGCCAAAATCCGGACCGGGCCGAGCAGCCCGGATTCCATCAACGGCGTGTTGGCCTTCAGGTTGCGGATGTTCGTCTGCGTCAAACGCTGGTCCGGCGGCAGGCTGGCGTCGCCGATGATGCGGTTGGGCCAGAAATTCACGACTTCGATTTCCAGCTTGTTTTCGCCGGGCTTCACGGCGCTGGTGATGTCCACGCGGAACGGCGGGCACCAGACGATGCCGCAGGACTTGCCGTTCACTTTCACTTCGGCCAGTTCGCGCACGTCGCCCAAATCCAAGATGAATTTTGACGAGTTGCGAGTTGATGAGTTGACGAGTTCGGCAAATCGAAGTTCTTTTCATAAGTCGCCGTGCCGGAATAAAATTTGATGCCCGGTTCCGGCCGCGTCGTCCAGCTCACTAGCGAATCAAATTGCGCCGACGCCGGCCCGCCCCATTTCGGATCGAAATGAACCGTCCACGGGCCGGAGATTTCCTGGAGCGGAAATATCAGCGCTAGCGCAGTTGCTCGTGGCCGTCGCCGGATGTGCCGTTGCCGGTTCGCGGAAAACGACGAAACCACGAGCCGCACGGATTGAAATCCAGCGGCACGACTGGTGCGCCCGTCTTTGCTCCTCGTAGGCGGCGGCAAATTTGTGTTCGCCGGTAAACGGCGTTCCACAGTTCCGGCGCTTTGCCGGCAACGCGAAAGGTGCAATTCGCTGAAACGGCATTGGTTGAACGGTTGGCGACGAAATAAATCTCCGCGCTGCCGTCCGTGCGGTGGATGTAATCAAAATCCAGCGGAGCCGGGGTTTCTTGATCGGCCGTTTATTGAATTCCCGTTTTGCATCAAGCTGTTGAATAGTTATGCGCTCCGCCGTAAAATCTGGCGGCACGCCGTCCGCCAGCAAAACTTCGCGCGCGGTTTCGCCGGAGAAAACCCGGCCTTTGCCGAAATTCCGTTCCTTCACTTTCACGCCGTCGCAATCGCCCCAGATTTCATCCGCGAGGGTTTTGATTTCCGCGTCGCATTCGGGATAATTTTCCAGCGTTTCACCTTTCACCGGTTTCGGCCCGATGACCGTCGCGCCGGCGGCGACGAGTTCCTTCAATTTTTCCAACACCGGCAGCGAAATCACGTCGCGGTCCGGCAGCACCAGCACGCGGTAACTCATGCCGTCGGGCAGAACGATTTTCCCGTCGCGCACGCTGGCGCGTCCGAGCAAGGCCTCCTCGGTGATGACGTCGTAATCGTAGCCGGGCAGGACGTGCGCCGGATCGGACGCCTTGAGCTGCGCGAAATTCGGCACGTGGTCGCCGTAGTAATACAGCACGTCGGCGAACGAACAAGCCCTGCTGGAGCATCAACTGGCAGCGGTTGATGTAGCTGAAGAACGGCGCGGAATCGTTCCACCACGTCACTTTGGGATTCAAGTGCGTGCCGGCAAAATACTGCTGGCCGGGAATGCCGGTCGAGTCGGGCGAGCAGACGAAGGCGTGCCAGACGAGCCGGTTCATGCCTTCGCACAGCGCCTTGTCGAACGACGGCTTCAGATTGTCCCAGAGCCGTTCCTGCCAGTTCGGGCCGATGGTGGTGAAGCCTTCGGCCAGCGACGATGTTGTGGCCGTAGGTGTGCGCGGCGGACGCGGGCTGCTTGACGAAGAAGCGGTTTTCGTCGCCGATGCGGTGCTCCCACGACCACGCCCAGAACTCGCTCATCGGCGCGTCGTCCCAGCCGAGGCAGCGCTGGGCGTCAATCGGCACCGCGTGCGGCCCGCCGGATTCGGGATGAATCAGCAGGCCGTGCCGGTGCGCGTTGTCGCGGAAAAGTTGGTAATGATTGTCAATCGCCAGGTCGCCGAGCGTCTTGCGGAAATCGAACAGGAACCGGTCGCTCTCTTCGCGGCTGTTGACGATCCGTCCGGCGATGACCGGCAGCCACGGCAGCAGATCATAGCCGCGGCGCTTGCGAAATTCCGCGCGCAACGTCGGCGTCCAGTTGACGTTTTCGACTTCCCAACTGTCCGTGTGGAGATATTTCAGCGTATTGCCCGCGAGCGGCCCGGCGTCGGCGATGAGCGGCTCGACCACGGCGTCCCAATAACGCTGAAACGCGCCGGCGTCATAGACGTCAATCGCATACGAATCGTGCGTCGCGCCGGGCGCGCGTTGCCAGCCTTCGCTGGCGGTCGAAACGTAGGCGTGATCGCCGATGGTGCAGCCGAAGCGGAGAATCTGCCAGTCGCCGGCGGGCACGTGCCCAGTTTAAGCGCGCCGTTCGGCGTCGAGATTGGACGTCAGGTCAACCACGTCCGTCGCGCGCGCGTCCTCCTCGCCGGGCGTGGCGGGAAATTCCTGGAACAACGGCGCGGTGCTCCGGCGCGTCGGAAAACGGTTCGAGCGTCTTGAGCAGCGCCTTCTCCCGCCAGTTTTCCAGCGGCGGATGCGGCGGCTGATCCGGCCGGAGGCGATAGGCGACGACAAAGCTGTCGCGGTAGTAATTGTCGCGGCTCTGGGGCGCGGGCAGGCGCGGCGTCGAAATTCGTCGGCCCGGTCACGCGCAATTCCGACCAGACGAGCTTTTTGGCGGCGTCATCGGCCGTGACCATCGGGCCGCCGAGGTTCCAGCCGCTCTGGATGTTCAGGCTCATTTCGAGGCCGAGCCGGTTCGCCTCGCGCAGCGCGTGCTTGTAAAGTTCGCGCCATTCGGGCGTGAAGAACGTCGGGCCGTGCGGCACCTGCGCGTTGCCCTCCTGGTTCGCGCCGCCGGCGTCAATGATGACCGCGCCGCCAAAGCCCTTGGCCTTCATTTCTTCCAGGTCGCGCGTGATGGATTCCTTGGTGACGTTGCCATTGAGCCACCACCAATAGGCGCGCAGCCGCGCTTGGTTCGGCGGATTGTCCCAGCCGGCTTCCAGCGCGGGTTGCGCCGGCGATGTGCCGCCCGACAGCCAGAGAAACAGCAGCGACAACGCCGCCGCCAAGAAACCGTGATTGGATCGGCAGCAAAATGTTTTCTGGCCGGGCATGTTCAATGTCAGATTTATACACCACGAAGACTTGATTGGGGAGGGCAGATTGACTCCCGTGTTTGAGAGAATGCGGACTGGGTGCTGGCAGGAAAGCCGGAATTTTCCAATCTCAAAATTCACATGGCCGGAACAGTCGCATCTCTTACCGAAGGCGGGCCGGGTGTTGTGAAGTGAAAGGGCTTTCGGACAACATCCCTGGGTTGACAGTAACTTTCATCTTGAAGATTTCCGCCAGCGGCGATAGCCGAACAGCAGGCCGCCCAAAGCGACCAAGCCGAACGCGCTGGGTTCGGGAACGGAATTTGCTGAAAATGATATTCCGTCTAAAACATAATATCCAAAACCTTGCGGATAATTGCTTACAGCAGTGAAAGCAAGATTTGCTGTTTGTCCGGCAAAAAACGATATATCCCCGCCATAAAGAGTGTAATTTGCCGTTGTCAGCAATGGGGAAATGCTGATGTCTTGTCCATTTATTGTCACTGATAAAGTTGGCAGCCCATTGCCTGTGGTATATGACTCAAAAAGCAAAGAAAGAGCATCCGCTGGTATGAGTCCTGTTTGACTTATCGAAGCATTCCCAGTTGCACCAGCAGTAAGAGATGCCGAAAAAGTTCCAGCTATAATCGGAGTTAAAGAGTTGGCATAACCCTGAATCGCAACAGCAGAGTTTCCGAGTGTTCCATTATTATAGAGAATTGTTGATTGCGATATTCCACCGATGGAGGCATTCCACCCCGGTAAGCCAACAGACGTTGCCACTGTGCTTGGCATCCCATTGAATGCTAAAGTTGTTGATTCAAAATCCAAATTAACAAATCCCTGTGATTTCCCTTCCCAGCTAAGCAAGGTAATCAAGCCAATCAATCCAGTTTTGTTTAGTATAGCTTTCATATAATCGTAGTTTTTTATCTTGTGACAAAAGGGTCGCCGACAACCTGTAAAACGGGTGTCGTAGGACAGTTCATTTTTCCGCTGACGGTTTTGTTCTTACGCCGTTGCGGATAATTCACCAGATTTATTTTCCGGCGCCGGCCGAGGGCGTGGGTGTGGGCGTGGGCGCCGGGGTTGCCTCCGGCGGATGATTTTTCGGCGGGAATTTGCCGAGGCGGAAGTCCGCCAAAATCTGCGCGTTGGCCGGGTCGGTCTCCGTCCATTGCAGCGTGGCCGCGTGCTGGATGGTTTGCAGCCGCTCATACAAATCCACCGCGCTGGCGTTGCGCGTGCCGGTCATGCCTTCGCTGGCGTCCTTGGCCGTTTCGAGGAGCGTCTTGTCCGATTCAATTGCCGTGATGGAGTCGTCCAGCGCCGTGGTGTCCACCGCCGTCCAGGCCTTGGCCGCCAGCGCCGCCGCGTTGTCCGCCGCCTGGCAGCCGGCCAGAATGATGCGCCCGCGCTGCAGCTGCGACTGCAAATCGTGCGGCTTGTGGACGTTCACCTGAAATTGTTCGTGTAATTTCACCGTCTGGTGTTTAAAGGCCAGCCGGGCGGTTTTGCGCGCCTGCATTTTCAAATGTTGAAACGCCGCGACCTTGTCCAGTTGCTCCCGGCTCAACACGGCGGCCTGGCCGCGTTGCTGCCGCTGGCCGGTGGACTGCGTCTTGAGGTTGGCGAGCACCGTGCCGGTTTGGGTCAAATAGCCGTCCGGCAGGCGGGTGGACACTTCCGGGTGCGCCGTGGCGGCATCGGTGATGAGTATCCCTTCGCCAATCAAAATGGCGACGGGGAGGTGGATGTTGGACTGGTTGTTTGAGCTCATGGTTTTATGTTGGTTGTGTTGTGAAACGGAAAGGGCGGGCTGGAATGGCGCAAATGACTCGTGGAAAACGGCTTGGGACAAATTGACAGCCCGGCAGGATTTCGCGGGAACGCCACAGGATTTTGCGGGAACGGCCTGGGATTTCGCGAAAATGGCCTGGGATTTCACGGGAAGGCGCTGGGACTTGGCGGGAGAATTTCAGGATTTCACGGGGGCGCTTCGGGATTTTCTGCGAGCGGGCTGGGATTTCGCGGGCGCGCTTCGGGAGCAAGCGGGGGCGGGCCGGGATTTCATGGGCGTGGTTTGGGAGACAGCGGTGGCGCTTCAGGATTGTGCGGGGGCCAGCCGGGATTTGCCGTTGGCGGGCCAGTGCGCGATTTCCGAAGAAAAGGCGGCGGCTCCCGACCGGAGAGACCTTTGGCCACATGGACGCAACATTACCAGAAGCCAATAATTTTTTGGAAGCCGCCCTTTGTCAAAGACTGAACATCTATTGCCATTGTATTTAAGCATTCACCGCCCGGCGGCAGGGGCAGCCCTCTGCTGGTTGCCTTCGTTTCACCATTCAACCTTGATGGAAATCCCAATCCCGGTAGCATGACGGCAGTTTAACCAAGCCATGAGTCGTCTGGTCATCGAAGCCGGGAAAACCGAACGCGCCTACTGGTCCGACCTGTGGCGGTATCGGGAGCTTTTCTTTTTCCTCTCGTGGCGCGATATTCTGGTGCGCTACAAACAGACCGTCATCGGCGTGTTGTGGGCGCTGATCCGGCCGGTGCTGACGATTGCGATCTTTACCGTGTTGTTCGGCAAGATGGCCGGGCTGTCGTCGGGGGGCATTCCTTATCCCGTGTTCGTCTGCGCGGGCACATTGCCGTGGCAGTTTTTTGCCACCGCCATGAGCGAGGCGAGCAACAGCCTGGTCGGCAACGCCAACATGTTGAGCAAAATCTATTTTCCGCGGCTCATCGTGCCGGCCAGCGCGGTGATTGTGGCGTTTGTGGACCTGCTCATCTCGCTGGTCATCCTCGCGGCGCTGATGGCCTGGTATCATGTCCTGCCGACGTGGCGGCTGGCCACACTGCCGCTGTTCACGGCCTTGGGATTGGGCGCGGCTTTGGCTTTTGGTTTCTGGCTCGCCGCGCTCAACGTCAAATACCGCGACTTCCGCTACGTCATCCCCTTTGTGGTCCAGTTCGGGTTTTTTATCTCGCCGGTGGGTTACAGCCGGGACGCCCTCCATCAGAAATTGGGCGACACGCCATTGGGGCGCACGGTTTATGAGCTTTATCCCTTCAATCCCATGGACGGCGTCATCAACGGCTTCCGCTGGGCCATCGGCGGCGGAAGACCCGTGCCGTTGGATTCCACCATACCGCCCCTGGTTTTGGACTGGAACAGCGTTTTGATTTCCATCGCCGTGGTGGTGGTCGTCATGGCGCTGGGCCTGCGCTATTTCCGGTCCACGGAAAAGACCTTTGCCGACATCATTTGACCATGGAAGTCTCCAGCGTTGAAATCATTGTCCGGGCGTTGAACGCCGCGCAGGTGCAATATCTCATCGTCGGCGGGCTGGCGGTGAGCGCACACGGCTTCGTGCGGCTGACCCGCGCCGTGGACATCGTGCCGGGGTTGGAACGTGAAAATGCCGCGCGCGGGCTTCAGGCGCTGTTGCAAATGAAGCGCGCCGCCGGGCGCCCGCAGGATTTGACCGACATTGAAGAATTGCAGCGCGCCAGATGAAACAACCATTCCACATTGCACCCGACTGGCGCCGGGGCACGCCGGAAGGCAGCCGGGAATTTGACCGGCCGCTGGATCGCAGCCTGACTTTTCGCGAGAAGCCCGAATGGCTGGAGGAAGCCGAAACGCTTGCCCTGCGCCTGCGCGCCGCTCGCGAACGGAAATCCGGCGCGTCCGAGCCGGCCGGCAAAAAACCGTCATGAGCGACGCGGCCATCAAAGTCGAAGGGCTGGGGAAGAAGTATCTCCTCCACCATCAGGCCGGCGGACGCCATCGCTACGTGGCGTTGCGCGACGTGCTGGCGGGGAAGTTCAAGGGGTTGTTCGAACCGGAAGCCGGAAGGCGGAACTTCAAAAGTGGAGGAGTTCTGGGCGCTCAAGAATGTTTCGTTTGAGATCAAGCCGGGCGAGGCCGTGGGCATCATCGGGCGCAACGGCGCGGGCAAATCCACGCTGCTCAAATTATTGAGCCGCATCACCGAGCCCACCGAGGGCCGGATCGAACTGGAAGGCCGCGTCGCCAGCCTGCTGGAGGTGGGCACCGGGTTCCATCCCGAATTGACCGGGCGGGAAAACATTTTTCTCAACGGCGCGATCCTGGGAATGCATCGGGCGGAGATCCGGCAGAAGTTCGACGAGATCGTGGCGTTCGCGGAGGTGGAGAAATTCCTGGACACGCCGGTGAAACATTTCTCCAGCGGCATGTATATGCGGCTGGCCTTCGCGGTGGCCGCGCATCTGGAACCCGAAATCCTGGTGGTGGACGAGGTGCTGGCGGTGGGCGACGCGCAATTTCACAAGAAGTGTCTGGGGAAGATGCAGGCCGTGGGTCAGAGCGGCAGAACGGTGCTGTTTGTAAGCCATAACATGGAGGCCATCGCCCGCCTTTGCTCACGCTGCCTTTACCTCGTGAAAGGCGAATTGAAAATGGCCGGCGACACCCGGCAGGTCATCAACGCCTACGCGGAGCATTCCAAACAAGCCACCGGAGACATTGACCTGACGACGTTCCCGCGAAGGTTCGAGGGGACGGGCAAGGCGCAACTGCTGCGCCTGCGCTGCCTTCAGAATGGCTCCATCGCCGCCTGGTGTTATGAATACGGCGCTCCGCTGGAATTTTCCGTTGAGTTTTCCGTTGCCAGCGTGCTGGAGGAACCCGAGATCGGCTACGCCATTTTTTCGCTGACCGGAACGGAATTGGCTGGCTGCACCACGCACCAGGAACGCCCGCTCGACCGCCTTGTGCCCGGACATTATGTGATGCGAATTGCCGTCCCGGATTTGCGACTGAATCCCGGAACCTACACCCTGGCGCTCGGCATCTCCACTCCCGGCAGGGGTGTGGATCACATTCTCGAAGCGACCCAGATCGAAATCATACCGTCCGACTTGTCCATGGCGAAGGGATTGCACAAAATTTGGGCTTCCTTGACCCCGCGCACGATTTTTGAACTGAATCCGTCCTGATATGCCACTCCTCCACCGTGTGCGACTATTGACGAACAAGTTGCTGGGACCCGCAGGTCTGGCAATTCACCGAATCGAAAGGACAAAATGGCCCTGGAGCAATCCCGTTATCACCGCGCAAGTTGGCCGTTACTCGATTCAGATTCCGGACATCAATCCTCTGGCGAAGTGTTACTCGCAATTTTCCGAATCCATCGGCCAACTGGGACGGCTGGCGATGCTACTGAAAAAGAAATATCCGCGGCTTGCCGCCGTTGACATCGGCGCAAACGTCGGCGACACCGTTTGCATCATCAAATCCGCCGCGGACATTCCGTTGCTGTGCATCGAGGGCGATGATTTCAGCTTCGGATTCCTGGAAAAAAATGTGAAACAGTTTCAAAATGTCACCGTTCACAAATTATTTCTGGGGGAGAAGACCGGAGTTATTTCGGCGGCGATTGAAAAAACCGGTTGGAACACCACCATCAAGCCGGACAGCAATGCTTCCGCAAGCAGAATCAGCGTGACCAGCCTGGATGATTTTCTCGCCACCAGGCCCGGCGCGGCGAATTGCAAATTGATCAAAATTGACACGGAAGGGTTTGACTGTCCCATCATCCGCGGCGGCGCGAAATTCATCCGGCAAACGCGTCCGGTCATCGCGTTTGAATACAACCGGGACAACATGGAAGCCATCGGTGAAAAAGGGCTCGACACGCTCTCCCTGCTCTCCGGTCTCGGCTACTCGCAAATGGCGTTTCACGATTGCTACGGCAGGTTCTTTTGTTCGGCATCCATGTCTGACCATGCGCTCATCCAGAACTGGCATGATTACGCCGATGGGAAACACGGCGCGATATACTATTTTGACCTGACAGTTTTCCACGAGGACGATGATGATGTCGCCCAAGCATTTGTGATGGCAGAGCAGGCTCAACGGGCTGGTTAAACATGCGTTATGAGGAAAATTCTAAAGAGAATCATTCGTTCCGTCGCCGGTCGTTGTGGTTACTCAATCGCGCGAATCGTTCCACTCCAACCGGCGCCGATTATTCCGGATATCCCGGACAGTGAACTTTACCAGCCAGCGTTTTCACCCTGGCTGGGGGCAAAACCGTTTATCAACTATTATGGGATTGCCGCTCCCAAAACACTGGTGTCGGCGGATCGCTGTTATGTTCTTTTTGTCCTGCTTCAGCAGGCGCTGCACGTGGAGGGCGACATCTGGGAGTGTGGCGTTTACAAGGGGGGGACAGCTGCAATGGAAGCGGCAATTTTAAAGGATCACCATTCATCAAAGCGGTTGTATCTCTTCGATACCTTTGAAGGAATGCCGGAAACAGATTCGAATAAAGACTGGCACGAACGCGGCGATTTTTCGGACACCTCCCTGGAGGAGGTTTCGCGCTTTGTGGGCTTTGAAAATCAGCGTGTCATTCGAAAGGGATTTATCCCGGAGACCTTCCGCGGACTTGAATTGGTGAAAATTGCCTTTGCCCACATTGACTTGGATATTTACAAATCCATCCTGGACAGCTTGAACTTTATATGGCCCAGGTTGACCAACGGTGGGTTTATCGTGTTTGATGACTATGGGGCTCCCACCTGCCCGGGCGCACGGGCCGCGGTGGATGAATTCTTTGCCGGCAAATCAGCAATTCCGCTCTGCCTTCCCACGGGACAGGCGGTGGTGTTCAAAAACCGGCCCGATTAGTCCAGTGACTCATTCCCGTCAATCCGTTCTTTCAGCCCTGCCCGCCCCGCTGCGGTCGGCCATGCGATTGTTGCGGAAGAAATTTCGGGATCATGTTGATTTCTTTTATTTTCCGCTTTGGCTTTTGTTCCAATGCGCGCGCCATCGGAAAAAGGCCGTGATCCTTTTTCGCCTCGGCGCGCTGGGCGACGTGGTTTGCACCCTGCCCCTGTGCGGTGAAATCCGGAAACAACATCCTGGAAAGTTAATGATTTACGTCACGATGAGGGACTATGCAAAAATGGTGGAACTTTCCAACGTTGTGGATTGTGTGTATGGCTCGTTCTGGAAATACGGCGTTTGGAACCTTCCGGCACCCCATCGCTTCGGGCTGGTGGAAAAAATTTGCTATCCCCAGACAACCGATGAACGGTTCCCGAAAACCGGCGCCCAGGCTCATCTCGTGGACGATCTTGCGGCTTCGTGCGGACTGATGATTCCAGATTCGAACCGGCAACCCAAGCTCTCCCCCTCGCCCGAACTGATCAGAAAAACACAGGCCGCTTACGGACTGGCCGGCGGTGTCGCCAGTGCATGGCGGATCATTGGCATCAATTTTGGCCGCACCTGGCCGGTGAGAATGTGGGGTGCCGCCCAATGGCAAGAGCTCGTTGACCGGATTCACGGCGAATATGACGCCGTGATTTTGCAATTCGGTCTCACCCACGAGGATGGAACCGATGAATTTGACAAATTGACCGGCGTGCAATCCGTGGTCAACCGGCTTGAATCAGACGAACTGGTGGCACTGATTGCCGGTTGCGATCTGCTGGTGTCCATTGATTCCGGCCCGGTGCATCTGGCCGGGGCGGTTGGGACGCCGGTGGTTGGCCTGTTTGGCGCGGTGAACCCGCGCTACCGCCTGCCGCCGGATTCGACGGGAACGGGCTTGTTCAGCGACGTGCCTTGTCGCTTCTGCCATCACACAAGTCCGCCCGGCCATTGGCAGGCCGGATGCCCGAACCACATCCGCTGCATGAAAGAATTGGATGTGCAATCCGTTTTTGACGCTGTAAAATCAATGCTCTTAAGACAGAATGCTTGAGATTTCGGTCATCATCTGCACGCGCAACCCGCGCGAGGACCATCTACGTCGGGTGTTGGAGGCCTTGCGGGCACAGACCCTGCCGACGAAGAACTGGGAGTTGCTGATATTGAGCGTGGCTGCCGACGGCCCGTTGTCGGGCCGTTTTGATATTTCCTGGCATCCCCAGGCGCGTTTTATTTTGGAAGAAAAAATCGGCAAGACGCATGCGATTTTGCGGGCGATTGCCGAATCGCAGGGCGAACTGCTGGCCATTGTGGACGACGACAATGTGCTCCGTGCGGATTACCTCCAAAACGGCCTTAAAATCGCCGCAGATTATCCCTGGCTGGGTGCCTGGGGTGGCAGTTGCATTCCGGAATATGAAATCGAGCCGCCGGCGGAACTCCGCCCGTGGCTGGGCGGCCTGTTGATTGAGAAAGTGACCACTCCGGTTTGGGCCAAACTTCCCAGAGGAAACGCAGCCTTGCCGCCAGGCGCCGGCATGGTGGTGAGACGGAAACAAGCTTTGTTTTACCGGGAGCAGGTCATGAGCGATCCGGTGCGACAGGCTTTGGGACCCGACGGCCAGCCGGGGAACGGTGGAGAAGACAGTGATATGGCCCTCTGTAGCTTTCATCTTGGCCTCGGCACCGGCATGTTTCCAGAATTGGAGCTGACGCATTTGATACCCGCGCGGAAGCTGACCTTGAAATTTCTCGAAAGCCTTTATGAGGCATTCGGCTACGGCAGCACCGTCTTGAACTCCATTTACGACAAACCACAGCTTTTCCCAGGACAGGTCCGATCGGGAAATCTCCGGATTCTGCTTTTGCAAATCCTCATGCTTGCCACCGGGAAGAGCCGCGCCGAAAGACGGATCCGGATCGCCCAGGAAAGGGGCGGCTTGCGGGCGCGGCGCGATTTGGCCCGCCTGGGTCGCCGCCAGCCGCCGGCAACCCAGTGACCAGGAGTTTTTGCTGCCGACACCGTTTTGCATGACGATTGATAATTTCACTTCGTCATAATACCCTTGAAAAATGCGCCGACTTTTTTACACAGCCAGACGCCTTGATTCGATGTTGCGCGCATTCCCAAAACTGCGGCGGAAGGTTGATGCGATCTGCGTGGAATACCACCAGATTCAGGAGAACTTTTCAAACTACGACCCGCATTCGAATGGTGAGCGCTGGCTGCTGCAGGCTTTGGCCCGTCAGAATCGCCTGAAAACCGTCTTTGATGTGGGCGCCAACCACGGGGACTGGGCCGCGCTGGCTTTGGCGGCCAATCCCAACGCGGTGATTCATTGTTTTGAAATCTGTCCCCCGACCTTTCAGAAGCTCGCCGCCCACTTTTCCGGGGCCCGGGGAAACACCGGACAGGTCTGCTTAAACCCGTTTGGCCTGTCCGAAACGGAAAACGAAATTGAAATTAAATACTGCCCTGACGGAGACGGCATGACCACCATGTTTGAAGTTCTGCACCCGCAAAAAGTTGAAACCGTCCACGCCAGAGTGGTTCGCGGCAAGGATTATTGCGCCAGCCACGGCATCACTTCGATGGATTTTCTGAAAATGGATGTGGAGGGTGCCGAGCATCTCGTCTTGCGCGGATTTGACGACCTGCTGACGCCGGACACCGTTTCCGTGGTGCAATTTGAATACGGCCTCGTGAATATCACCACCAAGTTTCTGCTCAAGGATTTTTATTCCTATTTTGAGAGCCGCGGCTACCGGGTCGGGAAATTATTCCCCTCGTCGGTCAGGTTCCGCGGATATTCCTGCCAGGATGAAGATTTCCTCGGCCCTAATTACGTCGCCGCAAGCCCCCAGGTCGCCGGGCTTTTAGGCAATTAGCCAATCGGCCATGCCGACCCATCAATCTTCCCAACCCCCCGTGACCGCCCGGTTTCCCCGCCTGCTGGTGGCAACCGAATTTTCGCCCAACGCGGCCGGCGGCGGCGGGGCCATTATCCGGCAGATGCTCCGGGACTGGCCGGCCGGAGATTTGTTCTGGTGGAGCTGTTTTCCCGACCAAAGCCGGCACTTCGGCCGGCAAGTTGGCGGGACAGCCAAGTGGCACTCATTCCACGAAAACTTTATCCGAATCGCCGCTGGCTGCGGCAGAAATCGTGGCTGTTGGAAAACTTCTGGGTTCCGTGGGCTGCCCGCCATCTCCGAAAAACCCTGGCCATTTTCAACCCAGACGTAATCTGGGTCATTGCGCACGGCTGGTCCATTCCGCCGCTGGCGCGGGTGTTGCCGCACGCGGGCGCCGGCTTTCATGTCTCCATTCAGGACTTTGCCGATCGGGGTCTGCCCGAAGCGCCGGCGTGGGAGGCGGTCCGGCTGCGCAAATTGGCGTCGTTAACCGACCGACTCTATGCCTCGGCCACCACCCGGGATGGCATTTGTCAGGCGATGGTGGACGATTTGCACGCCAGAACCGGGCGTGACGGATGCATCATACGCGCGGGGCTGGAGCGGGAGGATTTTGATTGCATCACGGCTTCCGAAGCGGCACCGACCGACCGAATCAGAATCGGCCATGCTGGAACAATTCACGTGGAGGATACCTTTGAATTGTTTGTGTCCGCCCTGGAAAGGATCCGCCATCAATTGCCGCTGCCGGTGACGATGGAATTTTTCAGCGATCATTCCTATCGCGCGCGCGATTGGTTTGATCCGTCCTGGATGAACGAGCACGGCAATCTGCCGGCGGACGAACTGGCCGCCGAATTGAAAAAGTGCGCGTGGGGCTTTTCCCCGATGGGCTTGACGGACGACGACCCGCGCTACAACCGGTTCAGCCTGCCGACCAAATTCGTCAGCTATCTGGCCGCCGGACTGCCGGTCATCACACTCGGTCATCCGCAAAGCAGCGCGGTCCAGGTCGCTACCGCGCATGACGTCGGTCTGTGCGCCACGACGGCGGAATTGGACATTTTGAGCGGCCAGTTGCTCGCCGCGTTGTCCGAACCAAACCCGAAACTGAAGCATCGCGACGGAATTCTCCGCTGCGCAGAGGCGGAATTTGACGCCCGGCGAACGCGCGCCAGCCTTCTCGAATGCTTTGAAAAATGCGCGGCGGCTGGAAGGCGAAACCTTGCCGGCCAAAACCGAAAATAAGGTGGTTTTCGTCACCCGTTTTGATTACGGTCAACTGCCATGCTTCATAAATTGCGCGTCCTGAAAGCTCTCAAGGGAAACGCCAAGCGACAAGCGAGGATTTTGCTGGGGCGCAGTGCCCGGCCCAAGGCCCCCCCCGTGCTCTCGCAACCAATGGAGCAAATCGTTGCACGACACTCGATGATTTGCCGCCGCTTGACGGATTTTTGGCCTCCAGGAATGAAAATTGCGGGCGAGTCGGTCTGTGAAATCGGCCCGGGAGACTGTCTGGCGGCCGCCGCTTTTTTCATCGCCAAGGGCGCGCGGCACGTGGATTTGGTGGACTCGCAGCCGCCGGTGGCAGATGCTCGCCAGATCCAGGTTTTGTCTGCATTGAAAGCCGCCGGTTTTCCGGTTTCAACCGACATCGTTTTAACGGGGAGTGTGCCGGCGCTGAACAAAAATCTGGTGACTCACCACAACCGTCTCGTGGAAAAGCATGAGATCGAGAATTGCTACGCCCTAATTTTTTCCCATGCGGTCTTTGAACACGTTGAAGATCTGGACGCCGCTTTCAAGTCTGCCCATCGCGCCCTGCGGCCCGGCGGACGGATGCTCCATTTCGTTGATTTGGGCGGCCACGGTGAATTTGAGGATCCGCTCCCGCCGCTGGATTTTCAGACGTATCCGGACTGGTTGTTCGAGTGGATGTATCCGGTCAATTTCCGGAACACGCGGCGGTTCGTGGAGGATTATCGCCGCGCCGCGGCCGGGGCGGGCTTCTCCAGCATCGAGATTCAGCCCACCCGGCAGGCGGACAAACCCTACGTGGACAACCTCCGCGGAAAACTCCGGCCCGCCGCCCGTCGCCTGCCATTCGGGCAATTGGCGGTGATTGAATTCATTTTAAGCGCCGTGAAGTGACACTGCCATTACCACCCTCGTCGCGCTGACAAGCTTCAACCGGCCCGGCAGGCGGCGTGGATTTCCTCCAAAATCTCCCGCAGGCCGTAGCGAAACTTCCATTCCGGGTAATGCGACTGGAATTTTCGCACGTCGCTGATCCACCAGATGTGGTCGCCGATGCGGTTGTCGGCGACGTAGGTCCATTTCAATTCTTTGCCGCTGATTTGTTCGCACTCGTCAATGGCCTCGAGCATGGAACAGTTCGAATGGCGGCTGCCGCCCATGTTATAGACCTCGCCGGAACGCGGGTTTTGGAAAAAGTGCCAGAAGGCCTCGACCAGGTCATGGCTGTGGATGTTGTCGCGCACCTGCTTGCCCTTGTAGCCGAACACGCGATAGGGCGTGCCCTCCACCGTGCAGCGCATGAGATAGGCCAGGAACCCATGCAGTTCCGTGCCGGCGTGCGCCGGACCGGTCAGGCAGCCGCCGCGAAAACAGGCGGTCTTCAGGCCGAAATAATTTCCGTATTCCTGCACCAGCACATCCGCCGCCACCTTCGACGCGCCGAACAGGGAATGCTTTGTCTGGTCAATGCTCATCGTCTCGGAAATGCCCGGCTCGTATTCGTGGCCGGGCTGGATTTCCCAGCGTTTTTCCAGCTCGACGAGCGGCAGGCGGTTGGGCGTGTCGCCATAGACCTTGTTCGTGGACGTAAAGATGAAGACCGCCTCGGGACAGAACTGGCGGGTGGCCTCGATCAAATTGAGCGTGGCAGCGGCGTTGACGCTGAAATCCGCGTGCGGGTCGCGCGCCGCCCAGTCGTGCGACGGCTGTGCCGCGGTGTGAATGACCAGCGCAATATCCCGGCCCAGCCGGCGGAACAGATCCTCCACCGCCTGCCGGTCGCGGATGTCGAAATCGTGGTGTTGATAGCCCGGCACGGTGGCGATGAGCTTTCGCCGGTTGCCCAAGGTGGAGGCTTCCTTGCCGAAGAACCACTGGCGCAGATCGTTGTCAATGCCGGCCACTTGGAAGCCTTCGCGGGCAAACCGCTTGACGCTTTCCGAGCCAATCAATCCCGCCGAACCCGTGACAATGACCGTTCTCATAAAGGCGACGGCCACACGGAGTGGAAGGTAGCTTCCCGATTTTCCGTCAGGCGGCGTCGGCCAAGCTTTGCCCAAATGCGCGGTGAGGACAAGTCCATTCGCAGTGCGGACAACTCCCGGATGGACGCTTTGAATCCGGTCCGGGTTCTATTTCAGAAATTCGCTGTGGCCGGCCAGACGGCATCTCACCGCCAAAGGCAGACAATCCATCCAGGAAGCTTGGAATTTAATTTTCCGCCGCACGGACGGTTTGGCGGCGAGGTCTTCCAGAATGCGACAGGCGGCCTGGAGGTGATTGTGCATGGATCGCGGCGTCATGAGCCGGCGCAACTCCGCACGCAGGGATTCAACGGCAGCCGGCGGCAGACCCGCGGCGGTCCGCAAGCACACCGCAGCCTCCCGCATGTTCCCGACCGGATAAAAAAATTGATCGAATCTTCCGCGCAGGACATCCGAAACCTGGCAATCAATGGCCGGAACGATTGGAATGACGCCACACGCCATTCCCTCCAGGGCCGCCGCCGGGCCGGTCTCATAATCACTGGTGACGATTTGAAAATCCCAGCCGGCGAACGTGCCGGCCACCTCCTGGCGTTTTAACAAACCCAGAAATTCCACGCGAAAAGGCGCGAGCTGCCGGGCCAGCAGCGCCTTGTCCGGCCCGTCGCCGGTAATTTGCAGCCGGAACTCCACGCCTTGCGCCGCCAACTCCCGGCAAAAGGTCTCCAGCCGGTCAACCCGCTTCTGCTCCACCACGAGTCGTCCGGCGTAGCCGATGAGCAGGGCGCCGTCGTTTTTGAAGCGCCGCGCTTGAAAAAATGAATCATCCAGCGGCGATTCGAAGGACGCCACGGCCACGGGCGAATTGCCCAGGTGGCTTTTGACTTCCTCCGCCAGTTTGACACCGCCGGTGATGCAGCCGTCAATATAGGGCGCGAGCCGGGACAAGCGCGGCCAGACATCGGCGCTGTTGGTGTGCAGGTAAACCACCAGCCGTTCATGCGCGATCAAATCGGACAGGGCGGACAGGCCGGCGAAGTTGTGGCAAATAAGCGTTCCGCACCGCAATTGCCGGCGTCGGGTGTGCTCCCGGATTGCGCTTAAGGAGCAGAGGCGATTGGGGCGGAGTCCGATTTGCCGTTCCCTTCCTTCCAGCGCCTGCTGCGAATCGAGCAAACCCGCGGCGGCGCTGTTGACGTCCGCCCGAAGCCAGTCTTGAACAAAAATTTCCACTCCGCCAAGACGCGTGAGCGATTCGGTGAGATGGAAACTGGCGGGAGTTGCCGTATTCATTCGAGGCCCGGTTTAGGAACCGCATACAGCCAGAGGTTTCCCGGCCCGCGCCGTTCCAACAGCAAAAACCGCCGGAGGAAGGAAAGGCGCAGCCACCACGGCGTGGCTCGGTCGGGAAACATCGCATCCGCGCGCGAGCGCCTGACGGGCTTGACCTGGGTTAGCGTATGGCTGGATTCCAATTCTTGGGCCAGCCGCAGGTGAGCGCCCGGCGCCAGCATCTCGTGGGTTTCAATCAGCAGGTGCGCCGGCCGGCAAAGTTTCAACACCTCGGCGGTAAACAGTTTGTCTTCAAAGCCCTCACAATCACTCACGATCAAAACGCCGGAACTCGGTCCCGGCCGGGATTCCAGAACTCGCCGAAGCTCCGCAACATGGCATTCGCCCCTGACTTCAAGGCGCTGGCCGACGGCATTTCTCTCGGCATTGGCGCGACAGGCTTTCTGTCCGTTTTCGTTGACCTCAAAGGCGACCACTCTTCGCGCAATTTTTCGGTGGAGCAGACCCACGGCATACCATCCCTCGGCCGCCCCGATGTCAATCGCCAGGTCAAATGCGGGAAGTCGTTCAATGATTTCAGCGAGTTCCTTCTCATAAGTGCCAGGCAGTTTGGGTGTCAACTCGCTTCCCACGGCCCGCGTTCCCCAGCGCATCCCGGCGAACGGCCCCGACCAGACCTCGACGCAGGCTGTCCGCGAAAGCAGCAGCTTGACGCCGGCATCGCCAATCACGAAGATGGATCCAAACAAAAGTGATTTGAAAAAGTTCATCAACGCAAATGGCGCATTCCCGAACCATGCTAACCGACCGGGCAAAACCCTTCAAGATGGGAAGGCGGCTTTCGAGCGGGCGGACTTCTTCGATGGGAAAATTGACGGGCGGGATTAAGACCACCCGGCCGCCGGTGGGCAACTCATGAAAATTGCGTTGCTGACCACCGACAGCCGGGAGCATTTTCGCGATTACGCCAACCCTCTTCCCTCATTTGCCAGCGCGCCGGAAGCGTTGCTCCAGGGTTTTGCAGCCCTGCCGGAAATTGAAGTCCACGTCATTTCCTGCGCGCAACAGCCGGTGCAATCGCCAGGCAGGATCGCGGACAACATCTTGTTTCACAGCCTGCAGGTGCCAAAAATCGGCTGGCTGCGGACGGGTTATCAGGGCTGCATCCGCGCCGTCCGCAAAAAGTTGAAGGAAATCCGGCCGGACATCGTCCACGGCCAGGGCACGGAGCGGGATTGCGCCATCAGCGCCGTCTTTTCCGGTTACCCGAACGTCATCACCATTCACGGCAATATGCGGCTGATCGCGCAACTGAACCGCGCCCGGCCGTTTTCCTATGAATGGCTGGCGGCACGGCTGGAAACGTTCACCCTCCCGCGTTCGGACGGCGTTGTGTGCATCACCAATTACACTCGCGACGCCGTGGCGGAACTGGCGAAAAGGACATGGGTTGTGCCGAACGCGGTGGACGCTGGTTTTTTTGAAGTGCGGCGGGAAATCAACCCGGAAACGCCGCCAATGATTCTGTGCGTGGGCGCAATCTGCCCGCGAAAAAATCAAAATGCCTTCATCCGCGCCCTGGATCCGCTGGCCGCAGAGAGAAAATTCCGACTGATGTTTCTCGGTGACGCCGCGGCGGACGAACCCTATTGTCGGGAGTTTTTCCAACTCGTTCATGCCCGCCCATGGTGCAAACACGCCGGCTTTGTAAACCGGGACGAATTGAAGTCGCATTTGCGCGAAACGGCCCTGCTGGCGCTGCCTTCGCTGGAAGACAACTGCCCGATGGCCGTGCTGGAGGCGGCGGCGGCGGGCGTCCCGGTGGTCGCGGCAAAAGTCGGCGGCGTTCCGGATTTGATTGAAGGAGGCAAAACCGGCCGGCTCTGCGACCCCCTCAACGCGGCGGACGTCCGCAGCACGGTGGAAAAAGCGTTGCACGAGCCGGGATTGGGCCGCCAAATGGCAGCGGAGGCAAACGAACGCGCGCGCGCAAACTTTCATCCGGTGGTCATCGCGCGCAGGCATTTGGAGATTTATCGCGAAGTGCTCAACCGCGCTTAACCGAAACCATGCAGTCGCCATCCGCGCGAGGCGGGCATCCGCTGGCGTAGGACAGGCGTCGCGCCTGGCTCCATCTAAAAAATCCCGTCACTTTTGGGTGACGACCCGCGCGGGCGGAAAAACACCGCCCCAAGGCGACCATTTAAGGTCAGAGACAGGCGCGACGCCTGTCCTACGGCATGGATTCGGCTTGATCAGGGTTGCTTTGGAGTTGACGCCGCTTTTGGTTGGTCTCACGCTTGCATCTTGGGCATGACCGAGCCATTACCTGCAATTGCCACAAGTCAGCCGCGAACCATCCCGGGGTTTTCCGTCAAATTGGAGGCGTTGCGCGGATTGGCGGCGCTGATGGTGGTTGGCTTTCACGTTTTCCCGGATCCGTGGACCAAGATCCTGTTTAACGGAGGCGCGGCGGTGGTGCTCTTCTTTGTGCTGAGCGGATACGTGCTGGGGCTTTCCCTCCGGCGCGGCACGGGAACCATGCTTCAACAGTCCAGCCAGTTCCTGTGGCGCCGGATCTTTCGCATCTATCCCGCGTATTTCGCGACCACGCTGGCCTTTTGGATTTATTGGCAATGGTATCCCTTCCAGGGCGGAGCTTGGGTTTCGCATTCGTTTTTTGAAACGCTGCAAATCAATCCCCTCCACCAAATCGGGAATTTCCTGTTTCTGGACCAGTCCATCAATCCGGTCACCTGGTCGTTGAAAGTTGAAATGGCCGGTTCCATTCTCCTCCCGTTCCTGCACTTTCTATCCCAAAAGTTGCGCTGGCGCGGATGGATGGCGCTGTTGGCGGGCCTGGTTTTGCTCGGTTTCGCCCCCGGCGACGGCAACACGAGGCGAAGTCTTTACATGTTCTATCTGGGCTACCTGATAGCGGACATCGAACATCTCCCGAAATTTTCGAACCGCGTGTATTCCCTGATCACGGGCGTGGCCGTCGTCACATTCCTCACCGGTCATTGCGTGAGGGAAAGCTGCGGAATGCCCTGTGAATTGCTCATTGAGGCGGTTTCGGCGGCGGGAATAATCCTGTGCCTCCAGGCGGGCGGCGGCAGTCTGGGCGGGATCCTCAATCATCCCTGGACCCATTTCTGCGGCCGCGTGTCCTACAGCCTTTTTCTCTCCCACTGGATGACGTTGGATGTCGCCGGCCAACTGCTGCACCGCTCGCCGTTGCAAACCATTTTCCAACATTGCCCGGCTTATCTGGCCGTCTGGCTGCGGCTGCTGGTTTCACTCCCGCTGGTGCTGCTCGTTTCGGCCGCCTTGTATCGCTGGATTGAAACCCCCTTCATCAAACTGGGAAAGACGCGCGGCCCCGCGGCGCTGTGGCGGACCATCAAGGCGGCGTGACGGCCCGCCCGCAAATCCCCTCCCGCACCGCCACGCCGGCTTATGTGCCCCGCTGCTGCGAATCCGGCGGCGGAACGGGCGCCATGCCGGCGCTGTCGCGGACGATCCACAACGGGCGGCCCTTCACTTCGTCATAGATGCGCCCGATGTATTCGCCGAGAATGCCGAGGCAGATCAATTGGACACCCCCCAAGAATAACACGGAAATCACCATCGTGGGGATGCCGTGCGGACCGGGCGGGAAGCCGAGTTTCGTAAACTCCTTCTCAAACACCTTCTCGCAAAACGTGAACACCGCCCCGAGAAACGCGCACGCCGACACCCCCAGCCCCAGCCACGTCGCCAGCCGCAGCGGCACGGCCGAAAATGAAAAAATGCCGTCCATGGCCAGCCGGAGGGATTTCTTGAAGGTGTATTGCGGGGCCCCGGCGGCGCGGTCGCTCGCGTTCGAATTCCACCGAGGTCTGTCTGAATCCGCACCACATCCGCAGGCCCCGCAGGTAACGGTTCCGCTCCGGCAATGCGTTGATCACGGCGACGACTTTTCGGTCGAGCAGGCAGAAATCACCCGCGTCGGCCGGCACGGGAAACGGCGCCAGCCGGGCCATCACGCGGTAAAATCCCCAGGCGAAAAATTTTTTGACCGGGGGGTCTTTACGTCTTTTGCGCGTGGCGAAAACCACTTCAAATCCCTCGCGCCATTTGGCGAGCAGCTGCGCGATTTCCTCCGGCGGGTCCTGCAAATCGGCGTCAATGACCACGGCGGCGTCGCCGGTGGCGAAATGCAATCCCGCGCTCACGGCGGCCTGATGGCCGAAGTTGCGCGCGAACGACAGGCAACGCCAGCGCGGGTCCTTTTGGTTTTGCTCTTTCAGCAAATCCCAGGTGCGGTCGCGCGAGCCGTCGTCCACGCAGAGGAATTCGGTATTCCATTCCCCAACCGGCGGACGCGGCGGTCATCCGTTCAAACAGCCGGGGCAGCACGGCTTCCTCGTTGAAGCAGGGCACGATGACGGAAATTTTTTGCATGTCTGCCTTCGCCGGCGGTTTGTAAGCGTGTTGGGGCGCGGACGCAAGGAAAAAGGGTTCCCATCCGGCCCAATCCGGTCAGAAAATGGATTTAAGGCTCAATCCCTTCCTCGATTTCCCCTGTCCAAACTCCGGATTCAAATCCGATTCAAGGCGCATCCCCAGCCGGATTATTCCCGCCGGAGCTGACGAAACGGATTTCCGCACGGATTGCCTTTGGTCTTTTGCCCAAATTGCCGCGCCTCATGGATAAAACACCTGAATCCACCCGCCCTCCTGTTCATTTTGCCGGAAACGGCCAAAAACACGGAAAGCGTGGCCCCCTCAGGCAATCGAACCAATTGGTTAACCCGCTCAATCAACCGTTTCAGCCAACCAACCAGTTGACACGACGATCCGACCAGTTGGCTTGATCATGGAGACGATCGGCTGGCTGCTCAAAACAACGAGTTCAGCGAGGCAATTAGTTGATTGAGCCAGCGAGACGATTGGCTGGATGGTTGAATTCACTGGTCCAGTCTCGCAGCCAGTTGGTTCGATGGCCAAACCAACTGTTTCGTGAAATGAAACGATTGGTTCCAGAAATGAGACAGTTGATTCGACGACGCAACCAACCGGCTGAATCCGCCGGACGACAGGTCCAGCAAGGGAGATTTGAGCGTGGATTAGTTAAGTTGTTTGTATCCAATATGAATTGACCGGAATTCATTGAGTTGGCCGGAGAAACGGTCCCGGGTTTTCCGCCAGCGGCGTCCGCCCGCGGATTTGGCAAACGTTATGCTATATTGGAATGTTGCCATGAACAAACAGACGAGTCGAAAGCGGAAAGTCCGGAGTCGCGAACACGCACTGCGCGTGCTTGATTTCCGTTTTTCGGCTTTCGCCGGCATTTACGCTTCATGATGGAGGAATGAATATGATTATGCCCGAAATGCCCATGGAACGCGTCTCGATGGCCTTTGCCAAATTTTCGAATTGGAAATTAAACATCTTCGCGGGCAGCGTTGTCCAGGGGATGACGAACAACCCCGCGTATCCCAATCCGCCGGTGAGCATGGCCGATTTGAAGGCGGCCAGCGACGGTTTTGGGCAGGCAATTTCCGATGGCTGGGATGGCGGCAGGGTGTTGACGGCGATCAAAAGGGCAAAGCGGGCGGCGGTCATATCAATTTTGAGGGACGAGGCACATTACGTCCAGATTATCGCGAAGCATAACCCGGTCGTCCTGCTCTCGTCCGGGTTCACGGCCATTAGCAAGAACACGGCGCAAACGCCCCTGATCCGTCCGCGCATCCTGACCACCAACAACCAACACAGCGCGCAACTTTGGCTGCGCCTGACGCGCGTGCCCAATGCCAATTTGTATCAGGTGCGCTGGCGTGTGGGCGCGGGCGAGTGGGTGGACGGAGGCATTCATCCCAAGGCCCGGCGGCTGGTGCTGGAAAACCTGACGCCGGGGACAGTGTATGAAATTCAAGTGCGGGCGCTGGGCGGCAGCACGCGCTATGGCGAGTGGAGCCTTTCCGCCACAAAAATGGCGACTTGAGAACTTCTGGCGCCAGTGAACTGCCAAAGGCCGCTTGTGTGCCGTCTGAAGGATACCGTGTCTTCCGGCAATATTTGCCCGTCAGTCAGCGCGCGTTCAGCGCTTTTTCATAAACGGCCTTGAACTGGCGGGCCACTTCGCCCCACGACGCCGGCTTGGGCGGCGGTTTCAGCGACGGTGCCGCGTCGTAAAATTCGCGCAAGACCCCGGCGGTGATTTCGCGAGACTTCGTTATCGGACAAAACCTGGCCGTGTCGCCAAAGGTGTTGCGTGCCCATGGCAAATCACTTAACAGCAGCGGGCATTCACAGGCGGCGGCTTCCTCCGCCGAAAGGCTCCGCGTTTCCATCGTGCTCAACAGGACGAAGCCGCGCGCCTCGCGATAAATCCCCGCCAGCCGCGCGCGGTCGGCGACGGCGCCTTCGTATCGGAGGATTTGGGGCTGTTGTTTGGCCAGCGCGAAGAAATTTCGCGCGTAAGGGTCGGTGTCAGAGTAAGGCCGGCCGACAATCCAGAGCGGCGTCCGCGCCCGGACGGCGGCTTCGGCCAGTTCCAGCACGCGCTTGCGTTCCGTGATGGTGGCGGTGCAAACGAGCCACGGGCCGCGCGCGGCGGGAGCGGAGTTCAAAAAGACATCCTCGACGCCGTTGGGGACGACGTGGACCCGCTCCGGGGGCGCGCCAAAAAGATAATGCATCAGATGCGCCTCCCAGGCGGTGTTCGCGATGCAGGCGTCGGCGAGACGATAGGAGTCCCAGGCCAGGCGCGCCGTGAACGCGGCCGGCAGGACGGCGCGGGCGAGATTGATGAACATCCTCTGCAAAGCCAGTTGGCCGCGCGAACGCGAGCCGGTCGCGGTCAGCAGTTCCGCGACGACCACCTTGCAGCCCCGGCCGTGGGCAAAGGCAATGTAATCGGCCGCCGGCCGGCCGGCGAAATGGATGAGGTCGCCCCGTTGCGTGTCGTCCCACCAGCGGAGGTATTCGGTCTCGACGCCGGACTGTTCCAAGGCCGTGACCGTCTGGAGAAGCTGCTGTTGAAAGCCGCCGTGCGCCAGGGCAAACGGGAGGTGATGGTCAAACAGGACTTTCATTTTTGACGGAATTTGAACGCTGCGCCACATTCAAGGTCATCTCTGCGGGGGAGTCAACGGGATTCCAAGCCACGCCGCGCGCAAACATTTCGATTGCCGAACTTTCGCCGGTTCGGCTAATGTGGGAAACCGCGCGCAATTGGATTTGCCGCAGCCGGATGCAGAGATTGAATGAATAATTCCGCCGCCATTCTACGAGCGCTGATCACTTATGGGATCTGCATCCCGCTCGCCATTTTTGTAGGCTCGCTGGCCGTCTCGCTGGCCGACTCGCCGACCTACGCCAACTTCGGCATGATCGGCATACTGGCGTTGATTTTGGGCGCCCCGATTTTGCTGCGCTGGCACCACCCCTTGCTGGTGTTGAGTTGGAACCTGCCGCTCACCCTGTTTTTCGTGCGGGGTTCGCCGAATCTGTTTCTATTCATGATGGCGGCGAGCCTCGGAATCTCCGTGTTGCAGCGGACGATGAACAAGGACATGCGGTTCCTTTCGGCGCCGCAAATCGCCCTGCCGTTGCTGTTCCTGGCGGTGGTGGTGCTGGCGACCGCCAAATTAACCGGGGGCATCGGATTGCAGGCGTTTGGCAACCCGGTCATGGGCGGCAAGAAATACGTCTATTTGCTGGCGGGCATCTTGAGCTTCTTTGCGCTCACCGCGCGCAGGATTCCTCCAAATCAGGCCGGGCTTTACGTCGCCATGTTTTTTTTGGGGTCCTGCGTGGGCGCCATGGGTGATCTGGTCGCCTTTATTCCAAATTCGTTTTATTTCATTTTTTTGATTTTCCCGCCCGATCTATATGCTTATTCGCCCATGGAGAGCAACTTGCGTTTTTCCGGAATTTGCTGGGCCTCGTCGGCGGCCATTACCTATCTGCTGGCCCGTTATGGCATCAAAGGAATATTCAGGGCGGGCCAACCGTGGCGGTTGGCTCTTTTTATCCTCTTCAACGCCTTGAGCCTCCTGGGCGGGTTCCGCTCCGCATTTTTGGGCAATATCCTGCTCTTTTCCGTTCTTTTTTTTCTGGAAGGACTGCATCGGACCAAACTGCTGCCGGTTTTGGCCTTTTCCGGATTTCTGGCGGCAGCGGTCTGTCTGCCCATGGCAAGCCGGCTGCCCTACACCTTCCAGCGGGTCCTGTCCATTTTGCCGCCGAGCATTGTGACCGTTGATCCGGGCGCACGGGGAGACGCCCAAGCTTCCCTGAATTGGCGCATTGATATGTGGCTGGCACTGCTGCCGCAGGTGCCAGAACATCTGCTATTGGGAAAAGGGTATGCCATTTCCAAGGAAGATATGCAGTTGATTGCATCCGGTTCGGAGTTCCAAAGCATTGACCTCGCCGAGCAAGGCCTTGCCCTCGCCGGCGATTACCACAGCGGACCGCTGTCGGTCATCCTGCCATTCG
Source organism: uncultured Verrucomicrobiae bacterium (assembly GCA_963764035.1). GTDB lineage: Bacteria > Verrucomicrobiota > Verrucomicrobiia > Limisphaerales > UBA11358 > UBA11358. Next base: position 26,098 of record CAVXQV010000003.1, read on the forward strand.
GCATCTGGGGAGTGATTGGTTTGGTATGGTTCCTCATCGCGGGCATCTGGGCCCTCCGCCGAAACAACCGTTACGGCGAGGCGTCGCTCCAAACGGTCAATCGGTTTCTCCTGACCGCGTTTATCGTGAAAATCATCGCCTTCATCTTCATCTTCGGCGGTCTCTCGTCGGACATGGCCGGGTTCGCGGGCCTTCTGGGCATGAGCATCAGCCTGAACGGCGGCATCTGCCGCCCGGCGCGGAACCCCGCGGAAACCACCGCCGAACTTCCGGCGCGCCTCCCGGCAGGATCGCGGTGGCAGCCGGCCTTTCAAAGATAAAATTTTGCCGCGGACTCCGGCAGCGCGTCCACCTTGAAACCCAAATTGCTCATCGTGGAATTGTGGGGCTTGGGCGACCTGGTCATCGCCACGCCATTGCTGCGCGCCGCCGCGGAACGCTTCGAAATCACCCTGCTCGCCAAGCCCTATGCGCTCGATTTGCAGCGCCGCCTCTGGCCGGGGGTGCGGGTCGTGCCGTTTGTCGCGCCGTGGACGGCCTTTAAGAACAAATACCGCCTCTGGCAATGGCCGTGGCGGGAAATCGTCCGGCTGCGAAATCAACTGGCCAGGGAACATTTCGAGTTCGGCCTCTCCGCGCGCCGCATCACCAGCCCTCCCTTGTCCGGCGACGTGCGCGACCACTTGCTGTTGAAACTTTTTGGCGCGCAACGCCGGATCGGCTTCCCCTTTCTGCGCCGGCGCTTTTTTTTGACGCAGTCCGTCATGCCTCCCGAACCGGAGGCGCACCGTTACGAATCCTGGCGCGCCGTGGCCCGCGCGCTGGACGTCGAACTGCCGCCGCGCGGACAAATCCCCATCCCGGCCGTCTCCGGCCGCAACACCGTTTTGATCCACAGCGGCGCGGGCCAGCCCATCCGCGTCTGGCCGCTGGAGAATTATCGGCGTCTGGCCGGCCGCCTGCGCGAGAGAAACGTCCCGGTGCAAATCGCCTGCGACCCCGACCAGCGGGACTGGTGGCTGCGGGCCGGGGAGGGCCTGGCGGCCACGCCCGCCACGGTGACGGAATTGATAGCGCTCACCGACCGTGCCGGCGCATTTATCGGCAATGATTCCGGCCCCGGCCATCTGGCCGCATTCTGCGGGGTGCCGACCTTTACGCTCTTTGGCCCGCAACTGCCGGAATGGTTTGCGCCGCTGCACCCGGCCGCGGAATGGATGGAAGGCAGGGTCTGTCCCTACATGCCGTGTTCGGATTATTGCCGGTATCCCGCCCCGTATTGCCTGGGGAACATCAGCGAAGAGGAAGTCTGGGCGCGGGTGGAAACATTTGTCTCGCGCACCTGCGGAATCCCGGTGGCCACCGGTTTCAAATCCGGTTCCACCAAACTGCCGTCGGTTTTGAGACCTCCATCTTGACCCGCTGTCCGGGGCTCCGCCGCGTGTAAATCGAGTAACTCACCGGTGTCAGGTTGAAATGCCCCGCCGCCAGACGGCGCAGGCGGTGATGGGCAATCCATGCCGGCTTCAGCACGCGCACCCAGGGGGGAATCATTCCATCGGTTTCGGCCTTTTCGCGGATGGCGTTCGGTTTCAGGTTCATGTTTTCGCCCGTGTCGGCAAATGCGGACGTGAATGAATCGCAAACGGCCATGGGCACCTTGTCCTTCAGCAGCGCCCGAACCCAGTGGAAATCGCCCAAATCACGCCAGCGCGCGTCAAAAAACAGGCCGCGGTCGAAAATGACCTTGCGCCGGATGAAAATGGAACTGGTCAAAATCGGGAAACGAAACCACATGCCTTGCGGATGCGGCGCCATTTGATGCCGGTGGCAGATGTAATTCCCGTCGCCATCGGTCACGATGGTCCCCGCCAGCGCGACTTCAATTTGCGGATGCGCCGCGAAAAAATCATGGACGGCTTTCAAGCCGCCGGGGAGGTATTGTTCGTCGCAGTTCAGATACGCAAGGATGTCGCCGGTCGCGCGGCGGAAACCGCGGTTCACGGCGTCATACATGCCCTGGTCCTTTTCGATGAAGGCCTTCACGCGCGGGTCGCCCGGCAGCCAGTCCAGGGTGCCGTCGTTGGAGCCGGCATCCTGCACGATATGCTCCCGTTCCGCCCCCTGCTGGTCGGCAACCGACGCGACACAGAGCTTCAGCCAATTCGAACTGCGGAAGCTGGGCGTGATAATGGAAAATTTCATCAGCTAGGGCGGAGGGTTGTGCGCCGCCCGGGTCGAGGCGGTTTCAACCGGCGGCGCGTCGGTATAAACGCTGTTGAAGAGCGTCACCAGGTCTTTTTCGGCCGCATTTTTCGGATGGTCCATTGAGACAATTTGCCGCGGCCCGTCGCCGAGCGGAATGATGGTGAGGTCCCGGCCGAATTTGGAAACCGCGGGCGCGTTTTGGGCCGGCGCAAAAATGCTTTCCCCCCACCAGCCTTCGGGAACCGGCAGGCCCAGCAGATGCACGATCGTGGGCGCGAAATCCAGTTGTGAATGCGGCTGCCGCAAATCCGCGTGCGGCAGGGGCTGTCCGCTGATGAACGCCAGCGGCAGCCGCGAAAGGAACGTGGGCGGATAGCCGGGAATCTTGTTCAAGACAGTGTGGTGCGGGAAATTATGGTCCGCCGTGAGAATGACCAGGGTGTTTTCCGTCAACAAGCCCCGCTCCCGCATTTTTTTGATGGTCTGCCCGACATCATAATCGTTCTTGAAAATCGCCGCGAGCAGGGTGCGGACATCCGGGTCGGCCATTTTTTCCAACGAAGCCGGCAACGGCGGATATTGCAGCGAACCATAATAAGTGCGCGGAACCGACCCGTGGGTGTCACAATTCATGATCTGGATGAAAATCTTTTTTCCGCGGTTCGCCTCCAGGCAATCCAGCGCCTGGTTGTAAAGCATTTGATCCATCAGCCCGCGGTCCTGGATATATGGCGCCAACTGTGGATCGTTGATCCAAGTCTGGCTCCCGATGACGTGCCGAAAGCCCATTTTCTGGAACACGACATTGTCCCCCAGGAATGTGTCCGGGCCGCTCATCAGGAAATAGGTGTCATAACCCTGGGCATCCAGATATTTGATCAGCGACGTTTCGAAGGCGCCCGTCAAAAGCCCGCCGACGTTGGGATGACTGTTGAAGGTCACCGCCAGCCCGGGCTGGGTCGGGAGGGCGACACATTGATAATTCACAAACATGTCGTTCGTAAGGGAACCGTAAAATGGCGTCAGATCCGGCGGCAGATTGGTGTTGTAAGGCGCCAGGAAATCCAGCGACAACGATTCGGTTCCGAACATGATGATGTGATTGAACGGCTTCAGACCGAGCGGCGCATATTCCCGATGGCCCAGGGGCAACTGCCAACTTTTCAAAGCACCGGACAGGGCCTTCAAATCGCCGGCCGGGCGCGGGTCCAAGGGCATCAGCCGGTGCACAAACAGCACCCGTCCCAAAATGACGAGCGGATTTTCCGCCAGCGCCCGCAGCGAGTAAGTCTGGTCCAGGCGCCAGATGCCCTGTTCCAGCGGATTGCCAACAATGGTGGTCGCGGCAACGGTCGGCCGGAAAATTCCGGCGTCTCGCAAAGCGGCGGCCGCCCAAAGCAGGGCCGTCAGGGCGGCCAGCCATCGCGCCTGCGCCGGCGCCGCGGCGAGGGTTTTGGCATTCCGGCGGATCAACCACGTTGCCCCGGCTCCGCTCAACAGGAAAGACGCGGCCAGGACGATAATCCACGTCGTGAAATAGTCCTTGAAGAAAACCGATCCGCGTCCCCGGCCTGATCCAGACAAAATACGGGCGAAATCATCATGCCCATGTTGCGAACAAAACCCGCGTTCACCGCGTAGAGCAAAAGAAAGAGCCACGCAAACATCGCGGCCAGCCACCAGACCCGCAGATATTTCACGAGAAGCACCAGGCCGAGCAAATAGACGGCTGCGGCATACAGCCACGCATACACCAGATACTCCCAGAATTTCACCGTGTCCGCGGATAGATGAAACGGCGTCCACGCTGTTATCCATAACAACGCGAACATCACCAGCAAGGGCAACAACTGAATCCAGACTCCCGGCACAAAATGAGGCAAGCAGCCTTTACGCGACATTCATGCCATCATAATTGAGGCAATTTCCCAGCGCAAAACCAAAAAATCCCAGAAATCCCCGGTTTTCGTTCCGGGCCTATGGATTCACCGCCCAAAACCGCTGCGCTACGGGTATCCGCCGCCCGATGCCAAAGGCCCGCGGCGACACCTTCAATCCCGGCGCGGCCTGCCGCCGCTTGTATTCGCTGAAATTGATCTTGTTGAGCACGTCGTTGACCACCGCCGCGTCGAAACCGCGCCGGACGATTTCCTCCCGGCCCAGATTTTTCACTATGTAAAGTTCCAGAATCGCGTCCAGCGTCCCATACGGCGGCAGCGAATCCTGGTCCGTCTGATTCGGCCGCAACTCGGCGCTCGGCGGCTTTGAAATCGAAGCCGCCGGAATGATCTCGCGGCCGCGGCCCGCCCGCGGCGAATAGCCGGAGTTGACCCAGCGGGCGATTTTGTAAATGTCCGTCTTGAAAACGTCCGCCAGCGGCGCCAGTGCGCCGCACATGTCGCCGTAAAGCGTGCAATAGCCGACCGCCATCTCCGATTTGTTGCCGGTCGTCAACACCAGCGCGCCGAACTTGTTCGACAGCGCCATCAACGTGACGCCGCGCAGCCGCGACTGCACGTTTTCCTCCGCCTCGTTCGGCCTGGTCCCGGCGAAAATCTTCGCCAGCTGGCCTTCGACGGATTTGAACACCGGCTCAATCGGCAAAACCTCGTAACGGATGCCGAGATTTTTCGCCAGCGCCGCGGCGTCGCTCAAGCTGCCTTCGCTCGAATAACGCGCCGGCATCGAGACGCCGAGCACCTGGTCCGCGCCCAGCGCGTCCGCGGCAAGCACCGCGACGAGCGCCGAATCAATGCCGCCGGACAAGCCGGCGAGAACGGATTTGAAGCCGCATTTGTGGACGTAATCGCGGATGCCCAGCGAGAGCGCGGAAAAAAGCTGCGCCTCACGCGGCGGGAATTCACCTCCGCCCTCCGTTTTCCGGCTTGCGGTCTCGCCCAGGTCGGCCGCCAGAATTTCTTCGGCAAATCCCTTTCCCAGGGTGATGACCTCGCCGCGCGCATCCAGCGCGGCGCTGTGGCCGTCGAAAATCAGCTCGTCGTTCGCGCCGACGGCGTTGGCATAGACGAGCGGCACGCGTTCATCGCGCGCGACGCGCCGGAGCATTTCCAGCCGCACCCGCTCCTTGCCGTCGTGCCACGGCGACGCGGAGAGGTTCAAGATCATTTCCGCGCCCTGCGCCATCAGTTCCTTCACCGGGTCGCGGCGGTAACGGCGCTCCGGCCAGAAATCCTCGTCGTTCCAGATGTCTTCACAAATCGTGATGCCGAGTTTTTTCCCGTTGAAAACAAACGGCCCGGTCTGTTTGGCCGGCTCAAAATAGCGGTCCTCGTCGAAAACGTCGTAGGTCGGCAGCAGGCATTTTGCCGTGCGCCAGACGATTTTCCCATCTTGGAGCACCGCCGCGGCATTGCGCAGGGCGCGGCCCGGCCGTTCAGGATTTTTGTCCACGAATCCGACACACAACGGAACCGCGCCGACACCGCGGGCGGTTTCGGCGAGCGCCGCGAGATTGGCCTCAATGAAATCGGCGCGCAGGAGCAAATCGCGCGGCGGGTAGCCACAGAGGAACATTTCCGGGGCCAGGACGAATTCCGCGCCGAGCGCGACGGCCTTTTCGTGGCCGGCCAGGAGTTTTTGCCGGTTGGCCGCGAAGGCACCGATGGTCGGGTTGAGCTGGAGCAGGCCGACGATCATTTTTGATTTGTGATTTTCGATTTACGATTTAAGCGATGCATGCCGGGCGACATCCTAAATCATCAATCCTGAATCGTAAATTCATTCCACGCTGCGGAATGCCCCGGCCATGCCGGCCAGATGCTGTTCGAGCGTGAATCGGCGCAAAAACACTTCGCGCAGCGTCCCGACCGAATCCTCGATGGCCAGCCGGCACAAGGCCCGGGCAATCTGTTCCGGCGCTTTCGGGTCCACCAAGCCGGGGTAATCCGGCGGCAGCATTTCGGGAATCGCGCGCCAGCGCGTCGTGACCACCGGCAGGCCGAACGCCATGGCTTCAATCAAATTGCTCGGCTGGCTTTCGGCGAGATAGTAAGTCGGGAAGCAAAAAATGTCGGCGTCGCGCAACGCCGCCGCCTTGCGTTCGGCGGTGACAAAGCCGAGGATTTCAACGGCGTTCCGCAAATCGCGCCGGTTCGCCATCTCGCGCAACTCCTTTTCCTCCGCGTCGGACGCGAACGCGCCGGCGAGCGTCAGCCGGAAATGCAGCGGCGATTTCTCGGCGGACAGCGTTTCGTTGGCCAGCGCCACGCCCTCGATGGCGTCGAACGCCCCCTTTTCACGCGTGCAATGCGCCAGGAAAAAAACGTTCACGACCTTCGCGCCCTCGTCCGCGCCGGGAAGATCGCCGGACCGGATTTTCCGCCGCGCGGCCAGGCGCGCGCGGCGGCGGGGCAGGATTGCCGTTTCAAATTGCGGGCACGGGTCGGTAATGCCGCCCGCGACCGCGATCACGCGCCGGGGGGTGAGCTTCCCGGCGTCGCGCCGGTTGAATTCCGACAGGACGATGCTCAAGTCGGCGTCCCGCATCCGCCCGTAGGTGAAGCTGCGCGTGCGGATGGACACGGTGGTTTCGAGCCATTTGGCCAGCCCGCCGGCGAGCCAGTGGAAGACGACCTTTTTGAAAAACGGCCGGCAAATGAGCATCACCAGCCAGTCGCGGTAAAGCGCGAAGTTCTTGCCCGGCGCGGGCACGTAATAAAACGTCTCCACGCCGTAGCGGAACCGGCACCAGATGGCTTGCAGGCAATAAAAGAGAATCAGAAAAATCTTCGCCCCCTGGAATTCGCCGACATCCTCCAGCGTCCTGGAATAGCGCGCGTTGACGTGATAGCACTCGATGCCGAACGGGTTCGCCGGTTCGGCCGCGATCCGGCGCCTCCGTTCGCGATGGTTGCCACCGTAGCCGTTCAACAGGCGCAACACTTCGTAGCTCTGGCCGTGATGCGGGGGCGGCACGTGGGCAAAGACCAACAATTTCATTTGTGATTTTCGATTTTCAATTTACGATTTGCGCGCCGCATGAACTCAAGAATCGTAAAGCGCCGGTCGCGGATCGTAAATGACGAATCGGCCCCCAAGTCAAACCCGTGAAATGAAGGCGTTCCCGTGAATTTGAAAAACAAAAAAGTGCTGGTGTTCGGCGGCGCCGGTTTCATCGGCAGCCATCTGGCCGAACGGCTGATGGCGAGCGGCGCGTCCGTCACGGTATTCGACAATTTGAAGACCGGTCGCACCGCCAATCTGGCCAAGGTCTGGAAGCATCCCGGTTTCCATTTCGTCGCAGCCGACGTGAGCGACCGGAAGCAGGTGGACGCGACGGTGCCCGGCCACGAAATCATCTTCCATTTTTGCGACGACAGCGACATCCGCTCCGCCGCCGGACATCCGGACACTTTCGTCGAGCAAAACATCATGGGTTTGTTTTACGTTTTGGAAGCCATGCGCAAGAACGGCCTCCGCACGATTCTGTTTCCCAGCAGCACCACGGTGTTTGGCGAACTGGCCAATCCGCCGGCTTCGGAATCGCACGGGCCGATGAGGCCATTGAACATTTACGGCGGCGCGAAGCTCGCCGCGGAGGGGCTAATTTCGGCCTGGGCGCACACGTATGATTTTCGCGCCGTCGTGTTCCGGTTCGTCGGCATCATCGGCGGGCGCATGGACCACGGCGTCGTCCACGATTTCGTCCGCAAATTGCAGCAGGATCCCACGCAACTGGAAATCCTCGGCGACGGCTCGCAACAGCGCTCGTTCGTGCTGGTGGACGACTGCATCGAGGCGATGCTGTTTGCCCTCGCCCAGGCCGCGAAGAATTACAACCTCGTCCACATCGGCAACGTGGACCAGATTTCGATCAACGAAACCGCCGGCGCGATCTGCGAGGTGATGAAACTCAAGAACGTCAAACGCAACTATACCGGCGGCAAAGTGGGCTGGAAGGGCGACGTGACGTCCAACTTCATCGCCACCGAAACGCTGACGGCGCTCGGCTGGAAACCGCCGCATTCAAGCCGGGAAGCGGTGCTGGAAGCAGCGCGCCGGCTGGCGTCGGAGAAACCCCGCGCGTGATTCGCGAATGGCGATATACGATTTGCGCGTCCTTTGAGTTTTGCAATCGTCAATCGTCAATCGCAAACGCAAATCGTAAATGAACAAGGTCAACGTCCTCGGCGTCGGCGTCAGCGTGCTGAATCTGGAGACGGCGGTGGCGGCCATCGCCGACGCCGTGCGGGCGCGGCGCAAGGGTTATATTTGCGTCACCGGCGTCCACGGCGTGATGGAGGCGCAGGGCGACCCGGCGTTCCGCAAAATCCTGAACAAGGCGTTTCTCTGCACGCCCGACGGCATGCCGATGGTCTGGATGGGCAAACTCCGCGGCCATTCGGAAATGCGCCGCGTTTATGGGCCGGACCTGATGCTGGACGTTTGCGCGTGGAGCGAGAGAAATCCCTGCCGCCATTTTTTCCACGGCGGCGCTCCCGGCGTGGCGGCGGCGCTCGCGGAGAAATTAAAGGCGCGTTTCCCGAAATTGGAAATTGCCGGCACATTTACGCCGCCGTTCCGGCCGCTCACGGCGGAGGAGGAAAAGCAGTTTGTGGAAACGGTTCGCGCCGCGCGGCCGGACATTTTGTGGGTGGGCTTGAGCACGCCCAGGCAGGAAGAGTTCATGGCGGAATTTCTGCCGAAGCTGGACGCGACGCTGATGATTGGCGTAGGCGCGGCGTTTGATTTCCACAGCGGGCGGGTGAAGCAGGCGCCGCGCTGGATGCAGCGCTCGGGGCTGGAATGGTTTTACCGGCTGTGCCAGGAGCCGCGCCGGCTGGCGAAGCGCTATTTCAAAAACAATCCGCTCTTCGCGTTGAAAATTCTCGGCCAGCTTTCCGGCATCAAGAAATACACGCTGGAATAAGCCCTTCGCCTTGGTGGCGCCACTCGCGGCTCCCCAATTGTCCAATTTCCGTCCCAAACAGGGCAAAACCCATGTTTTCCCGCATTTTCCGCGTTTTTGGGGGCATCAACGAATCTTCGGAAGCCATTCCCTGGTCCCGGAAATGACTTCTGGGACGCGGAAATGGCTACCCAGTCCCAGAAATGGCATCTTAATTCACGGCTGTCATTTCTGGGACGCAGAAATCACATTCCAATATTCATTTGCCATTTCTGGAACCCGGAAGTCGCATCCCAGTATTCAGTTGTCATTTCTGGGACCCAGATGCGACAACTGAAGATTAGGTTGCCATTTCTGGGGCCCAGAAATGGTTTTGGAAAACTGCGACGGGTGCCGGAGGGTTATTTTGGAGCATCTGGGGCCCAAAAATCATTTCGGAGTCCCAGAAATGGCATTTGAATACTGGGTTGTCGTTTTTGAGGCCCGGAAATGGCCATTGAAGACTGGGTTGCCATATTTGAGGCCGGAAAACCGCCTTGGAAGATTGGGTTGGCGCGTTTGGGACCGGGATGGGGCATTTGAATTCCCGTTTGGGGCTTTTGAAACCCAGCCGGAGCAAATGAGATTTGAAAAACGTCAGCAAAACCCGGCTTCGGCGTTGTAACAGACCGGGGGTGGCTTCAGTGTTCTGCGTGGGGCAATTTCGGTATTTGGCGGGCTAACGAACAGCCGGTTTGGCATCTTTCGGCAATCGCAAATCGTCCTTCGCGCCTTTGCGGGTGGGCAGCCATGCGAGAATGCGGCGGATGGCCAGTTGCACGGCTTCGTCGGAACTGCGCGGCAGGACAAATCCGGCGGCGCGGAGCTTCGATGAGTCCATCCGCGAGAGCGGCACGTCGCCCGGCCAGCCGCCGGCGGTGGTGCCGTAGGCAATCTTCGTCCGGCCCTTGAAGCCAAGTTGCGCGACCAGTTCCTCGGCGATGAATTTCACGGTCGTTCCGCCGTCGGGCGCGACGTTGAACACGTCGAATTTCCCCAGTTCAAGTTTTCCGCACTGTTTCCCGCCAAAGACAATCGCGTCCACGATGTCGCGGACGTAGATGTAAGGTTTCGATTGCCGGCCGTTGCCGAGCACTTTGAGTTCGCCGGGGGTTTTCGCGAGTTGCTTGATGAAATCGTAAATCGCGCCGTGCGTGGTGCGATCGCCGACGATGTTACCGAAGCGCAAAATGACGCCGCGCAGGCCGAACGTGGCGCTGAATGCGGAGACGAGCGCCTCCGCCGCGACCTTGCCCGCGCCGTAAAGGCTGATGGGCAGCGCGGGGCCGAGCGTCTCGCGCGTGACGGTCGTGCCGACGTCGCCGTAAACCGTGCCGGAGCTGGACAGGATGATTTGCGTGACGCCGTGGCGGCGCATGGCTTCGAGGACGTGGTAGGTGACAATGGTTTCCTGCTCCAGATCGAGCCTGGTGTTTTCGAGACCCCAGCGGGCGTCGGGATTGGCGGCGAGATGATAGACGCGGTCAACGCCCTTGAAATGCGGCAAAGCCTTTTTCAGATTGAGCAGGTCGAGCTTGATGATTTTCAGGCGCGGATCGGTTTTGTGCTGCGCGAGGTGCTCGCGGCGGCCGGAGGTAAAATTGTCGAGCACGCGGATTTCCTTCGTGGCGGTATCGCCCAAAAGGGAATCAATCAAATGCGAGCCGATGAAGCCGGCGCCGCCGGTGACGAGGTATTTGTTCATTCGTTGAATCGTTGAATGGTTAAATCGTAGGGAAACGCTTGCACGATTCAACGATTAAACGATTCAATGAATTGGATTTTATTTGAGTGAAAGCAGGCATTCGGCTATCTCAATCCTGCCAACGCGCGCAAATGAACGAAAACCAACGCAACGAACCGCGGCCAAACTGGTGGCAGGACACGGCGGACTGCTGGCGGCGCCTGCCGAACAAGGCGTTTTTCTTCGCGCTGCTGGCGGCCTGGCTGGCGCTGTTCCAGTTCTGGGGCAATTCCATTCTGGGCTACGTCCACACGTCATCCCTGTTTGCCTGGCTGAAGAACATGTATGACAATCCGTATTCCGATGACGGCCACGGCAACTTCATGCCGTTCCTGGTCGCGGGCCTGTTCTGGTGGAAGCGGCGGGAACTGCTGGCGCTCCCGCTGGGGTTGTGGTGGCCGGGGCTGCTGATTGTGCTGGCCGCGCTGGTGCTGCACCTGCTCGCCTTTCTCGTCCAACAACCCTACGTTTCCATCGTCGCGCTGTTTGCGGGCATTTATGGATTGATGGGGCTGGCGTGGGGGCGCGACTGGCTGCGGCACAGTATTTTCCCGTTTTTCTTGTTTGTGTTTTCCGTCCCGCTGGGGCAGCGCGCCGAATTCATCACGTTCCCGCTGCGGCAACTGGTTTCGGGGCTCTCGGAACAGGTGTCGCACTGGGTGCTGGGCATTGACGTGGTCCGGGTGGGGACGCAGTTGTTCGATCCCACCGGCAGTTACGGGTTTGACGTGGAGGCGCCGTGCAGCGGGATGCGGAGCCTCATCGCCGTGTTCCTGCTGGCGGCGGTTTATGGATTCTTCTGCTTCCGGTCGCCGTGGAAACGGCTGTTGCTGATGGCGCTCGCGCTGCCGTTCTCCGTCCTGGGCAACCTGGCGCGGATGCTGTTGATCATCGTGGCGGCGGATCTGGGCGGGCAGGAGGCGGGCAATTACGTTCACGAAGGCGGCCCGCTGGGGATCATCAGCCTGGTGCCCTACGTGCCGGCGATGGCCGGCCTGCTGCTGGCGGGGCGCTGGCTGGAAAAACGGGAATTGAAGAAGGCCACCGCATGAACAGACAAAAGTGGATTTTATTTTTTGCGGCGCTAGGACTGATCGCGGGAACCGCCGGGCTGCTGACGAGGTTCAAGGACCATCCGCGCCTCGGCCATCCCGGCGTCAAGGCCGTGCCGATCCCCGGCAGCCTGGCGATGAAAATTGACCTGCCGGAGCGCGTTCTCGATTTCACGTCCACCAATGTGCCGGAGCCGGAGGACGTGGTGGGTTATTTGCCGAAAGATTCCAGTTACGCCGAACGCATTTATGCCGCGCCGGACAGTTTCTGGGTCCAGGCCGCGATGGTGTTGATGGGCGCGGACCGCACGAGCATTCACAACGCGGATTTTTGCCTGCGCGGACACGGCCTGGACCCGGACAAAAAACAATTCGTGAACATTGCCATCGGCGGGGCGGCGCCGTATCAACTGCCGGTTTCCCGGTGGGACGTCAGCGGCGTTATGCAGCAGGCCGACGGGCGGAAGGTCCAATTCGGCGGGGTGTATGTTTTCTGGTTTGTGGCGGACCGCGATGAGACGCCGGGCCATTTTGAGATGATGAAACGGCTGGCGTTGAACCTGCTGCGCACCGGCGTCATGCAGCGCTGGGCTTACGTTTCCTATTTATCAGTGTGCGAACCGGGCCAGGAGGACGCGACGTTCGCGCGGATGGAGAAGCTGATCGCGGCGTCCGTGCCGGAGTTTCAACCGCCGCCCGGCCGGCAGCCGTGAAGATTTTGGGTTCGCACACGGAATTCCGATGTTGTAAAATGTTCGCCCTGAAAAACCATGTTGCGGCGTGATCGTCAGATTCGGTCGCAGATCAGCCAACTGGCCGACGCCCTGCTGGTGGCGGCGAGCTTCTGGTTTGCGTTTGTGCTGCGCACCGACCCGCGAATCGCCGGGTGGCTGGGGCTCGACACGATCCCCAGCGACACCCTGGACAGGAACGCGGTGTTGATCCCGGTGGCCATGGTGGCGGCGGCGCTGCTGCTGGACACGCAGGGTTTCTACGACCGCCCGATCCGGGGCCCGCGCCGCATCATGTTGTGGCAACTGTTCAAGGGCTGCCTGCTGACGACGGTTGTCCTGATTCTGGCGACATTCGTTTTTCAAAAGAATTTGGTTCCTTCGCGCGTTCTCATGACGTTTTTCGGCCTCATCAGCTTCGGGCTGATATTCTTGAAGGAAGAGCTGGCCCGGCTGGCGACGAAAAGCAAATTTGTGCAACAGCAATACAAACGCCGCTTCGTCCTCGTCGGCTCGAAGCTCGAAATCGAACGCATGTGCGGCGAACTGAAGAACCAGAAGGACGAGACCATCGCGGTCGTGGCGCAATTCAACATGGACACCCAGCCGGTCGCGGAGCTGGTCCACATGCTCCATGAACACGCCATCAACGGCGTCATCTTGAGCGCCAAGCACACTTATTTCGAACAGATTGAAAACGTCATCAAGGCCTGCGAACTGGAAGGCGTCGAGGTCTGGCTGCTGGCCGACTTTTTCGCCACGAAGATTTCGCGCACCAGCTTCGATGATTTCTTCGGCCGCCCGTTGCTGATTTTCCGCACCGCGCCCGAAACCTCCTGGCCGGGGCTGGTCAAACAGGGGATGGATTTCGGCGGCGCACTGGTGCTGCTGGCGGTGACCGCGCCGCTGGTCATGCTGCCGGTGGCCATTTTGATCAAGCTGACTTCGCCCGGCCCGGTGTTTTTCCGGCAGCAACGTTCCGGGCTGAACGGCGCGCCATTTACGCTCTACAAATTCCGCACCATGGTCACGAACGCCGAACAGTTCCAACACGAACTGGCGGCCATGAACGAAATGCGCGGACCGGTCTTCAAGGTCACCAACGACCCGCGCATCACGCGCATCGGGAAATTTCTCCGCCGCTACAGCCTGGACGAGCTGCCGCAATTGTGGAACGTCCTGCGCGGCGAAATGAGCCTGGTCGGCCCGCGCCCGCTGCCCGTGGACGAGGTCCGGCGCTTCAACGACTTCGCCCATCGCCGCCGCTTGAGCGTCAAGCCCGGCCTCACCTGCCTCTGGCAGGTCAGCGGGCGCAACAAAATTTCCGACTTCAAAGACTGGGTGCGCCTCGACCTCGAATACATTGACCACTGGTCGCTCTGGCTCGACGTCAAGATTCTGTTCCGCACCATTCCCGCCGTATTCATCGCCAACGGGGCGAAGTGAAGACCCCCTTGCGGACGACGAACTCAAACTGCGGGAAATCGAATTCCGGCTGCGGGAAATCGTTTCGGGATCACGGGGAATGGTTTCGGCCTTGCGGGACGCCGAATCCAGACTGCGGGACGCCGAATCTAGGCTGCGGGAAATGCTTTCGACATTGCGGGAAATGGTTTCCGGATTGCGGGAAATCATTTCGGCGTCACGGGAAATGGCTTCAGCGTTGCGGGAAAGCGTTTCAGGATGACGCAACGCCCAATTTTACAAGCACTTGCGCCAAAACCGCCCAAAAACCGCGAATTGGTGGCTTTTTGCCCCTTTTGCGCCTACAGCCTAAAACCACGGCTTTTCGCGCGGACGGCACTCAAAAACCTCAATGAGGTTTTCCATGTTTGTAAGGCACTGGCCTATCGTGCAAAGCCCCTTCCGCCAATTCCTCGGTAGCAGCAGGGCGGCGAGTGCGCGACACGCTTTCAAGCGGTATTGGCCGCTGTTGCGACAAAGTTTTTTCTGCCGGCGAGGTTTTAGGCGTTGTGACCAGCCACGGCTCGACATTAATTCCAAGTTTACGCAATTCTTCTTCAAAATAACGCACCGCCGCCGCAACCACATCAGGGGAAACCCTGCCGCTGCCGGTTTCAAGGCGTGAAAGATAAAACTGCGAAATCTCCAACTTGCTTGCGAAGTCCTGTTGCGTCATTTCCGCATCTTCGCGCAATTTCCGCACCGCCGCGCCGATCAACACCAAGTCGCCAATGGCGTCGTAAGCCTTGCGATAGGTAGGCTTTTTCGAGAGCCGCTGGTGCAATTCGGACAGGTTCATAACATTTCCCGTTGCCCGCCAAAATACATCTCCTTGCGCCGCTTTGCGAGTTCGATTTCTTGGGGCGGGGTTTTGTCGGTTTGTTTGGCAAATCCATTGGTCAAAACCAGCCGTTTCCCATCGTAAAATCCCAAAAACCGGAAGCTCTGCTGGTGGGTGATTGCCCTGATTTCCCAAATATCATCCCGACCGGCTAATTTTTTCAGATGGATTGAGGACGGATTCTGTAATTGCTCCAGCATTTCAAACACCTTCACAATGCGCGCCCTCACCGATTGCACACGAATGGTTTCAATGAATTCGACAACAGGAAATTTCCCTGCTTCTGTCTTATACATCTGTATTTCCCGAAATTTTGTCATCACCAACCAAGGGCGTTTTTTATTCTTCCCGATCTCACCGGGTGACGTAATTGCCTTAGTCCTTTCCTGATAAGACTCGCGGCCTGCGCCGCCCCGATTGGAACGTCTGGATTTTTAACTTTTCCGACGCCCAGAGCCACTTCTTTCATAGTCATTGGCCGTTCAGCTATTCCATACTTGCGGCAAACACACTCGATTATTCTTATGTCGAGGGTGTCTAGCATTGCTAAAACAACCAGTGAAACGCGGTCATCAACTTTGATTTTTGGATGCCGGTATTTCCTGCCATCCCCAAAAACATCCTTCAACAGAATCGTTATTCTTTTGTGTAAATCTGATTGCATTTGTTGTCATGCTCCGTTCGTGCATTCATAACTCACACCAGCTTGTGTGCAAAATTCCCGTCCAGCAGTTCCTTGACGGTGAGCAGGATGATGGTGCGCTGTTCCTCTTTCCAGAAGCGCGTGACTTCGCGCTCGGCGTCCTCGCTGTAATCGAACGACACGAAAAAGCCTTTCGTGCGGGCGGCGCGGCGCATGGCGGTCTCGAACGCGTCAATGTCGGGACGACCGGCCTTGTCCTTTTGCTTCACCTGGATTGGATACCAGGATTCTTCCAGCGCCAGTTCGCCCGCACCGGTCTCGCGCGGCGTCACGCCGACGGGATAGATGCGGCCATCTATGCCCTTGTCGCCGATTTGCACTTTGTTGGCGCGTCCGTTCAACTGCTTCACCGCCCAGTTTTCAAATTCAAACGGCGGCATCTTGCGCAGCAACTCCACGGTGAACGGCAGGTTTTGCACCACGAACCCGCGCCCGACTTTCCACAAATCCTCGTCCTCGCGCAGCGTCGTGTTGTCGCGTAACCGTTTTGCCATGACGCTGCAAGACGTCGGTGAAATATCAATGCCGATCCACTGGCGTTTCAAATTCTGCGCGGCCAAGATTGCCGTGCCGCAACCGCAAAACGCATCCAGCACGATGTCGTTTTCGTTGCTGCTGGCTTTGATAATACGTTCGAGTAATGCGAGCGGCTTTTGTGTTGGATAACCGAGTGATTCCTTTGGAGACATCTGGAAAATATCATTCCAAATGTCTGTAACTTTCTCCCCCAAATTTTCATCCAAGTATCGCTTGTATCTAGGATAGCCGTTTCTTGAAAAAACAATCCTTCCCTGTTTTTCCAATTCGTCCATTTTTCCCTTTGCATAAACCCAGCAGCGTGATGGCGGAGGACGTTTGCCCTTCCATTCGTAAATTTGCCCTTTGGATGCCCGCTGCATGGCAGCGGTTAAATTATCGAGGCTATATTTTCTCCCGGTGCCTTCTTCGACATTGCGATAGGTTGTCTCGACGGTTTGAGGGTTCAACGGGCGATAAATTTGATTCCAAATCTCATCGCCGATACTTTTTGCATAGTAAAAAAGCGTGTCATGAACTGCGCCGAACTTTCGTTGAACATTCCCCTTTGCATTAACGCGCTGCCAAACAATTTCATTCTTAAAATTATTTTCTCCAAAAATCTGATCGAGCATCACCTTGACGTAATGGCTGGCGTGCCAGTCGCAGTGATAATAAAAACTGCCGGTCGTTTTGAGGACGCGCGCCAGTTGATCGCAGCGCGGGCGCATATAGTCAATGTAAGCCTTGGTGGATTCGTGGCGGTCGTCAAACCGCCGCTTCTCGCTCGTCTCCGGCCAGAAGATTTCGTAGTTGCGGTTGGAGTTGAAGGGCGGGTCAATGTAAATCAAATCCACGCAGGCGTCGGGCAGCTTGGCGAGCTGGTCCAGATTGTCGCCGCAGTAAATGACGCGGGTGTCGAGGAGGGAGGAGGGACGGCCCTCACCCCGTCCCTCTCCCGTCCGACGGGCGAGGGAGACTTCTTTTTCGGCAACTCTGCGTCTCTGTGTCTCGGTGGCTGGTTTCGCTTCCGCTTTCTTTGCCATGCGGCGAGTGTGCGCGGGATGTTTGCAGGCGTCAATTCCGCCTTCATGTCGTTCCGGGCGCAACCTGCCGTTATCCACCGCGATTATCCCGTCAAACCGGCCTCGAACGCACCCACGCGCCGCGCCTTTGGACTTCCTGCCAATCGCCCGATGAAGGATTGAGCGCACGCCGTTTGAAATTTTTTGCCGGCACGGATTGAATCAAAGCCTCCCGGGGAAGGAAAATTGTTTCATCGTTGAATCGTCGAACCGTTTCATTATTCTTGGCCTCGCAATTGGGCGATTCAACGATTTGATGATTCAACGATGAAAACTTCCGTCATCACCGGCGCGGCCGGTTTTCTCGGCTCGCATCTGGCCGACTTGCTGCTGGCGCGCGGCCACCGGGTCATCGCCATTGACAACTTCATCACCGGCAGCGTGGACAACATTGCGCACCTGGGCGGCAGCCCGGACTTCAAATTCATCCTGCAGGACGTCACCGAGTTTCTGTTCATCAATGAGCCGGTGGACTACGTCTGGCATTTTGCCTCGCCGGCCAGCCCGGTGGATTATCTCGAACTGCCGATTCAAACTCTCAAGGTCGGCTCGCTCGGCACGCACAAGGCGCTCGGCCTGGCCAGGGAAAAGGGCGCGCGCTTCCTGCTCGCCTCGACCTCGGAGATTTACGGCGACCCGCTCGTGCATCCGCAGACCGAGGAATACTGGGGCAACGTCAACACCCTCGGCCCGCGCGGCTGTTACGACGAGGCCAAACGCTTCGCCGAGGCGATGACGATGGCCTATCACCGCGAGCACAAGGTCGAGACGCGCATCGTGAGGATTTTCAACACCTACGGCCCGCGCATGAGACTGAACGACGGCCGCGTCGTGCCGGCATTCATCAGCCAGGCGCTCAAGAACAAACCCGTCACCGTTTTCGGCCAGGGCACGCAGACACGCAGTTTTTGCTACGTCTCGGATTTGATCGAAGGGATTTACCGGCTGATGATGAGCAAATACGAATTGCCGGTGAACATCGGCAATCCGGCGGAACTGACCATGCGCCAGTTTGCCGAACAAATCATCCGCGCGACGAATTCCAAGAGCAAAATCGTCTTCAAGCCGCTGCCGCAGGACGATCCGAAACAGCGCAAGCCCGACATTACCAGGGCGAGGAAACTCCTAAAATGGGAACCCAAGGTAAGGCTGGCCGACGGGCTCAAGGATACAATCACCTATTTCCGAATGAAAGTCTGAAGAGGACGGATTGGCCGTTACGACTGGTTGTTTCGACTTGAGATTTTGCGGTAAGCAGTCTATTCTGCTTTCCTCCCCGCCACGCCGGTGGTTCTCGGTTTCACCGGAAACATTGGCGGGCAGCGTTTGCCGCCATGAAACTGTCATCTTTACCGCGAAAAGTGGCGCGAGGATTGCCTTATTTGGGTAAGGAGTTGCGCGCCATCGCTTCCGACAGAACCCCGTTTTTCGTCGCGGTGCCGCGCACCGTCCATATCTGGCGGGATGCGCCATGCAACGCCCGCTGTATAATGTGCGATCGCGGGTTCCTGACCGGGGAAGCGTTGAAAAAGGTCAACCATTCGCCGTTCACGGACGAATTGATGACGCGGGCGTTGGAGGAGATTCACGAACTCTGCGGGCGGGGGACGCTGGTGTCCTACATGGGCGGCGAGCCGACCACCAGCCGCCGCCTCACCGAGTGGATTGAGCAGGCGGGACGGCTGGGCTTGGATTTCCGCTTCACCACCAACGGCTATACCATGAACGAGGAGATGGCGCGGCGGTTTGTGGCCGCCGGCCTGTTCAACATCGGCATTTCAATCGAGTCGCTGGATCCCGGCATCAATGAGAAAATCCGCCCGTTTCCCAACGGCACCGCCCGGACGCTCCGCTGCATTGACTTGTTGCTGGCGGAACGGCGGCGCCAGAAAAAGCACACCAGCCTCAACATCAAAACCACCTTGACCGACCTCAACCTGGAATCGTTCATCGAGATCGCGAAGCGCTACGCCAAAATGGACGGGGTGATCTGCACTCCGCAGATATACGAGGTCCTGGGAGGCACCCCGGGGGAAACCAAAGAATTGCTCCGCATCAAGGATAATCAACGGCTGCAGCGCATAACCGGCCAAATCCGTGAACTGAAACGCCAGGGTTATGCCATTCACATTACCGACCAGGCGTTGGACGACATGGTCAAACAAAACGCCAAGGACCAGAACCACACCTTCACCATGAGCAACAAGGCGGTGACCATGGATCCGTCCGAACCAAAGTGCAACATCGCCACCGACAACCTGTGGATTCACAACGGCGAGGTCAAACTTTGCCCTGCTTTTCCATCCGTGGGCAGTCTGCTAAACGGCGCCACGGCGACGTTAAAGGAGGTGTGGTTTAGCCAGGCGGCGCGGCGCATCCGGGCCAAAACACGCGCTTGCCGTCAACTCTGCACCATCTCCTGTTTGCGCCGGACGCCGCTGTCGCACAAAATTTCGACCTTCCTTAAGATCGCTTGAGACCGGGTATTGTTGCGTTTGAAATCCCGCCAGAAAAATGCACAATCGGTTCGTGCCCAATGCCAGCATAATCGTATTTCGCGCCCGCCAGTTTGAATTCCACTTCCCGCGCCCGGCGCTGGTCATGGGCATCGTCAACGTCACGCCCGACTCCTTTTCCGACGGCGGGAAATTCCCGGACGCGGACGCGGCGGTCCGGCACGCGTTGAAACTGGCCGGGGAAGGCGCGGAGATACTCGACATTGGCGGCGAATCCACCCGGCCCGGCGCTGCACCGGTCGCGGAAACAGAAGAATTGCGCCGCGTGATTCCGGTCATCGAAAAACTGGCGGCGAAAATTAATTCGGCAGGACGCATCGCTCCGGGCGCGTCGTCGTCGCGTTCGCCGTGTGCAGAGGGCTGCCCGCCCCACCTGCCGCCGTTGATCTCCATTGACACGATGAAGCCCGCCGTCGCCCGCGCCGCGCTCGCCGCCGGCGCGAGCATCGTCAACGACGTGGCGGCCAACCGCAACAATGGCGAACTGTGGCGGGTCGTTTCCGAATTCCACGCCGGCTACGTTTGCATGCACGCGCAAGGCACGCCGCAAACGATGCAGCAAAATCCCCGCTACAAAAATGTCGTCCGCGAGGTTCGCGACTATTTCCAGGAGCAATTGAAAAGATTGAAGGCGCACGGCGTCGCCCCGGAGCAGGTTGTCCTCGACCCCGGCATCGGCTTCGGCAAGACGGCGGGGCACAATTTGGAATTGCTCGCGCGTCTGGGGCATTTTACAACGTTGCGGCGGCCATTGTTGCTGGGCGTTTCCCGGAAATCGTTCCTCGGAAAATATTCGGGCGCTGCGGCAAATGAACGTTTGCCCGCGTCGCTGGCCTGTGCGATTCTGGCCGTTGAGTCGGGCGCGCACATCATCCGCGCGCACGATGTTTTGGAAACCGTCCAAGCCTTGCGCCTGGCCGGGGCGGTGCGGGCGATGAGAAACAATGACTGATTATGTAAAAACCATCTGGCCTCACCTGGTGAGCGGCTGGCAGCACGCGTTGGAAATTTTGATCCTCGCGGTGCTGATTTACTATGCCTCCCGGTTTTTGCGCGGTACCCGCGGCTGGCCGGTGGTCATCGGCCTGGTGGTCACGCTGGTGGCGCTGTTTGCGTTGACCAAGGTGCTGAATCTGGCGGTATTGCGCTGGCTGCTCGGGGAGGCTTCGACGATTTCGGCTTTCGCCGTCCTGATTATTTTCCAGCCGGAACTGCGGAGGCTGCTGGCCGAACTGGGCAACCTGCCCCTGTTCGCCACCACGCACGAGCAGCGCGAAAACATCGAGGTCATCATCCAGACCGTCGAGCGCCTGGCCGAGGTCAAAATCGGCGCGCTCATCGCCATCGAGCAGTCCATCCAGTTGCAGGAAACCGTTGAATCGGGCATCAAGGTGGATTGCGAGGCCACGCCGGAGATGCTCGAAACGATCTTCTTCCCCAACAACGCCATCCACGACGGCGGCGTCATCATCAAAGGCGACCGCATCGCCTATGCCGCGTGCATCTTTCCGCTGACCCAGCGGCAGGACTTGA
This sequence comes from uncultured Verrucomicrobiae bacterium, assembly GCA_963764035.1. Lineage (GTDB taxonomy): Bacteria > Verrucomicrobiota > Verrucomicrobiia > Limisphaerales > UBA11358 > UBA11358. Next base: position 47,398 of record CAVXQV010000003.1, read on the forward strand.
ACAAATCGCTCGGCACACGCCATCGCGCGGCGATCGGTTTGAGCGAAGAAACGGATGCCGTCATCGTCGTCGTTTCCGAGGAAAACGGCATGGTTTCGCACGCCTACAAGGGGCAGCTCGTGCGCGGCGTGACGCTGGAGGAACTGCGCTCGTTTCTGACTTCCGTGCTGCTGCGGCCGGCGAAATCCCGCGGCGGCATCGAGTGGCTGCGCGCCCGGATGGGGGAACGCCTCGCTCCCGGACCCGCCGTCACCACCAAACACGAACCGCGTCCGGCGGCCAAACCGACGGAGCGTTGAAGGTTATGGCGATGCGCGATTGGTTCATCAAAGATTTGGGGTGGAAGTTTTTTTCCCTGGTCCTCGCCGTGGCGATCTGGCTGACCATCAACTACAAAAACCAGGATGAATCCTCCGCCGAAGTCCGGCAGGCCACCTACAACGATTTGTCCGTCATGGCCATTGCGCTGGCGCCGGGCGAGAGCGCGCAGATTTCCCCCGCCGCCGTCACCGTCACGGTCAGCGGGCCGCGCGAGCGGATGGCCACGTTGCAGGAAAACCAGATTTATCCCCAAGTCAATCTTAGCGGCGTCGAGTCCGGAAACAGTCTGCGGCGATCCGTAACCGTGTCGGTGCCGCCGGACCTGACCTACAGCGTGGACCCGCCGGACGTGTCCGTGACGGTTTCACCTCCACCAGCGGAGAAGAAAGAAAAGCAACCATGAGCGATCCCAGGAAGATTTTCGGCACCGATGGCGTCCGCGGCACGGCCAACATCGAGCCGGTCACGGCGGAAATCGCATTGAAACTCGGCCGCGCCGCCGCGCACGTCTTCAAAAATCTCAACCGGCAGGCGCGCGGACGCGGGCGGCACAAAATCGTCATCGGCAAGGACACGCGGCTGTCCGGCTACATGCTCGAAAACGCCATTTCCTCCGGCATCCTTTCGATGGGCGTGGACGTGCTGTTCATCGGGCCGCTGCCGACGCCCGGCGTCGCCTACGTCACGCGCAGCCTCCGTGCCGACGCCGGCATCGTCATCACCGCTTCGCACAACCCCTATGCCGACAACGGCATCAAGTTCTTCCGCGCCGACGGCTACAAGCTCGACGACAAAATCGAGGATTCCATTGAGCAACTCGTCTTCAGCGGCGAAATTGAAAAAGTCCGCCCGACCGCCGGTGAAATCGGCAAGGCCGTCCGCATTGACGACGCGCTGGGCCGCTACATCGAATTTGCCAAGACGAGCTTCCCGAAAAACCTGACGCTCGAAGGGCTGCGCGTCGTCGTGGATTGTGCGCACGGCGCGGCCTACAAAGCCACGCCCTGCGTTTTGCGCGAACTCGGCGCGGAAGTCATCGTTTTCGGCAATCAGCCGGACGGCATGAACATCAATCTGAATTGCGGTTCGATGCACCCGGAAAATCTTTGCGCCAAGGTCGTCGAGCACCAGGCGCATCTCGGCATTGCGCACGATGGCGACGCCGACCGCGTGTTGCTGTGTGACGAGAAGGGCAATTTGATTGACGGCGACGACATCATGGCCATCGCCGCGCTGGACATGCTCGCGCAAAAGACGCTGGCCGAGAAAACGCTCGTGGCGACGGTGATGAGCAACGCCGGCTTGGAATCAGCCATGAAGAAAGCCGGCGGCAAAATGCTCCGCACCGCCGTCGGCGACAAGAACGTGATTGATGAAATGCTGAAAGGCGGTTTCAGATTCGGCGGCGAACAGAGCGGCCATTTGATTTTCCGCGATTTCGGCACCACCGGTGATGGCCTGGTCGCCGCGCTTCAGATTTTGCGCATCATGAAGGCTAAGGACGCGCCGCTCTCAAAGCTGGCGAAATGCTGGGCACGTTTTCCGCAGCTCGTGACCAACATGAAGGTGCGCGAGAAAAGGCCTTTCGAGCAACTGGACGGCGTGACCAAACTCGTGGCCGAGGCCGAGAAGGATTTGAAGGCGCAAGGCGGACGATTGCTGCTGCGCTATTCCGGCACCGAGCCAAAGGCGCGCTTGCTGGTGGAAGGCCGCGACGAAAAGACCCTACAGAACTGGTCCAGGAAAATCTGCGGCGCGATTCAGAAGCAGATTGGGGTGTGAATCCGCCGCGCCAATTTACGTGCCGAAGGCACAAATGATAATAGCCCGCAGTTTCAACTGCGGGTCGAATGTCGAAAATCGGACAAGCCCCGCCGGGGCAGTTGAATGAATTCATGTCCTACGTCAGTGCATATTTCCATTGCGTTTTCAGCACCAAAGAACGACAGCGGCTCATTACGCCGGAATTGCTCGAACGGCTCTGGCCATTTCTTGGCGGCATCGCCCGCCAGAACAAGATGAAGGCCATCGAAATCGGCGGCATGGAAGATCACGTCCACATTTTGCTGTCGCTGCCAGCCACCACAACCATTTCCAAGGCCATGCAATTGATCAAGGGCGGCTCGTCGAAATGGATTCACGAGACATTTCCCGAACATCGGTTGTTCGCGTGGCAGGAAGAATACGGCGCGTTCAGCGTAAGCGTTTCGCAATTGGAGAAAACCATCGAATATATTTGCCGACAGGAGGCGCACCACCGCAAGATGACTTTTCAGGAGGAATTTCTGGCGTTGTTGCAACGCCACCGCATCGAATACGACGAGCGGTATTTGTGGAAATGAATTTCAGCCGTCCCTGCGGGACGGGATTGATTTTGTCGCAAGCACCCGCAGTTGAAACTGCGGGCTATTTTCAAAGGCGCCTTCGGCGCGAATGTTGGCAGATTTTTGCAATTCCGTGTCCATCCCTGGTTAAAACTTCCCGCCTTTACTTTGCCCGCAAATGGGGTAGTTATGTTCCCATGAACGACACCAAGAATTTTCTGGTTCCCATCGTGGTCGAGCAGACCGGACGCGGCGAGCGGACGTGGGACATTTATTCCCGCCTGCTCGTGGACCGCATCATCTTCCTCGGCACGCCGGTGGATGACACCGTTTCCAACATCATCATCGCCCAGCTTTTGTTCCTGCAAATGTCCGACGCGAAAAAGGACATCCATGTTTACATCAATTCGCCGGGCGGCAGCGTCACGGCGGGCCTGGCGATTTATGACACCATCCAATACCTCACCTGCGACGTGAACACCTACTGCGTCGGGCAGGCGGCGAGCATGGGCGCGGTGCTGCTGGCGGCGGGCGCCAAGGGCAAGCGTTACGCGCTGCCGAACGCGCGCATCATGATCCACCAGCCGTGGGGCGGCGTGCAGGGCCAGGCGTCCGACATCAGCATCCAGGCGAAGGAAATCCTGCGGCTCAAGGACCGGCTGAACGAAATCCTGTCCAAGCACACGGGCAAGACCACGGACGACATCGGCAAATCCACCGACCGCGATAATTTCATGTCCGCCGACGAGGCCAAGGCGTTTGGCCTCGTGGATCACGTCGTCGCGTCGCGCAAGGAAATTCCCGGCGGAATGGATAAAACGTCGGTGGTGGTGTAAAAATAAATTCTTGCGAAAGCCGCGATTGAAAAATCTCGGCTTTTTCTTTTTGCAAAATGGCTGGAATTCTCCAAATATCCTTTTCGGATGAATCTGAAAACGTGTTCACGTCGGTTCGTGCTTTTGGCAATTGTTTCAATAACAACGATTGCTCTTGCAGATACAAACACGGTGGATTCAAACGCATTTGTTCCCACAAATCTTCCAGTTGCACCAACCAGCCTTGCTCAATTGCTGGCGTTGTCGCCGCAGCAACTGGAAAAGTGCGACATCGCGCGGATGAATTTGCTTTGCGCCGAGGGCTTGCCTGGAGCGGAAAATCTCAATATTCAGGAGAACCTTGACACGTTGGACACGTGGGCGCGACACGTGGACGATGAAACCTTCCGAAATCTTCACCGCTTTTGGGAGCATCCCGAGGCCTACAACAATTCGCTGGCTTATTACCGGATGATCATGCTGGCCACCGTTCTGCAACAGGATTTGGGTGTGCATTACAGCCCCGAACGCGCTTTGCCGCAGCTTCTCGGCCAGCGTGAGCCAAACGATATTTTTTATGCTGATGCCAAAGACATCTTCATCGGCGGGATTCTTGGCCGTGAGCGGCAAGGCACTTGCTCGTCACTGCCAGTGCTTTATGTGGCGGTGGCGCAACGGCTGGGTTATCCGGTGGATTTGGCGTCCACGGAAGAACATCTTTACCTGCGCTATGAGGAAGGAACTAATCACTTGAATGTGGATGCGGCGGGCGAAGGGTTCATCACGCATCCCGACGAGGAATATCGCAAGTGGCCGCATTCGCTCACGGATGAGGAGATAAAAACCTATGGCTATTTGCAGCCGATGAGAAAACAGCAGATTCTTGGCGCCTTTCTGGCAATGCGCGCCATGAATTTGACCAGCGCGAAGAAATTCGACGAGGCCGCGCAAAGTTGGGAAGCCGTCAGCCGTTATTTGCCACCGACGCCTGTCTTGCAAAACATTGTGGAAATGGCCAAAGAGCGTGCCAGCGACGTTCACAAGGCGGCGCGTTGGGCGGAATTGTGGGATGCCGTCGTGACGCAACCGATTCCAGAGGATGCGCTGGATTATTTTCAAAATCGCCAGGTGCAGGTCCTCCAATTGATGGAAAGCAGCACAGATTTAGCGGCGATGGAAAAGGCCGCCGCCGATTTGAAAAATGAGGTGGATGAATACGCGAAGGAAATGACCACCGACACGCATAAAGTCCAGTTTCGCATTTCGCTTGTTCCGCCACCGCTGCGGTTGTTGCAGACGGCGGGGCCGGAGCAATTGCTTGCCGACGAACTTTTTCCCAAAGTGCAGCGGATGATTTTTCCCGCCGAACTTGTGCCGCTGGAGTATTTGCGGTCTGTTCCGCCGGAACTTATGAATCGTCTGCGAAAGTTGAACAACGAAAGGGAAATGATCGAGGAAATGAGGATTTATTCGATGGAGGAGATGGAACTTCAAAACCTCAAAAGCCAAAACGCGACGGAACAAGCGCAATTTCAATCGCCGCCACCATTGTCCTTCGGAGAAAAACGCCAAACAGACATCAGCCCGCAAGATTTGCCCTTGCCGTGGCGCGGCAAGCCCGTTCCGCAGGAACTTCAAGACCGGTTGGCGAGCTTCAACGAGCAAAACGCCTCCCCGGCGCGAATCAAGCAAATAATTGACGGCTTTTTCATGAATCGTGAACAAGACCAAATAAAGATTGACGCCATTCAAACCAGACGCCGTTTGCTCGACGAACAGCCTGCCGAGCGCCCGCCGTTTCAAATTGAAGTGGTGCCGCAAACGCCAGCGCCAGGGAATATACATTTTTAATTGACAAAACCGCCGGAATCGCCTATAAACGCAACAACCGACACAAAGGGAAAGCCGTGAAAATAAAAAATGTGGTTGCACTCGCCGCTGCGGTTGCGTCTTTCGCCGCGCTAAATGTTCAGGCCTATTTTGACCCGTCCGTTGGACGCTTTTGTTCACGCGACCCAAGTAAAGAGCAAGGTGGATTAAATCTTTATTGTTTCGTCAGAAATGATTCGGTTGATGGAATAGATTTAAGAGGACTAGGAACTTGGACGCATAACGTTAACAATAACGACACACCTGATGTTGAAACAGAAGTTTATTATACCTTTGACAGCGCGGAAAAATGCAAGTGTAACAAAGGTGTAGTAGACCGTTATGTAAAAAAACTTTTTGGAATATGGCCGGGGCTTGCAGGGGATTATTATCCTGATTCGGCAGGAGGAGGCGGGTTTTGGGATCCGGTGGATCAACGAGCGTATGCCGAAGGCGATGGTCCCGACGGACCGCTAACCATTTGGCCTGTTCCGTGGCACAAACCGTGGGGGTTTGCTTTCAAATGGAAAGCTCGTTGCGCAGATGGGCCGTCGGCTGGTAACATTCTCTCGACCTCCGAAGGATTATATTATACGTCAGGGCATTTAAGTGGATACGGCTACTTCGGGATTTTTTATATTTATTATTAAGCTGCGGCTTATGTCATTTTTACGACGAAACGCTGCGTGGACTTTAATATCTTTTGCACTTTTAGTCATCATATTGTTTGCCTGTTTGAAACCAGCCGGCAACCGCCTTTCCAAAATTCAAATTAGGCAATATCAAAGCGACACACAACTTAAGGGAATCACAAAATTGGTGCTCGACTATGAAAGCAAACATGGAGGTATGCCTCGCAATTTGAGTGAATTAGTGCCCGATGACCGAACCGATCTTTTAAGTATTTTTTACGCTCCAAACGAAACTTTATCTCAAAAGCCGGTTAGTTGCTCGACTAATAAAGCTATCCTTGAACAATATTCTGATTACGCTTTGTCCTTGCATTCAAATTCTGACATTGTGGCTTTTGAAAAAACTGGACTCTGGCCGGATGGATCTGTAGCTGTTTGTTTAACAAATTTAAGCGTTGAGCGTATAAGCGCTTCGGCTTTCAAGAGCCTTCTTAAAAATGATGATTCGGCATCGACAATGCCGCCAGGATCGCCGGTAAAAATAACAACCGACACAAAGGGAAAGCCATGAAAATAAAAAATGTGGTTGCACTCGCCGCTGCGGTTGCCTCTTTCGCCGCACTCAATGTCCAAGCCTTTTTTGACCCGACCATCGGACGCTGGGCCAGCCGCGACCCAGTAGGTGAAGATGCCGGGCCTAATCTGTATGGTTTTGTGAATAACGATTCCATCAATGATGCCGACTATTTGGGAGAATGCTGCTGTGAATGTGTTACGCGGGTTCATCTTACGAATATACGTAAATATACAAGTGGCAGCCTGTTTGGGCACAAGTTTGACATTGTTATTTCCATGGAGTCAAAACCCAGCAAGGATGGCCGTGATTATCACGCAACACTCGATTGGAGTGAAAAAGTTACGCCAACCCCAGGGTGGCAGAATGGAATTCCTGGCTATAAACCCGGGCAATGGAATGATATGTTCTCACTCTATCCGCAAAGTCCAGCGTTTGGGCCGTGGGAAAATCGGAAGGTGCCAGACCCCACAGCCTCGGAAACTATTACCATCACTGATAATCCCGCAGACAACATGGGATCACCAAAACGGACGCTTGATTTGCGAATCACAGTCAGCAGTCCAAAATCTTCAAATTGCAACTGCGCAAATTCTAGTATTACAAGGACAGCCGAACAGGTTCTCTATTCAAAGCCAAATCAAATAATCACTCAAGACTTTACATATTAGCCATTGGTAACCATGAGGCCCAAAGTTGCAGGACTGGCTTTAATTGCAATGGCGTTTACGCTGTTGGTTTCGTGTAATCTGCATGGGAAGGTGCAAACCGAAAATGCCATGCCTCCGTCTGACCGCATCTTGGCGATTGGTTGTATAGGTTCGACAGATGACGCCACTCGACAAATTATCAAACGCCTGCTGGCAAATAAAGGCATGTGGGTTGGTTTTTCGGGTTCCATCGTTTATTATATTCTAGTGGATAAACAAACAGCCCAAACCGCACAGGATTTTCTTAAAACTAACACTGAGCTGAACGGCAAGTGGATTCAGTATTACGATCTAAAGGACGGCCACAAATCCGGATCTTAACAGGAGTTCACAAACATTAAGCAGTTTGGTTCAAAAGAAGGCTATGGAGTCGTCAGAATCCGCCCGCTAACATTCTACAATGGTCCTGCCTCATTTTGGTGGACACTGAAAAGCGGCCTTTGTTTCCAAAGGCCGCTTGAAATATCTTGATTCAATTTACGGTTTCGTTGGAACTGGCGTCGGAGCCGGCGCGGGCGAGGCGTGATGCGTCTTGCCGGATTCAATGTGGCTGGCCACTTCCCATTCGGCCAGCACCGTCGGATTGTTTTTGTATGTGTTGCGCACAATCCGGTTCAACACGCGCAACGCCTTTTCAACGGAGCGGCTCATTTCAAAGCTGCCACTGATGTTTCCGTTTCGCGTGCAGGATGCGAAAGACAATGACGCGCCCGCCTTCGACGCGATAGAAAAGTTTGTAGGGAAACCGGCGCGTGAGCAGCCGGCGAAAATCGCGGTAATAAAAAGGACGGCGTTCCGGGTCGGTTTTCAGCAGATGCACCGCGCGGCGAATTTCAATCAGCAATTCATCGCCCAAACCGGCGCGTTGGGATTCATACCAGTCCCGCGCCTCCCGCAAATCCGCCTCCGCGTTTGGCCGGACGATGACGCGCCAGTTCACGACCGGGATGGCTTGCGCAACCGGGCTTCCACTTCATCCCAACTTGAACCGGCTTCGGGGTTCCGGCGGTATTCCTCCAGTTCGCGGTCGAGCAGGGCTTTTTCCTCATCCGTCGCGCCGCCGGTGAGCAAGTCGCGCTCTTCCATTTCGCAAATGCGGTCGAAGATTTCGCGGCGGTCGGCCAGTTCCAACCTGGGCAGTTCGGCTAAAATTTCCATTTTGCTCATGGCCGCAATTTAAGTTTGCCGCCGCAAGTTTGCAAGTGTTGAACCAGCCGGTCGTTTTTCATTTGCCGCCTGCGGCCGGTTGCGGCGCGGGTGTTGGTGTAGGCGAGGCGTGATGCGCCTTGCCGGATTCAATGTGGCTGGCCACTTCCCATTCGGCCAGCACCGTTGGATTGTTTTTGTAGGTGTTGCGCACAACCCGGTTCAACACGCGCAACGCCTTGCGCGCGTCGCCCACCGTGCCGCCCAGCCCGACCGTCGAGACGACTTGATCTTTCAATCCGCCGGACTGGTCGTCCGTTGCGTTTTCAAAATTCGTAATGGTTGTGCCGAGCGTATCGAGAAAGTCGGCGGGCATGTTCAGGCCCGTGAACTGGTCCTTGAGCGGCGTGGCGTCCTTCACAAACTGCCGGGCGGCGGTGAGCAGCGCGCCGTGGCCGCCGCTGCGCGGCATCCGGAATTTCGCGTCCAGCCCGGTCACGCCCAAATCCGCCAGCGTGTGGGCGTTTTCGCTGATGTCGTGCAACTGGCCGTAAAGGTCGGGATGAATGTGCGCCTTCGTGAGCGTGGCCTTGCCCCGGTCGCCGGCGGCGGATTTCTGGTCGGTGGCCTGCGTTTGGGCCTGCGGCACGGAGGCGGTGACGATGGCTAGTTGCTGTCCGCCAACGCTGGTGGTGGGCAAATCCGTCGCGTGCGCGACGCCGAAGGTTTTGACGCGCTGGTAGGCGTCCGTTTCGTGAGTTTGGCGATTTGTCATAAACAATTTTGTGTTGAACGTTGGATTGGTTTGCTTCAGTGCGATTATCCGCGCTGCAATCGGAGCCGCTTCATCGTTTTTGGCAATTTACAGTCATTTTTTGTTATTTTTCAGCCGCACGGGGGTTTTTTTGGCCGCGCACGGGGCATTTGAACGCCCGCACGGAACAGTTGGGCGTTTGCACGGGCATCTGCAAGCGTGCGCGAGTCGTTTGAACGGCTGCGGGAGCCGTTTTTCATCATGCACGACTCAATTTTCCCACCGCACGAGTCATGCGAAGCCGCGCACGACAGGATTTTTTGCCCGCACGACTCGCCGGATGCCGCGCACGGACTGGTCGCAGCGGCGCACGGATGGTTTGTCTTTCCGCACGGGCAATCTGCCAGCTCGCGCGGGTCGTCTGAAACGATGCAAGGATCGTCTGTTGCCGCGCACGGGTGGTTTGACGGCGCGCACGGGTTCAAAAAAGCTTTTCCCGGGTGGAAAAATACCGATGTTGGAGTAAAGTCTTTCGCGCAACCGGCAATTGATCTACAATTTTGCCCGTTGAAGTTTTGACATGGCCCGGCCAACCAACATCACGATGTGCAGTTTCTGCGGCAAATCGCACGCGGAGGTGCGCAAGCTCATCGCCGGTCCCGGCGTTTACATCTGCGACAACTGCATCATCCTCTGCAAAAACGTCCTCGACCGCGAATTGCAGCTTCTGGAGCAGAAGAAACAGCCCAAATTCACCGTGCCCCGCCCCGCCGAAATCAAGCGGCTGCTGGATTCTTATTGCATCGGACAGGAGCACGCGAAAAAAACCCTCGCCGTGGCGGTGCATAATCATTACAAGCGCATCCAGCCGGAGCCGGGAGTGGAAAATCGCGCCGGGGGCGGCACGGGCACAAAGCACGCCGCCGTCGAAATCGAGAAGAGCAACATCCTGATGGTCGGCCCGACGGGTTCGGGCAAGACACTGCTCGCGCGCACGCTGGCGAAAATCCTCGACGTGCCCTTCGCCATCGCCGACGCCACCACGCTCACCGAGGCCGGTTACGTGGGCGAGGACGTGGAGAACATCATCCTGCGGCTGCTGCAAAATTCCGATTACGACGTGAAGCGCGCCCAGCGCGGCATTGTCTATATTGACGAGATTGACAAGATTGCGCGCAAGGCCGAAGGGCCGTCCATCACGCGCGACGTGAGTGGCGAAGGCGTGCAGCAGGCGTTGCTGAAAATCCTCGAAGGCACGATTTGCAACGTGCCGCCGCAGGGCGGCCGCAAGCATCCGCAGCAGGAATACATCCGCGTGGACACGTCGAACATTTTGTTCATCTGCGGCGGGGCGTTTGTCGGCCTGGAAAAAGTCATCCAGCGGCGGCTCGGCCGGCACGTGATGGGGTTCGGCGCGATTGGCGAGGCGCACAAAACCGTTTCCGACGAACGCGCGCAGATGCTCCAGCAGGTTGAGCCGGAGGATTTGTTGAATTTTGGTTTCATTCCCGAATTTGTCGGGCGTTTACCGGTGGTGACGACGCTGGCGGAATTGACCGAGGAACAACTGGTTTCCATCCTCGCCGAGCCGAAGAACGCATTGACGAAACAATTCGCCAAGCTGCTCGCGATGGAAGGTGTGGAACTGGAATTCACGCCCGACGCGCTGGGCGAACTGGCGGCGCAGGCGCTGAAGAAAGGCACCGGCGCGCGCGCGCTGCGCAGCTTGATTGAGCGGTTGATGCTCGATGTGATGTATGACGTGCCCGAAAGCGGCAACATCGTCCACGTGAAAGTCACGCGACCGGTCGTGCTGGGCGAGAGCAAGCCGCTTTTGCGGCGCAAACCGGACGCCGAAGCGGCATAGGGAATTTGCGATTGGCGCCTCCGGCTTACCGGGCGAAAATCTGGCGGATGACGTCCTCAATCGGCACTTCCTGGATGTCAATGTCGGTCACCGGCAAATCATCCAGCAGCGATTTGCAGACGGCGATCACCCGATCGCGTTTGACCTTGAAGGTGATGGCGCCGGCGGTCTTCTCGGTGATTTCGCCGTAGCGGTTCAATTGTTCCGGCGGCAATTCATTCGCCTTCTCGCACTGAATCGTCACGAGCTTGAAGTCGGCGAAACGGTCCACGATTTCACCCAGCTTGCCGTCGAAGAAAATCTTGCCGTGGTCAATAATGATGACCCGCTCGCACAGCGCCTGGATATCGGCCATGTAATGGCTCGTGAGCAGGATCGTGGTCTTCTGCTCCGCATTGTGGCGGCGGATGAAATCGCGGACGGTCTTCTGCGAAGTCACGTCCAGGCCGATGGTCGGCTCGTCGAGGAACAGCACCTTCGGCTGGTGAATCAGCGACGCGATGAGTTCCATCTTCATCCGCTCGCCGAGCGAGAGTTCGCGGACGCTGACGTTGAGTTTTTCTTTGACGACCAGCAGCTCGCTCATTTCCGCCACGGTGCGCTCGAAGCGGTCCTTGGGGATGCCGTAGATTTTCGCGTTCAGTTCCAGCGATTCGCGCGCCGGCAAATCCCACCAAAGCTGGTTTTTCTGGCCGAGCACGAGCGCGAACTGGCGGCGGTAGCCGTCGGCGCGTTCCCACGGCGTGAAGCCGAGAACCTTGCGCCGCGCCGCCGGTCGGATAGAGCAGGCCGGCGAGCATCTTGAGCGTGGTGGTCTTGCCCGCGCCGTTCGGGCCGAGGAAGCCGACGAGTTCGCCGGGTTCAATCTTGAAGTTGACTTCGTTGACGGCGACGGTCTGCTCGTATTGCCGGTGAAAAAGCCCTTTGATCGCGCCGCCAAAACCCGGCTGCTTTTTGTAGGTGCGAAAGGCTTTGGTGAGATTGTTGACCTCAATGACCGGCATAATTGGCCGCAAAAAAGCACAAAAGGCGCAGAAAGGAAAAGATTATTTTGCGATTTTTTGCGCGTTCTGCGGCGATCACCGCATCAACTGCTTTTCCAAGTAACTGACAACCTGGCGGACGTTGGCATCCACTTCCATGCGGTCCTTGACGAGGCGGCAGGCGTGCAGGACGGTGCCGTGATCGCGTCCACCGTAGGCTTCGCCGATGGTGTTGAGCGAGCTTTCGGTCATCTGGCGGGAGAGATACATGGCGATCTGGCGCGGAAAGGCGATGTTTTCCGGCCGGCGTTTGCTGGTCATGTCAGCGAGGCGGATGTCGAAATGTTCCGCGACTTTCTTCTGGATGACTTCGATGCTGATGGAAAAGCGGCCTTCTTCGTGGAGAATTTCGCGCAGCAGGCCTTCGACGACTTCGATGCTCAATTTCTTGCCGGTGAGCGAGGCGTAGGACGCCACGCGGATGAGCGCGCCTTCGAGCCGGCGGACGTTGGTGCGGATGCGGTTGGCCAGAAAATTCAGTATCTCCTCCGGCAGCGTCACGCCCATGAGTTGCGCCTTCTTTTGGAGAATGGCCAGGCGCATTTCGACGTCCGGCGGCTGCAGATCGGTGACCAGCCCCCATTCGAACCGCGAAACGAGGCGGTGTTCCAGCCCTTGAATTTCGCTGGCGGGGCGGTCGCAGGTGAGCACGATCTGCTTGTGCGCCTCGTGCAGCGCGTTGAAGGTGTGGAAAAACTCCTCCTGAATCCGCTCCTTGCCGGCGAGGAACTGGATGTCGTCAATCAGCAGCACGTCGGTCTGGCGGTATTTCTTGCGGAACTTGGCGAGCTGGTTGTTCTGGATGCCGTCAATGTATTCGTTGGTGAACTTTTCGGACGAGACGTAGGCGACGCGCGCGCTCTTCCGGTTGCCGGTGACGTGCTGGCCGATGGCGTGCAGCAAATGCGTCTTGCCCAGGCCGACGCCGCCATAAAGAAACAGCGGATTGTAGGATTTGCCGGGCGCCTGGGCCACGGCCAGCGCGGCGGCATAGGAAAAGTTGTTATTGGCGCCGACGACGAACGTGTCAAAAGTGTTTTTAGGATTGAAATGAATTTCGCCGGCGGTTCCGCGATCGTGCGCCACTTCGGCGGATTTTATTTTGGCTGGCGCGGACACGATCGCCGAACTGATCGCCGCGCCGCCGGGGGCGACTTTGAATTTGACCTGCAAGTGGCGGCCGGCGGCAAAGGCCACCGCCTCCTGCAAGAGGTTGGTATAATTGTCCTTCAGCCAGACCTCGCTGAATTCATTTGGCACCTCGAGCGTAAGGTTGCTGCCATCCAGAGCACACGCGCGCAAAGGGGCAAACCACATACTGAAGGTGTCCTTGCTCAACTTGGAGCGGAGTTGCTCCTGCGCCAAATTCCAAATTTTTTCTGCTGAAAGCTGCATTTGTCGTTCCACCAAAAGGCCTGTTTTCAGGCAGTTTATTCACCTAGCCCCATAAGCGGGCTCCGACATCAGTTTTTTCGCACGATCACCGCTGCAAAGAGCAACATCTAAACAAACTATCCCCTCAATTACGCCCAATCCACCAAACGCTTCTAAAAATTTTAACGCAAGTGCCTTATTATAAATATATTAATACAGTAAATCGCCTCTGAATCCTACAGGTCCGTATTTTATGTCAATTGCTCAAAACCATTTTCTGCTGACACGGGCATTTTTATGCGAACGGACGCAAAGTTTCTAGGACAATATATTAACTTTTGTTCACGAGTTATTCACATGCGCCTTCCGGCCAATAAAATCAAGCTTTCTTTCGATTTTGCCACTTACAGTCAAACCGCCTGCTCGCCGGATTCGCCCGTGCGGATGCGCAGGGCGCTTTCCACCGGAGAAACGAAAATTTTCCCATCGCCTATCTTTCCGGTCTTGGCGGCCTTGGCAATCGCATCCACCGCCGGGCCGGCCTGGGCATCGGCCACCACGATTTCAATTTTGACCTTGGGCAGAAAATCCACGGTGTATTCGCTGCCGCGATAAATTTCCGTGTGCCCCTTCTGGCGGCCGAAACCTTTGACTTCGACGACGGTCATGCCTTGAATTTCCAACGCCGTCAAAGCGGACTTCACTTCCTCCAACTTGAAAGGCTTGATGATTGCTTCGATTTTTTTCATTGCGCGCTCCGCTCGTTTGCTTGGTCGTCGGATATTAGCAACCGGGACGTTCCTGTAAACAGGAATTTTTTCCGCCGACCGGCGGGGGCGCATCTCAAAATGAAGCGATGCGTGCCGGGGAAAATTCGGCTGGCCTTGGGATCTGTCGTGCGAAGGATCTGACAGAAAAGCAGGCATTGCCATGCGCCGGTTGTCTTGGTTGGAATTCAGATCAACCAACGCTCGTAATTCGGGGGTGCCCGCAGTTCTCGTTCGCGGCCCCATCCAGCATGGCTGCCTTTACCTGCTGTTCCACGCTGTTTTGACCGCCGACCGGCCGTCAGCCGCCAGCCATCCCGCGGACGAGTCAGCCCATCATTCGTCGCGACCGGTTTTTAATCAAGGGACGGCCTTAAAACATTTTTACTTATACTTTTCAAACTGATTTGACAAAGATAAGCGACTGTGATTTATTTTGGGGAGTTGAAACGCGTTTTAAGCCGTTTGCACAGTGATCTTTGATTTTTTGAAACAGTTTTCGATCCGGGTTTTGGTTCAGACCTGGATTGGAGTCCTCCGTAATCCTACGTTGAACTCATTCTGAATTCCCCGGGTCTTTCGGCCATCTTCTGGCTGACTGACCCGGTTTTTTCTTTTCATGTCGCCACTTTTGGCCAGTCCGGCTCCGCGCGTTCGTTGACACTGCTTTTTCCGGCTGTTACCGTTCCCGCTCTTGAAAATGGCGATGGACTACAAAAACACGCTCAATCTGCCGCGCACCGACTTTCCCATGAAGGCCGACCTCGTATCGCGCGAGCCGGAGCGTTTGAAAAAATGGGCTGACGCCAAACTTTACGACAAAATCCTGTCCGCCCGCGCCGGCGCGGAAACCTTTGTGCTGCACGACGGCCCGCCGTTCACCAGCGGCGACGCGCACATCGGCACCGCGCTGAACAAGATTCTCAAGGACATCATCATCAAATACAAAACGCTCCGCGGCTTCCGCGCGCCGTATGTGCCGGGCTGGGATTGCCACGGCCTGCCCATTGAGTTCAAAGTTTCCCAGGAATTGCGCAAGAGTGGCAGCGACGCGTCGTCGCCTGCCGACATTCGCAAAGCCTGCGAAGCCTACGCGCTCAAATACATGAACCTCCAGCGCGGCCAGTTCAAACGCCTCGGCGTGCTCGGAGACTGGGACAATCCCTATCTTACGCTCGACAAGGAATACGAGGCCGATGAATTGCGCCTGTTTGCCGACATCGTGGCCAAGGGTTTTGTTTATCGCGGCAAAAAACCGGTGTATTGGAGCATCCCCTGCCGCACCGCGCTGGCCGAGGCGGAAGTGGAATACCAGGACCACGTCAGCCAGAGCGTGTTCGTGAAATTCCCCGTCGTCGGCCGCCCGAAGACGTTCATCGTGATTTGGACGACAACGCCGTGGACGTTGCCGGCGAACTTGGCGGTTGCTTTCAACAAGGATTTTCAATACGCCAGCGCCAAAGTCGGCGACGAGAGTTATATCGTTTCCCGCGGCTTATTGGCATCAGTGGCCGCGAAATGCGGCTGGGCGAATTACGCTGAAACACCGGTCCCGACGGAACAGCTTGCGGCCATCCAGTATCAGCACCCGTTTTGCAACCGCACCGGCAAGGCATTTGCCGCGGAATTTGTCACGAGCGACACCGGCACCGGTTTCGTCCACATCGCGCCGGGGCACGGCTTGGACGACTACAATCTCGGTTTGAAAGTTGGCCTGCCGATTTATTCGCCGGTGGACGACGACGGGAAGTTCGCGTTTACAAACGATTTGCCGGTCGAGCAGCAAATGCCCGCCGAGATGGTTGGCAAATCCATCCTGGAAAAACATGGCAAGAGCGACGCGAACGAGGCTGTGCTGCACGAACTCCGCGCCCGGCATGCGGTGCTGCACCAGGAGAATTATCATCACAGTTACCCGCACTGCTGGCGGAGCAAGACGGCCATCATCTTCCGCGCGATGGACCAGTGGTTCATAAAGATCGACCACAAATCTGACGATATTCGGGCATTTTTTGACCAGAAGTTTCCTGACCGTGGCCCGAGAGAAGCGACTTTTCGTTGGTTTGCCAAATATACAATTACAAACGATGTAAAGTGGATTCCTGATTGGGGTGAGACTCGGATTATCGGTGCAGTTGCATCTCGTCCCGACTGGTGCATCAGCCGCCAACGAACCTGGGGTGTGCCGTTGCCGGCGTTTTATGACGCAAAGGGCGAGGCCATCCTTGACGCGCAGATTGTCCGCAATGTCGCAGATTTGATCGAAAAGCACGGCTCCAACTTCTGGTTTGAGAAATCTGCCGCCGAACTCTGGTCGCTGGTGAAACCGAAGGATTGGCAGGGCGCGGAAGCCGTCGCCAAATCCAACGACACGCTGGACGTGTGGATTGATTCCGGCAGTTCCTCGCGTTCGGTTTTGATGCGGCGTGGCGAGCTTGCGCATCGGAGCGCGGATGGCTCGTCCGCGAATTCCATCCCAACGAAACATGCGGACGAGCCGTCCGCGCTCCGATGGCAGGCTGACATGTATTTCGAGGGTAGCGACCAGCATCGCGGCTGGTTTCAATCGTCGCTGCTGCTTTCGCTCGCGGGCAACGGCGCGGCGCCGTTCAAGACCGTGCTCACCCACGGCTTCATGGTGGACGCCGACCGCGAGAAGATTTCCAAGAGCAAGCAGGGTGCCTACGAAAAACCGCAGACCGCCGAGGCCTACGTCAAAAAATACGGCGCGGACGTCGTGCGCCTCTGGGTGTCGTCGCAGGATTTCCGCAACGACATCGTGGTGAGCGAGGAGCGCGTCAACAAGGTGGGCGAGACCTATCGCGGCATCCGCAACGCGCTGCGCTACCAGCTCTCGAACCTTTACGATTTCGACCCGGCGCAACATTCCGTGCCGGACGACCAATTGACCGGCTTGGATCGCTGGATACTCGGCGAATTCTCCAGGCTCGAAGCCGAAGTCATCGCCGCCTACGACAAATGCGAATTCCACGTCGTCTATCAAAAGTTGAGCCAGTTCATCGCCGTGGAGCTTTCTTCACAATATCATGATTTTGTCAAAGATCGGCTTTATACAGGACGTTATGGAACTCATTACCGTCGTTCCACGCAGACCGCGCTGCACCGTCTGGTGACCGGCCTGTGCCAGATGCTTGCGCCGATTCTGGCTTTCACGGCGGACGAAGCGTGGGAATTTATCCCCGGCAAACCGACTGGCTCGGTGCATGAAAGTGAATTTAAGCCGGCGAAATTTGTTCTCTCAAACGAAGAAAAACGAGACTGGGCTTATCTTTTTACGCTCCGCGCAGGCGTGTTGCCGAAATTGGAGAAAGTCCGGCAAGCTAAACTCATCGGCAAGTCGCTAGACGCTAAAGTTATTCTGACTGGCGAACCGGAATTTATCACTGTTGCTCAACGAAATTGTGAGCTAATTCGTGAGTTGCTGAACGTCTCACAACTTGAGTTGAAATCTGGAGAGGGAGAATTGTGGGTGAAAGATATTTTGCAAGCCGACGGCCAGAAATGCGAGCGTTGTTGGCATGTGGAAACTGACATCGGCCAGAATGGAGAACACCCAACAATTTGCGGTCGCTGTGTCGAAGCGGTAACGCAATTCAAAACATGATGCAAAAACATTTGGTGATTTTCTTGCTCGCCGTCTGCCCGTTTTGGAGTTCGGTGCAGGCGCAAAATATTGTTGAAATCCTTACTCGCGATCATTACCGGAAGGTAAATGGTGTTTTATATAATCTGACTGATCGTTTTCATTGGGATGGTTTTTCCCATTCGGATGATTTGTTTGTAACAAATTATGAAGCCACCCCTAATCCAGAGTGGAACGAATTTCGCGGCAACGTAATTCAGATAACTCCAGACGGCATCCTTTTTTCAAAAGAAATAGCCGATGACAGGGAAACCGTTTTCATTAAGAATTTTCCTAAAAACATTCCGTTGGTGGATGACGAACAATTGGCTATCTATGCCATGCCTTCGGGTCGGTATTCTTACATCAACACTTTGGGCGCAAACAAAACGGTTTATGCTTTTGATTATGGGACAATTCCTAACGACGACGAAATAAAAACACTTCAAGCCGAAGCAACCGAGCGGCTAAAAAAGGAACAGGAAGCACAGGAAGAAAAACAGCGTGAAATTGAAAACCATCAAGCTAAAATCGTCAAAGCCCAAGAGGCCAAACGGTTGGCTGTTCAACAAAATGTTCTAAAATTCTATCAATCGCAGGCCGATGCTGGCGATGGTTTTGCACAATTTCGGCTTGGGGAAATTTATTTCCATGATGAATATGGTGAGACTAATTTCGTTCTGGCTCAAAAATGGCTCGCCATTGCGGTCACGAACGGACATCCCGAAGCGACAAATCTTCTCAATAAATTGAGCCAAAGGGCAGGCGGACAATAGCTGGAAATTTCGCTGAAGTATTCAAGTCAGTCTTTTTGTTCAAGATTTTTGAAACTGGCCTTCATGTTTGGAACATTCTCCAAACGGTTGAGTAATGAGTGAATTTGTGCGCGCAATTCCTCCACGCCACTCCGCGAACCTTTACGATGCTTCAAATGCTTCCTCGCGCTATACAACGTATCAACTCGACTCTCCAACTTATGGATAAGTTCCGAAAAATATCCATCGGGCACAAGGTCGCCGGCGATTTTGATGTCTAAAATACACCGAAGCATCGCAACGCGCGCTTCATCATTGGCCCAGCCAGCCGTATAGCCGTCCATCGTTGTTCTAAAATTGTCAATTGCAGCCTGGTATTTCGACGTATTCACAAATTTGACTTTGCGCCCGCCAAAAATTTTGTCGAGAAAAAATCATCCGGCGGCACACGGCCCGGCGCGCACGGAGTGACGCGCCCTACTGTTCGCGCCAGCGTGTCCTGGACTGCGGTGGCAAGCGCAGCGCGACACCGCTTTCGCACGCGCGGAAATCTTCCATTTCAAGTCACGTTCACGTCCGCTCGAAAGCGCCGTCGCCGCTCCCGCTCTGCCGGCGCAGTCCAAGACGCTTCGCGCGTTTCGGGGTCATCGGCCGATGTCGGGCTGAATGATGCAATCCTCTTGGGATTTGATTTTTGTGAAAAACCATCAAAAACCGGTGGGTTTTGCCCGCACAGATCGAAAAATGGCCGCACAGATGGGAAAATCGCCGCACGGATGCGGAGTTGACCCGCACGAAACGGGAGATCGCCCGCACGGCCCGGAAAACGCCCGCACGAAGCGATTTTCCCGCCACACGGGACGTTTGACCGTCCGCACGGGACAGCGATGCGTCCGCACGAGCCATCTGATGGCATGCCGGAGTCGTCTGAACGGCTGCGGGAGCCGTTTTTCGGCGCGCACGACTCGCTTTTCACGCCGCACAGGTCATCGCGAACCGCGCACGACACAGGTTTTCGCCCGCACGAGACGTCTGATGCCCCGCACGGAGCAGTTGAAGCCGCGCACGGGGTGGTTTGCCCGCCGCACGGACAATCGGCAAGGGTGCAAGGGTCGTCTGAACGGATGCGCGGATGACCTGTTGCCGCGCACGGGTCGTTTGAATCCACGCACGGAATGCAAGTTTGTCCGCACAGATCGGGAAATCGGCGCACGGAAATGGAAACTGCCCGCACAGACGGGCAAATCGTCCGCGCGGAGCGAATTTTCGTCGCACGGAACGGATAATTGCCTGCACGGAGCCTTTGCATCATCGCCCGGCTGCGGTAATGTGTCGCAGATGAGTTCCGGTTCCCCCGCCACCAGGCAGCCGCCGCCGCCAAAACGATTTGCGCTCGCGTCGGGTGTGCTGGTCGTCGCGCTGGCGCTGCTGGCGTTTGAGGCGCTTCATTATTTTTCCGCGCCGCAGTTGGACGCGGAGCAGAAGACGCTGCTGGCGTGGGTCGGCGTCCCGGCGCCGGATTTCACGGCGACCAATCTCGACGGGACGGCCGTCCGGCTCGCTGATTTGAAAGGCAAACGGGTCATCCTCAATTTCTGGGCGACCTGGTGCCCGCCGTGCCGGGCGGAGCTGCCGGATTTCATCAAGCTGCGGGCGGAGACGTCACCGACGAACGTTTTCATTCTGGGCTTGAGCACGGAAGACGCCGCAGCCCAAAAGACCTTTGCGCAGCGGAACGGCACCAATTATCCGCTTGCGGTCCTGCCCAGCGCGCCGTCGCCGTATCGGGACATTGATAAAATTCCGGAGACGCTGGTGATTGACCGCAACGGCGTGATTCAAGAGGCGGTGCTGGGTCCGCAGGAATTGCGGACATTGGAGCGATTCGCGACCGAACCCGACTATTCCGGCCTCGTGAAACCCGCGCCGGTTGTGAAAGGGCCATAACCACCAAACCAACGATTCAGTCGGCATGGTCATCCTCCACCCGCCGCCGCCAGCAGGCGCTTTTCCTCCGGCAACCATTGGGTTTTGGTCCGGGCAATTTTCAGGTAGAACGCGGCCTCGTTGGTGGCGCCGCTCGCGGCCAGCAAGACCGCGTAATAGAGCGCGGCATCGGGTTGTTGCTGGAGGCTGGCATCCAGTTTTTGCATGACCGCGAGGCCGTCTTTCGTTCGGCCTTGCAAATACAGGGCGTAAGCGTAGGTGGACGCGGCGTCCGGACTGTTCGTGTTCCCGGCGTAAACCTCCCGCGCCCATTGGCAGGCCTGGGGCAGATTGGTTTTCAACAGCAGACAGGTGGCGGCCAGATTATTTTTGAAAACCGCGTTCTGGGGAAAATTGGAAAGCAGTTTTGTGTAAAGCCGGTTCAAGGCGGCGGTGTTCCCCCCGGCCAGATACATTTGTTCCAGGGCCTTCCCCACCCAGGCGTCGCGGGGAAATTTCCCGAACATCCGCTGGAGCAAATCCTCCCGCGCCTGCGGCATCTTCCATTGTTCCGTCAGCCCCAGCAACGTGGTCAGGGCGCCGTAGCGGTCGCCCGCCCCGTTGACGGCGGCGCTCCAGTTCCCGTCAACCACGGCTTGCTCCCCGCCCAGTTGCGACCAGGAGCGGGCGACCAGTGCCAGCCGCAGAAATTCCATCTCCCCCCAGTCGCCCTTGGAGGCAAAATCCCGCAACGCCAGCCAGTTGGTGCTTTGCAGGTAAGCATCCACCCGCGCCAGCCGGATGGGCGGCTGGGACTGAAGCGCAGCCGGCAAATTCGTCAGCCACCGGAGGTCCTCGGCCAGCAAACCATTCGCCTGCATCCACCCGGAAACCTGCGCCACGGCGGGCGCGTTGGTGGCGGCTTCCTGCTGCAAGGCTTGCAGGCCCGCGGCGAAATCGCCGCGTTTAAGCTGTTTCGCTATTTCCAGATGCTGCAGCCGGTCGCCCAAATTCGCCTGCACGTTGGCCAGCAATTGAGTGGAATAGGCGTCCGCCGCCGTGAAGTCCTTGTGCGCGAGCCGGTCCGCCACCAGCGACCGCAACGCAGGCAGACCGAGACTCGCGTCTAACCGGAATTTTTCCAGCGCGGCGCGGGCCTGTGCCGCCGTCGCTTCGTTGGTGGAAGTCAACCGGAGCGTGGCGAGGTTCAATGCGAATAAATGGTTGGTCGGCTCCAACCGGACGGCGGCGGCAAAATGGCTTTCCGCGTCGGCCATCTGGTGCAGGCCCAAGGCCAGGCGGCCGGCCAATATTTGGTAATCAGTTAAATTTGTGGCCGTCGGCGCAAGTTCCTCCAAGATTTGGCTGGCCAGCGGGAACGGCGGGTTCTGACAGCTCAAACCCACCGCCGCCAGTTGCAATCTATTCTCGAGTGAAGGATCGTTTTGCACAATCCGCTGCTGCCAGTCCAGCGCCGCCGGAGAGTGGGCCAGTTCCGCCAGCCCCACCATGATCCGGCAGGCCGGGACATTGGTGGGATCAAGTTGCAGCACCTGCCGGACGCTCAAGGAGGCATTTCGATAATCGCCCCTGGCGAAGAAAATCTGCGCCTGTTTCAGGGCGCTTTTCTCGCGGTAATGCCGATAGACCGGCCGGCCAAACCAGACGCCGGCCAGCACTGCCGCCACCACGGCCAGAACGATTCCCAGCCGGATTAATTTCTGTCTGCGCTCTTCGTCCACAATCCAACGAGCATTCCTGCCCGCGCTCGTTTGGTCAATCAAAAAGCCCAATTCAGGGACTATGTCTGGCCGGATAAATGCAAGAGAATTGGTCTGTAGAGCAACCGTGCCGGAAACGAAAGAGCCCACGGTGAAAACCGCGGGCTGAATGCTTGAAAAACAAATTAGCCGGCCGTGGTCGAGCGGCGGCGGCCAAAATAGGAACGACCGACGCCGACGCCAACGAACATCAGGCCAAAACCGGCCAAGGCATAATTCGTGGGTTCGGGAACGGCAGTAACTTGAATGTCATCAAAACCAATGCTGCCCGCCGTGCCTGTCCCAGTGCCGCCGCTGAAGGTTCCCGTAAGCACAAGTGACGTGCCTGTTGTTTTGAGCGAGGTCAAACTCAAGTCAACTGCCGTCCAAGCTGTTCCAGACAGGGTGGTGGTAGCTATAGAGCCAGAACTACCAATGCCAGAGACTGCCCAAGTTATGGTGGTCGGCGAAATGGCGGAACTCCCTCTAATGTAGGACATATAGATATCGGAAACCGCCCCTCCCCCGGTTGCAAATGTCAAGGTTATTGTAAAAGTTCTCGTATTAAGAGTATTGCCACCAGGAGCGGGAGCTTGTAGCATATAACTGCCACCACTATGGATTGTGCCAGCGGTGTTGCCCCCGGCTCCCGGCTCCATAACTGATACAGAACCGCTACCAGTGGCATTTCCACGGAACGAGCCAGCTGTCATCGGCCCACTATTGGCTATTGTGGCAGCTTGCGGGTTCGCCGACCAATTGGACCATGTAGCCACCGACGCCCTCGCGCTGGCAACGGAAAGCAAGCAACCCGCAGTGATGGCGAAAACAGCCGGCAGAACCAATTTCCCGCCCAAACCCGTTAAGACAGACACTTTTCTCATAATGCGATTCCTTCTGCAAAAACACCCAAGTTCATCATCCCAATTTGGAAAGGCCCAATTACCCTTCCCCAATTCAAACAGCATTATTATCCCTGACCTTGAAACCAGGTCAATAACAATTTATTTCACCATTTTCGGGGCGGGCGCATATCAAAAAATGAACGCTTTGCCGCCGGGTCTCATTAACACCCTGCTTTGGCGGGGTGCTAATGAAATGGTTGTCAATTCGAGAGTTTTCCATCACGGACACCCCCTCAAATTTTGATATGCACCCTCGATCAGAAGTGGTGAACGCCGCCTCTTTGGGGAAGAAGATTGTCGCGCTTCGGAACAGCAATTTCGTTGTTCCGACCCGCGTGCTCGTTCCTCCGGACTGCGAATTTGCTCATCCGATGAACGCGCTCGTTCCTTTGATCTGCGAAGTCGCTCTGCCGATGAAGGAGGTCGTTCACCCGAACTACGGCTTCGATCCTTGCATCAACGAAATCGTTCTTCGGATGAAGGAAGTCGTTCATCCGGACTGCGATTTCGTTCTTCCGATGAACGATGGGCTTGAGATTAACATGCTATGTTCAAATAAGTTAAATCAAAACCGGCTGTTTTTGACCCGCCCCAAAGCCAAACCGCCCGCTGCGGCAGCAATGTTTGGAACTATAATTACCAAACCACCGCAGCACGTAACGGCGCCTCAATTACATGGGCTCTTGACGTCAACGGAGTGACGACCGGAATAACGCAGCCCGGAGCCATGAGTGTTGCCAACAGCACCGCTTGGGGATCCAGCGGCAACTTAACGTTTTCGGACATTACGGTGAGATAGGGAGACAAGCTTGATCTGGTTGCCACTTTTTCAGGTTTCGCCAAGCCGCCTGCGGGTTAGCTGCCAACAGGCCCTTAGGGTGTCCCGGTTTCCGTCCGTCCTGCAACTGTTGCCTGAGTTTTCAGGACGCCCGTCAGTTAAACTCATCCCCTCACGAAATGACACGAAAACAAAGGGATCTGCCGTGAAACGGGTTCCCCCGGCGGGTAAACTGATTTCCCAGCACCGGAGCCACTCATCCGGTCCTATTTCGTGTATTTCGTGTATTTCGTGGTTCATCTTAACCGCGGAATTTAGGATGAACCGGCCGACGGGAGCGCCGAACTCCGATTCGGCTCGACATGGTGATGCTTGCAACGGGCCGATTCGGAGATCGGCGCTCCCATCCCGCAGCTCACGGCTTCACGCCGGCTGCTGCTGGGTGAGGCAATGCAACGAGCCGGAGCCGAGCACCAGGTCCACGGCATGGATGCCCACCACCGGCCGGTCCCGGAATAATTCGCCCAAAATGCCCAGCGCGACGCGGTCGTTCGGGTCGTTGAACGTCGGCACGATGACACAGGCGTTGGCGATGTAGAAGTTCGCATAGCTGGCGGGCAGCCGGCGGCCGGCAAAATAGAGCGGCGCGGGCATCGGCAGCGGCACGATTTCGGGTTTTGAGCCGTCTTCCAGCCGGAAGTCGCGGACGCGCTCCCAATTTTCGGCCAGCGGCCGGTAATTGATGTCGCGCGGGTTCTTCTCCTGGATGAGCACGAGCGTCTTCCGGTTCACGAACCGGCAGATGTCGTCCACGTGCCCGTGCGTGTCGTCGCCGGCAGGCCCTTTGCGCAGCCAGAGCGGGTTTTTGACGCCGAGATACTTCTTGAACGTTTCGTTGTATTGCGCCCGGGTCACGCCCGGATTGCGGACTTGAATCTTCGGGTGGAGGTAACATTCCTCGGTCGTCAGCAGCGTGCCGCGCCCGTTGACCTCGATGCCGCCGCCTTCGAGGACGAACGGTCGCGCCGCCACATTCAGCCCGGAAGATCTCTTTGCGGAGCAGCCGCGCCGCCGTTTCGGGAATCCGGCGGTCCTTCCGCCAGTAATTGTCCCTGGCCCAGGCGTTGAAATGGAAATGGACGATGGCGATTTCCGATTTCCGATTTCCGATTTCCGATTTTCTGACAAAGACCGGCCCGGTGTCGCGCATCCAGCCGCGGTTGGTCGGATGCACGATGAATTCGACCTGCTTCAAATCGCAGCCCGCCCGCTCGAGATAACCGGCGGCGAGCTTTTGTTCCGCCGGAGGTCGGACGAGGAGGCGCACGGTTTCGCCCGGCGCAATTTTGCGCACCATTTCGCCATAGACCCAGCGGATGGCCTCCATCTTGCCGGGCCAGTCGGGCTGGTGGTGCGGCCAGGCAAGCCAGGTCGCGGCGTGCGGCTCCCACTCGGCGGGCATGGCAAAACCGGGTGCGGCGGGCACGGCGTCGTTGGCGAATTTCGGTTGCGGCATAAAATCCGCGCGCAGCATAATGGTTTCGCTCATCCGGGGAAATCACGAAACGCAGCCCGCATGCCATGGGAACGGCGACCAAAAAAAGTCCCGCACCCGCCACCGTTCGACCTCGGCTATTCCCAGATTAGTTCAACTGGAATAAATCATAAATAAATCAAATTTTCGCTGGACGCCGGCGGAAAATGGGCGACCTTGATGCAGAAGCCTGACACATCACAACGACGCAGGTGATTTATGAACACGGGTTTCCATCGGATCGGAAGTTTGAGCGCGGTTTTGAGAAAGGTGGCCACCGCCGGAGTGGTGGGGCTGCCGGTGATTGCCTTGGTGGCGGCGCCGGCGCCCGCCCGCCAGCCGGCCATAGTGATGCTGCCCGCCGGCGCGACCGGCGCGGAAATCCAGCGGGCCTTGGACGCCCTGCCGGCCGGCGGCGGCGAGGTGGTGTTGCCGCCGGGAGTGTTTAAGGTCAACCAGCCGATTGTTTTGCGCCGCGATCATCAGGAACTGCGCGGGGCCGGCGTAACAACCGTTTTATATTTGGCGGACAATGCCAATTGCCCGGTCGTCATCCTGGGCGAACCGGTCAACAATCCCAAACATGCAGTCCGGGAATTTGCGCGTAAGCAGATTTGTTTATTGACGGCAACAGGCAACATCAACAGCGCGAACTCTGGCGGACCCAGGGCGAAGGCTCGGAAATCCGCAACAACGGCATCACCGTGCAAAACGTGAGCGATTCGACGGTGGAACATGTCACTTGCGCCCGCTGCCGGTCCGGCGGGCTGGTCACGACGCGAGGCGTGCGGCGGCTGACGGTGCGGGACTTGACTGCGTTCGACAACGAGTTTGACGGCCTGGCCTGTTACCAGACGAAGGACTGCCTGTTTACCGGCCTTGAACTTGCATGACAATCCCGGCGCGGGCATTTCGCTGGATCTGGCTTTCAACCACAATGTCATCAGCAACGCGGTGCTGACCGCGAACGACCTGGGCATCTTCATGCGCGCGAGCCGCGACAATCAATTCTACAACATCTCCATCCGCGAGCAGCCGTCATTATCGGCGTGTTCATGGCGCAGGCCGAGCTGCCGACCGCGCAAGGCTGGGAGCCCGCGCCGCAAACCGAATGCGCCCAAAACTCCTTCACCAACCTCACGGCCAGTGAATTGCGGCGGCGCGGCCTTCCGCGTCAACAACACCACCTGCACCAACAACGTCATCATCCGCCCGCGGTTTGACGGCAATGTCCACGGCGGACTTTCGCTGGCCGCGGCCGGATTTGGTGACGGTGCAGTAGATTATTTTCCTCCTCGTCCGTCGTCCTCGTTCGCGGATTTGCCGGACATTTTTCGATTGCAGGACGAGAAGGACGAAGAGGAGGAGGAATCTGTTCATTTCAGAATAAATCCTTGTAACCGCAAAAAAATTTTCGGACACAGTGCCGCGCTCAAAATTTTTGCCATGCTCGAATTCAAAAACAAAATCCTGTTCGTCGGCTACGGCGCCGTGGCGCAATGCGCCCTGCCGATCCTGGTCAAGCACCTCAAGACGCCGGCCAAAAACATCACGGTCATGGATTTCGAGGACCGCCGCGGCGATGCTGGCGCCGTGGCTCAAGCGCGGCGTGCAAGTTCGCGCGCAAGCGCGTGACGCGCGAAAACATGGGCGCGCTGCTCGGCAAATATCTTTCCGCCGGCGACGTGCTGATTGACCTCGCGTGGAACATTGACTGCGTGCGAAATCCTCCAGTGGTGCCACGACCACGGCGTGCTTTACATCAACACGTCGGTCGAGCTGTGGGATCCGTATGAAAATTCCAAGGGCGCGCCGCCGCAGAAGATGACGCTTTACTGGCGGCACATGAATCTGCGCCGGATGATTGCCAAATGGTCAACAGCCCGGCCCGACGGCGGTGCTCGAGCACGGCGCGAATCCCGGCCTCATTTCGCATTTCACCAAGCAGGGCTTGATTGACATCGGCAAGCGCTCCATCAAGGACAAAAAAATCACCGGCAAGGCCGCGGAAGAAATCCGGCAGCTCATTGCCGAACTGAAATTCAACATGCTCGCGCAGAAGCTCGGCGTGAAGGTGATTCATTGCAGCGAACGCGACACGCAGATCACGAACAAGCCGAAGGAGGTGGACGAATTCACCAACACCTGGAGCGTCGAAGGTTTCCGCGAGGAAGGCACGACGACCGCCGAGATGGGCTGGGGCACGCACGAGAAGACATTGCCGGCGCGCGCCTGCGAGCACACCGACGGCCCGCGCAACCAGATTTGCCTCGCGCAAATGGGCATCAACACCTGGGTCACGTCCTGGGTGCCGGATTATTGCATCCACGGCATGGTCGTGCGCCACGGCGAGGCGTTCACGATTTCCGACCGGCTGACGGTCTGGGAAAACGGCAAGGCGGTTTATCGCCCGACGGTTCATTACGCCTATTGCCCGGCGGACGTGGCCATCGCGTCGCTCAACGAACTGCGCGGCTACAATTACCAACTCCAGCCCAAGGCGCGCATTCTGAACGACGAAATCACCAGCGGCTCGGACATTCTCGGCGCGCTGCTGATGGGCCACGGCTACAATTCCTGGTGGGTCGGCAGCGACTTGAGCATCGAGCGAATCGCGCCGGCTCGTGCCGCACCAGAACGCCACGACGATGCAGGTGGCGATTTCCGTCGTCGCCGCCGTGATGTGGATGATTGAAAATCCGGCCAAGGGCGTCTGCGTGCCGGACGATTTGCCGCACGATTACATTTTGAAAATTTCCAAGCCGTATCTCGGCAAATGGATTTCCAAGCCGTCGGACTGGACGCCGCTGAAGCACTCGCGAGCAACGCGTTCAACGGCTACAACAAGCCGGACGTGGATTTGAAAGACCCGTGGCAGTTCAAGAATTTCCTCGTCACCAACGGAGGCTGAACAGATTTCCACCGCGAAAGCCGGGATTGAAAAATCCCGGCTTTTTTCTTTTTAACGCAAAGGCGCAAAGCCGCGACACAAATTGAAAGCCTGTAAGGCTGAAAGATATTAGCCCAGGGTTGCGAGGTGGCCAGTCCGGCACGGACCGAGCTACCCTGGGTAATCGTCCCACAAAATAATTCTCCCTCTCCTCGCCGTCCTTCGCCCGTGGGAATGGGAGAAGGTGGTCGCAGACCGGATGAGGGTCGTCGGGTGAAAAACAAATATCAACGAGGAGAGGGCCGGGGTGAGGAGGCTGAAAAGGCCATTGTGAATAAGTCTTACAAAATAGTTCTTGCCTTACATTTATGTTTATGTCATCCTTTCTGCAAAATGACAGAAATAATATGAATACCGCCTACGTCACCTCCAAAGGCCAGTTGGTCGTGCCCTCGCGCATCCGGCGCCGGTTCGGCATCAAGCCCGGCACGCGCATCAATTTCGTGGAGGAGGGCGAGCGCATCATCTTCCAGCCCGTCACCCGCGAATACATCGATTCGCTTCTGCGGCGTCTTCAAGCAGAAGCCCGGCGAGAAATCCGTCGTGCAGGAGCTGCTGGAGGAGCGCCGCGCCGAAAAGGAAAAGGAAGACCGCGAATGAAAACCACCGTGCTGGACGCCTCCGCGATGCTGGCCATGTTCTTCGGGCGAGCCGGGCATGGAACAGATGCGCGACCTTTTCCACAAGGCCTCCGAGGCCGACCGCCCCGTTTTCATCAGCGCCGTCAACTGGGCCGAGGTGCTTTACAAGATGGAACGCAAGCACGGCAAGGCCGGCTACGACACCGCGCGCCAGTTTGAACACACCACGCCGTTGGAAGCCGTGCCGGTGGACCGCGAACTGGCGGAAATCGCCGCGCTTTTGAAAAACGAACACGGTCTGGGACTGGCCGACGCCTTTGCCGCCGCGCTGGCCAAACACAAAAAGGCCGAACTGGTGACGGCTGACCACGAATTCAAATCCGTCGAAAAGGAAATCAAAATCAACTGGCTGAAATAGGAAAATCAGAATCAGATTATGAACCTGAAATGGCATTTCAATCCACGCCGAGCTTGTGATCGCATGAGAGATTCGGCAAATGACGCGTTCTTTACTGCTGAAAGCTTGGAAAACTTGAGCGAGGCGCTTGTCCGTGAAGCTATACAAAATTCTCTCGACGCAGCCCAGCGGGATGCGGCAAACGTTCGACAGGTTCGCCGCCGAGGCATGGCGTCGCGCGGACGCTGGCGAACTGACGGATGAGGAATTATATCCAAGTGACGCGCAATGGTCGGGACTATACGACCGGATGTTTTCGCACAAGCCAGATGAAATGGAGCGGCGGCTCGTCACTTGCCGCAGATCATGGCGAAGCTTTTGAATGGCTGACGTTTTTACCAAAGAGAAGCGTTCGGAGGTGATGTCGCGCATCCGCTCGCGCGGGAACAAGGACACGGAACTGGCGCTGGCAAAATTGTTGCGCCGGACACAAAATCACCGGCTGGCGGAGGCACATTCAAATCAGCACCTCACCCCGGCCCTCTCCCCAGCGCGGAGAGGGAGTGCGTGTTCGGCCGGATTTTGTTTTCAGGCAGGCGAGGCTGGCGCTGTTCGTGGATGGCTGCTTCTGGCATGGCTGTCCGAAACACGCGACCAAGCCAAAGAACAACCGGGCGTTCTGGCGGCGGAAACTTTCCGCGAACAAAGCCCGCGACCGGCTGGTGAATCACGCCTTGCGGCGGGCCAATTGGCGGGTGATCCGCATTTGGGAGTGTTCGCTGCAAAAGCGTTCCCAAGCCTGCATTCAGCGGATTTGTGGGGCGTTGGGCTGAAATCCGCGTAATCCGGTAATCTGCGGTTAAACCGTGTCAAAACCTCAGCGTCTTTGCGGCTTTGCGTTAAATTCCGCATAAATCCCTCAAAATCAGCCATCTGCCCGTTTCCCGAATGACCGGGCCACTTGCGCGGACGACGCGGCCGCTCGCGCGGACGATGCGGCCAGTCGAGCGGAGACCGAGGCCGGTCGAGCGAACGATGCGGCCACTCGCGCGGACGATGCGGCCACTGGCGCGAATGACGCGGCCTCCTTCGCGGAGACCGGGGCCGGTCGTGCAATCAATGCGGCTACTTGCGCGGACGACGGGGCCAGAAGCGCGGAAGGCCGGGCCGGTCGGGCGAATGATGCGGCCAATTTCGCGCAGAGCGCGGCCACTGCCGAAAACGCCGCGGCCTTTTGCCGGAACTTGAAGTGCGGTGACACGTCACCGTTGTTCAAAGCGCCGACACGTCAGCGCAGTCCAGAACTTTTCCCGAATGACGACGTAAGTTCTTGCGGACAGCCGCCGGATTGATTTTCATTTGCAGCCGGAGCGGGAAAAATCGTTCCGGCTGTTTTACTTTGTTAAAATGATTTCCAAGAGCGCGCTGAAAAAACTGGCCGCCAAGCACGGCACGCCGCTGTTCGTGGTGGACCACGACGAATTGCGCGCCAACTTCGCGATGTTCAGGAAATACCTGCCGCGCGTCCAGGCTTACTACGCGGTGAAGGCGAATTCCGACCCGGCCATCGTCCGCACGCTTTACCAGGCGGGCGCGAGCTTTGATGTCGCCTCGATGCCGGAGTTTGAAAACGTCTTTGAAAACATCAAGCACCTGCCGGCGAAGGAACGGCAGGACTGGATCTGGGACAAAATCATCTACGCCAATCCCACCAAGGCCATCGAGACGTTGAAGCAGCTCGATCAATACAAGCCGCTGGTGACGTTCGACAATTACGAGGAGATCAAGAAAATCAAAAAATACGCGCCGCACGCGGGGCTGGCGCTGCGGCTGAAAGTGCCGAACACCGGCGCGATGGTGGAACTCTCCTCCAAATTCGGCGCGTCGCCGGGCGAGGCGGTGGACATGATTCTCGAGGCGGACCGGACGGGCTTGACGGTCGAGGGCATCAGCTTTCACGTCGGCAGCCAGACGACGAATTTTGAAAATTACGTCCAGGCCATCAACCTGTCCGCGAACATTTTCAAGGAGGCGCGCGAGCGCGGTTACAACAAGATGAACCTGCTCGACATCGGCGGCGGTTTTCCCGCGCCCTACGACGCGAGCGTCAAGCCGTTCCGCGAACTGGCCAAGGTCATCAACGCGAATTGGACCGGCTGTTTCCCGAAAACGATCCGTCGTTTCCGAAAAAATTCGAGATTCTCGCCGAGCCGGGCCGGTTCATGTGCGCGACCGCCGCGACCGCCGTCTCGAAAATCATCGGCAAGGCCGTGCGCGACGGCAAACTTTGCTACTACATTGACGACGGCGTTTATCACACCTTCTCCGGCGTGATTTTCGACCACTGCCAATATCATTTGAAGTCGTTCAAGAAAGGCCCGATGCAAATCTGCTCCGTGTTCGGCCCGACGTGCGACGCGCTGGACGTGGTTTCGATGGCGGAGCACCTGCCGGACAATCTCGAACTCGGCGACCTGCTTTACAGCGAACAGATCGGCGCCTACAGCCACGCCTCCTCGACGTATTTCAACGGCTTCCCGCCGGCGACGGTGGTGCATGTGAACCAGTGAAGATTTAAATCGTCCTCGTCGTCGTTCTCGTCCTCGAATTCATTCGACACACCGTTACGCTTGAATTTGCGCCGGGTTCGCGCCATGCTGGCCGTGATTTATGAAGCCCAATGATTTTTCCGGCGCGCGGGTGCTGGTCACCGGCGGCGCGGGGTTCATCGGCAGCGCGCTCGTCTGGGCGCTGAACCGGCGCGGCTGCGACGACATCGTGGTCTGCGACCGGCTCGGCACCGATGAGAAATGGCGCAATCTCGCGCCGCTGCGTTTCGCCGAATTTGTCGAGGCGGATGGGCTGCTGGCGCGGTTGCAAGGCGGCAAGCTGGGAAAATTCGATCTGGTGCTGCACATGGGCGCGTGTTCGTCCACGACCGAACGGGACGCGGGTTTTCTCTTCCGCAACAATTTTGAATTCACCCGCGACCTCGCCGACTGGTCGCTGGCGAAAAAAGTCCGCTTCGTCTATGCGTCGTCCGCCGCGACTTACGGCGACGGCTCGGCGGGAATGGAAGACGACGATTCGAAGCTCGACACGTTGCGCCCGCTCAACATGTATGGCTACTCGAAGCATCTGTTCGATTTGCACGCCAAACGCGCCGGGTTTTTGGACGACATTGTCGGCCTGAAATACTTCAACGTCTTCGGCCCGAACGAGGATCACAAGGGCGACATGCGTTCGCTCGTCCACAAAAGTTTCGCGCAGGTGAAAAACGAGGGCGTCATCCGGCTGTTCAAGAGTTACCGGAAGGATTTCCGCGACGGCGAGCAGAAGCGCGATTTTCTTTACGTCAAGGACGCCGTGGCGATGACGCTGCATCTGGCCGCGACGAAAAAGGCCGGCGGGCTTTTCAACATCGGCAGCGGCGCGGCGCGGACGTGGATTGACCTGGCGAATTCGGTTTTTGCCGCGCTGGACAAAAAGCCGAAGATCGAATTCATCGAGATGCCGGAAGCCATCCGCGACAAATATCAATATTTCACGCAGGCGGACATTTCGCGTTTGCGCGCCGCCGGTTACAAGGCGCCGGTCACGTCGCTCGAAGACGCGGTGGAAGATTACGTCCGCAATTATCTCGTGCCGGACAAGCGGCTCGATCCGCGGCGTGATTTTCAGGAGCGCGGACGGCTCGTCCGCATATAATTTCCGAACCGCAAATCGCGGACTTGCCGTCCGCGCTCCAAAATTTCACCGGAACGTGACTTGCCGCGGCGTGATTGCGGGCATTCTTCCGAATGAAATGAAGTTTTTCATCCGTTTCGGATTGGTTGCGCTTGTCGCTTGCAGTCTTCAACGAATCTTTGCCGGCGATTTTGACGCCACGACCGAAACCGTCGGCCGCGACGCGAACGGTCTGGTCACGCCGGTCAACCAACTCGTCACGCCCGCCGGAATTCAGGTTGAACTCCCGCGCGTCAGGCCGAACGCGCTGGCGTTGAGTCCCGACGGCAAACTGCTCGTGACCGCCGGGCTGACGCACGAACTGATTGTCGTCAATCCGGCGACCGGGAAAATTTTGCAGCACGTCCCGTTTCCGGCCGACAAGGCGCAGGCCCATGCCGGCGCTGGCGGACGGCATCATCGGCACCGAATCAACAGGCGCAATTGAGTTTCACCGGCCTCGCATTTTCGCCGGACGGCTCGCGCATTTATCTTTCCAACGTCAATGGCGACATCAAGGTTTTCGGCGTCGGCAAGGACGACAAAATTTCGCCGCTGTTTTCCATCGCGCTGCCGCGGTGTCAAAGCGTCCCGCCGCACCAACGAAATTCCCGCCGGCATCGCCGTTTCGCGCGACGGCAAAAAAATTTACGTCGCGGGCAATCTTTCCAACCGCCTGTTCGAACTGGATGCCGCCACCGGAAACGTCTTGCGGACGTGGGATGTCGGCGTCGCGCCGTTCGACGTGGTTCTTTGCCGGAACAAAATTTACGTCAGCAACTGGGGCGGGCGCCGGCCGGATGCAGACAGTGCTGACCGGCCCGGCGGGACACGGCACGCGCGTCCGCGTGGACGACCGCAGCATCGCCAGCGAAGGCTCGGTGTCGGTGATTGATTTGGCAGGCGCGATCTGCCGATCTGGATCACAAACATCCACGAATCATACTGAAATTCTGACCGGCCTGCACGCCTGCGCGCTGGCGCTGTCGCCGGACAAAAAATTTCTCGTCGTCGCCAACGCGGGCAGCGACACGTTGAGCGTGATTGACACGCGCACGGACAAAATCGTGGAGACGATTTGCGCGCGGCAGAATCCGGCGGATTTGTTCGGCGCGCAGCCGGACGCGCTGGCGTTCGACAAATCCGGCAAAAGACTTTTCGTCTGCAACGGCACGCAGAACGCCGTGGCCGTTTTCCAATTCAAACCGGGCGCATCGAAATTGCTCGGCCTGATTCCCGTCGGCTGGTTTCCCGGCGCGATTGCGTTTGACGCGCGCGACAAGAGAATTTGCGTCGCCAACATCAAGAACATCGCCGCAAAAATGGAGCCGGCCAAAAGGGGATTGGGCAAAGGTTCTGGTTTCAACACGAAGCAATACACCGGTTCGCTCTCGCTCGTTCCCGTGCCGTCGAAAACGCGAACTGGCAAAATTCACGCAAACCGCGCTGGCGGATTTGCGTTATCCGCTGCTGGCGCAGGCCAAATTGCCGCCGCGCGAAAACCAGCCCGCCCGTGCCCGTTCCCGAACGCGCCGGCGAGCCGAGCGTTTTTCAGCACGTCATTTACATCATCAAGGAAAACCGCAGCTACGACCAGGTGCTCGGCGACGTGACGCGAACGGCGAACGGCGAGCGCGGACTTGTGCGTCTTCGGCGAGCGCGTCACGCCGAACGAACACAAGCTCGTCCGCGATTTCACGCTGCTGGACAACACCTATTGCTGCAGCATTTTGAGCGCCGACGGCCATCAATGGGCCGACACCGGCATCGCGACCGATTACGTCGAGCGCGAATTTGCCGGCTGGCCGCGCAGCTATCCGGCGGGCGGCTTCGGCGAGGGCGGCGCGGACGCGCTGGCGTATTCGCCGGCGGGTTTCATCTGGAACGACGCGCTCGCGCACGGCAAAACGGTCGCGGATTTCGGCGAATTCACCACCGACAAGAAGCATTGGAAAATCTCCGGCAGCACCAACGTCACTTTTCTCGACGCCTACCGCGATTTCACCGGCGGCTCGAACGCCATTGCCTATTCCTGCGAACCGGACATCGAGGCGTTGCGGCCGTTCATTGTGACGAACACCGTTGGCTGGGATTTGAACGTGCCGGACGTGTGGCGCGCGGCGCAATTCATCAAATCGCTGAAACAATTCGAAGCGGCGGACAATCTGCCGAACTTCGTCATCCTCTGGCTGCCGAACGACCACACCAGCGCGACCAAGACCCATTTCCCCACGCCCGGCGCGAAGGTGGCCGACAATGATCTGGCGATGGGGCAGATCGTCGAGGCGGTCAGCCATTCCAAATTCTGGACGAACACCTGCATCTTCGCCGTCGAGGACGATCCGCAGGACGGCTGGGATCACGTGAGCGGTTACCGCACGACGGCCTACGTGGCCAGCGCCTACACCCGGCGCGGCGCGGTCGTCCACACGCAATACAACCAGACGAGCCTGCTGCGCACGATGGAATTGATGCTCGGCCTGCCGCCGATGAACCAGATGGACGCCACCGCCACGCCGATGTTTGACTGTTTCACCAACACGCCGGACTTCACCGCGTTCGACGCCGTGACCAACAACGTGCCGCTGGATGAAATGAACCCGCCGCCGAAAAGAATTCAGGACGCGCAATTGCGCCAGGACGCGCTGGTTTCCGCGAAACTGCCGCTGGACAAGGAAGACCAATGCCCGGAGGACGTGTTCAACCGCATCCTCTGGCGCGCGATGAAAGGCCCGCAAACGCCCTATCCCGAATGGGCGGTGAAGGCTGGGGATGAGGATTGAGGGCGAAGCGGAATCAGGCGGTGCAGCCTGTCCTCATAATAGGGCGCATTGTTCACATTCCATAGGCACCCAATCCGGTAATTTTAATTGAAGTATCGTCTAGATGTTCACCAGATATGGCTAACTTCACTCGAACTGCCATATTGAACCCGCAAATATAAGCTCCATCCACCCCCTTCGTAGCCGGACCGGCTTCAACTGTAAATTCATAACTTTCTCCCGGCTTTAGATAAACAACATGCGATATACCTGCGACCTGAATTTCTCGTGATTCTTCGTTCGTGATGCGAACTCTTATGCTCTTGACTGGAATGTATTTTTCGGTGTGGTGAACAATATCTGCACCCACACTAACTCCGTCCCCAAATTTCGGAACACTTATTTCGCAGCTATAGACACCGGGAATTGTTTCCTGACAGGTGCCCAAGTCTCTTTGCCATGACCACATGAGACAGCCCTGCATTAAGACGAGAACCAAGAATGGCAGCGCCTTTTTCACGAAAGAAATTGCGTATAGGCATCCACGGCTAATGCTCGATGCGGTCTAACAGATAATGGGCGGCCCGGTTTGCAGCCTATCCAATATCGTGGCGTTCATGGCGTCAGCATTCGCCTGCCGGCGGCCAAGGTCAAGTTTGATGTTTGGCCGTTTCGCTATTGGCCGGGTGGCAGAAGGTGGGGCGGGCAGTCCCTTGCCCGCCGGTTGGCCGTCCGCAAATGCGGCGCGCACAGAGTGACGCGCCCTTCCTACCCGGCGGAATGGCCGAAACCCACCCCGGCGGCGCGGTTTGCCTTCCCAAAGCCCATTTTCACGGTTGGGGTGGGAAAATGCATGGTTTTTTGGGTTTTCGGCCTGTTTTAGCCAAATTACCTACCGATAGCGCTCCTCTACCGGCAAATAGCGCTCCTCTACCGGCAAATAGCGCTCCTCTACCGGCAGATAGCGCTCCTCTATCGGGCGATAGCGCTCCTCTATCGGCAGAAAGAGGACCTCTACCGGGCGATAGAACTCCTCTGTCGGGCGGCGGAGATTCTCGGTCGGGCGACAGAATTGTTATTTGGCGGTGGGAATTGCTCGAATCGCCATGGTTGTTCCGTCAAGTTCGGCGAATTGTGCGCAAATCCCCTTGCTTTTGGCCGTATTTACGCGATTGTGTCGCCATGCCGTTGCCCAGCCAGCCTGTCACGCTGAACGTCGAGCAGATTCGTGAATTGAACCAGAAACTCGCCGACCTGCGCCATGATCTGAACAACAACCTCGCGCTGGTGCTCGCCGCCGCGGAAATCATCCGCCGCAAACCGGAGACCGCCGAGCGGATGTGGAATGGTTTGACGGAAAAACCGCACAAGATTGCCGAGGCCGTCGCGCAGTTTTCGCGGGATTTTGAAGCGGCGCTGGGCATCACGCGGCCTTGACAAGGTCGGGAGCGCACACGGCTCGCCCAAACCAGCATTCCTGACTTTCGCCGCCGACACTGGCGGCAGAACGGACTGAACGGAATTTTCGCGAGCCGCCGAAAATTGCCCGCCAGCAGCGTGCGGCCCCTGACCATCATCGCCTGCTCGTTCCGGCCGCGGAATTCGAGTTGAACGACGGGATCGTGTAACTGGTCCCGCCGGTTTCTCGTCTGAATATAAGCCATGAAAACATTGATAATTCTCGCTCCCATCAGCATCGCCTTGTTCTGCGCGATGGCGGCCACGGCTCAAAATCTGCCGCAGCGTCCGCCGGCCTTGGCGGGAGCCGGCCGGTTCTTTCCCGCGCTCAACCAGGTGCTCACGGACGATCAGCGCCAATCGCTGCGCAGCATCCTCGAACGGCAGCGCGACCGGCTGCTGCCGCTGGAGGAGAAATTGCGCGTCTCGCGCCAAGCCCTGCTCGATGCGGCGGTCGGCGGGAAATTCAATGAGAACGTTGTCCGCCAAAACGCGCAGACTTCGGCCGGGGCGGAGGCGGAGTTGACGGTCATCTTTGCCCGGGCGCTCTCGCAAATGCAGCCGCCACTGTCGGAGCAGCAGGTCCGGCAGTTGAAAAATTCCCAGCCGGGCCGGCTTCAACCGCAGGCCGGGCCGGCGGCGGAATCCGGGCCGGAGAAACATTTGCCGGTGCCCTCGCCATTGCCGCGCGACACGAATGATTTGCCGGTATTGAAGTAGGCTGCCCGGATTCTGGATTGATGGATCAGTGTCCCAACAATCCAATCAGCCATGAACCCAATCTTTCGGCAGCGGCTTTTGGCTTTAGCCGCGGAAACAGGTCTGGCAGACTCGCGCCCGATGGAACGAACCGAAGCGGAATTGATTGCCGCAGTGCTCAACGGCGACAGCGCCAGTTTCGAGCCATTGGTTCGGAAACACTCGCCGCGCGTGTTCGCGACCGCCCGCCGCTACGCCCGCCGCGAAAGCGAGGTGGAGGACATCGCGCAGGAAGTCTGGCTGAAGGCGTTTGAAAAATTGGGAAGCTTCCGGGGCGAGGCGCCCTTCGAGCACTGGCTGATGCGGATGACGGTGCGGACGTGCTACGATTTTCTGCGCAATCACCAGCGCAGACGCGAGGCGTCGTTCTCTGATTTGAGCGAGCCGGAGAACGACTGGCTGGAACGTTTCGTGGTCGCGCCGGAAACCGCGAATGACCACGCGGAGGCGGCCAAACTGCTCGTCCAGCGCGTGCTGGACCGGCTTTCACCACAGGCGCGATTGGTCATCACCCTGCTGGAAATCGAAGACCGCCCGGTCAAGGAAATCGCCGCGCTCACCGGCTGGTCCGTGCCGCTGGTGAAGGTGCGCGCCTTCCGCGCGCGCGCCGAGATGCGGAAAATTGTCGCCCGAATGGCCAGGGACAAATATTTGTAATCTGTAACCCGGCGCGGCAGGATCGCGTCTAAAAAATGGAGTTCATATGAACCTTGCTGAACTACAGAAGAAACTGATTGCCGCCGCCCGCGCGAATGTGCCGGGCGATCGCGTGCCGTATGCCTTTGAGCAGCGCGTGACGGCCTTGCTGGCGTCGCGCGTCGCGCCGCAAAATCTGGATTTATGGGTGCGCGGACTCTGGCGCGCGGCGGTGTCGTGCGTGGCCATTGCGCTGTTGTGCGGCGCCTGGGCGTCGCTCAACCCGGCGGTCACGAGCAACCCGGCCGATCTTTCCCAGAACTTCGAGACCACGCTGCTGGCTTCGGTGGATCAAGCTGACCAAACGCCGTGAATTCCTGGAAAATCATCCTGGCGACGATTGTGATTTTCGGCGCAGGCGTGACGACCGGCGGATTGCTGGTCAGTCACGTGGACCGCGCCGGTCGGATGACTCGCCGGCCGCCCGGAGATCCCGGAATCCGGCCACCCGGCGGCGAACATGAACCGGGACGTGGGATGGGAATGGAGCTTCCCCGGCCGCGCCAGCCGGATTTGTTGAACACCAATTTTGTCAAACGGCTGGACGACGCACTCAAGCTGACGGCGGAACAGCGGAACGCGATTGAAAAAATCATCGCCGAAGGGCAGGACCAGAACCATTCCATCTGGACCAACAACGCGGAGCAGATGCGGCGGGTGATGCAGGATGTGCGCCACCGCCTGCACGATGCGCTGGCCCCAGACCAGCAAAAACAGTTCGATGAATTGATGCGGCGGGCGCCCCGCCGTCCGCCCGGCGCGACTAACGCGCCGGAAGCGCAAACCGGGAAATTTCAGCGAAATGGGTTGGAACGCCCTCGCGCCATGACCAACCCGCCAGCGGGCTGGCCGCCGACCAATTCCCCCGCCGCCATCACCAACGTGCCGGGCGCCTGATTTTATTCCCCGTCCAGCAGCGCGCGAATTTCCTTGCGCAGTTGTTTGTTGACGGCGTCCATTGACCGATTGGCGTCCACGATGCTGAAATCGTAGGTTTTCTGCAGTTGTTTGAACGCCGCGCGCATTGCGCCTTGATATTTCAGGAAACTGTCAAACATGTCGCGCGAGAAGCCGAGGTCCATGCCGCTTTCCCAGTAATCCAGCGTCGCGCTCTTGGAAAGGTTCCGCTGCACCAGTTCCTCCGGCTCGACTTCGAGGTAGAAAACCGCATCCGGCTCCAGGGCGATGCCGTAAAGATTTTTCAGCCACGCCTCGTCCATGCCGCGCACCAGGTCGCGCGCCATGAGCGTATAAATGTAGCGGTCAGCGAGCACGATGAACCCCGCCTTGAGCGCGGGCAGCATGATGTTCTCCAACTGGTCGGCAAAGTCGGTGGCGTAAAACAAACTCAACGTCGTCCGGCTTAAAATGTTTCCTTCCTGCGCTTCTTCCAGCTCCTTGCTGACCAGCGAGGAGCGTTTCAAGCCCACCTGCACCGTCGCGTGGCCGCAGGTTTCCAGCCACTCCACCAGCCGCGCGATTTGCGTTGAGCGACCGGAGCCGTCCGCGCCTTCAACCACAATCAGTTTGCCCGCAAGTTCGTCAAGTTGGACGCGCGGAATGCCGTGGCCGAGGAATTTGCGACACATTTTCGTCTGGGCGGAATCAGTTTTCATGCGGCCATGTCCTCCTCGGCTTCCTTTGCCGGGTCCGGCGGGAAGGCCGGCGGCAGCGGAAGCGGGCTGCGGCGCTTGAATTTCGACAGTTCAATCTTCTCGCCCACCAGCTTGCGCACGAGCACCTGCTGCTTCTCGACGTTTTGGTTGGCATCCATGACGATGAAATTGAATTCGGGGCTCATCGCCATGTATTGCTCCAGAATCCGGCCCTGGAAAATCCGGAAGCTTTCGTAGGGGTCGCTGGACAGCCGCAAATCCATGCCCGCCTCGAAGAATTTCAGCTTCGGCCGGCCTTCCAGAATCCGGTTCAACGAGACTTCCAAATCCGTCTTGAAAAACATGGTGAGGTCGGGTTTCGCGGCGAAATTATAAATGCCGCGCACCCAGTCCGGCGGGCAGCCGCGGGTCACGTCGCGGGCGAACGCCGTGAACACGTAGCGGTCGCACAGCACGATGTAGCCGGCGCGCAACAGCGGCAGCAGGTGGCGTTCGTAGCGGTCGGCAAAGTCCGTCGCGTGGATCAGGCTGAAGGTGGTCGGCGTGAGCAGTTCCCGCTTTTTGCCCTTGCTGGTGGCGGATTTCACCAGTTCGGACGAGTTCCAACTGCTGAAATACACCTTGATGCCCTCGGCCTCCAGCCAGCGTTTGAGCAGGTAGATTTGCGTGGACTTGCCGGAACCGTCGAGTCCTTCAACGGCGATCAGGCGTCCGGGGAAATTCAGTTCCGCAAATGTCTTCATGTTTTTCTTGCCAACGACGTTTTGTGATTATACGCGATCCGGCGCCGGCCACAAGCGCAAGTTGGTGCAGATTAATACCAGACCCTCGGTGTTTGCCGTGTTACATTATTGTGACTTCAGCGGCGAATGGGATTGGCTCCGTGTCGGTTGACCATTACTAATTAAGTTCTCTTGTGAAAAAAATCACAAATTCAACTTGCCTCCCTTTGCCCCGCCGGTTACGTTGGTTCTGCGTCCTTTTCCGGGCGCGCTCTGCTTATGCGGACCAACACTGAAATCGGCTACAACACGAAGATTGAGGGCGACGTCATCGTCACCCGCGTGGACGCCGCGCTCAACTGGTTCCGCAAAAATTCCGTCTGGCCGATGCCGATGGGACTGGCTTGCTGCGCAATCGAATTGATGGCGGCCGGCG
The DNA here is from genome assembly GCA_963764035.1 of uncultured Verrucomicrobiae bacterium. Taxonomy (GTDB): domain Bacteria; phylum Verrucomicrobiota; class Verrucomicrobiia; order Limisphaerales; family UBA11358; genus UBA11358. The sequence goes on from CAVXQV010000003.1 coordinate 88,998, forward strand.
CCAGCCGGTTCGACATTTCCCGCTTCGGCTCCGAGGTCATGCGCTTTTCGCCGCGACAGTCTGATTGCATGATCGTCGCCGGCACCGTCACCTACAAAATGGCCGGTGCCGTCAAGCGCATCTGGGACCAGATGCCCGAGCCGAAATGGTGCATCGCCATGGGTGCCTGTGCCTCGACTGGCGGCATGTATCGCAGCTACGCCGTTTTGCAGGGCGTGGACAATATCGTGCCGGTGGACATTTACATCTCCGGCTGCCCGCCGCGGCCCGAAGCCGTGCTCGATGCGTTGATGAAATTGCAGGCCAAAATCAGCACCCAGCCGGTGCTGGAGAACCTCATGGCGGTCAAGGCGTTGCAACACCAAACTGCTTGATCTCAACCACGGATTAACACCGATGAACACGGATTCAACAGAAAAGGCAGGACGCGAATTTTGCAAATCATCGCGAATGAATTTGAATTTGGGTCAATTCGTGAAATTCGCGTCAAACATCCGCGTTTATCCGTGTTTATCCGTGGTCAAATGAATTCCTTGGAGCAAGCCAAAAAAATCAAAGCCAAGTTCGGCGATTTAATCTCCGAACCGGCGGAATTTCGCGGCGAAATCACGCTGAAGGTTGCCGACGCGGAAAAGATCGTCGAAATCTGCCGCTACGCGAAAAACGACCTGGATTTCAACTACCTCGTGGACATCAGCAGCCTCGACAATTACGGCGACGACCCGCGCTGGACGGTGGTGTATCACCTGCGCGGCCTCCGGCACGGCGCCGAGTTGCGACTCAAGACCGATGTGAGCGAGGAGAAATCCGAGCTGCCGAGCGTCATTCCGGTTTGGGCCACGGCCAACTGGCACGAACGCGAAATTTGCGACATGATGGGCATCCGGTTCGGTGGTCATCCTGATTTGCGCCGGATTTTGATGTGGGAAGGCTATCCGTATTTCCCTCTGCGCAAGGACTTTCCGCTGGCCGGCAAGCCGAGCGATCTGCCCGGTGTGGCATTCACCCGCGTGACGCCGTTGGAAGGCGGACCGTTCGTGACGGTTCCGAGCAACCACGAGGCGGTTCAACGCGAACCGCGTGTGCGCACGCCGGAAGGCGCCGAGCGCGCTGTGAGCGACAAACGTCGCATCCAAAAATAGTTTTCATGGCCACGGTTCAAGACATTGAAATTCGCGATTCCGCCGCGCGGTCAGCACAGGCGGTGGACGAGCTTCAGGATGCCGTCGGCGAGAAAATGGTCCTGAACATGGGGCCGTCGCATCCGGCCACGCACGGCGTCTTGCGCATCGTGCTGGAGCTGGACGGCGAAATCATCACCAAGGCCGACCCGGACGTGGGTTATCTGCATCGCGGCGACGAGAAAATCGCCGAGAACATGACCTACACGCAGTTCATCCCCTACACCGACCGGCTGGACTATCTCGCGCCGCTGGCCAACAACGTCGCCTACGCGCTGGCGGTGGAAAAGCTGCTCGGCATCGAAAAGGATTTGCCGCCGCGCTGTCAATACATCCGTGCGATGTGCGCCGAACTCGCGCGTATTTCCGCGCATTTGCTCGGTCTCGGCGCGTTCGCGATGGACATGGGCGCGGTGACGGTTTTCCTGTTGAGCTTCACCGAGCGCGAAAAAATTTACGACCTGGCCGAGGCGATTTCCGGTGCTCGGCTGACGACCAGCTACACCCGCATCGGCGGCGTGATGCGCGACATCCCGCCGACCTGGCTGGACCAGTGCCAGAAATTCTGCGACGAATTCATTCCCGCGCTGAATGAATTTGAAACGCTGCTCACGCGCAACCGCATCTGGGTGGACCGCGTGCGCGACCTCGCCGTGATTTCCAAGTCGGACGCGATTGACTACGGTTTGAGCGGCCCGAACCTGCGCGGCAGCGGCGTCGAATACGATTTGCGCAAGAACCAGCCATATCTGTGCTACAAGGATTTGGAGTTCGACATCCCGGTCGGCGAAGTCGGCGACTGCTATGACCGTTACCTCGTCCGCATGGAGGAAATGCGCCAGAGCGTCCGGATTTTGGAGCAGTGCATCAATAGAATGCCCGGTGGCGCGGAAAACAAGACGAAAGAGCCGGTGAACGTGGACAACGGAAAAATCCGCCTGCCGCCAAAGGAAAAAGTGATGACGAAGATGGAGGAGCTGATCCACCAGTTCATGCTCGTGACCGAAGGCGTGAACTGTCCGCCCGGCGAAATTTATTTTGGCCACGAAAATCCGAAGGGCGAACTGGGCTTCTTCATCCATAGCAAGGGCGGTGGCACGCCTTACCGGATGAAAATCCGCGCGCCCAGCTTTGTTAATTTGAGCATCGTCCCGAAGATTTTCCCCGGCTGTCTCATCAGCGACACCGTGGCGATTCTCGGCTCGCTCGACTTTGTGATGGGGGAATGCGACCGATGAAAACCTTTGCCGCAAAAATGCACAAGAAGCGCAAAATCAAAAATTTGTTTTGTGGCTTTTGCGCCTTTTCGCGGCTGTTTGGAAAATGAATCCCATCGCGCACACCGAACCGATTCCGAATCCGCTCCGGCCACAGGGCGGTTTCGCCGTGCCCGCCGCGCTGGATGCCGAGGCGAATGATCTCATCACGCATTATCCGGCCAAACGCGCCGCATCGCTCATGGTGCTGCACGCGATTCAGGAGCATTTCGGCTGGATTTCGCAGGAAGCCGTCGAGTGGACGGCGAAGAAGCTCGGGCTACAGCCCATCAACGTTTACGAAATTGTGACGTTTTATCCAATGCTGCGGCAGCAGCCGATGGGCAAGTATCAAATTAAGGTCTGCCGCACGTTGAGTTGCGCGCTCGGCGGCAGCTACGAACTGCACAAACATTTTTGCGAGAAACTGGGCTTAGATGGGCATGCGCATGGCCCGCAGACGACGAAGGACGGGAAGTTCACGGTTGAATTCGTCGAGTGCCTCGCCAGTTGCGGCACCGCGCCGGTGATGATGTGCAACGATGTTTTTTACGAGGGCGTCAGCCACAAGAGAGCCGACGAGATTGTGGCCAACTGCAAATGACAGGAAGCCGATGCAAATCGTAAATCGCAAATCTGAAATCGTAAATGGCAGTTGGCTGCCCGACATGGATTTGAACCATGACAAACAGATCCAGAGTCTGCTGTGCTACCGTTACACCATCGGGCAAGCCGGAGCGTCGGGAAGCGTAGTTCTTTTAACCCTGAAGTCAAGTTTATGAAAATCCAACTAACCATAATAACCATCGTATTAACCCTGTGTTCCATGCTGGTCGGCTGTTCGCGTTCGGGCGGGGGCAGCTCGGGCTTGAAGGAGGGAGGCATCTACAGCTTCAAGAACGATAACGGTTCCTATTCCGTGCTGAAGATCCTGAAGATCGAAAGCGGAGGCCTGCACATCCGCATTTACAGCAATCAATTCGACGCGCCTCCCACCCAAGTTGACGAGAGCACGCTTGTGATTGCCGGCATGGATCATAAGCCGAACCAAATCCTCGGCCAGGCGGATTTGCCGATCCTGAAACAGAGGTTTGAAGATTACAAGGCTGTCTTTGTCCAACAGTCAACGGTCAAGGCCGACGAGTTGGAGGGCTACAAGACGTGGAAAGCGGCCGGCGGGAAATATTTCTGACATGCCCAGCGAATTTCGCCTCATTCTCAAATACGCGGACGAGCCGGGTTACACGCCCGACATCGAATGCTATTTGCGGCACGGCGGCTACGAAGCGCTCAAGAAGGCGCTTGCCATCCAGCCGAAGGATTTGGCCGGCGGCAAAAAACTCTCGCCGCAGGAGCAAATCCGCGACGACGTGAAGATTTCCGGCCTGCGCGGGCGCGGCGGGGCGGGTTTTTCCTGCGGGCTGAAGTGGAGCTTCGTCGACCGCAAGAGCGGCAAGCCGATTTACTTGATTTGCAACGCGGATGAGTCCGAACCGGGCACATTCAAGGACCGGCAGATCATGCACAAGGACCCGCACCAGCTTATCGAAGGCACGATTATTTCGTGCTTCGCGAACGACGTGAAGCTGGCCTACATTTACATCCGCGGCGAGATGCCGGAAGGCGCGAAGCTGCTGAACAAGGCGCTTAGCGAGGCCCGCGCGAAAAATTTTCTCGGCAAAAACATCCTCGGCACCGGCTACGATCTGGAGATTTACGTCCATCGCGGCGCGGGCGCTTACATCTGTGGCGAGGAAACCGGTCTCATCGAATCGCTTGAAGGCAAGCGGCCGTATCCGCGCATCAAGCCGCCGTATTTTCCGGCCATTCTCGGCCTCTGGATGTGCCCGACCATCGTCAACAACGTCGAGACACTCTGCAACGTGAAGCACATCGTCGCGATGGGCGGCGCGGAATTCGCCAAGCTCGGCACGCCGAACAACACCGGCACGCGCATCGTCAGCTTGAGCGGCCATGTCAGGAAACCCGGCTATTACGAAATCGAAGTCGGCAAGGTGACGATTGGCGAACTCATCAACGACCCGAAATTCGGCAACGGTTTGCGCGACGGACGGAAATTAAAGGCCGTCATTCCCGGCGGTTCGTCTGCGAAAGTTTTCAAGGCCGGCGAGAAGTTCAAGCTCAAGAAAAAGAGCCCCGACGGCAAGGAAATCCTGGTCGAAACCGATATGCTGGATTTGCCTTACGATTTCGATTCGCTGGCCGCCGCCGGCTCGATGAGCGGTTCCAGCGCGATCATCGTGATGGACGATTCAACCGACATCGTGGAGGCATTGGCGAATCTTTCCGAATTTTACGCGCACGAAAGCTGCGGCCAATGCACGCCCTGCCGTGAAGGCTCGCTCTGGATGAGCAAGGCGCTGCACCGCCTCACGCACGGCGAAGGCCGCGCCAGCGACGCGGATTATTTGGTGGAAATCGCCGACAACATTCCGGGCGGCCGGACGATTTGCGCGTTTGGCGAGGCCTGCTCGTGGCCGGTGCAGAGTTTTGTCGCGAAGTTCAAAGACGAATTTGTCGCCAAAGGCAAAGCCGACGAGGAACGCCGCGCGAAGGAAATTTCAGCGCCGGCTGAACCAAAACAATTGGCCGCCGCGCACCACTGAATTCAATGTCCACCGCCGCCACAACCGAAACGAAGCCCGCCGCGCCGGCGATTGAAAAAATCAAGGTGAAGGTGGACGGGCGCGAAATCGAAGTGCCCAAGCTCACGCCCGACTGGTCCGGCAAGCTCACGCCCACGACGATGATTCAGGCGTGCGAGCTGGCCAGGACCGATGTTCCGCATTACTGCTGGCATCCCAAGCTGCCGGTCGCAGGCAATTGCCGCATGTGCCTCGTCGAGTTCGGCACACCGGCGCTCGGACCGGACCGCAAGCCGATTTCGAATCCGGACGGCACGCCGAAAATTGCCAAGTCGCCGCGCCCGGCCATCGCCTGCGCCACGCCGATCTCGCCCGGCATGGAAATTTACACCAAAACGACCGCAGTGAAACAAATGCGCGAAGGCGTGCTGGAGTTTCTGCTTATCAACCATCCGTTGGACTGCCCGATTTGCGACCAGGCTGGCGAATGCAAGTTGCAGGAATACTCGGTGGACTACGGCCAGAGCGCGAGCCGCTTCGTGGAGCCGAAGGTCCACAAGCCAAAATCCGTTGACCTCGGCCCGCGCATCGTGCTGGACGACGAGCGTTGCATCCTTTGCACGCGTTGCATCCGGTTCACGCGCGACATCGCGCACGACGACGCGCTCGGCATCGTCAATCGCGGCAGCTACAACACGCTCACGGCGTATCCGGGAAAGACTTTCGACAACAATTACACGCTCAACACCGTGGACATTTGCCCGGTCGGCGCACTCACGTCGAAGGATTTCCGGTTCAAGATGCGCGTCTGGTTCCTCAAGGAGACCAAAAGCATTTGCACGAGCTGCGCGACGGGCTGCAACGTCATCATCGGTTCGCGCGAGGAAATGATTCACCGTTACACGCCGCGCGAAAACGACGCCGTCAACGGCCCGTGGATGTGTGACGCCGGCCGTTTGAATTATAAATGGATTGGCCGCGAAGACCGGCTGAAGGACGTGCTGGTGCGCGGCCAGAAAACGACTTGGACGGCCGCGCTCAACGAAATTGCCGGCAAACTGAAAAACGCCCCGCAAGGTTCAGTCGCGATTGTTGCTTCGGCGCGACAGACAAATGAGGAGCTTTGGTTGTTGAGCAAATTGAAAGCGAAGCTCGGCGCTGTCAACGATTCGGTTCCCCGCACCGGCGAAGCCGACAAATTGCTGGTGAACGCGGACAAAAATCCGAATACGCATGGCGCGCGGCTCACGGGAATTTGTTTCACGGAGATGGGAACGAGCTTACCGCAAATTGCCTCGGGGATTTCCAGCGGCAAAATCAAAACGCTCATCGTTTTCGGCGAGGACGTAACGAAGCACGGAATCAGCGCCGACCTGCTCGCCAAACTGGAAACGCTCATCGTCAGCGACATTCTGCCGAACGAAACGACGAAGCGCGCCCACTACCTGTTGCCCGGCTGCGCGCATGCCGAGAAGCGCGGCACCTTCACGAACAGCAAGGGCCGCGTCCAAAAATTCATGAAGGCCGTCGAGGCGCCCGGCGACGCGCGGCCCGAATGGGAGTTTTTACACGACCTCGTTTACAACGTCACCGGCCAGGACGGTTTCCTGACCATCGAAGGTTTGTTCAACGAAATGGCGAAGGACGTGCCCGCGTTCAATGGTTTGTTGTGGGCCGGCCTTGGCGACACGGGAGTGACGGTGAAAATCTAAAATGGACTGGAATTTCATCATCTTCAGCTTGGTCAAGGTTGCCGTCGTCATCGGCGCGCTCCTGACCTTGGTGGCGTATTCCGTGTTGGCGGAGCGCAAGATTGCCGCATGGATTCAAGACCGGCCCGGCCCGAACCGCTGCGCGCCGCCGTTTGTGAAATACATTCCGGTTCTCGGCCCGTTGCTCACCCGGATCGGATTTTTCCAGCCGATGGCGGACGGCGTGAAATCCATTTTGAAGGAGGACTTCACTCCGGCGGGCGTCAAAAAGATCTATTTCTGGATCGCTCCAGCCATCGCGGTGGTTCCGGCGATGCTCACCGTGGCGGTCATTCCGTTCGGCTCGCAAATCGGTCGTCAGCAAATGGTCATCGCGAACCTGAACGTCGGCATCCTCTTTACTTTCGGCATCGTGTCGCTCGGCGTTTATGGCATCGTGCTGGCGGGCTACGCGGCGAACTCCAAGTATCCGTTCCTCGGCGGCATCCGCGCCAGCGCGCAGATGATTTCTTATGAAATCGCCATGGGCATGTCGGTGATTCCTGTGCTGCTAATCGCCGGCAACTTGAATTTGGGCCAGATCATCGCCTGGCAGACAGCGCACGGCTGGCTGGTTTTATACGCCCCGGTGTCCTTCATCATCTTCCTGGTGTCGGCGTTTGCGGAAACGAACCGGACGCCGTTCGATTGCGCCGAGGCGGAGCAGGAATTGGTCGGCGGTTACAACGTGGAATACAGCTCCATGAGATTTGCGCTGTTTCCGCTCGGCGAATATTCCGCCATGATTGCGTCGGCCGGCATGATGGTGACGCTTTTTTTTGGCGGCTGGACGCTGCCATTCTGGGGACTCGATCAGCCGGCGCAATCGCTGGGCCTGGGCATCGCGCACATTCTGGTCTTCCTGGCGAAGATGCTGTTTTTCATGGTGGTGTTCATCTGGGTGCGCTGGATGTTCCCGCGTTTCCGGTATGACCAGTTGATGGATTTGGGCTGGCGGCGGTTCCTGCCGCTGGCGTTGCTGAACATTTTGGTCACAGCTGTCGTGCTGTGGATGAATATAGGTGAAAGGTAAATGGTCGTTAATCGCAAACCATTGACGTTTTGGGAGCGGCTTTATCTGCCGGCAATTGCCGGCGGATTAAAAGTCACGGTTCGCCATGCCTACCGCACGCTGTTCCAAGGCAAGGCGGTGACGATGGAATATCCGGAACAGAAATGGACCGTGCCGGCGGACTACCGTGGCGCACCGTATCTGGTGAAGGATCAGGAAGGCAAAACCAAGTGCGTCTCCTGCCAGCTCTGCGAATTTGTCTGCCCGCCCAGGGCCATCCGCATCACGCCGCCCGGCCCGGCCGGCCATCTTGCCGACCGCCCGAACGCGGAGAAAATGCCGGAGGAATTTGAAATCAACATGCTTCGCTGCATTTACTGCGGTCTATGCCAGGAAGTCTGCCCGGAGGAGGCGATTTTCCTGTTGAAAGACTGGTCGCATGTCGGCACGAATCGCAACGAGATGATTTACAACAAAGAAAAACTCCTCGCCCTCGGCGGCGAACGCGGTGGCATCCAGAAATGGAAAAATAAATTGGAAGAAGCCAAAGCCCAGGAACATTTCCCGGTCAAAGTTTGAAATCTTAAAATGGGACTGCCTGACATTCTGTTTTATGTCTTCGCGGCGCTGACGCTGTTGTGCGGCGTGCTGGTCGTCGCGAATCCGTTCAGTCGTAATCCGGTCACGAGCGCGATGTTCCTCGTGCTGACCATCATTTCGATGGCCGGGCTGTTCGTGCTGCTGCACGCGTTCTTCCTCGCCGCCGTCCAAATCATCGTCTATGCCGGCGCGGTCATTGTGCTGTTCCTCTTCGTCATCATGCTGCTGGATTTGAAGGAGGAGTCGCGGCGCAAAATCAAATTGTTCGGCATCGTTACCGGACTGATTACGGTCGGCGCCATCGTGTGCATTTCGCTGAAAACGCTGAAAACGGCAAACCCCGGCGCGAATTTGCCAGCACCAACGCTTGAAGGCGACACCGCTGCGCTCGGCCATCTGTTGTTCACGAACTACGTTTTGCCGTTTGAAGTCGTCTCGGTGCTGCTGCTCGTGGCGATGGTCGGCGTGATTTTGTTGAGCAAGAAAGATTTGAAATAATGAATAGCCGCAAAAAAGCGCAGTAAACACAAAAGGGAAGAATTTCTTTTGCGTCTTTTGTGCCTCTTTGCGGCAATTAACACAAATGCATGTCGGACTGGAACATTATTTGACCGTGAGCTTCCTGCTGTTCGCGCTGGGGCTGCTCGGCGTCATCATGCGGCGCAACCTGCTGGTGATTTACATGTCGCTGGAGCTGATGCTCAACGCGGCGAACCTCGCGCTCGTGGCGTTCTCGCGCTTCAACGACAAGCTCGACGGCCAGGTGCTGGTGTTTTTCATCATCACCGTCGCGGCGGCGGAGGTGGCGGTCGGCTTGGCGCTCATCGTCGCGCTTTACCGCAAGCACCAGTCTGCGCACGTCGAAGACTTGACGAGCATGAAGCTGTAAAATGAAGGCAAATTTATTCAACGCAAAGATGCAAAGGCGCAAAGAAATCCTGTTTTCATTAACACCTGGCTTTAGCCAGGTGGCGGATGCGAGCGAAAGGAAGGAACCGTTTCAACGGTTTCTCCGCGCGGGTTGCAAACCGTTAAAACGGTTTACATCGGTCGCCGACAAATTCACCCGGCTGAAGCCGGGTGTTAACGAGATTTCCTGTAAAACTTGGCGTCTCTGCGCCTTTGCGTCTTTGCGTTAAATCCGGATGAAATACGAAATTCTACCCTGGCTGACGCTGTTCCTGCCGATTTTCGCGGCGGCTGCCATCACGCTGTTCACGTTGAAACATCGCAACGTGAGCGCATTTCTGTCCATCGGCGCGATTGTCGCGGGCTTCGTGATGACCCTGCTATTTGTCAGCGCGAATGGATTTCATCTTCCAATCGGGCATGACGAGACCGCCGTCAACTGGCTCACCATCGGCGACCTGAAGATTGATTTCGGCCTCAAGCTCGACGCGTTGAGCCTGATGATGACGCTCATCGTCACTGGCGTCGGAGGCGCGATCCACATCTATTCTTACGGCTACATGCGCGGAGACAGCGGCTTCTCGCGCTTCTTCGCGTGCTTGAGCCTGTTCACCTTCTCAATGCTCGGGATCGTGCTATCGAACAATTTCATCGAGATGTTCATCTTCTGGGAACTCGTCGGCGTGTCCAGCTACCTGCTCATCGGGTTCTGGTTCGAGAAGCCCAGCGCGGCCGACGCGGCGAAAAAAGCCTTCTTTACCAACCGTCTCGGTGACTTCGGCTTCCTGCTCGGCATTTTAATGGTCTGGAGCGCGGCCAGTTCGTTGAACTTCGCCAGCGTGCAAGACGGCATGAAATGGAGCCCAGAAATCTTCTCAACTTTCGGCACGATTGGCGGCTTGCTGATCTTCTGCGGCGCGATGGGCAAATCCGCGCAATTCCCGTTGCACGTCTGGCTGCCGGACGCCATGGAAGGCCCGACGCCGGTCAGCGCACTCATCCATGCCGCGACGATGGTCGCCGCCGGCGTTTACATGCTCTGCCGCACCTTGTTTTTGTTCAATGACTCCGCGCTGCACGTCATTGCCTATATCGGCGGGTTCACCTCGTTGCTCGCCGCGCTGATTGCCGTCCAGCAAAACGACATCAAACGCATCATCGCCTTCTCGACGCTGTCGCAACTCGGCTACATGGTCATGGCCGTGGGCTTGAGCGGCCCGACGCCGGCGATGTTTCATTTGACGACGCACGCGTTTTTCAAGGCGCTGCTGTTCCTGGCTGCCGGCTCGGTCATCCTCGGGATGCACCACGAGCAGGACATCTGGCAAATGGGCAATCTGCGGAAGAAAATGCCGATCACGTTCTGGACGTTCCTCGTCGGCGCGCTGGCGTTGAGCGGCATCCCGCCGTTCAGCGGCTTCTATTCGAAGGATTCCATTTTCGCGCAGGCGTTGGAGCAGAAAAATTACCTGCTTTTCGGCGTCGCAGTTTTTGTCGCCGGATTGACTGCGTTTTACACCTTCCGATTGTTCTTCGTCGTTTTCTTCGGCCAGGAGAAATCCAATGCCGCATCGCACGCGCACGAGTCGCCGCTGGTGATGACGTTGCCACTGGTGGCGCTGGCACTATTCGCGGCCATCGGCGGGTTCATCGGCATCTGGAACAACTACGGCTCGCAATTCCTTGCCGGAAACGAAACGCTCTCCGTCGCACAGCAAGTGCTGGAGCCGTTGCACAAGCCGATTCCCATGCTCGTGGGCATCGGCGTCGCATTGGCCGGCATCTTTCTGGCCTTCTCGTTCTACAAGAATGCTACCTCCGATCCGCTGCCCGCCAAACTCGGCAGTCTGGCCACGGCGATGAAGAACAAGTTCTAGTTCGACGAACTTTACGAAGCCACGTTCATCCGCCTGCATGATTTCATCGCGGCGGTGATGGACGCGATTGACCGTTGGTTCGTGGAAGGCTTTTGCATCGGCCTCCTCCGCGGCGGCACGGATTTTACCGGCCGCGCGCTGCGCCTGATGCAAACCGGCAATCTCCAGACCTACGCCTTCCTGTTCGTGCTCGGCGTGGCGGCGGTGCTTTATTTCGTTTTGGTGAAATGAAGAAACACATTTTTCAGCGCAAAGACGCAAAGACGCAAAGACGCCAAGTTTTTCAGGCTTTGCGCCTTTGCGCCTTTGCGCCTTTGCGTTAAAAACAAAAATGTCCATACTGACTTACATCGCAGGTTGGCCGCTGCTGGCGGCGTTGGCGCTGGTCGTCGTGCCGCGCAATTACCGCGTCATCATCCGCGCCATCGCCCTGCTCGGCACGTTCATCTCGGCGGCGCTGGCGGTAAAAATGTTCTGCCAGTTCGTGCCGAATTTTGATGGCTACCAATTCACAGAACAGCACGCCTGGGTCGAATCGCTGGGCATCAGCTATCACGTCGGCGTGGACGGCTTGAACGTCGGCCTGATTTTGATGGGCGCCATCGTCGCATTCGCCGCCGCGTGCTGTTCGTGGGAAATCCAGTCGCGCGAAAAGGAATTTTACATCCTGCTGCTGGTGATGAGCGGCGGCATCCTCGGCGCGTTCGCGTCGCTCGACTTGTTCTTCTTTTATTTCCTGCACGAACTCGCGCTGGTGCCGACGTTCATCATGATCGGCGTCTGGGGCCGCGGCGAACGGAAGAATTACGCCACGTTCCAAATCACGCTGTATTTGAGCATCGGCGCGCTCATCGCGCTCATCGGCCTCATCGCGCTTTACCTGCAATCCGGCGCGAACACGTTCGACATCCCGAAATTGATCGAGCACGCCAAGGCCAATCCGCTCGCGGTGAGCGCGCAGAATTTCATCTTCCCGCTGCTGCTGTTCGGCTTCGGCATTCTGGTTTCGCTCTGGCCGTTCCATTCGTGGGCGCCGCTCGGCTACGGTTCCGCGCCGTCGCCGACCGCGATGCTCCACGCCGGCGTTTTGAAAAAGTTCGGTCTTTACGGTTTGATCCGCATCGCGCTGCCGCTGATGCCGCAGGCGGCGCATGACTGGATGAACATCCTCGCGTGGCTCTGCCTCGGCAACATTCTGTATGTCGGCTGGGTGGCGATGCGGCAAAAAGACCTGAACCTGCTCATCGGCAATTCCAGCGTGGCGCACATGGGCTTCATTTTCCTCGGCATCGCCAGCCTGAACCTCATCGGCGTGACCGGCGCGGTGCTCATCATGATTGCGCACGGCTTCCTCGCGGCGCTGACGTTCGCGTTGAGCGGCTACATTTACCAAAAGACCGGCACGCTGGAAATGAGCCAGCTGGGCGGGCTTTGCCGGCAGATGCCGTTCATCGGCACGGCGCTGCTGATGGCGGCGCTGGCCGGCTGCGGCCTGCCGGGCTTTGCGAATTTCGTCGGCGAAGTCACCGTGTTCTTCGGCGCGTGGAGTCAGCCAACGCTGCGTGTCGTGACGGTCCTCGCGCTGTGGGGCGCGTTGGTGATTGGCGCGCTTTACATGCTGCGCGCCGTCCGCAACATTTTGCACGGCCCGCTGCCGGAAAAATGGAATGCCGTTCCCGACGCCAGCAACGTCTGGCGCAAACTGCCTTACGCGTTGCTGCTGGCGAGCCTGTTCGTGTTCGGCATCTTGCCGCGCCTGCTCACGGAAAAAATCAGTCCCGACGCGCAGAAAATTGTCAGCAATGGCCAGCATCCGGCGTTCAGACAAAGCGCAAACGCGGTCGCTGTTTCTGAAATCGGCAATCGGCAATCGGCGATCGAAAATCAATGAACGCTTCCTTGATGAGTCTGGAAATCTGGGTGATCGTCCTCGGCCTGGTGCTGATGCTGGCGGATTTGTTCGTGCCGGCCGAGCGCCGGCGCTTCATCGGCTACGCGGGCATCGCTGCGCTGGGCGTGCTGTTCGTCATGGACATGGCTGACCCCGGCATCGCGTTCAACGGCGCGTTCGTCCAGGACGGCCTGGCGATGTTCTTCAAGCGCTTCTTCCTCGTCGCGGCGATGCTGGTGCTGTTCATGTCGGCGGAATTTTCCGACCGCATCGCCGGCGGCATTTCAGAATACTACTCGCTCATCGTCTTTGCGCTGGCGGGAATGTTGTTCGCCGCGTCGTCCAACGACTTCGCGATGCTGTTCGTCTCCATCGAACTCATCACCATCACGTTTTACGTGCTCGCCAGTTTTCAGCGCAGCCGGCTGGTTTCGCTCGAAGCGGGCGTGAAATATCTGATTCTCGGCGCGCTGTCGTCGGCGTTCATGGTCTTCGGCATCGCGCTGATCTGGGGAACGACCGGCAAATTGAATTTCACCGAACTCGCGGCGGTCGCGGCGCAATTTGAAGGCAACAAACTTTTCCTGCTCGGCGTGCTGTTCGTGCTGGTCGGGCTTCGGCTTCAAGATCGCCGCGTTTCCGTTTCAAATCTGGGCGCCGGACGTTTACCAAGGCGCGCCGACGCCGACGACCGCGTTTCTCGCCGTCGGTTCCAAGGCCGCCGGATTTGTTCTGCTGCTGCGCGTGTTGTTCACGGCCGTTCCCGAGCGTGACGGCGCATTGGGCGAATCTGCTCATCGTCATTTCCGGCATCACGATTCTTTACGGCAATCTGTGCGCGCTGCCGCAGCGCAATCTCAAGCGGCTGCTCGGCTATTCGAGCATCGCGCACGCGGGTTATCTGCTGCTGGGCGTGGCGGCGTTGAGCGCGAGCGGGCAGGCGGCGGTGATGTATTATCTCGCCGGCTATTTGTTCACGGTGGTGGCGGCGTTTCTCGTCATCGCGCTGGTGATGCGGCATCTGGACACGGAGGACATTTCCGGCCTGGCCGGCTTGAACCAGCGTTCGCCGCTGCTGGCCGCGACGATGACGCTGGCGATGGTTTCGCTGGCGGGCATTCCGCCGCTGGCCGGTTTCTTCGGAAAATTTCTGCTGCTGAAGGCCGTGATTGAGCAAGGCGCGGCGAATCACGGTTATTATTGCCTCGCGTTCACGGCGCTGGCGGGCGTGGTGATTTCGCTTTACTACTATTTCGGCGTCATCCGCGCGATTTACTGGAGCAAGGAGGCGGCGGATTTGTCGCCGATTGAACTTTCCGCGCCGGCCAAACTGACCGCCTGGGCCTGCATCGCGGGCATGTTCTGGATCGGCCTGTTCCCGAACGTCGTGCTGAACCTCGCTACGGCTGCATCGTCCGCGCTGAAGTAACCGGCGCATGGTGAGTTCCCGGTCCAAAACTCAAGCTGATCAAGTTCATCTGCGGCTCATGGTTCTGGCCATCGGGAAATTGCGAAGTGCCCGGATGCCATCCCACGATTTCTCGCCCACGGCCGTGAACTCATTTTGCCGACGCGCTGAATCTCGATCCTTCCCTTCGCCGCCGACTGTAGCGACATCAGTTTGGACGGAATGGCATTCGTCTCCGTCGTATTGGCAGCGGACGGATGTTCCGGCAAGTGGCGGTGCTGGCCACCGCCTGAACTGCGGCGCCGAGCAGCGATCGCCAGCACTGTTCCACTCATTTTCATGATTTAATCTCGGACGCTTTCAATGCTTCTGTCAAGGGGAGGCATGCACTCCGACTTAAACCGTCCGCATCTGGACGGCGTCCACGATTTCGGTGCCGACGGAAATCGCGCCGATGATGACGACCGTGTCGCCCTTGTTCAACCGGCCCTGCGCCGCCAGATTTTTCAGCGCCGTTTCAATCGTGTTTTGCGGCTCGATGAAATCAAACTCCATGACGAACGGCGTGACGCCCCAGCATCAAGGTGAGTTCGTTGGCATGGACTCGTCGTTGTCGCACAGCGCATAAATCGGCGAATAACGCGGGCGCATCCAGGCGGCGTAGCGCGCCATGTGGCCGTGCCGCGTGAAGACCAGGATCGCCGCCGCCTTCAATTCGTTGGCCATGACCACGGCGCTCTTGACGAGCTTTTGCGCGGGCGCTGGTCAGTTCCGCCGCGTCGTGAAATTGCGCGCTGCCGCTGCGCTCGATGCGCGTGGCGATGCGGTCAAACACCTCGATGCACTTGAGCGGATATTTGCCGACGGTCGTCTCGCCGCTCAACATGATGGCGTCGGCCTCCTCGTAAATCGCGTTGGCCACGTCCGTCACCTCGGCGCGCGTCGGCATCGGCGACTCAATCATGCTCTCCAGCATGTGCGTGGCGACGATGACCGGCTTGCCGTGGCGCAAGCACGTCTTGACGATGCGGCGCTGGACGATGGGCAGTTCCTCGTAGGGAATTTCAATGCCCAGATCGCCGCGCGCCACCATGATGCGCGTCGGCCTCGCGCACGATGGATTCCAGATTCGCCACCGCCTGCTGGTCCTCGATTTTGGCGATGACCAACGGCGGCGGCTTGCCGGCCTCGAACAATTCCTTGAGCTGCATCAAATCGCGCGCCTCGCGCACGAACGACAGCGCGATGAAATCCACGCCGAGTTCCAGGCCGAGCTTCACGTCCTTGATGTCCTTGGCGGTGAGCGCGGGCAGGCTGACCTTGACGCCGGGCAGGTTGATGTGGCGGCGGCTGCCGAGCGTGCCCTCGGTGAGCACCTCGCATTC
This sequence comes from uncultured Verrucomicrobiae bacterium, assembly GCA_963764035.1. Taxonomy (GTDB): domain Bacteria; phylum Verrucomicrobiota; class Verrucomicrobiia; order Limisphaerales; family UBA11358; genus UBA11358. Next base: position 104,874 of record CAVXQV010000003.1, read on the forward strand.
GACCTTGTTGCCGGCCTTGGCGAGCACCTTCATCTCGATCGCGCCGTTGTCAATCAGCACCACGTCGCCGACGTTGATGTCGTTGACGAAATTCTCGTAATTCACGTCCACCGAATGCTCCTCCAGATCGCGCTCGCCGCGAACGGTGAGGGTGAATTTCTGGCCGGGCTGCAAATCCAGCGGCACGCCGATGTCGCCGGTGCGGATGGCCGGCCCTTGCGTGTCCATCATGATGCCGATGAATTTCTTCCGCGCGGCGGACTGCGGCGCGGATGTCCGCGACGACGCGGCGCACCCAGTCGTGCGGCGCGTGCGACATGTTCAGGCGGAAAATGTTCACGCCGGCGTCCATGAGCTTGCCGATCATTTCGGCCGAATCCGTGGCCGGGCCGAGCGTGGCGATGATTTTTGTCTTGCGGAGGTTGCCCCGTTGCATGGCCAAAGGCTAAAGGTTAAAGGCTGAAGGCTAAAGTCCAAAGTTGATTGCCTTTTGTTTTAACTTCGAGCTTTTGGCGTTTGCATTCAACGCTGAATTCAACGCTTGCCATCCCGCGCAGCGGAAGTCATACTAAGCGGACAAATTTATGGCAGACGTTGCAAACAAATATCCCGAGAACGTGGCGGGCAAATACTACGTGGACAACCAGTGCATTGACTGCGACCTGTGCCGCGAAACCGCGCCGGACAACTTCAAGCGCAACGACGACGGCGGCTACTCCTTCGTTTACAAACAGCCATCCAGCCCGGACGAGGAAGCGCGCTGCAAGGAAGCCAAGGAAGGCTGCCCCGTCGAGGCCATCGGCGACAACGGCGCTTAGGTTTCGGGAGTTCCCAGAGCGCGTGAAATTTTTGCCGGCGCGCACCGTGTAATCGTAAATGCCAAGCCAGTTCGCGATTCTTTATTTTAGCGGGTTAATCCACTGACACACGGCCGATGCTGTGAACGCTTGCCTTCGATTTCCTTTTCATGGCCGGAGCATGACTGCGTTCCTTTACCAGAGAGGCGAACCCGTGTCCGGAACAATCTCAAGCAGCGATGCACGGCTCATGGCACCGGACCTGATCGCCTTGTTGCTCGCCGCGGTCAAAATCCCGAATGTTCCTTCTTGACGCGTTATCCTTGAAGCGCAAACTCGCCGAAAATGCTCCCGGTGCAAAAAAAATCTTGTCCAATCGCGCGGCGCCAAAACGGCAGTTCCCCATCCAACGTTCGCCGCCGGAAGTTTTTTGCGTCCAATTTTCATGAGGGAACAGGTGTTCTCGATCGCTGGTTGACAAGCCAAATCAGAACCGCTGCCGGGGCTTTTCGCCGTAATTGATGGCCATCGCTCCACCAAGCAGGTTGATGACGCGGACGTTCGCAAGTTTCAAGTCGCGCATTTTACCGGCCACCCCCAGTTGCGCCGGATAATGCTTCAGCGATTCCAAGATGTAGGCGTAAGCCTGCGCGTTGCCGCAAAACAGCCAGCCGATGAGCGGCACCGAAATTTTCAGGTGCGTGAAGTAAATCTTTCGCCACAGGGCGTTCGGCGGCTTGCCGAAATCCAGCACAATGAGCCGCGCGCCGGGCCGGGCCACCCGAAACATCTCGTCAACGCCGCATTCCCAGCTCGCCAGGTTCCGCAGGCCATAACCAACGGTCACGATGTCGAACAGGTTGTCCGGAAACGAAATTTGCTGCGCGTCGCCTTGCAGGAATTTTAAGTTATGAGTTTTGAGTTTTGAGTTTCCAACTCGGCGCGACTCCGCCACTTCCAGCATGTTTTCACTGAAATCAAGCCCGGTGGTTTCGGCGCCGCGGCCGGCAAGGGCAAAGGCGATATCGCCGGTGCCACAGCACAAATCGAGCGCACGGGCACCCGGCCCGGCCGCCGCGAGATCGGCGACGCGGCGTTTCCAGCGTCGGTGCAGACCAAAGCTTTGTAGGTCGTTGAGCAAATCATAGCGCCGAGCGATGGCGTCGAAGAGATCGTTGACCTTCGCGGCGCGCGGTTCACCGGGCGCGTAAAAAACATTGCTCACGCGTCCAGTCTAGCACGGTGACCGGTGTTGAATCAAAGCACAACTCGGGCGGGATTTGCCAGCGAATGCGATTTAGGTCGAACGTAAATTTGAGGCGCCGTTCAAAGGAAAGAACCAGACGGAACAAGTTGATTCGAGAAACTTGCGGAGCGGGCGCACCCGGGTGGAGGGGCTCAGTTTGACACCCACACCAACAAGGGGTGAGCCAGAGTTGGTCCCAATGGCCGTTGTCGCGGGCTTCTTCCAGCGCATCCAAGTGACGTAGTCCCGCTGCCGTCCAAAACTGGCCGGGCCGCTGGCGTCGGCATTGGCGCGTGCGACAGCCAGACTCGACCGCGCCGCTGCCAATCGGCCAGCCCCGCCGGGCCAGCCTCTGGTGGTTCATGCGCCCGGCATGTCCGGCAAAATAGTTTTGTTCGCGCCGGATAATTTTTCCCCTGGCTCCCGGCGGCAGGGCAGCGCAGCCAACTCCGCCTGCACCGCCGCCTCCTGCCCATGACGCAAGCGATGTAGGCGCACTTCCACCCAAGCCCGGCGCGCTGCCTCGTCCTTGGGATGCAGCGCTTCCCGAAACGAGCCTGGAAAGCTCCCAAGTCTCCGGCGCTCCCGCTCTGTCGGAGTGCTTAACCGGTTCAACCCGTCGCAACCTGTTAACTCGTCCTGAAATCGTAAAGGACATGAGTCCCTTACCGGTAAAAACCCGTCCGTCCGTGAACCCGTCCAAGCGTGAGCGATGAGGGAGGTTTTTGGGCGAGCACGGGCGCTAGCCCGCGCGCAGCCCGTCAGCCCATGAGGGCAAAAACCGACCGAAGTCGGGGATGCAAGACGAAGTCAAAACACCGACGAAACGCCGGTGAACAAAGGACGGAGTGAACATCAGCACCCCTTCCCATGTGAGGAAGGGTGTGGGGATACCCTAAACAGGGTAACAATATACCTGTCACAACATAACCATTTGCGGTCGTTTGCCAGTGCCTGACCTGATTTTCAACGGTGCTTTCTGGCTTCCCGTTTTCTCAAGTTGCTGGCCTGAAACGCAGCCAACTGTCTGTCCGATTCCGCCTTGCTGACCGACAGCACTTTCTTGGCGGCTCGTTTGAAGTCGCCAATCGGAATCAGCGGAACATCGTCGGCTGATTGATGTTTCCTGCCGCTCATCAAATCATATTACTACTCTTTTCAAAATTTGCACGGCCTTCCCGTAAAATTCCCCCTCTAACGCTGCGAGTGTGTTGTGTTCAATGTCCTCCCAGTCGCCAAGCTTGCTCGACCACCTGCCGGATTCGGTCTGCTTCGCAACGTGAGTCGCGTCTCCCGTCGCGTTAGCGTAGATCGCAATTTTCTCAAATCCTTTTTCCAATCTTGAATGTGAGCATGGCAAATAACCGCCGCGCTGCTCATAGAGTTTAACAAAACTGTTTACTTCCGTTTTCTTCGGAACTTCTGGCGGCCAAAAATATCCGCCATCTGAATCTGGCGACCACCATTGCGCCGTTTCGCCAGCCGCCCATGCAAAGCAATTGTAGTCCGTCGTTTCGGGGCTGGTAATCTTGTATCCCTCTGTTCGGATTTTTGGAAACGCTGATTCTATGGTGGACACGCCCATTACAAATATCCCTTCTCCCCCCCCCCATTTCAACCAATCAGAAACAGCGTCTTTGAAATTACCGCCTGGTTTAGCCGCGTCCTCGCCGGTGATTGATTTTAATGCCCAAAGCCAGTGTTCATTCTTTTTTTGAAGCTCTTTGAAAATAAGCGGCAACGCCGGTTTTCCCATGCCGACAATTCTTTGGTATGCGGGATGAATTGCCTTTTGTTGCACCACTGACAGCATTCCTGTTTCCCTGCGCCATTGGTCAGCGAGTTGAGCGAATGTTTTTTCCAACTGGTCAAATGCGTTGCCAGACAAGGTATCAATCGTATCAGCCATTAGGCGCCCGGCGGCGGTGCGTTTGGAGTTTATCCATTCCTTTAGTTTTGGATTACGATTTAATCTCAATCCTGCAATCCTTTGAGGGGTGATTTTTCTGCCGTAATCAAATCTCCATCGCTCCAGCCGTAATGTTGCGGCGGCAATAAATAAATCTGCTTTATCGGTTCCTTCTTTTGGCAACAGAACCAAGCAGTCTGACGTAACTCCACATGGCCATATTTGCACGAACGCCTCCCCAATGCTGCCCGTCCTTGGAACCGTAAGAAAAGGCGCGGTAATTGGGCTGGCAACATCTTCGAGGTCGTAAAATCCGTAGCATCCGTTATTCGTTCCAGCCGAAGAAACAACCGGAGCGGGTCCGATTGGCAGACTTTCTTTATTTTCCAACGATCCCTGGCCGTAGGCCACACTGAATAGCGATTGGATACTATCCGGGTGAACTTGCCCCGCCTTAAATTTGGTTGCCCTCTGATAAGGTTGAGGCTTGATTTCTCCCTTTGATAACAGTTGGTCATAAAGCGCCAATTCGGGCGCAAAGGCTGCCGAAAACGAAGTCAGGCTTCGTGTTAGGAATTGAATTTCTGATTTCAGTTCAGATTCGGAATGCGGTTCACTTTCAATAAATGCCCCCGGCGACCATTCAGTTCCACTTTCCGCATTGTTAATGGGTGTTGTGATACAGAAGCCAGCCTCGGAAAGATTTGCGCTGTAAGCATCAAATGCCTTCGTTAACTCCTCACCAGCCTGCGGTATCCGAACATTTTTTTTGAGGCGGAAGCCGTCATTTTTAATTCTGCAAAAAAAGGTGTGAGTTTGTGGTGTATGCTTAACACCCTTTTCTAAAACGATTATCGCTGTCGTCGCCGCCGCATAGGGCTGGAAAAGTTCACTTGGCAGGCTAATTACCGCTCGAAGCGAATTGGCGCGGAGCGTTTTGGAACGCCAATTCTTCTTGCTGATTTTAACCAACTGCGATGCGGGGACTATTAAAGCAAGTTGCCCCCTGCTAACCAATGCCTCCAGCGCACGATTGACGAATTTTTCTGGCGGGTCGTCGGTTCCCTGATGAGGGAATGGCGGATTTCCCAAAACAACGGTGGCGGTGTTTTCGGGGTATCTTTTGTCAGTAAAACAATCGCCCAGCATTATTCCCGTTTTCCCATCTCCACGGAGCAACATGTTTGCCACGCAAAGCGCAGCCGTTATTGGTTCGCTTTCAAATCCTATGAGATGGTCTTTCACCAATGCGGACAGTTGCTGGTCGGTATAATTCCTTCCTTCCATCATTCGGTGAAAGGTTGATATTAAAAAACCACCAGTGCCGCACGTTGGATCAAGAACAATGTCGTTTCGGCTAACAGCACACAAGTCGGCAATAAATCGTGTTATGTGGCGCGGGGTGAAAAATTGTCCGATGGTGTTGCCGCCGGTGAACCGGAAAAACATTTCGTATAACTGACCGAGATAATCATGCGCAGATGTTAACGTGGTAATGTTGAGTAAGCGCAGTATGCGACAAATGTGGGACGCGCGTGACGCAAGCTTTGCGTTAGCTTCTGGAACAATGATGCTATCAGCAACTTCACGCTTCCCCGCCTGCACAAATGCCGCCTGGCACGCTTTGTTAATGTCAGAAAGCACAAAATCAGCATCTGTTCGGATTTGCCCCTTTGAGCGCCACAAAGCGAGCATGAATGCGCCGATAATTGCCGGCCTAAATTCATCTTTGATTTTGGACTCGCGCAAAATTCGGTTTATTTCATCTCCGCGTTTCGCCAAAACTTCGTTGGATGGAATGCTTGGTTGAAGTTCAAAAAGCTTCCTGTCACTTAAAAGCAGATTGGTTTCTTCTGGCGTTGGAATCCATTGAATCGGATTTGTCCTATATTCTATCGGCTTCCAATCCCGACCGCCGCGTTTGTTCACCCGAACCTCTATGTTGCTGGCATCGTCGCCAGCAATTCCGGCAGCCAAAACATCCATGCCGTTGTCAACAAACGCCTCTCCATACAAATCGGCCTCACTGATTGCGATTGAAATTTCGTCCTCTTTGGCTTTTGTCTCGCCAACAATAAGAGGTTTGCTTGTCTCTGGGTTGATAACTAAAAAATCTGGATAGGCATCGCCCCCACGTCCCTTTTTCCCTCTCCCGGTTAGGGCTTCCAAAATTTGAGGATAGTCTCGATATTCATTCTTCCATAGCAAATTCCCTCGCGGTGGGCGCGAGGTATTCCAACCGCGAATTGTCAGCAATTCACGCGCAACGCCTTCGGCTCTGGTTTCCGAGGAACGCACAATGGCCATACGGCTAATTGAAGTGTTTTTCAATAAACGCATCAACACTGCCAAAATCATTCGTGATGCGTTCGATTTTATCCGTTGTGATTCTCACTGCCCCGCGATAAGTGCTGGATAAGTATGCCCGCAGATTGGAGGCAGGAACGGCAATCTCTCGTGGCTTGGACATGAAAATGATATTGTTCCATATATCACTACCCCACATTTCCTGAGCGAATTTAGGATTTTCAATTCTGCCAACCAGCCGCGAGATGGTTCGGTAGTGATAGTCAAAGAATCCTAATAAACAGTCGCCATTTTGGAGGGAGGACAGCATTGTCAGAATATTTTTTCCTGGCTTGATGCCCCATGCAAAAAAACCACCAGATTCATTTCGCCATGTCCCGAGCAAGCCATGTTGTTCTACCGGAAAAGACGAATAAACCACTTCGTCCGGGATCGCCTTCAGGACGGTCTTGTTGAAGTTCGCTCTCGCACGTCGGTTACTAGCGCAAAATACAAACACATTTTTCATTGAAAATACGCTACACACCAGAAACTTTACGTCTGCCCCGGTTCGGTCGTTTGATTCAATTTCCGTCGGCACGCCCGCCCATTAACTGCTGATAGGTCAACCGGCGGCCTACAATTCCGCTCACCGCTTTCTGGAACCGCTCGCCGTCGTTGTCCTCACGATTGTTGAACCGGAACGCCTGCTCATCAAGATAACGGAACAAGTGGAACGGTTCAACGCTTACGTATGTTCCCTTAAAGCAACGCTTCAGCAAGCACCAAAAATTCTCCAGTCCGTTCGTGTGGACGTTGCCGCGAACATATTCCCGCGCATGGTCAATCGCCTGATGGATGTAATCAGAATTTAATCCGTTATACGACGGCAGCGCGTCAGTGAAAACGTGCGATCCAGCGGAGACATGCTGGCGAACTTCCGCTTGAACGGTTTGGCGTCTGGCGTTCGGAACGTGCTTCAATTGCGCCCTGCTCGCCTTATCCTTGCTGCGTTCCAAAAGCCCCATGACAATCGCTTTGCCGACGCCGCCAGTGCCACGGCCGCGTTTGCGCCTTTTGTCGGCGTGCATATTGCGAACCTTGCCCCCGATGTAGGTTTCATCTGCCTCGACTTCGCCGGACAGTTTTTCAATCGCGCCGGACTGTAAAGCCAAACGGATGCGCTGCTCCAAAAACCACGCGCTTTTCTGTGTGACGCCCAATGCGCGGTGCAATTCGTGAGAACTGATTCCATTTTTCGCGCTGGCAACGAGCCATATTCCAAGCAGCCATTTATCCAAACCGATTGGGCTGTCTTCCATGATTGTTCCAACCTTGAACGAAAACTGCCGCCGGTTCGGGCAATCTTCGCACGTCCAAACTCTGCGCTTGGCGGTGAATGATACATGGACGGAACCGCAACGCGGGCATTTCACGCCATCGGGCCAGCGCATTTCCACGGCAAATTTCAGCGCGGTATCCACGTCGGAAAAATACGCGGTTGCTTCTTTCAGCGTCTTCGGGAACTCGTTTTGATCTTTCATGCCTCAAATATGCCACAAGTCCAATGTTGTGTCAAATATATTATTACCCTAAACAGGGTCAGGGAACGCTATGTCCTTGAAAAAAGTTCGAGTGCCGTTATACAGACGCTCCATTTTTCCCAATGAATTGAGGGTTTTCCCCGGCGAGGCCCGTTTTTGTGCCAGATTTGTGTCACTCGACTGCGCCGGACTGCGCCAGTCCCCGCTCGTTCCTGCCAAGCGCTCCGGCGTCGCGATTGCCACTCCTTCCATTGGTTTCCACTCGCGGAGGATTCTGCCCGCCGATGAAATGTTGATGGGAGATCAGAACCAGATCCATCACCGGCTCCAAATCCTGTTCACGGGCCACATTGAAAGTGACGTATCCGGCTTCCGGCACCCAGCAGTGCGGACGCGCCTTTCCCTCGGCGAGAACCCGCCGCTGATCAGCTTTCGACAGTCGAATGTTGCAGTGGTCATGACCATGAATGTGCATAAACATGGTCCGCTCGACAAAGAACGCGTCCTCGTGGATTCCCGCATCCGGCCGCTCGCTCACACCGGACAAGCAGAGAATTCTATTTCGTAGCTCTTCATGAAGTTCCGCCGTTGATTTCGTGATGGACCCCTGCTGCGCCGGGTTGGAACAAGACTTGTTTTCGTTGATGTTGTTGGTCGCTGTCATTGTTTGACCCTTTCGGTTGATCGGTTTGCAGGCAGTCCGGACGCTCATCGTGCCAGATCAAGCCAAAGAAAATGATCGCGACGAGGACCAAGAAATTGATCGTCAAAATGGCCTGCCTCCTTCGTCCCGTAGAGAAACGTTGCTGCTCTTAAATTCGCTGGCTTTCATAACGCGCCTGTTTCCTCGTGTTCAAAGAGTCAGTAATACCCGGCCGCTTTATTTCGTCTGCGGAGTTAACTGTGTCTGGGCCAGCACAGGCTGCAATACCGTAACTTCCCATCCTCCGCCCAGGGCTTTGATGAGCTGGACGGACGCAATCATTCGCTGGCCGGCAAGTTGCGCGTTGGCGCGTTCGGCGGACAGCGCGTCGCGGTTGGCGTCCACCACTTCGATGTAGCTGACAATGCCGGAACGATAGCGGTCGCCGGCCAGATCGGCGGCGCGGCGCGCGTTGGCCACGGCCCGCTGCTGGGCCGCGGCCTGGTCGGCCAGATGACGGATGCCGGCCAGACTGTCCTCAACGTCGCCAAACGCCACGAGGACTTGCTGACGATATAGCGCGACCGCCTCGGCGAATACGCCGCCTGCGACCGTTTGTAATTCGCCCGGTTGCGGCCGCCGGCAAAAATGGGCAGCGAAAGACTCGGCCCGATGGACCAGGTGCGGCTGTCCCAGTTGAACAAGCTGTCAATATCGCCACTGACATAACCGCCGGAACCGGTCAGCGTGAGCACGGGAAAAAATGCGGCCTTGGCCACGCCAATTTTGGCGTTGGCGGAAGCCAGTTGCCGTTCCGCCGTCGGCCACGTCCGGACGCCGCTCCAGCAGGTCCGCCGGCAGGCCCGCCGGAATTTCCGGCGGTTGCGGCGACCAATTGTTGGTGTTTCCGGCGGGCAAATGAAAATTCGACGGGTTCTGTCCAGCGAGGATGGCGATGGCGTTTTCGAGTTCATCGCGCCGTTGCGCCAGCGACGCGGCGTCGGCCTCGGTCGTGGCGAGTTCGGTTTCGGCCTGGGCCACTTCCAATTGGCTGCCGATGCCGCCTTCGTAGCGGCTGCGCACCAGCCTGACCTGTTCCCGGCGCAAATCCACCGTGCCGGTCACCGTGGCGATTTCCGCGTCGAGCGACCGCAAGGCGAAATAGTTTTGCGCCACGTCGGACTGGAGCGTGAGCAGGACGTTGTAATAGTCCGCGAGCGAAGCCTGGGCGTCGGCGCGGGCGCTTTCAAATCCGCGCCGGACGCGGCCCCACAAATCCACTTCGTAACTCAAATCCAGCGGCGTGCTGAAGGTGTTGGCGGTCAGGCTGCCAAAACTTGGCTCGGCATTCGGTGAATAGCGCTGCCGGTTGTAACTGGGATTGAGATTCAGACTTGGCAGCAAGTCGCTGCGGGCGAACGCGCGCAGTGGCCCGCGCCTGGTCCACGCGCGCGCACGGCGGCTTTAAGTCCTTGTTTGGCCTGCAACGCTTGCGCTTCCAGTCCATTCAAATTGGTGTCGTCAAAAACCTCCCACCAATTTCCCTTCGGCACGTTGTCCAGCGGCCGGCCTTCCTTCCAGGAACCGAGTCCGGCCGCCTTGTAATTTGCCGGGGCAGAATTCGTTGGCGAATGATAGTCCGGGCCGACAGTGAACCAGCCGGCGCTGGCGGTATTGACAGCGGACAGCAGTAACACGCTCACGATTCCGGCGGTGGCGCCGGCGAGACCCAAGCCGAGACCCTTTGCTTCCGGCGCGGTGGTTTTCTTCAAGCCGAGCTTCATCAGCGTGACGTAAAATACCGGCGTCAGGAACAAGCCGAACAGGGTCACGCCGATCATGCCGGAGAACACGGCGATGCCCATCGCCTGGCGCATTTCGGCGCCGGCGCCGTGCGAAACCACCAGCGGGAAAACGCCGGCGATGAACGCGATCGAGGTCATCAGAATCGGCCGCAGCCGCAGCCGGCAGGCTTCGATCGCGGCGTCGAATGGCGAGAACCCTTCGTCCTGTTTGCGCTTGGCGAATTCGACGATCAGAATGGCGTTCTTGCACGCCAGGCCGACGAGCACGATGAAGCCGATTTGCGTGAAGATGTTGTTGTCGCTGCCCTTGAGCCACACGCCGGCGATGGCGAACAGCAGGCACATCGGCACGATGAGAATGATGGCCAGCGGCAGGCGGAAACTTTCATACAACGCGGCCAGCACGAGGAACACGAGCAGGATGCAGAGCGGCCCGACAAAGACGGCGGTGTTGCCGGCCAGAATCCGCTGATAGGTCAAGTCGGTCCATTCGTAGGCCATGCCGCGCGGCAGATTCGCTTCCAGCGATTTTGGCCATGGCCGCTTCCGCCTGGCCGGAGCTGTAGCCCGGGCGCCGGACCGCCGTTGATTTCCGCCGCGGGATAGCCGTTGTAGCGCATCACGCGGTCCGGGCCGTGCGTTTCCGTCACTTTGACCAGCGCGCCGAGCGGCACCATCTGGCCCTGGTCATTGCGCGTCTTGAGCCGGGTGATGTCCTCGGGATGGTCGCGGAATTGCGAGTCGGCCTGCGCGATGACTTCGTAAGTGCGGCCGAACCGGTTGAAGTCGTTCACGTAGAGCGAGCCGAGATAAATCTGCAGCGTATCGAAGAGATTTCCGCAGCGGCACGCCTTCCGTCTTGGCCTTCACGCGGTCCACGTCCGCGTCCAGTTGCGGAACATTGACGGTGAAGGTGGAAAACACACCGGCGAGTCCGGGCGTCTGATAGCCTTGCCGATCAACGACTGCAGTGTTTGATACAGGCTGTCATAGCCCAGGCCGGCGCGGTCTTCGACGTAAAGCTTGAATCCGCCGAACGGTGCCCAGGCCCATCACCGCCGGCGGCGGCACCGTCAGCACGAAGGCATCCTGGATGCCGGAAAACTTCTGGTTCAGCGCGCTGGCAATCGCCGGTCCGCTTAAATCAGGAGTGCGGCGCTCTTCAAACGGCTTGAGGGTGAAGAACACAATGCCGGAATTGGGCGCGACGCTGAATCCGTTGATGCTCAAGCCGGGAAACGCCACCGCCGCGTCCACGCCGGGCTGTTTCAGCCCGATGTCGGACATGTGGCGGATGACGGCTTCGGTGCGGTTGAGCGAGACCGCCTTCAGGCAATTGCGCGAAGGCGATGAGATATTGCTTGTCCTGCGTCGGCACGAAGCCGGTCGGGACCTTCTCAAAGCTCCAGCCGGTCAGCAGCACCAGGCCGCCATAAACAACAAGCGCAATGACGCCCTTGCGCAGCACGGCCTTGACCCCGGCGCCGTATTTCTGGCCCGACCAGGCGAACACGCGGTTGAAGGGGCGGAAAAACCAGCCGAAGCGCCGCGTCCATGATCGCGCCAGAGCCAGTCCTTCGGCGCGTGGTGGTCCTTGAGCAGCACCGCGCACAGCGCCGGCGACAGCGTCAGCGAATTGAAGGCCGAGATGACGGTGGAAATCGCGATCGTGATGGCGAACTGCTTGTAGAACTGGCCGGTCAGACCGCTGATGAACGCGGTTGGGATGAACACGGCGCACAGCACCAGGGCGGTCGCCACAATCGGCCCGGTGACTTCATTCATGGCCACCTTGGCGGCTTCCAAGGCCGACAAGCCGCGGGCGATGTTGCGCTCGACGTTTTCTACGACAACAATGGCGTCGTCCACCACGATGCCGATGGCCAGCACCAGCCCGAACAGCGACAGCGCGTTGATGCTGAAGCCGAAGAAGAGCATCATCGTAAACGTGCCGACCAGCGATACCGGCACGGCGGCCAGCGGGATGATGGCCGCGCGCCAGGTCTGCAGAAAAAGGATGACCACCAGCACCACCAGCAGCAGCGCCTCGAACAGCGTGTGCACCACCGCCGCGATCGAATGCCGCACGAAGACCGTCGGGTCATAGACCACCGAGTAATCAATGCCCTCGGGGAAATTTTTCTTCAGCTCCTCCATCGTCCGGCGGACGTTCGTGGAAAGCTGCAGCGCGTTGGCGCCGGGCGTCTGGAAAATGGGCAGGGCCACCGCCGTCTTGTTGTTCAGCAAGCGAACGCAGCGAGTAATCGCCCGCGCCCAGTTCAATGCGGGCCACGTCCTTGAGCAGGGTCTTTTCGCCGTTGGCTCCCGGTCTTCACGATGATGTTGCCGAATTCCTCCTCGGTCACCAGCCGGCCTTTGACGTTGACCAGCAGTTCGAAATTCACCGGATCGCGCACCGGCGGCTGGCCGATGATGCCGCCGGCGACCTGGACGTTTTGTTCGCGGATGGCGGCGACGACATCGCTGGCGGTCAGGTTGCGGGCGGCGAGCTTGTCCGGGTTGAGCCAGACGCGCATCGCATAATCGCCCGAGCCGAACACCAGCACGTCGCCGGCGCCCGGGATGCGCGCCAGGACGTCCTTCACCTGCAACGTCGCATAGTTGCGGACATAGACCTCGTCGTACCGGCCGTTCGGCGAAAACAGGTGAACGACCATCGTGAGGTCCGGCGATTGTTTGGTGGTGGTGACGCCGAGGGCGCGCACTTCCTCCGGCAGCTTGGGCAGCGCCTGCTGAACACGGTTCTGCACCTGCACCTGCGCCTTGTCCGGGTCCGTGCCCAGCTTGAAGGTCACGGTCAGGTTCATCACCCCGTCGGGCGTCGCCTGCGAAAACATGTAGAGCGAGCCTTCCACGCCGTTGATCGCCTGTTCGAGCGGCGACGCAACGGTTTCGGCGATGGTCTGTGGCGTCGCGCCGGGATACGTCGCGCGGACGACGATCGTGGGCGGCACCACCTCCGGGTATTCCGCGATGGGAAGCTGGAACATCGCCAGCAGGCCCATGATGAAAACGGCGATGGACAGCACGGCGGCAAAAATCGGCCGGCGGATGAAAAAATGGGAAAAGTTCATGTCCTTTGGAGATGTCTGTCGTTGACGGTTGGATCAGCGCCTGGCGGTTTGGTGGCCGGCGATGGACGCATTCAAAGCTTCCTTTTCGGCGGTCACCGGCATGCCCGGCCGGACCCGTTCCAGGCCGTTGACAACGATTTCTTCGCCCGCCTGCAAACCGGCGCGGACGACGCGCTGGCCGCCCACTGACGGTCCCAGTTGCACCGGCTGATACGCCACCGTGTTCGTCGGCGTCAGCGTGAGCACGAATTTTTGCGACTGGTCGGTCCCGATGGCGCGTTCGTCCACGAGCAGTGCCGGATGCCGGTCGCTCAAGGGAATGCGGATCCGAGCAAACAAACCAGGCGTGAGGCTGTCGTTGTCATTCCGAAATACCGCGCGCAAAAGAATGCTGCCGGTGTCGGCATTGAGATGGTTGTCGAACGACTCGATATGACCGGCGTGCGGAAAACCCTGTTCGTCGGCCAGCTCCATTTCCACCGGGATTTTGTCGCCGTCGTCATCGCCCAATTTCTTGGCGCGGACCAGTTCACTGAACTTGAGATACGAATCCTCGTCAATGTCGGCATAGACATAAACCGGATCCACCGAAACGATTGTCGTGAGCAACGAGGCCGACCCGGCAACGCCGCTGACGTAATTGCCCTCGGTCAGGAGCGCGCGGCTCACGCGGCCGTCAATCGGCGCCCGCGCCTGCGTGTATTCGAGGTCGAGGCGCGCCGAGTCCAGCAACGCTTTCGCCTCCTCGTAACGGGCTTTGCACGCATCCACCTCCTCGATCGAGATGGCCTGGTTCGCCAGCAATTGCGCCATCCGCTCCTCTTCGCGCCGGGCCTCATCGTATTCCGCTTGGCGCTGATCGAACACCGCCTGGTTCCAGCGCGGGTCAATGACGAACAGCACGTCGCCCTTCTTCACCAGTTGCCCCGATTGGAAACGCACGTGCTGGATGTAACCGGACACGCGCGGGCGCACCTCGACGGATTCGACGGGCTGCACCCGGCCGGTGAATTCGCTCCATTCGACAATTTCCTTCTGCTCCACCGGCGCCACCGTCACGTTGGGCGGCGGCGCGGAAGGTTGCGCCGCCCGGGCATGGCAACCGGTGACGACTCCGGCGGTAATGGCCGGCAAAAAAGACAACAACACGGACCGAATAAATTTATTGTGCGTAAATCTCCTTTCTAAAATAACGACGAACGGCTGCGATTCAGATGGACATCGCGTGCGCAGAATTTTTCTGTCGCAAGAATTGCTGCCGGACGCTCCATTGAGCGGCCGCCTGGGCTTTTTCCGTCGCCAGCTCTGGAAAGACAAGGTGCGGATACCCGGTCTCCCACGCCAGCGCCTCGGCTTCGTTCAATGCCAGCCGGAATAATTTTTCCGGCGCTTCCAAAGTTTCCTGTAGTTCGCCCACGAAGTTTCCTTTCGCCCTTTCAAATTGCGCCGCCAATTGCTGGCAAGACTCGATGCAGGCTTTCGCTGCTGTCTTGACGGCATTCTCTCCAACTCCTTGATTTGTGTTCATTTTCACTCGTTTTGTAGTTGTCTGTTTAGTCAAATATCCGCCCAAAATTTTTTAGGCGACCACCGCTTCGCTTTCCTTCACCCCCAAAATCGCAAACCATCCGCGAATCGCATCGCGCAGGATTTCCACATCGTTTTGAATTCGCGCCTGGGTCAGCAACCCCTCGCAATAGGCTTGCAGCATTGCCGCCTTGGCCACCGGGTCCGGGGCCTTGATCAGCCCCGCCGCATGCGCGTCACGGATGGCCGATTCCAGATATTTGCGCTTGTGATTCAAAATCTCCTCGATCTTCTTCCGCAAAATGTCTTCCTGGGTGCAAACCTCCGAGCCTAAGGCAAAGAGCGGACAACCCAGCACCCGGCCATACTTTTCCCTGATTTCACGCTGAAATTCGTAATGTTTGTCGCAATACTTGCATAGACGTTCCAGCGGCGGAACCATCGGCGAAAAAATCGAGTCCAATTCCACACGCCGCTCCTGCCACTGGGCGTCCAAGGCCTCACTCGCCAATTCAGATTTGGAATTGAAAAAGTAATAAAAACTCCCTTTCTTCACGCCAGCCCGCTCGCAAATTTGATCAATCGTCGTGCTGCCGTAGGAACCACTCCAAAACAGTTCCGAAACGGCATCCATCAATCTCTCTTTGGCATCACTGACACGGCCCATAAATTCGCGCTTTCTATTCTTCGACCCGGAATGCCGGATCACCATTGACAAATTATCATAGTGAACCAAATAGTCAACTATTATTTTTGGAAATTTACGCCCTGATTCACGCGGGTAATTTTTGCCGGGAACCGGCCGGGCCGTCGCAAACGAAACTGCCATTGAACTCGTTCATCGTTCCGGTCAAGTTCAAACGCGCGCCCACCGCCCGAGAGGTGGTCACGGAAATTTGGAAGTTAAATCAAGGTCGGCTGCGACGAAGCTTGTCAGGGCCCTGGTTTCATGCCATCAAAAAGCATTGACTCATGACGACACCGCCTTTCACCCGCAGACAATTCTTGAAAACAACCGCCGTCGCCGGCGCGGCCGTGACGCTCGCGAAATTCACGCCGCGCCTCTTCGCCGCCGAAGCGCAACCCGCGCTGCCGCCGCCAGCGCCATCCTGGGTGGACAAGCCGATGCGTTGGGCGCAACTCGCGTTCGTCGAGGACGACCCAGGCAAATACGATCCCGCCTTCTGGCTGGATTATTTCAAACGCACCAAATCGGACGCGGCCTGTTTGAGCGGCGGCGGCTGCGTCGCGTTTTATCCGACGCAAATTCCGTTTCACCACCGCAGCCAATGGCTCGGCGACCGCGACGCGCTCGGCGAACTTGTCACCGGTTGCCGGCAACTCGGCATGGTCGTCATTGCCCGGACCGATCCGCACGCGACCTACGACGATGTGGCCGCCGCGCATCCGGATTGGATCGCGGTGGACGCCAGCGGAAACAGACGCCGCCACTGGGCTTCGCCGGAGATGTGGGTCACGTGCGGACTCGGTCCTTACAACTTCGAATTTATGACCGGGGTGAAGAAGGAAATCATGTCGCGCTATCATGTGGATGGAATTTTCATCAACCGCTGGGACGGGTCGGGGATGTGTTACTGCGAACATTGCGTGAGAAACTTCAAGGATGCGTCCGGCTTCGACCTACCGCGCACGGATAATCCGCAAGACCCCGCGCGGCGCGCCTACATTGTCTGGCGGGAGCAGCGGCTCTTCGAGCTGTGGCAAACCTGGGACCGCGCCGTCCGCGAGATCAATCCCGATTCGTGCGTGATTCCCAACACCGGCGGCATGAACAGCCCGCTCGACATGAAAAAAGTCGGCGAAGTGGCGCCGATGCTGGTCGCCGACCGCCAGGCACGGCGCGGGGTGATGGCGCCCTGGGCCATCGGCTTGAGCGCGAAGGAATTTCGCGCGGCGCTGGGGACGAAGCCCACCGCCGGCATGTTCAGCGTCGGCCTTGAAGAGCCGGAGCGTTGGAAGGACTCGGTGCAGAGCGCCGATGAGATTCGGCTGTGGGAGGCCGATCTCGTCGCGAACGGGATGCGCCCGTGGTTCATCAAGTTCGGCGCGGTGCTTCGCGACCAGCGCTGGCTGAAGCCGGTTGAGGAAATGTTTCGCCGGCATGCGCGCTGGGAAAAATATTTGCGGAACGAGCGGCCGCTCGCCCGCGTGGCGATGGTCTATTCGCAGCAGACCGCGCGGTTCGTCGGCAACAAGGTCGAGGACAACATCAATGGCTGGTATCAGGCCCTGATCGAGGCGCGGATTCCTTTCGAATTGGCGCATGACCGGTCGCTGGATGCCGCGCACGTGAGCCAGTTCAAGACGCTCATCCTGCCGAACATCGCCGCGTTGAGCGACGCGCAATGCGACCAGCTCCGCGCTTTTGTGCAAAACGGCGGCAGCGTGATCGCCACTTACGAAACCAGCCTCTGCGACGAATGGGGTGTCCGCCGGAAAGATTTTGGCCTCGCCGATCTGTTTGGCGTCTGTTGGAAAGGCCGCATTGAGGGGCCGATGCAGAATTCCTATCTCCGGCTCGAACACGACACCGCACGCGACCATCCAATGTTGCGAGGATTGGAAGACGCGCCGCGCATCATCAACGGCGTGTGGCGGCTGGAAGTCGAGCCGCGCGAAAAATTTCCGCCAATGCCGCTGACTCTGATTCCCAGCTATCCCGATTTGCCGATGGAAAAGGTATATCCGCGCGTGGAGAAAACCGACGTCGCGGCGGTCTTCCTGCGCGAAACCGGCAAAGGCCGTGTCGTCTATTTTCCCTGGGACATTGACCGCACGTTTTGGGAAGTGCTTTGCGTGGACCACTCCAAACTATTGCGCAACGCCGTCCAGTGGGCCACCAACGAAGCGCCGCCCGTTTCCGTGAGCGGCGCCGGTGTGCTGGACGTGACCCTGTGGCGGCAGAAAAATTCGCTGACTGTTCACCTCGTCAATCTGACCAATCCCATGATGATGAAGGGGCCGGTGCGCGAATTGGTTCCGGTGGGCGAGCAGCAAGTGCGCCTGCAACTGCCGGACGGAACTCGGGTGGGCAAGGTGCATCTGCTCGCTGCGGACCGGAAACCGCACTTCACTCAACGCGGACAGGAGCTGCACGTCGTTGTGCCTTCAATCCTCGACCACGAAGTTGTGGCGGTGGATTTGTGAGGAGCGCTATGCGCGATTTGAAGAGTTCATTGCGTTGGAATTATCCACTGAAACAGGCGCGCCTGCAACATCACGAGCACGCCCATGAGGATGGTCAGCGCGAGACTGTGCCAGAACACGGAACGTAAAACCGTTCCCGCGTCCGGACTGTCTGGCCGCCCGCCCGTCGCGACGCTGGCAACCACGATGCTCTGCGCGTCAATCATCTTGCCCATCACGCCGCCGGAACTGTTCGCCGCGGTCGTCAAAATTGGGGAAAGATGGAGTTGTTGCGCCGTCACTTGTTGCAGATTTCCGAACAGCACGTTGGAGGAAGTGTCACTGCCCGTCAACGCCACGCCGAGCCAGCCGATGAGCGGCGAGAAAAACGGAAACAGAAAACCTGTCGCGGCCAGGGCCAGGCCGATGGTCGTGTCCGTGCCGCTGTAGCGCGTGGTGTAACCGAGCGCGAGCATCAGCGAAATGGTGAGCAACGAAACGCGGACGCGCCAGAGGGTGCGGCCGTAGATTTCCAACAGTCGTTTCGGATTCAGTTGCAGACACAGGCCGGCGAGAATTCCGGCGATCAGCAGGGCCGTGCCCGTGGCGGAAAGCGCGTTGAACGCAAAAACCGCCGGCTCGGAGGTAGGCGCGGCCACCACCGGCGGCACACGTTGCACGGCGTTGTCGAGCAGAGGCACGTGAAGGTTCGGGGCGAAAATGCCGTTTAGAAAATTCTTGACGGTCGGCAGTCCGGAAAGAAAAACACACACGGTGAGAAATATCCACGGCAGCCATGCTTTCCACGCGGCCGCCCGCGGGCCGGCCGGCGGTTGTTCGGCGACGACGATTTGCGCGGAAGAGGTTTGTTCCTCCGCCGGCTGCCAGACCTTCATGAAGCCCACGAGCGAAATCATGGAAACCGACGCGCTGGCGATGCCCACCAGCCACGGGCCGTGAAAATTGCTGACGAGAAATTGTGTCAGGCCGAATGTGACGCCGGTCACGAGGCAGGCGGGCCAGACCCCGATCATGCCACGCCAGCCAACCTGCGCTGCGACCAGCCAAAACGGAATGATGACCGAGACCAGACCAAGTTGGCGGCCAACCATGGCGCTCAACAATTGCACGTCAAGGCCGGTGACCTTGGCGAGCGTGATGATCGGTATGCCCAGCGAGCCGAACGCGACCGGCGCGGTGTTGCCGATGAGCACCAGCTTCGCGGCTTCGAGCGGACGAAAACCGAGGCCGATCATCAATGCGCCGGTGATGGCCACGGGCGCGCCAAATCCGGCGGCGCCTTCAATGAACGCGCCGAAGCTGAACGCGATGAGCAACGCCTGGATCCGCCGGTCGCGCGACACGCCGGACAGTTGTTTTTGCAGGATGGCGAATTGCCCGGTCTCCACGCTCAAATTGTAAATGAAGATGGCGTTGAGGATGATCCAGCCGATGGGAAAGAGGCCGAACGCGCCGCCATAAACCGCTGCCGCCAGCGCGAGCTGCGCGGGCATGTGATAGACGGCAATCGCAACCGCCGCGGCGACCAGCAGTCCCGCAAGCGCTGCAATGTGCGCGCGAACGTGCCAGAAGGCGAGCAGACCGAGCAGCGTGATGACCGGCAGGGCGGCGATCAATGCCGAGGCACCAACGGTGCCCAGCGGAACGTAGTTTTGCGGCCAAGTCATGGAGATCGCGCGCGCATTTTGGTCCGCGAAAAGAAGAATGCGTGTCGAGAAAATTGGCTTTGGCTCGCGGTTTGGTTCACGCTGGTTTCGCCTGCCAGCTTTTCAACCGGCACGGATAACGTCAAGCAACGATTGCTAAACCTCCTGTCGGTTTCGACTGATTGATCGCTTTTTCAAATTCCAATTCTTAAGATGCGGAGGCTAGACTGTATGGCGTGATGGGACTGCACGATTCTTTATGAAAGTGAACCTGGCCTACGGACAAGGGCAACTGACCGTCGAATTGCCCGACGACCGCACAACGGTCATCCGGCCCTCCCACACGGCGGGCCTGCCCGATGAACGCGGCACGGTGCTCGCGGTGCTCGACCACCCCATCGGCGCGCGTCCGCTGCGCGAGTGGATCAAGCCGGGCGCCCGGGTGTGCATCCTGTTCACCGACATCACGCGCGCCACGCCGAACGAACGGCTCATCCCGTGGCTGCTCGATTACTTGAAGGACGTGCCGCGCGAAAACATCACGCTGCTCAACCAGCTTGGCACGCACCGGCCCAACACCCGCGCCGAACTGGAGAAGATGTTGACGCCCGCCGTCGTGCGGAATTACCGCGTGCTGAACCATGAGCCGGAGAATCCCGACGCGCTCGTCCAGTTGGGCGCGACCAGCGACGGCACGCCCGTGCTCATCAACCGCCACGCCGTCGAGGCCGATGTCCGCATCGTGACCGGGTTCATCGAGCCGCACTTCTTTGCCGGGTTCAGCGGCGGTGTCAAAGGCATCATGCCCGGAGTTGCCGGGCTGAAGACCATCATGAGCAATCACGGCGCCCGCAACATCGGCGACCCGGCCGCCACGTTCGGCATCACCGCCGGCAACCGGCTGTGGGAGGAATTGCGCGCCATCGCCCGGCGCGTCGGGCCGAGTTTTCTGCTCAACGTCACGCTCAATGATGACCGCCGGATCACCGGCGTCTTTGCCGGCGACCTGATCGCGGCGCATCAAGCCGGCTGCGAGTTCGTGCGCCAATCGGCCATGCAGAAATGCGACGCCCCGTTCGACATGGTCGTCACCACCAACAGCGGTTATCCGCTCGACCTGAACCTGTATCAAGGCGTTAAGGGCATGAGCGCCGCGGCGCGCATCATCAAACCGGGCGGCACAATCATCCTGGTCAGTGAATGCCGCGAAGGCGTGCCCGGCAACAGCCCGTTCGATCAATTGCTGCGCAGCGCCTCCGGGCCGGAAGCCATCCTGACCCTGCTTTCCGCGCCGGGCTTTGCGCGGCCCGAACAATGGCAGGCGCAAATCCAGTCGCTGATCCAGCGCAAAGCAACCGTGCTGGTCCACAGTTCGCTTCCCGACGACGTGTTGCGCGCCGCGCACCTGACACCGTGCCGCGACATCAGCGCGGCCGTCAAAGTATTGTTGCGGACGAAAGGGAATGGGGCGCGCATCGCCGTGCTGCCACAGGGTCCGCTCACGATTCCGTATCTGGCGTAATAGCTCGAAACTGCTGCGGCCCGCTGTTGGCGAAACCGCCGGTCAGCAAACCCGTCCAATCCGGTGAACGCCGTCAGTTGGTTTGCCTGCTTTCCGGCCTTCGGCAACCGCCCGGCGCAGCGTTCGCGCATTGCCCGCATCTTCAGTCATTCAAGTTTTGAGGTCACTATCGGTGCCCGGAGGGACAGCCGATCGTCGTTGCCGCGCTCTGGCCCGGAGCAATAGAATCATTCCCACCGCGAAAATGATGCCGCCGCAAAAGAGGAAGCAGAGCCGGCCGTTGAAGCGGTTGGGAATCACCATGAGCAGCAGAATAAAAATGCCATACACCATGCACAGCCCGCCCATGAGCCGGTAAATTGAGGTTTGCACCGCCTCCACGCCATGCTTATCCACCGGCGTGCGCAGGTTTTGGAAGAAGGTTTCAACGCGCTCGCAATGTTGCGGCGGGCTGGATTCGTAAAACAGGCCGGTAAAAAAATACCAGGCCGTGCCGACGCCCACCGTGCCAAACGCGGTCGCCGCCAGCATCAGATAAGTGCGTTCGTCCGGCGACAACGGCTTTTGCCAGCCCATCCAGCGTTCGAACTAATTCCGGCTTGATCGTCGCCCCCAAAATATAGGATGCCGCGCCGCCGACCAGCGCCGTGCTCCACGCCGACCACGCCGGCGTGCGCTTGATAGAACAGTCCGTAAATCAGCGGCAGCGCCAGCGGCATCAGCAGATTGGCGGCGAGTTGATTGGCCAGATCGAACAGGCCGATGGTCCGGAACCGGTTGATCAGCAGCGCGCAGACGATGATGATCGCGCCAAAGACCAGCGTGCTGATTTTGCCGACAATCAGCAGATGTTTTTCGGACGCGTCCGGCACGGAGCACCGGCTTGTAAAGACTGCGCACGAAGATGCCGACGTTCTTGTTCAGGCCCGCGTCCATGCTGGTCAGCGTCGCGCCCAGCATCGCGCAAAGCAGCAGACCGATGCAGGCCGTTGGGCATCACGTCCAGCGCCACCGCCACAAACGCCGCCTCGTGCGGCTGCTTGAGCCCGGGATATTCCGCCGCCAGATTGCGGATGCATGATCGTCGCCGCCATCGCGGGAATGAACCAGATCAGCGGTCCGACGAGGCGTGCCAATCAGCGGAATCAGCACCATGCGCCGCGCGTCGCTGGTCGCTGCGCGACATCAGATACATCGTGGCCCGTTCCATGTTGTTCTCGTCGGAAAATTTGAACCACAGGTTCGCCAGCGACCCAAATGCAAGATCAATTCCGGGCGCGCCAGTTCCGTCCAGTGAAATTGCGATGCGACGGCACCTTCTGGAACAAGCCGCTCAACCCGCCGATTTCCGGCCGGGCCAGCACCATGACCGCCGTGCAAAGCGTGATCGTCATCACCAGAAACGCCTGCACAAAATCGCTCGCCAGCACCGCCCACGAGCCGCCCGCAAACGCCACCAGCGTCACCACCGCGCCCAGAATCGACCAGCATCGTGTTCATCGGCAGGTGGAACACCGCGGACATGAAAACGCCGATGGCATTCAACCCCACGCCGGCAAAGAACAGCAGCAGCGGCAGCTTGATCCAGGTGTAAAACTGCTCGGTGAACGGCCCGTAACGCACCCGCACCGCCTCCATCCAGGTGATGACGCGCATCCGCCGGAACCGGACGCAGGTGAAGGCGATCACCACAAACAGCGCCAAGCGTGGTCGCATAAAACACCACCAGCACCAGCGTGCCGGTTTCATACACTTTGCCCGCCGCGCCGGTGAACGTCCACGCGCTGAAGCTGAAAATCCACGCCGACGTGCCGGTGATCCACCACGGCATCGCGCCGCCCGCGCGGAAATAATCCGACGTGTTCTTGCTCATCCGCCGGAACACCAGCACCGATGGCGAGCATGAACACCAGATAAAAGCCGATGATGAAATAGTCGTAGCCGGAAATCATAATCTCGGCCGGCAATCGAAATCCGCATCGCCGACGCCGCAGACGCCCGGGTCGGGGAAAAAGCCTGGGATGACGGGGTTCTGATTCATGTGTTGTTCATTTTGCCAGCCTGACCCGGCGCCTTCAGCAACAAATTTTAAAATGCCGGGCACCAATGGACACCTGGACCATGGCCCGACAATGCCGCGCCCAAATTGAATGCACTGGCAGCAGCGATGAGCGGGCAAATACGATTCATTCCGGACGTGATGATTTTGACAATCTTGCGAGAAACGGTTTGGCGTGGAAATGCCCGATTTGGTTTCCCTGTAAACCCGGTGGATTTACAAGGCGCGCGACATCATGCCGCTGCGCGAGTCGTGCAGTTTTACCGCGACCAACCCGCCCAGCATCAGCACGGCTCGCAGCGATGAAATCAAGTCCGCCCAGCCCCAACTTCCCGGCGCTTTGGCGTGCTTAACCCGGCTGGAAACTTGAATTGGGCCAAAATATTTGGTAAGACCAACGCATCATTCCTCCCGAAACATCCGATGCCGAATTGGTGCGCCGTGCCAAGGCGGGCGACTTGGACGCCTTCGAGGCGCTGACCAGCCGTCATGAGCAGCGGGTCTTCTCGCTGGCGATGCGGATGCTGCGGCAGGAACAGGACGCCGAGGACGTGACGCAGCAGGCCTTCATGAGCGCGTTAGAAAATCTCGACGGGTTTCGCGAAGAGGCCAGCTTCTCCACCTGGCTGCTGCGGATTGCAACGCACGCGGCACTGAAAATCATCCGCAAACGCAACGGCCTGGACACAATCTCGCTGGACGCCGCGACGGAGTCGGCGGATGACCTTGAATCCGTTCCGCATCCGGAATACATCGCGGACTGGCGCCAATCGCCGGAGGAACTGATTCAACGGAATGAAATCCAGCGCCTGCTCGACGAGGCGCTGGCAATACTGGACGAGAAGCACCGGCTGGTTTTCCAGTTGCGCGACGTGGAAGGATTTTCAGTCAGGGAAACGGCCGAAGCTCTCGATTTGAGCGAGGCCAACGTGAAGGTGCGCCTGTTGCGCGCCCGGCTGCAATTGCGCGAACTTCTGACCCAAACGCTGGGCGATCCGGCCACGCGCCTGATTCACCACCACGATCATGAGCATTAAAGCTTCATGTCCGGCGGTTGTAACCTTTTGACCGCTCGCGGCTCAATTGAGATGGAACGACACACTATGAAGTGCGAAGAACTGCTGGCGATGCTCAACGAATATGTGGACGGCACGGTGGACCCGGCCATCTGCAAGGAATTTGAGCAGCACATGGCCGGGTGCAATCCCTGCCAAGTGGTGGTGGACAACATCCGCAAAACCGTCACGCTTTACAAGGAAGGCCGGCCCTACGAACTGCCAGCGCCCTTCCGCGAACGGCTGCACGACGCCTTGCGCCAAAGGTGGAAGGAAAAATTTCCCTCCGCGTGAGTCCCCCTTTTTCAAGAATATATGAACACAAGCTCGAACTGGACGCCGGTGCTGATTTTTGCCGGCGTGGTGATCGTGTTTATCCTGCTCAAACGGTCGGGCCAGATTTCCGCCAAAACCGCGCTGGCGCATTTGAAAAACGGCGCGCTGGTGATTGACGTCCGCAGTCTCGCTGAATTCAATTCCGGTCATTTGTCAGCGGCAATCAATCTGCCGCTGGACGAAATTGAAACGGCGTTGCCGGGACGTGTGAAGGACAAGAACCAGGTCTTGCTGCTCCATTGCCAGAGCGGGATGCGCAGCGGCCTGGCGAAAAACAAGTTGAAAAGCTTGGGCTACGCGAACGCCTTCAATCTCGGCTCGCTCGCCCGCGCCCGCAAAATCGTGGAATCAAAAGACTGACAAATCGGCTGTAACTTTTCTGGTGCTGGCGGCTCGGTAAGGACGTATGAAAATGCACATGCTCATCCGCCGGTTCGCCGGCGCGTTTATCCTCGCCAGCCTGCTGCTGGCGCATTACCACAGCGCCTACTGGCTCTGGTTCACGGCGTTTGTCGGCTTCAACCTGCTGCAATCGTCGTTCACCAACTTCTGCCCGCTGGAATTGATTTTGAAAAAGCTCGGCGTGGGGCGCGACGCGGGAAGCTGCTGCGCACCGGTTCAACCATCACCCGGCAAATGATCAATGTAGGATTTGTCGCAGGCGTGCTCCTGTCGGCGGCGTTCGTCTTGAACGGCTGTGGACGCAAACCCGACGCTGCGCCCGCCGGTGCGCTGCCGTCGGTGGCTGTGCGGACACAGGTTGCCGAAAGCAAAAACCGCGTCGCCACCGAAGATGTCGTCGGCACGGTGCGCCCGAAATTGAGCGCGGCCATCGAGGCCAAGGTCAGCGGGCGCATCGAGCAGATGCTCGCCGTGCCCGGCCAGACCGTGACGAACGGTGAATTGCTGGTCCAGCTCGACGCCCATGAAATCCAGGCGCGCCTCGATCAGGCCGCTGCCGCGCGACAGCAGGCCGAGAGCGATTTCAAACGCGCCAGCGATTTGATGCAGCAGAAAATTCTTTCGCAGTCAGAATTCGACAGCGCTCAATCGAAGTTCCGCATGGCCGTGGCCGCCGAGACCGAGGCGAAAACCATGCTCGACTACACGAAAATCCTCGCGCCATTTGACGGCGTCATCACGCGCAAACTCGCCGACGTGGGTGACCTCGCCGCGCCGGGCAAGACGCTGCTGCAAATGGAAAATCCCGCCGCGCTTCGGCTCGAAGCCGACGTGCCGGCGGCGCTCATCGGCAACGCAAAACTTCGCGACCGGCTCGCCGTCAACATCGCTGGCGTCACCAACGACATTACCGGCACGGTCGCCGAAATGTCGCCCGCCGCCGACCCGAACAGCCGGACGTTTTTGGTGAAACTGGATTTGCCGAACACCGCCGGCCTGCGTTCCGGCCAGTTTGGCCGCGTTGCCGTGCCCGTCGGCGAGGTGAGCGCGATCCGCGTTCCCGTTTCCGCCGTGGTTCAACGCGGGCAGATGGAAATGGTATTTGCCCTCGCCAACGGCCACGCGCAATTGCGCCTCGTCAAAACGGGAGCGCGCGTTGGTGATGAAGTCGAGGTGGTTTCCGGCCTGGATTCCGGCGAGCATATCGTGACGGACGGCGCCGAGGCCTTGATTGACGGGCAACTGGTGACGGTCAAGCCGTGAAAGCCGAAAGCGACAACTCTTTGGACGCGCACTCCGGCATCGCCGGGCGCATCGCCCGGACATTCATTGATTCCAAGTTGACGCTGCTGATTGTCATCGCGTCGCTGCTGCTCGGCGTGTTTGCCGTGGTGATGCTGCCGCGCGAAGAGGAGCCGCAAATCAAGGTGCCGATGATTGACGTCCTGGTCTCGATGCCCGGCTCCGGCGCCAAGGAAGTCGAGGAGCGCGTCACCCGCCCGATGGAAAAGCTGCTTTGGGAAATCCCCGGCGTCGAATACATCTACTCCACTTCGAGCGAGGGCCAGTCGCTGGCCATCGTGCGGTTCAAGGTCGGCGAAGACATGAACGGCAGCCTCGTGAAGCTGAACCAGAAGATGCAGCAGAACTTCGACAAAATTCCGCACGGTGTCTCCACACCGCTCATCAAGGCGCGGACGATTGACGACGTGCCGATCTTGGCGCTGACGTTTCACAGCGGGCATTACGATCATCTCACACTGCGGCGGCTCGTCGCGCAGGTGGACGACGCGGTGAAGCAGGTTCCGCAGGTCGCCGAAACGACCATCATCGGCGGCGCGCAGCGGCAGGTGCGCGTGCTACTCGACCCGGTGAAGCTCGCGGCGCGCAATCTTTCGCCCGCCGGCCTGGTGCCGATGTTGCAACAGGCCAACCGGCAGTATTCAGCAGGCAACTTGACCAGCGACAACCACGAGGTCGTCGTGGAAACCGGCGCGTTTTTGCGGACCGCCGACGACGTGGGCAACGTGGTGGTGGGCGTCTATGGCGGCAAGCCGGTTTATCTGCGCGACGTGGCGGACATTGTGGATGGCGCGGAAGAACCGAACCAGTATGTCTTCTTCGGCACCGGTAGCGCGGGTGTCCCGCCTGCGAGTTCGGGCGGCGTCTCCGCCGCCAGTGGCACGGAGCCGGGAGTCTCCGTGAACCCGCAGGCGGGACGCCCGCGCTACGAAGAAGCACAGGCCGTCACGCTCTCCATCGCCAAACGGCCCGGCGCGAATGCCATGTCCGTCGCGCGGCAGGTTTTGAAGAAAGTGGACACGCTCAAGGGCTTCATCATTCCGTCCGATGTCCAGGTCACGGTCACGCGCAACTACGGTTTGACGGCGGAGGAGAAATCCAACGAATTGCTCTGGCACATGCTCATCGCAGTGTTTGGCGTGTCGTTCCTCATTCTTCTGGCGCTGGGCTGGCGCGAATCGCTCGTCGTGCTGCTGGCAATTCCCGCAACGCTCGCCCTGACGCTGTTGGTCTTTTACCTCTACGGTTTCACGCTCAACCGCATCACACTGTTCGCGCTGATTTTCTCCATCGGCATCCTCGTGGATGACGCGATTGTCGTGGTCGAAAACATCGTCCGCCATTTTCACCTGCCGGAAAGCAAGGGACGCAGCCGTGTCGCCATGGCAGTCGAGGCTGTTGGCGAAGTGGGCAATCCGACCATTCTGGCGACCTTCGCGGTGATTGCCGCCGTGTTGCCGATGGCATTCGTCGGCGGATTGATGGGGCCATACATGCGGCCAATTCCGATTGGCGCGAGCGCAGCCATGTTTTTCTCACTGGCGATTTCCTTCATCGTCACGCCGTGGGCGGCCGTCCGGATTCTGCAATGGAAACGCAGGAGCCGGGGTGACGAGGCGCGAATCGAAAAAGCGGGAAAGCGGAAAGCGGAAAGTGGAGACGAGTCAGAGCTTCCTCACGTCGGCTCCCACGGTGATGAAACGAATTTCTTTGGCCGCATTTATCGCGGGCTGATGACGCCGTTGATTGCCAGCGCGAAACGGCGTTATCAATTTCTCGCCACGCTCGCCGGATTGCTGCTCGTTTCGATGGCGCTCGTCGGCTTCGGCTGGGTGAAGGTGAAGATGCTGCCGTTCGACAACAAGAGCGAATTTCAAATCATCCTGAACATGCCGGAAGGCAGTTCGCTCGAACGCACCGCGCAAGCCGCGCGCGAAATCGCCGACGCCGTCCGCACCGAGCCGGAGGTGACGGATTACGAGATTTATGCCGGCGTCGCGTCGCCGTTCAATTTCAACGGCCTGGTGCGCCACTACTTCATGCGGCGAGGCGCAAACGTGGCAGATTTGCAGATCAACTTGGTGCCGAAAAGCGAACGCAAGGCGCAGAGCCACGACATTGCCAAACGAGTGCGACCGCGCGTGGCGGAAATCGCGAAAAAATTCGGCGCCCGCGTAGCTGTAGCCGAAGTGCCGCCTGGCCCGCCGGTGCTACAGACGCTCGTTGCCGAAATTTACGGGCCGACCGAATCAAACCGCCTGGCGCTGGCGCAGAAGGTTATTGATATTTTTCACACCACGCCCGGCGTCGTGGACACGGACTGGTATATCGAGGCCGACCAGCCCAAGGACGAATTCGTGATAGACAAGGAAAAGGCGGCGCTGAACGGCATCAGCGCCGAGACGATTTCGCAGACGCTCAAGATTGCCGTCGGCGGCGAGTCGGTGGATTTGCTGCACGTGCCGCGCGAGAAGGAGGACGTGAACATCGTCCTGCAATTGCCGCTCGCCAGCCGCAGCCGGCCGGAGGAATTGCTCGCGCTGGGCGTGCGTTCCGGAGACGCCAACGCGCTGCCCGAACCGCTGGCTGCGGGCAGCGCCGCCCCGCTCGTGCCGTTGCGCGAATTGGTCACGGTCAAATCCACCATCACCGACAAAAGCATTTATCACAAGAACCTCATGCCCGTCACCTACGTCGTCGGCGACGTGGCGGGCGTGGTGGAAAGCCCGGTTTATGCGATTCTGAAAATGGACGAGGCGCTAAAGAAATTGGATGCGCGGGAATTTGGGGGAGCGCCGAGCACCGACTCGGCTCGAACCGCAAATAATTCGGAACACGCCGGGGCGGTACCCGGCGCTCCGATTAAAATTTACAACTACCACATGCCGTTCACCGAACAGCAGCCGTCTCTGAAGTGGGACGGTGAATGGCATATCACCATCGAGGTGTTCCGCGATTTGGGCACGGCGTTCGCCGCCGTGTTGGTGCTGATTTACATTTTGATGGTCGGCTGGTTCAAATCTTTCCTCACGCCGCTGGTGGTGATGGTGGTGATTCCATTTTCGCTCATCGGCGTCCTGCCGGCGCACGGAATCTTACACGCGTTCTTCACGGCCACTTCGATGATCGGCTTCATGGCGGGCGCGGGAATCGTGGTGCGCAATTCCATCATCCTCGTGGATTTCATCGAGCTGCGGCTGGCGCAAGGTCATCCGTTGGCCGAGGCGGTGGTGGAGGCGGGCATGGTGCGGTTCCGGCCCATCATGCTCACGGCGCTGGCAGTGGTGGCGGGCGCGACGGTGATTTTGTTTGACCCGATTTTTCAAGGGCTGGCGATTGCGTTGATGGCGGGCAGCCTCGTTTCCATGTTCACCGCGCCGGTGCTGGTGCCGCTGTTGTATTTTATGGCCCGCCAAGCGAAGTCGAAATGATTTGATTGCGGTTCTGGCGCGGTCTGTGGCGCGTCCGGATTAACTTGAGTCTCCAGTCTTTTCCAAAGGCGCTTGCATTCGCATTGACAGCGCGCGGATTGTGCGCAAAATGGAAAGCCGCTTTCGGCTGCCAGAGTAGCTCAGGGGTAGAGCAGAGGACTCATAAGCCTTTGGTCGGGGGTTCAATTCCCTCCTCTGGCACCAATTTTCAGAATTGTCGCTTGTCAAACTACCCGCTTATGCGACAATACGGCGAATTCAGAGAGCCTGATGAAAGCGGCGAAAATATTCTTGCTGGCCGGCTTAACCGGGGTGATCGCGGTCAACTTGGGTTTTGCCCAAACGTGGACGCAGACCAGCGCGCCCAGCAATTTATGGAATTACGTCGCCTCGTCAGCGGATGGAACCAAGCTGTTTGCCTCGGTAATGTATGGTGGAATTTGGCGTTCTCAAGATTCGGGAGCCACTTGGATGAAGACCAGCGTGTCGGAAATTGGTTGGGGTCGGTTGGCTTGCTCTGCGGATGGCAACATTCTGTTCGCTGTTAGCGACACCTATTCTGCCACCAATTTGCTTTTTTGCGCCTCCACCAATTCAGGATTAACGTGGACATCAACCAACATTTTCACCGCTCCCAATCCGGGCGTGTGGAGATCGCTGGTTTGTTCGGCTGATGGTTCCAAGATGTCAGCACAGTTTTTTGCAAAAACTGATTTCTTTTGCACCTCGTCGAATTTTGGTGTGAATTTGGTTATCAGCATTCTCACAAATGGTATTTGGGGCGCTGCCATTTGCTCGGCAGATGGAAACAGATTGATCGTGGTGGGAACCAATTCATGTATTTCAACCAATGCAGGCGTCAATTGGGTAGTGACTAACTCGCTGCCTGATCCTCATTATTTAATCGCGATCGGCACCATTGCTGCTTCAGCAGATGGAATCAGATTGATTGGTGCACCAGTGAATTCAGCTGTAGGAGGGTATCCAATTTTCATCTCCACGAACGGTGGGTTTGCATGGACGGAAACGACCGCCCCATTTATGAGCCGGATGGCATTGGCCTCTTCTGCCGACGGCTCCAGATTGGCAGCAGTTGGCGTTGGACCAAATCCAATGGGATCAATTGGACCGGGGATACCAGAGCCGATTTACACTTCCACAAATTCGGGCGTCACATGGAAATCCAACAATGCGCCGACAAATTTTTGGAAGTCAATTGCGTCATCCGCAGACGGAAACAAATTGGTTGCCGCCATTGAATATTTCGACGAACACCTGATAGGCGGCGGAAATTGGACTTCGCAATCCAAACCAGCACCTTCCATGCAGATCATGCCGACCAACAAAAACCTTAAACTTTCCTGGCTCGTGCCTTCGACCAATTTTGTTTTGCAGTGCAGCGCCGATTTGTCCAGTTGGACGGATTTGACAAACCAGCCGGCGCTCAACCTCACAAATTTGCAAAATGAAGTTTTCTTGCCGTTCTCCGGCAGCGGCGGTTTTTACCGGCTCAAAACGCCCTGATTTTCCGGCATTTCAAAAAGTTATTCACCGCTTGACCTTTGGCCCTTTAACCTGTTTACTGGGTGGCGACAGTAGGCATATTCATGTTCGCGCAACTAAAAAGCCTGTTTTCCAACGATATTGGAATTGACTTGGGCACTGCCAACTCCCTCGTCTACGTGAAGGACCGTGGAATTGTCCTCCGCGAACCCTCGGTGGTGGCCATCCAGGCGGGCACGACCAATGTGCTCGCCGTCGGTGAAGAAGCCAAACGGATGCTGGGCCGCACGCCCGGCAACATCGTGGCCATCCGCCCGATGAAAGACGGCGTGATCGCCGACTTCGAAATCACCGAGGCCATGCTGCGGCACTTCATCCAGAAGGTCCAGCATCGCAAGCTCATCGCACCGCGGGTCGTCGTGGCCATTCCTTCGGGAATCACGGAAGTGGAAAAACGGGCGGTCAAGGATTCCGCCATGCACGCGGGAGCCCGCGACGTCATCCTGATTGACCAGCCGATGGCCTCGGCGATTGGCGTCGGACTGCCGGTGCATGAACCGGCGGGAAACATGATCGTGGATATCGGCGGCGGGACTTGCGAAATCGCAATCATCTCGCTGGCGGGAATTGTCTTCAGCCGCAGCCTGCGGGTGGGCGGGGACGAATTTGACGAAACGATCGTTGCGCACATGAAACGCGCCTACAACATGATGATAGGTGAACGCACCGCGGAAGAAATCAAAATACGCATCGGCTCCGCATTTCCCCTCGAACAGGAATTGACCATGGACGTGAAGGGCCGCGACTTGAGCTCCGGCCTGCCCAAGACCCTGACCATCCGTTCCGAGGAAATTCGCGAATCGTTGCAGGAACCGCTCACGAGCATTTTGGAGTCCATCCGGATCACGCTGGAACGCTGTCCGCCCGAACTCGCCGCCGATCTGGTGGATCGCGGGCTGGTAATGGCCGGCGGCGGCTCGTTGTTGCGCGGCATTGACCGGCTGGTGGCCGGCGAGACCGGCCTGCCGGTCCATCTGGCCGATGACCCCATGAGCGCCGTGGCCGAAGGCACCGGCCGTGTCCTGGAGCAGTTGGAGTTCGTCAAGCGCATTGCGAACAATCCAAAGTATTGATTTCCCGCCCCGTTCGCCTGCACGTCCCGGCAAATTTTCCGGGACAGCGGCAGGATGTTCAAACGAAAACATTATCTCGCGCTTGGCGCGGTGACACTGGTGACGGTGGTGGTTTTAAGCCTCCCGTCATCCGTGGCCTCGCACCTCAAACTCGCCATCGGCGGCCTTTTTCTGCCGCTGTTTGGGACGGTCAATGCCGCCCGGCAACTGCCGGAACGTGCCGCCGACACCGTGCTGCCCCGTGGTGAATTGCTCAAGGAACTCGGAACGCTGCGCCGCGAGAACGAGGAGTTGCGCGTCCGCCAGCAGCAGGCCGACGCCATTGCGCGGGAAAACGACGAGTTCCGCGCGCTCGTCGGCTGGCAGCAGCAACAACCCTGGAAATTGAAGCTCGCCCGCGTCGTCCTGCGCGACCCGGCGAACTGGTGGCGCACCGTGCAGATTGACGCCGGCAAGCGCGACGGCGTGGTGGAAAACCTTCCGGTGTTGACCGCCGAGGGGCTGGTCGGCCGGGTTGTGTCCGTGGGTTACGCGCGGTCGCAGGTGGTGCTGGTGGGCGACCCGGCTTGCAAGGTCTCGGCGCGCGTCGTCAACCCGGCGCACGCCCTGGGCATCATCGGCCCCGCCGGACCGCTGGAACGCTCATTGGTGAACCTGGACCTGTTCGGCAACACGATTCTGAAGCCGGGCGAGGCGGTGGTCACCAGCGGCGAGGGCGGGATATTTCCGGCGGGCATCAGTGTCGGCCAGATTATGGATTCGAGCCAGGCCGAGTTCGGCCTTTACACCGAGGCGCGGGTGAAATTGTCCGTGAACCTCGGCGCGCTCGACCAGGTCTGGGTGATATTGAATCCCCAGCTCAACTGATGAACATTTTTCAAACCATCCTGATTCTGGCCGCCGCGTTCCTCGCGGTGTTCCTTGAATCGGCGATTTCGCTGCCGCGCCACTGGCTCGGCGCGCAGGTCGACCTGCTGCCGGTGCTCATGATTTACGCCGCCTTGAACGCCGACGTCGTGACCGTCTCGCTGCTCGCCGCGCTGGGCGGGCTGTGGTTCGACTCGCTGTCGGCCAATCCGCTCGGCGTGAGCATCCTGCCGCTGTTCGTCGTGGGCTTCCCGATTTGCCTGCGGCGCGATTTGATTTTGCGCGAGCTGCCGTTCGCCCAGATATTTCTTGGGGCCGCCGCCAGCGCCGTCGTGCCGGGGCTGACGGTGTTGCTGTTGCTGACCGGGAGCCAGGAGCCGATGCTGGGCTGGGGCTCACTCTGGCAATGGCTGGTGATGATTGGCGGCGGGGCGGCGGCGACGCCGTTCATTTTCGGCCTGTTCAACTGGTGCCAGCACACGCTGGGCTACCAGCCGCTCAAGGAAATCTCGTTCCGGCCCGATCGTGAAATTTTGCGCGGGAAAAAATGATAACCGTGTGACACATGCTGATCGTTGACGAACTGAAAAAGAACGAC
Organism: uncultured Verrucomicrobiae bacterium; assembly: GCA_963764035.1. GTDB lineage: Bacteria > Verrucomicrobiota > Verrucomicrobiia > Limisphaerales > UBA11358 > UBA11358. The sequence continues at coordinate 138,748 of CAVXQV010000003.1, forward strand.
CTGCACCTGCGCCTGGTGGCGCTGGCGCTGGCCGGAGGGCTAGCCATTTTGCTGGCGGGCTTGTGGTGGGTGCAAATCGTCTCCGCGCGGGCCTACCAGGGCCACCTGGAAACGCAGTCCTACCGCACCATCCGCCTGCCGGCCGTGCGCGGAAAGATTCTCGACCGCGAGGGCCGGGTGCTGGCGCAGAACCGGCCGAGCTACAATTTGAGCCTTTACCTCGATGATTTGCGGAGCCAATTCAAGGCCGCCGGCGACGCCGAATACGCCAGCGCCACCAACGCCCGCGCGAGAGAGATCGCCGGGCAGGAGAAACGGCTTGGCCGTCCGCTGACGAAGGCAGAACGGAAGCGGCTCGATTTCACCCCCGCGCAGATGGACCAATTCCGCGAACAAGCGCGCTTCCGCGTGGCGAGCAGCGTCGTTGCGCAGATCGGCCAGCGGCTGGGCCAGCCACTGAAGCTCGACCCGAAGGAATTCGAGCATAACTACGACACGCGGCTGGCCATGCCGTTCACCGTGGTCCGCGACGCCACGCCGGAACAGGTGGCGCGCTTTGACGAGCAATTCTCGGGCAACCTCGGCGCAGACGTGGATTTGCAATCCGTCCGCGAATATCCGTTTGGCACTCTGGCGGGGCATTTGCTCGGTTACCTGTCGCGCAACGACGACGCCAAGGCGGGCGAAGACGCCTTCTTCAGTTATTATCTTCCCGATTACGACGGCGTGACCGGGGTTGAATATGGCTACGACGACGCGTTGCGCGGACGCGCCGGCGCCGAATCCGTGCTCGTCAACAACATGGGCTATCGCCAGTCGGAGACCATCCTGGAGGCGCCCCAGCCCGGCAACAACGCGGTGCTGACGGTTGACCTCGACCTCCAGCAAGCGGCAGCGGCGTCGCTCGCGCTGCACCGGGGCGCGGACGCGCGCGCGGCGATTGTCGTGATGGATGTGCGGAACGGCGACGTGCTGGCGATGGTGTCGTCGCCGGAAATCAACCCGGATTATTCGGCGAACGATGCGAAGTTCTTGGACGACCCGAAGTTGAAGCCGGAAATGAATCGCGCCACCCAGCAAAATTACGCGCCCGGCTCCATCTTCAAACCCATCGTCGGTCTCGCCGCGCTGGAAAATGGACTCGACCCGAATGAAGAAGTTTATAATCCGCCAAATCCGGAGGACCCCGCGCATGGCTATGTGGTCGTTGGCCGCAGAACGATTCACGATACGGCCCCGCCGGGCAAATATAATTTCCGGAGCGCCATCATTGAGTCCTGCAACACGTATTTCGTCACCGTTGGCCGGAGCGCGGGCGTTGAAAACATCATCCGAATGGGCGAGAAATTTGATTTTGGCAAGCACACCGGGCTGCCGACGCGGCAGGATGGAAAAGGAATTTTTCCCGCGCCCGAACGGGTGCATTCGGATTGGCGGGACGGTGACACGGCGAACCTTTGCATCGGGCAGGGTGACATCGCCGTGACGCCGATGCAAATGGCCGTGGCCTATTCGGCCATCGCCAACGGCGGCACGATTTTCTGGCCGCGGCTGGTCGAGCGGATTGAACCGCAAGGCCCGGCCAGCGGCGGGACGACGACGAATTTCCCGGCCAGCGTCGTGCGCGGCAACATCAATGTCAGCACGCGCAGTCTGAAAATTTTGCGCGACGCAATGTTGGCGGAAACTGTGGAAGGCACCGGCAAATCCGTCCAAGTGCCCGGCCTGCAGATTTGCGGCAAGACCGGCACGGCGCAGGTAATGAACGAGCATAACCAGGAAATTGACCGCACCACCTGGTTCGCCTCGTTTGCGCCGTATGAAAATCCACGCTACGCCGTTGTGGTCATGATGGAGGGCAGCAATCTTTGGGGCAAAGACTGCGCCCCGATCGCGCACGACATTTACGCGGAAATTTTGGCGAAGGAACACCCGGCCGCGCCGAAAACTACGGCGCGGAATTGACATGAACAACGAATCGCTCAACCAGCCCGGCATCCTGCCCGACCGCCTGCAACTCGCGGCGGTCTTGGGATTGATGCTGGTCGGCGCGGCGTTCGTGTTCAGCGCGACCATGGTCACCGAATCGGCGGCGGCGCTGCCGTGGTTCAAGCAAACCTGGGTCCACCAAATCATCTGGTATGCGCTCGGCCTCGGCGCGGGCGTGGCGATCTGCCTGGTGGATTACCACGTGCTGACGCGATGGTCGTTCGTGAGTTATTGGGCGCTAAGTATTCTTCTGATTGCGGTGTTGATTCCCGGCATCGGCACGTGGCGTCTTGGTGCGAGACGATGGATTGATTTTCACGTTTTCCAGTTCCAGCCGAGCGAGTTCGCCAAGCTGGCGTTCATCCTGGCGGCGGCGCAATTCTTGAGCCGGCCGGGGGATGAATTGCGGCAACCGGCGGTTTTCTGGAAGGGCATCGCCCTGATGCTGCTGCCGTTCGCATTGATATTGAAGGAACCGGACCTCGGTTCGGCCCTGGTCCTGCTGCCCACCGGTTTGGTCATGATGTTCGTCGCGGGCACGCCCCGGGAATATCTGCTCAAGCTGGCCGGCATCGTCGCCTTGGCGGCCGCGCTGTTCGTCGCGGACATTTTGTTCGCGCCGCCGCGTTGGCAGCTTCCCATGCAGTCGTATCAGCGCGACCGGCTGCTGGTGTATTTTGGCCGGGACTACACCCATTTCGCTCCGCCGGACGCCACCCAGGCGGAGTTGCAACGCCTCCGTCAACAGCAGTTGGACGACGAATACAATATTCGTCAGGCGTTGATTTCCGTCGGCTCCGGTGGGCTGATGGGAAAAGGCTGGCGGCAGGGGACGCAAAATAAATACGGCTATCTGCCGCGCGCGGTGGCGCACAACGACTTCATCTTCTCGGTGATCGCCGAGGAGGAAGGGTTCGCAGGCAGTGTGACCGTGCTCGCGCTGTATGCGGTGGTTCTCTTCACCGGATTGAGAATCGCCGGCCAGGCGCGCGACCGCCTGGGCAAGCTCGTGGCGGTGGGCGTCGTGACGCTCATCTTCAGCCACGTCTTCATCAACATCGGAATGAACATTCGCATCATGCCCGTGACGGGTGTGCCACTGCCGCTGCTTTCTTACGGCGGGTCTTCAGTGCTGTGCTCGTTGATCGCCGTGGGCCTGATGCAAAACGTCCACATCCATCGAAAAGGATACTGACCATGAGTAACAACAACTTTTCCCGACGCCACCGCGGCATGCGGTTCCGCCCCAAGGGCGGCCTCGGCCACAGCCAGCAAGCCAAGCCGGACCGGGAAGCCACCCAGGCGCGCGCCGACGTGGTGAGCGAGCAGGGCGGCAACGAGCGCGTTTTTGAGAAACGCCACAGCGGCGAAATCGAGCGCGCGGAAAACCTCGCCGCCGGCCTGCCGCCCGAAGGCGCCGCCGCGGCCGCCGGCGATTTGGCAGAACAAAAGGAATTCCGCGAACCGCATCCCGAAACTCCCGCGAAGGAGGAGGTGAAAAGGGAATTTCTGCCGGTGCAGATCAAGGAGCCGTCGAAGGGCATCCTGGATTCCATCAAAAATGTCGCGACGACGCTCGTCAAAAAGGTCCAGCGACTCATCCGCCCGGAGAAGAAAATCCACAAGGAGGTCGTCATCAACGCCGAGACGCTCGAAACGCGCGTCGCCGTGCTCGAAGACGGCAAGCTGGAGGAGTTCAACATCGAGCGCACCACCGAGGAACGGCTCGTCGGCAGCATCTTCAAGGGCAAGGTCCGCAACCTCGAAGACGGCCTCAAGGCCGCGTTCGTGGACATCGGGTTCGAGAAGAACGCCTTCCTGCATTATTGGGACATCGTGCCGAATCAGTTTGACTGCGGCGTCGAAATCGTCGAGCGCGAAGGCCGCCGTCCGCAGCGGCCCAAGATCACCCAGCGCGACATCCCGCGCCTGTATCCGCCCGGCAGCGAAATCATCGTGCAGGTCACCAAAGGCCCCATCGGCACCAAAGGCCCGCGCGTCACGACCAATCTTGTCCTGCCCGGACGCTACCTCGTCCTGCTGCCGAACTCGGACCAGTCCGGCATCTCGCGCAAGATTGAAAACCAGGAGGAACGCAAGCGGCTGAAGAAGATTCTCCGCGAACTGCAGATTCCCGACGGCATGGGCGTCATCATGCGCACGGCGGGCGAGGGCCAGCGCAAAGCCTACTTCATCCGCGACCTCGCCCTCCTGCTGGAGGAATGGCGCGGGGTGCAGGAGAAAATCCAGAAACAGCCGATGGCCACCTGCGTCTTCCAGGAGCCGGATTTGATCGAGCGCACCGTGCGCGATTTCCTCACCGAGGACGTCGAGCGCGTGGTGGTGGACAATCCCAAGGCCCACGAGCGGATGCAGGCGTTGATGCTGAAGATCAAGGCCCGCTGGTCCGCGCACAAGGTCAAGCTCTACGCCGATTCACAGCCGATCTTCGACCGGTTCAATGTCAGCAAGCAATTGGAAAACACCTTCTCGCGCCAGGTGCACCTCAAGAGCGGCGGCTACATCGTCATTGACGAAACCGAGGCGCTGGTGGCCATTGACGTGAACACCGGCCGCCACAAGGGCGGCAAGGACCAGGAAACCACCATCCTGAAGGTGAACCTCGAAGCCGCCGAGGAAATCTGCCGGCAGCTCCGGCTGCGCAACATGGGCGGCCTCATCGTGCTCGACTTCATTGACATGAAACACCAGCGCGACCGGCAGCAGGTTTATGCGGCGCATGAAGGACGGCCTGCGCCGCGACAAGGCCAAGACCCACATCCTGCCCATCACCCAGCTCGGCCTCATGGAAATGACGCGCCAGCGCCACACCGAGAGCGTGCGCGCCGCGGTGTATGACGACTGCCCGTATTGCAAGGGCCGCGGCAAGGTGAAGAGCGCCATCACCATGAGCGTGGAGATCCAGCGCAAGCTCCAGGAAATCCTGAAGAAACGCACGCGCGACGAGACGGACTTCCAACTCCGCATTGTCGTCAATCCCACCGTGCTCGACCGGCTGCGCACCGAGGACGAGAAGCACCTCATCGAGATGGAGAAACGCTACTTCGGCAAGCTGTCCTTCCGCGCCGACACCGGGATGCACGCCGAACAGTTCAAGATTGTGAACGTGGAGAACAACGAGGAACTGGCCAGCGTCGGCTCCTGAATAAATTTGGAAACACAACGCCCCGCGGGACACTGCGGGGCGTTTTTATTTGGGCAAAAACTGGAGAAATCTTACAGTTCCGATACTGGGCCTATCTGCCGCCGCGCGCATCACGCCATAACCACACCAGCGCCGCCACTACCAGCAAATAAAAACCTGGGATGTCATAGTGAATCGTCACTTGCGCAAGGCCATTTACTATCGGGCCCTGACTGCGGTAGGTGAGCAACGGCAACCCATGCACCAAGCGCAGCACCAAAAACGCGAACGGCGACAAGAAAGCGACAGCCAGCAGTAACCAGCCTATTTGCCGGTAATGACGGAACAGCATAACAGCCAGACCAGTTGCAATTGCAGAGAGAACGAACTGTGCTATATCCAAAGCTGCGGCTAAAGCTTCCATCATTGGCCTAATCGGAAACAACCTGTGGATCCTGCTGCGAATCTGTTTTCATTGGAACGACCCTAGCCCTGTAGCTCCGGTTTAGCAATGGCAATTTGGCGGCCGGATTCGCCCTCGCATCGCCTCCCGGCAAAGGCGAGGACCGGAAGATCCTATTGCCGGCGTGGCGGCTTTCGGCGGAAAGCCGCACTTTTCCCCTTCCCGACTGAAACGCGGCAACTCCTGACCGCCACAATGGCACGCCAACGCCTCCAGTCGTAGCGCCGGGTCCGCCAGTTGTGTCGCCAATGGTCTCCGGCGTATGTTGTCCGCTGCCCGGCGACGGTATTTGACCCTCCGGCATAGATTATGTGCGCTCCGGCGACTGTTTATTACCCTCCGGCGTCGTTTGCATGGTTTTGCTGCACGCCGGAGAGCTTCGGATATGCGCCGGAGGCTTCCGGGAACACGCCGAAGGCGTTCCGGGAGGGCTTTTTTGCCAATCCGGGCGGAGCCGGCTGCAAATCGGGCGTGTCGCCTTTCGGTGGCAGGCCGCATTTTCCGGCCCTCCAGTCGAATGAAAACGGTTTCCCGACGGCCGCCACGGCGGACTGGTCATTTGCAGGTGTTTCCAGCAGGGCGTTTGGGGCCGGCTGCGGGCCGTTGATGGCCGGATTTACAGTTTTCCCTTGGTGCTCGGCAACTGGCCGGCGATGCGCGGGTCGTGCCGGCGCGCGGCGTCCACCGCGCGCGCAAACGCCTTGAACAGCGCCTCGACGATGTGGTGCGGCTCGTCGCCGTAAAGCAGTTCCAGGTGCAGGTTGCAGCGGGCCTCGTTGGTGAAGCCCTGGAAAAATTCACGCGCCAGCCCAAACCGGAACGCGCTGGAGGCGTCCTGTTTTTTTTCGGCCTCGGTGATTTTCTTCTGGGCGAATTTGTCCAGCCCGCGCCAGACGAGGTGCGGCCGGCCGCTGAAATCCATCGACGCAGCGGGCGAGGCATTCGTCCATCGGCACATAGGCGTGGCCGCGACGCCCTCGTCGCGTTTCCGGCGACGGGGCGTCGCCGCCACTTGGGGGGTCAAATGCAAATCCGTATCGCCGGATGCCGCGTTTGTCGCCGAGCGCGGTGGCGAAGGCCTGGCCGAGCGCGATGCCGCAGTCCTCGACGGTGTGGTGCGCGTCCACGGCCAGGTCGCCGTCGCAATTCAATTGCAAATCCACGACGGCGTGCTTCGCGAAGAGCGTGAGCATGTGGTCGAAGAACGGAATTCCGGTGCGGATGGAGGATTTGCCCCGGCCATCGAGGTTGAGCTGGACGGAAATTTTGGTTTCCAGCGTGTGGCGCTTGATTTTGGACTTGCCGGCTTTTCATCGCGGCTGATTAAAGCAAAGCGGGCGGGGGAAAACAAACCGCAAACTTGAACCGGCAGGGGCCGAGGTGACGAGGCCAGTGTTTCAAGCCGGATTTGATCGGAGCCTCCACACGCCGGCTCCTGCGGAACTCAATGGGCCGGCGCGGGGAGTTTTTGTTCAAGCTCGTCAATGTGCTTTTGAATCTCGTCCGGCGTCGGCGAGGCGAGCTTGGCCTGTTCCCAGTGGGCGATGGCGGCGTCGAGGTTGCCGGCCTTTTCCTCAAGCTGCGCGAGGTTGGTCTGGAGCTTTTCGAAGATAAACCGGTTGTCGAAGTTCTCGTTGGTCAATTTGAGCCGATTCGATTGCGGAACGCCGGGCGCCTGCTGCGCCCAGCTCCGCAGCGCGGCTTCCCAGATGTTCCGCGCGCGGGCGGAATTGTGGTAATTTTCAAAGTAAATGCTGCCGAGTTCAAAAAGAAGCTGGGGGTCGTCCGGATTGTGGCGCAAGCCTTCGCGCAACACCTGCTCGGCCTGGGAAACCTGGTTGAGCCGCGTGCGCAGCCAGAAGGCGGTGACGAGGTAGGTCTTGATGTTTTCCGGATCCAGTTCGGCGGAAAGTTTCAGCCAGGGCAGGATTTCCCGGACTTCCTTGCTGCTGCTCAAGTCATCGGACGGGCCGCCTTCGTCCAGGTGGGTATGGCGGTTGGGAATGAAGTGGCGGCCAAAGGCGTCAATCCAGTCGCGCGGCGGGCCCATGAAGCTGGTTTCCTCGCCCTGGTTGTGGCTGGCGACGGCGCCGGTGTCCTCGGCGATGTGCGCCGTCTGGAAGGCGGCTTTGTTGTCAAAAATCGTCGGGTAATACCCGCTGTGGTAATAGGCGTCGGCCTCGGCGAAGGAGCTGTTGGCAAAGATGCGGCTGCTGTCGCCGAGCAGCAGGCTGAAGAAATTGTCCGATTGGTGGCGGTTGATTTCGAACGTCTGAAATTGCGGCGCCAAATCGGCGGCGAGGCCGAAGCAAAAAACCAGCAGCGCGATCAGCAGCAGAAAATATGTCCGCGCGGATTTCATGTTCAATTGACGGCTTTGCGGCGGAACACCAGGCAGGCGGCGACCAGAAACAACGCCGCGTAGGCCAGCAAGTAAAGGGCGTCGAGGCCGACGAACTTCCAGCCGATGAGCGGCCAGTCGTGAACGATCAGATTCCGCATTTCAAAGGGAATTTCGAGGTGCGGGATGGCGAAGTAGATCGCTAAAATAATGGAGCGGGCGGGTTCGGGCATGCGCGAGCGCGAAGGCATCGAGGTATCGGCCGATGCACATGATGGCGGCGACGACGACGAAGCAGATGGTGGCGTTGGAGGACGGCGCGGCGAAGACCAGCGAGCCGAGCAGCGTAAGCGCAATGACCACGCCGAGCGCGATCCAGTGCAAAAACGCGGCCTGGAAATAATTCAGCAGCGGCCAGTGATGCTCGCGGCTGGCGGCGAGCGCGCCGAAGAAGGCGTAAAAGCAAAGCAGCACCAGGCCGCAGGCGAGCCAGCAGCCGAGGAATTTGCCGAAAATCAACTGCGTCCGGGTCAACGGCTTGGCCAGCAGCGGGAGCAGGGTGCGTTGTTCGCGTTCCGCCGGGATTTGCCGCGCGGTGGTGGTGATGGCGATGACGAGCGACGAAATCCAGATCAGCAGCAGGCAGATGGCCTTGATGTAGCGGATGATTTCATTGTCGTTGTAGATGTTGACCGAGGCCATGACCAGGCAGATGACGACGGTGAGGATGAACAGGACGTAAAAATCCTTCCGGCGATACAATTCCTTGATGACGATGCCGGCGACGGCGAAGATATTGTTCATGGCGTGGATTGGGGTTGATAGCCGACGATGTCCAGAAAGGCCTTTTCGAGGCTCGCGTGCCGGCCCATGATGTCGCCGACCGAACCAACGGCCTTGAGTTCGCCCTGGTTGATGATGGCCACGCGGTCACAGACGGTTTCGACCTCGCCGAGTTCGTGCGAGGAGAAGAAGACGGTTTTGCCCTCGTTCTTGAGGCGCTGGATGATTTCACGGACTTTCATGCGGCCCAGCGGGTCGAGGCCGCTGGTCGGCTCGTCGAGAATCAGCAAATCGGGATTGTTGATGAGCGCCTGCGCCAGGCCGACGCGCTGTTGCATTCCTTTCGAATAGGTTTTGATGAGGCGCTTGCGGGCGGATTCCAATTCAACCAGTTTAAGCACGGAGTCAATGCGTCTGTCCGCTTCCGCGCGCGGCAGGCCGAAGATGCGGGAATAAAACCGCAGCAGCTCCTCCGCCGTGAGAAATTTGTAGTAGTAGGTCAGTTCCGGCAGATAGCCGATGCGCTGGCGGGCGATGGGCTGGCGGACGTCAATGCCGAACAGCGACGCCGAACCGCTCGTCGGCGGCACGAAGCCCAGCAGCACGTTGATGGTCGTGGTCTTGCCCGCGCCGTTGGGACCGAGGAAGCCGAAGACTTCGCCGGCGCGGACTTCAAGATCAAGGCCCAGCAAGGCGACTTTTGGGGTCTGGCGGAATTCGCGGTTCTTGAACTCGACCCGGAGTTTTTCCGTTCTTAAAATGACGTTCATGATTCGCCCGGTGTTTGACCTGCCGCACACCGTCTTAATTCAAAGCGTTTTCAAAGTCAACCGTTCCGCGGCAGACAAAAAGGCCCGGAGCACAGCTCCGGGCCTTTGTATGAGCCGAACAAACGATCATGGCAGCATGTGCGGCAAGCTCATCAACGTGTTCAACGAGCAGCTCACCTGCTGCGAGGAACCCACGTTGGCCGTGGTATAGGCGCCACCCGCCGGGCAGGTTGGAACGCTGCCATTGGCGTTCAGCCGGATGTAGGCCGACACCGTCGCAACGCCGCCCACGGAGGCTCCGTTGGACTGGCCGGTTTCCAGCGCCCATTCATTGATGGCGCCGTCAATCTGCCGGAGGTTGTTGATGCAAGCGCTTTGCTGCGAATTGGCGCGTGCCCTGACGTAGTTGGGAATCGCAATCGCGGCCAACAGACCGATGATGGCCACCACGATCATGATCTCCACCAGCGTGAAACCCGCCTTGCGAGAGATACAAGTTGTTTTCATGGTATGATCTCATGTTTTGTTTATTTGGTTAATTTTGCTGCGTGAACCGGGTGCCACACGGGTCATGATTTGCAAATCACAATCTCCGTGCCGGCACGGGAGTCACACACCTGCAAACGGAAATAAACAAGGTCCGCAGACCGAGCCGGACCTTCATGACCATCAGGTTATGGCAGCTTGTGCGGCGACGCCGTCAAAGTGCTCAAAGTGCAGCTCACTTGCGGCGTGGAACCCACGTTCGCCGTGTTGTAAGTGCCGCCCGCCGGGCAACCCGGGACGCTGTTGGCGGCATTGAGCTTGATGTAAGCCGACACCGTCGCAACACCGCCCACGGCGGCTCCATTAGACTGGCCGTTTTCCAGCGCCCATTCGTTGATCGCGCCGTCAATCTGGCGCAAGTTGTTGATGCAGGCGTTTTGCTGTGCGGTGGCGCGGGCCTTGATGAAGTTGGGAATGGCAATCGCAGCCAAGAGGCCGATGATGGCCACCACAATCATGATCTCCACCAGGGTGAAACCCGCCTTGCGTATGGTTTTGTTTGTTTTCATGTTTTGATGTTTCGTTTCCAACGCGGTGTGAACGACGCAACAGGCAGGATTTGATATAATTATTACAGTCTTCGTTCACTGATTGCCTGTTGCAACCACATTATGAACTCATTGAAGCACACCGGGTGCCAATACCCAGACAAAAATGCTTTGCCATTGTGAACCCCCATTTTTGAGGTCTTTGAACGTGAAAAGAGATAATGCCATGGCAAGCCACAGCGCCTCCGGGATGCCCTGTTTTGGGACACACTGTATCATTATGGGACGGTTTGGCGGCAGCGGTCCGCGCATCACTGCCGATTGGAAGCAGCGACCTGTGGAAAGCCAGAATGACCAATGGCGTTTGAAAATGCCTTCATCAAACCCGGCTATTCAGCTTGCCGGTTTGCCAAATATTTCCAAGGGCGCGCAACCGGTGCGCTTTCGTGGCGTGAGGAAACTCCCGGCTCCGCCTTGGTGCTTTAGGCGTCCCTTCGGCACAACAGAAAGCGGAGCAAATTGTCGCTTTTGCTCCGCTTGCAGTTGTCCAAGCGCCCAGCCGCAAGTCAAAAATGGGTTGCGGAAATTTGAGGCAACGCATCCAACAGGGACTGCTCGAAATCCGTTGAATCTTGATACCAGAACAAATAACTGTTTCCCCAGTCGGAAAACTCGGACATTGATTCCCACTGGCACCATTGGGCCGAGCCATCACAGAACACTTCGTTGCCTCCGGCAGGCTTGCCAGCGCCGCTGTTCAAATGCGGCGGCACGTAGGCCGTGAAATTTTTATTGCCCACATTTGGATCGTTTTGTCCAAGCCAAACGCTGCTTTTATTGTAATTACAAATGACATCAGCGGCCAGCGCCCAGTAGGGCTGGGCACTGCCCAACTTGATCGGGCTGTGGAATTGGAACGATTTGCCGGCAACGCCCGAAGTCCACTGCCACGCGGCCCCCGGCGAACCGCCGAAATATTGGTAGCCAAGAAGGTATTGACCGCCGCTGCCCGTATCATACGCCGGAAGGGGAATGTTGACGGCTGTAAGAGGCAACGAAGGCCGGTCCGGACAGGTCCAGATGTTCGGCCCATTGGTCAGGGACAACCCCAACTGCCTTGCTGCGGCGGCCCCAGGCGCCGTCATGCACATCTGCACCATCGGCGGGCCTTTGCCTGGAATCACATAATCATCGTTGCCCGTGGCGAAGATGGTTACCGCAATTCCAATCTGCTTGAGATTGCTCAAACATTGGATGCGTTTGGCTCGCTCCTTGGCGCCCGCCAGCGCCGGCAACAGCAGCGCCGCCAATATCGCGATGATGGCAATCACGACGAGCAACTCGATCAGGGTGAAGGCATCCTTGTTCGACTGCTTCCGGACAGGAAGGTTATAAACAGCATTGTTCATTATTGACGAAATACTTTGATGACACCCTAGCGGGCCTTGCGCTCCGCCGCGATTTGTTCACTGCCGCTTGCGCGTTTTCAACTCTCACCGCAATAAACCCGCTCAAGATTCTCCGCAATTATTAGTTAGATTCGAGTGGCACCTCCCCGAACGGAGAGGTGCCACTCGTGCATGATTCCACCCAACAGTTTCAGCGCTTACTGCGCCAAGCGATAGAACACCGAACTGTTCGTCTGTTTGCCCAACGTGGCCGAGTAGCTGTTGTTCAGGTCGGTTCCCGGAATGGTGAACCAATTGGTGCCCAAGCCTTTCGCCAGCGTGTTGGTCTGGACTTGGACGTGCAACCCGGTCCAAACCGACGGCCAGGACATGTTCAACTGCCCGCCCGCGAAGGTTGCCGTGACGGTTGGCTTGCCCGTCGCGACTGAAGCCACCGTGATCGTGCCATCCTGGTTGTCCGTAAAGGCGACCCCCGGCGAAATAAACTTAAAGAGGGCGTCGCTTAACACCAACTGGTTGAACACGGTGAACGTGTCTCCGGCCTGGAGCGCCGGGCCGTAATTGATCACTTCCAGTGTTGCGTTGGAGGCCTCAATCAAGCCCTGGGAGACATTGTAGTAGGTGCTCTGCTGCGGCATTGTCTTGTTGACCGAGACGTAAACGATTCCGTTGCTGATGTTCAATTGTCTCCCCACGTTCAGGGTGTCCACGGAACCGTAGCCGCCCGCGACCAGCGTGCCGCCTAGGACGTTCACGTCGTTGGTAGTCTGGACAAAGCCGGGCTGAAACTCGCCGCTAAGAACCAGGATACCGTTGCTGACCGTCGTCACGCCGGCATAGGTGTAGTTCGTCCCGGGAAGAATCAGCGTGCCGGGGCCGATTTGCATCAATCCGCCCGCTCCGGTGATTTGATTGGGGAACGTCACGACGTCCGCGCGGGCGAAGGCCAGATTGACGCCCGGTTGCAGAATGTTGATGGCGCCGGAGCCAGCACTGCCGGTCGAGCCGCGATTGCCGATTTGCAGGACTCCGTTGCTGATGGTCGTGCCGCCGGGATAGGTGTTGTTGCCGGTCAGAACCACCGTGTTGGTGTTTTCCTTCATCACGTTCCCCGAGTTTCCGGTCGAAGAACCGTCAGTCACTGCTCCAACCAGATTATACCCGATCACGCGGTCGGTGCCAAAGTTGAAGGTAAGCTGCCGGCTGTTTTGCCAGGAGGAACTGGTGTTGGTAAAGATCACAGGGCCGACGAGACTACCGCCGTCAACAAAGAACGTGTTGGTTGTATAGTTGGTGCTCACATCTGTTATGTTGGTGGTAATGGTTATGTAGGTATAGCCGCCAACGACAACCCCGCCACCTTTGATCCATGTGCCGCCGGTGAAAGTATTGTTCGCCCCGGCAAGTGTTACATCACCCGGATTCTGGTTGTTGTTGTCCGTCTCCACCTTGCCTGAGCCAACGATATTGTTCGAGTAAACGAACACGGCCGTATCCTGGCGTTCGAAGTGGAGCGTTCCATTGTTGGTCACAACTGAAGTGTTCAACGAGCCGGTATTACCCTGGCACGGCACGAATGTGGCGCCGGAATTAATCAGCGTCCATCCGGAATAGGTGTTGGCGTTAACGCTGTTGAAGGCGCAATTGGCGCCCACAATCAAATTCCCCGTTCCACTGATGGTAACGTTGAATCCATTAAGTGCCGTCAAGGTCTTGCTGTTGTAAATGAACAGGCCGTTGTCCACAATACTCCCGCCATTGTTCAAGGAAGCGCCGGTCGAGCCGCTGCCAATCTGGAGGGTCGCGCCATTGCTGATCGTGGTGCCGCCCGCGTAGGCATTGGCGCCATTGAGAACCACCGTGCCGGCGCCCCCTTGGACGAGGCGTCCGGTGCCGTTCACGGGTCCGCTAACGGTCAGGGTGCCGGTGCGGTTGAAGAGCAGGGTGGAATTGTCAACCGAGGTGCCGCTGCCAAGGGTTCCGCTTGCGCCGCCCGCGCCGACCTGCAAGATGCCTGCATTGATGGTCGTGGCGCCGGTATAACTGTTGGTTCCGGTCAATGTCCAGGTGTTGCCGCCGTTCTTGGTGACTCCGAGCGCCCCGCCAGTGCCGTCAGCAAGCGACGCCGCGAGTGTTTCCCCGTTCGTGTCGCCGCCCGTCAGAATGAGATTGTGTATGCCGCTGCCGGGCACATTGAGCGGGCCGGGGTTTGCCAGGCTCAATGAGCCGGAACCCGAGGCGTCAATTGTCCCGCCGGAAGAGGTGACCGTGAACGAGCGGTCAATGCTGGCTCCCGATCCGATGTATTGCAGCGTTCCGCCGCCAAGCACCAGATTGGTCGAGCCGCTGCCCGCCGCGCCGATGTCGCTGGCCAAACCGCCGTTGGACAGAGTGCTGACACTCAACGTGCCAGCGTTGATGGTCGTGACGCCGGTGTAGGTGTTGGCGCCGCCCTGCATCGTCAGGATGCTGTTGCCGTTCTTGGTCAAACCGCCGTTGCCGGCGATGTCCTTGTTGGCGCTGGAAACAATGATGTAGGCCAAGGCGGAGCTGTTCACCGTGGTGCTCGTCGGCTGAACCACGCCGTTGACGGTAACGGTTGTTGTTGAACCCGTATCGTCAAACAAGGCCGGGGCACCGTTGGCAAAAATTGCATCATTACCGCTTTGCTTCCAGTTGCCATCGGACGTCGTGTCCCAGACGCTGCCGCCCAAGCCGGTCCAGACGAAGGCCGTGGCCGTGATGTTCAATTGAATCGTGTTGCCGTTGGTGACCAGAATGCCGTTCGCGCCGCTCAACGAACCCAGGCTGACTGCTGGCGGATTGCCGCTGGTCCATGAGATCAGCGGATAGTGTGCGCCGATGGTAGTGAAATTGCCGCTGTTGACATTGATGGTGACCGTGCCGGCGGATGAAATCGCGCCCGCCGCGATAATGGGAGTGGATGTGCTGCTCACGTCGTTGAATTCCACGGAGCAACCACTGCTCGTTCCCAAGGACAGCGCAGCCGGCGTGGTCTGCCAGTCAGAATACACTCCGAGCGTCCCGCCGTCTTCGACGGTGATGTTGCCGGAGCCGGTCTTCGCGTAATCAAAGACCAGTTTGCCGCTATGGACCGTGGTGAGGCCGGTGTAATCGGCGCCGCCCGTAAGGATGAGCGTGCCGGGACCGGTTTCAGAGAGCGTGCTGCCGGTGCCGAACAGGTCGCTTGCGAGCGTCACAGTCTGGCCGCCGGTGTCGAAATTGAACATTGAACCGTCCGTCTGATCAAAGCGCTGGGAGTAATCGTAGGTATTGAGCGAACTCCATTGCAGGGTGCCGCCTCGGAACTCGATAAAGCCGAATTCGCCGAGCGGGCCGGAAGTGCCGGCGGTGGGGTTCTCGGCGCGATTGGCAATCACCGTCCCGGTGTTGGTGAGTATAATTCCGCCGGCAAAGGTGTTCGCCCCCGAAAGCGTCAGGGTGCCGCTGGCCGCCGTGATCGAGCCGGCCCCGGAGATGACGCCGGCCAGGGTCTGCGAGTTCCCTGTGCCAATATCGCAAACGAATCTGCCGCCCAGAGTCCAGGCCTGATTCAGCATCTTGGTGCTGGGATAAGGAGCTTGGAGAACCAATGTGCCGGCGGCGCCGATGGTGGGATTGCCGATGCCGACCTGGCCGAGATAGCCTTGTGGATTCCAATACACAACACCAGGGCCGTCAGCTTCCATGACATTTGGCCCGGCACCGGAGTTGTCGTTAATGAGGTAGTTGTTGACCTGCCAATTTCCAGTTCCGGAAAAGGCATAATTCACCGCATTGCCGCCGCCGGCCGTTATTTTGATCCAAGGATCAATAATGGCCGTGTTCGTTGAATTATTAACGAAGGTATGTGTGCCACCGGACGGCCGGGTAATAAACGCGAACGTGGTTGCGGAGTTGGTGTCGCCAAACTCGAACACACCGGCGCCGGAGTCAATGGCCACATTAGCCAGGGCAAAAGTCGGCCCAATTCCGCTCTGGGTGGTGGTGATGTAAACCTTGGCCGTTTGATTGCTGTCAACATAGAAAGTGATGCCCGAACTCCCGGCGAAGCCCTGCCAATTGCCGGGGTTGTTGTAAAGCAGAGTGTTGGTAACCTGGGCAGTGTCAAACTGGAGCGTGTCGCCGAGGGCGGCCAGGACGTTATCCACGTAATTGGAGCCGCGGTCAACAAGAGGACCGGGACCGCCCCAGATATGTGTCGTTTGGCCGGAGGCGGAAAAGCCTGCGAACGCGCCGCACAGCGCGACGGCCAATAATGCGAGTCTTATTTTCATAAACGATATTATGGTTGTTGTGACTGCAGAACGAAGCGTCTGCACCGATGGTTGATTGTGGGTGGTTTTAGTTTTCATAGGTTTACTTACTTTACTTGCAATTCACTGCCAAACTGCCGGAATCAGCGCCCGTGGCCTGGCCACAGACTTGAATCTTGAAGCGGACGAAGGAGAATAACGCCGCCGCCAAAGCCGCCAAAGAAACGGCATCCGACAATCTATCCAAGCGGATCGGCATATGAGTGGCTACATATTTGTCTTTTTTGGGAAGGCTGTCAACAACATTTGCTCGCACCCCGAACAATATGGCGCATGTCAAAAAAGAGCACTTGGCGTGGCGGATTCATGAACACCGTGCCTTGGCCGGAACCCTGCCGTCGCATTTCCGGGGAGCGCAGCCGCCCCGGCTGCGGTTCGGCGCGCCCCGCGCCGAACGCGAACGCGCGGAGACCCGCCAAACGGTGGGGCTGCCCTGTGCGCTCAAGCGGGTCGCGAGGCGCGACCCACGGCGCCCGAGGCGGGCGCGCTCCCCATTTCAAATGCACGGTTCCGGTTCAAATCGGCTGATCAGTGCGGCAAGGGCCGGTCGGGCGGCAGCAGGAAGGATTGGCGGATGGCCGCCACGCCGGGCGTCCGCCAGGGGAACGCCTGGTCCGCCGCCAGTTGCACCTGATGCCGCAGCCCGGCCAGCGTGTGGAGATTGGCTATTTTTGACCAGTTTTGAGGGTTATATCCGTAAATGGCTGTAAGATAGCCGGTTACTTTCAAAACGTTGGCCGGAAACATCAAAAGTTGAGACAAAAACATCAAAAGTTGGCGCAAAAACATCAAAAGTTGAGGCATCAACATCAAAGGTTGAGGCAAAAACATCGCAGGTTGAGGCATCAACATCAAAAGTTGAGGCATCAACATCGAAGGTTAAGCCGTCCGCGTCGGAAGTTAAGGCGCCAAGATCGAAGGTTCGGGCTTCAACAACGCCGGCTGGCGTTTCAAGCACGGCGGTTGGTCTGTCAAGGCGGGCGGACGAGGTTTCAAGGACAACCGCCGGGGCGTGAACGTCGCCGGCCAAACTCGCAAGTGAGCGGGTCAATCCGCCGAGGACGCCGGTTTGGATTTTCATGGCTGAACTTGTGAAATTATTCACAAGCGCGGAAGAAATGCGAGCTATTTCGCATTCCTGGGTCGCGGCCGGGCGCATATCAAATTTGAAGGGGTGTCGGTGAGCGAGAACTCTCGAATTGACGGGCAATTGATTAACACCCTGCTTGAGCTGGGTGCTCATGGCGTTGGCAACGGCCAGAACCGCTTCAGCGGTTTGTCCGCGTCCAAAACCGCTGGAGCGGTTGAAAAGACAAGGCGTCGCCAAACACCCCGCTAAAGCAGGGTGTTAATGAGACCCGGCGGCAAAGCGCTCATTTTTTGATATGCGCCCCGAACAATATCTGCACCGGCCAAGATTGGAGGATTTTGGCCTTGTTTCAGGAAACAGAAGGAGCGCTGAAATGTTTCTGTAGAACCAGGGCGACCGCCCCGCGCAGCCGCGGCTGGGTTTCCGGATCGGAGGGCAAAATCCGAGTGGCGCATCCGCCCAATTGCCGGCGTTTTAAGACCTCGTTGATGACCGGCCCCACGAGATTCCAAGCGCGGGTGACTTCGCCGACCACCACGATGAATTCCGGCGCCAGACCGGCCACCAGCATGGCCAGTCCCTCACCCAAATGGCAAGCCATGCGATTCAGAGCTTTGCCGGCTTTGAGGTCGCCCTTTTCCGCCAGACTTAAAATGTCGTTGAACGACACCCGGGCTTTTTCGCTTTTGGAGGCGTTCCGGCCATCACGCGCCGTGGCCGCATGGGTGTAATAGCGAACGGCGGCAACGTTGTTGGCCAGCACTTCCCAGCATCCCACGTTGCCGCAACGGCAGCGGGGACCATGCGACATCAGGGCGACGTGCCCGAATTCACCGGCCATGCCTCCGGCGCCGCGAAACAACTGGCCGTTCAAGATGATGCCCACGCCGATGCCTTGCGAAACCGTTACCGCCAGGAGATTGTTGACGTGGTCCGTGTATTTTCCCGACCAGGCCTCCGCCAGCGCGCAGGCGTTGGCGGCGTTTTCGAGCTGCACGGGCAGGCCGGTCGCCGTCTCAATGGGTGTCCGCAAATCCAAGTTGGTCCAGGTCAGCGAAGGCGCGAAAATGAGCCGGCCGGTTGAACTATTGACGCGTCCCGGCAGACTGATGCCAATGCCCTCGTAAGCGACCTGCGGGTGGGACCGCATCATTTCGACAATGCGGCGGCTCATCCGGGAAATGAATTCGTCCGGATCCTTGCCGGTGGGCATCGTTTCCTGGGCGATGAATTCTCCGTCCAGAGTGGTGAGAGCCAGCGCGGTCATGTCGTGCTGAACGGCCACGCCAACGGCGCCGCAACGCTCCGCATTCAGATGCAGAAACGTCGGCTTGCGGCCGCGGGGGAGATCGCCCACCGCCCCCTCCTTCAACCAGCGCTCGGAAAGGAGTTGTTCCGTGATGACCGACACGGTGCTGCGCTGCAGGCCCGAGTAGCGCATGAGATCCGCCCGGGATACCGGCTGATGCTTGCGGACCAGGCTCAACATAATCCGGCTGTTGATGTCGCGAACCGTCCCGTTCGTCGCCACATGAAAATTGTTCAGGTCAATTTTACGCACAATCGCCGCCTCAAGGTTCTGGTCAGTGGATTATTTTACGGCATTTTCCCTCCAGGCGAACGAGTGTCAAGCTTGAAATTCGGAGCATAAAATTCGGGGTCAAAATATAATCGCGCGCAGTGCGTTTGAGAAAGAAATTGCCGTGCTGGCAGGTTTGGTCGAACATTGAAGCAAACCAACAATTATGCCATTACATTCCGATATATTCCATCGCTTGACGCCCAAGATGAACGCCAAGATCGGCGCGAAATGCATTCTTTTGACTGTCTGCATGATCGCCAGTTCCAGGGCTGCTTCGCCGGCCGCCGATCTTCGGCAGACCGTCAACTTCAATCGCGAGTGGAAGTTTCAGTTGGGCGACGCGGCCAACGCGGACGCCGCCGCGTTTGATGACACCGCGTGGGACGCCGCCAATCTGCCGCATTCTTTCTCAATGCCGTATTTCGCCGCAGACCGGTTTTATGTCGGCTACGGCTGGTATCGGAAACACTTCAACGTGCCGAAGGCATGGTCGGGCAGGCGCGTGAACCTCGAATTCGACGGCGTTTTCCAAGTCGCGGAACTGTTCGTGAACGGCAAACGCGTCGGTGAACACAAAGGCGGCTACACCGGATTCACCTTCGACATCACCGATGCGGTGAAGCCCGGCGACAACGTCGTCGCCGTGCGCGTGAACAACATTTGGGATCCGCAACTGGCGCCGCGCGCGGGCGAGCATACCTTTTCCGGCGGCATTTATCGTGATGTGCGGCTGGTCGTCACCGCGCCGTTGCATGTCGCCTGGTATGGCACGTTCGTCACCACGCCGCAGGTGTCCAAGGACTCCGGCACGGTGAATGTGAAGACCGAAGTGGTCAACGATTCCGTTGCGGCGAAATCCGCCACGGTGAAAACGAGCGTGTTGGACGCGAAGGGGAAAACCGTCGCACAAATGGAATCCGAGCAGACCGTCGCAGCCGGGGCAACGAACATCTTCGATCAAACGAGCGCGGCCATCGCCAATCCGAATCTCTGGTCGCCGGAACATCCGAATTTGTATTCGGTGAAGACCGTCGTGCTCGACGGCGGCAAGCCCGTGGACGATTACACGTCGCCGCTGGGCTTCCGCTGGTTCAAGTTCACGGCGGATCAGGGATTTTTCCTGAACGGCGAACATTATTATTTCAAAGGCGCCAACGCGCATCAGGACCACGCCGGCTGGGGCGACGCGGTGGCCGACAGCGGGTTTTTCCGCGATGTGCAACTGGTGAAGGACGCGGGCATGGATTTCATTCGCGGCTCGCATTATCCGCACGCGCCGGCGTTTGCCGCGGCCTGCGACCAGATCGGAATCTTGTTCTGGTCGGAGAATTGTTTCTGGGGCACCGGCGGATTCAGAAGTCCCTGGGGCGGCAGCGCGTATCCGACGACCCCGGCGGACGAACCCGGCTTCGAAGCGAGCGTCAAAGCCAGTTTGCGCGACATGATCCGCATCAACCGCAATCACCCCAGCATCATCGTCTGGAGCATGGACAACGAAGTGTTCTTCTCCAGCGGACCCGTGATGCCGAAAGTGCGGAATTTCCTGAAAGAACTGGTCGCTTACACGCACGAACTGGATTCAACGCGTCCGGCGGCCATCGGCGGCTGCCAGCGCGGCGAGATTGACAAACTCGGCGACGTGGCCGGTTACAATGGAGATGGCGCGCGGCTGCCGGAGTATGTCAATCCGGGGATTCCCAGTGTGGTTACCGAGTATGGGTCCACCCAGGCGGATCGCCCGGGCCAATATATCCCCGGCTGGGGCGACTTGCCGGGCACACCCGGCGCGAATCGCAGCGTGGAAGGTTCCTGGCGTTTGCCCTGGCGCAGCGGCGAAGTCCTCTGGTGCGCCTTCGATCACGGCAGCCTCGCCGGACGCCGGTTCGGCGCGATGGGATTCGTGGATTATTTCCGCCTGCCGAAACGGCAATGGTATTGGTATCGCAATGATTATTTGCACATCCCGCCGCCGGCCTGGCCGAGCAACGGCGTTCCCGCCGCGCTGAAACTCACCGCGGATAAAACCACGTTGAATTCCGTGGACGGCACCGACGACGCGCAAATCATCGTCACCGTCGTGGACAAAAACGGCAAGGCGATCAACAACTGCCCGCCCGTGACCCTCGCCATCGCTTCCGGCCCGGGCGAATTTCCGACCGGTCCCAGCATCACCTTCGCGCCGGACTCGGACATCGCGATTCGCGACGGTCAGTCGGCGATTGAATTTCGCTCCTATGACGCCGGCAAAACCGTGATTCGCGCCACCTCGCCCGGATTGAAAGACGCGACGATCGCCATCACTTCGCGCGGCGAACCGAAATTTATTCCCGGCAAAACGCCGGCGGTGAAGCCGCGCCCGTATTTGCGCTTCAGCGCCGCGCAGGGAAATGCCTCAACGCTCACGCTCGGCATGAACAATCCGACCACCGCCAGCAGCGAAGCGCCCGGCCACAGCGCCCGTTTTGCCAACGATGGCAGTGCCGCGACGTTCTGGCAGGCCGGGGCGCGCGACCAAAATCCCTGGCTGGCGATCGATCTGGAGCGCATCGCGGCCATCAACGGCGTGAAGGTCACGTTCCCTTCCGAAGGTAACTGGCAATATCGGGTGGAAATTTCGGACGACGGCAACAGCGGCTGGAAACTGGTTTCCGACCAGAGCGCAACCGCCAACACGGCAAAAACCCAAACCCTGACCGCTGCAAGCGGCGCCCGGGGCCGATTCCTGCGTGTCAGTTTCATGGGCACGCCAAACGCCACGCCCGCCGCCCTGGCGGAATTGGAGGCAACCGGCAATTTGATCACCCAATAAAAACGCCTCGAGTTGGCACATCTGGGACAAAGGTTTGGGCGGAGTCCCAGTCAAAGCGCGAAGGCGGTCAGCCTGGAGGCGGAATCGGGCGTTTGCTGAAGCCGGCGAAGTAATCCAAAATCTGGTCGCGCCATTTCGCCGCGTCGGCGACTTGGATGTCCAGACGCCCGGCAACCTCACGATACCGGCGCGCATCAATTCTGCCCGCGAGCGAGTGCCAGGTGACCTGCAGAGCCGCCGCCTGTTTCGCGCCCGTCTGATACTTGGCGGACAGCGCGTCCCAAAGCGTCTTCCCGGATTTCATCTGGTAATCCCACGCACAACGGTGAAACCAGAGAAGATATTTTTCCGGGCAGCGCGCGAGGTCATCGAACAAGTCGCACGCCGGCGGGAAGTATTGCTCAACCGCGTGGTCACCCTGTTTCGTGCGATCCAAACCGATGGCTTCGGTGGAGGCATGATGATAATAAACCGCCGTCCAATCGGCGCGCGCTGCGCGATCGCTCCACGGCTGCGGCGCGTAATGGTCTCCGCCAATCAAATTATTCAGTCCCAAGGGCATCGTGTAGTTCACAAAAGTTTCCCGCGATCCCATCATCATGTCTTGGATGACAGCCACGGTCTTCTCGTCGTTGAAGAAGGTCATGCGCGTCCATTCGTCGGCAATCTTCCCGGCGGGCAATTCGGGATTCCACGCGAGCCGGCCAAACGCATACCAGTTCGACTGCGAAAAATGATGCCCGCACCAATTCGCATCCAGTCCGGGATTCGTCACCGAAACCATTCCCGTGAGGTGGGTCGGATTCACCTTGCCCGCGAGCACTTTGGCGACGGTCGAGCCTTCGCCCTTGGCGTAGGTGTCCGATTGCAGGAACTCCTCCCACATCGTGCCGAGATAAACGAGATGTTTCGCCTGGCCGGTGTATTCCTGCGTCGCCTGAATTTCTGCGATGACCGGCGTCTGCTTCATTGCGCCGAACAGCGGATGGAACGGCTCGCGCGGCTGAAAATCAACCGGGCCGTTCTTCACCTGGATCGCGACGTTCGGGTGGAATTGCCCGTCGAGCCGCATGAACTCGATGTAGGCGCGCTTGGCGCGGTCCGGGTCAATGTCGTCATCATAAACGAACGCGCGCCACATGACATTGCCCTTGTGCGGCGCGAGCGCATCGGCGAGCACGTTGGCGCCATCGGCATGCGTGCGGCCGTAAGTTTTCGGTCCGGGTTGGCCCTCGGAATTCGCCTTGACGAGAAATCCACCAAAGTCGGGAATCAGTTTGTAAATCTCGTCGGCCTTGAGCTTCCACCAATCGGCCACGCCCTTGTCCAGCGGATCCGCGGTGGGCAGCCCACCCAGCCGCGACGGTGCGGCGAAGTTGGCGGAGAGATACATCCGCACGCCGTAAGGCCGCCAAACGTCTGCCAGCGCGGCCACCTTGCGGAGCGTTTCCGGCGAGAGCATGCGCATGTCGGCGTTGACGTTGTTGATGACCGCGCCGTTGATCCCGATGGAGGCGCAGGCGCGCGCGTAATCGGCATAGCGCGGACTGATTTTGTCCGGCAGCTCATTCCATTGCCACAACGAACGCCCGGCATAACCGCGCTCAATCGTTCCATTGGGATTGTCCCAGTGATTCATCACCCGGAGCTGAAGCGCGGGCCGCTCGGAAATGTCGAGTTTCTCAATCGGCTGCCCGGTCTGCATCAGCCGCAGGAAATGAAAACTGCCATACAGCGCGCCGATGTCACTATTGGCGGCAATCACCGTCACCGGCTGCTGATTGATGCTCGTCGAGCGGATGAGGTAACCTTCGTCGCCGACGGCGCGCAAATCGGCAGCCCAGTTCAACCCGCGCACCGGCGGCGAACTTTCCGGCGTGCCGACAATCACCACGCCGTCCATCAGGGCATTTTCATTGAGGGAAACTTCACTCCCCAGCATGGCGCTGGCGGCCGGGCGCAATTCATTCCGGATGATGCCTGCGGTCGCGGAAGAACCGTCCACGCGGATTTGCCGCACCACTTTGCCGTAGCCATTGGCCGCATCCCCCGGCGGGGCGTAGCGCAGCCAGAGTTTGTAGCCGTCTTCCTCCGGCAACTCCGCTGGCGGTTCCGCCGCGTTGCCGTTGTTCGAGTAACCGCCGACATACAGGCCGGCGGCGCCCGCCAGGCCCGCCGCCACAAATTCTCGCCGGGTAATTTTCATAGCTGGATCAAGGTAAAAATTGGCTTCGCGGCATTAAAGTGAAATTCGCCCAAGTCGGCAACCCTGCAAATTGAAAATTCGAGTTTCGCCAGCCCAATCGGGCAACGGAAATTCGCCGGTCCTCCTGCGTTCCGAGAAATTTCTCGTGCGATTTTCGTTTCGGCGGGTGCTATAAATTGAAATTGAAATGACACCTGATTCCGAATTGCTCAAACGGTTTGCCCGAACCAATTCCGAAGACGCCTTTGCGGAACTGGTGAAGCGGCACGTGAATCTCGTTTATTCTGCCGCGCTCCGGCAGGTCAATGGCGACGCGCACCTGGCGCAGGACGTGGCGCAAACCGTATTTGCCGACCTCGCGCGCACTTTGCCGCTGCCAAAATTGCGCGGACGGAAAATCGCCGCCACGACCGCGAAGAACAATTTATGCGCGAACCAACCCACGAAAATGAGGTAGGGCGCGTCACTCCGTGCGCGCCGGATTGGGAACAAATCCGTCCTGCGCTTGACGACGCGATGCACGAACTCAAAGAGACTGACCGCGAAGCGATTTTGCTGCGTTATTTTGAAAACCGGCAATTTGCCGAAGTTGGCGTGAAGCTGGGCCTCAACGAAAATGCCGCGCGGATGCGCGTGGAGCGCGCGCTGGAAAAACTCCGCGCCATTTTCGCCAAACGCGGTATCACGACGGCAACGGCTCTGGCGTCCGTGATTTCTGCGAACGCGGTTCAACTGGCGCCTGCAAATCTGGCCGTGACTTTGACCACGGCTTCAATTGCGACTGCGGGAACTGGAACATTCACACTTCTGAAAATTATGACCGTGACAAATTTGAAATTCGGCATCAGTGCGCTCGTTGTGGCTGGCACGGCAACGGCTTTTGTGGTTCAACACCAAGCGCAAACCAAACTCCGCGACGAAGGCGAGGCGTTGCGACAGCAGATCACACAATTGCAGGCGAACAACGAAAGCCTGTCAAACCGCCTTTCTGCGGCGGTCGTTGCCAAACCACAGTCATCTCAATCGCTGTCCAATGAGCAATTCATTGAATTGCTGAAATTGCGCGGCGAAGTTGGACATCTCAAGCAAGCTGCAATGGTGCTGTCCAACCATGTTGCCAGCGCATCAAACCCATTCGGACTTTTGCCCGAACAAATGCCGCCGTGGATCAGTTCCGGGATTCCTGAAACGGCCAAGGCTTACGCCCGATTGGTTCGACAACAGGCAACGGGTCAGCTAACACCCGCCGAAGAATTGAATTTGGCGAAAGCTTGGCCGTATCTTGAAAAGCGATTTTCAGAACCGGACGGCTTCGCCTATTTCCAATCACAATATCTTGCCGACATGCTGAATATTACGAACCAGGATACCGTGTGGCAGATCCGCCGGTTATTGGAAGGTGCCCGGGAGCAAGAACACGCAAAAGGTCTTCGCTGGGCTCGCCAATCCGACGAGCAGTTGCAGCATAACAACATCAATCTCGACACATCAAACGTTCGTGAACATTGGAACGAACTTAATCAACGAACCACGGAGGGAATGGAAAATTTGCTCTCCGAATCGGAGCGTGAAACGTTCGTATCCAACTTCACGGGCGTTTTGGACTTTGACTCCCGACTGAAAAGAGTTCCCGGGTATGTCGCCGACGACCCGAAATTTCAAAATCTAAGTTCGGAAGATACTTGGAACGCCTTCATGCCACCTCAAATGGGTGTAAAATTGGTTCCAGCGAAAAAGCTTGATCCAAATCAATAAGGCAGCGGGAACTTCGCCGTCAATTCGCGCACGCGGGCGCGGACCTTGTGCGCCGCCTCGACGTTTTTGATGTCCAGCAGCACTTCGGAAATCATGTCGGCAATCGCCGCCATTTCCGCTTCCTTCATGCCGCGCGTCGTCACCGCCGGCGTGCCCAGCCGGATGCCGCTGGCCTGGAACGGCGAGCGCGTCTCGAACGGAATCGTGTTTTTGTTGACGGTGATGCCGGCTTCGTCGAGCGCGATCTGGCAATCCTTGCCGGTCAGGTTTTTCGCGCCCACGTCCACCAGCATCAAATGATTGTCCGTGCCGCCGCTGACGAGCCGGTAGCCGTTGCGCTTCATGCCGTCGGCCAGCGCCGCGGCGTTCTTCACGATTTGCTGCTGGTAAACTTTGAACGACGGCTGCAAGGCTTCCTGGAAACAAACCGCCTTGGCCGCGATGACGTGTTCCAGCGGCCCGCCCTGGATGCCGGGGAAAACCGTCGAATCAATTTCCTTCGCGTTTTTCTCGCGGCACAAAATCAATCCGCCGCGCGGCCCGCGCAAGGTCTTGTGCGTCGTGGTCGTCACGAAATCCGCGTGCGGCATCGGGCTGGGATGCAGCCCCGTCGCGACCAGGCCGGCGATGTGCGCGATGTCCGCCAGCAGATACGCGCCGACTTCGCGGGCGATTTCGCCCATGCGCTTGAAATCAATCATGCGCGGATAGGCGCTGGCGCCGACGGTGATCATCTTCGGCTTGTGCTCGCGCGCCATCGCGGCGAGCTGGTCGTAATCAATCCGCTCGTCGTCCTTGCGCACGCCGTAGTGGACGATTTCAAAAAATTTGCCGGAGAAATTCGCCTTGTTGCCGTGGGTCAGATGTCCGCCGTGGCTCAAGTCCATCGTGAGCATCTTGTCGCCGGGTTTGAGCACGGCGAAATAGACGGCCATGTTCGCCTGGCTGCCGGAATGCGGCTGGACGTTGGCGTGTTCCGCGCCGAACAGTTTCTTCGCGCGGTCAATGGCCAGTTGCTCGACGGCGTCAATGTTTTCGCAGCCGCCATACCAGCGCTTCTTCGGCAAGCCCTCGGCGTATTTGTTCGTGAGCACCGAGCCTTGCGCCTCCAGCACGGCGGGGCTGACAAAATTTTCGCTGGCGATCAGCTCGATGTTTTCCTGCTGGCGCGGCTGTTCGTGGTCAATGGCCGCGGCCACCTGCGGGTCCACGTTGCGCAGGCGCAGGGCGGCCGGCGCGAATTGCGACGTCCATTTTCAACACGCGGCGTTCGTGGCGGCCGCCTTCGAATTTCGCGGCGAGAAAAGCATCGAGAATTTTCCTGGCCGTCCTCGACGGACGTTCTTTTGCCGCTCAAGGCAAAGCACGTTCGCGTCGTTATGCTGGCGCATGACCGCGGCGGTCTCCACGTCCTCGGCCACGCCGGCGCGCACGCCGGGGACTTTGTTGGCGGTGATGCAAATGCCGACGCCGCTGGTGCAAACAAGCAGGCCGAATTCCGCCGTGCCGTCGCCGACGGCCTGCGCCGCCGGCTGGGCGAAATCGGGATAATCGTCCGCCGGGTCCATGGTCGTGCGCGCCGAAATCCTTCACGCTCAGCCCGCGCGCGAGCAGGTATTGCTTGAGCGCCTCCTTCAATTCAAAGCCGCCGTGGTCGGCGCCCAGGGCAAAGTTGACGGTCGCTGGCGGTTTTCGCGCCTTGCGGCGCGGACAGAATTTCGTGTTGTTCCATATAATTTCAAAAGTGACGCGATGCCCTGTTCGATTTGGTTGCGGCAATTCACATACACGTCGTAGGAACTGCCAATCGGGTCGCTGATGTCCTTTTCAAACGGGTCGAGCGACTCGTCAAATTCGCGCAGCAAAAAGGTTTTCTCCGCCGCCGCCGGATACAGCAGCCCGATCGTGTCCACGTGGCTGTGCGTCATGCCAAAAATGTAATCCGCCTGCCGCAGCAGGTTCCGCCGTGAGCGCCCGGCTGCGCTGGCCGGAAATGTCCATGCCCAGCTCGCGCATCGCCGTCACGGAATGCGGCGTCGGCGGCTGGCCGTCCATCGCGCCGAGGCCCGCCGACAGCACGCGGAAATCGCCGCGCCCGTTCGACGGCCCGGCGGAACAGCGCCTCGGCCATCGGGCTGCGGCAGACGTTGCCGGTGCAAATGAACAAAATGGTTTTCATCCCGCTAAACTTTCAAGGTGATTTGCACAACGGCCAGTCGTCAACCCGAAATCAGGGACGCGACGCGCGCACGATGGCCAGTCCCTTGATCAAATCCACCGCCCGCGCCAGCACCGGGTCGCGGATGAAGGGTTTGGGCGGTTCGGTTTGCAGATTTCGCGGGCGCAGGTTGAAACTCCTCGCCGTCCTTGATTTTCGCGCGGACCAGATCCGCTTCGCTGGTGTAATCCACGGACGGCAACAGGCTGTTGGTGGCGGCCGGCGAATTGGTGTCGTCCCGGCGCCGACACGGCGTAGGGATTCTTTCATGAACGCCCGCTCGTCTGCCGCTCCGATGGCCACGGCAATGTCCGGATGCACTGGCGGCCTTGCTTTCGCTGTTCGTTCGCGCCGACCCGGCCACACTTTCAAAAATCAGCCCCGCTCGCGCCGCGCGCAAGTCCGACGCCAGCGTCTCCGCCGCGCCGTGCGTCTCGTCGTTGACCAGAATCGCCAGCGGCAGTTTTTCCGCCGCCAGCAGATTCTTCTGCCGCCTGCGCCGCTGCACCGATCATCGCCGCCCGCAAACCGCAAATCCAGGACCGTGCCCGCGATTTTGTTTGAAACCGCCAGCGCGCTCTGCGCCGCGCGGATTTCGTCCGCCAGATTCTTCCCCACCTGGCCGACCTGCAGATACGCCACGTTGCCTTCCAAAACGGCGGATTTGGCCAGCGCGATGGCGGCCGTGTCCGCGCGCAACGCGAATTTGCGCCGCCAACCAGCCGGCCAGCGCCAAAACAAAAGCACACAGGAAACGTCGTGTCATGCTGCCCCCAAATTGCGCGACCCGACGCCGAAAGTAAAGCCGCTTGCGCGCCGCCGCCCCTGGCTTCTTGCCAACTGATGATTTCATCCGGGGCAAAGGCATTGGCCACGCGGGTCACGATCTGACGGCCCAAGCGGTTTAAGCCGCCCCGGCAGCCTTTTTACCCAATACCGGCAGCCTGGCCGCAAATCCAGCAGGCTGTCCGCCACATCCGGCAGCGTGTCACACGACTCCGGCAGGCTGTCATTTGGGCCCGGCAGGCTGAAATTCGCTTCCCCGACCCGTGTCAGACGCCTCCGGCAGCCTGTCAGACAGCCCCGGCAACGTGTCAGCCGGTTCCGGCAGCGTGTCAATTGCTCCCGGCAGCGTGTTTTTCAGTCCCGGCAGGCTGTCCGGCGGCTCCGGCAGCGTGTCCGCCCGCCCCGGCAGGCTATCCGGCAAGTCCGGCAACCTGTTTTTCGGTTCCGGCAGGCAATAATCCTGTTCCAACAGCCTGTCCGCCGGCTTCGGCGGGCCGTCTCCCGATTCCGGCAGCCGATAATTTCATTCCGGCAGGCAGCCAGTCGAATCCGGCAGTTCAAAATCCATTGCCGGCAAGCCTGCGGATGGCAGCGGCGGCAAAAGCCGCCGCCAATGAGATAAACGGCTGGGTTGAGCGCCGAACGAGTGGAAAAGTGAAGAACGCGCTAGCGCCCGATCAATTTACCGGCCAGACGCGTCTCGTCCTCTGCTCTGCGATTTACTTCAAAGGCAAATGGCAGCATCAATTCAAAGCGGGCGACACCAAACCCGCGCCTTTTCATGTCACCACGGATGAAACGGTGACGGTGCCCATGATGTATCAGAAGGAACACTTCAAAATGATCCTGACTGACGATTATTCGGTTGAATTGCTCGAACTGCCGTATTCGGGAACCGACTTGTCCATGATCATCCTGCTGCCGCAAATCGGGTATCCGTGGCCCGATGTCGCAAATCCCAGCCTGTCTGATTTGGAACAAAAGCTGACCGCTGACAATCTGCGAGTGTGGCTGGCAAAGTTGGACGAAGCCGAACCGCACGAGACCTGGGTGGCCCTGCCCGTTTCACCACCGGGCAAAGTTTTGATTTGGTGAAACCGCTTCACTCGCTGGGCATGACCTCGGCGTTCGACAGGAAAGACGCAAATTTTTTCGGAATGGATGGAACCACCAATCTGTTCCTTTCTGACGTAATCCACAAAGCGTTCGTCCAGGTGAACGAATCCGGCACCGAAGCCGCGGCGGTAAATTTAGTGTTGGTAAAGACGAAAGGCACGGCCGACCGTTTCGTTGTGGACCACCCGTTCATTTTCGCGATTCGCGACAACGGCAGCGGCGCCATTTTGTTTCTCGGTCGAATCGTTGACCCGACGAAGTGATTCTATTTCGGGCATGACGTTGCGCCGGATTTGTGGCACACTGTGGACATGAAAGACGCCAGCTATGTGTATTGGCAGGACGGCGGGATGTGGCTCGGTTATCTCGAAGAGTTTCCCGATTACATGACCCAGGGCGAATCACCGGCGGAGCTTGAGGAGAACCTCCGGGACATTTATCGGGACCTGACCTCCGGCCAAATCCCCTGCGTGCGTCGGCGCGGCGAACTCCAGATCGCTTGAAGCGCGTCGAACTCATCCAGAAGCTGACCGCGTCAGGCTGCGTGTTCCTCCGTCATGGCGGCAAACACGATTGGTATCAAAATCCCCGCACCAAACAATGCCAGCCGGTGCCGCGCCATCGCGAAATCAAGGAATTCCTGGCCCGGAATATATTGAAGAAATTGGCGGATTGATTTTCGCCCGGCGGCGTATTTCATTCGCCTCTCGCCGCAATTTTTGACGCAGCCGGCTTGGTTTCCGCCGGCGTGGGCATTCCGGTTTCAAAATCCGCGGGCAAATCTTCCGGCAACAGTGTCGTCAGCGCGTCGCGGTCGCATTGGCCGCTGTTCACCAGCCGCGTGCTTTGGTTGCGCACGGCGGACTCGAACAGGTTCCGCATCTCGCGCGCGTTGCCGAATTGTTCGTTGCGCGCTGCGTGCAGGCTTTGGCAGATGGCCAGCACCTTCTTCTCCGTGTCCGGCGCGCACACCAGCCCGCTTGGCCGCAGCCATGCGATGGAAAATTTCCGCCAGTTCCTCCGGTGAATAATCCGGAAAATTCAGGTAGTTCGTGAAGCGCGATTCGAGGCCGGGATTCGACGCGATGAATTGGTTCATCGGCTCGTTGTAGCCGGCGACGATGACGACCAGCCGGTCGCGGTCGTCTTCCATCCGCTTGAGCAGCGTCTCGACGGCTTCGCTGCCGAAATCCTCCGCGCCGCGCCCGGCCAGCGCGTAGGCTTCGTCAATGAACAGAATCCCGTCCAGCGCGGAATCAATCATCGCGTGCGTGCGCACCGCCGTCTGGCCGACGTATTCCGCGACGAGCCGGCCGCGGTCGCATTCGATGACGTGGCCGCGCCGGAGCAGGCCGAGCGATTTGTAAATGCGCCCCATCAGCCGCGCGACGGTGGTCTTGCCGGTGCCGGGATTGCCGAAGAAAACGCTGTGTAAATTAGCTTTGACGACGGGCAGACCCTGTTGCCGGCGCATCACCTGCATCCGCGCGAAATTCGTGGCGCGATGGACTTCGTTTTTCACCGGGTAAAGGCCGACGAGCGCGTCGAGTTCCTTGAAAATGGCGGCGAGGTCTTCCTCGCTCACGCCGGGGTCGGCGGCGCGCACGTTGAAATCCAAGGCATATTGCCGCGAAACCTCGGTGAATTGCGTGGAAATGATTGTGGACCGGCGGCGGCAGGCGTCGGACATTTCGTGGTCCATGTTCGCCAGCGTCATCACCAGCGTCTGCAAGGTTTGCCGGACAAATTCAATCGTGACCGGTTGCAGTCCCAGGTCGAGCGCGTGTCGCGTGATCAGGCTGAAAATCTCGTCCACCCCGCGCTTTTCCACCGGTTGCAACATGGTCTCGATGCGTTCCATCGCCTTGCGCCCGCCTTTTTCGAACCACTTGGTGAACGCGGCCTCGTCGGCGTTGCTGGCGGCGTAGCCGGATTCGATCAACGCCAGCGCGTCGTCGGGTTTCGCCGCGAGGCCGGCGATGCACAGCGAAAGCGCGCCGTAAGCCTGCAACCTCGTGCCGTCGGTGGCCAGCCGCTGCCACAACGCCAGCGCCAGCAGCCGCACCAGGGCGTGCAGGTCTTCAATCAAATCGAACTCCCCGTCGCCGATGTGTTTGACGGTCATGAGCGGCGGCGTGAGGATTTGCACGCATTCAATCAGCAGGCGCAGTTGGAGCAGGCTGCGCAGGATGGCCTTCTCTTTGGCGACGTCGTAGTCGAAAACGCGCGACCGCCAGTCGCTGTTGCGCATCAATTGATACAGCCGCTGCGTGTGCGCCTCGATGCTGTTGCGCAGGCGCGTCATGTCGTCCGCGATGAAAACCGATTGCGCGAGGTAATAATTCAGCAGGTAATCGGTCGTCATGCCGTCCAACTGCGCCAGCTCCTCGCTCTTGAACGCCGCCGTGCGGCCGGTCTTCGGATTGCGAAACAGCGTGGTGAGGATGGACCCGGGCAGGAACGTGTCGCGCACCGGCACGACCGGACGGATTTCCGTGCGGCGCGGCAGATTGGCCGGCGCGCGGGTGACGTCCTCCAGCAGGCGGGCGTAGCGGAGGAATTCCTCCAACTGCTGCCGCAGCTTGGTCTCGTCCGATTCAGTCTGCCGGTTTGTTTCCATGCGGAATTGTTTTCGAGTCGGAAACAAATTGTCGTCGGCGCGAAAGGGATGGCAAGCAATAAACCGCCAAGACGCCGTAGCGGCGACTCGGCAGAGCGTCGCAAATATCAAGCGTGACAAGAATGCGGCTTTCTGCCGAAAGCCGCCACGCTGGAAGTGATTTTTGTCGTGGCTCCCGGCGTCTTGGCGGTTAAATTCCTTGAATGGCCACACTCGTTTTTGACATCGAAACCTCCGCGCTGCCGCTGGAACTCTTCGACGAGGCGCAGCAGGAATACCTCTTCCGCGAGACGGAAAAAATTGGCGACGCCGTCGCCAAGGCCGCCAAGAAGGAGGAAATCACGCGGTTCATGAGCCTGTGGCCGTTCACGTCGCAGGTCGTCTGCATCGCCATGCTCAACGCCGAGACCCAGCGCGGACAGAGCTTGTTCGTCGCGGAGGATTTCGAGGAAGTGGAAGAGAAGGACGCGCCGGTGAAATTCATTCCCTGCGCGGATGAGACGGAACTGCTCGACGCAATTCTGGGACGTGGCGAAGAAATACGATTCCGTCGTCACCTTCAACGGGCGCGGGTTCGACGTGCCGTTCATTTACCTGCGCTCGGCGCTGCTCAACGTGCCCATCTCCAGGAAGAACTGGCTCGGCTACCGTTACGCCACCGAGCCGCACTGCGACCTCGCGGAGCAATTCACCTTTTACAGCGTGAGCGGGCGCGACGGCGCGGCGCGGCGGTTCAACCTGGATTTTTACTGCAAGGCCTTCGGCATCGAATCGCCCAAGAGCGCGGGCGTGACCGGCAGCGACGTGACGACGATGCTGGCCGAGAAGAAATTCCGCGAGATCGCCGAATACTGCCTGCGCGACGTCCGCGCCACCGTGGAGCTTTACAAAATCTGGAAGGAAAGGCTGGCGGGGGTAAAGTGAACGTCTGAAACTGATCTAAATCAATTAAAAATGTCCATCCTCATTTGCTTCGCCCTGAAAGAAGAAGCGTGCCGTTTCAGCGCCGTCAGGCGCGGCATCTTTGTAGCAATACAATTATCCCTCACCCGTCCTTCGGACACCCTCTCCCCATCGGATGGGGAGAGGGACGGGGTGAGAATTCTCCGAACCCCATTTCGCGCTTTGAACCCCTGCAACCTCAAGATGCGCAAGTCGCTGATAATCAAGTTGGCTATCTTGAGGTTCATGGGGAGGGGTGCGTGATTCTACAAAGAGGCCGCACCTACGGTGCTTTCTTCCATCCCTGACGGGACTTTTATTTTGGCGGACGATTTACCCAGCCATGAATGGCTGGGCTATTTTCAGGCCGTCCTTGGCGGCACTCATTTGCCTCCCGGCGGCATTCATTTGCCGGTCGGGGGCACTCACATCCCGGACGATGGCATCCATATCCCGGCGAGGGGCATTCATTTGCCGTGGCGGGGCAATTATATCCCGCCGGGCGGGGTTCATTTGCCGGTCATCGGCATTCATCTGCCGTCGGACGGGATATGGATCCCGGAAAGGAGCATAAATATGCCGTTCGGGGGCAGTCATATCCCGCCGAACGGCAATTGAAGGGTCAGAAAGGGGAATTTGATTAAAACGCGCCACCTCCCCATGAACCTCGTAGCGTCGGCGTCCCGCCGGCGGGTTGTATGGGCGTCCCGCCCAGCGAAAGAAACTGGCGGCGAGACGCCGCCTGAACTCGCCGCCGGGGACGGCGGCGCTACCTTGCGCCGGTTCAGGGGTTCAAAGCGCGAAATTCCGTTTGGGAGAATTCTCACCCCGGCCCTCTCCCCCAACTTCGTTGGCGGAGAGGGAGTAGCATCGGGAGCGTCACGGGTTGGCCGGCGTGGCGGGGGCAGCTTTGGCGGTGCGCGGTCTGGCGAAATGGGCCTTCATGTAGTTCACGTAGGAGTCGTAGGCGCCGGTGCGGTTGTCGGCCTTGGCAAAGGCGTAAACGTCCAGAATGGCCAGCAGCAAATCGCTGCGCAGCGCCAGGCCGGTGTCGCTGATGAGTTGGTTGCTTTCGGCGGAAGCCATGACCACGGTTTCGAACGGGGTGAACAACGCGCCGTCTTTTTGGAGTTCGGGGATGCTGAAAGTCGCGGGAAGGGCTTCGGGAAATTGCGCGACGAACAGCAGGGTTTGGTTGAGGACTTCGGCGCTTTTGTCGCCGATGTGCGGGAGGTGCGCGCGTTCGTCATCGCTCAAGCTGATGAGGAACGGCAGGTTTGTCTTAATCGTGGCAAAGGCTGCCAAGACATTCGTCAATGCCTGTGCAGCCAGTGCGGCACTTACTTTATTTTGATTGCTCATAGTTTTATTTGCGCTGCCATGGCCGCAACCACTTCCTCCAGGGTGCCGTCGGGCAGCTTCATTCCCCGGCGGATTGGCGTGGCCATTTTGGTTTTTGGTTGGTGAGTCTTTCCCATCTTGGGAACGGGAATGGTTTACACCCGCGCGCTGAAAACCGACAATAGACTGGATTGGTTTTTTCTAACCATTTATTGTCATCCAAAATTAAGCAGGATTGCCGCATCGCCGCCCGAATGTCACACTGGCCGCATCGGACTATGTCCACACTCATCTGTTTCGCGCTTAAAGAAGAAGCCGCGCCATTCCTCAAGGTTGCAGCGGGCAGACCGGTTGTGTTCACCGTGATCACCGGCATCGGACGCCAGAACGCGGAGAAATCCGTGCGCGAATTCCTGTTGAATTGGGGAGCGCACGCCTCTGGCGTGCAGTTTCCGGCGTCGCGCCGGAAACATTCGGGCGCGACGCCCGAA
This sequence comes from uncultured Verrucomicrobiae bacterium, assembly GCA_963764035.1. Lineage (GTDB taxonomy): Bacteria > Verrucomicrobiota > Verrucomicrobiia > Limisphaerales > UBA11358 > UBA11358. Next base: position 173,975 of record CAVXQV010000003.1, read on the forward strand.
CGAGCAGGCGCGACGCCCGCGCTCCCCCGGCTCGTGCTCACCTGCGGCTTCGCCGGCGGATTGAACCCGGATTTGAAACCCGGCGACGTGGTGTTTGAAGTCCACAGTCCAGAGTCCACAGTCCAAAGTCAATTACTGGCGGCAGGAGCGAAGCCCGCGAAATTTCTCTGCGCCGACCGCATCGCCACGACCGTTGCCGAAAAGAAAAAATTGCGCGTGGAGACCGGCGCGGACGCGGTGGAGATGGAGTCGGCGGCGATTCACGCCGTCTGTGCGGAGCGCGGAATTCCCTGCGCCACCGTCCGCGTGATTTCCGACACGGCGGACGAGGATTTGCCGCTGGATTTCAACGCGCTGGCCAAGCCGGACAAGAATCTGGATTTCGGCAAATTATTTCTGGCCATCGCCAAGTCGCCCGGAAAAATCGGCGCATTGATGCAATTGCAGAAGAAAACCAAATTTGCCGCCGAACAGCTTGCCGGCGTTCTTTCCAAAATCACTTTTCCGTAACCGGTGATTGTGAGGAAACCGGCGGCCCGGACTTTTCCTTCGCGTGTTCGCTGTAGCTGATGAACGCCGCGCCGATCACGATCAGAATCACGCCAATCCAGCGCACGGCGGAAACGCTTTCGCCGAGAAACCAGATCGCCGCGAACGTCGCGAACACGAAGCTCAATGCGGTCAGCGGCCAGAGGAAGCTGATGTCGCTTTTCGACATCAAAATCAGCAGGCAGAGGAAAAACAGCGCCTCAAAAAAAACGCCGAGCAGAATCTGCGGGTTCATCGCGCCCGCCTTGACGACGCGAAAAATCTCGGCGGCGGTGTAGCCGTTCATGTCGCCGATGTGCGTCATGCCTTTTTTCAGCAGGATGACGCCGGTGGACTCGAAGACGAGGCCGACGAGCAGAATCAGAAGCAGTTTTAACATGCTTTTCTTTTAACCACGAAACACACGAAACACACGAAAATAAATTCAACTCTGGCTCCGGCTGGAGAATTTCGTATGGTTCGTGTATTTCGTGGTTTCAGTCCAAATCCTGGTAACGAATCAGTTCGATGCCGAGTTTGTTCACCAGTTCCTTCACCGCGGACTGACCAGGGCATCGAATTCATGCTTGAATTCGTCCAGCGACGGATGCGAGTAAAGCTCGGAATCGCCGGGCGGCAGTTCCGGCAGCAGTTTCAAAATGTATTCCTCGTCCACCCGCGCATTTTGCAGCAGGCCGAAGGTGATTTGCGCGTGCCGGATGCCGCGCTGGCGGAGCGGTTCGCGGGCGCGGCGGGAAAGCCATTCGTAAATCGCCGCGTGCGAAACGCGGTAAAACCAGCGCCCGCGCGTCCATGCGCCGGCTGCGCGCCAGGCAATCGCGCGTCAAGCGCATCCGCTGGATGCCGAGCTGGCCCGCGTCCTCCATCAGGATTTTGAAAATGACCGGATGCAGATGCAGATGCAAATGGCCGTTGACGTGGTCGAGCGGCAGGCCGGTGGCGTGGAATTTTTCAAATTGCGCGTGGATTTCGGCGCGGAGCTGCTCGCGCAGGCTGCGTTTGAAAAAATAACTCATGCCGACGCCGACGGGCGAATTGCTGAATTCGCCGCGCGCATTGACCAGGCCGGGAATTTTTTCCGGCGGCAGCGCGGAATGGCCCATCAGCAGGGTCAGATGCAGGCCAACGCCAAGCTTCGGATTTTCCCTGGCCAGCTTCACGGCTTCGTCGAAGCCGGGTTCATTCACCATCAAGCTGGCGGTGGTCAAAATGCCTTCGCGATGCGCGCGGACGACGGCTTGGTTGATGGAAGGCGAGCGGCCAAAATCGTCGGCGTTGACGATCAGGCGGCGGGCGGGATGAGGAGCGCGGAGTGCGGAGTGCGGAGACATTTTACGGTGTTCCATAATTGGGAGTCGCAGCGCCAATGGCGAACCGCAGCCAGGAATGGAAAATCAGCGCCAGTTTGTGCGGCTTGCTCAATTTCGGCGGCTTCGGGCCGAAGACATCGAACTTCCCGCGCTCCAGTTTTTGCAGCAACCGCCAATAAACAGAGCCCATCAATTCGGCGGCGACCATGTTCTTGCGGTCCTCGGCGGGCAGGGTTTTTTGCGCGAGCTGGTAAAAATGTTTTGCCCGCGCGGCGACGCTGCTGGCGAGCGCGAAATAGCGGTCGGAGTATTTCGAGTGCAGGATTTCCTCCTCGATGACGTTGAATTTCTTCAGTTCGGTTTGCGGCAGATAAATCCGCCCGCGCGCGGCGTCGGTTTTCACGTCGCGCAAAATGTTCGTGAGCTGGAGCGCCTTGCCGAGATAAACCGCGTAGTCGCGGCAGGCGGGATTTTGGTAGCCGAAAATCTCGATGCTCAACAGGCCGACGACGGAGGCGACGTGGTAACAGTATAGTTCCAGCGCCTCGAAATTTTCGTAGCGCTTGATTGTCCAAATCCATTTCGCAGCCCTTGAGCAGGTCGTCGAACAACTCGAACCGCAGGTGGAATTGCCGGATGACCGGCTGCAATTCGCGGTTGACGGGAAATTGCGGCGGCTGGTTGTCGCAGGCGCGTTGCACATCGGCGCGCCATTCGGCGAGCCGCTCGCGGCGCGCGTCCGCCGGCGCGGAATCCTCGTCCGCCACGTCGTCCACCTCGCGGCAGAAGGCGTAGAGCGCGGACATGGCGTCGCGTTTGGCGCGCGGCAGCAGAACGAACGCGAGCGCCAGATTGGAGGCGCTTTTTTGGGTGATGGCGCGGCTGTGTTGCATCACGGCTTGGGCGCGCTCGGCGGCGGCGATCCGGGCGGCTGGTCGGGAGACCGAATCGGCGGCAGTCCGCCGGTCTGGGCGAGCGTGGGATTGATGGGGCGGTGTTCGCGATGGCTCCGGCGCCGGTGCTGCCGGATGAGATCTTTGATCCCGGTCGCGGTTTTTTGGATTTGTTCGCGGTAGCTTTCCCGACGGTGGTGGTGGTGATGATGGTGATGATGCCGTTTCCCAACATCCTTGCGAAATACAAGGACGCAGAAAAAAACGATCAGCGCCACCGCTGCCATGGCGCCGAGCACGATCAAAACGGATACCGCCTCCGGCGGCATCCGGTTGCTGATGGGAATGGTATCCGAATTCATGGTATCATCAGGTTTCGTTCGCCGCGCCTTCGCCGGCTTCCATGTCCAGTCGCTGCATCCGGTAACGGAGCGAATGACGGGTGAGTTTGAGCCGTTCGGCGGCGCGTGTCAGGTTGAAATCGTTTTGTGCCAGCGCGCTGGCGATCAATTCCCGTTCCGTCCGCATCAGGGCATCGTCGAGCGATTCGTCGGGAACCGGTCGGGCCGGCGCGCCCGGGGCCAGCCGCGCTTCGATTTGAAAATCCGGCAGGCTGGCCGGCTGGATTTCATGCGTGGTCTCCAGAATCAGCGCGCGTTCGATGGCGTTGCGCAATTCGCGGACGTTGCCGGGCCAGCGGTGCAGCAGCAACTTCTGCCGGGCGGCGGGCGCCAGGCCGTCCACGTTCTTGTTCATCGAGGTCCGGAACATTTTCAGGAAATGCTCCGCCAGCAGCAGCACGTCTTCCCCGCGCTCGCGCAACGGCGGCAGTTGAAATTGCACCACGTTCAGCCGGTGAAACAAGTCCTCGCGAAACTGGCCGGCGGCGATGGCCTGCGCGATGTCGCGGTTGGTCGCGGCAATGAGCCGGACGTTGACGCGCAATTCCTGCGTGCCGCCGACGCGCGTGAACGTGCCGTCCTCCAGAAACCGCAGCAGCTTGGCCTGGAGCGGCCTGCTCATGTCGGCGATTTCATCGAGAAAAATCGTGCCGCCGTCGGCCTCCTCGACCCGCCCCGGCTTTTGTTTCAACGCGCCGGTGAACGCGCCCTTTTCATGGCCGAACAACTCGCTTTCCAGCAGCGTTTCGGGAATCGCGGCGCAGTTGATGCGGACGTAATTCGCCTCGCGCCGCTGGCTCAAATGATGCAGCGCGCCGGCAACCAGCTCCTTGCCCGTGCCGCTTTCGCCCAGGATCAACACGCGCGCATCGGTGCGGCGCCACCGTCTGGATCAGATTGCCGCAGTTCCCGCATCTTGCGGCGATTCGCCGACGATTTGATCGAGCGTGACCATTTCGCCGGCGCGCGAACGCAGCGCGGCGTTTTCCTGCAGCAGCCGGTGGCGCTCGGCGCACCGCGCCACGGCGTGGAGCAATTCCTCGGGCGCAAACGGCTTGGCCAGGTAATCAATCGCCCCGGCCTTGATGGCTTCGACGGCGAGCTTGGGCGTCGCGTAGGCGGTGATCATCAGCACGGGCAGATCCGGCCACTGGCTGGCGCAGCCGGCCCAGGAAATCGTAGCCGCTCATCCCGCCGAGCCGCGCGTCGGTGATGACCATGAAGAATTCTTCGCGCGCCAGCAGCTCCAGCGCCTCCTCGGCGGATTCGACGGCGCGCGCGGCATAGCCCTCGTCCTTCAGCACCGTTTGCAGCGAGAGGCGCATGTTCTTCTCGTCATCCACGACGAGCACGGGTGGCAGCGGCACGCTCATGTTTTGGATAATTTCATCAGCGCTTTGGCCGGGAAGAGTAGAACAAATGTCGCGCCTTTTCCAGACTTGGATTCCACGCGCACCGTGCCGCCGTAAAGCTCGACGTTGTGTTTCACGATGGCCAGGCCGAGGCCGGTGCCTTTTTCCTTGGTGGTGTAATAGGCCTCGAAAATGCGCTCGATCTTGTCCGGCGGAATGCCCGGCCCGTCGTCGCGCACGGAGATTTCAACGGAATGATCGCGATGGCACTGGGCGGTGACGAACACGTTGCCCTGCCGGCCCGAGCGCTTCGCGCGCGTTCTTGCAGCAGGTTCACCAGGATTTCCGACAAATGGCCGCGCTGCATCAGCAGCGGCGGGAAATGGCCGGCGTATTCGCGGTGGATTTTGATCCCGGTCGGCACCGCGCGGCGGAAACACCTGCGCGATGGCGCGGTCCAGCTCGTCGATCACGTCCAGTTTTTCCACGCGGCCCTCGCTCAACTGCGCGTAGCCCATGATCTGCGTGATGACGCGGTCGGCGCGCGCGACCTCCTCCTGGATGATTTCAATTTGCTGCGCGGCAGTCGCCCTTGCCTGTCGCGCAGCGAGCGTTGCAGCGAGAAGGCGGCGTTGTTGATGATCGCCAGCGGATTTTTGATCTGATGCGCGAATTCGGCGGCCAGCCGGCCCGCGGAATGCAACTGGCCCTCGCGCGCGGCAAATTCGCTCGCCTCCTCCAGCGCCTGCCGCTGGCGCTCCAAGCAACACCTGCGCGCCGTAGCAGCAGAGCGTCGAGCAGCCACAGCACCGACACGCGGAGCAAGGAATTGCTTCCGTGGACAATGTCCGTCGGCCGAACTTGTCGTCGCCAGCATCGTCCGGCCAGCGACGGTTTGTGGAGCTTGGCGGGGGTTTCGCCGGCCGACCGGGGCGCTTGGTTCGTGGACACGCCGGCGCTGTGCGCGCGGCACGGGCATGGCCGTTTCGTCCCTCGCCGATGCTGCGGCATCGATCAATCCCGCGCTCAAATAAAACAGCGCTCAACAGCAGATTGAGCACGATTTGCGGCATCGCCAGCGGAATGCTCAAGGCATTCAAGCACGATCAGCGCCGGGAAACACCCAGAACACAATGCTGTCAAAACCGCCCGTGACAATCGTCAGCCCCGCCATGAACAAGCCCGTCCAGCAGCCCCAGCGTGAACGCCAGCCATTGGAACAGCCCCGGCGGCAGCCGCCGCCAGGAATAAAAAAACAGCGCGCCCAGAAAATTGCAGAGGAGATAGACCAGAAAATAATTCCTTGAGCGTGTCCAGCACCACCGACCGCGTCGTCGGCGCCTCGTAAAGCCAGCCGGAATAAAACAGGTAATAAAGCACCACCAAAATCACGCCCGCCTTCGACGGCAACACCACGTCCCGCTGCATCGCCACGATGCGCTCCGCCTGCTGCGCCGGCTCCGGGCGGTCCGTCGCCAGCACCCAGCGCAGTTTCTTGAGACGTTCCCAATCAAAGAATTTCATGGGCAAACCAGCCGCGCGTTGGCACGCGGTGTTCCGCTCTCACAATTGCAACGCGCGTTCCGCGATCTTTTCCACCGGCCACAGGCGGCCGATGCCTTCGTAGCCGCACGACAAGCATTCCTTCGTCCGGCCCGATGAATTCCGCGCCGCGCGATTTCAGCGTCTTCACGTTCTCCTGCGTGGCCGGGTGCAGCCACATCTTCCCGTTCATCGCCGGCGCGATCAGGATTTTCGCCTTGCGGATTCAGCGCCAGCGCGATGCAGCGTCAGCGCGTCGTCGGCGATGCCGTGCGCCAGCTTGGCGATCACGTTCGCCGTCGCCGGCGCGATGAGCAGCAAATCCGCCTCGTCCGCCAGCTCGATGTGCGCCGGCTTCCAGCCTTCCTCCTCGTCGTAAAGATCCGTGACCACCGGATTGCGCGTCAGCGTCTTGAACGGCAGCGGCGTGATGAAACGCTGCGCGTCCGCCGTCATCACCACGCGCACGTCGCACTCCGCCTTGGTCAGCAGCGACGCCAGGTCCGCCGCCTTGTGCGCGGCGATGGAGCCGGTCACGCCGAGAACAATTTTCTTTATCGCAGCTCATGCCGCAAATCTGAACTTAAATCCGCAATCCGCAACCGCAAACCGGCCATTTCAAAACTCCGGCGCCTGCGACCGCGCCGCGCGCATCTTCTCCGCCTCGACGATCGCCAGCGTCCGCCGCAAATCTTCCTGCTTGCGTGCCGCTGATCAGCAGGTAATCGAAATTTTTCCATTGCGCGATTTCCTGCCGCGCCACGGCCAGCCGCTTTTGGATGACCGCCGCCGAATCCGCGCCGCGCTTCTTCAGCCGCTGTCTCCAGCACCGCCAGCGAGGGCGGCGTCAGAAACACCGACACCAGCGCGCGCTTCAATTCCGGCTCCGTCTTCCGCGCCGCTCGCGGATGGTCGCCGCGCCCTGCACGTCCACGTTCAGCAGCACGTCCTTGCCCTGCGCGCAGCTTGCCCAGCAACTCGGATTTCAGGATGCCGTAGCTGTTGCCATAAACCGTGGCGTGCTCGATGAAATTGCCCGCCTGCACGCGCTTCAGAAATTCCGCCGCGTCGAAAAAATAATAATCCACGCCGTCCTTTTCGCCGGCGCGCGGCGCGCGCGTGGTGCAGGTGACGGCGCGCGTCATGTCCGGCCGCGCGGCGAGCAGTTGATGGCACAGCGTCGTCTTGCCCGCCGCCCGACGGCGCGGAAATCAGGATCAGCAGCGGCGCGGAGTTTCCTGTGCTCTGGACTCTGGACTTTGCGGCTTTGGACTTTGGACTTTTCATTCGACGTTCTGCGCCTGCTCGCGGAACCTTTCCAGTTCCGCCTTCAGCGTCACCACCTCGCGCGAAATCACGCGTCATTCGCCTTGGAGCCGATGGTGTTGATTTCGCGGTTCATTTCCTGCGCCAGAAAATCCAGCGTGCGCCCGACCGGCTCCTTCGATTTCCGGCAATCCTCGAACTGCTGGAAATGGCTTTGCAGCCGCGTCAATTCCTCCGAGATGTCCGAGCGGTCGGCGAACATAGACAATTTCCTTCAGCAGCCGCTCGTCATCCGGCGCGATGCTTTCCAGGCCCGCGCTCTTGATGCGTTCGAGCAGATTGCTGGCGGTAATTCTCCGCCGTCGTCGGCGCCTGCTTCTGGATCTTTGTCGACCGCCTGCGCGCATGACGCCGATGCGCGCCGCCAGATCCTGCGCCAGATGCGCGCCTTCGCGCTCGCGCATTTTCACCAGCGCGGCCAGCGCCTGCTTCAGCGCCTTCTCCACCGCCGGCCAGAAATCCTCCGCCTCGGCCAGCTCCTCGTCCGTCTGGAAAACGCCCGGCGCGCGCGAGCACCTGGTCCAGCGTCACCTCGCCGGACAGTTTCAGCTGCTTGGCCAGCCGCGCCAACTCGCGCGGCGTAAGCCTTGGCCAGCGGGACGTTGAGGTGCATGCGCGCCGACGAGCTTGCCGGCGCCGGCGTGGAGCGAGACGCGCGCCGTTGACGCGCCCGCGCGCGACGCGGCGGTTGATGGCGTCGCGCATCTGCGCTTCGAGCATTTCCAGCTCGCGCGGCAGGTTCACGGAGATTTCGGCCTGCTTGCGGTTCACCGAGCTCAGCTCGACGGTGATTTTGAAGCCGTCCTGCGCGCAATCGCCGCGCCCGTAGCCCGTCATGGATTTCATCCGGCGCAATATGCAAAAATCCCCCGCCGCAGGCGAATGAATTTTCTTAACCATGAAATTCCTCCTCGTCCATCGTCCTCGTTCCCGGTTCGGGAAGCAAAATTCGAGGACGAGGACGAGCAGGAGAACGAGGACGAGGGCGCATCGGGAAATGGAATTCCGCTTGCCAAGCCGCCTGACCGGTGCAAAGTTCAAACCGTGAAATGAAGCAGCCAGCACACAAAATGGATAGGCTGAACAACCAGGCGTCCTTCTTCTCTTACGAGGCCGCTTACACGTTTATGAGCAAAGATTCCAAGCAGACCGGCGCACTTACTGTGGAAGGCATCGAGTATTTTTGGGCGTTCCGGCACTCTTCGCGTTTCGATTCTAGCGTTGGTCTGTGCGGGCCTTCAGTTGTTGTATGCTTGCGCCCCACTCAGACTCGCGATCTGATTATTGATTTCCCAATTTCAACATTTGACTATAAAAGTAAGCCGCGAAAGGCAGTTTTGGTGCATCACTTGACATCTGTCATCCGTTCGGCGTTAGCTTCTGGATGGGAGCCCGAGTCACGAGGTAAGCCGTTTCGATTCAATGTTAGAGACACAGACCATATTCCATCCGCCTAATTAGCGGATAGCCTGAACTCCCTTTTCCCGCGCCGGTCAAGTCCGCCCGAATCCGGTTCGTTTTGCCCTCAAAACAAATCTTCAATTGGGGGTTGCATAGCCGGGGGCACCTGTCAGGGTCGTCCGGTATGCGTTGGGCCTCTGCCATTGGTAACGGCGCAATCGCGACGGACGATCCGGCCTTCCCCTCGCCCGCCATAGCCATCCTGTTGCCCGCCCGTGCCGTCCCATCGCCCGACCGAGGCACATTTTCTCCCGGTAGCGCTCCTCGATCTGCCGGTAGCGCTCCATTTTCTCCCGATAGCGGTCCTCTATCTGCCGGTAGCGCTCCATTTTCTCCTGATAGCGGTCCTCTACCTGCCGATAGAGGAGCATTTTCTACCGGTAGCGGTCCTCTATCTGCCGGAAGAGCCGCGCTATCGCCCGAAATAACGGCGCATTTGGGCGTCCGGCTGCCTCCCACAGGGGCCAATTTCCCTCACAAACAACGCAAAAACATGCAGATAATCCAATAAAAATGATAAAATTATGAAACAATCGCCCATCCCGCCCCAACAGGGGCCTTACATCCTGTGGCACGACAACCTCAAGACCAACGCCACCGCCGCCGTTCCCATGCCGCCGAATTCTGTCACCGTGATTGGCACGCCGGCACAGGAAGACTTGGCTGCCAAGCCAGATCAAGCCGGCTTTCACGAGCAGATGACTTTCAAGCCCGCCCCTTT
>CAVXQV010000004.1:0-426893 GCA_963764035.1 uncultured Verrucomicrobiae bacterium
GAAGGCAATGACGGCCCGGGCGCAACTTTTCGGTTCACTTTGCCGGCGAAGAAGGGAGAGGTCACATGAAACGCCCGGCGCACACGGCTGCAAGACGGTTGAGCCGACGGTGTTCGTTGTGGACGACGACGCTTCGGTGCGCGACGCGTTGGGCAGTTTGATCCGGTCGGTCGGTCTGCGCGTCGAAATGTTTGCATCCGCGAAGGAATTTCTCCGCCGGAAAGCCCCGGATGGCCCGGCCTGTCTGGTGTTGGCCGTGCGTTTGCCGGGTTTCAGCGGGCTTGAGCTTCAACGGGAACTGGCGGCGGCAAACAACCAGATTCCGATTATTTTTATCACAGCCCATGGTGATATTCCGATGACCGTGCGCGCGATGAAGGCGGGCGCCGTTGAATTCCTCCCCAAACCGTTCCGCGACCAGGATTTGCTGGATGCCATTCATCAGGCCATCGAACGCGACGCCGAGACACTGGCGCAGCGCGCCGTCGCCGCCGATTTGCGCAACCGCTATGAAACGCTCACCACTCGCGAGCGCGAGGTGATGCGCCTGGTCATCCGCGGTCTGCCAAACAAGCTGATTGCCGACGAGTTGGGCACGAGTGAGATCACCGTAAAAATCCAGCGCGGCCAGGTCATGCACAAGATGCATGCCGAATCCCTGCCGGAACTCGTCCGGATGTCGGAGAAACTGGAATCAGCGGAAAAGATTGACGCGCCAACGCCGATTCGGGAAAGCGCACCCCGCCACCGATCCGCCCTCTGATTAAAATTCAATGGCGCGAAATCAGGGGTAGAAACCACCTCCGCTGCTGTCGGGTTAGAGAATTCACACCAAGGTATGATGGAATGCACCGCCCGCGAAGTGCTAGAGTCCGGAGGATCAAGATTATGATAGAAACTGAAACTGACAATCTTCGCTACACAAAGTTGACTCTTGGCAACGGGTCCGGCGCGATCCCGGCGCTCGGATTTGGAACGCTGATTCCCGACCCCATCGCAACCAAAAATGCGACCAAGGCGGCGCTGGAGGCGGGATTTCGCGCGCTCGACACTGCGGAACGTTATCGAACTGAAAAAGAGGTCGGCGAAGCGATAAAGGAGGTGGTCAAGGCGGGGAAGATCAAGCGGGAGAATATATTTGTCGCCACGAAACTCTGGAACACCAATCATCGTCCTGAGCGCGTCAAACCGGCTTTCGAGGCAAGCCTTAAGAAACTCCGGCTCGACTACGTTGACCTTTATCTCATCCACACCCCGTTCGCCTTCCAACCGGGAGACGAGCAGGACCCGAGGGACGCGAACGGCAATGTGATCTATGACCCAGGGGTGAAGCTGTTAGATACCTGGGGGGCGCTAGAGAAACTGGTGGCCGAGGGCAAGTGCAAAGCGATTGGGTTATCCGACATTGGCCTGGAAAAGGTGAAGGAGATTTGTGAAGCCGCAACCATCAAGCCGGCGGTGGTTCACGTTGAATCCCATCCGTTTCTTCCGGAATGGGAACTTTTAGATTATTGCCGAAAGAATGGAATCGTGCTGCAAGCCTTCGCCCCTTTGGGTCATAATAGCGAGCCCAACTTGTTGGCGGATCCGGTCATCACCGCTGTCGCCAGCCGGGTTGGCAAAACTCCCGCTCAAGTCGTGCTCGCATGGGCCATCCAACGCGGGACGGCGCTTCTGACCACCTCAAAGACTCCCAGTCGAATCAAGGAAAACTTTGACGTCTCCACCCTTCCTGAAGACACCATGCGGGAGATCAGCGAAGGAATCAAGTTGCGGATGAGGTTCAATGCCGTTGTGGAGACTGGCGTTCCCGGGTTCATTCCCAGAGGAAAGTGAAGTCGAAGCCGTAAACCGTCGGTTGGTCAGCCGCAAGTGCGCCCTTTAACAGCTATTGCAAACAGTCCGAGTTCGCGTCTGGGCAAACTGGGAATCCAGCAAGGCGCCACGCTGCCGTTCTGCACTCTGATTCAGATTCAACAGCCCACAATTGAGGGCTTGGAGAAAATCCATTCTTTTGCTTTCGGATTAGAGGCTTCACACCAAGGTATGATGGAATGCACCGCCGGCGAAGTGTTAGCGTCGTCCCATGCGGAAGAGCCAGAGCATTTGGTCTCGATTGTGGACGATGACCCGTCAATCTGTGAGGCAATCATCAGCCTTTTGAAAGCGAACGGGTTCAAGACACGCAGCTTCTGCTCCGCCTGGGAATTCCTCAATTGCCCGCAACTCGAGGAAACCAGTTGCCTCATTCTCGATTTGCGCTTGTCCGGCATGAGCGGCCCGGAATTGCAGCGCCACCTGGCCGAGAGAAATTGCCGGATTCCGATTATCTTCATCACGGCTCACGGAACGCGGGAAAGCCGCGAGGAGGCGATGCGGGCGGGGGCCATTGCTTTTCTCTCCAAACCTTTCAGCGAGGAGGCGCTGCTCAACTCGATACGCTTGGCGCTCGAAAAGCCCACCTAGCAGACGAGGCAAGAAAATTTTCAGAACGATTTCTGACACGGACAAAACATCAATCAAAAACCAAAGATAGGAGAAAATTTATGGCTACAATGCGTGTTGCGCAGGTTTCAGGACCGAAGGGACAATTTGAAATTGTTGAACGACCAATGCCCGAGCCGTCACCGGGGACTGTTCGGATTAAAGTGGCGGCGTGCGGCATCTGCCACAGTGATTCACTGGTTAAGGAGGGCCTGTGGCCTGGCATCCAATTCCCGCGAGTTCCGGGGCACGAAGTGGCCGGCACCATTGATGCCGTCGGCGCGGGCGTGCCAGGATGGGTGCCGGGCCAACTCGTCGGCGTCGGGTGGCACGGCGGAAACTGCGGGCGTTGCGACCCTTGCCGGCGTGGAGATTTATTTGCCTGCGAGACGCAGCAGGTCACCGGTATCAGTTTCGACGGTGGTTATGGCGAATATATGATTGCTCCGGTCAGTGCGGTCGCGCGATTTCCTGACGGACTTTCACCAGTTGATGCCGCGCCGCTGTTGTGCGCCGGAGTGACGACGTTCAATGCCTTGCGAAATTCGGGCGCGCGGCCGGGCGATGTCGTCGCGGTGCTGGGTCTTGGCGGACTCGGACATTTGGGCGTGCAATACGCCGCGAAGATGGGCTTTCACGTCGTCGCTATCGCCCGTGGAAAGGACAAAGAACCACTGGCCCGGCAGTTGGGCGCGGCACACTACATTGACAGTCAGTCGCAAGATCCTGCAGCCGAATTGCAGAAACTCGGCGGAGCGAGTGTCATCATTTCGACGGTCACCGCCGGTGCGGCCATGAGCGCAGTCCAGGGCGGACTGGCCGTCAAAGGAACGTTGATGCTGATTGGTGCAGCCGAGTCCATGCAGGTGTCGCCGGTAATTTTGCTTTTAGGCGAGCGCTCGATCAAAGGCTGGTATTCAGGCACGTCCATTGATTCGCAAGACACCCTCGCCTTCAGCGCACGCACCGGTGTGCGCTCCATGAACGAGATTTTTCCATTCGAACAGGTCAACGAAGCCTACGACCGCATGATGAGCGGCAAGACTCGGTTCCGGGTGGTTTTAACAATGAAATAACAATGCCTATGAAAATGACATCCCGTGGAAAAATAAAAAAGCCGACCTTTGCGATCCGTGTTCATTTGACCGACGGCTCGACGGCGTCCTTTGCGCCAACGGATGAAGCCGAGGCGCAAAAGCTCTGGGATAAAATCGAACCATCACGCTTGTTCGCGCAATCACGACTGGTTTTGGCGGGCGAATATTCCAAGTCCGTTTTCGCCACCGCTCACGTTTTGCGGGTGGATTTCATTCAGGACACCTACGAGTGCTGGAAATTTCCCGGCGGGTATTCCGATGTCGTTGAACTGACGGAGGCGGAATTCAGAAAACTCGCGCATTTGGATCAAGTGGAGTTGATGGCGAAACGGGAGCAACCAACTCCGGTCGGCGACCTGCTCGTTTCGTTTCTCAGGCTGCACCTGACTGGAGCCAGGCCGCTCTTTTTGATGATCGAATTTCCGGTGGGACTGCCGGCCGAGAACCAGTCGTTCATGCAGTTCCTGTTGTCGAAAGGCGGGTTTCATTTGCGGCTGCGCGGCGGCGGGATCGGGGTGGTCAATCTTGCCCATCTGGCGGGTTACACGGTCTATCCGGGCGTGGCGGAAGTTCCAGCGGACACCTGGTTTGCCGAACCGCTTTTGAAAGACACGTCGCCGAAGAACTAATGTTATGGCCAAGCCCGTGATTTGGACGGTGGACGACGACCCGGACGTGTTGCGGGCCATCGAGCGCGACCTGCGCCGGCGCTATGGCGACCGTTACCGGGTCATTTCTGCGGATTCGGGAGTCTCCGCGCTCGACGCAACCAAGCGGTTGAAACTGCGCAACGAACCCGTCGCGCTGTTCCTGGTTGACCAGCGAATGCCTCGCATGTCTGGCGTCGAATTCCTGGAAAAGGCCATCGAGTTTTACCCGGAATCCAAGCGCGCCCTGTTGACGGCTTACGCGGACACGGATGCGGCCATTCGCGCCATCAACAGCGTTCACATCCACCATTACCTGATGAAGCCGTGGGATCCGCCGGAGGAACGTCTCTACGGTGTGGTGGACGATCTCCTGGACGATTGGCAGGCGACCTACCATCCGGTCTTTGAAGGCGTGCGCGTGATCGGGCATCGGTGGTCGCCGCGCTCGAATGAAATCCGCGATTTTCTCGGACGGAACTTCGTGCCGCATCTATGGCTGAACGTCGAGGGGGACGAGGCCGCAAAGCAACTCCTTGATTCCACCGGCGCCGATGTCGCCTCGCTGCCACTGGTTGTTTTTTTGGATGGCACTTTTCTGGGGAATCCGCCCATCGTGGAGATCGCCCGCAAGCTGGGTTTGAAAACCAAGGCGGAATTTCCTTTTTACGATCTCATCGTTGTCGGGGCGGGTCCGGCCGGCCTCGCGGCTGCCGTTTATGGTGCCGCGGATGGCTTGCACACGCTGCTCATCGAGCGGGAAGCCCCCGGCGGACAGGCGGGCCGGAGTTCGCGCATCGAAAATTATCTCGGCTTTCCCACCGGGTTGAGCGGCTCGGACCTGGCCCGGCGCGCGGTGGCCCAGGCGCGGCGCTTTGGCGCGGAAATTCTTGCCCCACAGGAGGTCAAGGGCGTTCGCGTCGAAGGACCGTCCCGCATCCTGACACTTGCGGACGGTTCGGAGGTGGGTTCCCGCGCGCTGCTCATCGCCACCGGCATCGCTTTCAGAAAACTCGATGTGCCGGGACTGGATCAGCTCACGGGCGCGGGCGTTTATTATTATGCGCCGATGACTGAGGCGTTTTCTTATCGGGATGGCGACATTTACATCGTGGGTGGAGCCAATTCTGCGGGCCAGGCTGCCATGTATTTTTCCAGGTTCGCCCGTCAAGTCACGATGCTGGTGCGCGGCAATGCGCTGTCCGATTCCATGTCGCAATACCTGGAAAACCAGATCGCCGCGACGAAGAACATCGAAGTGAAATTAAATTCCGGCGTCATCGCGGTGGCGGGAGAGGACCATTGTGAAAGCGTCACCATTGAAAACAATAAAACGCATGGGACCGAAACTCTATCCGCCAGCGCATTGCTGATTTATGCCGGCGCCGTTCCGCGCACGGACTGGCTCGCTGGAATCGTCGAGCGAGATGCTCAAGGTTACCTGATTTCTGGTCAGCACCTCATGCTCGACGGCAAGCGTCCCTCCGGGTGGACCGCGGATCGCGATCCGTTTTATCTCGAAACGAGCGTGCCGGGAATTTTTGTCGCCGGCGATGTCCGGCATCGGTCGGCCAAAGGCGTCACCTCCGGCGTCGGGGAGGGCGCAATGGCCGTAAAACTCGTCCACCAATACCTCGGTCTTTTATAGTTATGAGCCCGGCCGAACTCCAGCAAGTCTGCTCCATGCCGCTTTTCGCCGGACTGACCGACGCGCAATCGGGCTGCCTGGAAGGCGGCGAAGTCATCGAAGCGCCGCCGGGCACCGTGCTGGCTTCCGAAGGAGCGCGAAACAACTTCTTCCATCTGCTGCTCGCCGGCGAAGTTCGGATCAGTCGCACTTACGACCGTCAGTCCATCCTGATGGGAGTCGCCAAACCCGGGAGCTATGTCGGTGAGGTCATGCTCCTGTTGGACATTCCCTGGCTTGCGGCAGCTCGAGTATCGAAGCCGGCCCGATTGTTCCGGCTCACTGAAGATCAGTTTTGGCACATGCTCGCGGGCTGTCCGTCAGTCGCGCGCGAAGTCTTTCGCTCTGCCGCCAGCCGGATGCGAAATATGGAAGGTTACTCGCAACAACGGGAAAAACTTGTCTCGCTGGGCACCATGGCCGCCGGTTTGGCGCACGAACTGAACAATCCGGCGGCAGCGGCGCGTCGGGCTGCCGACCACTTGCAAGAGATTTCCGACAAAGTGCAGTCCCTTCTCTGCCGGCTTAGCAAGGTTCTCGACGCCCAACAATGGCAGCATCTTTTGGACGCCGCGCAAGCCGCCTCGGAAGGGATCGCCCAAGCGCCCGTCTTGGAACATCTCGCGCGCAGCGACGCCGGGGATGCGGTCGCCCGCTGGCTTGACGCGCACGGCGTGGCCGACGCCTGGGGACTTGCGCCGACTTTCGTCAACGCCGGATTGGATTCCGTCCGGCTGGGCGAATTAGCCGACAAGCTTCCGCCGGCGAGCCACGCCGATGCGCTTTCCTGGTTGGAAGCGCGCTTGAGTCTGAAATCGCTGGTTGGCCAGGTGGAACAGAGCACCAGCCGCATTGCGGAAATCGTCAAGGCCGTCAAATCCTATTCTTACATGGACCAGTCTCCCATGCAGGAGGTGGACATCCATGAAGGCATTGAAAGCACACTGACGATGCTGGGCCATCGGCTGAAAAACGTTCAGCTCGTCAAGGCCTATGATCGCTCCATACCACGCATCCTGGCTTACGGCAGCGAACTGAATCAGGTGTGGACGAATCTGATTGTTAACGCGATAGACGCCGTTCACGGCACCGGCAAAATTTGCATCGGCACGAGTGCGGAAGATAATCAGGTGGTCGTTGAAATCGTGGACGACGGACCCGGCATTCCGCAGGAGGTTCAGTCGCGCATTTTTGAGCCTTTTTTCACCACGAAATCGGTCGGCACCGGCACCGGCCTTGGCCTGGTCATCAGCAACCGGATTGTGGGTGACCGTCACGGTGGCGAAATCGAATTCCAATCCCGGCCCGGCGAAACCCGCTTCAAGGTGCGCCTGCCCGTTAGCCGGGATCCCGCAACATTTTTTAACCCGGCTTCTTAAACGTCCAGCGATAACACAAACGCACCATGAAACACAAATATGATTCCTCGACCATGCATCCGGCGCGAAATTTATCGGAAATGCTGCAATTGCCCGAAGCTCAAACCCGGACGTTGCCGTTTTTTCAACCAAAGTAATCAACATCAACCAAAATAGATATGCACACGAATACAAAGAAATTAGCAGGCAAGAACGCCATCGTCACAGGAGCGTCGAAAGGCATCGGCGCGGCTACCGCCAAAGCCCTCGCGACCGAAGGCGCAGCGGTGGTCGTCAATTACTCGTCGAGCCGCGAAGGCGCCGAGCGCGTCGTGGCCGAAATCACCAACAGCGACGGCAAGGCGGTTGCCGTGCAGGCGAACGTCGCCAAAAAGGCGGACATCGAACGGTTGTTTGCCGAGACAAAGAAAGCGTTCGGCGCGACCGACATCCTGGTCAACAACGCCGGCGTCTATGAGTTTCTGCCACTGGAACAGATCACCGAGGAACATTTTCACCGGCAATTCGACTTGAATGTTCTTGGCCTGATTCTCACGACGCAAGCAGCGGTCAAGTATTTCAACTCCGCCGGCGGTAGCATTATCAACATCAGCTCCGTCGCCAGCACCGCGGCGCTGCCGGGCGGTTCGGTTTACAGCGCGTCCAAGGCGGCGGTGGATGCGGTGACGCGCGTGCTGTCCAAGGAACTTGCCGGGCGCAAGATTCGCGTCAACGCCGTCAACCCCGGCATGATTGAGACCGAAGGTCTCCATGCCACTGGAATGGCGGAAGGCGATTTCCGGCGGCAAACCGAGGCGCAAATCCCGCTGGGGCGCATCGGCCAGCCGCAGGACATCGCGTCGGCGGTCATGTTTCTCGCGTCACCGGAAGCCGGTTGGATCACCGGCGAATCATTTTACGTCAGCGGCGGCCTCCGCGGAAATCCATGAAAACAACAACTTCACGACCCGAAGAATACGATCTCCTCATCTTGGGAATCCGAAACATTGATCAACCAACTGAACTGGCGCTATGCGACCAAGCAATTCGACCCGAACCGAAAAATCAGTGCGTCCGATTGGACGACGCTCGAAGAAGCACTGCGATTGACGCCGTCCAGCGGCGGCCTGCAGCCGTGGAAATTTATCGTCGTAACAGACCCGGCACTTCGCACCAAACTCCGACCAGTTTCTTATGGACAGGCGCAAATCACCGACGCGTCGCATCTAGTTGTGTTCACGGCGAAAAATAATTTCAACGAAGCCGACGTGGACGCGCATATCAAGCACGTCGCGGAAGTTCAAGGCGCGCCGATTGAAGCATTGGCTTCGCTGCGCGGAATGCTGGTCGGCGGCATCGTTCAAAGTCAGGATGAAGCGGGGCGCAACGCCTGGGCGCGCAATCAGACTTTCATCGCGCTCGGCAATTTGCTGACGAGCGCCGCATTGCTCGGCATTGACGCCTGCCCGATGGAAGGTTTCGACCACGCGCAATACGATGAAATCCTCGGCCTGAAGGCGAAGGGATATTCCAGCGCCGTCATCGCCACGCTCGGTTATCGTTTGCCGACAGACAAATATGCCGGCGCGCCAAAAGTGCGGTTCGCGAGCGAACAAATTTTCCTGAACGTCTGATATTAAGCCTCGCCTTCAACCAAAACAAAAACAACCACAACCAAAAAAATATGAAAATCGCAACCATCATCGCTCGTGTATCACTCGGACTCGTGTTCTTCGTGTTCGGCTTGAACAAATTTTAAATTTTATCCCCATGCCGGCGCCATCCGGCGAGGCCGGCGTATTTTTCGGAGCGTTATATGCAACGCATTACCTTTACGTCATCGCCACGTGCGAGGTCATTGGCGGACTGCTTCTGTTGCTCGGACGTTATGTGCCGCTCGGCTTGACTTTTGTCGGACCGGTAGTCGTAAATATCCTGGCGTTCCACATTTCCATGAGCCATGAAGGTTGGCCGCCTGGCGCACTGGTTGCCGCGCTGTCGCTGTTTTTACTCTGGCGCTATCGTGAAAGTTTTGCCTGCCTGGTGCGTGACGCGGCGCCGCATTTGAATTCACCGCATCAACACGTCGCCACGACGGCAAAAATCGCCACTCATTGACTGAACATTGCTCTGACTTTGAAATAAGTTCACCGTCGCCATCCTCGATCTTCAGCGTCCGCACGGGCGCGAACAGTTGACGTGCTGGCGATTTTTTTGACGGTGGTTCAACGCCTGGCGAATGCTTCCGCAAATTGTCCGACCAAAACGGCAAAGGGCATATCAAGCGCCCCATACAGCGGGCCGGCCTTTGGACTCGCATTATCCTTCAGCATTTCAACGGCGACGGTGGCATAATCAACGACAATCACGCCAGCTTGAACCATGCGCATCAGACCGGTGATTCGCTTCGTTTCGCTGAACGTGCCGGATGCATCAATCACGCCATAGACATCGTAGCCCATCTCGGTCGAGCGAATGGCGGGCAAGGCCAGACAGACTTCTGTTGAAACACCGGCGATGATGAGCTTCTTGCGCCCGGTCGCCTCCACGGCTTCGGCAAACCGTGGTTCATCGAACGCGTTAACCGTGGTTCGGTTGATGATTGAAATTCCGGGCAATGCCTCCGTCAACTCCGGGATGATCGGCCCCCACATCTCCGGCGAAGTAGCCGTCACAACAATCGGCACGCCCAAAACCTTGACGGCTTTTGCCAGCGCGACAACGTTATGTTTCAATTCCCCTACCGGGATGTCCCTGACTCCGGTGAAGAGCCCAACTTGATCGTCAACGAGAAGTAGTGCGGTATTTTCCGGCGTAAGCCACTTCGAATATTTTTTGGCTTCCGTAATTTTGTTTGGTTTATGTTTTGGCTTGCTGTTTTAGCGCTCAATCCTGTGCACACCATACTTGGCGAAACCGACTCGGCGAAAATACTTTGTTGCTTGGCTGACCATACCGATTAGGTATACTGGCGCAAATGGAACTCCGTCATCTGCGATATTTCGTGGCGGTCGCCGAGGAGCAGAACGTGACACGTGCGGCGGTGCGGCTTCACGTGTTGGACACCGTTCCATGAACGGATTTTCGACATTGGCACCGTCTGCTTGTTGCTTTTTTTGAGCATGGATCAATCAGAACATCTGTGGGCGGACGGTGCAATTGATTTTCAATGGATTGAAAATCGCCAATGCTGGGGTTTCGCGACTTGAATCCAATCCAAACAGGGCATATAAGCATTCCGATGCTGGAGACCAAAGTTTACAGCAGGAAAATCCTGCAACTCAGTGTGCAGCGAACCACGGCCTCGCGCACTTCGCGGGGCTTTCCTTCTTCAGAAGTGCATGGTCTCAACCAAACTGTGCAACACGTTTCCCACGCCGCCAGAAAAACCTGCACTTCTTTGGGTCATTCACCCGCGAACAGCAGCGGACCAGGTCAGACTAATCTTCTGGCCGCTCACCACTCGGTGCCATTTTCACCAGCTTGGGCAGGAATTCACCCAGCACAGACACCAAGTCCGTCTGCGCAGCCATGACTTCGCGGATGTTTTTGTAGGCCATCGGCATTTCGTCGAGACCGGCGGCGCCACCGTTGGACGCCGGATGAAGAAAACTTGTTGGGCACCGCTCCAGACGAAGCCATCGCCCGCCAGTTGAAACGGACGGTCGGTTCTGTCAACAGCAGGCGCAAAGAACTGGGAATTCGTGTTTGGCGTTCATGATTTGGCATTGGACGGGAGCGGGTTTAATGGCTGTTGCAAAAATTGTGTACTTGCATAAAGTGAGGCACTACTTCCTGCCGAAAGGCAGTCCAGGAGACAATGCGATTTCCTGATGCAAAGCCACGGATGATCTCCGTGGCTTTCGCTTTTTCCGTGTTCCTCAGGTTCATGGTCGTCTGCGGATCGCCTCGCATTTGATTCGCAACTGGCGGATGCGGAATGGGTTGGCAAGAATGTGAACGCTGCCACTTGACAGCGCGGCACCACAAGAATAGCTTCTGGCTAGCATTAGCGAGGCCGAATTATCGCTCCCGCGCAACAATGAGAACAGGCGGGCGCGCGAGAAAATAAATTATCAGTTCAACCGGAGGTCCCGACCGTGAAACCGAATCTTGCCGTTGCCTTTCGCCGGTTCAACCGGATGCGGCGCACCATGCTCCGCACCCTCGTGTTCGTCGTTGCGGGCGCCCCTTCGCTGCTGCTGGCCCAATATTCCGAAATCAAGATGGGCGAATACCTTCACTATGCGATGGCTGCGGCCAATGGCGGCGTCTATGCCGGAATTGACGGCATCGGATACACCACCGTCTTTGGCACCCCTTCGCTCTATCAGACCAACACGGGCTGGGTGGATCTGCCGATCGCGCAGGGTTTCAATACCTCCAACCAGATTTACGGTTCCGCCACGGCCATCAGCCATGACGGTTCGGTGGTCGCCGGTTCGGTGACCGGGACCACGACGAACGGAGTTTCAAAGCAGGTGGCGGCCTACTGGGTGAATGGCGTTGAGTCAGTCGTTCCCGCCCCGCCGGACGATTGACCGCGGGCGATCATGAGCGCCACGGCCGTTTCCGGAGACGGAACGACCCTGCTCGTGCAGGACGGCACGCTTATACAGCCACGGTTGAAACTTTTGTCTATCAACATTGCCAGCGGGACGTTTACTTCGCTGGGTTTCCTGGGCAGCACCAACCATCAAACTTACGCGACCGCGATCAACAGCAATGGCACCGTGGTGGCCGGCTACAGTTCGCTGGATAACGGCAACCACAGCGGGTTCATCTGGAACGCTTCCAATGGCGTGACGGTTCTGGCCATCCCCACCAATCATCCGAACACCGTTTACCTGGAACCGACGTGCATGAGCGACGATGGGACGACCATGTATGGCCGGCTCACGGAAGGAGGCGGCTGGGTGGGATTTCGCTACAATACCACGACCGGATATCAGGACCTTGGCAATCCATTGTCCCCAGCGCCTGCACGGCGGACGGGACGGAGGTGGTCGGGATCGAAAATATGTATTTCCCGGCGGTCTGGTCGGTTGGCAACGGCGGCGGTTATCTGGACCATTTGGTCTCCGCCAACATCACACCGCAGGCTTTCCCCACGCTGGGGGAGCTCTATACTGCGAATCCAGTCACCATTTCGCCTGACGGCTCGGCCATCACGGCACTGCGGCCCGGATGCCTATCTGGCGGACCAGATCTGGTATGGCGTCTGGCAGATTTTCCTGCCGGTCTCCGCTGAAGACGGCGGCGATTCCAACGGCCACGCAGAGCTTCACGACGGATTACCAGACGACCTTGAACGAGCCGGCTGGAACGCTGACTCAATATGCCGAATTCAACACCGGCGTGTCCGCAGTCCTCGTCAAAGGGCCGCACTATGCCTCCGCATTCATGCTGAACGCGGACGGCTCATTCAGCTATACGCCCAAACCGGGCTATATCAGCGCTGGCATTGATCCCGAAACCGGCACGCCCACGGACACCTTCACTTATCAACTGGTCAGTCCGAATGGGACCAGCACCAATGCCCAGGTCCAGATTAATGTGCTGCCGCCGATGCCCCCGACTGTGGCGAGTCCCACCTATGCCAACGTGACCGCCACGAGCGCCACGCTGGGCGGCACCGTGACGGACAGCTGGCGGAGCGACGGTCACGGCCGTCGGCGTCGTGTATGCGCCGACGAGCGTCAACAGCAACCCGCAGATCGGAGACGCGGTGTAAGCTTCGTCTCTCCAGCGGTCGTGGCCAGACGCCTTCACGATTGGTGTCAGCAATCTGCTTCCGAACACAACCTACTCCTATGCCGCCTACGCGACCAACAGCGCGGGCATCGGCTACAGCACGGTTGACAGTTTCACCACGCTGGCGACTTTCCAATCCTGGCAGCAGACCTGGTTTGGCGAGCCGGCCAGCACCAATGCCGCCTATGAATGCGGATCCTTACCAGACCGGTGTGCCAAATATCCAGGTCTTCGCCTATTTCGGGCCGTATCAGGATCCGCAGCACGGCCAGCACCGGCCCAACTCCCGCAGGTGCAGATGGGCGGCGGCAATACTTTTCTACAGCTTCACGGAACCCTTCGGCGTGAGCGGCATCACCTATGGCGCGCAGTGGAGCGCGACCATGCTGCCCAACGACTGGCACGCCGTTCCCGACACCGGCGACCCCACCGCCACGCCACCCAGCCACGTTTTCAGCATGCCCATGACCAGCCCCCAACTCTACATGCGGCTGACGCTGACCGTTCAATAACATTTCTGGCCATTTATAGTCATTTCTATCAGTAAACAGCTAGAAATCTGTTAGCGCCGGTTTGAAAATGCAGATGCCGTCGAAGGAATCGGCGGTCATACAACATCCCGGCCCAGCCCGGATATTTCCAACTCGACGTGCCGATAAATACATTCCTCTCGGCAAGTGCTGCTGCCGTTCGTTTCTTTCTCTCCCGGTCAAAGGCCATGCGCGAAGTTGTGGCACCCTACAGCGTGCCGGTAACGAAACGCACGGGAGCTTGTGGACATTGCGTTTGGCGCGGCTGCCAGTCTGCGAATGTTGAAGTATTGATTGAAACTTTTCAGGGAATTGGTCGTCTGAACCTGCAACATTCATCGCCATGCGCCAACGTTACCCGTCCGAACCCGATCTGCAAATCACGCCCATCGAAAAGATTCGTCTGCCGCTCAAGAGCCGGGACGAGCTGCCGCCGATTCTGGCGGGTCTGCAGTGGATTTGGATGCACCCCACGCTCAAGGCGGAGATCTTCGCCCTGCTG
Organism: uncultured Verrucomicrobiae bacterium; assembly: GCA_963764035.1. GTDB lineage: Bacteria > Verrucomicrobiota > Verrucomicrobiia > Limisphaerales > UBA11358 > UBA11358. Next base: position 14,060 of record CAVXQV010000004.1, read on the forward strand.
GAAGCCAAGATCCTGGCGGGCAAGCAGGCCACCGGGCGCACCGGCATGGATCTGTGGCAAATTCTCGTGCTGGGCGTCGTGCGGCTGGGTCTGGACGCCGACTGGGATCGGATGGAGGACATGGCCAATCATCACCTGCTCGTGCGCCAGATGCTGGGCGTGCCGGCCACGCCGTGGGGCGAGGAGGCCAAAAGGTTTCGGCCATCAAACCCTGCGGGACAACGTCGCGCTGCTGGACGACGAACTGCTCCAACAGATCAACGCGCGCATCGCGGCGGCCGGACGCGAGGTGTTCGCAAAAAAAGGCGGCGCGCCCGTCGCGGCGCTTGAAGTGAAGGTGGACAGTTATGTGCTGGAAACCGACGTGCATTTCCCCACCGACCTGAACCTGCTCTGGGACGCGGGCCGCAAGTGCGTGGACTTGATCGGAAGTATCGCGACCGGTTCCGGCTACGCCCTGCCCGGCTGGCGCAAGGCCAAGGACTGGCGGCGGCAACTCAAGGCGTGCGAACGCGCCGCCAGCCAGATCGTCTATCGCGGCGGGCCCAACAAGGAATCACCCCAAAAGTCATCCGGGCATTTCTTGAGCATCTGGAACACGTCCGCCAATGCAGTCCGGCCACCCTCAACCACCGATTGGCGGCTATGCGAGCCTGGAGTCGCTTTGTGGGGATCCACAACTTGGAACATTTCGAGTGGGGCCGTCAGATTCGGATCATCCATTTCAAGAAACACGCTTTGGCTCCCATGAACTATCTGGAAAAGGAGGAAGTCAAAGCGCTTCTGGCGGCCCCAGACCGGCGCCAGGAGCAAGGTTTTCGCGATTATGCTCTGTTGCTGTTTCTCTATAACACGGGTGCCCGCGCCAGTGAAGCCGCGCGACTCACGGTTGGCGACATGGATTTGGTGCGACCGGTGGTTATCTTGCACGGGAAAGGTCGCAAGGTCAGACGGTGCCCGATTTGGGAGATGACGGCCAAAGCACTGCGAGAACTCGTGACAAATCGCACCAGTGCTCAGGCGGTTTTTGCCAGCCAACGGGGAGGGCCTTTGACTCGATATGGTATCCACACCTTGGTGGAGCGTTACGCACGCCGGGCTGCAGTGAACGTGCCGACCCTGCGAACCAAGCGCGTTAGCCCTCATACTATTAGGCACAGCACGGGAATGGACCTGCTCCGTTCCGGCGTGGATATCAACACGATCAGGGTCTGGTTGGGCCATGCTTCTCTGACGACAACCAATATCTACGCGGAGAGCGATCTGAACATGAAAGCGCAAGCCTTGGCCCGCTGCGAGGCGCCGCTGATTCAAACCGGTGGCAAGCGATCACCCCAGAAAGGGATAATGGGATTCCTCAAAACGGTTTAATAGCAAAAAGTTATGTGGCGTAAAGGACGAGAAGATGTGTCCTGCTGGGACTTTGCAGCTTTTTACGCCACACAACAAAACTGGCCACATATCCTCATTTATGTGGCGCGCCACATAAATGAGGCGAAAGTCTCACGTCCGGTTCTGAGGGGAGGGAGTGGCAGCAATGCCGCTCCCTTACCCGACCACTTATAGGAAGTTAGTTTGAATTATCACACTGGGAAAACTGGGTTGAAATATTTCCAAAAATCGCTGCCGACGATAAGGATTTTATCAAGAGGCAGATTCGAAATACACAGTAGGGTTACACCCCATAGCAAGTGTAGGAATATCAGACGATGCTTTAGGCATGAAAAATAAAACATTGCTGATCACATTCCTTTCCGCCGCCGCCTTCGCGGTGGGATGCGGCAAGGAACAAACCACCTCGCAGCAGATGGACAAGGTTCAAACCGAAACGAAGCAGGCCGCCGTGGACATGAAGGATTACACCTTCGCGCAGAAGGATGAATTCGTCAAAGCCATGCAGGGCCAGTTGGACGCTCTCAACAAGGATTTGGACCAGCTCTCCGCAAAGGTTGACAGCTCCAGCGACGCGGTCAAAGCCGAGGCCAAACCCAAACTCCAGGCGTTGCGCGACCAGGTGGCCCAGTTGAACAAGCAACTGGACGACGCCAAGAACGCCACCGAGTCCACCTGGGACAGCGTCAAAGCCGGCTGCCAGAAGGCCTACGATGCGACGAAGAACGGGTTCAACGAGGCGCGCCAGTGGGTGAGCGAAAAAATCGCGCCTTGAGGCGAACATTCCGCGCGCCTCGGCTCAAGCAGGCCGTCAAACGGAACGGCCTATTTGGGCGGGGATTGGTGTTGTTGAATTGCCGCGGCGATGGTGTTGACGGTCTGCATCATTTTCCGGGCGACTTCCACCTCGGAAACTTTCAGGCCGTAATTCATTTCCAGCGCAACGACGAGTTGGAGCGCGTCCACCGAATCCAATCCAAGGCCGCCCGGTCCAAACAGCGGCTGGTCATCGCCGATTTCCTCTGCACTGATCTGGAGCATGAGATTTGTCACCAACATCTGTTTGACCTGCCCCTTGAGTTCCGCTGGATTGTTCATTCAAAATAAAAATCAAAAAGTTCCGCCATCAATTTTTAAGCCCCGAGCCTGTAATGCGACCGGCCCCGGCACAAGGCCGGAATCGGATGGCCGGCGAAACGACCCGGCGGCATGTCGTGTCCCCGCCTCGAGAATTTGTCCGCGGCAAATTCATCGTGTTGCATCCGGAAATTTTGGATTCTTCCGCGCGGCGCGGACGGCGGCCCTTACCCCCGTGTGGCGCGCGCGCAACGCCGGCAGCGGAGGACAGCGCAGCAAATCCGGCAAAAAACGGTAAAACGGCGGCGCGGCGCCCAGCCAGTAGAGCGCCGAGTCGAATGCCCGTGTCAGGGGCGTGCCTTTTTGCTCCGCGCCATGAACAATCGTGGGACAGCGCGCAATGGCCTGGTTGATGCGGTCCAGCACCCATTGCTCGTCCAGCCCCGGCGCGAAGTAAAACACCGGCTCGCACAGGTCATGGTCCGCCGCCAGGTATTTTTCCGCCACCGCGCGCCGGGCCAGATCGGTGCCCGGCAAAATCCGGATGCCGGTCATGAAAATGGTCAGAAACTTTTTCCAGTTCAAATTCGCTTCCACAAACGAAACGGTTTCCTCGACCGTCGCGCGCGTCTCCCCCCGGGCCGCCGAGCAGGAAAAACCAGGTGCAACGAATGCCGGACGCGCGCGCCCGTTCCGCCGTGCGCCGGACGGTTTCCACGTCAAAACCCTTGCGCAAATTGCGCAGCATGGTTTCGCTGCCCGCGTCGGGCGTGATGTTCATTGAACAAAACCCGGCCCGCCGCATCAAGGTGAACAGGTTTTCCGATGCCGTCAGGGGATTGATGCCGGCGGCGGAAAGGTTCACGCGGAGCTTGCGGCGGATGATCTCCTCGCAGATGCCGAGCGCGTGGCTTTCCGGCACGTTGAAGGTCGAGTCGGTGAATTCAAACGTGCGCGGGCCGACCGTGCGCCGGACGTGTTCAATTTCATCCACCACGTCGGCCGCGTCGCGGCAGCGCAGCCGGCGGCCTTCCATCACCGGGTAATTACAGTAGAGGCATTCCAGCGGGCAGCCGCGTTTGGCATGCACCGCCCACGTCCCGCCGGCGCGTTCGTATGCCCGCCAGCGAATCCATTGCTCCATGCCCGACCGGCCGAACGTCTCGTGTCGCATGGGCGGAACAGAATTTATTTTTCCGCCGGCGCGGAAGCAAAGCCCGTCGACGCCCGCGAAATCGCGCTGGCCGGCGAGCGCGGACAGCAACCGGGGAAACGCCGTTTCCCCTTCGCCCACCACCACGAAATCGGCATCCAGCCGTTCGAGCGCCGTCGCGCCAAGAATCGAGGCCGCAGGACCGCCCAGCACGACGCGCGCCGGGCTGTGCGCGCGAACCGTGGCGATCATCTCCCGAACCTCATCCAGATGCCACGACGTGCGCTGGGCGATGACGTTGTCAATGTTGCGCACTGAAAAACCAGCGACCTCCGGCTGAAATTCTTCCAGCGCCGCGCGCAGGTCGGCCAGCGGCTCGCGGCTCATCATCAGATCCACAAACCGCACGGCGTGCCCGGCCTGCCGCGCCGCGGTGGCGACGTAGCTCAAGCCGATTGGCGGCGCCGGTTCCATGAGCCGGGTCCGGTTGGAATAGACGAGCATGACGCGCATAAGTTCGGCCGCTCAAAAATGCGACGGGCGGGACATGCGTTGACTGTGCCTGCTTTCCGTCGTGGAAACAAGCCGGCAGGCTGCGCGGCGCTGTTCATTCCCTGATCCGATTGATTTCCGTCCCCCGTGCTGTGGCTGTGAACCGGTCAAAGTTTCTCCGTCGGCTCAAAAGCCCGCGTCCGGGCCGCTCCCGACAAAACCTCACTCGTGAGATGCCCCAGGAAACGAACATCGCCCTTAACACGAGTTCGGGTTTCACCGGATGGCAGGGAGCCATCCATTGGCGTAGAATGCCCAAGTGAGCAAACGGAATGCGGGAATGCTGCAGCGCGCGAGCCACCATCGCCGCTTGGCAACCAAATGTATGTTTCAGGCTTTGACTGGCGTTGACGACGATTTCCTGCCGCAGGGCGGGTCCGCCTCAATTCCTCCTGGTGATCGCCGCGATTTGGATCGAAGGTCATTCCCTGCGCCAGTCTTTCGATTATGAGCCGAAAACGCGCCCTGTCAGCCAGATCAACCAACCCGCAACCGCAAACCAAACACAAAATATGATCCCACTAACCAAACGCATCATTGTTCTACTACTCGTCACCGTGCTCCTGGCCATTGTCAGCATCGGCTGCAACACGGCCAACGGCTTCGGCAAGGATATGTCGGCAGCCGGTCAGGGAATTCAAAACGGCACGAAATAACCCCTGCCACCGTGTCCACGGAAGCGTCCAACGCCGCAGGTATGCCCCGGACTCCCTCCCTGCGCTTGATCGGCGGATTGGGCGGATGGATTTGGGCGCAATGGGATGAGTTGCGACACGCGGCGGCGGTGATTGGGACCGTGCTCTGGCGTCTGCGTTCAACCGCGATATTGGACGCGCGCCGCGCGAAAGGCGTTTGCCCGGCAGATCCTGTCCATCGGCGTCGAACCGCTCTGGTTTGTCGGCGCGGTGGCGGTGTTCGTCGGCATTTCCGTGGTGGTGCAACTCACCTTCTGGACCGGCCAGGTGGGGCAGTCACAACTGCTCGGGCCGCTGTTGGTGGCCGTCGTGGCGCGTGAACTCGGTCCGGTGCTGATCAATCTCGTGGTGATCGTCCGCAGCGGCAGCGCGATGACGACCGAACTGGGCGTCCTCAAAATCAACGGGGAAGTCCGCGCCCTGGAAGCGCAGGGAGGCGATCCGTTCCTGCAACTCGTCATGCCGCGCGTGCTGGGCACGGCGGTTTCCGCGTTTTGCCTGACGATTGTTTTTATCCTCGTTGCCTTTGCGAGCGGTTTCTTGTTCGCGGCCTGGACGGGGACAAGGCACCCGCGATTTGCTTCTGTTTGCGGACACGGTGTCACGCGCGATTCAGCCCAAGGACGTTTTCAACATTCTCGCCAAAAGCATTCTGCCCGCCCTGTTTGCCAGCGCGTCCTGTTGCATTGGCGGGCTGGGCGTCGGCGAGGCGGTCGCGGAAATTCCGCACGCCACGCAACGGGCGCTCACCCGCTCCGTCGCCGGACTGTTTGTCATCTCCGCCGTGGTCTCGCTGCTGACTTACCTGTGACCATGAATGAAACAACCAACATCCCCGAACCTTCACCTCCTGATGACCGAAGCCAACGGATGGCAGATCGCTTCAAATTTCGGCGCGTCAATGAAATCACCGGCACGTTCGTGCTGGTCGTCGTCGCCGTGCTGATTGCCGCCGTGGTGTGGACGGGCCACAGCCAGCGCTGGTTCAAAAGCCGTGTCACTTTGCAGATTGTTTTACCCGAAGCCGGCGCGGCGGGAATCCGGCAAGGCTCGGAGGTCTATTTCCTGGGCACGCTCGTCGGGACCGTCTCCGACGTCGTGGTGGATGAAACGGGCCGGATGGAAGCCGAGGCAAACATCCGCCGCGACTTCTTCCGGTTCGTGCGCGCGGATTCATCGGCGGTGGTAAAAAGGACATTCGGCCTGGCAGGCGATTCCTACTTTGAGATCACGCGCGGTCTGGGCCAGCCGTTGCCGGAGAAAAACGCCTCCATTGATTGCCGGGCATTGCCAGACACCATGGAAACCGCGATTGAGGAAGTTCGCAGTGCCGCCTTGCCGGTTATGAAGAAATTAAGCGTGGGCCTCGACACCTGGACCGCGCTCGGCACGAATCTCGTCACCACGCAAGAACAGTTGGAACAACTGATCGGCCGCCTGAACGACATGGTCGCCGGCGTCGAACAAGGCAAAGGCACCGCCGGCAAGCTGATCACCGACCCCGCGCTGGCGGACGAGGCGCAGCAACTTCTGGCGCGGGCAAATGAGATGATGGGCGAATTGCAGGACGTGACGACGAACCTGAACGTCGCGGTGAAGAATATTCAGAACGGCACGACGCGCCTGCCGGAAATCACCGATGCCGTGGCCGACGGAACGAAAGACCTGCCCGGGCTCGTCCGGCAAACGCAGGCTTCGATGCGCGAACTGGAGCGGTTGGTTGAAGCCATGCAAAAGACCTGGCTCCTGCGCAAATATGTGAACCAGACAAACCCGCCGCCCCTCAATCCGCTGTCCGAGCCGGTGTCGCCGTTGGAGAAACCGGTGAACGTGTTCCATTCGCCGAGGGATTCTGCAAGGTGAGCGCGGTAGGGTTACACCCCATAGCGAAGAGCCGGCACATCACCTAGCCTGCTTCAAGTGTTAAAAACCAACAACGCAACAACAATAAAAGAAAAGCAAAATGAAAACGAAAATCATGTTCCCCTTAACGCTCGCGGCCGTCGTGAGCACAATGTTAATCACCAGCACGCCGGTGCGCGCCGCCGACACGGACAGCCGCATCGAGTCGTCCGCCGCGAAGTCTTACACCTTCAAAACCACCCTCAAGGACGATTCCATCAAGGTTGATTCCAAAGACGGTGTCGTCACTCTGACCGGAACGGTCGCCGACGCGTCCGACAAGTCCCTGGCCGAGAACACCGTGGCGAGTCTGCCCGGCGTCAAGAGCGTGGACAATCAACTCGTGGTCAGCGGCGAACAACCGGCGGAACATTCCGACGCCTGGATCACCATGAAAGTGAAAACCGCGCTGTTGTTCCATCGCAACGTGAGCGCCACCGGAACCTCCGTTTATACGAAGGACGGCGTCGTCACCTTGCAGGGTGTGGCGAGCAGCATTGCCGAAAAGGAACTCACCACCGAATACGCCAAGGACATTGACAACGTCAAAGAAGTCAAGAACGACATGACGATTGCCACGGCTCCGGCCAGCGCCAGATGCAACCGATCGGCGACAAGATTGACGACGCCTCCATCACGGCTGAAGTCAAGTCGTCATTGATGTCGCATCGCGCGACCAGCGCCATACATACCGGAGTTACGACCACGGACGGCGTCGTCACCTTGACTGGCGTGGCCAAAAACGATGCGGAAAAAAGCCTCGTCACCAAGCTCGCCACCGACATCAACGGCGTGACCAGCGTGATCAACAACATGACGATTAAAGCGGTCGTGCCGTCGAATTACCCAATTGCACCGCCACAGGACTTGAGAGTAGTCAGCAAGTAAATTCAAGCGACGCACTGTCGCCATCCGCCTGGCGCGAAAGAGCGCCGGCCGGCCAAAACTGAAAAACAAAACAACACGAAAGAAAATTAAATATGAATACAACCAAACATCCGGGAATGATTGAGACGGTCAAAGACGACGGCATTGCGGTGGTCGCGGGCACGGGCAAGGTCATCGGGGCCACGGTGGACACCACGGAGAAGGTGGTCACCACCACGGTGAAAGATGTGGCCAAGGTCGGCGTTGGCATCGAACACGCGGCCGTTGCCGTCGGCGGCGGGGCGATCAAGGGCGCCGAAAAACTGGCGGTTGGCACCGAGCACGCGGTCGCGGACATCGCCGGCGGGGCGGTCAAGGCGGTCGGCGACATGGGCGCAACGGTCGTGGATGCCGCGCGTCACACCGTGCATGGCAACCCGGACGGAACAAGAAACCCGAGCCGGTCAACGCCTGATCAACGTCGTAACTTGGCGGGCCGGGGCGAGGTCGCCCATGCCACCATGTCTGCCAAACCAAACCATTATGTTATACACGATTGCTCTGATCCTGGTCATCCTCTGGCTGCTGGGACTCGTCACCGGCACCACGATGGGCGGTTTTATCCATATCCTGCTCGTGATCGCCGATTGTCGTGATTTTGCTCCGGGTTATTTCTGGACGGAGAGCCTTGTGACGGAATTTTTAGCCCAACTTTTAATCAATCAATATGAAAACTCTATTTGCCGTCACCCTGATCACCCTGGGCATCGTGGTGCTGGCCTACTCCGGCTTGAGCTTCAAGACGCCGGGCGAGCCGATTAACTTTCTGGGAATGCACATCGCCACCACGGACAGTCATTTTATCCCGCCAGCGGTCGGCGCGCTCATGCTCGCCGGCGGCATCGTGTTGTTGCTTGTGAAACCCAAGAGTGTATGACAGGCTGAGTTGAAACCATGACCAGGAGGAGATTATTCGTGCGAAACAGTTTCAAAGTCGAGACGACCCCGCCAGCCGGCGATCCTAAGCGCTTTCGGCGTTTGAAATGGAATGAACTGGTTCGGCGCGGCGACTTCGTCATGGATGGACATCAGGGTTTTGAGCCGTGGGAAGGGCCAAGCGGGTTCCGGGCCGATGCGTTTGTGAAAACCATTTACCGGAAGCTGGCACATCTGCCGTCCCAATGCGGAAAATCATTGTGAACACGATAAAATACATCTGCCAGACCATCGTCCAATTGGTCAAACAGGCCTTCTTGCTTCCCCAAACAATTGCAAATGCCATCAGGCAACGGCGGCGGCGGGCGGACTTGAAAGAACTTGAAGTTGAGCGGCTCGACCGGATACGCAACCCATCGAAGTATCGCGGAAGGTAATTCTGTTTTCTGAATTCAAGTTCAGAGACGGATTTTAGCCGGTATTAACCTTGCGGCGCGGGAAGTTGTTCGAGGTTCGCGCCTTCACGTTGCCGGAGGACGGCTTCAACACGGGGCACATACATTTGCGTTTCCGCAGGCAAGTGTCCGGCGATGGCGTCGTAGGTGTCCGCCTTATAGCGGTCCAGGAGTTTCTGCACCGTGCCTTCACCGGCGTTATAGGCGGCCAGGGCCAGCCGCCAATCCTTGAAACGGTCGTGAAGATATTTCAGATACTGGGCGGAGGCGGTCGCGCTCGGTTCCGGCTGATAACGCTGGTCGCGCGGCCACAGGGAAAGCCCGAACCGCTTGGCGGTGTCCGGCATCAATTGAAACATTCCCGCCGCTCCCGCCGGACTCAAGGCGCGCCGGTCAAATCCCGATTCCACCTCCGCCATCCAGACCAGTTCCGGCGGAATTTTTTGCGCGGCGAAAATTGGCTTCAACTCCGGCACATATTCGTTTGCCAGTTCCGGCCAGGGACTGACGGAAACTTTTTTCACCCAAAGCTCGCGTTCCTTTTGCGGCGGCGGATTGGGAACGGGCCGCGGCGGCTGGTTGGTTTCAACGGGTGGCGGCGGAATCGTCAGCCGGATTTCATCCGCGACGTCCAGGTAATCCATCTGCGCCTTGAGCCACGCGGCGTAGGGCCGGGTTTCCTCGCGGCTTTCCAGCAGCGGCAGGACGGTTTGGGCGGTCTGCCGCAGCGCCGCCAGGTCCACCACGTAGTCGCCCTGAAAACGCTGCTGGAAGTCGCGGAAAAATTGCTGGACCGCGGGGTCGTCCACTTTGGGAAGCGCGTTGAGAACATTCGTGTCGAGATTGTCCTGCGCAAATTGTTGCACGCCCTGGATGATGTCCGGGAGTGTGACCGTGTCATCCTGCGCCCGCGCCACCGGCAAGCCTGCCAGCAGCAACACGAGAATGCGCCAAAATAATTTCATAAGCGAACCGCCCGCTTCCATTTCAAATTTAGTTGGCGGGGCGGGACTCCGCCGAGACGATTTAATCAGGGTTCGAGGGGGCTTTCGCCCATGGTCAGGGCGGCGTCAACTTCCCGCCGGCTCCCGGATGGCCCTGCGCCTCCCCAATCAGTTCGCGGACGCGGCGCGCATCCGTCTTCCGGTGGCCGTGACTTGCCAGCGGATCGCTGCCACCGGATGATTCAATCAAAATGTCCGCCCACATGATTCCCGTCTTGATGTGAACGGACGCAACCTTTGAGATGCTGACGCTGGTCTCGTCGCGGCTGAACCACGACCGTTTATGCCGGGTAACCGCCCGGTCCGTCACCGCGATAATCGTGGGGAAAAGAAAATTGCCGCGCGTCAACCGGCTCGCTTGGAAGGTTTCTGAAGGCATGGCGACACGGGGGCTTGCGAATCGGAGTTTCAGCCCCGGGCGGTTGATTCAATCGTTACCGGGGAACCATCAGCTCCGGCAGCAACCCGGGCCGGGGCGGGGCTGCCGTCGCCGACAGGATTGTCCCGCAAGGGCGCGGTGACCGTCTTACCCAGGCGGGTTTCCAGCAGTCTCGTAACAATCTGGCGGCATTCCCCCCGTCGCCGGTCCAGTTTCCAGCGATAGACCATCCCCAGGCCCATAAACGCGAGGAGGCTGATCAGTGCTCCCAGGCCCAGTGCCCAGATAAGATTCACAATGAATTGCGGCAGGTTGTAGGGAAAATTATCCTCCAGAACCGTTCCATAGCCAAGACCAGCCACGGCCAGCGCAGTCAATATGACCATCAGCCACAACGCGCGCAGCACACAGCGCGCGTCACACTGAATCCGGATGATCTCTTCCATCAGTTCCTGCCGCCGGGCGCTTTCGTCGTAACGAATGCACTCCGTTAAAAACTCGGTATGTTTTTGATGGTCGGTCATCACCGTTGAAGCAACGCTGTTAGACCGGCCATGACCAAGGGTATGACCCGGCCTGAATTTTTCGCTCTCATCCCCGTGCCTCGGCCTGCGTGGTTCTCCTGACTTCGCGTGGAAAGCCAGCAGCTGCTTACGCCGCCGGTTGCTGCCACCACCGACGAAGCCCGAAAAATGCCATGACGATGGCAGCCGCCAGCAGGATGTAGATCGCCCCGCCCAGTCTGTATCCATATACCATCCCCAGCGCCCACAGAATTCCCAGTATTCCACCAATGCCTAAATACATATTGTTCCTTTCCATTTTTTGGTTGTTAATTTTTTTGACATTGGAGAGATGCTACGCCATCCGGCGGCCCTTCGCCATCAGGTGTAACCAGAACATGTTTGTTGAGGCCGTCCGGCCGGGATTGATTCGCCCCACGGCCAAGGACAGGCGGAGATACGGAGAACACCTGATATACAGATTACAGATTGAAGCAACCATCCGACAGTAGCACAGGATTCCCGTGTGCGGATAAACGGTCCCGCAGCCCGGAGCATCCCGCCGAAGCCAGCAAGCCAACATGAAACAAAAATTAACCGGGTTGTCCCAACGATATGTGACGGCGTTGCGCAAACACCTGAAGACCGGGGCGCGCGCGAGCCTGCAGCCGGCGTTGACGCTGGGACGCCGGGCGGTCGTCCTCGGGCTGGAGACGCTGGAACTGGCCCGGATTCACGAACAGGCCGTCACGACGCTGGAATTATCCAGCCTTAAAAATGGGTTCCTTAAGCGGGCGGAGATATTTTTTGCCGAGGCCCTCACGCCGATCGTGGAGACGCACCGCGCCGCGCGGCAGAGCAAGATTCAACTGAACCACTTGAACGAGACGCTGGGCCGGCGCACGGTGGAGCTGGCGGTTACCAACCGCCAGTTGCAGCGCGGCATCGTCCGGCGCAAGAGCGTGGAAGCCGCGCTCAAGAAAAGCGGGGAACACTACGCCAAACTTCTGAAGGATTCCCTGCAACTGCAGGAAGGGCTGCGGCAACTGACGCACCAGGTGCTCGAGGCGCAGGAGGATGAACGCAAAAAGATCAGCCGCGAGCTTCAGGATGAAATTGCGCAGACGTTGCTGGGCATCAATGTCCGGCTGCTCACCTTGAAAGAGGAGGCCAGAAACAATACCAAGGGTCTCAAGAATGAAATCGCCAGCACGCAGCGGCTGGTGCTAAAATCGGCCAGGTCCGTGCGGCGGGTCGCCCGCCAGTTCGGCAGCCCATGAAAGCGAGATTTTCCAGACAGTATCAGGCGGGACTGAAGGCGTATCTGAAGCAACAATCAGAGGCGCGCCTGCAACGGGCGCATGGCATGGGCCGGCAGGCACTGGCCGCCGGCCTGAACACGCTCGACATCGCCAAGCTCCATGAGCAAATCCTGGTTGCGAGAGTGTTGCCCGGCATCCCGGCCGGCAGGCGCGTCACTCTCATCAGACGGGCGGGTCTTTTCTTTACCGAGGCAATCACCCCGATCGAGAAAATTCACCGCACGGCGCACGAAGGCCGCCCTCCACCTGAATAAAATCGTCGAGATGTTGAGCCAGCGAACCGTGGAGCTGGCCGCGTCGAACCAGGAATTGGAACAGGAAATCGCCCAGCGCAAGGCGGTGGAGGCGGCGCTCAAAAAGAGCGAGCATCACTACGGCGAGCTGCTGAAACAGTCGGATCATCTGCAGGACCAGTTGCGGCAGTTGTCCCGCCAGATCCTCCTGGCGCAGGAGGAGGAGCGCAAGGAAATCAGCCGCGAACTGCATGATGTCATCGCCCAGACGTTGACCGGCATCAACGTCCGGCTGGCGGCCCTGGCCAGGGAGGCCGCGACCAACACCAAGGGCCTCGACCGCAACATCGCCCGCACCCAGCGGCTGGTGGAAAAATCGGTGGACATCGTCCACCAGTTCGCCCGCGAACTGCGCCCGGCGGTGCTGGATGATCTCGGCCTGATTCCCGCCCTGCATTCTTTCGTGAAAATCTTTTCCAAGCGGACGCGCATCCTCGTTCACTTGAAGGCCTTTGCGGAAGTGGAACAACTGGCCATCGCCAAGCGGACGGTGCTTTTTCGCGTCGCGCAGGAGGCGCTGACCAATGTCGCCCGCCATGCGCAGGCCAGCCGGGTGGAAGTGAACATCCAGAAACTGCCGGATTCCGTCTGCATGAAAATAAAAGACGACGGCAAATCCTTCCAGGTGGACCGCGTGTTGCAGGCGAAAGGCAGCAAACGCCTGGGTCTGCTCGGCATGAGGGAACGGCTGGAAATGGTCGGCGGCCATTTTGGCGTTGAGTCCGCCCAGGGCACAGGCACCACCGTCACTGCCCAAATCCCGCTTGGCAAGGTGCGCGGGGGGGGGTAATCACTGATGGCGTCCGTTGAAACCAAATCTTGAATTTTTATGAAACGAATCACTGTATTGCTGGCGGAAGACCACATGATTGTGCGCGAGGGCTTTCGCAAGATGCTTGAAATGGAGAACGACTTTGAAATTGTCGGCGAAGCGCCGGACGGACGTCAGGCCGTGGCCATGGTCAAAAAACTCCGTCCCGCCGTGGTGTTGATGGACATCGCGATGCCGTTGCTCAACGGCCTGGAAGCCACGCGCCAGGTGCTTAAAACCGTCCCCGACACGAAGGTGCTCATTCTTTCCGCGCACAGCGATGATGCGTATATCAAAAACGCGACCGAGTCCGGTGCCATGGGATTTCTCCTGAAGCAAACTTCCGCCCATGTGGTGTGTCAGGCGATCCGGCAGGTTCAAAAAGGGAAAAAGTATTTCTGTTCCATCATTTCCCGCCGTCAGGATCGCATCCATCCGTTGTCACCCGACCGCGCGGGCGGGTTCACCAAGAAGGCCGCCCGGCTGACTTCGCGCGAGATGGAAATCCTCCAGCTAATCGCCGAGGGCAAGGCCAACAAGGAAACCGCCTCGGAACTCGGCATCGGCATCAAGACCGTCGAAAAGCATCGCGAGCATATCATGCAGAAGCTCGACATCCACGACACCGCCGGCCTCACCCGCCACGCCATCAGCGCGGGCATCATCGAGAACAGCGTCCACTTGACCATTGTTTAGCGGCTTGTTGATCAAGTAGGAGCCGACGTTAGGAGGCTCATTTCAAATTCGGGATACGGGATTTTTGAATTTGGAATAAAATAATGAGCCTGGTTACCCCGGTTCCTGCAAAAAATGGATGGAGAAAACCTCGCTTTCTGGATGACCCTGGCCGGCACCGTTTGCTGGGGCGTCTGCTTTTGGTGGATGCGCCGGCTTTCCATCAAACAGAACGCCCTCCTGGACCAGTTGCGCCCGCCCCGTGAAATATGCCGGGCCGCCACGCCAGCGCCGCCATACCGCTTATTTCACGGGACGAGCAGGGCAGGCGCATCGGAAAGCTGTCCCGCCTCGAACATGATCTCCTCAAGGAAATGCATCCGCAGGTGAACGAAATTAAGGAAGGGATGGAGGAGATGATTGCCGTGGTTAAGGAAAATACGGGACACAATCCCCCGCCGGCATCCAAAAAGATGGGTCATTAACCCGCCGTTCCAACCCGCTGGGGCGGCCTGGGCTCAGCAAATCCCTTATGGGTAAAACACCGTATATCGTCCGCCATCATTCCAGCTTATGGTTACTATCATGAGAGGTATAATGGCAGACAAAATTACGATGCCGGCCGGGGAGCCGGTCGGCGCCGCCCTCCAATGCCAGGCGAGTCCGCCCCGCAACATTCTCGTGGTTGAGGACGATCCGGACATCCGCCGGATCAACGCCCTGTCGCTGCATCGCGCCGGCTACCACGTTGACACCGCCGAGGATGGCGCCTACGCCTGGGAGATGCTTGGCGACAGCGACTACGATCTGATGATTACCGACAACAACATGCCCAATCTGACCGGAATACAGTTGCTCCGGAGACTGCATGCCGCGCGCCGGGTGGTGCCCTTTATCATGGCCACGGGAAATATGCCGGAGGAGGAATTTGCCCGATACCCCTGGCTCCAACCCGCCGCCAAACTGTTCAAGCCCTATGCGGTGGAGGAATTATTGGCTGCGGTCAAAAAGATCCTGCACCAGACCGACGGCGCTGCGGAACCTCCTCAAGGGTCATGGAAACGTGATTTAATCCACAAAAAAATCCCGCAGGCGAGAAAGCGGGCCGGCGCGCCGGTTCAATGCCGGACAGGTCCGCCCCGCCGCATTCTCGTCGTGGAGGACGAACCGGACCTGCGCCGTCTCAACGCTGAAGTGCTTCAGAACTCCGGCTACGAGGTGGAAACCGCCGAAGACGGCAAGGCAGGCTGGGAGGCGCTTCATGCCACCCGCCACTCGCCGGAAAGCTACGCCCTCCTGATCACCGACCATGACATGCCGGGATTGTCCGGCCTGGCGCTGGTCAAGAAGGTGAGGGCCGCCCGCATGGCGCTGCCGGTCATCATGGCCACCGGAAGATTGCCAGCCGGGGACATTCTAAACCGCTATCCCTGGCTCCCGCCGGCGGTCACGCTGCCCAAGCCTTATTCCATCGGGCAGTTGTTGCGAATGGTGCAGGCCGTTCTGCGCACGGTCGGCGGTGCCCGCGCGGCGGCCCCGCAACCGCCAGACCGGCCATTGAACGGTGGCTTGCGGTTGTGCTGATTCCAGTCCCCGCTCCAGCGACCAGTCAAGGTTCCTCCGGCTTGGACACTGGTGCGGGGCTGGATTCATCCGGTCCCGGCATGGGTAAAACACCTGATGGCGCGCCCGTGACTTCCCCGTTTATCTGTCACTGGAAACGGGAAACCCAGATGGAAGATCATTCTCGTGCGAACGAGAAAAAAGAAAGGTTGGGCAATGAATACGGATGGACAACTGATCGGGATGCTCACCCGCTCGGAAACCTTTCAGAAATTCAAGCGCGCCTTCAAGCTGGCAACGGGGATGCCGGTGGCACTGCGTCCGGTCACGACCTGGCAGTTGCCTTTCCGCGGCAAAGGCCGGGAAAACGCCTTCTGCATGGTGATGGCCGGGAAGAGCCGCGCCTGTGCCGCCTGCCTCCGGTTCCAGGAGAAGCTCGCGCACGCTGCCATGAACGGACCGGCCACCCGAAGCTGCGCCTACGGCCTGTGCGAAACCGCCGTGCCGGTGAAGCTCGGCCCGCAAACCATCGGCTTCCTGCAAACCGGCCACGTCATGCGCCGGAAGCCGACGCGTGCATCGTTCCAGCATGCCGTTGATCGCGCCGTGAAGCTTGGCGTGGACATCGGCAACCAACAGGCAAGAC
This sequence comes from uncultured Verrucomicrobiae bacterium, assembly GCA_963764035.1. Classification (GTDB taxonomy): domain Bacteria; phylum Verrucomicrobiota; class Verrucomicrobiia; order Limisphaerales; family UBA11358; genus UBA11358. The sequence continues at coordinate 30,285 of CAVXQV010000004.1, forward strand.
TGGCATTTTTCCAGACCCCGGTCGTCTCGCAGCGGAAACTCGATGCGGTCCGGGACTTGCTGGCCATCTTCGCCGACCATCTCGCGCTGAAAAGCAACGAACTCATCATGCAGGCGGCGAATACGGAGACGCGGGCCATCGCCGGGGCAAAGCAATTCATCCGCGAGCATTACGCGGAGCCTCTCTCGTTGCGACAGGTTTCGGGCATCGTGAACATCAGCAACTGCTATTTCTGCAAACAGTTCCGCAGGACCACGGGCATGAACTTTACCGAGTTCGTCTCCCGCACCCGCATCGAGAAGGCGAAGAATTTCATGCTCAACCCCAATCTGCGCATCAGCGAAATTGGCTATGAGACCGGCTTTCAGTCGCTCACGCACTTCAACCGGGTGTTCAAGAAAATCGTGGGCCAGTCGCCGACAGAGTATCGCGGCAGACTGTCTGCGGCCGCCGGCCGCCAATTGGCCGGCCTTGCCGTGAAATTGGACACCGCGCCCCTGGGAATGCATCCAATTATAAACAGCACCCGCGAAAGTTGCTGTCTGCAACCAAACGGACTGGCGGTAAACGTGCGGATGGCGGCCCGCGCCGGATGAATACCGCTCCCGCTCCCGGCTAAAAACAAAAGGGCCGGAACGGTTTCCCGTCCCGGCTTGATTTTTCCCTCTCCGCCACGATCGGGGAGAGGGCGGGGTGAGGTGTCGGCATTTTGTCTTTTAATCCACGATGCTCGAGCCGGGCATGGACCAGTCGCTTTGACCGGTGCTGCCGCCCAGCGCGCGCACGCGCACCTGGACCACCGTGCCGGTCGTGAGGCCGGTCAAGGTGATGGTGCTGCGCGCCTGCGTCGAGAACTTGACCGGCGTCCACACCGTGTTGACGAGCATCTGCACCTCGTAACCCACCGCGTTGTCCACCGGTGAGACATGCACGTCCAGTTGCGTGGAGACGTCGTTGTCTATCCCCGTGAAGGAGGGCGTGGCCACGGGTGTCTGACCGCGGTTGGTGCTCCGGGCCTGGTAGCCGGACGTGAGGAACAACGGCAGATTGGTGCGTGCGCACGTTTGGGCATAAAACCCGTTCGCATCCAAACCCTCGAAGGCCGAAGCCAGCGCGGCGTTCTTGAGGCCGGTCTTGATGGTTCCGCCACCCACGGCGTTCTTGATGGCATCGTCCAGAACGTTCATGCGGGTGGTCATGTCCACCGGCGCATCCGGGTCCGGCGGCACCGCCGGCGCCAGCGGGACCGGCGGTTTGGGGAACGCCGCGTTGCCGGTCATGCACTTGATGACCCAGCCCAGGATGGCCAGGACCATGGCTGCGGGCATATATTTATACGCCTGGCTTAATGTCACTAATTTTGCGTTTGTTTTCATTTTGTTTTCTTTCGTTGTTTTTGTTTGTTGTCTCAAGAGCGGGCCATTCGGAGGAAGCCAATCGGCTCCGCGCTGGTTCCCGTTCCATGCCCGTGACTGCACCATTTTTTGTGCCAACTATTAGACCAAATAATAGTCATTAGTCGCACCTTAAGCGGTGCGCCAGACGGCGCGGGGCGCAACTAATGGGTCTTCCGCGTAACTTCGCGCGGAACAGGGAGATGCCTAACCGGCCGGTTTCGGGGACGGGGGCCAAAGAAACTTTTTGCCCGTCAAAAACCGGCCTGACCGTGTAAAGTCCGTCTCTGATGATGCCCAAATCGTCACGGACTTTGCCTCTTTCAGCACTGACTTTACCCAATCCGCCGCTGACTTTGCCTCATCCGCGGCGGACTTTACCCGGTCAGAGGCTGACTTTGCCTCATACGTAGCTGACTTTACCCGGTCAGAGGCCGGTTTTACCTCATTCGACATGGATTTTACCCGGTCAACGTCTGACTTTACCTCAACCGTGACCGAATTTCCCCGGTCAGTCGTTGATTTTGCCTCATTCGCCGATGAATTTACCCGGTCAATGACCGGCTTTACCTCATTCGTCGCGGACTTTACCCGGTCAGAGGCCAGGTTTCCCATTTTTGAGACAGGACAGTGGATGAAAACGGGACACACGCAACTCAAAATCTGAAATGCTGAATGCTGAAATCAAGCATTGAACCGCGAACCACACGAAACACAGGAACCGGATTTGCCGCAAGAGAACGCAAAGGGCGCAAAGAATTTTGACCACGGATGGACACGGATACTGATTGCCGCGAAAAGGCGCAAGGGGCACAAAATGAAAAACCATTGCCGGAATTCGAGCTTTATTTTGAGCGTCTTGAGGCCGCCGGCCTCGGAAAAATCAAACGCCCGGACTTGTTGATCTTCCGTGGTTCTGACAGAAGCGCACTGGAAGGGGACATTGCCGCCGCCGGTGGCCTTTGCTCGCGTCGTCAGGGGTATTGCCACCGGGGCCAACGAATTCTTTTTTTTCACCCGCGAACAAGTGAAGTCGCTGGGTCTGGCCCCGCGCTTTTTCATCCGCGCCATCGGGCGCACGCGGGATTGTCGTGAGGATGTTTTGCGCCCATCCGCATTGGATCAACTCGATCTGGCCGGCCGCCCGACTTGGCTGCTGAATCTGGACAACACTCCCAAGGAACGGTTGCCAACCAGCCTGCGATCGCATCTTGAATCCGGTGAGCAGCAGCAATTCCACCAACGCCCACTGATTCAAAGCCGGCGGCCCTGGTATAAAATGGAGCAGCGCACTCCGCCGCCAATCCTGTTCGCCTACCTGGGCCGCCGCGATTGCCGGTTTATTCTCAACGAAGCGGGCGTGGTGCCGCTCACCGGTTTCCTGTGCGTTTATCCGTGGGACACCGACCGCGACGCTGTCCGGCGGCTGTGGCGGGCATTGAACCACCCCGACACATTGCAAAACCTTGCCTTTGCCGGGAAATCCTACGGCGGCGGCGCGGTGAAAGTGGAACCGCGCCAACTGGACAATCTGGAAATTCCCGAATCCGTGTTGCACGCGGTTGGCTTGAAATCCCCGGAAGTCGTCACCGAACTTGTCTTGCTCGAAAAGGCTGTCGGGAAAAGGATCGGCAAGCCAGCGGGGAAATCGAAAAAGAAATAGGCACCCCATGCAGAGCGACAAGATAGATTTTTCCGCCAACCGCTGCATCGGCGGCGATTGGCAGATTGACGCCCTGGGCGATGTCCTTTACGCCCTCACCCCCGCCGAAATCCAAATCGTGGAAGGTGCGACAAAATAAAGCGCAGGCGTTATGGAAACTAACAAAACAACAAAACAAGCTATTGAAGACTTCGATCCCGTTTACAAAGCTATGTTTGAACATTTTTCGCCGCCGCCCGGACAGGGAAAGGATTATTTTGCTTTCAACTGGACGCTTCTCTTTGCGGTGGCACCTCTGGCTGTTTACTTTCTGGCATTCATTGGGAAGCCGTTCATTTACTGGGTGCTATTGGTCTATTCTGTCCTCATGCTCACTCTTCACCTCGCGCTTGTCGCTAGACTGAAGCAGGCTATGGCTCATGTTCTCAATCCATTCAGTTTTGTTACGGTCGTGCTTATAAATTTCTTTTTGGTCGTGGTCTATTTCGGCATGACATATAACTTCTTGCAAGAAATAGATGCGACTCAATTCAAAGTGAGCACTCCTGGCCCTCTATTCCTCAACATGATTTATTACAGCATGGTGACAATCGCAACAGTTGGCTACGGGGATATTGTTCCAACAGCTTGGTTAAGTAAACTGCTCGCGATAGGGGAGATTTTTGTTGGCATTTGGTTTTTGGTTATGACCCTGCCATTTGCCATCGCCGATCAAGTTGAACGCATTCGTCATTTCAGAGTCACCAAGCAAAAAGCTCTGGAAGAACTGGAGCGGGGTGTCGCAGAAGGCCGATGGAAAACAGTTTACGATGCAACCAAGAAAGGTGAGACGGAGTCGCAAAAATCCGCCCAGACAAAATCAAAATAGCGAGAGGAATGGCCAAATGAACCATGAGCGGACCAGTGCGGAAAACTTGATTCCTTTGCATGGCGGCTACCGGAAGTTGAAAAGTTTTCAGGTGGCGCAACTGGTCTATGACGTGACGGTGCGGTTCTGGAGTGCGCGGACATGTCCGCGCTTTCAAAGCGGCGACATGTCGCCGCACTCCACAGCGCCAGAGGCGCGACATATTTGTAGAATCCAAAATCAAAGCAAATTTAGCTCCGTCAGGAGCGGCATATTCTGTCCGCTTGGTGATGTCGCTCCTGACGGAGCTTGGTTGGTCAGGAAACCAAAATGAAAACCAAAAATCTCAACGCCCGGCACCCTGGCTTGAAGGAGGATTGGCTGGGCAATAATGCGGCATTTGAATGCCCTGTTTGCGGCAAGGTTTATTTGGTCAGCGGTTTAGCCAAGCCCGTGCGGACATGTCCGAATTGCGGCCAGTCGCACGGACATGTCACCGGCTCCGGGCAGGGCGGCGGCAAGGCGTTTGTCGTTTGGGACCATTTCGCGCCTGGCCAGACATATTCCCGCGCAAAAATCTGTCGCGTCCTCGGCGGAGACGAAAAGGAATCTCTTCCCCATGAGCACGGCCGGATCGTTTGCGGCTGTTTCAATCCCAGGCGCCATCCCGAGGCGCCGGATATCATCATGGTCGGCACCGGCTACATCGTTCAGCGCAACGCGAAAATCTTCTGCGCCCAGCAACAGCCGGTTCCGGTCTTTATCAGGCGCGATGACAAAAAATGGGAATATGCTGGCCATTACAAGGCGGAGCGTTTCACAACCAACCGAAAGGAAACGGCCGCGCATCATAAAGGTTCAATCATTCCCTTGAATGAACTCACGCGGGTCATTTTCTTGAAGCGCTTGGACAAAATCGGGAGTATGTAGATAACGCAAATTGAGTGGGATTTCACCGCCGGCATACACATTGATCGTAAGTCAGCCGTTTGCCTTCGGTGCGCTTGACCGCTGCGACAACGCGCTCGCCATCATTGAGTTTGCGTGTATCCCAGCGAAAAGCGAATTCGTCGCAATAACGGTGAAGATGTTCCTTGCTCACGGCATGAAACGTTCCGAGCAGCCCGCGTTTTATCAAAGAGAAAAAGGATTCGGCACAGTTCACCCCGGAGGTGGTGCCATCCTCATTGCGCTCGGTGTATTGCTGCTTTGAATGGTTCACAATATCATGCCGTCCCCCGAGATGCTTGGTAATCGGATAAAGGATGGTGTGATAAACCGGGCTTTGATCGGTATTGACGATGGTGCCATTTTCAATGTTTTCAAAAAGAAAATGGCCCGCATTGCTCTGCGTCACATTCGGCACGACTTTAGTGCGGACATGGCCTCCGCGCTCCACCACCGCGACGACTGGAACTTTATGGGAGTTCTTTCGATAGCCGGGCAACACGGTTCGCGGATCACCTGGACGTGGTTTTCCGCCCACAAACGTCTCATCCACTTCGCAGATACCCGCAGTGTTGCCGGGTTTCTGCCGGTTCGCCTGGTCTTCAGTCAGCGCGAAGCGAATGCGGTGCATGAGGAACAAAGCCGACTTGTAGGTGATTTGACAGTTGCGCTCAATCTCCCGCGCGCTCACGCCCTTCTTGCTGGCGCAAACGCGCCAGAACCCATATGCCCAATGTCTCAACGGCAATTTTGAATCTTCGTAAATCGCGCCCGTGCGAACCGTGTATTGTTCACCGCAAGCACGGCAGCGCCAGAGATGGCGTTTATTTCGCGCGCCAGTGCGGCCTGCCATCTTGTAAATGTTGGCGCTCTGGCAATGTGGGCACACGGGCGAATTCCCCCAGCGTTGCCGTTCAAGAAACTCAACCGCCGCCGTTTCATCGCCACAGGCTTTGGGCAGGTGCTTGATCACGTCCGATTTCGCAAGTTCAGGATGCTTCTTGTCATTCATGGAACTATCTTCCATGACAAGGTTGGACATTGGCTGGGTAACCACCGCACAAAAGCCAACATTTGCGTTATCTACATACTCCCGGACAAAATAAACCTTGGTCAGCCTTTGTCCAACCTCCTGATATACAATTTTGCGTATGAAACGAAAAATATACGAGCCAGTCAGGGAATTTGAACGGCAGACCAGTTATTGTCCGCTGTATCTGGCCTGGCGCATCGTGGATGAGGCGCGCGATTATTTTCGGACCAATTTGATACCCTCATCCGGCTCCGCCACCTTCTCCCATCGGATGGGCGAAGGACAACTCACAGCCAAACTCGCCCGCCGCGCCGAGGCCGTGTTTGCCCATCAACCCTTCTGGCAGTGCAAATATCGGTCCGCGCGCGGACGCGAATTCATCCTGATGAGCATGAGACATTGGCTGGCCGCGGTTTTGGCCCGGGAACGACCGGCCCTGTTCCGCGCCCTGCCGGAAAGTTTCAAAATCGGCCTGGAATTGCCAGAACGAGCACCTCACCCCGGCCCTCTCCCCAGAGCGGAGAGGGTGAGACATCGCCCGCGCTTTGTTCACGGCTGCGAGCTGTTGACGGTCTGACGCTCACGTCCATTTTTCTTTCCGGCCCGCTACAGACGGATGCCATTGCCTGCATAGCGACGAACGGTATCAGCCCTGTGATTGCCCCCGGCCCGCCACACACACCAACCCGCCGCCAATCCGGCTCCGCCCCGCTCCCGCTTCCTGAAAACAGAAATCCGTAATACAATGCCGCAAATCCTTGTTTTCTTGGCAAAGAATTGGCCGCGAAAGAACGCAAAGAACACAAAGACAGAAATTTATATCTCTGCGTTCTCTGCGTTCTTTTGCGGCTATTTTCTTTTTTTTGGTTGCGGCGTCAGCCGCGCTGGGTTCATCCGTGGTTAAAAAGGCAAATTCTGAAATGCTGCCCAGTGAAACAGGCCAAGCCATTTCACGGGCCGGGGGAAACCAAAAAGTTGAAATTGAAAGTCCGCGTCATCCGCGGTTGAAGGGAAGACAGAAATTGGGAAGGCAGAAATCAGGGGACGGAGGGCGGATGAGGTTCCCGGTAGAACTGGCCCATGACGTCTTTCTGTTTCTGGCGCCAGCCGGCGCCGAGGGCTTCCCAGCCGCCGGTCCAGAGGAAATGGATTTCATCCAGCCGGGCGAGGTGTTCGGGAGGCAGGGTGCCGGCCGCGCGTTTCTCGCGCTGGGTTTGCACCCAGACGCCCAGTGCGGGCCGTTCGGCCCAGAGATGCGGCACGTAGCAATGGCCGAAACGCTGGCGGAACGCAACGAGGCCGGCATATTTGGCGTCCCATTCGGACTCCGGGCGCGTCGAGGCATTCCAGACAAAACCCAGGCGGCCGAGCCGGTCGAGGCGTTCGGGTGATAATTTTCCCTTTTTGCGGCAGGAGCGTTGCAGGCGCACCCAGCCGGCCAGCGCCGGGTTTTCCGGCCAGGCCGCCGGCACCAGGCAATGGCCGGATTGTTTCCGGTAGGCGGCAAGCTCGTCGAAATGGGTGTTCCACGATGCATCCGGTTCCGGTGAGGCATCCCAGCAAAAGCCCAGCGCCTCAAGCCGGTCGAGGCGCTCCGGGGTTAAGGAGCCGGCCTTGCGCCGCCGGCGCTGGGTGTTCACCCAATTGGCCAGCGCCTGGTTTTCCCGCCAGAACGCCGGCACCAGGCAATGGCCGAAGCGTTCCCGGTAGGCAACGAATTCGTCAAACCGGGCCTGCCACCTTCCATCCTGATTTACGGGGGAGTGCGGCAGTTCCCAGACAAAACCCAGCCGGTCCAGCCGGTTGATATATTCCGGATTTAGTGCGCCATTTTTGCGGCGAAGGCGCTGGTTTTCCATCCAGCGGGCCAGCGCCGGGTTTAGCACCCCGTCCGCCGGAAAGCGGCAATGGCCGAAGAGTTTCTGCTTGACGGCGAGTTCGGCGAATCTGGCCTCCCAACGCTCGTTTCTCGCAGACCAGGGGAACCCGAAGGCATCGAGACACCTTTTGCGGTCGGGATGCAAGGTGCCGGCATTATGTTTTCGACGCTGGGCATTCGACCATTCCCAGAGGGAGCCGGGCTTCCCGGTTTCGGGTGGGACAAGAAAATGACCGTGGGCGCGATGGAAAGCCATCAACGCGGCGAGGTGCCGGTCCCAGATGCGGTCGCCCGTCCGCCGCAGGATGGAAATGGGTTCACCGGGAAATCCCGCCGCTTGCAGGCGTTTCCGGCGGCCGGGCGGCATGGCGCCCGCCTTAAGATGCGAGCGTTGGTGGACGGTCCAAAAGTGCAGCGCCCGGTGTTCCGCATCCAGCGGGACCTGGAAATGGCCGTGCTGGTGATGGAACACCAGCAGGCTGGTAAAAGAGGATTCCCATGCCGCAGCGCGGGCGGCCTTTCCGGCTGGCGCGGCTGGCGCTGGCACCGGTTGAACTGACGGAACCATGAAAACAATGTGGAACTTGTGCCGGTGGGGCGCTTGCCATCTTTTGCCAATTTATAGGCAAAGATTGCCCGCCGGAAAAAGCTGAAATCTAAAATTGAACCGCGAACCACCCGAAATACGCGAACGGTTCTCAATGCAACAACCTCTGACACGGATTTCACTGAATTGCCCTGATTGAATCCGTGAACCTCCGTCCGATTCGTGTCTAAAATCTCTCGACTCGGTTTGAAAATAGGCGTATTCAGCCGGCCGTTGGATCATTAAATTCCAGATGCCGATGCACCACCAACTTTCTGATGAGGCAATTGAACCCGGGCCATCCCGATGATGCAGGCCAAACACAGAAGCCGGTTGCGGACGCGGATCGTCCACCTCACCGTCGTGTGCCCCTACGACCTGACGAACCCCTGCACCTGTCCCCTGCATGAGATCCGGAAAAAATCCTCCATCGAACGGCTGGACTGGGTGGATTCGTTGACCGACGAGGAGGCCGCGAACATCTTCGCCAACCATCAGAAATGCCTGAACGAGAAACTGGCCGGACAATAGGGCCGGCAGCCACGCATTGGATTGTAGCGTTGGTCTGTGACCGACGGCAGCCCGGCGCCGGGGATATCAGACAGGGCGGTGATGTCGTCGCAGCACTGCCCGGTCCCGGTATCGAGGATGTGATACGCTTTCAAGGCCGCGAGCCGGTTGGTCTCATTGCTGGGCAGCAGGGCTTTTATGTTTAACAAAACCGCAACCGCTCCTTCCGGGTTTGGACCGTGTTTCCCATCTGGGATCAAACCTGGCAGGTCATGCTGCCCTGCAAAGCAAAATCCTTTGGCCAGCAGTGCAGAGCAGCACAGATTGCCGGGAATCAATTTATAATTTGATTTGCCGCACCGCCGTCCTTCGCATCAAACGGGCGCTGAAACGCCCTTGGACGAAACTGCCGGAATAAAACGGTTGCGGCGCGCGGACATTATCGCGTCCAGTTCCTTTTGCTGTTTGGCAAACGCTTTGCGAAGCGCCAAGTTGCTTTTGTCAAATTGTGCGAGTCTGCCTTTAATTTCAATTGTTGGATTGCTCATAATACTTACCATTAGCTCGAATACATGGCGCAGGATATACGGTGTTTTACCCATACGGCATAGCAGAGGACAAAAGCTGAAACGCTGGAATGCTGAAAGCGGAAGCAAAGGCTGTAGGCTGAAGGTGCCCGCTTGACGCGAGCGGCGGGGCAACCTGATATTGGGCCGCAAAACTGGCAACTGAAGCTTCGGGTTACACCCCATGGCGAAGGTGTGCCGGACCGCGTAGTTTACCTCAAGTGCAGCCAAAACAAAACAGACTTTATTTATGTTTAGAATTCTAGGAGCTTTTATTAATATTGTGGTGGGCGTTGTCGAACTGCTTTTAACTTTCAGATTGATATTTGAGTTTCTGGTGGTTAATACAGGCACACCGTTCGTCGCGTGGCTTTATGGTGCCACGGCACCTCTGGTGGCACCATTCGCTAAAATTCTTCCAAACTGGGAATTTTCGGGTTTCGTGGTTAATTTTGCAACCGTTGCCGCGATTATCGTGTTTGCCCTGGTCGGAGGCTTGCTACTGATGTTTTTCCCCTATCCTCGCAAAGTGGTTGCAGTGTCTGAGGCAACCCCTGACGTTTAGACATTGTTGCGGCAAAGGGTCCTTGAATTCGTTCGCGTGTTTTGCGTGGTTCAATTCACCACCGCCGCCGGCTGTTTCAGGAACTGGATGAAGGTGGTCATCGCTGGTGTCAGGATTTTGTTCCCCCGGTAGATGACGCCCAGCGGTTCGGTGCAGCCGGCGTCCGTGAACGGCATCGCCGCCAGCCTCTGGCTGGCCACTTCCGCGTGGACGGCCGATTCCGGCAGGATGGCAATATAATCGCCCCCTTCCACCAGGCCTTTGACGGTCTCCACCTCGTCGAATTTGTGGCGCGGCTTGAACAGGCGGCGTTGCCGGCCGGGCAGGCCCCGCAGAAAGGGCGACCCGTGGAGCGCATCCCAGCCCGCAAACATTTCCCCCTCCAGTTCCCCTGCCGTGACGGACCGGCGGCCGGCCAGCGGGTGTTGCGGTGGAAAGACGGCCATCATCCGGTCAAGGCCGAGCAGGTCAACCGTCAACCCGCCCCGCGACCGGGGATAGCAGAGGAAGCCGAGGTCGGCCCGGTGGTCCAGCACGAGTTCATGCACCGCGCCAATCCGGTGGTAGCTGTCCCGGACATCAATGGCGGGGTAATCCCGCCGGAACCGGTCGAGGACGGGCGGGAGTTGGTGCAGGCCGGCGGTGTGACAGGCGGCCAGCCGGATGATGCCGGGGGCGGCATCCCGGGTTTGCTGCAGCCGGCGGAAAAGCTCCGCTTCGAGCCGGAGCACTTTCCGGCAGATGGCGTAAAACAATCCGCCTTCGGGCGTCAGGCGGAATCCCTTCGGCTTCCGCACGGCGAACCGCGACTTGAACCGTTGCTCCAGGCCGCGGAACATCTGGGTGACGGCGGATTGGGTGACGCCGTTCCGTTTTGCCACCGCAGTGAAGCTTCTGGTTTCCACCACATCACAGAACAACCGCAGGGTTTCCGTCTGCATGAGGCCATTGGCATACGCGAAAAGGGATTTCTCGTCAAGCGGATGCATGGCGGGGCGCGGTCGAGCCGTTGTCCGGGTGGCGTTCAATCCTTCGGCTCAACCTTCAACAATAATTGAAAGGCTTCTGGTTAGACCTTATAGCACCGGCATGTTTCCCGGATTACTCTGGTTCCATGATCAATAAAAAACATTTCTTCAAAACCAACAGGGTTGGATTCGTGCTGGGGGCCGTGCTGCTGACGGCGCTGGCCAGCGGCGAGGGTTCCGCCAATGCGCAGGGCATCGGGATAACCGTGACGCCGCCCGTGGTGGTGGTGGCTCCGCCCGTGGTAGTGGTGGCCCCGCCTGTGGTGGTGGCTCCGGCAGTCGTGGTGCAAGACGACTATGTCTATTACCCCAGCTATGGCGTCTATTACAACAGCGGCCGGCACCAATACTATTATTTGAGAGGCGACGCGTGGGTTTGGGCTCCGGCGCCGGAGGGTGTCCCGGTGGACGTGCTGCTGGCTTCACCGTCGGTGAACATGGACTGGCATGACTCCCCGGAAAAGCATCACGCGGAGATGGCCCACGGTATCCAAAAAATTGGAAGTCTTCCGACGAACATCATGGCGGGAAAGAAGACCGGCAGGCGGGCCCGCCGGAAGGTGACAAAGAACATTAACGTCAAATTGAAAAAATGATGGCGAGTGGATCGCCATCCAAAAAAGAAAGATAAATTATGCATCTCTTATTTACGCCGGTTCTGGCCAGCGCAATCTATATTGGCGGAGGCGGGCTGGGCCTCGTTCTCCTCATCGTCATTTTGGTTCTAATATTCCGTTAAGCACCAAACCGTCGGGCGGCTGCGCCGCGACCTTCGGCAGGCGATGCAGCCGGTTGCCCAATACGATCATGAAAAACTTGTTCACGGCGGAAGCGATTTCCAAAGACGGACGTTCGGGAACCATCCGGTCACCGGACGGGCTGCTGGATGTCACTCTGGGAAATCCGCTGGTGAAAGGCATCGAGAAACGCGGCCCCAATCCCGAACTGTTGTTTGCGGGCGCGTATTCCGCCTGTTACCACGGCGCCCTGGTCAGCGCGGCCAAAAAGCTCGGCACGCCGGTGAAGGATTCCACGTTGCGGGCGCTGGTCAGTTTGATTGAGGATGACCAGGGCGGCCACCGGCTGGCGGTGGAGCTGCATGCGCAACTTCCCGGCATCGAGCGTGCCCAGGCCCAACGCATCATGGACGAAGCGCACAAAACCTGCCCGTATTCCAAGGCCCTGCGCGGCGACACCTCCGTCAGGCTGGCGGTGGATTAGCCGGCACCAACCGACCCATCAGAACGAATCAATTTATGAAAAACATCCATTGCCAATACGGCGGAAACGCCCGCAACGACATGAAAACCATGTTCTGCCTTTCCATCATCAGCAGCTCGCTGGTGCTGGCCGCGCCAGGATTGCCGGCGCAAGACGCGAACGCCAACACCAATTCCCTCCCGCTCACCCAGACCTTGAAATACCAGGTGGCGTTGGAAAATGACCGATCTTTGGGCGAGGAATCCGTCCTCCCGCCCGGCCTCAAGGAGAAGCTGCGGCTCACCCGCGAGCAAAGAACCGAGATGAAACCCATCGAGGATGACTTTGCCAAAACCTGCCGGCAATATCAGACCGCCAACCAACCGCGGATTGATGCCGCTCAAGATCTGAATCGCTGGGCGCGCCAAACCAAGGACACGGCGCAAATTCAGGCGGCGCGCAATCAGTTGCAGCAGGTCTGGGCCGGTCTCCAGCCATACCGGGACACAGCCGTCATGCATATCAAACCGCTGCTAACACCGGATCAGCTCGTGATTTTGGAGGATCCGAAAAATCAATGGCGTGAAAACCATGGCACTGAAGCCGATGATCCGTCGGCGAACTAAATCACAACCGCAATAAAGCTGACTGAAACATGAAAATTAGAAACATCAACAAAATCTCGGACACCGCCTGTGCTTGCGGCTCCTGGATGCAACATTGGGAGAAGTTCAGCGGCCAAAAAACCACCTTTTGTCTGGCCGTTGGGTGTATGGGCAAAGACTTGGTTGGGGCGCACGTCCAGCACGCCGACGCATGGGATCACAATTGGTATATTTGCCCTCTTTGCACTTCCCATAACGAAAAATCGAAAGAACTGGAAGTGTCCGATTCCTACAGATTTGCTCCGGCGAATAAAGCTGAAACGTGCGAGAAGTGATGTCGCAGCCACCCGATTTTCCCTGGCTCCAACTCGTGGCCAAGCTGCTAATAATACTAGGTTAAGTATCAAGACGTGTTTTCGAAACGCGTTTTACACCACGGGCACTGTCCCGCCAGATGAATGAGTCTGGCCTGCAATCGCGCTCTCATCTGCGGCAAGGTCGCCGGCATCGACTTCGCACCAGCAGTTTTTTTTTGCGCGGGCCTGTTCGGTGCGTAAAAAGGCAAAGGCCATGGTGACGAGCGTCACGTGATGATGCCAACCCAGCCAATGCCGTCCTTCGTAATGGTCCAACCCCAGCTCCTCCTTGAGTTCGCGGTAATCCTGTTCGACTCGCCAGCGCGCCCGGGCGATCTTGACCAATCGCCGCAAACCCACCGGTTGATCGCCAAGTTGTGCCAGCCAATAATCTGTGGGAGCCGCCGCTCCTGTTGGCCATTCGATGAGGAGCCACTCGGGGACGCGCTGGGGATGCTCTGCACGGTTCCAGCCATGGGCGGCCCAAACTTTGACCCGGGCAAACCGGGAGCGCATTGGACCTTTGGTCCCTTGCCGCCAAGTGACATTTTGCCAGTCCTTCAACGGCAAATCCCTGGCGACTTCCGCCAGCGTTTGGGGGGCGGGCATGTCCTTTAACTTTGGATATTGCCGGGGTCGGCCCCGTGATTTGCTGGTGGCAACGGGCGCCGGTGCCGGGTCACTCGTCCAAACCTTGGTGCCCAGTTTAACCGCCACCGCATAGTGCAAGCCCCGCACTCGCAAGCTGGCGCGAAATTCAAAATCATCACCATAGGCCGAATCGGCCACGACCGGCAGGCGCGGTATGTCCCACGCCAAGGCTTGATCCACCAATTCCAGAGCCAGCTGGTTCTTGCTCTGATAGCTGACCGCTGCGGGAATCTTCCCAGCCGCACGCCGCTCTGGAGTGGCCAGCCAGGCGGCGGGCAGATAAAGCCGCCAAGCCAGGGGACAACTGGCGGTGCAGGTGCTCCAATGCAGACTGACGGCGACCTGACAATTGGCGATTTTACCCAAGGCCCCGCAATACTGCCGCGCCACACCCACAGAAGCGTCTCCCGCCTTGGGAAAGGCGGTCTCATCAATCATCCAAACTTCGGGTTCCGCCAGCACATCAACCACCTTTTCCGCCAGTCGTTTTTGAATCTGTTCCACCGCCCACGGACTTTGACCGACAAATTGGCGCAGCGATTGAACATCCGCCCCACCCATTCGCTCCGCCAGCGGCTCAATGGATTTGCGCCCGCCCTCCATCAGCAGACCCTGCAAGTATATCTTCGCCCAGTGGTGGCGTTCACTTCGACCGAGCGAAGCAGTCACATCAGCCAGGAAATGGTCCAGTCGCTCATCCAGGGCGGCAGCTTCTTGGGAAGTCACGCCCCCAAATTAACGGAATCGAAAATGGATGTCAATATACTTAACCTAGTATTATTAAAGACCCATCCCATTAAGCGTGGTTAGGAACGGTGGGAGCTGTTCTGCGCAGGAATACCGATCTAGGCGGGCAGATTCCACATCCGCGAGAGTGGCTATCAGCCAGTGACTTGCGGAGATGATGATTCCAGTCCCCACTCCAGTGCCCAGTCGAGATTCCTCCAGCTTCGACGCTTGTTGTGGGGCCACGTTCAGTAAATCCCTGATTAGTAAAACACCGTATATCCTCCGCCATTGTTCCAGCTTACGGTTCCTATCATGACAGGGAAGATGGCAGACAAAATCACGAGGCCGGCCGGGAAGCCGGATCGCGCTGCGCTGCAACGCGAAACGGGTCCGCCCCGCCGCATTCTCGTGGTGGAAGACGAGCCGGACATCCGCCGCCTCAATGCTGAAGTGCTGCAGAGCTTCGGCTACGCGGTGGACACCGCCGAAGACGGCAAAGCCGGCTGGGAGGCGCTTCATGCCGTCCGGCACGCGCCCGAATGCTACGATCTCCTGATTACCGACCACGACATGCCGGGAATGACGGGTCTGGCTATGATCAAGAAGCTGCGGGCCGCACGCATGGCCCTGCCGGTCATCATGGCCACCGGAACGTTGCCAACGGAGGATTTGTTCATCCGATACCCCTGGCTCCAACCCGCAGCGGCACTGAACAAGCCCTATTCCGTGGAGCAGTTGTTGGGAACAGTGGAAACCGCTCTGCGCATGGCCGATGGATCCCGCGCGGAAATCACGCCATCGCCAATCTGGACACCAACCGGTGTTTTGCAATTATGATGAATCCAGTCCCCGGTTTGGCGCCCGCTTGAGGTTCCTCCCGACCGGACACTTTTGCGGGGCTGGATTCATCAAGTCCGGCATGGGTAGAACACCGAATAGCGCCCTTCCGCCGTCCAGATTAGGCTCGCAGCATGATTAATAAAACACTCAACCAAATTGAAGGCAATATATGTCACTGATTTCTCTCGCCGTTACTCTGATCGTCATTGGCGTGCTGCTCTGGCTGGTCAACACCTATATCCCGATGGCCGGATCAATCAAAAAAATCCTCAACGCCGTCGTGGTGATTTGCGTCGTTGTGTGGCTGTTGTTTGCCTTCGGCATAATCAATCACGCCGGCGACATCCACGTCCCGCGGATTGGTTAGCCGGCACCGCCAAACAAATCAACCGGCCCATCCCGAAGCAAACCCGCTTTTGGAGCGGCAGTCGCGGATCGAGCAAACTGTGGATGGACATAAAACCTGGAAGTCAAAAATATTCAAAATCCTTTAACAGGAGTTGCAACCCGATTGCATCAGCAGGGCACGCCGGCTTGCGGGACACATTATGAAAAAAAACATAACATCGAAAAAAGGAGAGCCGGCCAGCACCGTCCGGCAATCTCTGCCGGGTCCAGCCAAACACATCCTCGTGGTGGACGACGACATGACACCCGCCAATTGAGCGTTGATGTGCTGGCCGGTGCCGGCTACGACGTTGAAGGCGTCAAAGACGGCGCCGCCGGCTGGGACGCGGTCCAGACCTGTGACTACGACCTCATCGTCACTGACAACAAAATGCCCCGCATGACAGGCGTTGAGATGATCGGGAAACTGCGTTCCGCGAACATGGCGGTTCCGGTCATCATGGCCACAAGATACCTGCCCACGCATGAATTTGCCCGCAGGCCGTGGCTAAGACCCGATGCTGCGCTGGAGCGGCCCTTTTCCAATGATGAATTGCTGGAGACGGTAAATAAAGTCCTGGGCACGGTCGGCGGCAGGGACTGGGCCAAGGAGAAACCCCGTCCGACACTTCTCTGACTGATCTGTCCGATGAACCGCCGCCTTGATGCCAGAGCAAACGGAGACTTGGGTAGTAAATGGAATGAAAATCAATCATAACAAAGGGAACGGGGCCGAAACGCGCACGGAACAGGCACTCCGCGCTTCCGAATTGAGTTATCGCCGGCTGTTCGAGGCGGCAAAGGATGGCATCCTGATTCTGGACGTGGGCACGGGACGCATCAATGACGTGAATCCTTTCCTGGTCAAACTATTGGGTTTTTCCAAAAGTGAAATGGTTGGCAAAACCGTCGGCGAGCTTAGTCCGTTCAAAGACATTGAGTCAAACCAAGCCATGTTGGAACGTTTGCAAAAGGATGGATACGTCCGTTATGAAGACCTGCCACTGGAAACGAGGGATGGCCGCCATATCGCCGTGGAGTTTGTCAGCAACGTGTATCAGGCTGGCGACAAAAAAGTGATTCAATGCAGTATTCGCGACATCACGGAGCGCAAACACGCGGAACTGGTGTTACAGGAACTGGCGGCGATTGTTGAATCATCCGCCGATGCCATCATCGGCAAAGATCCGAAAGGCATCATCACCAGTTGGAATCAGAGTGCGGAGAAGATTTTCGGCTATGCCGCCGGCGAGATGCTGGGAGCTTCCATTTCGCGTCTGATTCCCTCCGACCGACAGGATGAGGAGGTCCAAATATTGGAGAAGATCAACCGGGGCGAAAGTGTGCGGCCTTTTGAGACCGTGCGACAAATCAAGGGGGGAGGGTTGATTGATGTCTCGGTGACGATCTCACCAATCAAGAACGCCGTCGGCAAGGTTGTCGGGGTGTCGAAAGTGGCGCGCGACATCAGCGATCGCAAGGTAGCCGAGGAGAAAATCCACCAACTGCATGTCGAGCTGGAGCAGCGTGTCGTCGAACGCACGGCCCAACTGCAAGCCGCCAACCAGGAATTGATGGCGTTCAGTTATTCCGTCTCCCACGATTTGCGGGCGCCGCTGCGCCATGTCATGGGCTTTGTGGAATTGCTGCGAAAAGATGCCGGCGCGGTCGCTTTCGGAAGCAAATCGCGGCCACCTGACGACAATTACCGAAGCAACAAAACGAATGGGCAATTTGATTGATGACCTGCTGGCATTCTCGCAGGTTGGTCGAGCGGAGATGCAAAAGACGGAGGTCAAACTCGACTGGCTGGTCCGGGAGACGCTGAAAGATTTTCAGACGGAGACGAAGGGGCGTAACATCGTCTGGAAAATCAACCCGCTGCCGCCAGTATGGGCCGACCAGGCCTTGCTGCGAATGGTGCTGGTCAATCTGATTTCCAACGCCGTGAAGTTCACCGGCAACCGCGCCGAGGCAAAAATCGAAATCGGTTGTGCTGCCAGTGGGAACGGCGAAACCGTGATCTTCATCCGCGACAACGGCGCCGGCTTCGATCCGCAATACACCGAGAAACTGTTCGGTGTGTTTCAACGCCTGCACAGCAACGACGAGTTCGAGGGCACGGGCATCGGCCTGGCCAATGTCCAGCGCATCATTCATCGGCATGGTGGCCGGATATGGGCGGAAGGCGTCGTGGATGGCGGCGCGACGTTTTCCTTTTCAATCCCGACACAAAAGAAGGGCCATAAATGAATATCAAACACATCCTGCTTGTGGAAGACGATCCCCGCGACGCAGATCTGACACTGGCCGCGTTGGAGGAGCATGGTCTGGCCAACGGAGTCTTTGTCGTCCACGACGGTGAGAAGGCGCTGGATTATCTTTACCGCCGGGGCGAATTCAAAACGCGCACGGGAAGCAATCCCATCCTGGTGCTGCTCGACCTCAAGATGCCCAAGGTCAGCGGACTGGAAGTGTTGAAGGTTGTCAAGGCTGACGAGAATTTGAAGATCATACCCGTGGTTGTGCTTTCGTCCTCGCGCGAAACGCCGGACCTGGTCGAGTGTTACAAACACGGGGTCAACGCCTACGTGGTGAAGCCTGTGGATTATTCCGAATTCATGAAGGCGGTCAAGCAGCTCGGCATTTTTTGGGCCGCCATCAACGAGCCACCGCCAAATGCAGGGAGAGAAGAAGCCTCGATTCGGGACGCTGAAGTGATTTCCCCTCGCAGAAAAGTGGTCAAGAATGAAATCCCCGCTCCACATCCTGCATTTGGAGGATGATCCAAACGATGCCGCGCTCGTTCAATCCACCCTGGAAGCCGGAGGGCATCGCGTGCGCAACCACCCGCGTGCAAAACCGGGAGGATTTTGTGGCGGCGCTCGAACAGGGCGGCATTGACCTGATCCTTTCGGATTTCTCGCTGCCCGCGTTTGACGGGTTGTCCGCCCTGGAAATCGCGCGCGCCAGATGGCCCGACCTGCCGGTCATTCTGGTCTCCGGAACCCTGGGCGAGGAACGGGCCATTGATGCCCTCAAGAGCGGCGCGACGGATTATGTCCTGAAAGAGCGTCTCGCCCGGCTGGTCCCGGCGGTGCACCGCGCCATGCTGGAAGTCGAAGAGCGCGTTGAGCGCAGGCTGGCCGAGAGAAAACGCGAGGAATACAGCCACAAACTCCAGGTGCTTTCCCGCCGGCTGGTCGAGGCGCAGGAAACCGAACGCCGGCACCTCGCCCGCGAACTCCACGACGAAATCGGCCAGGCCCTCACGGTCGCACAACTGAACCTGCAAGCGCTGTTGCAGTTGCCGGATGCCAACGCCTTGAAGCCGCGCTTGAAGAAAAGCCTCAAGGTGGTCGAGCGCGTGCTGGAACAAGTGCACGACATCTCGTTGAATTTGCGCCCGTCAATCCTCGACGATTTGGGATTGGAACCGGCCTTGCGCTGGCTCACCGGACGGCAGGCGGCGCTGGTCGGGCTGCAAGCCGAGGTTCCACGCCGACCCGCTGGAGCAACGCCTGGACCCGGTGATCGAAACCGAGTGTTTCCGCGTGGCGCAGGAAGCATTGACGAATGTGGTGCGCCACGCCAAGGCGAAAGCTGTGAGCGTGGAATTGCGCAAGGAAGCCGGGCAGCTCCACCTGCGCGTGCGTGACGACGGAATCGGATTTGATGTGGGAGCCGTCCGGGAGCAGGCCGTGCGCGGCGCCAGTCTGGGGCTTTTAAGCATGGAAGAGCGCGCGGCGCTGGCCGGTGGCGGGCTGGAATTCAAGTCCATTCCCAAACAGGGCACCGAAGTCCACGCCTGGTTTCCGTTAAAATGGAAGACGCCGTCGTCGGAATCCAAAAAGCCGTGAAGACCCCCATCAAACCCATCCGCGTCATTCTTGCGGACGATCACACGCTTGTGCGCGCGGGCATTCGCGCCCTGCTGGAAAAGTTGCCGGAGGTGAAGGTGGTCGGCGAGGCCGGCGACGGCCGCGAAGTTCTGAATCTGGTCAAGGCGCAGCGACCGGATGTGGTTTTGATGGATATCGCCATGCCCGGCCTCAATGGTCTGGAAGCGGCGGAGCGCATGGCCGGGGAATTCCCGGACGTGCGGGTCATCATTCTTTCCATGCACAACAACGAAGAATATGTCTTACGCGCCATCAAGGCGGGGGCATCCGGCTACCTGCTCAAGAAAGCGGCGACGGCCGAACTGGAAACCGCCTTGCGCCGCGTGGCTGACGGGGAAATTTATTTGAGCAAGGAAATCTCCCTGCAGCTTCACCGGCAGTTTCCGTTGCAGGGAATCGCCGGCCGGAAAGGCCCGTTTGAACAGTTGACGGGCCGGCAGCGCGAAATTCTCCAACTCATCGCCGAAGGCCAGAACACCAAGCAAATCGGCGAAACTTGAAGGTCAGCCCCAAGACCGTTGAATACCACCGCATGAAATTGATGAATTGCCTGAACGTGCATGACATTCCGGGACTGGTGCGGTTCGCCTTGCGGGTCGGATTGATCCCGGAGGAAAAGCTGGGCGCCGGCTAGCGGCTGCGGAAAATTTTACCGGTCGCTCCCACGCCTGCATGGCTCCGACCGTTCGGCCCTTGCCGGCAGGCGCACGGAAAGCCGGGTGCCAGACAACAATTGTGACCAGGTCCTGAAAATCTGCCGAGTCGGCACGTCAAAGCAGGTTTCTTTGGCAAACTTTATTTTAAGTTTCACCACCTTAAGTTCCCTGGCAAATCGTTTCAGGGAGTTTCCAGTGTGCGATAAACGCGCTGCGGGAAGCCCACCGTGTTCGTGTCGGTAAAAATTGGCGGGCGATTTCAAGGAAGATAAAACGACCGGTAAAACCGCTGATTGAACTGGCTGGCATTGGTGTCCACAAACATGAATGGCGCGGTATTGGTCAAAACCGAAACCCAACTGGTCAGATTGGTTGAGACCTGAACCACGTATTTGTATCCACTCACACCGTTGACGGTGAAGGCGAACTGGCCGCTGATGGGAGGGGCTTTTGTCGCCAAAGTCGTGGGCATGGCTGCCGCAGTGGCGGTGGTGACAACGGTAACCGTGAACTGGCGGGTTATTGTGTTGTTTGCACTCTGGCCATTGTTGACAGTGACAGCAATGACTGAAGTTCCGGTCGTGCTGGATGAGGGTCTGAAACTCAATGTGCCGGTGGAATTCGGAGATGTATAGCTGATGGTCGGCGTGGGAATGAGCTTGGTGTTGCTTGATGTCGCGCTCACTGTCACGTTAGGGGTTGTGTTGGTCATACCGGAGCTGATACCGGTCAGGCTAATCGTCTGCTTGCTGCTGCCTTGAACAACAGTAAGGTCGTTCAAAGGATCCAGCGCCGGCGCCTGGTTTACCGGGCTGACACTCACCGTGAAGCTCTGCGTCACCACGTTGTTGCTTGACCCGCCGTTGTTGACCGTCACCGTGATCACCGCCGTCCCGGAGCTGTTGGCCAGCGGCGTGAAATACAAGCTCCCCGTCGCGTTCGGACTGGTGTAAGTCACCGTCGGGTTCGGAATCAACCCAGGATTGCCCGACACCGCCGTCACCGTCAACGTCTGCGCGCCGTTGCCCGCGCCACCGCTGATCCCGCTCAAGTTCACGGACTGCATCCCGGCATTCTCGTTGACCGCCACGTTGGCCAGCGCGTTCAGCGTCGGGAGTGAGTTGGAAGTTGAACCCGTGGGAACCGAATATGAGGCTTCGTTCGAAAATGGGTTTTCGTCACCAAGCGCATCCACTGCCGTGGCCGCGAAATAATAGGTTGTTCCTTGAACCAAACCGGTAACGGTTGCGTTGGTTGCTGTGGAACCGGCAACAGTGATCGTGCTGCTATAAACACCGCTTGCCAATCCGTAATAAACGTTGTATCCAACGACGTTAGTGGAAATGCTCGGATTCCACGCCAGTTTCACACTTGATGTGACCGGAAGCGTTACGCCAAAGACCGGCACGGGATTGTGGAGCAGGGCGAAGGAAAAAATCACCGCGCGAACGCAAGTGAGTTCCATGATTCGCGAAGACCAACCCAGAATCTTGCCGGTGCGGTTCGCTGTTTGTTCGGAGGTGATTTGCATAACCATACTTACCTCCCGCCCAGCGCACCCGCGACTAGGCTGTTCCTTGCCGCCACTGGGAAAATCCTTGGTTGCAATTTGGAGAAGCGGACTCCAATCCAGCGCCCGCTTGACCATCGTTCCGACTTGCAACTGAAGCCGATGGGCAGATTCCGCCCTCGTTGCCCTGCACGCTCGCTTGATCGAATCCGGGGGCGGGGCCATCCTGCCGGGCATGGAGAAAACACCGAATCGCGCCTCGTCTCACTCCATCGCGGCCAGCAGTTCAGACAGGGAAACGGTGGCGAAGCTGGTGGCGGAGTCGCTCATGGCGTAGGGGATGATGAGTTCGCGTCCGTGCAACAACATGCCGCAGGTGTAAACGACGTTCGGCACGTAGCCTTCGCGCTCCGCTTCGTTCGGGGAGAGCAACGGTTCGCGCAGCCGGCCAATCACGAGCGACGGGTTGTTCAAATCAAGCAGGAACGCGCCGAGACAATACTTTCGCATCGCGCCCACGCCGTGGCTCAACACCAGCCAGCCCGCTTCCGTCTCAATCGGCGAACCGCAGTTGCCAATCTTGATGAATTCCCACGGTTGCGCCGGCGGCAGCAACAGCTTGGGCGTCTGCCAGAAATGGATGTTGTCCGAAAACATCAGGAGGATATTTTCGTCGTCCTGGCGCGATAGCATCGCGTATTGCCCGTTGATTTTGCGCGGGAACAGCGCCATGCCCTTGTTCTGCACGGCGGGGCCGTTGAGCGTGCTGAATTTGAAATGCACGAAGTCCGGCGTCTCCAGCAGTTGCGGCAAAGTGATCTTGCCGTCGTAGGCGGTGTAGGTCGCGTAGTAGGCGAAGCTGCCGTCGTCGTTTTGGAACCGGACGAAACGCGCGTCCTCGATTCCGTTGCTCTGGCTGGGCGCGGACGGAAAGAGGACACGCTGCGAAACGCGGCTGTCGGGCGCGAAATTCACTTCGTAATTCGATTCCGCCAGCAGCAGGATGCCGCGTGCCGCGCGGATCGCCGTGGCGTCCGAGGTGTCTGTCAGGCCCGAAGCCAGCAGAACCTGATGCAATTCCTTCAAGGTAAAATCGTCATGAAGCTGGTCCAGCACGCGCCTGCAAAATTCATTTTGCACGCCTGCCTCTTCAAGTTTGTGGGCAAACAATCCCTTGACGTAGGCGGCGTCGGGCACGCGTTCGGGCTCGGTCACAAACGGCACGGGCGGCGTGAGCGTGATGCGCCGCTGCGCGCTGACGACCCCGACGCGAAAAGTGATGGAGGAAATGTGCCCTTCGCCCGTGGCCCGCAGGCTCAAGATGAAACGCAGCGCGCCCTTGGGCAACCCGCTCTGATCGGGGTGCGGCACGATAGACGGATTGAACAGCGCCGCGGATTCCGGTGAATACTCGTGTGTGAAGTAAGCGCCGATGAGCATTTGCCGTTCGGACGACGGCTGCGCGCCGGGTTCGAGATAAATGTTCACCTGCTCAAAGCGTTTGCGGAAAATTTCTTCAACCCGTTCGTGCCGGTTTGAAAATTCGCCAAGCACCTGGCTCAACAGCCTGGCGACTTCCTCCTCCGGCAGGGCCATGACGCGCGCGACGATTCGTCGCGAGATGTCGTCGGTGGTGGGACGAAACGGGCGCATCAACACGCGCGAACGATCCGGTGTCAGGGTCGGCCCGACGCGTTTGGCGTGGACGGCGAGGGATGCGGATTTGGTCATGGATTTATTTCTGCCTGAGGATCAGCAGCGGACATTACTTTCCAACAGGTTCCTTGAAACTGGTGAGGCTGTTTTGCAACGCCTGCATTTCCGCGAGCGACAACAGAAAGGCCAGCGTGGATTCAGCGCCTTGGTTTTGACTCAACCGATCCACGTGCAGGCCGTCGCGACAGCCGCCAGTGCCTGGATCGTAGAGCGCGAGGCCCAGATCGTTCCGGCCGAGGAACCACTCAAACGCGCGCCGCGCTTCCGCGACCCAGAACAGGTCGCCCGTCGCCTGATACGCTTCGATGCAGGCGGAAATCGTGACCTGGGCTTCGATGGGTTGTTGGTCGAAAAGCGCGCGTTCCTTGCCGCGCGGGAAAAAACCGTTTGAGCCGATGGGCCGGAAAGCGCCGGCATCCGAAGTTTGAATTTTTGTCAGCCACCGCAAGGTTTTCAGGCCGAGTTCCAGCATCGTCGCATTATTCAGGCAGCGTCCATTGAGGATCATCGCGTGGGGCAGCTTGCCGTTGGCATAGGAAACGACTTCTTCAAACCATTGCCAGTCTTCGGTGGCGGCGTCGGCGTAGCGTTGCATGAGTTTGGCCGTGAGCGATTCGCGGATCTGGTTCGCACGCCGGTCACCGCCGAATCGCCGCAGGTATTCGTCAATGCCGATGAGCGTGAACGCCAGCGCGCGCGGCGACATGAACTCGGCGGCCACGGGCAGGGCTTGTTCGAACAATTCCGCCGCCAGCATTTGAAAACTGCCTTGGCCGGCCTGCGACACGCACAGCCCAAGCGCCCACAATGCATGGCCCTGGCAATCTTCCGAGCCGACTTCCTCCAGCCAGTGCCGGTCAAAGCTCATGAAATTGCGGAAGCGCCCGCGCTTGCGATCGAAGGCGTGATTGAGAAACGCCGCGTAGGTGGCGGCCCGCGCGCCGAGTCGCGGCGAACCATGCCCCAGTTTTTTCAGCATCAACGCCAGCACCAAGGCGCGGGCATTGTCGTCCGTGCAATAGCCTTCGGCGAAGTTCGGCACCGTGAAGCTCGCGTGCTGGAAAATGCCGGTCGAATCGCTCATCCGAAAAAGGTGATCCAGCTTCAACTCCGGCAATTGTCCGGGCTGTTCGTCCAGTGTCTTGATGGGCGACGATTTTCGCCCGACGAAACTATGGTCCTGCCGCGCCTGCTCGAAGGACTTCGCATATAATTGCGCCACGCGGCTCCAAACCATGTCGCGTCCGAGCTTGTAGGCGTTCTTGCGCATCGAATGACGCAATGGTTCGTCGCGGAGCAACTCGACGACGGCGACGGCGATGGCCTTGGCGTCGCGGAAGGGCACTAGCTTGCCGCGTTCGGCCGTCAGCAATTCCGCCGCGTGCCAGTAGGGCGTGGACACCACGGCGTTGCCCGCACCGAACGCATAGGCCAGCGTGCCCGAGGTGATTTGCGATTCGGTCAGATACGGTGTGAGATAAATGTCCGCCGCGCCGATGAACCGCATCAATTCCTCCAGCTCGACAAAGCGATTGAAAAATACGACGTGTTTCTGCACGCCTAGGTCTTTAGCCAATCGCTCCAGACCCAAGCGATAAGCCTCGCCTTCGTTTCGCAGCAGATTCGGATGCGTCTGCCCCAGCACGATGTAAACGACATTGGGAAACTCCCGGATGATGTCCGGCAGCGCCCGCAACGCATACTCGATGCCCTTGTTCGGCGACAGCAATCCGAACGTGAGCAGCACCTGCCTGCCCGCCACGCCGAATTCGTCCTTGAAAAAATTCGGGTCGGCGAACGGCATGTCGGGAATGCCGTGAGGGATGAAATCAATCTTGGCCGCCGGCGTTTGATAAACGTCGCGCAAATATTCTCGGCCGCGTTCGCTCATCACCACCAGCCGGGTGGAATGCCGGATCAACTCACGCATCACGCGCCGTTGTTCCGTGTTGGGTTCGCGCAACACCGTGTGCAGCGTGGTGACGATGGGCATTTGCAATTCGCGCAGCAGCGCCAGCACGTGGCTGCCCGCCGGGCCGCCGAAAATGCCGAACTCGTGCTCCACGCAAACAACGTCCACATCCGTGATGTTCAGGAAATCGGCCGCGCGCAGATACGACGGCAGGTCCTGCTCCGCAATCTCGAAGCGCACCTCCGCCGGATAATCATAACCACCTGCAATGTCATTCACCGGCACGACCAGGCATTGCACTGCCGGAAATTCTTTCGCCACGGCGCAACGCAAGTCGGTCGTGAACGTGGCAATGCCGCATTTGCGCGGCAGATAATCGCCGAGAAACGCGACCTTGCGGATGGCAGAGGCAGGCTGCATGAATCGTTGACCAATGGCACAAGCCGACTTGGCCGTGCTGACAATTCATCATGGTGCGCCACGCGGGGGCTTTCACCAAGAAGCATTTCCAACTTTTGCGGGAGATAGGACCGGTTGGATGATTGCTGTCGGTAACGTGGCCGGGGTGAGGAGTCGGATTGAACTTCATGTCGTCATTCTATCAATTGACTTTCACCGGAATCCGCGTCTAATTCAATTTTATCCAATTGCTTGAATACATTTTGCTGGCTGCCAGTTCGTTGTTCGTGATTGTGGATCCGCTGGCCGTCGTGCCGGCGTTTCTGGCCATGTCGCCGAACGACACGGCGGAACAACGCATCCGCACGGCGCGGCTGGCATGTTGCGTGACGGCGGGCGTCCTCCTGTTGTTCTCCGTGGCCGGACAACTCGTGTTCAAGGTCATGAGCATCACCATGCCGGCGTTTCAGATCGCGGCGAGCATCCTGCTGCTGATTGTAGCGCTGGACATGGTGCGTGCCCAGCGTTCGCGCGTCCAGGAAACCCATGAAGAAAGAACGGCCGGGACCGAAAAGACGGACATCGCCGTGACGCCGCTGGCGATTCCGATGCTCGCCGGGCCGGGCGCGATCTCCACGACGATTGTGCTTCAGAATGAAGCCAAGGACATTCCACAGCATATCGCGCTTTATGGCTGCATCTTGGCGGTGTCGCTGGTGAGTTACCTGATTTTGCGGATCTCCGCCCGGGGCGCGCGCTGGTTGAGCCCAATCCTGATGAGCATCGCCATCCGCATCATGGGACTGCTGCTGGCGGCCGTGGCCATTCAATTCATGCTGAATGCCATCAAAGTGTTCCGCCTGGAATTGCTTGCGCCGGCGGCGACCTGATTTGTGGATTTCAAGAAACGGCGGAAAGGCATCGGGTTACACCTAATGGCGAAGACCCCGCCCATCACGTAGCTTCACAGGATATTAAAAAAATCCTGCATTTAGCCGCCATCGCCATTCTCCTCTCCACCACCGGATGCCTTGTCTCTGACGGTGGACGTAGCGGCCACGCGAGATACGAACGTCACGACGCGGTCATTGTCGGGCCGCCGCGGACGATTTTCGATGTCCTTTAGGCCGTTGACGATCAGCCAAGCCCACGGTTGGCGAACTGACAATGCTGGCAGTTCGGCAAAACTTGGTGACCATCGGACGATGGGAGAATATAAATCAGAATGTCCCTCGGACGTTTTTTTATTGGTCATTTGAAAGCACGTTCCAAAACGGGAATGAAACTGTCGAGTTGTTGACGCACGGCTGCTTCAACATTTATTGGTTTGCCGCCTTTTTCAAAATAATCCTGAAAATCGTAAGCCATGACTTCGAGCGGGTTGGCGCGATAGCCGCCGCCCTGTAGATAACCGAGTGCGTAGGCCATCACGAACCGCTCCGCGCCCAAGTGCTGCCACTGCACGACATGCACCAGTTCGTGAAAGTGAAGCGATTCCCGGAGCACCTCACCCGATTGCACAAAGTAGGTGTCGAGAAAAGTGATTCCGGCGTAATTCCCGCTCTCGAATTCTCCAAACCCTGGGATTCCGAGTGCGGATAATGGCGGCACGGGCACGCGCCCGACTTCAACCACCTTCGCCGTCGTCAGAAAATCGTTGGAATAAAAACCGCCAAGCCGGGGAAAGCGATAAGACGCCACTGGCTGCGCTCGATTGCTGTGCTCGGCCAGCGTGCGATCAATCCAGCCCCGCACCAATGGTAATTTCTCCAAGAGTGCCTGTGGATTCACAATTCTCCTTTGAAGGCGCGGTGGAGTATACGAGGCCAGCACCCACGAGAGGTCAGAGCGTTGATACAGTAACGGCGCGATGCGTTTTAGAATCGCCGGCTTCGGCCTCATCCGGAACAAGGAGAACTTGAACTTGGTTGCATCGGCAATTGTCCAGCGTCCATCTTTCTTCCGAAGGCTGCGCCGGAAGATTCTCTCAAGGCGTCGCTGGCTTGCGGCTGTCACGCGCTTTGTCGATCCAACTGTGGCTACGTGGCTCGGAATGTTCTTCCGTAGTTCCTCCAGCTTGGCGACGCGCCGGCATTCAATCTTCTGCGCTTGAGGGACGAGACCGAGTTGTTTCGACGCGATGTCCAGTTTGACAAGTGCCCGCCGAACCGGAACTTCGTCCTTTGCCATCATTTTAATGTCGTCCACGTAGCGGAGGTAGATTATGCCCTTAAAGCGAAGTGCGTCGAACGAGAAGAGGAAACACTCGGCGAGGAATGCAGACGGCTCGGCGGCGGCACATGGTCATAACAGCCGCCGTGCTCGTCAAACGTGATCACCAGCAGGATTTTGTCACGGTAGGGGCTGTTCTTCACGGCCTGATAAACATCCGCCAGAAACTGCTCGCCGCGACAGATGTTGTGCGGCGGGTGGTAATCAGCAGGATAATCAATCGCGAACAAACCCAACTCCGGTGTGAAGCGCGGTTCAACAAATGAATACTGCGGCAACTTTTGCGCCGGCGCAGCGGTCGCAGCGACACCGCACATTTGTTTAAAAATATCGTATTTATGAAAGCAGCCGTCGTGCAGGGTTAGGCGCGGGAAAAATTGCGTCAACGTCAGCGATGGAATCAGGGTGGTGTCATGAAAAACACCCCACGTCTTGCCCTGGCTTTCCAAGACATTGAAAATCGTGGGAATGTCATAAAGTTCATAATTATCGTTGTTGAGATGGCCATCGGATGAACCGGTGTGGACAAACGCCCGGTTCGGCCACGTCTGCGAAGGCACGGAAGCATACCAATGGTCGCACACGGCAAAATTCTGGGCCAGATCGTTGAGCACATTCGCGTCCGTTGGGCCGAACGTCTGCATGATCTGCCCCGCGCTTGCTCCACCGGCATTCGGTGCTGAATAATCCAGCAGAAAACCGCTCATGTCTGCCACTGCTCCGGGCGCAGGTGTGGCCGTCCCAAACAACTGCACGGTGACAAATTGAAATTCTTCGTGCGGATCGGGGGTCGGCACAACATTGGGATTGTTGGCGGGCGGCCAGGCCGTGGGCGGATGGCTGGCAAATATCTGGTTCCCGTTTAGGACATTGGAATAGGTATTGAGCTTCAATCCCTCAAATGTCGGTGACGGCTGGGCGGGGATGTTGAACTTCGGCGGGTTGGCCTGATTATCATAAAGCCAGCCCAACAGGTTGTCGAAGGAGCGGTTCTCCATCATCACCACGACGATGTGTTCAATGTCATTCAGCGCCATAAAATTATCCTTTGAGTGATGGTGTCATTCCCTGCCAGCGATTTCAAGGCTGGCAAGATGAACCAATCCCGTCCGGTTACCATGACAATTCCTAGCGGCGGACTGGCTGTGTTCACGGAAACACTGACCGCTCGATTGTGTGCCTGAAACACCTGGATTCGGCTGATATTGCCAAACTGTTCAGCATGATGATTCGTTCAAGGCAACTGTATCCGAGACAAAAATAATCCATTCAACTGTTATGCTGGCAATCAAACCACAATGCAGCCTGAAAGATGCCGAGCATTATTTCAAAGAGCATCTGTCCGTCGGCGATTATTACACCCAAGGCCAGCATGTGCCGGGACATTGGTTTGGCCAGGGCGCGGAAGATTTGGGACTGACCGGCGTCACCCGCATGGACGAGTTCGTCCGCCTGTGTGAAAATCTGCATCCGCAGACCGGCGAGAAATTGACGCTGCGCCAGAACACCACGCGCATGGACATCGGACGGGATGGGCAGGAACATGAGAGCAGCAACCGCCGGGTGTTTTACGATTTCACATTTTCCCCGGCCAAGTCGGTTTCCGTCGCGGCACTGGTGGGCGATGATCCCCGGATGGTGGAAGCCCACGAGCAGGCGGTGAACGAGGCGCTGCGTCAGTTGCAATCATTCGCCGCGACACGGGTGCGCAAAAATGGGGAATGCACCGACCGGCTCACCGGCAACATCGTGGCGGCGGTGTTCCAGCACGAAACTTCGCGGGCGTTGGACCCGCACCTGCACAGCCACTGCATCCTGTTCAACGCCACTTTTGATCCGGTCGAGAAGAAATGGAAGGCGCTGCAAAATTACGAAATGCTCGCGGCGCAAAAGTTCGTGGAAAATGTCTATTACCACGAACTGGCGCGTTCGCTGGTCAAATTCGGCTACCAGATCGAAAACAAACCGCGCGGCGATTTTGAAATCAAGGGCGTCTCGCCGGAGCTGGTCAAAAAGTTTTCCAAACGGCACGACGAGATTGACCAGAAAACGCGGGAGTTGCTGGAGCGTGAACCGGAAAAGGCCGAGGGCAACCTGGCGGCGATTCGGGAAAACATCGCACACAAGGAACGGGCGCGGAAAATTCGGGACATCGGTTTGGAAAAGCTGCAAGCAATTTGGGACGGCCAGATGACTTCACCGGAACGAGAATCGTTGCGACATCTCACCGCCAAGCAACCGGTCGTTGCCGATGCGGGCGAAAACGTGGCCGAGAAAGCCGTGGTCTGGGCTGAGGAACATTTGTTTGAGCGGCGGTCGGTCGTCCATGAGCATGAGCTGTGGCGTCACGCGCTGGAACATGCACAGGGGCCGGGAGGTCACGACTGCCGAAATTCAAGCCGCCACAACCCGGCGCAATTATCTACGCATTGAGGATCAGCCCGGCAAGGTGACGACGCGGGAACATTTAATGCGCGAATGGGAAATCGTCCAAACTGCAAAGGAGGGTTTTGGCGACTGTCATCCGCTGGTCTGGAATCCGCGTCCGGTCAATCCGCAATTGGACGAGGAACAACGCCAGGCATTAAAGGCGTTGGTTTCCAACACCAACCGGGTGTCAATTTTTCGCGGCGGCGCTGGCACAGGCAAAAGTTTTGTCCTGCGTGAACTGGTCGAGCAAGTTCGGGATGCGGGACGAAAGGTGGTTGTGCTCGCCCCGCAACGCCAGCAGGTCGTGGACATGGAGCAGGCGGGTTTTCCGTCACCGGCAACCGTCGCCAATTTTCTGATGAAACGCGAACTGGCCGAAGGTGCCGCCGTCATCGTGGACGAGGCCGGGCAAATTGGCGGACGGCAGATGCTGGAATTGATCCGGTTGGTGCGCGAGCGGAATGCGCGGCTGATTTTGTCGGGCGACACGCGCCAGCATGGGGCGGTCGAGGCATCGGATGCGTTGCTGGCCATCGAGCGACATTCCGGTGTCCGGCCCGTTGAACTGCACAACATCCGCCGGCAGGACCCGGCACGCGGTCAAACCGTGGACGAACGCGAGCATATCAAGCAATACCGGCAGGCGGTCAAACTGGCCGCCGATGGCAAATTCGATGAGTCATTTTCCCAACTCGACAAGATGGGCGCGGTGGTGTCGTGCGGTCTGGCCGATCAAGCCGGCAAGCTGGCGGATGAATATCTCGGACTGGCGGAGAAAAATGTATCCGCCGTGGTGGTGTCGCAGACCTGGGCCGAAGTCCACCGCGTCAACGAACAGGTGCGGGACAAACTGAAATCAAAGGGACTGCTCGGCGCAAATGATGTGACG
Source organism: uncultured Verrucomicrobiae bacterium (assembly GCA_963764035.1). Classification (GTDB taxonomy): domain Bacteria; phylum Verrucomicrobiota; class Verrucomicrobiia; order Limisphaerales; family UBA11358; genus UBA11358. The sequence continues at coordinate 61,718 of CAVXQV010000004.1, forward strand.
GTTCAAACATTGGAAAAGATTGATCTGACCAACGCGCAGAAACGGGACGAACGATTTTATCCGTCCGATGCCGTCATTGTTTTCAATCAAAAAGTGCGTCGGGCCGAAGCCGGCGCGAAAGGAAGATTAGCGCGGCATCGTGAAGGCCGGCGTGCTGGTGGAAGTGGACGGACGATTCGTCACGGTCATCGGACAAGTTGCTCGACAAAATCACCGTCTGCCGTCCGCAGGAAATCAAGGTGGCCGAAAAACGACCGGCTGCACCTGAAGGCGAATCGCAAGCTGGCATCCGGTGGCCGCGTGACCAACGGCGAACTGGTCACGGTGAAGTCAGTCGGCGCGGACGGGAAAATCAAGCTGGCCGATGGCCGGGTGCTGGATGCCAGCTATCGTGAATTTTTGCCTGGCTACGCCGTCACGTCCTACGGTTCGCAGGGCAAGACCGTGGATTATGTTTTGTTCTCGGACTCGACCGTCAAGGCCGCGACGAGTGCGGAGCAATGGTATGTCAGCATTTCACGCGGGCGGCGGGGCATCCGCATTTTCACGCCGGACAAGGAACAACTTCGGGAAAACATCCGCCGCACCGGTCACCGGCCGCTGGCGATGGAATTTGCGGGCGGTTCGGTTCCGCGCGGACGCGCTCTGCTTTGGAAAAGACTGCACGGCTATCTTTTACGTTTCGGTCGTCGAGCCGCCGACAACATGTGCCGTCTGAAACTGGCTCGTCATCATCACCATCAACCAAAACACAAATATGAGCACAAGAACACCCGAATGTTGGGCCAACGACCCGAACGCCGAGGCATTACGCATTGAAGTTTCGCCAGGGCGTTCACTGCTGTTACCGCACGATCAATTCATGTTCGCCGAATTGACCGGCGACGGAGACGAACAAAATCTCAAGCTGGTCTTCGCCGCGCACGAGGTCTTGATTCGCGGGCGTCATTTGCAACGCATTGAGACCGGGATGCAGCGGATGAACTTGTCGCTGGTCACCAAGTTGCCAAGCCATCAGCGGTCATTGATAGAGGAAGGCCAGCCGGTCGTTTTGGAAATCACCGTCAAGGAAGCCGGACGAGATGGCGTTGGATAGAAGAACTTGACCACGCGGTCAAGCTGGCTCATTTAGTCAAGTTGGCGTTCCCGTCTGCCGACGCCTTCCATATACCTGCGCAATACTAACCTGCGCTGGATCATAAATTATTTTCTGAAAAGCTCTGCGTCGTGATTTTAGTTGGAATTGTCGTTTTTGAATTTGCGACACTTTTTGCGACACTAGCGCCTGTTGAATCGAACCCCGCCGCTGACGCGGCAAAATCGCATTTCACACAATAAAATCAATGGTTAAACTGCAATTATTGAAATGCGAAGCTACCCTCTGAAAACGCCAAAAATCGAATTTTAAGTCCTGTGCGTCTGCCATTTCGCCACACCGGCTCCACGCGCCAACGCTAGTCACGGATTTCCCCGAAGGGAAGCGCGAACTTTTCGGCGCGGGCGTGGATTTTAGCACGCAGCAAAAAATGACAGCCGTTTGCCTGCCACCTCTCCGAATCATTGGTATTTTCCTGTTTTCCCCGGTTATTTTTGTTCGGCGCGCGCCGTGCTTTAGGGCGGGCGGTTGTGTTGTTGTGAAGCTGGGTGTTTGGTTGATTTGGGTGGGAGCCTGACACAGAAGAAAGGGGGCGGGGGTGCAACCGGCGAAGTCGCCAATGCAGACGGACAACTCGTTAACTTGGGGGGAGGAACACGACGCACGCGCCTGATCGGTTAGACCGCAATTTGCCAGCACTTGAAGGCAAAAGAGGAGACGGCCAGTTGTGGCGGATCGGTCATGGCGCGTGCGGGTGTGTTGGAGCAAAGACATCATGCCTTGCGACCCAGCCGGCAAGCTTCTCGTCGTGACACTGTAGGCCGCGTGGTTTAATTTGCGCGGATGGAACAAACGACGTTGACGCTGGGCCATTCGCCCGACCCCGATGACGCCTTCATGTTTTACGCGCTGGCGAAGGATTTGATTCCGACGCACGGCTTCCGCTTTCAGCATATTTTGCAGGACATCCAGACGCTGAACGAGCGCGCCACGCGCGGCGAACTCGACATCACCGCCGTCAGCATCCACGCCTACGCCCACGTTTCGAACAAATACGCGCTCCTGCCCAGCGGCGCGAGCATGGGCGACGGCTACGGCCCGATGCTCGTGGCGCAGCAAAAGTTTTCCCGCGCGGAAATCTTGAAAAAGAAAATCGCCGTGCCGGGAACGATGACCAGCGCGTTTCTGGCTCTGCAACTCTGGCTGGGCAAACCGGGAAAGGAATTCGATTACGTCGTCGTGCCGTTCGACCAGATTTTTTCCGCCGTCAAGGATGGAGCCGCCGAAGTGGGTTTAATCATCCACGAAGGCCAGTTGACTTACCAAAACGAGGGCCTGGTCGTTTGCGAAGACCTCGGCGTCTGGTGGGGCGGGCAAAACGGCGGCCTGCCGCTGCCGCTGGGCGGCAACGTCATTCACAAGAAATTTGATCCGGCGACGCGCCGGGAAATCTCCGGCATTTTGACCGCGAGCATCCAGTTCAGCCTCGACCACCGCGCCGAGGCGGTGCAGCACGCGCTGCAATTCGCGCGCGACATGGGCCGCGACCTTGCCGACAAGTTCGTCGGCATGTATGTCAATCACTGGACGCTGGATTATGGCGAGCGGGGCAGGGAATCCATCCGGCGATTTCTCGGCCAGGCGTTCGAGCGCGGCTTGATTCCGCACCGGCAGGAATTGGAATTTGTCGTCTAGTCAATCCACAACATGTTTTTGGACGGGCAACAACCGGCCGGGGAACGGAGATTTCAATTTTCCGGCCCGCTGGGGATTTGCCTCCTGCTGGCCGCGGCAACGCTGGCGGTTTGGTGGCCGGTCATCCATTGCGACTTCCTGAATTACGACGACCCGGATTATTTCACGAACAATTCCCACGTTCTGGGCGGGCTGACGCGGGCGAATGTGGTTTGGGCATTTACGACGGGCCATGCGAGCAACTGGCATCCGCTCACCTGGATTTCGTTGATGCTGGACGCCGAACTCTTCGGCAAAGGACCTGCCGGGCCACATTTCACAAACCTTTTGTTTCACACCGCCAACGCGGTGCTGGTATTTTTGCTGCTCCGGCGTTTGACCTGCCTTCGCGAAGATGCTCCGGCACGGCAAGCGGCGGCAACCTGGCGGAGTGCAATGGTGGCCGCGCTGTTTGCGTTGCATCCGCTGCACGTGGAATCAGTGGCTTGGGTTTCCGAACGCAAGGATGTCTTGAGCGCGTTCTTTGGCCTGCTGTCACTGCTGTCCTACGCGTGGTATGCGCGGGAGTCCAAGGTCCCGGGTTCAAAATTCAAAATCGTTTATGCGCTGGCGTTGATGTTTTTTGCGCTGGGGCTGATGGGCAAACCTATGCTCGTGACTCTGCCGTTGATCATGCTGCTGCTCGACTTCTGGCCGCTGCAACGGTTCGACGCACCAGCGTTTCGACATCTGCTGGTCGAAAAAATCCCGTTCTTCGTCTTCAGTGCGGCGTCGTGCATCGTGACGTTTATCGTCCAGCAGAAAGGCGGCGCGGTTGCCTCGCTGGTCAAAATTGCAATCCCCGACCGGATTGAAAATACCCTGATTTCCTACGCCCGGTATCTGGGCAAGACCTTCTGGCCGGCGACCCTGGCGGCGCCGTATCCGTTGCCGCCGCACTGGCCGATGCTGTTGGTGCTCTTGGCGTTCGTGCTGTTCGCCGGACTAGGGGCTGCAGCCATTGGTTTCAGAAAGAAATACCCGTTCGGGTTCACCGGCTGGTTCTGGTTTGTCATCATGCTCGTGCCCGTCATCGGTCTGGTTCAAGTCGGCAACGCGGCGATGGCCGACCGTTACACTTACCTGCCGTTGATCGGTGTCTTTCTGGTCCTGGCTTGGAGCGGTGGCGTGGCGTATGAAAACGGACGCGTGCCGAAACTCCTGCTGGTTGGCGCCGCCGCCGCAGTCCTCGCGGCCTGCGCCGGACACACGCGGCGGCAACTGGAGTTCTGGCGAAACAATGAAACCTTGTTCCGGCACGCGCTGGCGGTGACGAAAGACAACTTCACCGCCGAGATCAATCTCGGCACCTGGTTGTCAAAAAAGGGAGAGATGCCGGAAGCGATGGAACTGTTTCACCAGGCGCTGCTCCTGCGGCCGGACGATCCGGATGTTTTGTTTAATCTGGGCAACGCTTTTGCCCGGCTCGGCGATTGGGACAATGCCATTGCCAATTACCAGCGCGCCCGGCAAAGCGCGCCGCCTCCAGCCGACCTCCTGAACAACCTGGGCCTCGCGCTCGCGTCGAAAAGACAGTTTGCGAAGGCGGCTGCCAATTTTGAAGCGGCGCTGAAGTTGGACCCGGATTCCGCCGACACCCACAATAACCTCGCTGCCGTCCTGTTCATGGAACAACAGTTTGATCAGGCTGCTCAACAATACCGTGAGGCGTTGCGTCTGGCGCCCGATGACCCTCGAATCTATGTCAATCTGGGCGATACCCTCGCTCGCTTGGGGCAGACGGCCGAAGCCGCGAAATGTTATCAGGAAGCGTTGCGGCTCGACCCCGGCGACCCTTCGCTGGAAGCAAGATTGAAGTCGCTGGGGGCGGCAGCGCCGAAGTGAACCGCGCTATCGCGCGGCTGGTTGGCGGTGGACCAGCACCACCGACGTTTCAATTTGCCGCGCCGGAATGTTCCAACAAATTTTCAGCAACCGGTTCTTTTCCGCTTCAGTGACCAATTCGAATCCATGCTTCTGGTAGAATTTGACGGCCCAATCGGCGGCTTTCCAGGTGCCGACGAGAATCCGGCCTTCGATTTGTCCCAGCAAATGCGCGAGCAGTTTCCCGCCAATGCCCCGGTCGCGCATTTCCGTCCTGACGTAGGCGTGGCGGATGAGCGTGACGTCCTTGACCGGCTGCATTCCCATGATGCCGACGAGCCGGCCGCTGTCTTCGCAACCACAGAATTTGACGCCGGACGCGATTGCCTCCTTCAATTCCGCCAGCGGCATATACGGTTCATGCCAGCGGTCGGGCGGAATCACGCCCTGGTAAGCCCGGGCGGCGTCGTTGACGATGGTGAAAATTTCCGGGACATCGGAAGTTGTGCAGGGCCGGATCATTTTAGTTCGATGAATTCGATTGTCTGCGAACCGGGCGCGAATGTTGCCTGTGAAAATGTGCTAACAGCCTGATTACACTTATTACCCCGACTTTTCAGCCCATCCTCTATCAGGCTGCTGGCGGTTCATTTGCTTTCTAGGATACGATTTGTCGAGCCGAACATCTCTGCCCAATTCAACGAATAACTCAAACCCTCTTTTGCTCCCGCATCCCAACCCTGAGTCCGAGCCGCAATGTATGAGGTAAAACCAGCGCGCGGTCTTCCAAAATACAAATTTAGTTGGGTCAACCCGGTGCGATATCCGTCTTGGTAGGCGGATAAATATGCGGCGCGTGCTCCGAGGTCGGAGTCAAATGGAGCCGTTTTCGGTAACGGGACGACAGACAAACGGGCATACTCTTCTCGGTCCATTCTGGTTCGATATGTTTTATCTTCGACCGAAGACGACTGACAGCCAGACAGACAGATTAGCGCCAAGCTAAATATCGCGGCATGAATTCGCATAGTGTTGCAACAAAAAAGAGAATGGACAGCCAGTTATTCAGCTTATTCTGTTTCATGGGAAACAGTAAGTTTGGCTGAAATGGATGTCCATAAAATAATTGCGCCGTTCATAATGCCCGTTCGCCAATATCCATTCTGCTTGGCAAAGACGGACAAAGTTGCGACGGTGAGGCGAAATGAGTTTTCGAGAACGAGGACAAGGACGATTAGGAATTGAATGAGCATTGCCACCAAAACCGGAGATTCGGGAACGACGGGGTTGATGTTTGGCCGTCGCGTTCCGAAGAATCATCCGCGCGTGGAGGCGTGCGGCGCGGTGGATGAATTGAACGCCGCGCTTGGCATGGCGCGCGCCACGGCGGCGCAGAATTTCGTCCGCGACAATCTGCCGGTCATCCAGAAAGATTTGATTGCGCTGATGGGCGAGTTGGGCGTGCTGCCGGAAGATTTGCCGCGCTATGTCAAAGCCGGCTACCCGCTCCTGACGCCGGCCCTGACCGCCAAACTCGACGCGCTGGTGGCGGAAATCGAATCCCAAAACATCACCTTCAAGGGCTGGGCGACGCCGGGCGCGACGCCGGCTTCCGCGGCGCTGGACGTGGCGCGGACGGTCTGCCGCCGGGCGGAGCGGCGTGTCTGTGCCGTCAAGGAATCCGGCGGGACGGTCAACCCGGAAATTATCATTTTTCTGAACCGTTTGAGTGATTTGCTTTGGCTATTTGCGCGCAGGCTCGAGACGAAACCGCCGTCTGCCTGAGTTTAGCCGATTGCAGAGGCCGTTCTGTGACAAACCGGTTACAATCGAGGAACCAGTCATGTGAATAACTTGGCACTTTTTCACAATTGCCGTTTCCGCTGAAACACGGCAAAAACCTCGTCGCCGACACACTTGCTTGATTGGAGTTCGAGCGGCAGCGCTTTTGCCAGCCGGCGGAAACCTTTCCCGTCGGCAATGGTCGGCGCGTGCCGCCCGCCAAAAATCTTCGGGCAGATCGTCAAATGCAACTCATCCACCAGCCCGGCGCGGAACAGGGCGTCGTTCAACTCCCCGCCGCCTTCGCACAGCAGCCGCCTCACGCCCCATTTCGCTCCGCAGCCAGCGCAAGGCGGTGGCAAAATTGATTTCGCGTTTGCCGCAAATCTTCACTTCGTCCGCGATCGTCCGCAGGCGCTTGAGTTTCGCTTTTGAAACGCGGGCGGTCGTCAAAATGATGACGGGCGAAAAGTGCTTTTTGAAGATTCGCCGCGCGCGGGTTGATCGAGCCGCTGCCGCTGACGACGACGCGCAAATGGTATTCGGCCAGCCCGCGCTTGAGCCGCAGCTTCCGGAATTTTTCGCCGCCCGTGCCCAAAATGACTTGGCGAAATTTCAATCGTTCGCGCGCCGCACATCACCGCGTCGGCCGTGGCGCGGAGTTCGTGGAGATGTTCCAGGTCGCGTCGGCTGCCGAACGAATGGACCGCGCGATTTGCCGTGGCGATTTTGCCGTCCGCCGTCATCGCCATGTTGACCAGCACGAACGGCAGCTTTGGACTTTGGACTTTGGACTTTGGACTCATAAAATCAGCATCGCATCGCCGTAACTGAAGAACCGGTAACGTTCACGGATTGCTTCAGCGTAGGCGCGCAGAATCATTTCCCGGCCGCGTGTTTCTCCCGGCGCGGCGAACGCGCTGACCAGCATGAGCAGCGTCGAGCGCGGCAAATGAAAATTCGTCAGCAGCGCATCCACGACTTGGAATGAAAACGGCGGATGGATGAAAATGCCCGTCTTTCCAGCATTTTTCACGAGTTTTCCGTTGTTTAGCGCGGCCACGGATTCAAGCACGCGCACCGTGGTCGTGCCGATGGCAATGACCCGGCGGCCGGAATTTTTCGCGCCGTTGATGGCGTTGGCGGTTTCTTCGCTCAATTCAAACCGCTCCTCGTGCATTTTGTGGGCGGCGAGCGATTCGGTTTTCACCGGCAGAAAGGTGCCGGCGCCGACGTGCAGCGTGACGAAACAGATTTGCACGCCGCGCGCGCGGATTTGTTCCAGCAATTCGGGCGTGAAATGCAGGCCCGCCGTCGGCGCGGCCACCGAGCCGTCGGTTCTGGCGAAGACGGTTTGGTAACGTTCCTTGTCCTCCGGCCGCTGATTCTGGCGTTCAATGTAAGGCGGCAGGGGAACTTCGCCCAGCCGTTCAAGCTCGTGGCGGATGTCGGGCGTGCCGGAGAATTGCAACCGCCGATGGCCTTCGTCGTTGGTTCCGGCAACCGTGGCGCAGACGTTTGCCGGCTGGCCATCGGCATCGCATAAAATGATTTGCGTGCCGGCGCGGGAGCGTTTGCCGGGACGCAGCATGACCCACCAATCGTTCGGCGCATTTTCTTCGAGCAACAGCAGCTCAAATTTGCCGCCGGTCTTGGCGTTGACACCGCGCAATCGCGCCGGAATCACGCGCGAATTGTTCAGCACCAGCACGTCGCCCGGCCGGAGAAATTCCAGCAAGTCGGGAAAGCGCCGGTGCTCGATGCGGTTTCCGGGGCGGTGCAAAACCAGCAGGCGGGATTCATCCCGATTGGGCGCGGGATGTTGCGCGATCAAGTCCGGCGGCAGCTCAAAATCAAAATCGTCGGTTCGCATCAGCGCGAGTTTCAAGTTTCACGCCGCAAGTTTCAAGCCGTTGTGCAAGGGAAGCCTTTTCACCATGATTTCTGGGTTGTGAATAACTTTTGAATAAGTTCGAAAAAATCGCGCATTTTTTTGTTGACGGAGTGGGGCAAAGTGGGTAAAAATGGGTCGTTGTGGGTGAATAATGCGTTTTCGGGATTTGATGTGAACAAATGAGTGGCGCGCAGACAAAAGAGCCGGCGTATTACAATTCGCGCTTTCTTCATGGCGTGGATGAGAAGCGGCGCGTCCAGATTCCGGCCAAGTGGCGGCCGGACAAATCCGGAACGGAATTGACGCTGATTCTCTGGCCGAAGCATGAGGCGGGCGTTTGCCTGCGGGTGCTGCCGCCGTCGGAAATGGCGAAGATGAAGACGGGACATTGACGCGATGTCGAACAGCGACCCGAACAAGGGTGTCTTGAAACGATTTATCGGCAGCGAATCGGTGCAGGTGACTTTGGACAAGGCCGGCCGGATTTGTCTGCCGGAAGAAATGGCCCGCGCGGCGGGCATCAAGGATGAGGCGGTGCTGGTGGGGTTGCTCGACCGGTTCGAGATTTGGAATCCGGCCCGCTACGAAAACGTGAAGGCGGCCGACGCGGTGCTCGCGTCCGAGGCCTTCAAACTGATGGAGTGATTATGAAATTGGGAAAATTGTTGTTTGCTGGAAAAAGCGTCGTGAACGGAAGCGGAACGGTTTCCTATCGCCAAGACAAACGGGTGGCGCTGCCGAAATTCGTTTCGCCGAAAAATCCATTTGCGCCGGCCAAAAAACCGGCGGAAACCGCCTCTGTTCCGGCAAAAATCGAATCTGCTCCCGTGTCGGCGCCCGTGCAGAAGGCGGCGCAGGCCAGCAGGGCGCCAAAGTCCTTGGCGGCTTGGACCACCAGGTTGAACCCGGCTTCGCTCTGGAGCGGCGCGGCGCCGACGCCGCAAAAATCGCTGCCCGCCGTGCAGGCGGAACTTTCATTGGACCCGTGAAAGTGGTCCACAACGACTTGAGCGACGCCGAAGTGGAAGTGGTGCCGATCAAGTCGCGCCCGGCGGCTTCTGCGGACGCCGCAACATCGGCAGCGAAAAGATCCTGGGAAATCCTGGGCGAACGGCTGTTGCGGGCAACGGCGCTTTGATCAACGAAAATGCGCAGTGCCCGATTTCGTTCACAAACCGGTGATGGCGGCGGAGGTGCTGGCCGCACTGAAGCCGCGGCCGGGCGGCCGTTACGCCGACGGCACGGTCGGTGGGGCTGGACACGCGGCGGGCATTTTGGCCGCGAGTTCGCCGACTGGATGGCTGTCTGGGTGCGATCGCGATGGCGCCGCGGTTGAGGCGGCGACGCGGCGGCTGGCGGAAAAGTTCGCCGGCCGGTTTGAAATCCGGCGCGGCAATTTCGCGGAAATGGCGGAATGGATTCCGGCGGCGAGTTGCGACGGGTGTGCTGCTGGATTTGGGCGTGAGTTCGCCGCAATTGGATTCGCCGGCGCGCGGGTTCAGCTTCCAGCAGGACGGCCCGCTGGACATGCGGATGGACGCGCGGCAGGCGCTGACGGCGGCGGAGCTGGTGAACGGCGGCGAGCGCCGAAGAACTGGCGAGGATTTTTTGGGAATTCGGCGGCGAGCGCGATTCGCGGCGGTTGGCGAAGGCCATCGTCCACGACCGCGCGCAGCGGAAGTTTGAGACGACGCGGCAACTGGCGGAATTGATCGAACGGATTTCGCCGCGCGCCGGAAGAAAGGCGCATCCGGCGACGAAGGTTTTTCAGGCGCTGCGGATCGCGGTGAACGACGAAATCGGCTCTTTGAAACGCGGGCTGGAAGCGGCGGTGAAGATTTTGAAGCCCGGCGGCCGGCTGGCGGTCATCACGTTTCATTCGCTGGAAGACCGCGTGGTGAAGGAATTTGGGCGCGAGCGGACGCGGGATTACACGTTCACCGGCGGAGTGGACGTGCCGGAATTGCGGCAGCCGCGCGCGCCGGAGTTGAAATGGGTGACGCGCAAGGCGATCAAGCCGGGCGAGGTTGAATTGGCGGAAAACCCGCGCAGCCGCAGCGCGCAATTGCGGGTGCTGGAGAAAATTTGAAATGGCAAGAAATCGAAAAAATCAGTCGGCGGCGATCCGGTTTGGTCCGGCGCTCAAGGCGGCTTTTTTGTGCCTGCTGATTGCCGGCTCGGCGGTGGGTTACGTCTGGCAGAAAAGCCAGATTTACCAGCTCGGCCAGCAAATCCGCCAGCGCGAGTCGCAGCTTGACGCAAATGCGGAGGGAAAACCAGGGGTTGCGGCGACCAGCTCGCGTTTTTGCGTTCGCCGGTGATGCTGGACCGGCGGGCCCGCGAATTGAATCTGGGCCTGGTGCCGGCGCAACCGAAGCAAATGTGTGCGGCTGCCGGAACCGCCCGCGCCGCCGGGAAATGCGAATTTAACGCGCCCGCTTGCCGCACGGCAGGCGGACGCGACGACCGAATAAAATGAAAATTTTGGCCGCCGCTCGTGACGCCGTCGGGTGAGGAACCGATCGCCACGGGCGGCTGGCTGTTTTTGCGATGAAACAACGGGTGCAACTCAAGCGGGTCTTGCTGCTGCTGGGTTTGCTGGGGCTGGCATTTGCCGGCCTCGGTTACCGGCTGGTGGACTTGCAGGTGTTGCGCCATGACGAGCTGGCGAAACTGGCGCAGGACAACACGCAGCGCGAATTCTGGCAGGCGCCGCGCCGGGGCGACATTCTGGACGCGCACGGCAACCTGCTGGCCACGAGCGTGCCGGTGAAAACCGTCTGCGCCAATCCTTCACTCCTCGGCAACCAGCAGGCGGTCGTCGCCCGCGCGCTGGCGCCGCTGCTGCAAATCGACGAATCCGCGCTCCGCCTCAAGCTCTTCCCGCGCCCCGGCAAAAACAGCAGGGGCGAAATCGTCACCAACAACCTGCACTATGTCCGCCTGCAAAGAAATGTTTCTGACGACACGTGGGAGAAAATCCAGTTCGCAATGAGCAACCTGTCGTTCGGTGTGGACGAGAAAGAAGCTGTCCCGATCCAACCGCGAGTTCTTCCGCAACTTGCGCCAATCCGGGATCTTCGCCGAGCCGGGCCAGATGCGCGTTTATCCAAACGGCGCGCTGGCGGCGCAGGTGCTGGGCTTTTCGAGCGTTGACGATGTGACCGTGGCCGGCCGCGTGATTTCGCAAACCAGCGGCCGCGACGGGATCGAGTTGTCAGTTGAACCACGCGTTGAGCGGCGTCGCCGGCTGGCGCGTTACGGAAATGGACGGGAAACACCGGGAATTGGTGACGTTGCGCGACGAGGATGTTCGTCCGCGCGACGGCCTGAACGCGGTGCTGACCATTGACGCGGTGGTGCAGCACATCGTCGAGGACGCGCTGGCCGATGCGATGAAGGAACACGAGCCGGTCAGCATCACTGGCATCGTCACGCGCCCGCGCACAGGAGAAATCCTGGCCATGGCGTCGTTGCCGGCGTTTGACCCGAACAATCCCGGCGCCGCGGCGCCCGACGCGCTCCGTAACCGCGTCATCAGCGACGTGATGGAGCCTGGCTCGACGTTCAAGACCATCGTCATTTCCGCCGCATTGAACGAACATATCGTGAATTTGAACGATGTATTTTTCTGCGAGCATGGACTTTTTCATTACGGCGGAATCCCGTTGCACGATGCCGAGAATGACCAGTTTGGCAACCTCACCGTGGAGCAGATTCTGGAGAAATCCTCCAACATTGGTGCCTCAAAAATCGGAATCAAACTGGGTCCAGAAAAACTTTATGGTTACATGACCCGCTTTGGGCTGGGAGCACCGACGGGCATTCCGCTGCCGAACGAATCCGGCGCGGTAAATTATGTCCTTCCGCCCGACAAATGGAAAAAATACTCCATCGCCCAAATCCCAATGGGGCAGGGGGTGGCGGTGACGCGACTGCAAATGACGATGGCTATCGGGGCGATCGCCAACGGGGGTGTGTTAATGCGCCCGATGCTGGTGAAACAATTGCAGGGCCGCGACGGAACGGTCGTGCAGCAATTCGAACCGCAGGCCGTCCGCCGTGTCATCAGCGGGGAAACCTCGAAAGAAATGGTTGAGGCACTAAAAACCGTCGTGTCCGATGACGGCACCGCGCCGAAGGCCAGAATGGCCAGTTATGTGGTTGCCGGCAAAACGGGCACGGCGCAAAAAGTGATTAACGGCGAATATTCAAACGAGAAATTTGTCGTCACTTTCATCGGATTCTTTCCGGCGGATGATCCGCAACTCTGCATTTCCGTCGTGATGGACGCGCCGAAGGAAGGCGGTCACGCTTTCGGCGGGGCGTTGTGCGGCCCCGTATTCCGCGAAATAGCCGAGCGCTGCGCGAGCTACCTGAATATTCCGCCGAACCAGACTGCGCCGCTGGCCGGCGGGCCGCGACCGTTGATGGCAACTGGCGGCGGACATTGAAACATTTTTGTGGAAGCACGGTCTTTGAAATTTGTCGCCGAAGCCTGCGACGGGGAAATCCGCCGCTGCGCGGGGGAAACCATCGTCAAAAATGTCAGCACCGACTCGCGGAAGGCGCAGCCCGGCGATTTGTTCTTTGCCCTCAAGGGCGAACACCATGACGGCCACGACTTCTTGAACGAGGTCGCGACGAAGAAAGTGGCGGCGGTCGTGGTTGAAAAGTCCAAAGTCCAAAGTCCAAAGTCCAAAATGGCGCCGGGTGCGGCGATTTTGGCCGTAGACGACACGCGCAATGCGCTCGGAAAACTTGCGGCGACCTATCGGCGTGGCTTTGACTTGCCAGTCATTTGCGTTGGCGGCTCGAACGGCAAGACGACGACAAAGGAATTGATTGCGTCAGTGTTGCGCTCGAAGTTCGCGACGGTGTGGAGCGAGGCGAGTTTCAACAACGACATCGGCGTGCCATTGACGTTGTTACGGCTGGAAAAATCGCACCAGGCCGCCGTGCTGGAGGCGGGCACTAATCATCCGGGCGAACTGGCGCCGCTGGTGCAGATGATTCAGCCGAGGGTTGGCGTGATTACGAACATCGGCCGCGAGCATTTGGAATTTTTCGGCGACGTGGCGGGCGTGGCCCGCGAGGAAGGTCGGCTGGCGGAATTGCTGCCGGCGGACGGCAAGCTCTTTGTCAATGGCGACAACGAATGGACGCCGGAAATGGCGGGACGGACCCGCGCGAAGGTTGTCCGGGTCGGGCTGGGCGGCGGAAACGACTGGCGGGCGGAGAAAGTCCGGCTGGACAAAAGCGGCACGACGTTCCGCGTGACCGCGCCGAAGCCGGAATTTTGCGGAGAATACCGGATTAATTTGCTCGGACGCCATCAAGTGGCTAACGCCCTGCTGGCAATTGCGGTCGGTGAGGAACTCGGCCTGGGCCGCGCTGAAATCCAGCGCGGCCTGGCCGACTGCCAACCGCCCAAGATGCGGCTGCAATTTTGGGAGGCGGGCGGCGTGCGCGTGCTGGATGATGCCTACAACGCGAACGCGGATTCGACGGTGGCGGCGCTGGAAACGCTGTGCGCCTTGCCGCTGCAAGGCCGGCGCGTGGCGGTGCTGGGCGACATGGACGAACTGGGCGCGCACAGCAAGGCGGCGCACGCGGAAGTCGGCAGGCGGGCGGCGGAGTTGAAGGTGGGCCAGTTGTTCGCCGTCGGCAAGATGGCGCCGGTCATGGCCAGGGCCGCACGCGACGCCGGATTGAACCGGGTGATTGAATTTGCGGACGTGGAGGCGGCGGTGAAGGCGGTGAAACAATTTTTGAAGGCCGGTGACGTGGTGTTGTTGAAGGCGTCGCGGGCGGTGCGTCTGGAGCGCATCGCCGAGACGTTGAAAATCGGAAAAGTGAAATGCTCTATTATTTGAGCCAACAAATTTTGGCATGGTCGCACGGACGGCGAGTGGCAGATCGCGGATGTCGTTTTTGCGGCTGTTCCATTACCTCACGGTGCGCAGCGCCGGCGCGGCCGTCACGGCGCTGGTATTGAGCTGGTGGCTCGGGCCAAAAGTAATCGAATGGCTGAAGCAATTGAAGTTCGGGCAGGATTACACGGACAAGGCGGAAGCGGCGGGCGGATTGGCCGCGCGCGTGTTGAGCAAGAAAGGGACGCCGACGATGGGCGGCGTGCTGATCGTCCTGGTGCTGATTTTTTCGACGATGCTGTGGGCGGACTGGAACGCGCAGGTGGAATTGACGATGCTCTCGGTGCTGGTGCTGGCCGGGTTGGGCTTTTACGACGATTACGCGAAAATCATCCAGCAAAGCGGCGGCGGCACCCCGCCGCGTCTCAAGCTAATCGTGCAAATCGCGCTGGCCCTGTTCGTGGGGATTTACCTCTGGGAACTGCCGGCGACGAGCCAGTTGCGATTTTCCGAAGATAAAACTGTCATCACCAGCAACCTGGTGAGCACCCTCATGCTGCCGTTTTACAAATACCCGGTCCACATCGGGGCCGTCGCGGGTCTCCCCATCGTGGGTCTCCTGGTGGTGCTGCTGGCGATAGTCGGCAGCTCGAACGCGGTAAATTTGACCGACGGCCTCGACGGACTGGCCATTGGCTGCACGCTCATCGTCGCGTTTGTCTTTCTGGTGTTCACCTATGTCGCCGGCAACCGCATCGCGGCGGCGTATCTGCAAATTCCCTACGTCAGCGGCGCGGGGGAATTGACCGTGTTTTGCGCGGCGCTCATCGGCGCGGGGCTGGGATTTTTGTGGTTCAACTGCCATCCGGCGCAGGTGTTCATGGGCGACACGGGGTCGCTCGCGCTGGGCGGCGCGTTTGGCATCATGGCGGTGCTGATTCACCAGCCGTTCGTGCTGGTGATTGCGGGCGGGGTGTTCGTGCTGGAAGCGGTGTCGGTGATGCTGCAAACCGGCTGGTTCAAGTTCACGCGGATGCGGACGGGCACCGGCCGGCGGATTTTTCTGATGGCGCCATTGCATCATCACTTCGAGAAGAAGGGCTGGTATGAATCGCAGGTGGTGATGCGGTTTTACATTTTGTGCGTCCTGTTTGCGGTCGTCGCGCTGGCCACCTTGAAACTCAGATGAAAACCGCCGTGACACTGAACAAACCGCGTTTTGCTCCTTGCGCCGGCGGCGCGGTGCTGATAATAATTTCGGGCGCAACGGCCAAGCGCGCCTGCCGCGGCGGAACGGTTTCATTTTCACCCGCCGTTGGAAATTTCAGCGACGATTTCAAGCCCGCGCCAATGAATAAAGACAATTTAACATGCCGTGGAATTTGCCGAGGGAAGATTTCACAGCGAAACAATCAAACCCACCTCAACGAAAGGACGCCTCTGGCGCCAAACCAATGAACAATCCGAATCCATTCATCCCACAAGGTTCCGTTCTGGAACAAAACCGCCGCCGATCCCGCATGAAACTCGGCGTGTTCTGTGTGCTCGCGGCCGGGGTCTGCGGCCTCACCGCCATGCTCATCCAGGGCTGCAAGAAAGAACAGACTGCGGAAAATGTTCCACCGTCTGACATCAGTTCGCCGTCGATGTTGGCGGACACCAACTCGTCGGCAATGACAAATGCCACGATGGCGATGCCAGCGATGCCATCCAACCCGCCGCCGGTGGTTGCGCCCGTCACGCCCGCGCCCGCCGCTCCGGAATCCGCTGGGACCGAATATGTCGTCGTCAAGGGCGATTACCTCGCCAAGATCGCCAAGAACAATCGTGTCACGCTCAAGGCGCTGCAAGACGCGAATCCCGGAGTCGTTCCGACGAAATTGAAAGTCGGACAGAAGTTGACCATCCCCGCGGGCGCGACTCCCGCTCCGACGGAAACTGCTGCGGCTCCGGCTGTCGCAGGCGGCGGCGAGGGGATTTACGTCGTCAAGTCCGGCGACACGCTGACAAGATCGCCCGGAATCATCACACGACCGTCAAGGCGATTGAATCCGCGAACAATTTGTCCACGACAAAAATCAAGGTCGGCCAAAAACTGAAAATGCCGGCAAACGGCTGCAGCTGCGGCTCCGGCTCCGGTCGCACGGCGCCGCGCTGACGCCGGTCACGGCACCCGCGCCGGCCGGCACGCCGGCCGGACAATAAAGCCGCGAACGAAACCGCGGCTGGCATTTTGAGGTGTTGAAATGAAAGTCGCCGTCACAACTCTGGCGTTTTGCGTCGCCGCCCTGCTGGCGCTGGGGCTGGTGATGCTTTACAGCTCGAGCATGACCCAGGTCGGCGCGCATTATTTGATGATGCAACTCGTCTGGTGCGCACTCGGCTTTGTCTTCTGCGTGACGGCGACCGCCCTCGATTATCAGGAGGCTCAAAAAGCTCGCGTGGCCGGTTTATGTTCTTGCCTTGGTTCTGCTCGCGGCGGTTTTCGCGCCGCATATCGGCCATGCCAGCCACGGTGCGCATCGTTGGATTCAAATTCGGTTTCACAATTCAGCCCTCCGAATTCGCCAAGCTCGCGCTCATCATCATGCTGGCGTGGTATTGCGACCGCAGCCAGCGGCAGATGAACACCTGGAATCGCGGCATGGTGTTGCCCGGCCTGATCATCGCCTCGGTGCTGGGCCTGATTTTCATCGAGCCGGACCGCGGCACGACCATTCTGCTGGCGGCCGTGGCGGCGCGATGCTGCTCGCGGCCGGCGTCCGGTGGACGCACCTGTTCATCCCTGCCGTGGCCGGCGCGGCGGGCCTGGCGGTTTCCATTTTGCATGACCCAATGCGCATGAACCGCATTTTGGCCTGGCTGCATCCGCAGGAGCATCTCCAACGGCGCGGCACTCCAGGCGCATCAGGCCATGATCGGGCTCGGTTCGGGCGGCTGGCTGGGCGTCGGCCTGGGCAACGGAATGCAAAAATACGGCTATCTGCCGGAAATCCAGACCGATTTTATCTTTGCCAACATCGGCGAGGAACTCGGCTTGGTGGCCACGCTGTTCGTGTCGTTGCGT
Organism: uncultured Verrucomicrobiae bacterium; assembly: GCA_963764035.1. GTDB lineage: Bacteria > Verrucomicrobiota > Verrucomicrobiia > Limisphaerales > UBA11358 > UBA11358. The sequence goes on from CAVXQV010000004.1 coordinate 78,988, forward strand.
TCGTCGTCATCGCCATTTGCGGGATTTACATCGCGTTGAATTCGCGCGAACCCTTCGGTTGCCTGCTCGCCTCGGGCATCACCTTGTTGATCAGCCTGCAGGCCGCCATCAACATCGGCGTGGTCACCAGCGCCTTGCCGAACAAGGGCCTGCCGCTGCCGTTCATCAGTTACGGCGGCTCCAACCTGCTCGCCATGTTCACCGGTGTCGGCATTTTGTTCAGCATTGCCCGGCATGCGCCGGCGCGCGAAAAAGTTTCCAAACCGGTCGTCGAGCTTGACGACAATCCCTTTGCCGCGAGGGCAACATGAAGCATCCGGAAACCAAAACGCCCTACGTCGCCATCGCCTGCGGCGGGACGGGCGGGCATCTCTTTCCGGGCCTCGCCGTCGCCGCGCAATTCAAGCAGCGCGGCTGCGATGTCGCTCTGCTCATCTCGCCCAAGGACGTGGACCAGCAGGCCGTGAAATCCGTGCAGGGCGTGGACATTTTCACCCTGCCCGCCGTCGGGCTGCAAAACCGGAATTATTTCAATTTCGCCGCCAGCTTCGTGAAATCATTGTTCGCCGCGCGAAAAATTTTCAACCGTCGCCGGCCCGTCGCCGTGCTGGCCATGGGCGGATTTACCAGCGCGCCGCCGGTTTTTGCCGCCAAAGACACCGGCATCCCGGCGTTCCTGCACGAATCCAACACCATTCCCGGCCGCGCCAACCGGATTCTCTCGCGCTTCGTGGACGGCGCGTTCGTCGGATTTCCTGAAGCCGCGGCGCGATTGAAAAAACGCAACGTCACGGTGACCGGCACGCCGGTCCGCCCGCAATTTCAACCGCGAGACCCGGCGAAATGCCGGCAAGCGCTCGGGCTCGAACCAAATCTTCCGACCATTCTGGTCGTCGGCGGCAGCCAGGGCGCGCACGGCTTCAATGAAATGATTTTGTCCGCGTTGCCACTGTTGCAGGAGCGCGGGCGGCCTGCCCGCGAGTTTGCGTCGGGCGGCGAACACGCGGGCGGGCCGCCCGCGCTCCAATTCCTGCACCTCACCGGCGCGCGTGATTTCGAGAAAGTCAAAACCGTCTACGCCGAGCGCGGGCTGAAAGCCGTCGTTAAACCGTTCCTCGCGGAAATGGATTTGGCGCTCGGCGCGGCCACGGCCTGCGTCAGCCGTTCTGGCGCGTCGTCGCTGGCCGAAATCGCCGCGATGCGATTGCCGGCGCTGCTCGTCCCGTTTCCGGCCGCGGCGGACAACCACCAGTTTTTCAACGCCAGCGCCTTTGAAAAGACCGGCGCGGCCAAATTGCTCGAACAAAAGGCGGCTACGCCCGCTCTGGTCGCGGAGATTTTGTGCGAGCTGGTCGAGGACGAAGTGGCGCGCGCGGAGATGCAAAACGCTCTGGCGCAATGGCACGAACCGCGCGCGGCGGAGCAGATTGCGGAGGCGATTTTGCAGGCCGTGGCGCTGCCGGAAAAATTGGAACGCCGTGCACAGGCTCGGCGCGATGAGTCGGCGCAAAACAACAACGCGCCGAATCGGAGTTTGGCGCTCCCATCAAGGATTGCATGACGCTGCCAACGGACATTCTGGAGAATCCCGTGCGCGCCGAGGAAAATCTGGCGCAGGAACTCGCGCGGTGCGTTTCGGCGGCGACAGTCATCCGCCGCGACGAGCCGCTCGCGAAGCACACCACGTTGCGCGTCGGCGGCCCGGCGGACGTTTATGCCGAGCCGGCGTCGGAGGACGATTTGGCGGGCATCGTGGAGTTCTGCGGCGACCGGGGCGTGAAATTCTTCATCCTGGGCCGCGGCTCGAATCTGCTCGTGCGCGACGGCGGCTTTCGCGGGGTCGCCATTTGCCTGTCGCATCCGGATTTCAGCAAGATCGAAATTACTGGCGGGCGCCTGCGCTGCGGCGCGGGCGCAAAACTGAAGAACGTGGCGGTCGAGGCCCGCCGGCACGGCTTGAGCGGCTTGGAATTTCTCGAAGGCATTCCCGGCAGCGTTGGCGGCGCGCTGCGCATGAACGCCGGGGCGATGGGCGGCCAGACGTTTGACGTGGTCGAATCCGTCCGGCTGATGGATTCTGACGGCCACATCCGCGAAGTGCCGCCGGCGGAGATGTCGGTGAAATATCGCGGCTGCGCCAGGTTGAAAAATCACATCGCGCTGGGCGCGGTGCTGAAGGGCCGGGCAGATTCGCAGGAATCCATCGTTCAACGGATGGTCGCGTTCAGCCGGAAACGCTGGGCGTCGCAGCCCGCCGCCCCGAGCGCCGGCTGCGCATTCAAAAATCCGCCGTCCATCCCGGCCGGCCGGCTGATTGACGAACTGGGTTTGAAAGGCGCGCGCGTCGGCGGCGCGGTGGTGTCGCAGGAGCACGGCAATTTCATCGTGAACGACGGCAACGCCACGGCGCGGGATGTTTTGAAGTTGATCGAAAAATTGAAGGCGAAGGCAAAGTCGGAGCGGGGAATTGCGTTGCAAACCGAAGTGGAAATAATCGGCGAAGATTGAAAGGTAAATTGAAAATCGCGGTGATGTTGGGCGGGCCAAGCGCCGAGCGCGAGGTGTCGCTGCGCTCCGGCGCGGCGGTGGCGAAGGCGTTGCGTTCGCTCGGCCACGAGGTTTATGAAATTGATCCGAAAGACGGCCGGTTCGATTTGCCGAAGAAAACTGACGTGGTTTTTCTCGCGCTGCACGGGACTTTCGGCGAAGACGGCACGGTGCAGAAAATGTTGGACAAGCTCGACGCGACCTACACCGGCTGCGACGCAGAGGCGAGCCGCATCGGCGTTCGACAAGGTGCTGACAAAGGAACTGTGCGTCAAGGCCGGCGTGCCGACGGCGAATTATGTGGTCGTGGATTCCCAATCCGCCGCGCTGCCAAAAGATTTGCCATTGCCGCTGGTGGTCAAGCCGGTGAGACAAGGCTCGAGCGTCGGCCTGCAATTTGTCGAGCGCGCCGCCGATTGGCCAAACGCACTGGCGGAAGCGCTGAAATTTGATTCGGAAGTCCTAGTCGAGGAAAAAATCATCGGGCGCGAAACGACCGTCGGGATTTTGGGCGGCCGGGCGTTGCCGGTGGTCGAGGTCCGCCCGAAGGTCGGCAGCTATGATTATCGCAACAAATACACCGCCGGCTGCACGGAATATTTCTGCCCGGCGGATTTTGATGCCGCGACGACCCGGAAAATCCAGTCGGCGGCGCTCGGCGCGTTTCAGGCGATCGGCGGGCGCGATTACGCCCGCGTGGACGTGATGGTGCGCGCGACCGGCGAACCGGTTGTGCTGGAAGTCAACACGCTGCCGGGCATGACGGAAACGAGCCTGCTGCCGAAGGCGGCGGCGGCGGCGGGAATGAATTACGCGGAACTTTGCCAGCGGATGATGGACCTGGCGTTGAAAAGAGCCGCGGCGGCAAAATTGAAGGAAGAAGAAGGCGCGGCGGCGGCCATCATCACCGCGATTTGTTCAAATGTGGCTTAAGCGACAATCTAGAAAACCGGCGATTGCGCCGCGGGCACGTGCTCGACGTGAAGTTGCGTTCCGACCAGGTGCGCGCGACGCGCATCCGGCTCGGCGTCATGGCGGTCAGCATTCCCGTCGTCACGCTCTTCGGTCTGTATCTCTTCTGGCGCGCGGGCGAATGGACGCTTGACCGGCTCGTGTATGAAAACGCCGAATTCGCCATCCAGCAGGTGGACGTGCAGACTGATGGCGTCATCACCGCCGACCAGTTGCGCCGCTGGTCGGGCGTCCAGTCGGGCGCGAACCTCATCGCGCTCGATCTGCCGGCGGTGAAACGAAACCTGGAGCTTGAGCCGCTGATTGACTCCGTTTCCATTGAACGCGTCCTGCCTCGCACACTGAAGATCCGCGTGACCGAGCGTCACCCGGTGGCACAGGTCAACGTGACGCGTGTTGACGGCGCCAAGGGCATGATGAATTCCGTGTTTCAACTGGACGCTACGGGCATGGTGATGCAGCCGCTCGATCCGCGTGCGCGAGTGATTCCGCAGTCGCAATTGAAGGATGGCCCGCTGCCGGAAATTCATTGGTGAACATTGCCCAACTCCGGCCGGGACATCGCGTCACGCAGCCGCAGGCGCTGGCGGCGCTGCAATTGATTTCTGCCTTCAACCGCTCGCCGATGGCCCGGTCTGGTGGATTTGCGTCGGCTGGACGTTTCCGCGCCGGGTGTCGTCGTCGTGACGACGAGGCAGGGCGGCGAAATTACTTTCGGTTTGCAGAACGTGGAGCAACAATTGCGGCGCTGGCGGGAAGTTTACGATCTGGCGCGGAGCCGGAACAAAGTCATCGTCTCGTTGGATTTGGCGGTGGCCAACAACGTGCCGCTGCGCTGGACGGAAGCCAGCACGGTGCCGGCGGTCCTGCCGAAGGACCCGACGCCCGCGCCGACGCGGGGATGACATTTTGAAATTGTGTCACGGGCATTCAACCCGTGTGATTTGCGGGAATTGAAAAATGCGCGGGCCGGAAGCCCGTGCCGCTACATGCCGGAGGAAAAATGTTTGACGACTCGAACATCATTGTCGGTCTGGAAATTGGCACGTCGAAGGTCTGCGCCGTGGTGGGCGAGCAGGCCGCCGACGGCGCGCTGAACATCATCGGCCTCGGCCAGGCGCGCTCGCGCGGCGTGCGCAAAGGCGAAATCGTGGACCCGAAGCAGGCCGAGGAGGACGTGCGGAACGCCATCGTCGAGGCCGAAAGCATGGCCGGCGCGGAAATCAGCAACGTCTATCTCGGCGTCACCGGCGGCCACGTCCGCGGCTTCAACAACCGCGGCGTTCATCCCGTGGTTTCCGCCGACCGCGAAATTTCCGAGGACGACGTTCAGGATGTCGTCAAGAACGCCAAGGCCATCAATCTGCCGGCCGAGAACAACGTCGTCCACGCCATCCGCCAGCATTTTTTTGTGGACGGCCAGGACGGCATCACCAATCCCGTCGGCATGCTCGGCTCGCGGCTCGAAGTGGACGTCCACGTCGTCCACGGCAACACGAACCGCCTCCAGAACGCCATCCGCCTCGTCAAGGGATTTCAGATTCAGGTGAACGACATCGTTTTCAACGGCCTCGCCGCCTCGCTCGCGCTGCTCTCGAACGAACAGAAGGAACTCGGCGCGCTGGTCATTGACATCGGCGGCGGCACCACCGATTACGTCGTCTATGTCGGAGGCGTCATCAAGCACACCGGCGTCCTCGCGGTGGGTGGCGACCACGTTTCCAACGATCTCGCCTACGGCCTGAAAGTTCCGTTGAGCCGCGCGGAAAAGCTCAAGCTCGAACACGGCTCCGCCATGGCGGACGAGGCGGACCAGGGGCGCGCCGTCACCTTCACCAACGAATTGGGTCTGCCGATCAAAACCATCAATGTCGGGCATCTCCAGCGGATCATGTCGCTGCGGCTCGAGGAAATCTTCCAGCTCATCGCACAGGATTTGGAGCAGGCCGGCCTCTGCGATTATCTCCGCGCCGGGGTGTTTCTCACCGGCGGCGGCGCGCGCATCCCGCACATTGCGAAGCTCGCCGAGCCGGTCTTGCAAATGCCCGTTTCCATCGGCCAGACCAATTCCATCAGCGGCCTCAAATCCGCGCTGGACCAGCCCGAATTCGCCGCCGCCATCGGCCTCGTCAAGTTCGGCTCGTTCAAGAACCGCAAACGCGACGGCAAATCCTCGCTGGCGCAGGGAATCAAAGGCGCGATCTCCAGCCTGTTGCGCCGCTCCTGAAACCAACGCCATGAAAACCAAATCTGAACCACCAGACGCAATTCCTGAAGCCGTGCCCAAGCCCGCCATAAAAATCTTCGGCGTCGGCGGCGCGGGCGTCATCTTGCGCGACGCCCTGAACGCGGAGGAATTTGCCGGCGCGGGTTTTGCCGCCATCAACACCGATGCCGCGTCGCTGGCCGCATCATCCGCAACCGTCAAAATCCATCTCGAAACGAAATTATTGCGCGGCCTCGGCACCGGCGGCGATCCCGAACGCGGACGCGCCCTCGCCGAGGAGCAGTTTTCCACGCTCAAATCCGCCTGCGACGGCGCGAACGTCGTCCTCATCATCGCCGGACTCGGCGGCGGCGCGGGCAGCGGCATCTGCCCCGTTCTTGCGCGCGCTGCGAAGGAGTCCGGCGCGCTCGTGCTCGCGTTCGTCACGTTGCCGTTTGTGTGCGAAGGCAACCGCCGCCAGCAGCAGGCGCAACAGGGCTTGGAACAGTTGAAATCCGCCGCCGATGGTGTGATTTGCCTGCCGAACCAGAAGACCTTCAAGCTCATTGACGACAACACCAGCGTCCTCGACACCTTCCGCATCACCGGCGGCCTGCTTGTTGAGGGCGTCCGCGGCGTCTGGCGGCTGCTCACACGCCCCGGCCTCATCCAGATTCATTTCGACGACCTCTGCGCGCTCGTGCGCGACCGCCATTCCGAAAGTTCGTTTGCATTTGTCGAGGCCGCCGGGCCGGCGCGCTCGCGCGAGGTCGTTGAGAAGCTGTTTGCCCATCCGTTGCTGGATGAAGGCCGCGCCCTCGCCGAGGCCGACGCCGTGCTCGTAAGCCTGATGGGCGGCAAGGATTTGACGATGGCCGAAGTGAATCGAGTGATGGAGCAAATCGGACGCCATTGTGAGCGCGCCCAGATCATCATGGGCGCGGCGGTGGACCCGGAAATGAAGGGCCGCCTTTCCGTCACGCTGATTGCAGCCAGGAACACCGCTGCCAGAGCCGATTCGCAAACTTCCGCACCGGAAAATCTGGAGTGCGCGGACACGTCCGCGCTTTCAAAGCGGCGACACGTTGCCGTAGTCCAAAATGACGGGTCGTCCGCGTCACCGCTCACCCTGGATCAGCGCGAACAAGCCGTTGCGCGTCATTCCAGCCGCGCCCGCCGGGCCGGTCACAAACTGCTCCAGACCCAATTGCCGCTGGCGATTGTATCCAAGGGCCGGTTTGACAAGAGCGAGCCGACCATCCACAAGGGCGAAGACCTGGACATCCCGACCTATGTCCGCCGCGGCGTCTCGTTGAATTGACCCTTTGGCCTTTGGCTGCTGTGGATTGAAACTGCCAATCCATCCGGCCCGCCTGCCGCTTCATTTGCCCCAACTGCCATCTGCCACAGCACGTCTTCCAATACATCTGGCCCGTCTGACGATTCGCATGGTCAATCTTCCGGCTCAAATGCTCCATCTGCCAACTCCTATCTGCCATCTTCCAACCCGTATGGCCAATCTTCCGGCTCGTTTGACGTGTCTGCCAGCTCGAATGCTCCGTCTGCCGGTGCATCTGGCCCGTCTGCCAACGCGAATGGCCTGGCTGCCGGTTCATTTGGTCAATCTTCCAACCCGAATGGCCCGTCTGCCGGGTCGAATGACGTGTCTGCCGGCTCAAATGCTCCATCCGCCAACTCCTATCTCCCATCTTCCAATCTGAATGGCCCGTCTGCCAGATCATATGGCCCGTCTGCCGGGTCGTATGGCCCGTCTGCCGACTCATATGGAGCGCAGAAAGCCTTGTTTTTCAACATTTTCCAGGAAATTGGGCTTTTGGCGGGTTTCGTCGTGCTTATTGGCCGGAAAAGAACGCAGGGACCGCAAAGAAAGCCGCATTCCGAATTCTGACGCAGCGGCGTCCCGGCAGGGCGTGCAAACCGGGACGGAATTTAGATGGCACTTTCCGGCAGTTCAGCCCGGACAACCAGAAGTTCGTGGACGATTACAACAACGCGCGAACGATTGTGGCTACCGCCGCCAGCCACGCCAGCCCGGTGAAGCCGACCCCGCCGCCCGCGCCAGCGGTGAAGGCGTAACCGCAAGAGGTCCGCGGTGGCGCTCATTCTGGTTTGCTGATTTTATAGCCGCGAAAAGGCGCAAAAGGCACAAGAGAATTTTCCCCTTGTGCCTTCTGTATTACTATCTATGAAAGTGTTGTTTTCCTGCGCAAAGTTTTCGTCCTCGTCCTCGTTCTCGTTCTCGCAATCGAAAATGGAAGATCGAGGACGAGGACAAGGACGAGAACGATTTGGTTCCGGCGCGAGCCGCGTTCGGCATTTTTGCGGCTGAATAATCAGAGCCTTCTCACGGCGGTTGCCACGGCATTTCCCGGTTCAATAATTCCTCGCCCACGAGACGAGCTTGCCGTCCGGGCCGAAGGTCAGTTCCAAGACGTGGTCTTTGTAGCTTTGCGCCAGGGTCTGGCCGGCGGCCATGCCGTAGTTGTTGTGGTTCTGGCCGCCACCGGCGAAATATCCATTGCTGCCGTGAAGGGTGATCCATTGATACACCATCTTGCCGTCGCTCAATTTGGATTGCTTGTCCGGCGGCCCCATGTCGGCCACAGCCTGGTCATACGTGTAACTGCCCTCGCGGCTGTTCCAATCCACCGCCGGCGTCGTCTTGCAACCGACAAAGCACGAGGCCGCAAGAAATAGAACGAACAGCGAGGTTGCCCGGGCTGCAAGGTTTGCTTTCATGCGCCCAATGTAACCGAGCCGTGCCGAAGTGCAAATCTGTTTGCGTAGGACAGGCGTCGCGCCTGTCGCCATTTCGCTCTGAAAAATCAGAGACTGGCTGGAAGCCAGTCCTACGGTGAAACATCCTTCCGCGGGAAGAGCGGCGCCGGCTCGCCGATTGCGTGGCCGGCAGGCAATCCGCCCCAGGCTGCGGCGTCCAGCTTGTCCGGCGCTTCATTCAGCGCAAGCTGCGCATAAATCTTCGCAGCGGTGCCGGGCAAAAATGGCCGCAGCAAGACAGCAAGCACGCGGCAGGTTTCGGCGAGATTGTAAAGCACCTCGTCGAGCCGCTGCGGCTTGCGCCGGGTCTTTTGCCAGCCTGAACGGCGCAGTTTGGTCAACGTATTGGTTCGCGCGCGTGACAAGCGACCAGATGCTTTGCAGCGCGGATTGAAGCTGGTTTTGCTTTCAGCAACGCGCGGGTCTCGTCCGCGGCCTTCGCGGCGGCGGCGGCGAGTTCGTCGTGTCTTGCCGGAACGACGCCGTTGCGATAGCGCTTGAGCATCGAGAGCGAGCGGTTGACGAGATTGCCCAGGCCGTTGGCCAGTTCGGCCTGATAACGTGCCCTGAACCCGGCGTCCGTCCAGTTGCCGTCCGGGCCGATGTCCAGTTCGCGCAGAACGTAAAAGCGGAAGGCATCCAGGCCCCATTCATCAATGACCGCAATCGGGTCAACAATGTTGCCGGTGCTCTTGCTGATTTTCGCGCCGTCCTTCTGCCACCAGCCGTGGACGAGGATTTGTTTCGGCAGCGGCAGGCCCATCGCCTTGAGCATGATCGGCCAGAAAACGGCGTGGAATTTCACGATGTCCTTGCCGATCACGTGAATGTCGGCGGGCCACAGGGAAAGTTGAGGGTTAAGGGTTGAAGGTTGAGGATTTCCGGCGGCGGCCAGAACGCTTTTATCGCCGTGCGCGGCGGCGATGCTGAGGTAGTTCACCAGCGCGTCGAACCAGACATAGGTGACGAAATCCTTGTCGAAGGGCAGCGGAATGCCCCAGTTCAGGCGTGCCGCCGGGCGCGAGATGCAGAGGTCTTCGAGCTGTGCTGTTTTTGAGAAAGCCGAGCACTTCGTTGCGCCGGGAATCGGGCTGGATGAAAGCCGGGTTAGCTTCGAGGTAATCAATCAGCCATTGCTGATGCTCCCGCAGCTTGAACCAGTAGTTGCTTTCCTCCAGTTCGATGACCTCGCCGTAGGCCGGATCGAACGTGCCGTCCGGCAGCCGGTCTTTGTCGGTCAGAAACGTCTCCTCTTTCGTCGAATAAAAGCCGCAGTAAGTCTCCTTGTAAAATTGCCCGGCGGCATGGAGCTTGGAAAGAATCGCCTGGACAAATTCCTTGTGGCGCGGCTGCGTGGTGCGGACGAAATCGTCGTTGGTCAGCTCCAGTTTTCTGGCAAACGCCTGCCAGTCCGCCGCGAGCGCGTCGCAATACGCCTGCGGGTTCTTGCCCTCCGCCTGCGCCGCCTGCTGGACCTTCTGGCCGTGCTCGTCGAGGCCGGTCAGGAAGAAAACCTCCTGGCCGAGGCTGCGCCGCGACCGCGCGATGACGTCGGTGATGATTTTCTCGTAGGCGTGGCCGAGATGCGGCTGGCCGTTGACGTAATCAATCGCGGTGGTGATGTAAAACCGTTTGTTCATTCTTGAACCGGAATTGTAACGCGGGAACCGGCCAAAGCCAGCGCGGAAACGAAGCGGTGAAAATCAGCCTGCCAGCGTTTCAAGCTTGTTGAGTGAAAACACATCGCCACCGCGGAGGAAGAACCGGGTGATCTGCTCGCGCAATTGACGGTAAAGCGCGGGATCGGTCTGCGCCAGTTCCATTGGCACGTCCCGGCGGGCGAAACGCACCAGTGCCGCCAGTTCCGGCCAGCGTTTTTGTGCCCAAAAAACGTCAACCTGCGCCGGGTCGGCCAGCAGCGCGCGGGCGATCATTTCTTCTTCGCGGGCGGTCATGTTCAGATTTCCAGCACGTCCAGAAAGACGAGGTTTTCCGCAGCGCGTTCCCGCGCCGGGCCGTTGAATTCGGCAATGATTTTGCGGATGCGCGCCACGTCTGGGCGATGGCGACTCATCAGAAATCGAATGTCGCCCAGATCTTTCGGCTCGGCGCGGAGCAGTTTCGCGGCGATGAGGTTTTCGACGGGCGGACGATACAGTTGCAGACGGCCAATCCGTTCGATCAACACCGGCTCAAACGCCCCCATTTGGGTCAGTCCCGGCTCGACCAGTTGCAGATATGGACGGTTGGGTTCCAACGATTGTTTGGGGTCAAACAGCAGGCCGGCCTTTTCCGCCGCGGGTTTCAATTCCGCCAGATCGTAATCGCTGGCCGGTTTCCAGATGTCCAAATCCGCCGAAGTGCGGCCATCCATGCCGCCAAACAGACACGCCGCCGAACCGATCAGGCACAGACGCAGCGGCGCGCCTTCCTTGCCCAAGGCCCGCGACAAATCGGCCAGCACCGCCGACCACGCTTCTCCGTCCAGTTGTAAATTCGATGGCATCCGGCAATGGCGGACATGATACCCAAAATTGGCCAAAAATCAATTATCAAAGACGGTGAAGGCAATCACGCTTGCAGCGGAATTGTTTCATGTTATTATGTCTGCCGGCTGTGGCGGAAAACCAGCCAGTAAAAACCGCATGAACCAAGAACTTTCAAACTTCGCGGCGCGATTGCGCGAGTTGATTGCCGATCGGCAGTCGGCAATCGGCACTCAACAATTCTCCGATTTGGCGCTCGAACTGTTCGCGTTGCAATTCCAGCACAATTCCGCCTATCAAACGATCTGCCGGGCGAGGGGAGTAATGCCGGAGGTTGTCGAGCAATGGACGCAAATTCCCGCCGTGCCGACGGGCGCGTTCAAGGAACTGGAACTTTCGTGCATTCCACCGGCGGCGCGCACCGCCGTCTTCCATTCCAGCGGAACGACGGAACGGAAACCCAGCCGCCATTTTCATTGCGCCGAGTCGCTGGCGGTTTATGAGGCGTCGCTTTGGCCGGGGTTCGAGCAAAATGTCTTGGGGAGCGCGGACGGCTCGTCCGCGAATTCCCACGAAACACGCGGACGAGCCGTCCGCGTTCCGATAATTCTAACTCCACCGCCGGAGGAAGCGCCGCATTCCTCGCTCGTCCACATGTTCGAGATCGTCCGGCGAAAACTCGGCGCGCCGGATTCGGCGTTCGTCGGCCGAGTTGACGCAGACGGCGCGTGGACGTTGGATTTTGACGCCGTGCTTGCCGCGATTCAGCGTGGCGGCGACTCGCTAGAGCGCCGCGATTTTCCGGACGCGAGAGGTGCGGCGCTCTGCCGAGACGCCGCTACGCCGCAAGTTCTTTTGGGCACCGCTTTCTCCTTTGTCCATTTGCTGGATTGTTTGGTGGGGCGAGACCTGCGGGTCGAGCTTCCCGCCGGCTCGCGCGTGATGGAAACCGGCGGTTACAAAAATCGGTCGCGTTCGATGCCAAAGGTCGAACTGCACGCGCTCATCACCCATCGGCTTGGCGTTCCGGCGGACAACATCCTCTGCGAATACGGTATGAGCGAATTGAGCTCGCAGGCGTATGATTTGGAGCGCCGTTCTCCGACCCAGCGTGTTCCGGATGACCACCTTCGCGCCGAGTCGGAAACCGGCGCTCCATCACGCATTTTCAATTTCCCTCCGTGGGCGCGGGCGCAAATCATCTCGCCGGAAACCGGACGCGAAGTGGCCGATGGCGAAACGGGTTTAATCCGCGATTTTTGATCTGGCGAATGTCTTTTCGGTCGCCGCCGTTCAGACGGAAGATTTGGGCGTCCGCCGCGGCGACGGTTTTGAATTGATTGGCCGTGCGCAACTGGCCGAGCCGCGCGGCTGTTCATTGATGACTGCCTGATTTATGAACCACGAAACACACGGAATGACACGAAAAGATCGCTCCGCCTTGCTTTCGTGTGGTTCGTCTATTTCGCGGTTAAATTGGAATCCATGAACCTGCCCAACTATTTTCTCGCCGATTTGCCGCCGGAAGCAACGTTGTCGCCGGCGATGATCGAGGAGGCGTGCCGGACGCTCAAACGCAACCGCGAGCAATACCTGCTGCATCGTTCTACCGACGGCTTGGTAAAGATTCTTTGCGAAGTCGCCGAAAGCTGGCTGGAGCCGGAATATCCTTTTCGCAAATTTGCGCTGGAATGCGCTGGAGTTCAAGCTTCAGCTTGTTCTTCGGACACGCTGAAGCGTGAACTCCAACAAATTCCGCCGATCGGTTTTTCTCGCGCGACTCTTGAAAGGGGTTTGGACAATATTCTTCCGCCAGTTCACGCCGGACAATTTCCACGCGCTGCTCGCGCAGGAACTCGGCGACGCCCGGCGGCTGGACAAATTCGCGGCCACCCGCGCCGAGGAAAATTCCAATCGCGCCGCCATGGCCGTCGGGCCGGAATTTCTCGTCCACATCACCGCCGGCAACATCCCGAATCCGGCGCTGATGAGCATCGCGCTCGGATTGCTCGCGCGCTCGGCGCAATTTGTGAAATGCGCGAGCGGCGGCGTCTTTCTGCCGCGCCTGTTCGCGCACTCAATTTACGACGCCGACCCGAAGCTCGGCGCGTGCCTGGAAATCGCCGCTTGGCGCGGCGGCAATGCGGATTTGGAAAACGCGCTTGTTCGCCGAAGCCGATTGCGTGACAGCGACCGGCAGCGACGAGACGCTGGCTGCAATCCGCAGCGCGGCTGCCGATCAAGACTCGCTTCCTCGGCTACGGCCATCGCGTTAGTTCGGTTTTGTTGCGCACGAAGGTTTTGTCCGGCCCTGCGCGCGAAGAAAATCATTGCGGCGGCGGCGGACGACGTGGTGGCGTGGAACCAACTCGGCTGCCTTTCGCCGCACGTCATTTACGTCGAGGCCGGCGGCGACGTGTCGCCGGAGAATTTCGCCGAAATGCTGGCGGACGAACTGGAACGGCGCGAGCAAACCGAGCCGCGCGGCGAATTGCCGGCGGAACACGCGGCGGCCATCGCCTCGCGCCGCGGCATTTACGAGGTGCGCGCCGCCCATTCGCCGGAGACAACGCGGCATTGGTGCAGCAAGGATTCCACGGCCTGGACGGTGGTTTTTGAGGCCGACACGCGGTTTCAAGTATCGTGCTTGAACCGGTTCATTTACGTCAAGGCGGTGACGGATTTGACGGCGGCGCTGCATGGGGCGGATGAAATTCGCGGGAAGGTTTCGACCGTCGGCATCGCCGCGCCGGAGGAGAAAATGCAGGAATTGGCGGCGCAACTGGCGCGCTGGGGCGCGACGCGCGTCTGCCCGCTCGGCCAGATGCAAAATCCGCCGCTGACCTGGCGGCACGACGGCCGGCCGGCGCTGGGCGATTTGGTGACGTGGACGGATTTGGAATTTTGATCAACCACGGATGAACACGGATGGACAAGGATTTGGGAGCGCCGAACTCCGATTCGGCGTGGCGCGGCAGCGTAATTTCGCGCCGAATCGGAGTTCGGCGCTCCGCTGCTGGTCACGTTTTTCATCCGTGTCCATCTGTGTCCATCCGTGGTTAAACGAATTATGAAAATGGAATTACGAAAAACGTTTCAATTTGAAGCGGCGCATTTGCTGCCGCGCCTGCCGAAGTCGCACAAATGCCGGCGGCTGCACGGCCACAGTTTCAAGGTGGAAATCGTCGGTGGCCGGCGAGTGCGACCCGAAGCTCGGCTGGCTGATGGATTACGCCGACATCACGGCGGCGTTCAAGCCGCTCTGGGAGAAGCTGGACCACCGTTATCTCAACGAAATCCCCGGCCTGAAAAATCCGACGAGCGAGGAAATCGCCGTCTGGATTTGGAAACGGCTGAAGCCGAAACTGCCGCTGCTGACGGAAGTGGTCGTGGCCGAGACCTGCACGGCGCGCGCGGTTTATCGCGGCGAATAAATCGAGGACTTACTCCTCATTCGGCCGTTTGCGTAGCGGTCCGCCACGAAATCCCAGTTCACGACATTCCACCACGCGGTGATGTAATCGGCCCGCTTGTTCTGGTATTTGAGATAGTAGGCGTGTTCCCAGACATCCACGCCGAGCAACGGCGTTTTACCCGAACTCAACGGCGTGTCCTGGTTCGGCGACGGCTCAATCTTCAACGCGCTGCCGTCCAAAACCAGCCAAGCCCAGCCGCTGCCGAATTGGCCGAGACCGGCCTTGGAAAAATTGTCCTTGAACGCGGAGAAACTTCCAAATGCCGAGTCAATCGCCTTGGCCAGATCGCCCGTCGGCTCGCCGCCGCCGCCTTTCTTCATCATCTGCCAGAAAAGCGAATGGTTGTAATGCCCGCCGCCGTTGTTGCGGACGGCGGTGCGGATGTTTTCTGGAACGGAATTCAGATCTTTCAAAAAGCCTTCAATTTCAACGGTTCTATCAGAACTAGCGACGGGAAAACTAATATTCCAGCAAGAGCTTTGTTCAAATTCGCCACGTAAGCCGCGTGATGTTTGTCGTGGTGAATCTGCATCGTCTGCGCGTCAATGTGCGGTTCCAGCGCGTCGTAGGCGTAAGGCAGTGGCGGCAGTGTGAACGGGCCGCTGTCTGTAGCCGTTATCAGCCGCTCTGTTGGCAGTAGTTGTCTGGGCGATGGCGCCGGGCAGGGTCGCGAGGGCGGCGCCGGCGAGCGCGGTGGTTTTAATGGCTTGGCGTCGGGTCATCATAATTACTCCTTTTGGTTATGGTTTCGGGATTTGAGCTTTGACAGGCGGCAGGGTAAAAAGTTCAAGTTATGGTGACAATTTCAAATTTTTGCCGGTGACCGGGTCCTGCGGGACGGCCTTGAGATAGTCCGGGACCAGATCGGCGGCGCTGGCGGGCGGATGGCCTTTGTCCAATTGGTAGGCCCGCGCGGCAAGATCAAGCATCAATCGCCGCGGCTTCTGTTCCTGCGCATCAAACTTCAGTTTGATCGCCGCAAAATTTGAGGCGGTTAATTTCCGTTCCACCCAGCGCATATATTCATAACGCCAGCCGCGATATGTCGCATGCGACCAGGCATTTTCCTGTTGCATCAACTCGTCCCAAGTTTGCCTTTTTGCGTCCAAAGCTTCCAACGCGGTCGCGCTTTCCCGGCAGGATTTCGCGTCAAGTTGGTTGACCAGATTTGTCAATTGGGCCGCTCCAATCCCTTCGATGGCGACGCCGACCGTTCCGTCAATCAACACCCCGCCGCGCATGGATTTGTTGCCGAGATGAATTGCCTCCAAATAAGACTTGGCCGCGTCCGCCGGGCGATTCTCTATCTCCGCCAGCCGGCCTTCAGCGATAAATGCCCGCGCCAATCGTTTGAGAGCCGCCAAATCGTCGAAGTGATTGCTGCTGTAAGCTTCCGAGTATTGGACCGGCACCCGGCTTTGGTTGCTCAAGCCGGCGCGGGCCAGTGCCACGGCAGCGGCATTCGTCGAAACCGCCAGGCGCAGTGTTTCCAAACTCATGTTGTCGTAATTTGGAATCGGGTCGGCCAGCATTTTCCCGGCTTTCACAAAATTGTCGTAGCCGTTTGGATTGGGCAAGGGTGCCGGCGCCGGTGGGATGTCCGCCAGATGCGAAAAGAAGAAAAAGCAGAACAGCGCAAAGGGAAACGCCAGGATGAAAATTGCCAGGAGCCAGTTCCGGGATTTCTTCGTCATGCCCGCAGCTTCGCAAAAAAACTGCGCGCGTCAATCAATCAAATATTGGCCGGCGCAAGGCCGATTATCCAGGACAAACGAGGACGAGAACGGTTAAGAATATTTCACGCCTTCGCGTGGTGCATTTCGCCGTGGACTTTGGCGACGCCTTTCACCAGCGCGTCCCAATCCGCTTCGGTCGTTTCCCAGCCGCCGCTGAAACGCACGGCGCGCACGGCTTGCGCGGCCTTGAAGCCCATCGCGGCAAGCACGTGCGACGGCTCTTCCTTGCCGGTCGTGCAGGCCGAGCCGGTGCTGACACGGCGAAACCCGCCTTGTCGAGGCGGATGACCCATTGATGCTTGCGGTCGCCTTCGGGCATGAGCGCGGAAACGGTGTTCCACAAACGCGGCATCGTTCGCGCCGACGATGGTCGCGCCGGGCAGCGTGCGCAGCAGTTCGCGCTCAAAATTATCGCGCCACACGCCGCGCAGCAGATGCTGGCTGCTGCGCAATCTGTTTCTCGCGCACTTCCAGCGCGGCCAGCATCGCGGCGATGATCGGGACGTTTTCCGTTCCCGCGCGCCGGCCGCCTTCCTGTTTGCCGCCGTGGAGCAGCGGCGTGATGTGGCTTGCGATGCGGGATTTTCAAAAAACCCACGCCGCGCGGCCCGCCGAATTTGTGCGCCGCGCCGCTGACGTAATCGCATTCGCCCAGTCCCTTGACCGGCATCTTGCCGATGAACTGCACGGCGTCGGTGAAGAACGGCACTTCGTAAGCCTGGCAAATCGCATGGATTTCGCGCCACGGCTGGATGACGCCGGTCTCGTTGTTCGCGGCCATCACGCCGACGAGGCCGGGACGCTTGTCGGCCAGTTCCGTCGTGAGCCAGTCCACGTCCACCACGCCGTCGTGCGTGACGGGAATCAGTTTCGCGCGTTTGCCGAAATAATGTTTCGCCGAATCGTGGACGCACGGATGTTCGATGGCGGAAATCCAAATTTCGTCCTGCGCGCCGAGCGTCTTGCGCGAAATGGTGCGTGACCATGTTGTTCGCCTCGGTCGCGCCGCTCGTCCAGATGATGTCCAGCGGATGGCAGCCGAGAAACGCCGCGAGCTTCTCGCGCGCCTCGGCCAGCGCCATGCGCCGCGCGCGTGCCGGCCTGGTGCATGGACGACGGATTGCCGCCGATCTTCTCGGTGACGTCCAGCCAGGCTTCGCGCGCCTCGCGCATGACCGGCGCGGTGGCGTTGTAATCGAAGTAAATCATCGGCCGGATAAGATACGATTTGACGGCAAGGCTGGCGAGTTTTTTATGGGCGGCGGTGAAAGCCAGTTGCCGCATTTGCGCGGGCGTTTTCCAAAAACCGATTCCGGAGGGACGAGTTACACGAGTCCTTGACTTCGTTTTTTTTGAATGGGGACTCGTGGAACTCGTCCCTCCGAGATTACGTGAAACGCTTCCAGCGTGATGCGATAGCGCGTGATGGAATGTTTCACCGTGGCAAGCGGCTGAAATATTCGCCGGCTGCAGCCAAACTCTGATTGAAAATCTTGCCGTTTGGCGTGCTCGGGTTGTGACGCCGTTGCAATTTCAATGTTCGGGAATTCCCACAAATGCGCGTTCACGACGCCGGCGGGCCGCTGGCGGACGAGAAATGTTCCGTCGCGCTCGACGACGAACGCCACAAACTGCCGCGCGGTCGCTGTTTCGCGTTTGCCGAGATTCGGCAATTCTTCGACGCGATTTTCCTGGAAGGCGACGCACAGTTTTTTGACCGGACAAATCCCGCATTGCGGATTGCGCGGCGTGCAAACCAGCGCGCCGAGTTCCATCAGCGATTGGTTCAAGATACGAGCAGCAATCGTGCGCGGTCGTCCTTACCGTTCTCGTCCTCGAGTCTTGGACTGCGTGCTTCACCAGTTCTTCCGCCAGCTTCCAAAGCCGCGCGTTTGTCTTCTTTTCCTTCGGATTTTCGGCGATGCCAAAAATGCGCGTCAGCACGCGGATGACATTGCCATCGAGAATCGGCGTCGGCTGGTTGAAGGCGATGCTGCAAATCGCGCCGGCGGTGTAACGGCCGATGCCCGGCAGCGCCAGAACGTCGTCAAATTTTTCGGGGAATCTGAGGGACGACGCTGCGAGTCCCTGATCTTATTTTCAGTTTGGGACTGGTGTAACTCGTCCCTCCGATTGGCGACGATTTGCTTCGCGGCCTTCTGCAAATTGCGGACGCGGGTGTAATAGCCGAGTCCTTCCCAGAGCTTGTGGATTTTGGCCGGACTCGCTTTGGCGGCGGCTTCAATCGTCGGCAGTTCGCGCATCCAGCGGTTCCAAAACGGAATCACCGTTTTCACCTGCGTCTGCTGGAGCATGATTTCGGAAACCCAGATGGCGTAAGGATCGCGCGTGCGCCGCCACGGCAGGTCGCGGGCGTTGGCGGCGAACCAATCCAGCAAAAGCGGAACGAGCCGGTTCAATTGCCGATTGCCGACTGCCGATTGCCGATTTGGTTCCGCCATGCGCCGGAATTATTGCCGCAAAGAGCCGCAAAAGCCGCACAAAAAGGTTTCGTAGCGGCGTCTCGGCAGAGCGCCGCAAATCTGCATTTTCGAAATCCGGCTTTCTGCCGAAAGCCGCTACGTCTGGGAAAATTTTTGTGTCTTTTGCGCCTTTTTGCGGCTATTTCTTTTCGCGTGAAACCGCTGACCATCCACACGTGCAAGCTGACCGACGAACAGGCGTCGGCGCTCGACGCCGCCCTGCGCGCGCGGAATTGGAAGCCGCGCGAGGTGCCATATGCGCGGTTCGCGTTCGAGTCGGACAAGACGAACATCGTCTTTTACGAGAGCGGCAAGCTGGTCGTGCAGGGGAAGGGGACGCAGGAATTCATCGAGTTCCTGCTGGAGCCGGAGATTCTCAAGCAGGCGCAGGCTCGGCTACGAAACCGTGTTGAATCCCGAACTGCTCCTGCCGCGCATCGGCGTGGACGAAAGCGGCAAGGGCGATTTCTTCGGGCCGCTCTGCATCGCCGGCGTTTATGTGAACGAAAGCGTCATCAAGGCGTGGGCGGACCTCGGCGTCCGCGATTCCAAGAACATCTCCAGCGACAAAAAGATTTCCGAGCTGGCCGAAAAAATCCGCAAGACGCCCGGCTGCGTGACGACCGTCGTGCCGATTGGCAACGAGGCTTACAACCGGCTTTACGCGAAGATGAAATCGGTGAACGCGATGCTGGCGTGGGGCCACGCGCGCGTGATTGAAAACCTGCTGGGCCAGCGGCATCGGATGAATCCGCCGCCGGTGAAGGCCATCAGCGACCAGTTTGCCGCGAGCAAGAGCGTGATTGAAAAGGCGCTGATGGCGCAGGGCAGGGAATTGCAACTGGTGCAGCGGCACAAGGCGGAGGAAGACATCGCCGTGGCGGCGGCCTCGATTCTGGCGCGCGACGAATTTGTGAAAGGCCTGGCGAAACTGGAGAAACAATTTCAAGCGGAACTGCCGAAAGGCGCGGGCGCCAACGTGGACGCGGCGGCGAAGAAATTTGTGGACGAACGCGGCGCGGGCGAACTGGCAAAAATCTCCAAGCTGCATTTCCGCACGGCGTTGCGCGCGCAAGGTTTGCCGGAGCCGCCGAAGACCGAGTGGCGGAAAAAGAGAGAGGTTGGTGTGAGCAACCTCAAGTCCATCGAATTGCCGGACCGACCGGGGAAACGCACCCATTTCACACTTGCAGACATCCACTCCGTGGCGCAGCTTTGGATCGTGAAATGGAATATGCGCATCCTTGGTTTTCTCGTCCTGCTGGCGCTTGCCATCCGGCTGCCGGCGGCGGATGCGCCGGCGCCCATGATGGATGGCGCATGGTCCATCGGGAGTGAGTTGCTGAACCCGGATTCGGTGCAGTTCATGTCCCGGATTACCCGTGATCAGCTTGCCCGGACACCGGCTTGGGCAGAAGACAGCGAATTTCCACCCCTCTCCCCTCGGAAGGCGGAAGATCTGGCCCAACCGATGCTCCGCAAACTCGCGGGCGGGCAGCGTTGGGGACAGCCGGATATTTCCCTGAAACCTTTCGATGTGACCGCCGACGAGGGGAACCATCGCGACGTCCGGTGGCTTTATGTTTTGCATTTCGGACTGTTGAGCGACACGGATAACAACCAAGCCGGCTCATTCAACCTCATCGTCCTGATGGATGGCACGGTCATGGAACCGAGGCTCGTGATCCCCAAACCAGCAGCCCCGAAACCGCCAGTGACCAACGCCCCGCCGGCCAAGGCCGCCGCGCCAGCCAGGCCTGCCGGTGCGTAGCAACAACCGGAATGGCTCCGGCAGTGGACGAACACAGATGCTCCAGGCACTTGCAATTCAGGGCCGGCAAAGTTAGCTTCCTCCCGAAACCGCCTTTTGGGGCGGGAATGGAAAGGACAATTGACCGGCTCCAAACTCAAATACATTACGGCGAGCGCCATGATTTTAATGGCCATCTTGCTGTGCGGGGTCTATGCCCAGTTTCGCGGCGGCTGGGGCGGACGCGATTTCCAGATGGAGACGCTCACGCCGGAAGAGGCCAGGGAAAACGAATTGATGGAAAAGGCGATTGACCCTGGATTCAAGGAGGACGTGTTCACCTTCGCGCGGCTGCGGTTTGACTATGACTCCGGTTTCCGGCTCGGCGGCAACCGCGTGTGGGATGATGACTCGCCGCAGGCCGATCGGAACGCCATTTTCCGCCTCTACGAAACCACCAGCCTCAAAGTCCGGCCCGGTCTGCATTTTATTGACATCACCACGGACGACCTGGCGAAGTATCCGTTTGTCTACGCGGCCTCCGGCGGGCGGATACTGCTCTCGGATGAACAGGCCGTGTGTTTGCGCCATTATCTGCTGAACGGCGGCTTCCTGATGGTGGACGATTTCTGGGGTGACGACCAATGGCAGCATTTCTACGAGCAGCTCAAACGGATTTTTCCCAACCGCGAGCCGGTGGAACTGACGCTGGACAACCCAATTTTCCACATCGTGTTTGCCTTCAAAAAGCTGCCGCAAGTTCCGAGTGTCGGCACCTTCCTGCAATACCGCGTTTCCTATGATCCGGGCTGGCCCTTTGAGGAAAAGGGCCACGACCCGCATTATTACGCCGTATATGACGACAAGAACCGGATGATGATGCTCATCTGCCACAACAACCATTACGGCGACGGTTGGGAGCACGAAGGCGACGACCAGAGTTATTTCGACACCTTCTCGGTGCCGATGGCCTACCCGATGTTGATCAATATCGTCACCTATGTGATGTCGCACTAGCCGTGAAAGAACTGTCCCGGCCCAAGGTCATCGTTGCGATCCTGTCGGCGGTCCTCGTCACCGGCGTTGCCAACTATCTGGCGCGTCAACCAGCCATTGACCGCCTCGCGAGCCGGAACGAAGCGTTGCAGCAACAATTGCAACAGGCGCAATCCGAGCGGCAGGTGGCAGTCGCCAGGCTCAACGCGCGTGAATTGGAATTGGAAAAGGTGCGCGCCGATTCGCTCACGCTGGCGCGGTTGCGCGAACAATTGAAAACCAATTCCGGCCAGTCCGCCCTGCCCGCCCTGCCCGCCGGATTTTACGCCGGCACCGATCCGCCGATTTACGTCGTTTACGGCACGACCAATGCGGCATTGCGCTCTCTCATCCGCACGCTGATGAACAGCAGAGACGGCGCCGCAGCGAAAGGCGGGGAGATTTTTCAAAAAACCTGCGCCGCCTGCCACCAGCGCGACGGCTTGGGCAAACCCGGCGTGGCCCCGCCGCTGGTGGGTTCCGACTGGGTGCTGGCGCCCGACGGCGAACGGCTGGTCCGCATCGTCCTGAACGGCCTGGGCGGGCCGGTGACCGTGCAAGGCCAGGAATGGAATCTGCCGATGCCGCCGTGGCGGGAAAACCTGGATGACGATGCCATCGTCGCCGTGCTCAACTACATCCGGTCCGATCTGGGCACCAACCAAGCCCCGGCCATCAAACCGGAACTGGTCGGCGCGATGCGGACGAAACCGCATCCCGGACCGGAAACGGCGGCGGAACTGCTGTTCCAATAATTTTTGAAGACGCCGAGACGGCGGCTTTGCCGGGCCTCACCAGCCCGCAAAAGACTTCGTATATGAGGCAAAAGACAACGTATCCGTGACAAAAGACTTCATTTTTGGAACAAAAGACTTTTACATTTGGACAAAAAACAACGTCTTTGGAACAAAAGACTTCGTCTCTGTGGCAAAAGACTTCGTCTTTGGATCAAAACATTTTTGTCTTGAACAAGATATGAAGTGTTTGTAGCAAAAGACTTCGTGTCCGCGATAAAAGACTTCGTGTTTGTGACGAAACACTTCATCTTTGGAGCAAAAGATTTTTCATTTGGCGCAAAACAAAACGTTTCTGAAGCAAAACACTTCATGTTTGCGTCCAACCTCCCCCGAAATCGCATCCGGGCTTGAAAAAAGTCGGTGTTGATCAATGCTGCTTCCGTCCGGGAATGGAATGGTGTCCCATAATGGGGCAGTCGTGTTTAAGGGTAGGACGGTGGCGATCCACGGCAAGTGGACGCAGCGTTTTGGGATGCGCGGCTGGACAGTTGGAGGAATGGGTTTTGTTTGGACGCTCGCCTTCATCCTGACCTTCTCCCCCGGGAGCAGGGAAAGCTGCGGGAGGTTTTTGGTTTTGCGAATGACCGTCCCGCAAGTCCCGTCGCGCGAGTTTTCAAAGCGACGGCGGATCATTCACCTTCTCCTTGGGACGAAGGCCGGGATGAAGGAGGTCGTGAACCACCTCAATTTCGGATGCCGCAGGGGGCAACGGGGCGCGTGGTTTACACACGAGGCCTGCGGGTTTTCCTGATCGCGGAGCACGAACTGCACGAAATTAAAAACAGAATCATTTTGTGTCCGCTTTCGTGTGTTTGGTGTATTTCGTAGTTAAAGTCTTTCCCTGTTCTTTTGGCCGATGGGGAATCCTGCCTGCAAAAGTTTGAGCCGGTTCACGCTTGCTGCTATCATTGCGCGAATGGCCAAACCGAAATTCATCGAACTGCCGGGGTGCGAACCGATACCGATCTTATTCGAGGACCAGTCGGTGCTGGCGATAGACAAGCCGCCGGGCTGGATGCTCGCGCCGGTTTCGTGGCAGAACACCGGACGCAATCTGCAGGCGGCCATCGAATCGTCCATCGCCGGGCACGATTTCTGGGCGCGGTCGCGCGGACTGAAATTTCTCCGCCACGTCCACCGCCTCGACGCGGACACGAGCGGGGTCCTGCTTTTTGCCAAAAGTCCCGGCGCGGTCGAAAACTACTTTGACCTGTTCGAGAACCGCAGGATGGAGAAGACC
This sequence comes from uncultured Verrucomicrobiae bacterium, assembly GCA_963764035.1. GTDB lineage: Bacteria > Verrucomicrobiota > Verrucomicrobiia > Limisphaerales > UBA11358 > UBA11358. The sequence continues at coordinate 102,515 of CAVXQV010000004.1, forward strand.
TATCTGGCCGTCGTCCTCGGCGCGCCGAAACAAAATGAATGGACGTGCGAACTTAAACTGGCGCCGGACAAACAGCGGTTCAGAAAAATGAAGGTGGACGCGCGCCACGGCAAGGATTGCACGACGCATTTCAAACTTCGGGAGACGCGCGGCAGGTTTTCGCTCATCGAGGCAAGACCGGTCACCGGGCGCACGCACCAAATCCGCGTCCACCTGACGGAATGCGGTTTGCCGATTGTCGGCGATGAGCTTTATGGGAAGACCCTCACCATGAACCCAGAAGGCACAAACGGCCCCCTCACCCCAGCCCTCTCTGCCTCGGAGGGGGAGAGGGTGCCATCCCGGCGGGTGAGGGGATTGCCGCTCGGTTTGCGCGCGGTCCGGCTGGCCTTCGTCAACCCGTTCACGAAACGGCGCGTGGATATCCAAGCGCCGACGGAAGGATTTTTGAAGGAGTTCGGGTTTGCAGCCGGCAAGGCGGGCAGTCCGCTGCCCGACATCGGTGGCCGTCTGCAAAGACCGGCGCGCACGGAGTAACGCGCCTCACCTGATTTGTCTCGCGCCATTCGCGGTAGAATTCGCGTTCTCCTAAACTCCGCGATTAGGAAAGACGCGGAAGACTTTGGACCACGGATGAACGGATAAACACGCATTTGACCTTCCGCCCGGCTCACCTTCCGGGTGTGGCTGCATTTTTGCTCAAACCCTTTCTATCCGTGCCCGTCCGTATTACAATCCGTGCATCCGTGGTTTGATTTTGTGAAATTCAAATTGGTCATCGCCTACGACGGCACGGCTTACGAAGGCTGGCAGGTGCAAAAGATAGGCACCGGCGTCCAGCAAATCGTCGAGACGGCGCTGGCGAAATTGTTTCCGAACGCGCCGCGGCTGCACAGCTCCAGCCGCACGGACACCGGCGTCCACGCGCTCGGCATGGTGGCACATTTTGAAGTCCCGGGTGGCAGCGGCTCCTGGTCGCCAAATTCTGCAACGGGGGCGTCGCAGCTGCGAATGATGCCGGCGCGAAAACTCCTGCTGGCGCTCAATGCCTGGCTGCCGGAGGATGTGCGCGTGCTGTCGGCGGCGAGGGCGGGGGAGAAGTTTCACGCGCAGTTTGACGCCGACGGCAAGCAGTATCGCTATTTCGTCTGGAACCATGCGGCAATGAATCCGCTGCTGCGCCGGACGGCGTGGCACGTTCCGCGCAAGCTGGATCTGACGGCGATGCGCGCGGCGGCCAGGTTGTTTGTCGGCAAGCGCGATTTCAAATCGTTTGCCGGCACGCAGAATTACCAGATGAAGACCACCGTGCGGCGGTTGACGCGCTGCGATGTGAAAAAATCGGGGTCGCAGTTCACTTTCATCATCGAAGGCGACGGGTTTCTCTACAAAATGTGCCGCGGCATCGTGGGGACGATTGTGCAGGCCGGCCTCGGCAAATTTCCGCCGGGCGAAGTCAAGGCGATGCTGGCGCAGAAAGACCGCCGCGTGGCCGGGATGACCGCGCCGGCGCACGGCTTGGTGCTGTGGAAGGTGTTCTATACAACGCAAAGGCGCAAAGAGGCAAAGACGCAAAGCCGAAGATATCAGGTAACCGGGACCCCTTGACGTTTCAAGCTTGCGCCTTTGCGACCTCGTGCCCTTGCGTTAAAAATTGGAAATGAACATCGTTCTGGTTGAACCCGAAATTCCGCCGAACACGGGCAACGTGGCACGGTTGTGCGTGGCCACAAAAACCGTGCTGCACTTGATCGAGCCGTTCGGCTTCAAGCTGGATGACGCGCAATTGAAGCGCGCCGGGATGGATTACTGGCGGCACGTCGAGTGGCATCGCTGGAAAAACTGGAACGCGTTCACGGAAAAGCTTCCGTCGAAAGCGCGCCTGTGGTTTGTCGAATCCACCGGCCCGAAGCTTTACACCGAGGCGAAGTTTGTGCCGGAGGATTATCTGGTGTTCGGGCGCGAAACGGCAGGGTTGCCGGGGAAATTGCTGGAAGAAAACCGCGAGCGTTGGCTGCGGATTCCGATGTTCAACGAGCAATCGCGTTCGCTGAATCTGTCCAATTGCGCGGCACTGGTATTATTCGAGGCGTTGCGGCAACAAGGATTCCAGAGTGAGATTCGTTGAAGCGCGAATCGTTGCATCGCAACCGATTTAGCGATTGAACGATTCACGATAGAACGATTAGACTGGGGATGGTCGGGCGGTTGGCGCAGCGGTAGCGCAGCTCCTTTACACGGAGACGGTCGGGGGTTCGAATCCCTCATCGCCCACCAGCGCTCGCCGGGAGCGACAGCATCCGTGCCGGCGCTCCCGGCAGGCCGTTCATTTTTCCGCAATCAAAGTTCCGTCGCGCCGCAGCTTCAATTTCCGCCCGCGCCACTCGACCGTGTTGCCGGTGAACGCGCAAAACCAGATGGCGGCTTGCAGCAAATCCTTCACCGGCACGAGCCAGAAGGGGGAAGTCCGGTTGGGAGTTGAGGATTGAAGGTTGAGGGCCATCCGGCGTTGCAGATTCTGCGCCAGGACAATTCGCACCAGCAAAAACACAACAGCGGCACCCGCGCCGTTCAGCAGGATGATTTTGATTTCCAAAAAACGTGAAGGATCGAATTGTGCGTTAACATTTGCCGTCTGCGGCCATTGGAAAAATTCCGACAGCCAGCCACAGCAGCGGCCAGAGCGTGGCGTTCGACAGAATGCTGAAAAAGTAGGGCAGGGGCTGGCAGACGCGGATGGTGCGCGCCCAGCGGAGCTGATGCTTCCAGACGTCGCGCCAGTTCATCGGCGCGTCCCAGCATTCCACCACGACGGGACAAAGCGCGATGCGATGGCCGTTTTTGGCGATGCGATGGCCGAGTTGATAATCGTCCGCCAGACAATTGGCCAGCGACTGGGAAACCGCCGATTTCGGCGAGCGCTTTCGCGGCGGACGAGCATGGCCGCGCCGAGCGCGAAGTCGAGCGGCTTCAAGGTTTGCGACTGCAAAACCTGGCTCCAGAAATCGGCGTTGATGGCGACGGCCTCCCAGTGCATGGCGGTCGTGGACGGATTCGCAAGCCGGTAAAAGCAATTCACGAGGCCGATTTTTTCATCGCGCAACGGCGCGACGACATTGGCCAGAAAATCCGGCGGCACGCGCACGTCGGCGTCGCTGACCAGAATCAAATCGTGCTTCGCCAGTTTTTCAAGCTGGGCGAGCTTGGCGACTTTGGCGTTGGCGCCGGCGAGGTTTTCGCAGACGACGAGTTGCGCGTCGCGATTTTGGATTTTCGGCAATGAGTTGCCGGACAATTTTGCAGACCGGATCATCGGCATCGGCGACGCCGAAGAGGATTTGCATCTGTCCGGAGTAATTCTGGTTGAACCAGCTTCGCAGCGAGTCGGCGGTGGTGTCGTCGCAGCCTCTTGAGCGGCTTGAGCAGGGAAACGGCCGGCGCAAAGCCGGTTTCGGTGACGCGCTGGTGGAGCGGGAACCGGCGCGCGGCGAGCCATTGCCAGAGCGCGAGCGCGAGGCTCAAGAGCGCGAGCGCGGCGAGAATTGCGTTGGCGGAATTCAACGGCGGACAGGCAACAAAAATCAGGCGGTCGCGCCAGAGATTTTGGCTTCGGGATGTTCGTCGAGGACGAGGACGCCGTGCGGCGGCAGGTCGTAATTGCCGGAGAAGGTGTTGCCGGTGAGGAAATCGTGCATCGGCTTGTAAAACTGGATGCGCACGGGCGAGTTTTGGTGGTTGAGCAGGAAATAAACTTGCGTGCCCTCCTTTTGCCGCATGCTGACTTCGACATTTTCGGGCACCTTGAGCAGCGGATGCAGGTTGCACATCTGGCGCAGCCAGCCGACGAAGTCGTGATAAAAATGCTGGTGGCTCATCGTGCCGATGTAAATGGCCTTGCCGAGGCCGAAGTTGTTCATCGTCATGGCGGGACGGCTGGCGTAAAAATCCTTCGAATACACGGCGAGAATCTGGCAGCCCTTCGGCTCGATGATGTCGCACCAGAGCCGCGCCGGGTGCAGATGGCTGGTCGGGAACGCGCCTTTGAACGTGAGATGATTTTCCTCGCCGGGCGGAATGGGGTCGAATTCCAAAACTTCCAGCCCGAACAGATCGGTCATGTCGTCCGGAAAACCGGTGTCGGGGGCGATGTGATGCTGGTCCACCAGGCCGGTGTTGAAGGTGCTGACGAGCGTGCCGCCGTTTTGGACGTAAAGTTTCAGGCGGTCGGCCTCGGCCGGCGGCGAGCAGGTGCAGCGACGGCGCGAAAACGATTTTGTATTGCGAAATGTCCTCGCTGGGCCGCGCGAAATCCACCGGGATGTTGCGGTCGTGCAGCGCGTTGTAGATGAGTTGGATGTGCTCGCGCAGGTTGAAATATTTGTTCGGCTGGTTCGGCTGTTGCAAGGCCCAGTCGTTGTCGTGGCTGTAAAGAATGCAGACTTCGGAAACCACCTTGGTGTCCTTGAGCGCGGGCGCGAGCAGCTTCAATTCCTCGCCGATCTGGCTGATTTCCATGAAGACGCGGTTGTTGCCTTCGATGTGGTGCGGCAGGACGGCGCCGTAAAATTTTTCGCTGCCGATCCGGGGCTGGCGCCAGCGGAAATAAAGGATGCCGCTCGCGCCGCGGGAAATGAGCTGGTAGGTGAAGAGCCGGATCAGCCCGGGCTGCACGAGCGAATTCACGTCCTGCCAGTTGACCTGGCCGACTTTTTGTTCCATGGCCCAGAAACCGCAATCGCCGTCGGGCGTTCGGATGCCCGTCTTTTTCAGCGAGCGCAGCAGGTCAATGTCGCAGGCCAGTTCGGCGGTTTTGGCCTTCATGACGACGTTGCTTTCGATGGAGACAAAGTCCACAACGTCCGCCATGTCGAAGTGATCATAATGGCGGAGGAAAGCGCGCATGGTGACGGTGACGGGATGTTGCGGGCATTGTTCGTGCAGGAGGTCGGCCTGCATCTTGACGAATTGCACCATCGTGTCGCTGCTAAAGCGGTTCCAATCGAGCAACAGGGCCGGGTTGTGCATCGCCGGCGCATACATCGGCATCGGCACCTGGTCCCAGGCGGTCACGGTTTGCCCCCAGAAGCGCAGGCCCAACTGCTCGTTCAGGCGCTCAATCGTTTCGTATTTGGCTTGGAGCCAGAAATGCCATTCCTCGCGCGTGGCTTCGTTGAAGGCGAATTCGGTGTCGTTGCCGCCCATGCTGTTGTCAATCTGCCACGCGATGAGCTGCGGATGGTCGCCCAGCGCCTCGGCCATCGCGGTGACGATGCGCTTGGAATAATCCCAGAAGACATCGCTGCTCAAACAGACCGCGCGGCGCGTGCCTTCGTGTTTGACCCGGCCGAATTCGTCGAGCGGGAGGATTTCCGGATGTTTTTTGGCGAGCCAGACGGGCGGCGCGGCGGTCGGCGTGCCGAGCACGACCTGGATGCCGTGATGGCCCATGATGTCCATGACGCGGCGCAGCCAGAGGAAATCGTATTTGCCCTCTTCGGGTTCGCAGAGGCCCCAGGAAAACTCGCCGATGCGGACGACGTTGATGCCGGCCTTGGCCATCAACGCGGCGTCGCGCTCCCAAGCGGCCTCGGGATTGTCGGCGGTGCCGGCATAGGGAAAGACCCAATGTTCGGGATAATAATCAGCGCCAAAAAACATAACCTCGCGTCACGGGCTTCACCAGACTCTAAAAGCAAAACGCCATTGGTGCAATCCCAAAATGGCAGCAACCTAAAATGGCCGGGCGGGCGGACGAAAGCCGGCAAATCAGTTCGTTGATTTCTTGAACAGACCTCCGAGGCCGGTGGTGATTTTGTTCACTCCTTGCTTGCCAACGTTTTCCGCGCCCTTGCCGAGGTTGGTGGCATCCTTGGCGACCGCTTTGAGGGTGCCGCTGACCACTTCGCCCAGCACGGTCTTGGTCAAATCGGCGGGCGTGATGCCGTCCGGACCTTTCCCCAAATCGCGCAAATGAATGTCCGGCAAAGGCAGTGTGGCGCCAGTGCCAATGTGGACCTTGGCTCCGGTAGATGATAAAATCATCCACTTCAAGTTTCTTGCCCGGTTTGGCGGCGGTTTTGGCCGTCTGGTTGGTCGAGGAAGACTGAAAACTGGCGGCGGTGGCGTTCACATTGTCCTCGATTTGCTTGAGATTGTTCTTGCCGAGAGGATTTCCTTCAAACGTGATTTCCGGCGACTTCGACCCGGATGGATTTCACGACAATTTTGTCCGACAACACCGACATCGGGCTGACGCTGACGGCGGCCAGGCCGACGCTGATGGCGTTGGGCGCCTTGTAACCTTCCGGATTGCCGAGGACGAGATTCTTTGACCTTGGCCGAGCCGGTCAACATGGACACATCCACCGCGTCCACCGTGAGGGTGGTCTGGGTGATTTTCGGGCCGACCGTCTTCATGCCCGCTTTGACAATCTTGCCCAGGAACAACCCCACGGCAATGACTGCAATGACGATTAAAACCAAAAGTCCGATGACCGGTGACGAGCAGGATTTTTTTAGCTTTTTCATAATTGAAACCAGTTACTACCATTTTCATCGGCCATTTGTCCAGCTTAAAACCATCCGTCGCTTCAGGCCAGCGCCAGCTTCCGGATGGATTCGACGAAATCAGGGATTTGATATGGTTTGGCCAGGAAACGATCCGGTTTGTCTGGAGCGTCGGCATAAATTCTTTCATCCACCGTGCCGCTTAAAAGGATGATTTTCTGCCGCGGGTTGATGCGCCTGCATTCGCGCATCAAGTCCAGCCCGTTCATTTCGCCCATCGCGTAATCCGTCACCACCACAACCGGGTTGGCCGCCGGATATTCTGCCAGCGCCTGCTTCGGGTCGCTGAACGTCCGCACCTCAAAACCAAGCGGTTGCAGGATGGTCGCCGCCAAATCCAGCAGCATCGGCTCGTCGTCCACCACAAAAATGGTGGCAGCCGGACTCGCCTGTCTGATTGGACTTGGTGACGCTCATATCCAAAAGCCATGGCATATCAAACACCCGCATCCGGCGGTTGGCAAGCTTGTTTCGCCGGAAAAGTGATTCGCTGCGATTGCAAAATTTCCATTGCGCCGGCCGCTTTCCTGCCGTAGATTGTTCTTCGGCAAAAGGGGAGTTAATGTCGAGACTGCGGATTACGGTTATGAAAGGAAAAATAATGCTCGTATCAAATCAGAAAAAGACGACTGGCGCGACCCGCCGGCGCCGTGCCGCCGAAGCACCTGAAAAACCCGCCGTCGAGCCAGCGGAGCCGCGGTCAAACCCAAACGCAAGACTCTGCTCGCCCGCGTGGTGAAAACGGCCAAAAACATCTTGAAACCGCGGCGTTCTCCGGCCCGGCCCAAGACAATCGAAGCGCCGCCCATTTTGCTGGAGGGCGACCAGTCCGCGCCGCCGCCCGTCAGCGGTCCCGGCGAAAAATTTTCGCTCGGCCCCACGCCGCCCGCGCCGCATTTTGAAACGGCGGAAACCGAACTGCCCGAGGCCTACGGCACCAAAAAACTTTCCCTGACCGCCCGCGACCCGCACTGGCTTTACGCGCATTGGGATTTGACACGCGAGCAGCAGGCGAAGCTGAACGCGAAGTCGGCGGACGGCCACCTCGTTTTGCGGATTTACGCGGACCAGCTGGAAGGCCATCCGCTCTACGAGATTCACGTGCATCCGGAATCGCGCCACTGGTTCGCGCATGTCGAGCGCGCGGGCGATTCCTACGCCGCCGAGCTCGGCTATTACAGCTCGCTGGGCCGCTGGACGCGCGTGGCCGCTTCCTCCGCCACCCTCACGCCGCCCGACGCGGCGGCGGCGGAGGCCGAGGCGGAATTCGCCACCATCCCGTTTGAATTTCCATTCGCCAAACTGATGCAGATCATCAAGGACGCCGTGCGCGAACATTTGCCGCTGGCGCAGGCGATTGAGGAATTGCGCCGTCACGGCCATCCCGATCTGCCGCGACTGGCGCCGCGTCCGCGCCCGCTTCGACGCGTGCCTGGACGCCGCAGCAGGAGCAGGCGCTGGCCAAAATTGTCAGCATTGACGAAGTGCGCCGCGTCTGGATGGGTTCGCTGGAAATCACCGAACTGATCCGCCGCCGGCTCGCGCACGAAATTTCCTCGCTCGGCGTGTCCTCCTTTGGCGTTTCCAGCCTTTCCAGCCCGTTCGGCGGCGTGGAGCAGCCGAAGGGATTCTGGTTCAACGTCAATGCCGAACTCATCATTTACGGCGCGACCGAGCCGGACGCGAAGGTCACGCTGGGCGGACACGAAATCAAGCTGCGCCCCGACGGCTCGTTCAGCTACCGCTTCGCGCTGCCGGACGGGAAATACGATCTGCCCGCCGTCGCCGTTTCCGCCGACGGCACGGACGGGCGCGCGGCGAACCTCAAATTCAGCCGCGAGACGGAATATCTCGGCGACGTCGGCGCGCATCCGCAGGACCCGTCGCTGAAGCCGCCGCTGCCGGAAAACCTGTGATTGCCATGGACGCGTCCCATCGCGGAGCCTTGATGCTCGTCCGGTTTCGTCGCCGTCGTCCTGCCTGGGCATGAGCCTGGTGGAGCTTGCCTTGGGCTGGGCCGAACATCATTTCCGCCAGGCAATCGGTGAGCGCCTCGGTTCGCGGCATTGTGGAGTCTTTCTGTTCGTGGCCGGCATTGTCATGCTGGTCAGGGCCAAGTCCTCGCAGAATGGATTGCGGACAAGCTCGAATAAATTTATCCAGGGTCATGCAAGGCTATCTTTCTCTCGTCCTTCACGCGCACCTGCCGTTCGTGCGCCATCCGGAACATGAAAAGTTTCTGGAGGAAAACTGGCTGTTCGAGGCCGTCACCGAAACCTACATCCCGCTCCTGCAAATCCTGGAAGGCTGGCGGCGCGACGGCATGACCGCGCCGCTCACGCTCTCACTTTCGCCGACGCTCTGCTCGATGTTGCTGGATCCGCTGCTCCAGCGGCGTTACGAGCGGCATTTGAACAGCCTGATTGACCTCGCCGAAAAGGAAATCCACCGCACGCATTGGGACCGCGCCTTACCGCGAACTCGCCTGGATGTATCACCACCGGTTCACGACCATCCGCGACACCTGGGACGCGCACCGGGGCGACCTCGTCGCCGCGTTCCGCAAATTTCAGGACGAAGGACAGGATTGAAATCATCACCACCGCCGCCACGCACGGGCTGCTGCCGCTGCTGGCGGACCATCCGCCGTCCGTCCGCGCGCAAATTCTGACCGCGCGCGACCATTACCGGAGCTGCTTTGGCCGCGACCCGCGCGGCATCTGGCTGCCGGAATGCGCCTACGCCGCCGGCGTCGAGACGTTTTTGCAGGAGGCCAACATCCGCTGGTTCATTCTCGACACCCACGGCGTGCTGCACGCGCGCCCGCGCCCGCGTTACGGCACCTTCGCGCCGATTTACACGCCCAACGGCATCGCCGCCTTCGGCCGCGACTACGATTCCTCCCGGCAGGTCTGGAGCCAGCACGAGGGTTACCCCGGCGACCCGCGCTACCGCGATTTTTACCGCGACATCGGCTTCGACCTCGATTTCGATTACGTCCGGCCGCACCTGCCGTCGCCGGAAACGCGCGGGTTCACCGGCCTGAAGTATTACCGCATCACCGGCGGAACCGGCGACAAGCAGATTTACGACCGCGGCGCGGCGTTGCAGGCCGCCGCCGGCCACGCGCAGCATTTTCTCGATTGCCGCGTGGAGCAGGTGCGGCAAATCGCGCGGCCTGCTGGACCGGCCTCCGCTCATCGTCGCGCCTTACGACGCCGAACTTGTTCGGCCATTGGTGGTATGAGGGGCCGGAATTTCTGGACTACTTCGCGCGCAAGGCTTTTTACGACCAGAAAAACCTTTCACTCATCACGCCCAGCGAATATCTGCACCAGCATCCGACCAACCAGGTCGCCACGCCCAGCGCGTCGAGCTGGGGCGAGGAGGGGTATCTGCGCGCCTGGCTGAACGAAAAGAACGAATGGATTTATCCGCACCTGCGAATCGCGCAGGAGCGCATGACCAAGCTGGCGCAAAAACATCCCAAGGCGACCGGCTTGAAGGCCCGCGCCTTGAAACAGGCCGCGCGCGAACTGCTGCTGGCGCAGGCCAGCGACTGGCCGTTCATCCTGCGCGCGGGCACCAGCCCGGATTACGCCCGCCGCCGAGTGAAGGACCATCTGCTCCGGTTCATCGCGCTGCACGACCAACTCACCGCCACGAGCGTGGACGAGAAATGGCTGGCCGAAGCCGAGTCGCGCGACAATCTTTTCCCCGACGTGGATTGGAATTATTGGAAATAGAATTCGGAATCCGGCGTAGCGGCGTCTCGGCAGAGCGCCGCAAATTTGGAGCATTGAATAATGGGACTTTCTGTGGAGGGGCCACTACAGTTTTTTCTGCCGTGGATTGGGCATGGTTATATTTTACCGATCACTTCTTAACACGATGATATATGGTTCTTTTTGTGATATTATCACTTACCCCCTCCAACTCGAGCTTGTCACCAGAAATAGAATATGAATTGGTCATTGGACGTCCACCAGAAGTCAACACGCTCTTTGATACCTGCATCTTGATGTGATTGGTATCAACAACCTGAAAATTGCCATTGATCACCCAAGGCCGTGCAGCCACTTGCCCATTACTGCCTTTGAGTATGGCTCCCAACATGTATGAACCGTCTTGCTGAAACTCGGCAGTGTCACATTCAAATACCTTGTTGGTATGGCCGGTCGGGTTCTCTATTTCAACAAAATCCGTTTGCCACAACCCGATAAGGCTCTGCGCTTGCGAACAGGTCGAGAGAAACACCGTAATGGCAGCAGACAACAAAAGTGCATTGACTGTGAAACGCGTGCTTTCCATATGATGCCTTATGTCTTGTTTAGCTGCGGATTTTGCCGTCTGACCCGGTTCATGGAATTGACAATACCCCCAGCGCCAAAGCTGTCCAGACCAATTTATGCAAATCATTTCTCACAGCCGTTGCTCTCGGACACCGTTGATTGCGGAGCAGATTCTGCAAAAGACAAAATCACCATCGCCGCGCCCCACGCCAGTAGCAGCGGAAAGAGATACCGGCCGGAGGTTTGGTCGGCGATGCGGTTGACGATCACGTCGTTCAGGCCACCGACGCTGACGAAGCTGGCAAACACCACGCTGAACGCCGCGACGACGCTCGAATACACTGCCAACGTCCAGACGATGATTGGCCGCCGGGCCGGCGCGGCCAGCCAGAGAAGAATGGTCAGCAGCAGGCAGACCCAGGCCAGACCGAACGTTGGATAGTGGAATAACGATGTGATGCCGGTCCAATGTCCGACCCAGTGGATGTGTCCGTCCAAGGCATCCCATTGCGCGAAGTTTGAATTGGCAAACTGGCGCGCCAGCAGAATCAGAAAAATTACGGGCGCGCTGGAAAGGGTCAGGCCGGGATGCGCCGCCGCGTAACCGGCCCAGCCTGACTCGAAATGCAGCGCGGGAATTTGCGCGCGCAAACACATGAACGGCAGCGCCGCGAGAAAACAGAACGCCAGCACCCGCCAGAGCCTGGGCGATGTTTTCAATGAGGGGCGAGCCCACGGCAGGAGCAAAATCCAGCCTGCCGTCAGGGCCAGAAAGATGATGCCTTCAAATTTCGTCATGGCCGCGCCGAACAACAGCGTCAGCCCCAGCGCCAGCCGGACACGATTCTGTTCCACCAGTCCCAAGGCGCATTGCCCAAAACCCAGGACGGTGAAGAAAACCATTGGCAGGGTGCCCCCTTCCATCTGAACGTAGGCCTGCGTGAACGGCAGCAGCAGAACGCCGAGCAGAAAGAACGGCGGCGCGTGGAAGCAGCCGGTTTTACCCCGGCTCAACGAGGCCAGGGCCAGCAGCAGGAACAACAGCATCCACGTCGGCCAGAATTTGGTGACGAATTCATCCACGTGCCCGATGGAATCATACGTGGCGGCGTGCAACGATGGCACGAGCGTGGGATAATCGAGGTGCGCGTAGGCCAGGCGCGGATTCGAGAACCAGCCGACAATTTCGTGGCCGGTGCAGAGGGAAAAAATCTTCGCCTTGAACAGCCAGTCCGCCACGGCGTCGAATTCCACGCTGCCCTGCAATCCGGCCAGCCGGAAGAGAATCAGAAAAACCGCCAGCCCAATGACTAGGAGGACGGCCGGGGCCGGCTGGGAAAGCCATTTCCGCGCGCCGGCAATCGCGCTCCGAAAAACCGCCCGGTCGCGCCACAATTCCGCCAAAGCGCCGACTGCGGCCAGCCCCAACACCCAGCCGCGTCCGTGGAAGCCGCACAATTTAATGCCCAGCGTGAAAGCCGACACGGCCATCATGCCCAGACCCAGGGCACAGGCCAGTTGTTCCGGCAGCGGCTGCCGTCCGCGCAACGGCCCGAACAGCAAGCGCAGCAGCCACACTCCCGCCAGCGCTGTCAGCGGCGGCAGGAGAAATCCCGTGACCTTGTCGCGCGGCGAGTCAAACCAGCCAGGATTGGCCGGCGTTTTCAGGGGCAGGTCGTGCAGGGTTTTTACGTTGATCACCGCGTTGGACGTCAGGTCCACCCGCACATCGAAGCCGTTGGTGAGCAATTCCAGGTCGGATTCGGCGCCGCGGCCTTGAATGCCTTCCGCGGTGAAGCGGGGCTGGTCCAGCGTCACCGCCACGTCGCGCGGAAAAAGGTAATAGGTGAGATAGTAATAGTGGCCGAGCCGGCCGCCATTGGTGGTTCCAATTACGCCCGTCAAGAACAGGCGGGCATTTCCCGGCAGCACCAGGTCCAGCCGGCGATCCGACCCGGCCGCCGGATCCACCACGGAGTCCCGTTCCGCGATGTCGTGAATTTTCGCGAGGTCATTTCCTTTGGAGAACGAACCCGCTACGGACGCCATGCCGAGGCGTTTGCTGTCGCGGCCCAGAATTTGGAGGCCCAGCACCAGACATCCGAAAAGCACCAGCAACGCGCCGGCCACAATCGTGCTGCGCCGGCTCATGCGCGTGCGGGAGTTCTGGTGAGGCTGCCAACGGCCACCGGTTGCATGGATTAAGGGTGCTTGGGGATTTTCCGCCCGTCAAGAAGCGAGCCCCGTTATTTAGGATTGCCACGCCCGCGCGGCGGATTAGATTGTGCAGGTTCACATGAAAATTGCACTGTCCATTTTGGGGCTGGCCTTGATTTGCCGGTTCAACGCGCCGGCGCAGGTCGTCACGGTGGGTTTGTCGCTGGCGCAGGATCAATTTTTGCCTGGCGAAACACTGCCGATCGCGGTCCAGATCACCAACAATTCCGGCCAGTCATTGCATCTGGGCGCGGACCCAAAATGGCTGACCTTCACCGTGGAAGCCGTGGACAACGCCTTTGTGGTGTTGAAGAACGCCGACCCGCCGGTGGCGGGCGCGTTTACGCTGGACTCGGCGCTGGTGGCAACCAAACGCGTGGACCTCGCGCCGTATTTTCTGATGCACCGCGCGGGTCGTTACCGCGTGGTCGCCGTGGTGCATATCCCGGAATGGGATCGGGACGTGGCCAGCGTTCCAAAGGAGTTTGACGTGATTGACGGGGCGCAGTTGTGGTCGCAGGTTTTCGGCCTGCCGGTGCCCGCCGGCGTGACCAACCAGTTGCCGGTCGTCCGCAAATACATCCTGGAGGAGGCAAATTATCTGCGGCAGCAATTGCGGATGTATGTGCTGGTGAGCGACCCGTCGGGCGCACGCATCTTCAAGGTGTCGGCCATCGGGCCGATGGTGTCGTTCAGCCAGCCGGAGGCGCAACTGGACCGCGCGAGCAACCTGCACGTGATTTACCAAAGCGGCGCGCAATCGTTCCTTTACTCCGTGGTGAATCCCGACGGCGCCATCGTGCAGCAGGAGATTTACGACAATTTCAACACGAAACCGCACCTTGCCGCGAATGACGCCGGCGACATCGTGGTGCAGGGCGGGGTGCGGCGGGTGAAAGCGGGGGAATTGCCGGTGGTGATGGCGCCGACTCCAATGCCGCCCACGTCACCGCCCCCGCCGGCGAAGCCTTAAGGGTTGCGGTCTGTTTTGATAATTGGGCATCAATTGTGACCATGCTGGACTTTTTCCAAAGCGTTCGTAGCCGTGATTCTGACGTCGCTGCTCGTATCAGACAAGGCCGCCGTCAGTGCAGATACAGATTCCGTTGAGGCTGCGCCAACGCGGCCAAGTGACTCCACTGCGCACATTCTCACGCTGGCACTCTCATCCTTCGTCAACAGAATCAGGTCAGGTATCGCGCTGCTCGCCGCCTTCCCGATTGCGCCCAAAGCCTGAACCGAATATATCCGAACCTCATTGTTCTTGCTTTTGGCAGAGGCCGTCAGTGCCGGAATGGCGGCGCGAACTTCTGGCGCATCTGGATGTTGGTAACAAATCCCATTCATCACATAAGCCGCCTTTGCTTGCTGGGCTGCGGACGGATCATGCAACAAGAGGATCAACTGCGACATAATACTTGGGCCAGCGACATTCAAGACATCGAGGGCGGGTTTCTTGGCGTTTGGAAATCCGCCAATTTCGACGTCCGCAACCCAGCCTGAAACTGTCCGCCCTTGAATTACAGTTTGTTTTTGTGAGCAACCGACCGTGAGCAATTGGCACACCGTCAGAGCCAGCAAAACGGTTTTGATGTGTTTGTTCATAGTGTTGATGATGCTTAACAGAGAATGCACGGCCCCATATTCAGTCCATCAAATCCTGCTTGGACAACACGCGCTTCTGCATTTCGTTGATGATGATGCGGACGCGGTCGAGCACCATCTCCTGCGTTTCGGCCAGCGAATAGGATTTCAATTGCACGCGCACGGTGGCCATCGGCTCGCCATTCCGGTCGTTCAGCGGCATGTCCACGGACACCGTCCCCTTTTCGTGGCCGTAATAAATCGTGCCGCTGGTGAATGCGTTCTTTTCCGCGTCCGTTCCCGGCTGGCCGATCTCCGTTTCGTTCTTGCTGGCGAGAACGCGCATCTGCCCGCTTTCGTCCGGCGCATAAATGCGCAAACCCACGATGCGCGGATATTTTTTCATGATGTCGCGCACCAGCGCCTCCGCCGGCGGCACGATCGGCGTGTATTCAATGGTGGTGTTGCCGAAATAACTCACCGCGTCGGACTTCGTCCAGAAGCCGATTTTGCCGGTGGCGAAGGAGCTGTCGTTCAGCGTGTTCATCAGGGGTCTGTCGTCGAACCAGCAGGTGATCTGGTCACCGATGCATTGCACGGCCAGCGTGTGCCAGGTGTTCGTGGAGATGTCCAGTGTCGCGCCGAATGGGATCATAACGGATGCCGTTCCACAACCTTGTAGAAGCGCACGTTGTGGCCCAGCGCGCTGGCGCGAAGCACATAGAAGTTCGACGCGTTCTGGAAGCGGAACACGATGCCCGCCATCTGCTCGGCCACGCCGCTGACGATTTTGAACGGCATCGTCACCTTGAAATCTTTGAACGTCAGCCCGTCGTAAATCAGCATCGGAAAATGTTCGTCGGTCGGGGCCGCGCTCAATTGGGCGAGCACGGGCCGCCGGATCATCGGCGCCGTCGGGGTGATTTGCGGCATCAACGGCGCGAAGGCCGATGGTGACTCGTCCGTGACGATTTTCCAGTCGCCGGGCCGGCCCGCGCCGGCGAGGGCGCTGTGAAAATTGGTCGGCGACTGGCCCGCGGCGAATTCGCTGAAGTTGATTTTCAGTTCCGCGCCGAACGCGGAGCCGGCCAGCGCAAGCCACAGGCCCAATAACAATTTTCGCATCCGGTTGAGGTTGCCAAAAAACGGGCCGGGCGGCAAGAAATTGCCGCCCGGCTGAATCCTGATGGGGCGCGTCGCTCCGTGCGCGCCGTTGCGGGCAAGGGACTGCCCGCCCTGCCTGCGTCACGGCTTCCAGATCATGTCCGCCACGGTCTTGCCGGCGGGGATGAACGGAATGACGTGCGTGCTGTAGGGCGTGATGACGTCGAGGACGTAAGGCTCCTTCGCGTCGAGCATCCGCTGGATGGCCGCGCGCAAATCCTTTTTGAACATCACGCGCTCGCATTTCACGCCGAACGAATTGCAGACGCGCACGTAGTCGGGATAAATCTCCGGGCGATGTTCCGGATCGCCGAGATAGGTGTGGCCGCGGTTGCCGGCGTAGAAGTTGTCCTCCCATTGCACCACCATGCCGAGGTGCTGGTTGTTCAGGATGATGGCCTTGAGCGGCAGATTTTTTCGACGTGCGCGGTGGCGAGTTCCTGGATGTTCATCAGGAACGAGCCGTCGCCGTCAATGTCAATGACTTCCTTGTCCGGGAACGCGACCTTGATGCCGAGCGCCGCCGGAAAGCCGTAGCCCATCGAGCCGAGGCCGCCGCTGGTGATGAACTGGCGCGGGTGCTTGTATTTGAACCATTGGCCGGCCCACATCTGGTGCTGGCCCACGCCGGTGGTGATGATGGCGTCGCCCTTGGTCAATTCGTAAAGCGCCTCGACCACCATTTGCTGGAGGATGACCTGTTCCTCGTGCCCCTGCATGTGGTCTTTCATGTGGTCGCTGTTGGCGATTTCCGGCGTGATGCGATAACCGAACGGCCCCTTCTTCTTCCACTCGTCAATCTGCGCGAGCCAGGCGGTGTGCTTCTTGTTGAGCGGGCGCTTGGCGAGCAGCGCGTTGAGCCGCGTGAGCGCGTCTTTGATGTCGCCGACCACCGGCAGATGCGCCTTGCGGTTCTTGTTCAACTCGGAGGCGTCAATGTCAATGTGGACAATCGTGCCGGTCTTGCAAAATTCCTCGAACTTGCCGGTCACGCGGTCGTCAAACCGCACGCCGAACGCGAGCAGCAAATCCGCGCCGTCCTTGATCTTCACCATCGGGTCGTTGAAGGATTTGCGCTGTTCGTATTCGCCGTTGACGGCCCAGTTGGCGAACGCCGCGCCGTGCATGCCGAGCCAGCGGAGCGAGAGCGGATGCGTCTCCGGGAAACCGCCGATGCCCATGAGCGTGGTCGTCACCGGGAATGTTCGCGGCCTCGGCGAACTTCTTGAGTTCCGCCGCCGCGCCGCTGGTGATGATGCCGCCGCCGCAATAAATCACCGGGCGTTCGGCCTTTTCAATGAGGCCGATGATTTCGTTCAGCGCCAGTTCGTCCGCCTTCAAATCCGGCTGCGTGTAGCCGGGCAAACCTTTTTTGATTTGCTCCAGCGTCGGCCAGACCGGCTGGGTTTTCGCCTGCTGGACGTTTTTCGGCACGTCAATCACCACCGGGCCGGGCCGGCCGGATTGCGCGATGTAAAACGCCTCCTTCACGATGCGCGGAATGTCGTTCACGTCGGTGATCAGATAGCTGTGCTTCACGATGGGCAGCGTCACGCCGATGATGTCGGTTTCCTGAAACGCGCCGCGGCCGATCATGTTGGTCGTCACCTGGCCGGTGATGGCGACCAGCGGGCAGGAATCCAGATAGGCGTCGGCGATGGCGGTGACGAGGTTCGTCGCGCCGGGGCCGCTGGTGCTCATGCACACGCCGGCCTTGCCGGTCGCGCGGGCATAGCCTTCCGCCGCGAAACTGCCGCCCTGTTCGTGGCGCGGCAGGATGGTGCGGATTTTGGATTTGGTCAGCGACTGGTGGATTTCCATGCTCGCGCCGCCGGGATAGGCGAAGATGACCTCGACGCCTTCGCGTTCGAGGGCCTGCACGAGGATGTCGCATCCGGCCATGGCCGGGCCGACCTCGGCGCGCGCGGCGGAGGCGGGTTTGTTCTTTTCAGCGGTTTCAGTTGTCTTGCTCATGTGTTCTTTCGGTTGTGGCCGGTGGCGCGGATTAAACAAAAACCCACAGCCGTTGCCAGCCGTGGGTTCTTGTTAAAATAGTTTCGTTTCAACAAGCGCCAACGGCGTCGGCGACTACGACGACGACCAGCCAGATTAACGGCTTGTGAAACGTTTTTCAACATTGCGGGGTCAATCTACCGGAATTCCCGGCGCGGTCAAGCCCCATTTTTGGCCAAATTCACACCTTTTTTTGCTCCACTTCGGCAATGTATTTGCGCGTGGCGGCGGGCAGATCGTGCCAGATTTTGATGCAAAGCAGCGTGCCGATGATGGCAAAGGGGATCATGAAGGCCGGCCACCAGTGCCAGTCGCGCGGGATGAAATGCAGATGGGGAACAACCTGGCCGTTCGCGGGCCCGTCCTTGTCCGGCACCAGAAAGCCGATGCACAACGATTGCAGGCCGCTGCCGAGGTAGGCAAAGCCGTTGATGATGCCCATGCAGGTCGCCGTCGCCTTGCGTCCGCCGAAATCCGCCGCCGCCGTGCCGGACATCAGCGACGTGACGCCGATGGATGCCATGACGATCAACAGCGACGACCAGCCGACGATTTGCGGCGATGAAAGAAACGCGACCATGAGAATGGCCAGGAGCAGGACCAGACCGCACAAAAACGCCGTCGGCGGCCCGCGCCGCGAGCGAAACATCTTGTCGGAAATCAATCCGGCGGAAAGTCCGCCGACGATTCCGAAAACGCAGAGGAACCAGCCCCAGTTGTTGGCAATAAATTCCGCGCCGGTTTGCGGCACGGCCTTGCAGAACGGTTTATACCAGGTCCAAATGGCATAACGGAACACGCCGCCCGTCAATTCGACGCACGCGACAAAAATCATCAGCCGGCTCGTGAAAATTTTCTTCAGCAGATCGAGCACGGAAAGCTCCACGTGCATCTGGCCGGACGAGGCGTCGCAGGTGTCGAGGTGCGGGAAACCGGCCTCCTCCGGCAAATCCTTGACCAGCCACCAATCGAGCAGCAGCCAGAAAATCAAAATGACCGCCGGAACGAAAAAGACCGCCCAGGTCGCATCCACGGCGGAACCCGCGGGCGTGAAAATCCTTTTCAGAAAATTGTCCGGTGCGTTGGCGCTGGTCCAGGAAACCACCGCGCTGCTCCAGTCGAAGGCGAAATAGGCGCCGGCGGAAATGAACGTCCCGAAAATTGCGCCAAACACGCCGCGCTCGCGCACGTGGAACCAGTAAGCCTTCACCTTGATGATGGACATCGCGCCGAAGCTTTGGAAATACATGTTGACCGAATAAATCACCGAAAAGGCGACCACGACGCTGACCTTCAGATGTTTGACGGTGATGAGCCAGGTCAAAACGCCCAGCGCGACGTTGGCGAGCGACGAGCCGAGCGTGGCAATCAGCATCCCGTTTTTGCCGCCGATTTTTTTGTCCATGAGCGGGCCGTTGATCAGAAACGACAGCGCGTAGGTCCAGTGTGCCGGCGGCGAAAATGATCCCGAAATCCTGGTTGGACATGAGCGGGCCGAGCGCGCCCTGGGCGACGTTCAGGTTGTAACGCGCCCATGCAGAGAAAGGCATACGTCATGCCGAGCGGCAGCCAGTTGGTGAAGCGGCGCGTCAGGAACCGGCTTCCGTGGCGCAGCGGATTGTTCATAAAATACGCGGCGACAACCACGCCGAGGCAGAGCGCGACGGTGACGGGATAAAAATAGCTCGGAAGCGAATTCATTCGGTTGCCATGAAGCAAAGCAGAGCCACGGGTGATGGTCAAAGAATTTCAGGTGACAAAAAGCGGCGCATTGACGCCGCCAAATCTTCGGCGCACACTCGCGCCAGCAGACACAGAACCGGAACTCACGATGCGCCACCTCGAACGCGCTGAAGCTGCTGGGAACCGCGACTTCTCCCTCTCCAACTCGATCGGGGAGAGGGCCGGGGTGAGGTGTCGCCATTCACAGCTCACGCTTGAAGTAATTGCTGATGTCGACGATGTGGGCTTCGGGAAAATTGTGGCGCAGTTTCCACGTTTTGTTGGCGCGGATTCAAATCGCTTCCGCTCATCTCGAAAGTTGAAAAGTGGATTGTTCATGGAAGCGAACCTGTCCGCTAACGCAATCCAACGCCTTTGCATTCAAGTTACCGAGACCGCTGGACTGTCGCCAGAAGACTGGCGCGTTGAATATTCAATTTGAGCGTGAACGTCGAACCGGCCAGTCACGGATTGATGCTGTGCTTGACGGCTATGCGCGCCATCGCTGACGCGCCCTTGTTGTTTAGAATTGAAGTCATTTCGCCGCCGTTGCCGGAGCCAGTTTAAGCGGCTTGGTCCAAAGCCACGGAAACGCGCAAGCCAAGCGGCTCCAAAATTTCCTGCAAGGTTTCCAGGGTTGGATTGCCGTTCCGGGAAAGTATTTTGTAGAGGCTCGGCCGCTTGAGTCCCACACGCCCGGCCAGATCGCCCACACCACCGCCCGCCTCGACCACGTCCTTGAGCGCAATCAGGAACGCCGCGCGGTCTTTTTGCGCCAGCACCTCCGCGAGATATTCGGCGGCGTAACGCGGATCTTCCAGCCGCTTCAGCAAATCAATCTTGTAATTTTTCAGACGCATATTCTGTCCATTGCCGCCATAATTGTTGCGCGCGGCGGATGTCGCGCGCCTGGTTGCGTTTGTCGCCGCCGCCAATCAAGACGACGATTTGTTGCCCGCGCAGCCCGTAATAAACACGGAGGCCCGGACCCAAATTGATCCGCAACTCAGACACGCCGCCACCGACGGACTTGCAATCGCCGAAATTTCCGGCGCGAACACGGGTCAAACGCGCATCCACCGCCGCCTGCATCCGCCGGTCGCGCAGGGAATCAAACCATTCGTCAAACGGCACCAGCCCGTTTTGAAGCTCCAGCTTCTTGATTTCCCTTTCGAGCATGAGAAGTGTAATCTATAGGAGACAAGCCTGTCAAGCCCTGCCCCTTTATTCGGGGCTGATTTTCCCGTCAATCAATCGCCGGCGTCATTTCGCCGCCGGGGCGGGCGGGGTGGGCGCGTCCGGCTCATGGCGCGTGCCGAGGTTGCGGATGATGCGCGCGGCTTGATACGCCGCGATCATCGCCTGCCCGTCCGCCGTCCCGTTGAACCGCAATATCAAATCGTCAATCTGCACCATCATGCCGTCCACGGCGCTGAAGCGCACGCGCAACTGGCGGGTGAGGCTGTGCCGGTCGCTCTGCGCCTGCTGCGGCGCGGTGATGTATTTGGCATAGGCGGTGATTTCGTCGTCCACCACCTTCGCGCTGTCGGCGGTGATGTCGTATTTGGCGGCGTCGGCGGTTTTGGGGCCGGCGATCACGCCGTTGGCGAGGTCGCGCACGAGGCGCGCCTTGCCCAGCAAATCCTCGTCGCGGAACCGCAGCCAGTCGCTGGGGGTGAAGTCCACCTCGGCGGCGCTGGTCAGATCCTTCTGGTCGGTGAACCAGGTGACGAGCGCGCGGGCGAGCGAATGGGCGAGGTCGTCCAGCAGTTTTTCCTCGCGCCCCTTGTCCTGCGCGGGGCCGACGGGGATGATGCCCTGCTGCTGGCAGAAGGTTTCCAGCGCGCCCACGGCGGCGAGGGCCGCCGTGACCTTGTCGGTAAAGATGACCGGATTCAGCTGGAACCAGATGGCTTTGCGCTTCGGGTCCTGCAAAATGCCGAGTGCGGTTTGGAAGGATCCCAGGCGGTTGGCGAATTCATTCTTCATGGATTTAGGGGAACTGTTGACAGGATTATACGATAATCAAAATTGCTTGCAAGCGATTTTAACCGGAATCTCATAATACCATCTTTTCAGTCAAAAATGCCATAAGTTGTTTAAAACGCGCTCATTGAACGACCCGACCGGCCCGTTGAACGGCGCGACCGGCCCGTTGAACGGCGCGACCGGGCGGTTGAAGGGCGCGACCGGACGATGGAACGGCCGGGCCGGGCCGCTGAATGATGTTGCCGGCCCTTTGAAAACCCCGACCGGGCGATTGCGGTGTCCGACCGGGAAACGAAACAGGCCGTCCGGGATTGCCGGACGGCCTTTGCAGAAATTCTTTGGGCCGATTACTCGGCCTTTTCCTTCTTCTCGGTCTTCGGGGCCTTGGCCGGCTTTTCGGTCTTGGCGGCGCGCGGCTTTTTCTCGCCGGCGGCTTCGGCCTTTTCAGGCTTCCCGTCTTCGGTTTCACGCCGGCCGTGGCCGCGTTTTTCGGTCCGCGGCTTTTCCTCCTTCGCCTCGGCGGCCGCGGCTTCCGGTCGGCGTTGCGGCGGGCGTCAGGCTCTCGACGCGGACCTTGAGCGTGCCCTTGACCTCGGCGTGCAGGTGCAATTCGATTTCGTATTCGCCGGTCGAGCGGAGCGGGTGTTCGAGATGGATTTTCCGCTTGTCGAGCGCGATGTCGAACTGGTGCTTCAATTCGTCGGCAATCATGCCGGCGGTCACCGAGCCGAACATCTTGCCGTCCTCGCCCGCCTTGACCTTGATGACGCAGATGAGCTTGGAAACGCCCTTGGCGAGTTCGGTCATGGTGTTGAACTCGTGCGCTTCGCGTTCGGCGCGGCGCTGGCGGAGCGCCTCGATCTGGCGCTTGTTGGCCGGCGTGAGCGGGATGGCCAGCCGCTGCGGGAACAGATAATTGCGCGCGTAGCCGGCGGCGACCTTCACCTGGTCGGATTCGCCGCCGAGGCCGACGATGTTGTGGTGAGAATGACTTCAGTTTTCATTAAATCGTAAATCGGTTGAAACGTGATGCGTGAAACGTGAACAAATTAAAAGGGAACGTCGTCGCCTTCGTGCGGCGGTTCGGCATCGGGCGCTTCTGCGGCCGCTGCGGGGGCGGATGCGGCCGCCGGACGTGCTGGAGCAGGGGAGCCTTCACCGCGTCCGCCGCCGGAATCCAGGAATTGAAACGTTTCCAGCACGACGCCCAGCTTGCTCTTCTTCTGGCCGGATTGCTTGTCTTCCCAGGTATCGTAGCGCAGGCGGCCTTCGATCAAGAATCGGCCGGCCTTTCTTCAGGTATTGGCCGATGGTTTCGGCCTGTTTGCCAAAGGCGTCCACGTCCACAAAGGTCACTTCCTCCTTCATTTCGCCGGTCTCGCTCTTCCACTTGCGGTTGCAGGCGATGCCGAGGCGCGCGATGGCCGTGCCTTTGGGCGTGTAGCGCAATTCGGGGTCGCGCGTGAGATTTCCGGCAAGGATGACTTTGTTGAAACTGGCCATACGGCCTCCGGGGTTGTGCGATTATTTCGCGGGTTTCGGTTCCGGCGACAGCGTGAACAGCACGCGGAAAATCTCCTCGTTCAGCGCGAGCTTGTGCCGCAACTGCGACGACGATCGTCGGCGTGCCGGTGAAAATGATGTTCGCGTAAAAGCCGGCGCTGTGCTTCTTGTCGGCCACGCGCGTGAAAGTCTTCGTGTCCATCTTCTGGACCGTCTCGACCTTGCCGCCCGCCGACGTGATTTCCGAGGAAATCTTGTCGAGCGCGTCCTTGACGCCTTCTTCGCGTCCCGCCGTGTTCAGGATGAACAGACCTTCGTATCGTTTCACTTTTTTTTCTCTTCGTTCGCGGGGTCCACGACCCCGTTAAACTGGTTCATTGCTTTTTCAATTCCGTCGGCCAGCCAGCATTCCGCCTGGTCGGCCGCCCGGTCCAAAACTTTTTCCATCAACGCCGCTCTCCGCCGCGTCAAACCGCGCCAGCACGTAATCCGTGATCTCCCGCGCGCCGTCCGCCCGGCCGATGCCGATCCGCAACCGCGCAAACTCGCGCGTGCCCAGATGCTGCTCGATGGACTCCAGCCCGTGATGGCCGCCGCTGCTGCCGCTCGCGCGCAGCCGGATTTCGCCCAGCGGCAAATCCGCGTCGTCCACCGCCACCAGCAGCCGCTTCAGCGGCAACTGGTAAAAATTCATCAACGCGCCGACCGCTTCGCCGCTCAAATTCATGAACGTCTGCGGCTGGCACAGCAGCACGCGCTTGCCATCCTGCGTCCGCGCGGGCGAGGCGCGCGCTGAACTTGCGTTCGTTCTTCCAGTCCGCCTTCCAGCGCGCCGCCAGTTCCTCGACCAGCAGGAAACCGGCGTTGTGGCGCGTCTTCGCGTATTCCGCGCCCGGATTGCCCAAGCCCACGATGAGATGCACATTCTCCATGCGCGGGCGACTGGGCGCAGCGCGCCTTCAGCCGGAGCCGCCGGCAAAATTATTTCTTTTTCTCCGCCGGTTTTTTCTCGGCGGCCTTGGCGGCGGCCTTTTGCCGCCGGCAGCGGGCGGCCTTTCTCGGCGCCCTTGGCCGGCGCCTTTTTCGGCGCCCTTGGCGGCGGCCTTCTTCGCCCTTGGCCGGCGGCGGCGCCTTCTTCGCCTTCTTCCTTCTTTTCTTTGATCATCTCGACGTCGCCCGCGGCGGCCGGGGCGGCCTCGGTGGCGGCGGCTTCTTCTTCTTCCGTGCGCGGCAGGGCCACGGCGATGACCGGGATGTTCTTGTCACCGAAAATTTCCACGCCCTCGGGCAGCTTGATTTCGCCAAGGTGGATGGCCTTGCCCAGTTCGAGATGGCTCACGTCCACGATGATTTGTTCCGGCAAATCCTTGGGCAGGCGCGGACCTTGAGCTTGAACAGGACGTGTTCGAGCACGCCGCCGCTGTTTTTCACGCCGGCGGCTTCGCCGATGGTTTCCACCGGCACCTGGACGGTGACTTTTTCGTTTTCGGCGACTTCGTGGAAATCCACGTGCAGCACCTTGCCGTCGAGCGGGTGGTGCTGGATTTCCTGCACGAGCGCGAGGCGCTTGGCGCGCGCGTCGTTCTCGACGGACAAATCCACCAGCAGGTTTTCGGAAACGGAATGGTGGATCAAATCGCCGAATTCCTTCGCGTTGACTTCGAGGTTCTGCGGCTTGACCTGGCGGCCATAAATGACCGCCGGCACGCGGCCCGACGGCGCGCAGTTTCTTCACTTCGCCCCGGCGCACCTGCGTGCGGGGATACGCTTTCAATGGCACTGATTTCATTTTCTTAAGTCTTTAAATTAAATTGTCGTCCGGGCGCTAACTCGTGCGCCCGCCTTTGAATTCAAACAGCGAATTCACCGACGAATTGCTGTGGATTCGCTTGATGGCTTCGCCCAAAAGCCCCGCCACCGACAGCGTGACAATCTTCACACCGTCAATTGGCGGGCGTTGGACTGTATCAGTTGTAATCAATTCGTCAATCACCGATTTGCGCAATCTTTCGATGCCCACGTCGTTCAAAATCGCATGGGAAACACAGGCCAGAATCTGCTTGGCGCCCTTCTTCTTCAGCAATGCCGCCGCCTGCGTCAGCGTGCCCGCCGTTTCCGTCAAATCGTCCACCAGCAGGATGTTTTTGCCCTTGATTTCGCCGATGACCGCCATGGACTCCACCTCCGTCGCGCTTTTGCGCCGTTTGGCCACGATGGCCAGGCCCGCCTCCAGCACCTGCGAATACGCATGCGCCATCTTCAACCCGCCCACGTCCGGGCTGACCACCACCAGGTCCTTCAAGTTTTTCTTCCGCAAATACTCATACATCACCGGCGCGGCGTAGAGATGATCCACCGGGATGTCGAAGAATCCCTGAATCTGCTGCGCGTGCAAATCAATCGTCAGGATGCGGTTCGCGCCCGCGGCCACGAGCAGGTTGGCGACGAGCTTGGCCGTGATGGGCACGCGCGGCTGGTCCTTGCGGTCCTGCCGGGCGTAGCCGTAAAACGGCAGCACCGCCGTGATGCGCTTGGCGCTCGCCCGCCGCAGCGCGTCAATCATGATGAACAGCTCCATCAGATTGTGGTTCGTCGGCGGCGACGTCGGCTGGACGATGAAGACGTCCTCGCCGCGGACGTTCTCCTCGATTTTCACGAACGTCTCGCCGTCGGGAAACGGCTTGATGGTGCATTTGCCCAGTTCGACGCCGATGGATTTGCAGATGGCCCGGGCCAGAGGCTCGTTGGCGGTGCCGCTGAAAATTTTCACGCTTTGTTAAATTAAGGTTAAATGAAAAAACCGCCGTCCGGCGGAGGAAATTGTGGCCTGACTTTAACAGCGAACGGGCTTGGCGCAAGCCGATATTTACTCACAACATGTCGCCATGCGTTATCGGATTTTGGGCAAGACCGGCCTGCGCGTCTCGGTCATCGGCGTGGGCACGTGGCAGTTCGGCGGCGAATGGGGCGTCAACTTCACCCAGCCGCAGGTGGACGCCATCCTCGACGCGGCGGCGGACTGCGGCATCAACCTCATTGACACCGCCGAATGCTATGGCCCGGACCACCTTTCTGAAAAATTCATCGGCGATTATCTGTCGCGCCGCGACCGCTCGCGCTGGATCGTGGCGACGAAATTCGGCCACCGGTTCAACAGCTTCATGAACCGTGACGACGATTACTCCATCGCCGGCGTGCAAAGACAACTGGACGATTCGCTCAAGGCGCTGCGCATGGAAACCATTGACCTCTACCAGTTCCATTCCGGCTCGGACAATTTTTTTCAGGACGACAAGCTCTGGAATTTTCTCGCCGGCCAGAAGCGCGCGGGCAAAATCCGGCACCTCGGTGTTTCCATTCTGCAAAAAGGCAGCGAACTCCAGGCGCGCGAGGCGGCGAAATTCGGCGTGGAGGCATTGCAGGTCTATTACAACCGGCTGGACCGGCGGCCGGAGCAGATGTATTTCCCGCACGCGGAGAAGGACCATCTCGGCATCCTCGCCCGCGTGCCGCTTGCCAGCGGATTGCTTTCCGGCAAATACAATCCCGGCGCGACCTTTCCCGCCAACGACATGCGCTCGGCGATTGACGCCGAAAAAATGAAACGCGACCTCGCCGAAGTGGAACGCTTGGAACGCGAGGAAGTGCCGCCCGGCGTGCCGATGGCCAAATGGGCGATGGCATGGTGCCTGCGGAACCCGGTCGTGACCGCGCTCATTCCCGGCTGCAAAAATCCCGAACAGGTGAAAGCCAACGCCAGCGCGGCGGATTTGGTGGAGGAATAAACCGGGAAAACAGTCACAATCCGCCTAATCTGCGGATGGAGCTTACGGCAAATCCGTCGAACCCATCAGATAGCGGTCGCATTCGCGGGCGGCGCCGCGGCCTTCGTTGAAGGCCCAGACGACCAGGCTCTGGCCGCGGCGGCAGTCGCCGCTGGCAAACACGCCTTTGATGTTCGTGGAGTATTTCTCGAACTCGGCCTTGACGTTGGTGCGCGCGTCGCGTTCGATGCCGAGCGCTTCGAGCAACGGCTGTTCGGGTCCGAGGAAGCCCATCGCCAGCAGGACGAGTTGCGCGGGCAAAACTTTTTCCGTGCCGGGAACGTTCTTCGGAATGAACTGGCCCTTCTCGTTCCGCTCCCATTGCACCTGCACGGTGTGGACGGCTTTGACGTGGCCGTGGGCGTCGCCTTCGAATTTCGTCGCGGTGGTGAGATAGACGCGCGGGTCGGCGCCGAATTTCGCGGCGGCTTCCTCCTGGCCGTAATCCATCGCGTAAACCTTCGGCCATTCGGGCCACGGATTGTCCTTGGCGCGTTCCAGCGGCGGTTTGGGCAGGATTTCCACCTGCACCAGGCTCTTGCAGCCGTGCCGCATGGAGGTGCCGACGCAGTCCGTGCCGGTGTCGCCGCCGCCGATGACGATGACGTCCTTGCCCGTCGGCGTCAATGAAATTGCCGTTCTTGTGTCCGTCCAGAAACGCCTTGGTGTTGGCGGTGAGAAAATCCATCGCGAAGTGGACGCCCTTGAGTTCGCGTCCGGGAACCGGCAAGTCGCGCGGCTTGGTCGCGCCGGTCGCGAGAATGACGGCGTCGAATTCCTTCAGCAATTTTTCCGCCGGATAATTTTTGCCGACTTCGGTGTTGCAGACGAATTTGATGCCTTCGGCTTCCATCTGCTTGATGCGGCGCAGCACGACCTCGTTCCTTGTCGAGCTTCATGTTGGGGATGCCATACATGAGCAGGCCGCCGGGGCGGTCGGCGCGCTCGAACACGGTGACGAGGTGGCCGGCCTTGTTGAGCTGCGCGGCGGCGCAAAGTCCCGCCGGGCCGGAGCCGACGACGGCGACCTTCTTGCCGGTGCGCTTCGCCGGCGGTTCGGGCACGACCCAGCCGTTCTCCCAGCCGTGGTCGATGATGGCGCACTCGATGTTCTTGATGGTGACCGGCGGGTTGTTGATGCCGAGCACGCACGAGCCTTCGCACGGCGCCGGGCAGACGCGGCCGGTGAAGTCGGGGAAATTATTCGTCTTGTGCAGCCGTTCGAGCGCTTCCTTCCAGAGGCCGCGATAGACGAGGTCGTTCCATTCGGGAATGAGATTGTGGATCGGGCAGCCGCTGGCCATGCCGCTGACGAGCTGGCCGGTGTGGCAGAACGGAATGCCGCAATCCATGCAGCGCGCGCCCTGCTCGCGCAGCTTGTCCTCCGTCCATGTGGAGGTGAAATTCCTTCCAGTCCGCGACGCGCTCGACCGGCGGACGGTCCGCCGGCAGTTCGCGCGAGATACTCGAAAAATCCTGTGGGTTTACCCATTTTTATGGAATCAGGTTTGCAATTGAATTGAATCATCCGCCGCCGACGCGCGCCACGTCGCGGACGTTTTCCTCGAACGCGGCCATGATGGCCTCGTCGCCGCTCAAGCCCTGCGACTTGCACCTTCTTCAGCGATTGCAGCACGCGCTCGTAATCCTTCGGCAGCACTTTGACGAATTTCGGCACCAGATTCTTCCAGTTCGGCGAGAATCTTCGCCGCGCGCTCGCTCTTCGTGTAAGCCTGATGCCGCTGGATCAGTTTCCAGACTTCCTCGATTTCGTCCGGGTCGGCGAGTTTTTCGAGGCCGACCATTTCCTTGTTGCAGCGCGTGGCGAAATCGCCGGCCTCGTCGAGCACGTAGGCGACGCCGCCGCTCATGCCCGCCGCGAAATTGCGCCCGGTCTGGCCGAGCACGATGACGCGCCCGCCGGTCATGTATTCGCAGCCGTGGTCGCCGATGGCTTCGACAACCGCGCTGACGCCGGAGTTGCGGACGCCGAAGCGTTCGCCGGCCATGCCGCGCACGAAGACCTCGCCGCTCGTCGCGCCGTAAAGCGCCACGTTGCCGATGATGATGTTTTCCTCCGGCACAAACGTCGAGCCTTTCGGCGGATAAACGATGATCTTGCCGCCGCTCAAGCCCTTGCCGAAATAATCGTTCGCGTCGCCTTCGAGTTCAAGCGTCATGCCGCGCGGCATGAACGCGCCGAAGCTCTGGCCCGCGCTGCCGGTGAACTTGAGATGGATCGTGTCCTCCGGCAGGCCGTTCGGCCCGTGTTTCTTCGTGACTTCGCTGCCGACAATCGTGCCGACGACGCGGTTGACGTTGCGGATGGGCAGATCGGCGTGGACGCGTTCGCCGCGTTCGATGGCCGGCTCGCAAATGTCGAGCAGCCGCGTCACGTCGAGCGATTTCTCGAGGCCGTGGTCCTGGTCAATCTGGCGGTAGCGCCCGACTTCCGGCCCGGCTTCGGGCTGGTGCAAAATCGGCGTGAGGTCGAGGCCCTTCGCCTTCCAATGCTCGATGGCCTTCCACGGAACCAGTTTGTCCGTGCGGCCAATCATTTCGTTGAGCGTGCGGAAGCCGAGCTTGGCCATGATTTCGCGAAGTTCCTGCGCGATGAACCGCATGAAATTCACGACGTGCGCCGGGATCGCCGGTGAACCGCGCGCGCAGTCGCGGGTCCTGCGTGGCCACGCCGACCGGGCAGGTGTTCAGATGGCAGACGCGCATCATGATGCAGCCGAGCACCACGAGCGGCGCGGTGGCAAAACCAAATTCCTCCGCGCCGAGCAACGCGGCCACGGCCACGTCGCGGCCGGTCTTCATCTGGCCGTCGGTCTCGACGTAAATGCGGCTGCGGAGATTGTTCAGCACGAGCGTCTGGTGCGTCTCGGCCAGGCCGAGTTCCCACGGCGCGCCGGCGTGCTTGATGGACGAGAGCGGCGACGCGCCCGTGCCGCCGTCGTGGCCGGAGATCAGAACCACGTCCGCGTGCGCCTTGGCGACGCCGGCGGCGATGGTGCCGACGCCGACTTCGGCGACGAGCTTGACGCTGACGCGCGCGTTGCGATTTGAGTTCTTCAAATCGTGAATCAGCTCCGCCAAATCCTCGATGGAATAAATGTCGTGGTGCGGCGGCGGCGAAATCAGGCCGACGCCCGGCGTGGTGAACCGCGTCTTGGCAATCCACGGATAAACCTTCTTGCCCGGCAATTCGCCGCCTTCGCCCGGCTTGGCGCCCTGCGCCATTTTGATTTGCAGCTCCTGCGCGTTGACGAGGTAATGGCTCGTCACGCCGAACCGGCCGCTGGCGACCTGCTTGATGGCGGAATTTTTCGAGTCGCCGTTCGGCAGCGGAATGTAGCGCTCCGGGTCCTCGCCGCCTTCGCCGGTGTTGGATTTGCCGCCGATGCCGGTTCATGGCGATGGCGAGCGCCTCGTGCGCTTCCTTCTGATGGAGCCGTAGCTCATCGCGCCGGTCTTGAACCGCTTCACGATTTCCTCGACCGGCTCGACTTCCTCGATGGGCAGCGGCTTTTCCGCCCATTTGAAATCGAGCAGGCCGCGCAGCGTGCAGAGGTTCGCCGCCTGATTGTTGATCAACTCGGCGTATTCGCGGTAAATCTTCTCGCTGCCGAGCCGGCAGGCGATTTGCAGCTTGTGAATCGTCTGCGGGTTGAACAAATGATATTCGCCGCCGTCGCGCCATTGATACTGGCCGCCGGCGTCGAGCGCACGCCGTTGACCGGGCGGTCCGGGAACGCGTGCCGGTGCCGCGCCAGAACTTCCTCGGCGATGCACATCCATGCCCGACGCCCTGGATGCGCGACGGCGTCCAGGTGAAATACTTGTCCACCACGTCGCTGTTCAGGCCGACCGCCTCGAAAATCTGCGCGCCGCGATAGCTTTGAATGGTCGAGATGCCCATCTTGGCCATCGTCTTGACCACGCCTTTGACGGCGGCCTTGATGTATTTCTTGACGGCGGTCTTGTGGTCGAGGTTGACCAGCAGACCCTCGCGAATCATGTCGTCGAGCGTCTCGAACGCCAGATACGGATTGATGGCGCTGCAGCCGTAGCCGATGAGCAGCGCGAAATGATGCACCTCGCGCGGCTCGCCGGATTCGAGGACGAGGCCGACCTTGCCGCGCGTGCCTTCGCGGATCAGATGATGATGCAGGCCCGGCCACCGCCAGCAGCGCCGGAATCGGCGCGTTCTCGCGCGTCGACGCCGCGGTCGGAAAGAATCAAGATGTTCGCGCCGCCGGCAATGGCCTGGTCGGCGGCGGCAAACAGTTTCTCCAGCGCGGCTTCCAGGCCTTTCGCGCCGTCGGCCGCCGTGAAACAAAATCGGCAGCGTGACCGCCTTGAAACCCTTGCGGTTGACGTGGCGGAGCTTGTCCAATTCCTCGTTGGTGAGGATGCGGATGCTCCAGCTTGATCAGCGCGCAGCTTTCGGGCGTCGGCTTGAGCAGGTTGCCGCGCGCGCCGACCATCGTCTCGGTCGAGGTGATGATTTCCTCGCGGATCGGGTCAATCGGCGGGTTGGTGACCTGCGCGAAAAGCTGCTTGAAATAATTGTAAAGCAATTGCGGCTTGTTCGACAAAACCGCCAGCGGCGTGTCCGTGCCCATCGAGCCGAGCGGCTGCACGCCGTCGTTGGCCATCGGGCCGATGATGAACCGCAAATCCTCGAACGTGTAGCCGAACGCCTGCTGCCGCTGCAGCAGGTCTGCGGTGCGTCGGACTGCGTCTGCTCCGCCGGCTCCGGCAGGTTCTCCAGCAGCACGTGATGTTCGTCCAGCCACTGTTGATACGGATGCGCGCTGGCAAATTTGTTCTTCAATTCCTCGTCGGCGACGATGCGGCCCTGTTCGGTGTCCACCAGAAACATGCGGCCCGGCTGCAACCGGCCTTTTTGCAGAACGCGCTCCGGCTCCACCGGCAGCACGCCGGCTTCCGACGCCATGATGACCAGGTCGTCCTTGGTGACGTAATAACGCGACGGGCGCAGGCCGTTGCGGTCGAGGCACGCGCCGATCCGGATGCCGTCGGTGAACGCGATGGACGCCGGGCCGTCCCACGGCTCCATCAGGCAGGAATGATATTCGTAAAACGCGCGCCGTCGCCGGATCCATGCTCTCGTGGTTTTCCCACGGCTCGGGAATCATCATCATCATCGCGTGCGGCAATTCGCGGCCCGCCATGACGAGCAATTCGAGGCAGTTGTCGAACATCGCCGAGTCGCTGCCGTCGGTGTTGATGACCGGCAGGATTTTCTTGATGTCGTCGCCGAACAAGTCGGAGACGAAATTCGACTGCGCGGCGTGCATCCAGTTGATGTTGCCGCGGAGCGTGTTGATTTCGCCGTTGTGCGCGATGTAGCGATACGGATGCGCGCGGTCCCAGCTCGGAAACGTGTTCGTGGAAAACCGCGAATGCACCAGCGCCAGCGCCGATTCCATCGCCGGGGTCGCGCAGGTCGGGATAATATTTCGCCACCTGCTCCGGCATGCAACATGCCCTTGTAAACGACCGTCTTGCACGACAGGCTGGAAATGTAAAACCAGTCGCCGCCCGCGATCTTTCCGCCGTAGCGGATTGCGTTGCTCCGCCAGCTTGCGGATGACGTAAAGCTTGCGCTCGAACGCCAGGTCGTCGGTCAACTGTCGCGATTGCGCCCGATGAACACCTGCCGCATGAGCGGCTCGGACGGCCTTGGCGGTCTCGCCGAGCGACGCATTGTTCGTCGGAATGTCGCGCCAGCCGAGGACGCGCTGGCCTTCCTCGGCAACGATGTTCGCGAACATCGCTTTCGCCGTCTCGCGCTCGCTGCGCGATTCTTGCGGCATGAACACCATGCCGACGCCGTATTGGCCCGGCGCCGGGCAGCTTGAAGCCGGACTTCGCCGTCGCCACCTTCAGAAATTCGTGCGGCATCTGCATGAGGATGCCCGCGCCGTCGCCGGTGTTGGCCTCGCAGCCGCACGCGCCGCGGTGGTCGAGGTTCAGCAGCACCTGCAGCGCCTGCTCGACGATGGCGTGCGACTTTTTGCCCTTGATGTTGACGACGAAGCCGACGCCGCAGGCGTCGTGCTCGAACTGCGGATCGTAAAGGCCCTGCTTGGGCGGCGGCGCTGTCCGCGCCCCGCCGGGATTCGATTTCGATTGGTTCTCGGATCTACTGCTCATTGTTTGGCGGCTGATGCCGGTCGTTCGCATTATTTTTTACTCAATTTTCAGCGTTAAGCAATAAATGTTTTCAAATTTTGCGGGCGAAGGGGCAATATCCGGTGCGGCGGGCGGCAGCCGGTTTGAGTTGTCAACGGCGCGGGAAACCGGCATTAAAAGGCGGATGAAACACAATTCATATTTCGATGGAAAAGTCCAGAGCCTCGCCGTCGGCACGCCCGATGGTCCGGCCACGGTCGGCGTGATTGAGCCGGGCAAATACAGCTTCGGGACGGATTGCGAGGAGCATATGCACATCGTGGCCGGCACGCTCAAGGCCAAACTGCCCGCCGGCGAATGGAAAAGCTACGGCAAGGGCCGGTTCTTCGTCGTGCCTCCCAGCGTGAAATTTGAGGTCGAAGCCGCGGCGGACGTGGCCTATCTCTGCTTCTACAAACGCTAATAGTAGATCGAGAATTAGGCCAAGCCGCCGGATGAAATTGACTTCGTTCGGCGGTTTTGTGTTTGTGGGGCGGGTGTCTCCGCGAGCCGGGGCCGATAAACCAGCCCGCAAAAATTTCCTGTTACCTTTCGGCGCGGGTGTAAATATATCAGTGTAATCATGAACGACGACCTGGCCCTGCTGCGCGAATACGCCCGGAACCATTCCGAGGACGCCTTTGCCACGCTGGTGTCGCGGCACGTCAATCTCGTCTATTCCGTGGCGTCTCGGCAGGTGGGCGATGCGGGGTTGGCCGAGGAAATCACGCAGGCGGTCTTCGTCATTCTGGCGCGCAAAGCCGGTTCGCTCGGCGATAAAACAATTCTTCCCGGCTGGCTGTGTCGCACGGCGCGCTACGCCGGTGCCAATGCGCTGACGATTCAACGGCGGCGCCGACAACGCGAGCAGGAGGCCTTCATGCAAAACATTTTGACGGGTGGCAGCGACGCCTCGTCGCAATCCGATGAAACCTGGCGGCAAATCGCCCCGCTGCTCGAAGCGGCCCTGGACAATCTCGGCCATAAGGACCACGACGCCGTCGTGCTGCGGTTTTTCCAGAACAAGAACTTCTCGGAAGTGGGCGCGGCCTTGGGCGCGAGCGAGGACGCGGCCAAGATGCGTGTGAGCCGCGCCTTGGAAAAGCTGCGGAAGTTCTTCATGAAGCGCGGCGTGGACTCCACGGCTTCTGCAATTGCCGAACAGATTTCCGCCAATTCCATTCAAGCCGCACCGGTGGCTCTGGCAAAAGCCGTGACGGCGGTGGCGATTGCCAAGGGCGCGACGGCATCCATTTCCACCTTAACCCTCATCAAAGGAGCATTGAAAAATATGGCATGGACAAAAGCGAAAACCTCAATCATCAGCGGTGTGGGTGTGGCACTGTTGCTCGCGGGTGGCGCAATCACTCTCAGCGTTGCAAAAAAAAGTGCTGGCGATAAATTAACAGCCGTGGAAATTCTTCGCAAAGTTCAAGCCAACTACGATGCGCTAGCAACTTATAGCGACTCTGGAGAGAATATCTCCAAGTCTCCCGGGAGGTCGTTAACTACCACGTTTGCGGTGAAGTTTGCGCGACCCGACCTCTATATTATTCAAAATACACAATCGGTTGGAAAAACCTCGCATACGGCGACGATTTGGCCTGCCGAAGGCCAGATATTCGCGTTGGTGGATCAAACCAAATATTTCCGCTTCGCCGAAAATGAAAACCACGACCCAATCTATGAGTCGTCAACTGGCAGTTCTGCGGCGAGCGGCTTGTCCGCAATCGGACTTTTCTACCATAAAAAATCTCTCGGATCACAATGGCGGGGATCGATTGAAGAACTTGCGGCCAGCACGAATCTTGTCAGGCAGCCAGATGAAAGGGTTGCTGGGGTAAATTGTTACGTCCTGAAGATGCCAGTCAGCTTTTTGAATACTACTCTATGGATTGGGCAGAATGATTTTCTGATCCACCAGCGCCGCATGGTGGCAGTGTCGTCAGAGGATCCAAAGGATACGAATGAAATCACTGAAATCCATACCGACATTGAAATTAACAAGGTGTTTTCCAAGGCCGATTTGACACCCCGGATTCCCGCTGGTGTAAAATTGGAAACGAAACCCCTTCGGTGAAGTCTGAATGACAGCGGTTGTGGCTATCAGCCAACTCGGCCTTGAGTTTGTGCCGAACCGCGAATTGGTCGGAATGCTGGTTCTCGAAAAGTCGCAATAGCATTTCATTCGTCCGGCGTCCCTCTTTCGCGAACCATTTTACACACCACCCGCAATTCGAAAATCTTGTGGCACCGGACAGGGTATTTTGTGCTTCATGAAAAATCAGAAGTCAGGGATTAGGTTGGGGCCGCCGGTGGCAGGATATAACCGGATGCCGGAAAACATGGCGTTGGTGAGGGTCATCCGCCGGCTGCGCGAACGGCGCGGATGGTCGCAGAACCGGCTGGCAAAGGAGTCGCGCATTTGCCGGACGATGCGGGGCTGCGTGGAAACCGAGAAATGCGTGCCCTCGGCGGAGACCATCGCCCGCGTGGCCAGGGCATTCGGCCGGTCCTTCGGATTTTAGCGCGTCGCAAAACCAGGCGGCAATGTCCCAAAGCCGTATTGTCATGTCGCAAGCCAACGGTGCGATGTCGCAAAACGACGTTGCGATCTGACCCGCCAATTTTGCGATGTCCCAAAACGCCGGATTTATGTCGCGCCATGATTTCGCGATATCTCACGGCGGTTTTGCGATGTCCCAAAACGATCAGGCGATGTCGCGAAACGCCGTTGCGATGTCCCAAAGCGACGGGGGGATGTCGCAAAATGATTTTGCGACATGCCAAGACCGACGGAACTGGCTGAAAACGAGGGATTTAGCTGAAACGATGCAGCAGGACAGGCGTCGCGCCTGTCTCTGGCTTTAAATGATCGTTTTCCCGGTTAACCGTGCGGTTTTTTCGTTTAACCGCGAGGATAATTTGCCCAGCCGTGAGGATAAACCGTTCACCGGCGCGGATTTAGCGCAAAACCCGGCCCGAACCCTGAAAACCCGCACATTCTTGGGATTTTGCACTTGGCGGAAAATTCTCCCTCTCCGCCGCGGAGCGGGGAAGAGGGCCGGGGTGAGGTGGCGCGTTTTATCAAATCCCCTCACCCTGACCCTCTCCCCGTCCGACGGGGCGAGGGAAACCGTCGATTGCAAGCCAACCACATCATCCCGCACGTTTTCCCTCCCCAACCACAAAAATTGAACCAAAGGACATATCCGTATGAAATCTGACTTCGTGCAACAAAGCGACATCGCCTTCGGGGCGCAACTGAACCAGATGGCGACGGGCCTGCCGGCTTATGCCCACCGTGCTGGGCATTTCGGGCGACGCGCAAGTGGGCGTCTGGAGCGCGCCGGTGAGCATCACCGTGCCGGCTTAAAATAAAACCAACGGAGGGAAATCGCCCGCGCGCCACTTGGTGCGCGGGCGGTTGATTTTTGGGGGGCGGCCGGGCAGCCTGCTCGCCGGCAAAATACCTTCAGTTTTCTGCCCGCTTTGCCGATGGCACGTTGCAAAGTGTCAACCAGTGGATTTGCAAAAGCGTCAGCGTTTCGTCAGAACCATTTAGCGCTGGACAATTCCCAATTTTCAGCGCGTCATGGAATCCATCACGATGAATTCGGATGCAGCACATCGAGGGCATGCGTTCACGCTCATTGAACTGCTGGTCGTCATCGCCATCATCGGCATCCTCGCGGCGTTGCTGCTGCCGGTTTTGTCCCGTGCCAAGAAGTCCGCGCAACGGACGCAGTGCATCAGCAACTTGCGGCAGGTCGGCACCGGCCTCCATCTCTATGCCGGGGACAGCCAGGACACGCTGCCCGCCATCGTCATCACCAACGGCATGACGTGGTCCTATCAATGGCGGTTCTTCAAGGAATTGACCAAGCGCTACGACGGCCTGACCGGCCCCTCCTCGCCCAGCGACAAGCTGTTCGCCTGCCCGGCGGACACGTTTTATTATCTCAACGCGACCGACACGCCCCTGATTCACGGCAGCATGCACGACGATGAATGGGCGGATTATTGCAGTTATTGGTTCAGCCGGTTGAATCTCGTCGCGGACCCGGCCACGGGCGGGTTTTATCACGGCGTCGCCGGCTTGAAGATCAGCGCCATCCGCAACCAGACCCGGACGGTGATGGTGGTGGACCAGCCCGCCGTGTTCGCTTATTCCTGGCACCAGCCGCAATCCATCACCGACCCCGGCCCCAACGAAATCAATGATTCGCTGAACACGGCGGTGTTTGTGGACGGCCACGCGAGCTACCTCAACTTCTACTTCAATCCCGACGCAAACCGGGCCTTCCCGTGCTTTTACAACCCGCCGGCCAATTACGACTATCAATGGGGCGAATGACGTCTGTTGGCGGGGTGCCGGCGGCCTGCGAAAAATAATTGTCCAAATCCGCCGCCGTCCGGCCATTATCTGTAAATGCCAGACGCGAACGACATGGAGTTGGTGCGGGATTACGCCCGGCAAAATTCCGAATCCGCCTTTGCCGAGCTGGTCCGCCGCCACATCAATCTGGTGTATTCCGTCGCCGTGCGGTTCACCGGCAACGCCGGTGACGCGGAGGACGTGACGCAGGCGGTGTTCATCCTGCTCGCTCGGAAAGCCGGCGCGCTCGACCAAGGGTGGCCGCGACGCCTCGTCGCAAACCTGAACCCGCTGGGCGGCGGGGGCGCCGCCGCCACCTCGCTCACCGGCTGGCTCTACGAAACCACCCGGCTCACCGCCGCCGGATTTCTGCGGGGCCAAAAGCGGCGACAATTTTGGGAACAGGAGGCTTGCATGGAATCCAATCTGAACGCGCCCGACTCCGGGCAACTGTGGCGGCAACTGGCGCCGCATCTCGAAGCAGCGATGTCGCGGCTGGCCGAACGCGACCGGACGTTGCTGGCCCTGCGCTTTTACGAAAACAAGACCGGCGCTGAGACCGCTGCGTTGCTCGGTATCCGGGAAGCGGCGGCGCACAAACGCACCGCCCGCGCGCTGGAAAAGCTGCGGTCATTTTTTGCGAAACGCGGCGTGGATTCAACGGCAGCGGCCATCGCCGAAAATATTTCCGCCCATTCGATTCAAGTCGCGCCCGTGGCGCTGGCCAAAATCCGTGACCACCGTGGCAATTGCCAAAGGCGCGACGGCTTCTCTTTCAACCTTAACCCTCATCAAAGGAGCATTGAAAATTATGGCATGGACCAAAATGAAAACAGCGGTCGTTGCCGCCGGCGGGTCTTCGTGCGCTGCGAGCACCGCACAGCGGTTGTAGAAAAGACAATTCCCCATCGAGTTGACGAGTCTCTCTGGTCGGTCACATTCGGAAATGTTTGCGAGAGGTCCCTGCCCAGTGCTGATAATCCGCCCGGCACGTGATCCAAAGTCGTATAACGGTTCCGTGGACGACGGTGCCCACAAAATTGATCGGCCTGGAATTGCCGCATCTAGTTCGCTATTTATCAGAGCCTACGATCCTAGGCTTCGGTGCTGCACGAATGATTTTTCCACCCGGAAGCTGCGCGCCGAGCATTATGATCTTATGCGTGACCCTGCCGGAGCATGAGAGTTGAATCTCTTGCGACAAGTGAACACACAATGGGCCTGGCTGCGCGGCATGAAATCGTTAAGAACAAATGTGTTATGGCTCAAAGTCAAGAATTCCGCCGCGCTTGAGTTCCAGAAAATCAGCGAAGGCGGTTTGAGCTGTGGCTACATGAATACCGATATTTCCGGCAAAAATAGTCATCAGAATCAGCCGATTTCGACCTGGCCACCCAGTTGGAAAGCCTTTTCACAGTTCCAACGGTTGATCCAAACAGGTTTGACAAGAGTTTCGACATCACATCTTAAATGGAACAGAGTTGACCCACAGCACGAACAAGTTTGAAAAACGCGCTTCTCGACCAAGCTTGGCCTCGAACTCGTTTCCACCAACATGCCCATCGAAATGCTGGTGGTTGAAAAAGTAACAATAAACTTTCGGGCTGGCATCCGGCCGACAATCGCCACGCGACTGGCGCATTTCAGGACGCTTCGGGCACACGGTGGCCGCGAAAAATTCGCGCCAGCCTGTTGGACTGCGGCGGCCCTCCGCCGCTTTGGAACGACCCCGCAAATAATCTTGTTACCTTTTCCCGTCGCCGGCCATATACCTGTGAGAACATGAATGACGACCTGACGTTGCTGCGGGAATATCGCGGCGACCAGTTCCGAAGCCGCCTTTGCCACGCTGGTCGCGCGCCACATCCATCTGGTCTATTCCGTGGCGTTGCGGCAGGTGCGCGATCCCCATCTGGCCGAGGAAATCACCCAGGCGGTGTTCATCATTCTGGCACGCAAGGCGGACAGATTGCCCGGCACACCGTGCTGCCCGGCTGGCTGTGCCGCACGGCCCGCTACGCCAGTGCCGAGGCGCTGCAAGAAACAGCGCCGGCGGCAACAGCGCGAACAGGAGGCACACATGCAATCCATTCTAACCGGTGGCAGCGACGCCCGTCGCCGCAAGCTGATGAAACCTGGAATCAAATCGCCCCGCTGCTGGACGCGGCCATGGAG
Organism: uncultured Verrucomicrobiae bacterium; assembly: GCA_963764035.1. Lineage (GTDB taxonomy): Bacteria > Verrucomicrobiota > Verrucomicrobiia > Limisphaerales > UBA11358 > UBA11358. Next base: position 142,150 of record CAVXQV010000004.1, read on the forward strand.
CAACTCGGCCAGAAAGACCACGACGCCGTCGTGCTGCGGTTTTTTCGAAAACAAGAACTTCGCGGAAGTGGGTGCGGCGCTGGGCGCGAGCGAAGACGCGGCAAAAATGCGCGTGAGCCGCGCGCTGGAAAAGCTGCGGAAATTCTTCACCAAACGCGGCGTGAACTCCACGGCCTCGGCCATTGCCGAACAGATTTCCGCCAATTCCATTCAAGCCGCGCCGGTGGCGCTGGCCAAGGCCGTGACCGCCGTGGCGATTGCCAAGGGCGCGACGGCTTCCATTTCAACCTTAACCCTCATCAAAGGAGCATTGAAAATTATGGCATGGACAAAAGTGAAAATGGCGATTGTGGTTGGCACGGGCTTGCTGGTCGCAGCGGGGACCGCCACAGTCACAATCAATGAAATACACCAACTCTCATCGGGAGACAAAATCATCTGGGACCCGGTCAAACCGTGGTTCTGATAAACAACCACCTGTCGCGTTAATCCGTCCCACCAAGAATCTGATGATTGGCTCTGACGGAAAACTTACCCCATTGGGCGGCAGCGCAGCATCTATGTGGCCACCGCGTCGAGGAAAAATGATGGCAATAATCACGGACATGAGCTGTCTCCTGCGTTTTGCCTACGATGACGGGCGTGTGGACCGCCAGTTTATCTGGTTGTGATAATCAACCGACGGATCGCTTCGACGCCATTTACACGCTCGGACCCGGCAGGCAGAGCCAACTCCAGCAGATCATTCTGAAAAAGACCTGCAATATGGTCGGCCAAATTCGATGACAGGGAGGTGAAGACTTTCGCTCTCAAAGTAAAAAACCACCGATGCGCCCGACCTGAAACCCAGCGGCCAGACCCTGGGCACTGGCAGGAGAGGCGGGTCGGGCGAAGAGTCAGCGCAATGTATAACCATGGCCAATGTGGCTTCGACACTCTCCCATTATTTCCAAGTCCCGGTGGTGGATCAAACCGGCCTCACCGGGCGGTTCGACTATCAACTGGATTTGGATCCGATGTAAATCACTGGAGGAAAAGAAACAAATTGTTTTGGACCAGCTTGGTTTGTATTTGATCCCCGACGGAGCAAAAGCAAGTCATCAAGGTTCTGGTGGCGCAGAAGGCGAAGTAGCATTTTCCTATTACGTCCTTAACAACCCAAAGCAGGGCAAACCGAAATTTATGAAAAACCAAAAGTCAGGAACTATAACCGGCTGGCATAAAACATGGGTGTTGCCGATGCCGGAAACCCGGTCGCTGGCGGGAGCGATACCAACGCCGGATTGACCCCGCCACGTTTCCCGCGCACACTCCGCCCGTCATGCCGCAGCTCTCTTGCACCCCACGAACACGCGGCCGGCGGTCACCGACCGCCGCTACAAGCCCGCGTCCGCGCCGACATCGCACTCCGGGGTTGCCCGGACAAACTCCAGCGTCCTGATGTGCCAGGCAAGCCGGGGCGGCGCTGGTTAAACTCTACCGGGCAAAAAGGGATTTATGGAAAATCAGAGCGCAGGACTCCGGGAGCCAACCCATGAAATGTTCACCGACCGGGCGCCGACCACGCGGGCGTTGCCGCGCATGTTCCGGCTGTTGCGCGAACGGCTCGGGTTGTCGCCCAATAAATTCGCCGAACTCGCGAAAGTTTCGCGGCAGATGTTGTGCCGGGTGGAAAAGGAGCAAAGTGTCCCCTCGCCGGAGATCGTCGCGCGCGTCGCCCGGGCGTGCGGTCTGTCATTAAGCCAGTTCTATGTGCTGATGGAGCGGTGGCTCGCGCGGCACCCGGCACCTTGCCGGAGGTGCCAATATGTTTGCATGGTGTGCGGGAGATTAATTTGGTTGGATGCTCATCGTCAATGCACGCGCCTTCAAAAAGCACCGCCAGTCTCGCCGGCAATTCTGCCGGACACGGCATAAGCCCGCGCCGGGAATTTTTGGACTGCGGCGACGTGTCGCCGCTTTCCTTCGACGCGACATGTCGCGTCGTTTCAAAGCGCGGACATGTCCGCGCACTCCAGAATAATTTCCGCCGTCTCACAAGCAACCCCCGCAACGGTTGCGGCAGTTTTTTGGACCGGTCCACGCGCTTTTCAAGCGGCGCCATGAACTTCTTGAACGGCCGCGAGAGTTCCTGGGAAGGCTCCGTCAACTTCTTAAGCCTTGCCGGCAACTTTTTGATGGTCTCCAGGAACTTTTCAAGGCGTCTCACGGGCTTTTTGGACGGCTCCAGGAACCCGTGGAGCGGCTTGAAGAACTTTTTGAACGGCTCCGGCAACTTTTTGAGAGGCTCCAAGAACTTATTTATCGGCTCCACGAACTTATTTAACGGCTCAAAGAACTTATTTAGCCGCTAAAACAAGCCCTGAAACCCCTGAAAAACCATGCCAAAAGCCCCGTTCACCCCCGTGCAAGGCAGCGACAAGAGCTTATGGCTCAATAGATTCTCCTGCCGATTGCCCCGCTATGCCGCCCAACTCGGCATCAAAGGCCCGGAAGCCGCGCAGTTGGCCGCCCAATTTCACGCCAAATCCCTCAAACCTCCAACCAACCCCCCAACCCCCTGAAATCCCATGCCAAAATCATATTTCCTCCCCACCACTGAAGCCGGCAGGCGCGCCTGGCTCAATAACATCTCCGGCAAACTCGCCACTTACGCCGCCACGGTCGGCGTGACCCCGGCGGAGGTGACCCAGGAGTTGGCCGACGCGTTGTTCTTCAATTTCGTGTGCAACATGCACCTGTTGCACACCAACACGACCCGCGATTGGACGGCCTACAAGCATCAGGCCGCCCACGGGGACGCGCTGGGGGACATCCCGGTGACGCCCGATCCCGGCACGCCGCCGCCGCTGGTGCCGCCGGACATCTTTGGCCGCGCCAGCACCCTGGCCGTGCGCATCAAAAACCATCCCAATTGCACCGACGCCATCGCGCAAGACCTCGGCATCATCGGCGCGGAGGTGATTATTGACCTGAACAGCATGAAACCGGTGCTGCACCTGTCGCTCACCGCCGGCCACCCGCACGTGGGCTGGCCCAAGCAAGGCATGGACAGTTTGGAATTGCTGGTGGACCGCAATGACGGCAAAGGCTTGGTGTCGTTGACCATCACCACCAATCCCGATTATTCGGATAACTCGCCGCTGCCCGCCGCCGGCACCAGCGCGGTGTGGAAATACAAGGGCATCTATCGCTACAAAGACCAGCAGGTCGGCCAATGGAGCGACGTGGCCACGATTGGCGTGATGGGGTAAGAATTAATGAGACCTCTGCAAAACGCCAGAATTGACCGGAGCGCGGAGCATTGCTCCGCGCGAAATATCCGTAAATCACGCGGAGCAATGCTCCGCGCTCCGCACGCCGGCGGGTTTTGCAGAGCTCTCTCAATATTCTGGCCGAACAATCCCGAAGAGATTGAATCTTTCAGCCCGGCGTTGCCGTTACGCGGCTACGCCGGGTAAACATCCAACAAATCATTTTTAACTCTGAAAGAGTTGAATCAAATTCCCAATAATTTTCGCGGGGGAATAAAATGTATTTCGCAAAACGAAGGAAGATAATTCGCTACAACCCTTTCAGGGTTGATGAATTGGCGGGGTTGCTGACCCGGTGTAGCCGCTGTGCGCCAACACCGGGCTGAATGATTTTCATCCTTACAGGATGAAAGAAACGCTCTGCCGAGACGCCGCTACGCAATCCCGAAGGGATTGAATCTTTCAGCCCAGGGTTGCGAGGAACGAGCTACCCTGGGACATCGTTCAACGATTTATTTCCAACCCTGAAAGGGTTGAATCGAGCCTCCAAATCATTCATGTTCATCCCATGTCCCAGTCGCTCGCCAAAATTCTGGTTCATGCGGTTTTCTCCGCCAAAGATCGCCGCCCGTTTCTGCGCGACAAATTGCTCCGGGAAGAATTGCACCATTATCTGGGCGGTATTCTGAACCAGCTCGGTTGTCAGCCGGTCATTGTGGGCGGCGTGGAGGACCATGTGCATTTTCTGTGCGCCTTGTCGCGCACCGCCACTGCGGCGGAAATGGTCAAGGAGGTCAAGCGCGGTTCGTCCTTGTGGCTCAAGGCCAAAGACCCGGGCTTGCGGGATTTTGCGTGGCAGAGCGGCTACGGCATTTTTTCGGTCGGATTTTTGCTATTGAAAACGGCGCGCGATTACATTGCATGGCAGGAGGAACATCATCGCAAGATTTCGTTTCAGGACGAACTCCGGGATTTTTTACGGCGGTATGAAATTGAGTATGACGAACGGTATCTGTGGGATTGATGCAACCCTGGCAGGGTTGACGGGTTTGTGGGATGGCCTGCCCGGCGTAGCCGCTTTGCGGCAACGCCGGGCTGAATGATTTTCATCCTTATAGGATGAATTTGATTTGGGAAATTGGAACAATTCACCGTGTCGTCAACAAAACGAAGGTGACACCCGATTCGCAAACCATTTTACACGCCGCCCGCGCCTTGTATAATGTCCCACTGTGAATTCGCAAAAGCGTCAGCGCGTCGTCTGCGGCATGAGCGGGGGAGTGGACTCCTCCGCCACGGCGGCGCTTTTGCTGGAGCAGGGCTACGAGGTCATCGGCATCACGCTCAAGCTCTGGCCGCAGGATTGCGTGAACCGCGCGGAGGACAAGTGCTGCGGCCCGCAGGCCGTCACCGACGCCCGCGCCGTCTGCCACAAGCTGGACATCCCGTATTACCTGATTGACGAGGCGGCGGAATTCCAGAAGCACGTCATCCAATACTTCGCCGACGAATACAAGGCCGGCCGCACGCCGAATCCGTGCGTGATGTGCAATCAGAATTTGAAGTTCGGCCGGCTGATTGACCGCGCGGACCAGCTCGGCGCGGAGTTCATCGCGACGGGACATTTTGCGCAGGGTTGAACGACCGCCTGCACCGCCGTCCCGATCTCCGCCATCCGATGGAACGAACCGAGCGAGTCGAGCCGGAGCCGGCGTCCGAGGGCGTTATCTCCTCAAGCGCGGACGGGATTTGAAGAAGGACCAGAGTTATTTCCTGTTTTCGCTGCGGCAGGACCAGCTTGGCGCGCGCGATTTTTCCGCTCGGCGAAAAGACCAAGAGCGACACGCGCGAAGTGGCGCGGCATTGCCAGCTCAAGACCGCCGACAAGGAGGAGAGCATGGAAATCTGCTTCGTGCCGGACAACAATTACGGCGGCTTTCTCCAGCAGGCGAACCTCGTGCAAAAGCATCGCGGCGAAATCATGGATGTTCACGGCCACGTGCTCGGCCATCACGACGGCATCGAATTTTACACCATCGGCCAGCGCAAGGGTCTCGGCATCACCACGCCGAAGCCGGTTTATGTCGTCGAACTGGACGCGGAGAACAACCGCGTCGTCGTCGGCGACGAATCCGCGCTGGACCGCGATGAATTCACCGCGACGAATTGCAACTGGCATCCGTTCGACAAATTGACCGGAGCCAATCGAAGTCACGGCGAAGATCCGTTACAACCATCCCGGCACGCCCGCGACGGTGACGCCGACTGGCAACGGCTCGGTGAAGGTGAAACTGCATTCTGCCCAGCGCGCCATCACGCCCGGCCAGGCGGCGGTGTTTTATCAGGACGATCTGGTGGTCGGCGGCGGCTGGATTGCGCGGTAGAATCCGGCGGGCTTGCCAAAATTCGACCAGTTGCGATAGTTTAGTCCCGAACAAGCACGGTGGTGTAAAAACAAAATCAAATTCCCATGAAAATCGAAACCTTCGTTTGCCTGACTCTCCGGCCGCGATTCTTTCCTTCACGCTTGCCGGCCCGCGCGGCGGATTCCATTTACGACATTCCGCTCAAGGACATTGACGGCAAGGACGCCACGCTCAAGCCGTATGCCGGCAAGGTGATGCTCGTCGTCAACGTCGCGTCGAAGTGCGGTTTCACGCCGCAATACACGGCGCTGGAAGCCATTTACCAGAAATATCAGCCGCAGGGACTGGTCGTGCTGCGGCTTTCCGTGCAACCAGTTTGGCGGGCAGGAACCGGGCACGGACGCGGAGATCAAGGAATTCTGCACGTCGAAATACAGCGTGACGTTTCCGATGTTCGACAAGCTGGAAGTCAACGGCGCGAACCGCCATCCGCTCTACGTCGCGCTCGCGGGAGCCGGACTCGCCGTTTCCCGGCGACATCAAATGGAATTTCACCAAGTTCCTGATCGGGCGGGACGGCAAAATCCTGAACCGCTTCGATTCCGCGGTGAAACCGGATTCCGCGGAAGTGACCAAGGCCATCGAAGCCGCGCTGGCGGCGAAATAATAAATCCGCGCCCGGCCAATTGCCGCCCTTGTCAGATAGTTGGTTCAGCAGCGACGGGGGGATGGGGCGCTGATTTAATTCACACGCCGATTTCATTTTGCTATAGCATTCCGGCATGAACCGTCGTCTCTGGCTCTGTTTTGCGGCAATCCTGCTTGCCGGTTGCGTCTCCCCACGACCCGGCGCGTCCGGACAAAAAATCCGCGTGCTCATCGTGGACGGGTTCAGCAACCATGACTGGCGGCAGACGACGGCGTTGATCCGTGGAATCCTCGCGCCAAGCGGTTTGTTCGATGTCGCCGTCAGCACCGCGCCGGACAACACGAATTCCCCGGCGTGGGCGACATGGCGCCCGAAGTTTTCCGATTACGACGTCGTTATCCAGAATTGCAACGACATCGGCAAACGCATTACCTGGCCGGAGCCGGTGAAAAAAGATTTTGAGGATTTCGTCCGCAACGGCGGCGGGGTTTATATTTTTCATTCCGCCGAGAATGCGTTTGTCGGCTGGAAGGAATACGAGCAGATGGTCGGCTTGTGCTGGCGCAACGCCGATTACGGCACGGCCATCCGCGTGAACGACGACGGCACGCTCGTGCGGATTCCGCCGGGCGAGGGCAGCGGGACTGGTCACGGCACAGCGCGGCGACGTGCTCGTCACGCGCCTCGGCGACGACCCGATTCATGCCGGGATGCCGCGCCAGTGGCTCACACCCGGCCTGGAGGTTTATTATTATGCGCGCGGTCCGGCGGAGAATGTCCGAGCGTGCTCGCCTACGCCCGTGATTCCAAAGCCGGGACAGGGATTGGTTGTGGCCGGTGGAATGGACGGTCACCTACGGCAAGGGCCGCGTTTACGTTTCCACCTACGGCCATGTCTGGAAGGGTGACGTGCAACCCGCCAGCATGAGATGCGCGGCGGTGCAAACCATCATTCCGCGGGCGATTCAATGGCTGGCCGGGAAACCCGTGACGATTCCCGTGCCGCCGGATTTTCCCGGCACCAACACGGTATCAATCAGGCCGGAAATCCAATTGCCGCCGGCGAGTTCGTAAGGCGGAAATTCCATCCGCAGCATCCGCATCCATTTTACAGAACCAGCTTGTAGCCGACGCCGTGGATGGTGAGCAGATGTTTCGGTTCGTCGCCGTTGTCGCCGAGTTTTTTGCGGAGTTGCACGATCACCTGGTCCAGCGTGCGCGTGGTGCCGTAATAATTGTAGCCCCAGACTTCGTTCAGCAATTTGTCGCGCGACAACACCTCGCCGGCGTGCGCGTGGAAGACCTGCAACAATTTCACTTCCTTGGCCGTGAGTTCCTCGGTCGCCTTGCCGCGTTTGACTTGAAAGGTTTTCGGGTCAATCGTCGCATCCCCGATTTTGAACGGCATGTCGTCGAGTTTGAACGGAGGCGGAATTTCCGCCCCGCCGCAGCAACGCCTGGATGCGCGCCAGCAGTTCGCGCACGCCAAACGGCTTGGTCACGTAATCGTCCGCGCCGAGGTCAAGGCCGATGACTTTGTCAATTTCCTGTCCCTTGGCGGTGAGCATGAGAATCGGCGCGGCGAATTTTTTCGCGCGAAGCTGTTTGCAAATGTCGTAGCCGCTCAAGCCGGGCAGCATCACGTCCAGCACGATGAGCGCCGGCTGGTGTTTGGCGACGGCATCGAGGGCGGCGTCGCCGCGATTGCAGGAGGCGGTTTCGTAGCCTTCGCTTTTCAAAACTTCTTCCAGACCCAGCAAAATGTGCGGGTCGTCTTCGACGATGAGAATTTTTGTTTTCATGTTTTCGTGTAGGACAGGCGCGTCGCTTGTCCTATGCGTTATGCAAAGGCAATCGCAACACAAAACAACTGCCGCCGCCGTCGCGCGGTTCATAAACCACGTCGCCGCCGTGGGCGCGGGCGATTTGGCGGGCAATGGTCAGGCCGAGTCCCGAACCTTGAATGCCGCTGCTCAACGAATCGTGCGCGCGGTAAAATTTCTCAAAAATCTTTTCCTCGCTGCCGCGCGGCACGCCGGAGCCGCGGTCCAGCACTTTGATTTCGGCGTGCGGCAGCGGCGATTGTTTCTGCGCCAATTGCAATGTGATTTCCTTTCCGCCGTTGGAATATTTTTCCGCGTTCGACAGCAGATTGACGATGATTTGCGACAGCGCGTCGGCGTCGCCGCGAATGGGAATCGTCGTGTCCGGCAATTCGCAAATGAATTTGAATCCGTCGGCTTCGAGATGCGGACGAAACGTTTCCGCCGCCGCGCGGACGATGTCCGTCAAATCGCACGGCTGGAAGTTGTATTTCTTTTCGCCGCGTTCCATGCGCGAGAAATCGAGGACGTTGTTGATGAGCCGCGTGAGCCGCGCCGGCCTCGGCGGTGATGATGTTGCAGATAGGAGCGCTGCTTGGCGGTGTCGGTGACGCGCTGTTCGGCGAGCAATTCGGAAAACATGCGGATGGACGTGAGCGGCGTTTTCAATTCGTGCGAGACGTTGCTGACGAAATCGGTTTTCTGCCGCGCGAGTTTCAATTCGGCGTTCAGGCTGCGGACGATGAGCCAGCTTCCGACGCCGATGGCGAGCACGAGCACGGCGATGAGCAGGCCGAGCGTGAGCCGGCGGTGTGCGCCGCCTGCGTGAGTGCGCGGGATTGACGAGATACGCGGCGACCTCCCAATGCGGCAGCGCGTCGCCGATTTCCGTGGCGACAAACGGGCGTTTCCAGTTCGCCTGAAAATTCGTCGCGCGAAACCGCGACCGGCTTGGCGTTGTCGTCGAGCAGCGGCGAGGCAGATTTCATTTTGCAGCGCCGGGTCGGGCTGCACCAGACCGCGCAAGCCATCCACGACGCGGTTCAGATTCAGTTGCGCGCCGAAAATCAAATCCGGCTCGCGCTCAAGCCGGTGCCAGAACATGAGCTTGAGTTTGTTCTGGAGAAAGCGCGCGAGCATGCCGTCGGTCTGGTCGCCGATGAGCTGGCGGAATTCCGCCTCGGCGGGAATGACTTTGGACAGATTATTTTGCGGCTCGTCCGCGGCGTCTTCAGCCTTGGCACTTTCGGGAGTCTGGTAAATCTGGCTTTGCGGGCTGACCTTGCGGGCCTGTGCCGCTTTGTAATTGAGCGTGTTTTGGGTTTGCGGCTGGCTGGCGGCGTCCTTTTCGGTGGCGATATCGTCCGACGCAAATTGCTGCGACGGCGGCGCTTCAACAGGAGCCGGCGCGCTCAAATCCCTGGCCGTTGCCAGTTCCTGTTTTTGTTGCGCGTTGGAGGAAATTGAATCGGCAAACAAACCGTTCGCCGGCAGCAGCGGGTTGAACTGTTGTGTTGCGGCTGGAGCAATTCACTCCGGCCGCCGCCACCGCCAAATCCGCCGACCGCCGCCGGAGGAATTATTCGCGGCCAAAGTGGCGGGTTGACCAGGAGGCGCTGAAGCAAGTTGTCCGGCAAGTCTGCAATTGTTGATGCTGCTGCCGTGGGCGCTTGCGGCGGCGCGAATTGGCGGCAGGCGTTATTGAACGCAAGTGAACGATTGGTTCGCCTGGCGGCGAGGATAATTCAAGGCGTTATTTGCGCCGACGATTTCCGCCGCCAACGTTGGCGTTATTGGCGTTCAAATAAACTTCCACCGGTTCGCGGTTGCCGAGAAAACCGCTGTTGTCCAGGCGGAACATCTGCGCCTCCGGCCGCGCGTTCGGCGCCGGCGAAAGAATTTTTCCCGACAGCGTGACGCAAAAGCCGACCTCGGCCAGCGGCCAGCGCCGGCGGATTTGATCGTCAAATTGCGCCGCCAGCGTCTGGGCATTGCCGTTGGCGGCGAGACTCTCGACCTGCGCGGCGAATTCCTGCTGCCGTTGCGCGAGATAATCGGAAATGTTCTGCGCGAGCGCGTCGGTCACGTGCTGGTCGATCAGCGACTGCTGGCGTTCGAGCAGGAACTGCTGGTCGCGCAGCGAGCGCACGGCCAGCCACGCGAGCACGAGGCTCGGCAGCAGCACCGCAAGCACAAAAACCAGCGCGACTTTTTTCATTGGCTTCCTTCGCGAAATATCCCAAGTCCATGCCCATAACCAAGCTCAATTTGGAACGGAGCGCGATCGGCGCGTCCGCGCGTTCCAACTTGCGGGCAGGCTGCCGCGCTCCAATCATTTTGAATTGCGCGTGTTGTAGGACTGCGACTGCATGGTTTTGCGCGTGGCGGAATCATATCCGCCGCCGCCAAAGCCGCCGCCGCCGCCGATTTTGTCGCTGAAATAATACAGATTGTTGGTCTCCGCGCGGATTTGGATTTGGACCGACGCCGGCGCGGCGGCGTAAGCGGCGGTCGAGCGCCGCGTTTTGCGCAGTCAGAATTTTCGCGGCTTGCTGGATAATTTCCCGCGTCGGCCTGCGCCATCGCCTCGTCCTTGGCGACGGCGGTGAGCATCAATTCCTTTTCCGCCACGACCGCGCCGTTCACCGATTTGTCGGAAAGGCTCTGGTCGTCGGTGAAATCAATTCTGGCCGTGCCGCTGGCCGATTGCACGCTGCCGTCGTCCAGCTCGTCCTTGTAATTCACGTTGACGCGGGCGACTTCCGGCTGGTCGCCGTTCACGAGACAGCGCAGAAACAGATAGCGGTCCTGTCCGGTCGGTGAACTGGCTCAAGTTCACCGTCGCCCTCTGGCTTTCAAATTTCTCGGCGCGGCCAATGAAGCCGAGCGGCTTCACACCGTCGGGGCAGACGATCTCGATCCGCACATCACGCGCGGCGACGGTGAGCAGTTCGCCGAGTTCCTTGGCGAAGATTTCGGGAAGTTTTTCCGTGTCCTTGACGTAATAATAATTCGCGTCGCTCGCCTCGGCGAGGCCGGCCATCAAATCCTCGTTGTAATCGTCGCCGACGCCGATGGTGGTGACGGAAATGCCGCGTTCGGCCAGATCGCTGCCGAGCCGGCGCAATTCGCGCGGCGTGCTGGGCCCGACGTTGGCCAGCCCGTCGGAAAGCAGGATGACGCGGTTGATGCGTTTGCTGGAGAAAAATTCCTGAAGCTGGTCGGCGCCCAGTTTCACGCCGGCGTAAAGCGCCGTGCTGCCGTCGGCCTCGATGCTTTCGATTTTTTCCTTCAGCGCGTCCTTGTCCTCGACGTGTTGCGCGGGAACCAGCACGCGCGCTTGGTCGCTGAAAATGACGAGCGAAAAGATATCATCCGGCGCGAGGCGGTCCACCAGTTGCATCGCCGCCTGTTTGGTCTTTTCCAGTTTCGCGCCGGTCATCGAGCCGGATTTGTCCAGCACGACGGCGAGATTGAGCGGCGTGCGCCGGACTTTCTTTTGGCCGGCGATGGCGGAGAGGTCAATTTTGATGACGACCTCCTGCGGCGAATTGTGCACGAAGTAGCCGCGCTCCGGCACAAGTTTCAGTTGCAGGGTTTCTCCGGCGAACAGGTTCGCGGTGAACGCCGTCGCCAGACCGAGGGTGAGCAGAATTGTCTTTTTCATGCCGCCAATCTGCCGGACGGCGGGAAACGAGTTGTCAGCGGCGGGTCAAACGTTTGTAAAAAAATTGTCAGGGAGCTTCTGGACGTATCCGGGACGGTGTCATCAATTTATCGCAACTGCTTGCCCCAACGGTGCATATCGGGTGCTGGCGGCTGGTTAATTTTACTTGACATTTGATATAAAGACCTTTTATTATACACGCAGGATTGACGCATGAGCCGTTTCCGAAATTGATTTGCGGGCACAACTGATTTGTGGTTGTGTCCGTTTTTTCTTTCAGAGCATGCCCGAAAGTCAGGAGTCAATATGGCCAGCGGCAAAGTGAAGTGGTTTGACAACCGAAAGGGGTTCGGGTTCATCGCCCAAGATTCCGGCCAGGACGTGTTCGTGCATCACTCGTCCATCGTTGGGCTGGGATTCAAAACCCTGAACGAAGGCGACCCCGTCTCCTTCGACGTCATCACCAGCGACAAGGGATTGAAGGCGCAAAACGTCCAGCGCGTGAGTCCGGCGTAGCGCGCCGGAATTCAGCCGGCTCCGTCAGGGCGGAAGTTTTTCGTTCGCCAGCAAGGAACGCGGGGGCTATTTTCATCCCATGATGGATTCCAGCGCGGCACGCGTCGCGAGCCTTTACGTCCATGTCCCGTTCTGCGCGCAGAAATGCGCGTATTGCGCCTTTTATTCCGAGGCGTCATCCGGCGAACTGGTGAACCGCTACGTCGCCGCGCTCGTCCGCGAACTGGAAATCGTCGCCGCCGACCTCAAGCCCAAAACCATTTTCTTTGGCGGCGGCACGCCATCCATTTTGAATCTTGCGCCAATGGGAAACCATCCTGCGCGCGATGGAAAGACTGAATTTGCTCGGCGCGGAGGAATTCACCGTCGAATGCAATCCGGCGACGGTTTCGCCGGACAAGGCAAAATTGCTCCGCGATTTTGGCGTGAACCGCATTTCCATGGGCGTTCAGTCGCTCGACGAAAAGTTGCTCGACAGACTGGGGCGCATCCACTCGCGCGAGCAGGTTTTCAAATCATTCGACATTTTGCGCCGCGCCGGTTTCGACAACGTGAATCTCGATCTCATGTTCGCCATTCCGTCGCAGACGATGGAAATCTGGTGCGACACGCTGAACGAGGCCATCGCCATGCAGAGCGAGCATCTTTCCAGTTACGAAGTGATTTACGAGGACGACACGCCGCTGTTCGCGCAGATGAAGGCCGGCGAATTTGACGTGGACGAAGATCTGGCGTGCGAAATGTATGACGAATTGGTTTCGTCCGCGACCCGCGCCGGATTCCGGCAATATGAAGTGGCCAATTTTGCGCGGGAAGCCCGGGCGCACTCCACAGTCCACAGTCCACAGTCCACGCCCGGTGGCGAATCGGCTGGGGGCTGTGGACTGTGGACTGGAGACAATTCCGGCTTTCGCCTGCCGCCACAACGTGAATTACTGGCGCGGCGGCTCGTTTTACGGTCTGGGACCGAGCGCGACGAGCTACGTTCGCGGCGTGCGGACCAAAAACTGGTCGAACACGCAGCTTTACTGCGAACAGCTTGGAAAAGGGAAGCGCGCCATCGAATCCAGCGAGGAATTGCCGCCGTTCCGGCGCGCGGGCGAGACGGCGGCGTTCGGGTTGCGGATGGTCGCCGGCTGGCCGTTCGAGGAATTTCAAGCGCGCGACGAATTTTGATTTGCGCAACGAATGGGCAGGCGGAGATGAGCCAATTGACCGAACGCGGCTGGGGAAATATGTCACCGGACCATTTCCGGCTCACGCCGCAAGGCCTGCGCTTTGCCGATTCCGCGGCGGAAATGTTTTTGCGCTGAAATCGTAGCAGCCGACGTAAGAGACTCATTCAAATCTGATCGTCTGTTATCATCGTTGGCCTCCTACGTCGGCTGCTACATTTCAAATCGGCAATCGCACCGTGAAAGTTGTTCCCAGCTTCTTCTTTGCTGGTAACTTCAATCGTTCCGCCGTGCGCCTCGACAATCGCCTTGGCAATCGCCAGGCCAAGCCGGCGTTGCTGGCGCCGGTCCGCGATTTGTCTCCGCGATAAAACCGCTCGAAAACGTGCGGCAAATCTTCCTTTGAAATTCCCTGACCGGTGTCGCGTCACCGTCAGCACCGCCAGGCCGGCTTCCGGTTTCAGATTCACCCGCACTTCGCCGCCGGGCTTGTTGTATTGAATCGCGTTGGTCAGCAAGATTCGTGACGACTTGCGCGAGCCGTTCGGAATCGCCGGTGATTTCGAGCGGTGGCAAATTCGGAAAGAATTTTCACCCCGATTTCGTCGGCCAGCGGTTTGGTCAGTTCGATGCAATCGGCAATGGTTTTGGCGAAATCAAATCGCAGCCGTTTCATCTGCTCCTGGCCGGCGTCGAGCCGCGCCAGTTCGAGCAGGGCGCGGATCAATTTCCGCATCCGCTGCGCCGCGCGCTGGCAGGCTTCGATGGTTTCGCGGTATTCAGGCGGCGTGCGCGCTCGCGGTTCAAGGCAGTTTGCGTCTGCGTCAAAATGACGGAAACCGGCGTGCGCAGTTCGTGCGCGGCGTCGGAGGCGAATTGTTTCTGCTGCGCGAACGCGGCGTCGAGCCGGGCAAAGGTGGAATTGAGAACGGCGGCGAGTTGGCCCAGTTCACTTTCCGTTTCGGCCACGTTGATGCGCTGCGACAAATCGCCGGCGGAAATTTTCACGGCGGCGGCACTGATGTTTTCAATCGGGGCGAATGGCGCGCGCAAACAATCCACCAACCGCCGGCAAGGCCAACCAGTAAAATCCATCCACCGACCGCAGTCAGATTGAAAGCGGTGCGATGAAGCTCCTTCAATTCTGGTGCGAGCGAACAGCCGACCCGAATCGATTCACCCGATGGTGATGTGTCCCATGTCTCGCGAAATCCGTCCAGCGTCCAAACCGGAGGCGGATTTGGATTGTTTGAATTCCGGCAGTTGATTAATTTGCACGAAATCAGAGGAAAGCCCGTACCACGCTCGTCGGCACATTGCCGGCACGGGCGATTTCCTTTCTGTATCGCGATTCGATGATGAAATAGAAATTGTTTGGCTTATTTGTGCCGAACAAACTTCGCTTCCGCGGTGACAATTCGAAATTTTTCGGGGCGTGGATTTTGCCGTGGCGGCAAATCGTCAGGCAATCGTCCAGCGGCGGACCTCCAAAGCGTGGACGGTTTTGCAGGAACTGGAGGCGGCGGTGGACGGTGAAGCGCATCTGCAACAACTTTTAATCGCCACCGCAATTCCTCGTCAATCGCGGCGCATCTGTCTGCCCCGTTCAAGTTGATACGCGGTGAAGCCAAACCCGCCAGCACCAGCACGAGAATCAGGCCATACCAGATTTGCAGCCGCCACTTGATGGATTTGAAAATCATTTTTAGGGTGGCACAGGCGTTACGCCTGTTGTTTCGGCGTCGCGCCCGAAACCGCTGGCAGGCGGATGGCTGCTCCAGAATCAAACGTGCCTCTGCAATTCACCTCGCGCGACAAAATCCGGCGCGACGCCGGATTTGACGGGCGTGACGCCCGTGCCACCGTGGGACAAAATGAATTCCCGATTTTCATTTATTCGATGCAATAGCCGTGGCCGCGGCGGGTGATGATGAATTCCGCGCCGAGCTTTTTGCGGACATTCGAGACATGAACGTCGAGCAGGTTGGAAACGAGCTTTCGTTTTCGTCGAACAGATGCTCGTAAAGCTGCGTGCGGGTGACGACTTCGCCGCGATGCAGCGCGAGAAATTCCACCAGCGAATACTCGCGCGCCGTCAGTTCCACCGGCTTGTCCTTGAGCAAAACATTTCGCGCGGCGGTGTCAATTTTCACGTCGCCGATTTCGATGACGTTGGTGGTCTTGTTCGCGCTGCGGCGGATGAGCGCGCGGAGCCGGGCGAACAATTCCGACAAATCGAACGGCTTGACCACGTAATCATCCGCGCCGGTGTCGAGGCCGCGCACGCGGTCGCGGGACTGGTCGCGCGCGGTGAGCATGAGCACGGGCGTCTTTTTGGTCTTGCGCAGGCGCTTCAGAATTTCCCAGCCGTCCAGTCTTCGGCAGCATCACGTCGAGCACGATGGCGTCGTAGTCGTAGCTTTCGGCGTTGAACAGGCCGTCCTCGCCGTTGTTGGCGGAGTCCACGGCGTAGCCTTCCTCGCGCAGCGCCTGGGCCAGGCTGCGGAGCAAGTCGGGCTCGTCTTCGACAATCAGGATTCTCATGTGCTCGTGGCTGCGGCTGGTTTAACACAACCGCAGCCTGCCGTCACTCTCGCAGAGGCAACCTTAAGGGAAGATGAAGCCGCGGGCCGGAAACAATTTCCGAAAAAATCAGGAATTATTTTCAGCTTCACATTTCCTTAAGGTTCACCCGCGTAGAGTGGCAGCGTAAAGATTCACACCGGCAAAACAGAAAGAGAGCACAAAATGAAAACGAACATGAAAACACTGCTGGCGCTGGCGGAATGCTGGCGCTCGGAGCGACGGCGCTCGTCGTCAACGCGCAGGACAACAATGACGGGCCGCCCGCTGGCGGTGGTCACGGCGCTCCGGAGCGGTCCGCCCATGCGCGGCGGCCGTCCGCCCGCGCCGGCCATCGTGGCCGCGCTGGACGCCAACCATGACGGCGTGATTGACGCCACGGAAATCGCCAATGCGTCCGCCGCGTTGAAGTCGCTGGACAAAAACGGCGACGGCAAATTGACGCCGGACGAATTCATGGGGCCGCGTCCACCGCATCCCGGCGGTCCTGGCACCGGCCCGCGTGGTGCGGGCAGGGGTCCCGGCGGCTTTGCCGGTCCCGATGGCGGCAATCGGCCACCCGGTCCTCCGCCCGGTCAAGGCAATGGCAACTATCCGCCGCCCGGCCCGCCTCCGGGCGACAACTGAACTTCCGTTTGTGTGAACGGAAGGCGGCGGGCTGGCCAAGCCCGGTGTGAATGCCAGCCCGCCGCGCGTTTTTGTGGTGGCACAGGCGTCTCGCCTGTTCCGTCGGGCGTCGCGCCCGACGGCGACGTGGCGGAAATGTTGGTTGATTCGTGAGGTTTTGTTTGCGGTGCGACTGTCCCGCCGGAAACGACAGGCCGGAGGCCTGTGCCACCATCATTTTCCCACCAGCCGCAGCGCAGCCAGAATCGCCGCCAGGATGGAGACGCCGCCGCAAACCACATACGGCAGCGCCGGCACGTGGGCGTAGAGTGACGCGGCGAAAATCGGGCCGAGGATGCGCGCCATGGCTCCGGCGCCCTGGGCCACGCCGATGGTCGCGCCCTGTTCATTCGCCGGCGCGAGGTTCGACAGCAACCCGAAAACGGGCGGACGCGTCAGCGCCGAACCGATTGCCAGCAGCGCGAGCGCCAAGAGCATTTTGATCCACGGCCAGTCGGCAAGACGCAGCACCGCCAGCCACTTCAACTGGCCGTCGCCCTTGACGAACGGCAGCACGGCGAGGCTGATGCCGGTTAATACGAGGCTCAAGGCAATCAGCTTCGGTTCGCCGCACAACTTCACGAGCCGGCCGATGGCGCCGCCCTGGATGAACGCGCCAATCAGCCCGCAAAAAACAAACAGCGAAATCACCGTCGTGGCGGGCTTGGTTTCGTCCAGGGTGATGCCGAGATTGAAATTGTCGCTGACGAGCAGGGGCAGGGTGCTTTCAAAGCAACTGAAGGCGAACGTGGCGAGAAAGAAGATCAAGACCAGCAGGCCGATCTTCGGCTGCGACAGCGTGTGCAGCCATTGATCCAGGTGCGGGCGATGGTTGGCGTGGGCGGATTCGGGCTTCAGACTTTCGGCGAGGATGAAAAACGCGAGCAGGAAATTCGCGGCACAAAGCGCGGCAGCGGTCCAGCCAGGCGCGGTGGCGCCGCCGAATTTCAAGGCGATGCCGCTGATGGCCGGGCCGAAGATGAAGCCCAACCCAAACGCCATGCCGATGAGGCCCATCCGTTTCGAGCGGTGCTCCGGCGGGGTGATGTCGGCGATGTAAGCCTGCGCGACGGTGATGTTGCCGGCGAAGCCGCCGGCGAACATGCGCGAAAGCAGCAGCGCCACCAGCGCGGCGGTGTGATTGGCAAATCCCGACCCGATGGCGAACAGGACATACGAACCCGCCGCGCCCGCCGTGCTGATGAGCAGAATCGGACGGCGGCCATGCCGGTCGGAGAGGCGGCCCCAAATCGGCGAGAAGATGAATTGCATCGCCGAAAACGACGCGATGATGACGCC
Organism: uncultured Verrucomicrobiae bacterium; assembly: GCA_963764035.1. Taxonomy (GTDB): domain Bacteria; phylum Verrucomicrobiota; class Verrucomicrobiia; order Limisphaerales; family UBA11358; genus UBA11358. The sequence continues at coordinate 160,148 of CAVXQV010000004.1, forward strand.
GATGAGCCAGCCGCTCGCGCCATAATGCCGGGTGTAAATCGGCACCAGCGGCACGACGATGCCAAATCCGATGAGGTCAATGAAGACCGTCAGGAAAACGACCAACAACGATGGTTTGCGCTCCATTTAAGTCCGGCAAGTCTAGCGGTTCCCGGGCTGGTTGACAAAGGGTTTAAGCATCCTCGTGGCCTCGACTGGCAGCCGGAACCGGCAAAATGCATTGCGATTTGCGAAACCGGAACCGCGGTGAATCCGTCTAGTCTCGCAATTGTGAATCAGAAAACGGCCCAATCAATCCGGCCAGCCCTCCTCACTGGCTCCGCGCGGTGCGCTGCCTGGCATCGAAAAGAGCCAATGCCCGCTGTGACCTGCCCGCTTTTGCCTTTGACACCGGCGAAATCACACCGCAGACTTGCCTGGATAAATTTCTGATTCTTGAGCCGCCGGCCGGCCGCGACGATGACACCACATACGCTCAAAACGATAGGATTGTTCTTTGCCGCCGTGCTCGTTTGCTCGGCGGCGGCGGCGCAGCCCGCCATCACCAGCCCGCCGCCGGGTTCGACCCTGACGAACTCGTCGGTGACCTTCCAATGGAGCAGCGGGGCGGGGGTGACGGAATATTATCTGGCCGTCGGCAGCAGCGTGGGCGCGACGGACATCTACTATCAAAACCAGAATCTGAATCTCTCCGCCACCGTCACCAATCTGCCGGCGGATGGCAGGACGCTCTACGTTCGATTGTCGTGGCTGACTTCGGGCGGCTGGCAATCCGGCGATTCCACCTACACGGCGCCCGGCACCAACACGCCGGTCCCCGTGATGATCAGCCCGGTGCCGGGTTCGACCTTGACGAACTCATCCGCGACGTTCCAGTGGACCTACGGCGTGGGGGCGACGCAATATTATCTTTCCATCGGCAGTGCCCTGGGCGCGACCAACATTTACTCCAGGAACCAGAATCTGAATTCTTCCGTCACCGTCACCAATCTGCCGACCAACGGCATGACGCTCTACGTGCAATTGTCGTGGCTGGTTGCCGCCGGCTGGCAGTTCACGAATTACACCTACACGATGGTTGGCACCAACACGCCGGTCCCCGTGATGATCAGCCCGGAGCCGGGTTCAATCTTGACGAACTCATTCGCGACCTTCCAATGGACCTACGGCGAGGGCGTGACGAAATATTATCTTTCCATCGGCAGCACACTGGGTGCGACCAACATCTACAATCAGAACCAGAATCTGAATTCTTCCGTCACCGTCACCAATCTGCCGACCAATGGCATGACGCTCTACGTGCAATTGTCGTGGCTGGTTGCCGCTGGTTGGCAGTCCACGAATTACACCTACACGATGGTTGGCACCAACACGCCGGTCCCCGCGATGACCAGCCCGGTGCCAGGCTCGGCCTTGACGAACTCATCCGCGACTTTCCAATGGACCTACGGCGTCGGGGTGCTGAAGTATGCGTTTTCCATCGGCAGCACGCCGGGCGCGACCAACATTTACTATCAGAACCAGAATCTGAATTCTTCCGTCACCATCACCAACCTCCCGACCAACGGCATGACCCTCTACGCGCGGTTGTCTTGGCTGACCGACTCCGGCTGGCAAACCGGCGATTACACCTACACGGCCTTCGGCGTCGCCACGCCGTTTCCCGCGCTCGTCAATCCGGCCCCGGGTTCGACCCTGACGAACTCCTCCGCGGCCTTCCAATGGACCGCCGGCACGGACGTGTCCAAATACTATCTTGCCATCGGGAGCGCCGCCGGGTTGACCGACATTTACAATCGCAATCAGAATTTCAACCTCGCCGCCACCGTCACTAATTTGCCGGCGAACGGCATGACCCTTTACGTCCGGTTATCGTGGCTGGTCGGGTCCGGCTGGCAATTTGGCGATTACACCTTCACGGCCGCCGGCTCCAACACGGCCGTTCCCCAAATGATCAGTCCGTTCCCCGGCTCCACCCTGCCGTCCTCCTCCGCGACCTTCCACTGGACCTACGGCACCGGCGTGTCGCAATACTATCTCGGGGTGGGCAAGAGCGCGGGCGCGAGCGACATTTATTATCAAAACCAGAATCTCAATGTCTCCGCCACCGTCACCGGCCTGCCCACCAACGGCGCGCCCGTTTACGTTCAGCTCTGGTGGCTGGACACCGCGTGGCAGTCCACGAATTACATTTATCAGGCGGTCGTCCGGCTGGGCGCGCTGCATCAGGGGACAAATTTCATCCTCTCGTGGCCCACGAACGATCCGGACTACTCACTGGAATACGCCACCGACCTGCCCGCCACCGACTGGTTCACCAATCCCGTCACGCCCGCCATCCTGAACGGGCGCTACACCGTCACCAACGGCACGCCCAATCCCTTCACGGTTTTCCGGCTGACGAAATAGCTCCGCGCCCTGGCCGGCGTCCCCTCCGCCGTTTAATTGGGCCGTAAGCGCAATTGATTCAACGATTCACGCCCGGTTCTACTTGCGCAAAACGCCGAATACGGCTTGACCGCTTCCGGGATTTATGGCGAATTGTTAATGCGCCCAAAAAATGGCGCCGTCCCAGATGTCAGCAACCGAACTATTCCAAATGACTCCGAGGGCGGATGCATCTGTGGGACGAGTGCAATTATCCGCGGCTTTTGACCGCGCGGCCGAACCCGGGTTGACGCATGATATTGGCTTGGGTCATGCGGCGGGAGTGCCGGACCGCGCGGTCTTCTTTCCCCGCCACACGCCTCCGGTCTCCGACCGCACCGCTGGAGGCTGCCGCCGTATGCCGTTCACCCCCGTGCTTGTCCACGGTCCTTTCGGGCGCGCCTGCGGGAGGTCCGGGCTTATGGCCGGAACATTTTCCCGCACCTACAGAACATCCGCAGGCGCCTGCGGCTCGTCCGTGCTCACCTGCGGCTGCTTCGGGCATACCGACGGCTGGTTCGGGCATACCGACGGCTCGTCCGGGCTTATGGCCGGAGCATTCTCCCATACCTGCGGAGCGTCCGGGCATACCTGCGGCGCCTCCGTGCCCGCCTGCGGCCCGTCCGGGCTTATGCCCGGAACACTCTCCCACACCTGCGGAACTTCCGCAGGTCCCCACGGAACGCCCGGGGACGCCCCTTTTTGGCCAAAACAGGCCGAAATACGCAGAAAACATCAACAATGAACCAACGGACATCGAAATATGAAAACTGACTTCGTGGATCGCAACGCCATCGCCTTCTCGGCGCAACTCAAACTTGCCCAGGGCGCATTGCCCGGCTATGCCACGCTGCTGAAAATCGCCACGGAGGACGTGGCCGCGCTGGGGGCGGACAGCGATTACTTCGAATACTGCCTCAACTGCCAGGCCATCCTCATGCAGGCTGCGCACGAGGCCAGCCATTGGAAGGACCTCATCCGGGGCGGCGGACAATTGCCGCCCACCGGCTCGCCGGTTGACCCGGTGATGCCCGCGGCGGTGCCGGCGGTGGCCCCCGGCATCGAGGCGCGCTTCCGCGCGCTCGTCGGCCAGATCAAGGCCAGCAAGAATTACAACGAGGCCATTGGCCAGGCGCTCAAAATTGAAGGGGCCGAGCAAACCCCGCCGGATTACGCCAGCCTCCAGCCGGTCCTCCGCGTGCGGGTCAGCGGCAACGCGGTCCGGATTGAGTTTGGCTGGCAGGGCTATTCCGCCTGGCTGGACCTGTGCGAACTCCAGGTGGACCGCGCGGACGGCCACGGCTATGTGCCGCTGGCCTTCGTCTCCACGAACGGCTGCACGGACAACCAGCCGTTTCCGGCCACGCCGACGAAGTGGACCTACCGCGCCATTTTCCGGGTGGGCAACGCGCAGGTGGGTCTCTGGAGCCTGCCGGTGAGCGTGAACGTGCCGTGAGCAGGCAGGGCCGTGCTGCCGCGCGGGGCCAGACTGAATTCGGGGGCGGCGCGGCAGCGCCGCCCCGCCAGACATGATTGAATTATGAAAATGCGAAGCGTGATTCAAATCTTGCTACTGTGTGCCGCGATGCTGCTGCTCGCGCTCACCAGCGGCGCGCAACCCGTGACCCAAATTGCCGCTGGAGGCTACCACAGCCTGTTTCTGAAAAGCGACGGGAGTCTTTGGGCCATGGGCTTCAATGGCTATGGCCAGTTGGGTGACGGCACAACCAATAATGTCAACCGGCCCGAGCAGATTGTGGCCAGCAACGTTACGGCGATGGCCGCGGGCGGTTATTACGGTTCTCCTGGTGATGGCTCATACAGCCACAACCTGTTTCTTAAAAGTGACGGCAGTCTATGGGCCATGGGCGCCAACAATGCCGGTCAGTTGGGTGACGGCAGTTATACATCCACCAACCGGCCCGAGCAGATTGTGGCGAGCAATGTCATGGCCATCGCCGCAGGACGAATCCATAGCTTGTTTCTCAAGAACGACGGCAGTTTATGGGTTATGGGCGACAATGAATATGGCCAGTTGGGTGACGGCACCTACAATAACGCCAATCTACCGCAACAGACTGTGGCCAGCAATATCATCGCAATAGCTGCCGGATACGGCCATAGCCTCATTCTCAAGAGCGATGGCAGTTTGTGGGGAATGGGCAATAACAGTGTTGGCCAATTGGGTGACGGCACAACCAACAATGCCATCCGTCCGGAGCAGATTGTGGCCAGCAACGTCACGGCCGTGGCTGTAGGAGAATACCACAGCCTGTTTCTCAAGCGTGAAGGCAGCCTGTGGGCAATGGGGTTGAACTATTATGGGCAGTTGGGCGACAGCACTTACAACAACACCAACCGGCCGGAGCAAATCGTCGCCAGCAATGTCACGGCCATTGCCGCGGGATTCTGGCATAGCGTGTTTCTCAAGCAGGATGGCAGTGTGTGGACCATGGGTGACAACAGGTATGGAGAATTGGCCGATGGCACCTTTGGCGTAGGTTCCTATCCCAAATTTACAACCAATCAGCCCGAACAAGTTGTGGCCAGCGGTGTCAGAGCCATTGCCGCTGGACAATTTCACAATCTGTTTCTCAAGAATGATGGCAGCCTGTGGGCTGTGGGCTTTAACGGTGACGGCCAACTCGGCGATGGCACTCTCAAGACCATCAATCGCCCAGAACAAATTCTAGCGCCTTACAATCAAGCCGAGAGCACGGGCCAGAGTTTGAACGGCACCAATTTGCTATTCTCTTTCGTCGGCATTGCCAATGCCACTTACGCGCTGGACCGCACGTTCAGCCTGTCGCCGCCGATTGACTGGATTCCGCGGCAGACCAATCCCGCCAATTCGTTCGGAGCGATGGTGTTCACGAACGCGCCGGACCCCGCCACGAACAATTTCTGGCGCATCCGCTCCGTGCCCTGACCAATTCTTGGACTGCGGCGGGAAGCGAAGCGCCACGCCGCTTTCGGAAACTGATGGCACGCCCAAAGCGGTGTCGCCGCTGCGCTCTGCCACCGCACTCCAAAATCCAAGCCGCACGTAAATCGAATATCTTAAATCGTAAATCTATTGCCCGGCGTAGAACGCTTCCACCTTGGCGGAGACGTCCTTGTAGCCGGCGTCCTGTTCGTAAATCTGTTTGTATTGTTCGAGGGCGTCCTCCTTCTTGCCCATGCTTTCGAGCACGGTGCCGAGGTTGTAAATGAGGTCCTTTTTCTCCTCGTCGAAGGTGGGCTTTTCCTTGATGGCTTCCTGGAGCGTGCGCGCGGCCATGTCGAACATCTTGCGCTTGGCGAAGCATTGCGCCAGATAGCTCATCGCGCCGAGGCGCTTGTAGGGGTTGCCCTTCGCCTTCTGGAATTCCTGGATGGCCTCGGTGATCTTGCCGATCTGGAAATAGAGCGCGCCCATCTCGTAGCGGATGGCGAGGTCGGTGGGGTATTTCTCCACGCGCTTCTGGCATTCGGTCACTTGGTAGGCGAGCTTGTCGGCCTTGAGCTTCTCCACCTGCGCGGCGTGCTCGGGATCGAACGGGTTGAGCTGCTCCAACTGGGAGTCGAACCGCTTGACGATCGTGTGGGCGATGGCCTGGTCCAGCGACGGGTCGTTGCCCATGTCGGAGGCCTTGACGCGGTCGTAGAGGGAGAGGGCGCGGTCGAACTGTTTTTTCTGCGTGTAAAGTTCGGCCAGGGACCGGACGAGCTTGAAGTTGTTCGGCTCGGTTTTCAGGCGCGCCTCGTATTCGGCGAGGAGGCGCTCGACGTTGTCCTCGGATTTCTGGACGCGTTTTTCCTGCTCGAGCGAGGCGGCCTCCTTCTTGTCCTTCAGGATGTCGCGATAGGAGCCGCTGCCGTCGGCGAGCGCGGAGTAACCGCCCTCGTCCATCGTCTTGCGCGCGGACAAATCCTTGAGCGCGGTCCGCAAATCGCCGTCGCCGGGCAGCTCGCGCATCAGGTCCATCAAAATCTTCTCCGCGCGGGAGGCCTCGCCGATGGCGGCGCAGGCTTGGGCGAACTCGATGACCAGTTGCTTGTCCTTGGGCGAATTTTTGACGAGGGTTTCGTAGGACAGCGCGACCGTGCGGGGCAGTTCCAGCGCGTTGCCGGCGTCCACGATGAGGCGGTGGGCGGTGGCGCTGTTCGGGTCGCCGTTCAGCATCTGCTCGGCAATCGCCATCGCCTCGGCGGGGTTTTTGCCCATCGCCATGCGGGCCTTGGCTTCCTGCGGAGAGGAGCCGGCGCGGCTCAACATTTTTTTGAAGAAGCCCGTCCCGCCCTCGCCGGCCTTGCGGAATTGCGCGTCGCGCAGCGCCCTGCGGCATTCGTAAAAAGCCGGCTCCAGTTCCAGCGCCTGGTTCAGCAGCGTGATGGCGTAATCGAGGTTTTCACGCGACAGTGCATCCGAGCCGCGCGTGAACAGCACGCGCGCGTCCCGGGAGATTTCATTCAGGTTTTTTTCAGCCATAAAATTAAAAATAAGCTCGCCGCGGACGTTGAAAAATCAAGCGCACTGTGCCTTATGCCGCAGGGCGTGGTCAATCAAAACCAGCGCGGTCATCGCCTCCACCATCGGCACGGCGCGCGGCAGCACGCACGGGTCGTGCCGGCCGCGGCCCTTGAGCGTCGTGTTTTGCAATTTCACGTCCACCGTGTCCTGCTCGTGCATCACCGTTGCCACCGGCTTGAACGCCGTGCGGAAGAAAATCGTCTGGCCGTTCGAGATGCCGCCCTGGATGCCGCCGGAGCGGTTCATTGTGGTGAAGACCTTTCTGTCCCGCGCTCGGAACGGGTCGTTGTGCTGCCGGCCCGTGAGCAAAATGCCGCCGAAGCCGGAGCCGACCTCGAACGCCTTCGACGCGGGCAGACTCAACATCGCCTTGGCCAAATCCGCTTCGAGCTTGTCGAACACAGGCTCGCCCCAGCCCGCCGGCACGCCGCGCGCCACGCCTTCGACGATGCCGCCGACGGTGTCGCCCGCGTTCCGTATCTTTTTGATGAGCCGGATCATTTTCGCCGCTGCATCGGCGTCCGGGCAGCGGACGATGTTGGATTCGATGTCGCCGAACTTGACCTTGTCCGGGTCCACGTCGCCGATGATTTTCTGCACCTGCTTGACGTAGGCGAGGATTTCGACGCCGAATTTCTCGCGCAGAATCTTTTTCGCAATCGCGCCGGCGGCAACGCGACCAACCGTCTCGCGAGCGCTGGCGCGGCCGCCGCCCGGCCAGGCGCGGATGCCGTATTTGGCGAAATAGGTGAAGTCCGCGTGCGACGGGCGGAATTTGTCCTTCATTTCGTTGTAAGCCTCGGACCGGGCATCCTCGTTCTTGACCCAGAGGCAAATCGGCGTCCCGAGGGTTTTGCCCTCGAATGTGCCGGAAAGGATTTGCACCGTGTCGGATTCCTTGCGCGGCGTGACGATTTTGGACTGGCCGGGCCGGCGCCGGTCCAAATCCGGCTGGAGGTCCGCCTCGGTGAGCTTGAGGCGCGGCGGGCAGCCGTCCACGACCACGCCCACGCCGCCGCCGTGGGATTCGCCCCACGTCGTAATGCGGAACAGTTGCCCGAAGGTGCTGGCCATGCTTTGATTGTAGGAGCCGAGGTAACGAGGCTCAAATCAAAAAATCAAGACTCCTACGTCGTCTCCTACAAACCGCTTGAAACTTCAAACCTGAAACCTGAAACTGCCGCGAATGAATCGTATTGAGGAACGCTTCGGGCAATTGCGGCGCGATGGCAAAAAAGCCTTCATCGTCTATATCGGCGCCGGCGACCCGAACCTGACCGCCACGCGCGAACTGGCTTTGGCCTTCGACAGGGCGGGCGTGGACATTCTGGAACTCGGCGTGCCGTCCAGCGATCCGCTGGCTGACGGCTTGGTAAACCAGCTTGCTGCACAACGTGGACTTGAGTCAGGCACCACTCCGCCGAAACTGCTGAAAACCGTTTCGGAGATTCGCCGCGAGTCGCAAATCCCGATTGTCCTCTACGTTTATTTCAATCTCATCCACCGCGTGGGCATGGAGAAATTCATCGCCGCCGGGGCCAAGGCCGGCGTGGACGGCTTGCTCGTCCTGGATTTACCGCCGGAGGAATCGGACAATTACGAGGCGCTGATGAAGCAGGTTGGGCTATGTCACATTTACCTCGTTGCGCCGATGACGCCGGAGGACCGCATGGAACTCATCGTCCGGCGCGGCAGCGGGTTCATTTATTACATCTCGCGCGAGGGCGTGACAGGAATGCAATCGAAGGTCGCGTCGAACCTCGCGTCGCAGGTTGCCAAAATCCGCGCGCATACGGAGCTGCCCATCGCCGTCGGTTTCGGTATCTCGAATCCCGCGCAGGCGAAGGCCGTGGCGGCGGACGCAGACGGCTGCGTGGTCGGCAGCGCGGTGGTGAACCAGATTGCCCAGCACGGCAAATCGAAGACGCTGGTGAGGCACGTCGGCAAATTCGTGAAATCACTGGCCGACGCGGTGAAATCAATTTAGGCCACAGATGGACACAGATTCTTACAAATTAAATATCTGTGTTTCATCTGTGACAGTCTGCGGCTGAATTTTTTATGAGCGCAAAAGTTAAATCTGACTCCAAAGACCGGTTCGTCATCATCATGGCCGGAGGGCGCGGGGAGCGTTTCTGGCCGTTGAGCCGCGAGAAGATGCCCAAACAATTGCTGTCACTGCTCGGCAAGAAATCCTTTCTGCAAGAGGCCGTCGGGCGCGTGCTGTCTCTCGTGCCGGCGAAAAACATTTTTGTCATCACCAATGAGGCGCAATTGCCGGAAGTCAAAAAGCAGTTGCCGAAAATCCCCAAGGCCAATCTCATTGCCGAGCCGATTGGGCGCGACACCGCCGCCGCAGTAACGCTGGGTGCGGCGCTGGTGGGGGCGCGCTCGACGACCGGCATCATGGCGGTGCTGCCCGCCGACCATGTCATCCCCGACGAGAAGAAATTCCAGCAGGTGTTGAGCGACGCGTTCGATGTCGCCGCGCAAGGGCAGGCGATTGTGACCATCGGCATCAAACCGACCGAGCCGGCGACGGGCTACGGCTACATCCACGTCGGACAGGAATTGCCCACGCCGCCCGGTGCGAAAAGAACCAAGACGGCCTTTTTCAAGGCGGAACGGTTCGTGGAGAAACCGAATTTCGAGACGGCGCTGGAATACGTCAACAGCGGTCAGTATCGCTGGAATGCTGGCATGTTCGTCTGGAGTTTCGTCACCATCACGAATGGATTGCAGGCGCATCAGCCGGAAATGTTCACCGCGTGCCAGCGCTGGTTCAAGGTGGCGAACAACCCCGCCAAGCTCGCCAAAGTCCTGGCGCAGGAATATCCCGGCATCAAAAAAATCTCGATTGATTTCGCGCTGATGGAGAAGGCGCAGAACGTCATCGTGGCCGACGGCGCATTCGAGTGGGACGACCTTGGTGCATTGCCGGCGCTGGCGCGGCATTTGAAACAGGACGCAGAGGGCAACGCCGCCGTGGCGGAGTTCATCCACGTGGACGGCGCGCGGAACATCATTTACGACGCGCGGACGAAGAACCGGACGCCCATTGCGGTGGTCGGCCTGCGCGACGCGATTCTGGTGCAGACGGACGACGCGGTGCTGCTGGCGCACAAGAGTCAGGCGCAAAAGGTCAAGGAGCTGGTCAGGCGAATGGGCGAAGACGCGAGGTTGAAGAAGCTCGTTTAGCCTTGAGTCGGGCGGAATCTGGCGGAAGATAACCGCGCCATGTCCAGCGAGAATTTCTTTGCGGATTTGCCGGCGCTCACCAGCTTCGAAGCTGTCCTCGACAGCCAGAATTATCATCCGCTGCCTGATGATTGGATGATTTATGTGGCGGACGTGCGCAATTCCACCGAAGCCATCCGGCGCGGGCTATATCGCGCCGTGAACATGGTTGGCGCCGCCTGCATCACCGCGGTGTTGAACCGTTGTCCCGGCATGGCGCTGCCATTTGTGTTCGGCGGCGACGGCACGACCCTCGCTTCGCCCGCCACCCTCGCGCCGCAGATATCACGTGAGTTGGAGGGCGTCGCGGCGATGGCGAAAAAGCAATTCGCGCTGGAATTAAGGATTGGTCGCATCCCGATCAGCGAATTGCGAGCTTCGGGGTTCACCGTGCTGGTGGCCAAATACCGCATGGCTGAATCAAACCATCTGGCGATGCTGGGCGGGAATGGTCTCATGGAAGCCGAGCGCAGAATCAAAACGCCCGGCAGCGCCTATTTGATTTTGTCGGAAGAGCCGGCGCCCGACGCGGATGTCAGTGGGCTTTCCTGCCGCTGGGAGCCATTGCAGTCCGCGCACGGCGAGATTTTGACCTTGCTGGTCCAGTCGCGTTTGACCGGGGCGGAGGCGGACCGTTATTACCGGCAATTCTACTCGCGCTTGCTGGAATTGACGGGCCTGACGGATGACAAATTGAATCCGGTAAAACCGTCGGCCCTGCACACCCGCTGGCCGCCAAAAACCTTGAACCTCGAATCCCGCACCCACGCCGGAAGCGGCGATTGGGGTTCACGTCTCTGGGCGACGTTGCGCATACTGGCCCATTCTCTCGGCGGCGCGTTTGTTTTCAATACGGGCATTGCCACGCCATGGTTTGACCCGAACCGTTACAAGCAAGCCTCGATTCCCCGGTCGGATTTCCGAAAATTCGACGGTCTGCTGCGGATGGTCATTGACGTTCCCGGCGGTAAAATCCCCGCCATCATTGAATTCCTCGACGGCGAACATCGCCGGGGCGCCATCTTCTACGGGACGCATCGCTCGGACAGCGCGCTGATGACTTGTGTGGTGTTTTCCCTCAAACGCGACAGCCACGTTCATTTCATTGACGGCAACGACGGCGGCTACGCCCTGGCGGCCTTGCAGTTCAAACAGCAGTTAAAAGCCGCTGGGATTTGACGGGAGCGGGGTCTGATTTTGGCGACAACGGCTGACCATTCTGAATTGACCGCGCGCTGGCAAGGTGAAAACATTGGCTACCTCTATGAAGCAATTCAGCTTCCTTGCATTGGCCGTTTTGGCCCTGACGTTGGAGTCGGCTTGGGCGCAGCCAGGCAATCCGGCGAGTTGGAAAATCCTGGCGGAAGGCGGCGCGGCGGTGGAGCTGGCACCCGATACGGCGTCACCCGCGCCCGGCTGGCTGGGCACCAATACGCTGCGGATCACGGTCAATAAAACCGGGGAGCGCGTCGGCGTCGCATGCACCAACATGGGGCAAATGAAGCTGGCCACCGGCGACTGGTATGACTTTTCATTCAACGCGTGCTCCGACCCGCCCAAGACCTTTGCGCTGGTAGTTTCGCTGGAAAGCCTGGATGGGAAGAAAGTCCTCGCGCGAACGACGTTGCCCGAAGTCGGCGGCGACCAGTGGGGGCATTTCAGCGTTGCCCTGTATGTCCGCCAGCCGGCCTCAAAATGCCGGATGGTCATCGCGCTGGCAGACACGGGGACGCTCTGGCTGAATGACCTTTCGGTCGTTCTCCGCAATGCAACTGATACCCGTTGAAACCAGTGCTGGATACAGTGCGTCATTAATAATTAAACAGCCCGCTAATCCAAACCAATGCAAAGAGTCTGGTGCAATCTTCTGGTCAGCGCCGCGGCGGCCACGGTGCTGGTGTCGTGTTCAGAATTGGGAAAGCCGTCCAAAACGCAAATAACCGCGCCGACGGCTGCGCGGCGTCCGTTGACGGCCGACGACATTGCTCCGTATGTCCGCAACGCGACGGTGCACGACCCGTCCACGATCATCAAATGCAAGGATGAGTTCTGGGTTTTTTACACCGGCCGCGGCGTGCCGTCATGGCATTCCAAAGACCTGGCGACTTGGGAGCGCGGCCCAGGCGTGTTTACCAATGCGCCGCCGTGGGTGGCCAAAGCCGTGCCGGCCAACCGGGGCATGAATTACTGGGCGCCGGATGTGACCTTTTTCAATGGCCGTTATCTGCTCTATTACTCGGCCTCGACGTTCGGGAAAAATGTCTCCGGCATCGGCCTGGCCATCGCGCGCACGCTCGACCCGAATGATCCCGCGTTCGGCTGGACCGACCAGGGACTGGTCATCGCCTCCACGGCGGCGGGCGATTTCAACGCGATTGATCCGGCGATTTTCCACGACAAGAACGGCTCGCTGTGGCTGACTTTCGGTTCTTTCTGGAGCGGCATCCGTATGATTCAACTGGATCCACGGACCGGGAAACGCATCGCGCCGGATTCGCCGGTGTATTATCTGGCGCATTCCGATTCCATCGAGGCGTCGTATCTTTACCAGCACGACGGCTATTATTTTCTGTTCGTGAATTGGGGCATGTGCTGCCGGGGCGCCAACAGCACCTACAACATCCGCGTCGGGCGCTCGAAAAAAGTCACCGGCCCGTATCTGGACCGGGAGGGGAAGGATCTGCTGCTCGGCGGCGGAACTTTGCTCCTGGATTCGACCAGGCCGTATATCGGTCCCGGACACGCGGGCATCATCGTGGACAATGGGACCAACTGGTTCAGTTGCCACTACGAGGCCGCCGCCGACGCCGGCAATACCGGGCGGCGCCGGGGCTCGCCACTAGCCGTAATGCCGATGCATTGGACGAAAGACAACTGGCCGGAAATCAGTTTGCAATGAGACGATGGATGCCGCAAGTGTTCAAATTGTGAAAGACATGAAGGAGAGAAAATGAAACCCACATTGGCATTTATGTCTAGATTGTCAGATCACCCTTGGATTTTTCTTCTTTACCCGATTGGCGTGATTGTGGTGGTGTTGCTTTTAGCGTGGTGGCTTAACAGCCGAAACAATGATTGAATTTCAAATTCGGACACTACCCACTACTTGGTTTCGTTGCCATTTGCGCGGAATGGTTTAGCTTGTCCGCCAGCAATCTATGACGCGCTTCTACGAGCAACTAGCCGCCGCGCTGGACGAGAACCGGCCATTCGTGCTGGCGTTGATTTCCGGCACCAAAGGCTCCAGCCCGCAGCGCATCGGCGCCAAGGCGCTGTTCTTTCCCGACGGCAAAATGTCCGGCACGCTCGGCGGCGGCTGTCTCGAAGCCGAAGTCCATTCGCGCGCGAGAAAGGCGATGAAGACCGGCGAGTCCTCCACGTTTGACATGGTGCTCGACCACGATTTCGGCTGGGACGACGGCCTGATCTGCGGCGGCAGCGTCAGCGGCCTGATTCTGCCGCACGCGGCGGAAGCGGCGGAACTCTGGCGCAAACTCGTCGCCGTCACCGAGCCAATCCGTTGGGGCGTGAAAAAGGATTTCTCCGTCGCGCTGGTTTCTCCACCAGTCTCGCGTAGCGTAGCCGTCTCGGCTGCGGGTTGCGGCGGCGTCTCGCCGCCAGCTCAAACACCAGGCGGGACGCCGGGTGAACTCGCAGGCGAGGCCGCCTGCGCTACGCCGCATTGGCTTTACACGGAAACCGTCGCGCCGCCTTCGGATTTATGGATTGCCGGTTCGGGCCACGTCGCGCAGGCCGTCGCGCCGCTCGCGCTGCAACTGGATTTTGCCGTGACGGTTTTCGACGACCGGCCGGAACTGGCGAACCACCAGTTTTTCCCGCCGGAAACAAAACTGCGCGTCGGCGGCTGGCATGAACTGCTGAAAATGCCGCTGCCGAAATCGCCGGCCTTCGGTCTCATCGTCACCCGCGGCCACCAGCACGACGCGCTGGTGCTGTCCGATTGGATCCGGTTGCCGTTTGCGTTTCTTGGCATGATTGGCAGCCGGCGCAAGGCGCGCATCATGCGCGAGAATTTCATCAAACAACAAATCGCCACGGCGGAGCACTTCGACAAAATCGCCTGTCCGGTCGGCGTGGACATTGGCGCGGTCGGCACGCAGGAAATCGCCGTGAGCGTCATGGCGCAATTCATCCAAAAGCGGGCGGAGAAACGTGACGCGTGACAAGTGGCGGGTGACCCGAAGTCCCGTCACCCGTCACTCGTCACATGCCACTCGTGGAAAATCTCGGCGTCATCATCCTCGGCGCGGGAGCGTCGTCGCGGATGGGACGGCCCAAATTGCTGCTGTCCGTGGCGCGACACGACCGTCATCGGTCAGATCATCCGGCAATGGCGCGAGCTGGGCGCACGCCAAATCGCCGTCGTCCACCGGCCCAATGATGAAGAGCTGTTTGCCGAGATAAAGCGTGCCGATGGTGGGGCCGGCAGTCCTCTGCCCGTCGCGGAGCAAACGAATACCGGCGCGCCCGGAGTGACGCGCCCAACCAACACTTCTACGCATTTGATCCCCAATCCGCACCCGGAGCAGGGGATGTTCAGCTCCGTTGTGTGCGCGGCGAACTGGCCCGGCTGGGAAAAGGAGATTTCAAGCTGGGTCGTCGGTCTGGGGGATCAACCCCATTTGCAAACCGCCACGCTGCGGTTATTGTTGGAACTCGCAGCAAAAAATCCGGATGCCGTTTGCCAGCCGTTTTTTGGCGACCATGGCCGGCATCCGGTGATTTTGCCGCGACCGGCGTTTGTGCAGTTGCGGAACACGCGCGCCGGGACGCTGAAAGAATTTTTGAAACTTGTGGCGTGCCGGAGCGTCCAATGTGCGGTAAATGATTCCGGACTGTCGCTTGACTTGGACACGCCGGAGGATTACAACAGGGCGAAAGCCTCCATTTGATCGCATGAAAAGAAATAAAACGGAGCCGGAAGATTCCGACGTTTTTGGCCCGCACTCGCGGCGCACCTTCCTGAAAGGCCTCGGCACGGCGGCGGTCACGGCCGCGACGGCGCAGGTCAAGTCGGTCGCGGCGGAACTGGAAAAGGTCAACGCCGAAAAAGTCGTCGGCCCCGGCGCGGTGCCGGTCACGCTCAAGGTCAACGGCGAGACGCTCAAGCTGGACCTGGAGCCGCGCGTGACGCTGCTCGACGCCTTGCGGAATTATTCAAGCATCACCGGCCCAAAGGAGGGTTGCGACCGCGCCTCCTGCGGCGCCTGCACGGTGTTGCTGGACGATTTGCCGATTTATTCCTGCCAGAAACTCGCCATCGAGGCGCAGGGCCACGAAATCACGACCGTCGAGGGGCTGGCCCAGGACGGGAAATTGTCGGCGGTGCAGCAGGCGTTCGTGGACCGCGACGCGATGCAATGCGGTTATTGCACGCCGGGTTTCATCATGAGCATCACCGGATTGCTGAAATGGAATCCCAAGCCGACCGTCGCGGAAACCCTTCATGCCTGTTCGGGAAATCTCTGCCGCTGCGGCACGCATCCGCACATTTTGCAGGCGGTGGCCCAGGCGTCGGGCGCGGAAGTCACAAGCAAAACGGAGGTGATCAATGCCTAGCTGGCCGACAGAAACCAAATACATCAGCCACGCCACCAAGCGCGTGGACGGGCCGGCCAAGGCCACGGGCAGCGCGCGTTACGCGTCCGACATCCAGGCCGACGGCTGGCTTTACGGCATGATTCTCCGGTCGAAATGGCCGGCGGCGAAAATCACCGACATCAATTTGGACAAGGCGCTGCAAGTGCCCGGCATCAAGGCCGCCGTCAAGGCGCGCGAGGGCGAATTCACCGTCCGCTTTTACGGCGAGGAAATTGCGGCGGTCTGCGGCGCGACCAAACAGGCGTGCCTGGACGCGTTGCGCGAGATCGAGGTCAAGGCCCAGCCGTTGCCGTTTGTTGTCCGCGAAGACGACGCCAAAAAGGACGGCGCGCCGGTCGTTTGGGAAGGACAGCCGAATATTTCGCCGGGCCGCCCCAGCGCGCGGGGCGACGTGGACCAGGCCTTCGGCGAATGCGACGCCGTCATCGAGGGATTTTACTCCACGCCGATCCAGATTCATCACCCGATGGAGACGCACGGCAGCACGACTTCGTGGACGGACGACGGCGTGACGTCGTGGGCCTCCACGCAGGCGATTTCCGCCGTCCGGAACAACCTCGCCGGCGCGCTGCAATTGGATCACAGCAAGGTGCGGGTGCTGACCGAATTCATGGGCGGCGGTTTCGGCGCCAAGCTCGACAACAGCCTGGACACCGTGCTCGCGGCAAAGCTCTCGCGCCAGGCAAAAGCGCCGGTCCGGATGATGTTGACGCGCTTCGACAATGCCCTCGCCGTCGGCAACCGGCCTTCCTCTTTTCAAAAGATCAAAATCGGGGCCAAGGCCGACGGAACGCTGCACGCGTTCACGATGGAAAATTACGGAACGGCGGGCATCAACGGCGGCGCGAACATTCCCGCACCTTACATTTACGCCGTGCTGAACACACGGGTGAGCCAGTTCACCGTGCGCGTGAATGCCGGCGCGTCCCGCGCTTTCCGCGCGCCCAGCCATCCACCCGCTTCCGCCGGCATGGAGGCCGCGATGGACGACCTCGCCGCCAAGCTCGGCATTGACCCGCTGGAATTCCGGCTGAAGAATGATTCCAACGAGGTCCGCCAGCGCGAATACAAGATCGGCGCGGAAAAATTCGGCTGGAAGGACAAATATAAGAAACCCGGCAGTTCGCCCGGCATTGTGAAAACCGGCATCGGCTGCGCGGGCGCCGCGTGGCCCGGCGGTGGCGGCAGCCGCCAAACGCAGGGCGAGGCGCAAATCAATCCCGACGGCAGCATCGAGTTCCGCCTCGGCGTGCAGGACATTGGCACCGGCACCAAGACCGTCATCGCCGTCGTCGCGGCGGAAATGCTGGGCCTCAAGCCGGAACAGATCACCGTGAAGGTTGGTGACACCAATTTCCCGCCCGGCCCCGGCAGCGGCGGCAGCACGACTTGCGCCTCGGTTTCGCCGACGGTTTTTGACATTTGCACGAAGGCGCTGGATCAATTGCAGACGCAGAGCGGCATCGCCGACGCGCGCGGCGACAATTGGTTTGCTGCGTGCAAAAAACTCGGCGTCACCCCGCTCGTCGTCCACGGCGATTGGTTGCGGGAGCTTCAATCCAGCCCGGCTTACGGCGTGCAATTCGCCGAGGTGGACGTGGACACGGAAACTGGCCTGGTAACGGTGAAGAAGATTGTCGCCGTCCACGACTGCGGCCTCATCGTGGACACGCTCACGCTCGAAAGCCAGATCAACGGCGGCATCATCATGGGCATGGGCTACGCGCTTTACGAGGAGCGCGTGATGGACGATTTGTCCGGCGTGGTGCTCAATCCGAATTTTGAGACCTACAAGCTCTCCGGCATCGCCGACGTGCCGGACATCCAGCTTGTCCTGCTCAACATGCCCGAACGCGGCGTCATTGGCATCGGCGAACCGGCCACCGTGCCGACCGCCGCCGCCATCGGCAATGCCGTGGCCAACGCCATCGGCGCACGCGTCGGCAGCATGCCCATCACGCCGGCAAAAGTTCTCGCCGCATTGGGGAAGGTTCCGCCGGTGGTAAAAGCCTGAACTATGAAGAACATTCAACATTCAACATTCAACATCGAACATCCAATGGCCGGTGCATTGGAAATTGTTGAGCGTTGGGCGTTGAATGTTGAATGTTGAATGTTTCTTTTCGACAAATGAAAGCCTTTCAATACGCCACCGCCCATTCGACCGACAGCGCCCGCGACCTGGCCGCCGGCCACGGCGCCTACATCGCCGGCGGCAACGACCTGCTCGGCCTGCTCAAGGATTATCTCGTTCCCGCGCCGGACATCCTCGTCAACATCAAGTCGCTGCCCGGCCTGAACCAGGTTCAACCCGGCGACAAAACCTGGACCATCGGCGCGCTTGTCACCGTCGGCGAAATCGAGCGCCACGCGGAAATCGCCAAGGCCTTTCCCGGCCTGCGCGACGCCGTGATGGAAATCGCCTCGCCGCAAATCCGCAACGTCGCCACCGTGGGCGGCGACCTCGCGCAGCATTCGCGCTGCTGGTATTTCCGCCAGCGCGACGTGCCGTGCATGAAGAAAGGCGGCGACCTCTGCTACGCCCGCAACAGCGAGAACCGCTACCACAGCCTGTTCACCGGCACCGACTGCATCAGCCCGGTCGTGTCGTCCCTGGCCGTGATTTTTGCCGCGCTCGACGCCACCGCCATCGTGCTGCGCGACGGCAAGGAGACGCCCATGAAAATGGCCGATCTTTACCAGAAAGCGTTCACCGATACGCTCGCGCACAATTCGCTCAACCCCGGCGATTTGATTGTCCGCGTGGAAATCCCCGCCGCGCGCAACCGCAGCGCTTATTTGCAGGCCAGCGACAAACACACGTTCGACTGGGCGCTGGTCAGTTGCGCCGCCGCGGCGAATGTCGTGGACGGAAAATTAAGCCAGCCTCGCGTGGCGCTTGGCAGCATTTCGCCCGTGCCGCATCAGGTCGAGGCCGCGAACCAGTTTCTCGACGGCAAGACGCTGGACGACGCCACCGCGTCGCAGGCGGCGGACATGATCCTGGCCGGGGCGAAGCCGCTCGAATTCAACGGTTACAAGGTGCCGATGGCGCACGCGCTCATCCGGCGCGCGCTGCTCAAACTGAAAGCTTGACGCCATGAAAACGACTTTTTGCAGACATTTGCGGACCAAGGCCATGTTTGTCGGTGCCACGCCGGAGGAGGCGTTTGCCGAGAAACCCGACGGGGAAGACCGGTCGTGCCATTTCTGGTGCAACCGCACGCAGACCGTCGCCGGCCTGGACGACCAGCCCGTTCACAAGGACGCCTGCCGGCCGGGTCGCAATTGCTTCGAGGAATAAACGGTGAGGCGCGCCGCTCCGCGTGCGTCGTTCGGGGTTTCTGCAAACGTCGGTGGCAAGGCCCCTGACCGCGGACTGATTGTGCCAGATTGGCGCACGGAGATTCATTTTACCCGCCAGTAAAGTCTCACGAGACGCGCGTCTCGCGTCACGAGACGCGGATCAAACGTCACGAGAGGCGCGTCTCGCGCCACGAGACGCGGATCAAACGTCACGAGACGCGCGTCTCGCGCCACGAAACGCGGAACAAACGTCACGAAACGCGCGTCTCATGCCACGAGACGCGGAACAAACGTCACGAGACGCGCGTCTCATGCCACGAGACGCGGAACAAACGCCACGAGATTCGCGTCTCGCGTCACGAGACGCGGAACAAACGCCACGAGATTCGCGTCTCGCGTCACGAAATTATCGTCTCGCGTCGCGAGATCCGCGTCTCGTCACGCAAATTTCCCGCTTTTCTTGGCAAAATGGGCATAAGCCTGATACCGCTGTGCCAAATGTGTGCCACCCGGCGGGAGTCTGGCCTTGGTGAATGCGGCAGTCGTTTCGTGTCTCAAATTGACACGAATGCCGTCAAACGTCGCCTCGCGGTCCCGCGCGCCGTTGCTGCCGGAAATCAATCAACCGTCTGGCCGCCGCCGATGAGATTGCGCGGATGATTTACGGCGCGGCCACCGACGGCGCGAACCGGCTGCGTTACTCTTGCTGCGAAGACACCGGCGGCCTGGTCAGAGGCAGACGCGAAATGAGCCGTTTGGGAAACGGCGAAAGGAATTTGGCGAAACATCCCGGTTTTTTAGTTGATTGTTTTCAAAGGCAGGCACATTTTGCCCCTGCTGGGTTATGTGGAAATCGAATGCCGAACTCGAAGAAGCCTTTGCCAACGCCCACCAGGGCATGGAACAAACGGTGAACTTTTTCCGGCTGTTGCTCGAACGCAACCTGACTTTCACGGCGCCTTATCATCCGGAAATTGAAGGCCAGCATCAGATCGGCAGCGACGGCACCCTGATTGTCACCACGTGGAAGATCGGCGGCGAGGAAATCATTCCCATTTTCACTTCGCCGGAGCGGCTGGACGAGGCGATGCAAGGCCGCGCCAAACCGGGCGAACGTTATGCCGCCGGCGAGATGATTGGCCGCGAACTGCTCAAAGGTTTTGCCGCGCCCGGCAACCGGTTGCGCGTGGCCATCAATCCCGGATGCTCCTGCGGCACCCATTTTCTCGACCCGCAACGCGTGCAAGCCATCCTTGACGGCTCGGCGCTGGTCATTCCCACGCCGGGCGAACTCGCGATGAATGGGCTGGTCATCTCGCTGCCGGACCGGCTGCCGGTGTCGTTACGGGAGCCGTTGAGTAAATTTTTCGCGGGCCTTCCGGAAGTCAAGGCGGCGTGGCTGTTTTACGAGGAAGAACCCAGGAAACCGTTTGAGCAGGTCTATGTGTTGGGAATAGCGACTGCCGGCGGCGACGCGCACGAAATCCGCCATGAAGCCGAACTGGCCATTGCCGGACTATGCCCGCCGGAATGGAGTTCGCGCGCCATCATCATGGACGCGGCCGATCCCGGCTTTGTTGACATCATGCGTTGCCAGCCATTTTATGCGGCGGCGGATTTTCAACCACCGCCGAAACCTCCGGCGACCTAATCCACGAATTTCACGGATGAACGCGCAGGTGATTTACGGCACGGCCACCGACGGCACGAACCGGCTGCGTTACTTTTGCACGAAGGCATGGCGATTTGGTCAAAGCAAGGCGCGTCTTTCCGATTTCCCCAACTGCCATCTCCCATCTCCTATCTCCCAATTGACCTCATGCGCTCACGTTTTTCGGTCGGAAATCAATAAACCGCTTGGCGCGAGGAAGTGAAGAAAACAACTCAACCCTTGCACACTTTTGCTTGCCAATCCTGCGCCGCTGTGGTAATTGTATTACCACAATACACAAAACTATGTTCGGAACCTTCATCAAAGAATTAAGGGCGCGAAAGCGCCTCGGCCTGCGCGAATTCTGCCTGGAGCACGGCCACGACCCCAGCAATTGGAGCAAAATCGAACGCGAGGTGCTGTCGCCGCCGCGTGACGAGGAAACGCTCCGCAAGTGGGCCAGGCAACTCGGCGTCAAACCCGGCTCGGATGACTGGCACAAATTCCACGACTACGCCGCCGTGGACGCCGGGCGCATCCCCGGCCACGTCATGGACAATGAGGAACTGCTTGCCAAACTCCCCGCCTTCTTCCGCACGCTCTCCGGCCACAAACCCTCGCGGAAAGATTTGGAAAAACTGATTAAAATCATCAGAAGCGCCAACCAATCTTGAATCACCCGGCAAAATTCAAAGCCCCATTCATCCCCAAGGAACGAATCTGGCAGGAAACCGAAAAGCTGCGCGCAGCCCATCCGGCGGCTCGCCCCCTCCGCGTCGGACGGGGAGAGGGTGGTCAACGACCGGGTGAGGTGTCGTCTTGCATCGTTCCAATCCTCGAACTCGCCGAATTTGATCTCGGCCTCGAACTGATTCCGGCGGAAAGCTTGCGCGAAGAACTGGAAATGGACGCGCTGCTTATGGGCGATTTGAAATCCGTTCTGGTGGACCGGCGCGCCTTCATGAACCCGCGCATGGAATACCGCCTGCGCTTCTCCGTCGCGCACGAAATCGGCCATCTCATTTTGCACCGGGACATCTACGGCGGGCGGAAACACGCCAGCGCCCGGGAATGGTTCGATTACATCGCCGCCATTCCCGACGTGGAATACGGCTGGGTGGAATGGCAGGCTTACGAATTTGCCGGACGCCTGCTCGTCCCGCCCGATGCGTTGCGCCAGGCCTTTCAATCCGCCATCAAATCCGCGCAAGCCGCCGGCTATTCCGATTGGCAGGCTGCCGACGAAGCGGCGCTAGACTATATCGCCACGCGCATCGCGCCCAAATTCGGCGTCTCGGCGGACGTGATTGCCAAACGGTTGCGCGTGGAAAAACTTTGGCCGCCAGTCAATTCTTAACCACGGAAGCGCACGGATGAACACGGATTTTCACGAATTCAAATGCGCTGAAGGCGCTACGGAAATTAGCCCGGTGTTGCCCCGAAAGCATTCGGGGCTACGCCGGGAAAACGTCCCACAAAATAATTCTCCCTCTCCTCGCCGAACGAGGAGAGGGCCGGGGTGAGGAGTCAGAATTATTCTTTAACCAAAGTAAGAATGACTTCCTCGCGCATCCGTTTGTGAAGTGCTGCACCTGCGCCGCGCTTGCCGGGCGGTGGAAGATAGCGGCGGTTTTGTGGCAACGGACGCCGCCGGGCCGGTCGAACGGTGAATCCTGCTTCAGCGGCCAAGGCAATTACACATTCAGAATTTTCCACGAAGGTGTCGCGAAGATTGCAATTGCCGATAACATATACAGCCTTGCCGCCGGGACGAAGCACACGATAATTTTCACACACACACCTACGTAAGTCCCGCACATAGCGCCGAAGCATCCCGCGACTCCGGTTTTGCAAGTGGCCATCGCACATTTGCTCGATGATATTCTCCGTGGCTTTATCATTGTCATCGGCATCAGCCGAAACTTCCGCGCCCACATTTGTTGAGCGCAATTCGCGAGTTTCTTCAACGTCGTGCCCCATCCACACCAAGGAAAATCTGTGGCCTCGCAAATAATCAATTGCATTTAGATATGGTGGCGAGGTTATCACCATGTCCACACTTTCATCATCCAATGGCAATTCGCGAGCATCGGCATTTTTGACCGAAGCTTGCGGACGGTTCGGCGCGATGCCGATAAACGGTGCAGCTTTCGTGATTTGCTTCACCGCCCGCTCGAAATGGTCAAAGGCAATCAATGGTGCTTTGTCGTAGGTTTTGTGTGGGCGACTGTGCGAAACGTCCATTGCAAGGGACACGCCCGATTGTTTTGTAATAATGAGGCGTGAAAATGCGCACCAAAGTAGCCGTTTGATTTGCTGGTCGTGCGTGCGCGAAATGCTTTCGGCCAAGGCTGCCAGTTGCTTTCGATTTGTGTCGTCGAACCAATACCGCACAAAAATTTTTGTTTCCTCATCAGCGCCGCGCGGATAGGCATCTCGCTGTTTTATTTTTGTCGCACGTTCCCTGGCTCGGTCCAAAACTTGACCAGCCTTTTTTTCCGTGGCAGCAACATCCACATCTGAAGACCAAGCGCCAGCAATGAGAACAGCAAGCGGATCACGGTCGAATCCAATGGCCTCGTGGCCGCGCAGCCGCGCAGTGACGAGCGTTGTGCCAGAGCCGGTCATTGGGTCGAGGACGCATAGTCGTGCGCCATCGTCGGGCAGTTCACGCCAAACGATCTCCGACGCCATGCGCGCTGGAAACGGATGAATTGGGCGGAGTCGGTTCATTCTTTGCATCATTAAGACAGTCGCCTTTTGGTGGCGCAAGTTTAGTTTTACAATTCTCGCAGGAATGCAATCATGCAAGGCACCCAGTCGAATTTCTGGGATCGCCATATCAGGCTTTTGAAGATTAACCGCCATTGCCATGTTCAATCTTAACGAACTGAAAAAAGAAACAACAAACGACAACCGTTACGAACGGCGGCTGGCAAAATTGGTTTCGTTGGGCCAGCAGGTTGACCGCATCAAGGGCGTTGTTGAAAACGCAGTCACGAACATCCAAGCCGGACAAAAATCTTTTGTCATCTATGGCGAACCGCAGAGCGGCAAAACCGAGATGATGATTGCCCTGACCGCGAAGTTGCTGGATGTCGGTTTCAAATTGGTGATAGTGTTGCTAAACGACAGCGTGCAACTGCTCGGTCAAAACCTGGAGCGATTTCAGCGATCCGGTTTAGCGCCGCTGCCAAAAAAGTTTAGCGAGATACTGCCGTCCGAAGTGAGCATCGGCGACCACCAGTGGGTTATCTTCTGCAAAAAGAATTCCAGCGACCTGCAAAAGCTCTTGGAAAAGATCGAGGGCCATCCGAACCGCGTTATCATTGACGATGAGGCTGACTACGCCACGCCGAATTCCAAGGTGAATAAAAATGAAAAAAGCAAAATCAACAAATTAACCGGTGACTTGATTGGCGATCAAGGCACATACATCGGCGTCACCGCCACTCCAGCCCGCCTCGATTTGAACAAGACGCATCAAAATCAAAATGAGCACTGGATAGACTTTCCGCCGCATTCAAACTACACCGGCCAAGATTTATTTTTCCCCGTTTCAACCGAAAATCTGCCCTACCGGCTGACCTTCCTGCCAGATGCCGGCGACGATCCTAAGTATTTGCGAGAAGCTCTTTTTAGTTTCATGGTGAACGCTGCCTACTTGAACGAGGTCATCAATGAAGCGGAGAAAAATTATTCAATTCTGATCCACACAAGCGGCAAAAAGGCAGACCACTCGGTTGATTACACGAACATCGTCAAAATCTTTGAGGCGTTGAAGGCCGAGAAAAACTCCAATCATGCCGGCTATTTCAAAAGAATTTGGGAAATTGCCCATGAGCGATACCCAGAACACGCCGACGACATCACGAAATACATCATCACCAATCGCGACAGAAATAACCTCGTAGTGATGAACAGTGACAAGGAGGTCAACACCGCCGAAAACAGGACTGCAACCGACCCGACAGCGCCATTCACGATCGTCATCGGTGGCAACATCGTTTCACGCGGAGTGACATTCAATAACCTGCTCTCCATGTTTTTCACGCGCGACGTGAAGCACAAGCTCCAACAAGACACTTACATTCAACGCGCCCGCATGTTTGGCTCGCGCGGGGACTATCTGAACTATTTTGAACTCACGATACCGAAGCATTTGTATCTCGATTGGCAACAATGCTTCATTTTTCACCGGCTCTCACTTGAATCGCGGAAGCTAAATAAAAAATCTCCCGTCTGGCTCGACGGCGAACGCATCACCGCCGTCGCCAGCGCGAGCATAGACAATGCGAATGTTTTGGTGGACAAAGGGGAGATGAGCTTTGCACTTTTCGATTTCGACGAACAAACCATCGAGGACATCATCAGTCAGGACATCAAACCAATTCAGAAGGTCAAAGCTCTCGCAGAGCTTTTGGGGAAAAACTGTTTGCCGGGTTACCTGATCAATTACATTGAGAGCTTTTGTCCGGCTGGCGACAAGTCCATCGCGGTTCACCCGCCAAACTCAATTGGCAATTATACCGACAAAGAAGGAGAAGTGGACAAGGCCACAATCACGCGCACAAAAGGATTCATCGGCAAGAGTCAGATGGAAGTCAACAAATACCCTGACGCGGTTCACCACATCAATGTGGTTTACAATGATACCGGTAAAGCCCGTGTCTTCTATAAATACGAAGGAAGCATTCGGTTTTTGAAAACTGGCAAAAAATGATTCGGGATTTTGAATTCTATCACGGCCTTGTGTTCGCGCGGATTCTCCACGGAACGCAACGTCCGTTGTATCTTCGACCTTTTCAGTCAGTTTCAAACGCCTCCTATATCGTGAACGATACGGTCGGCATCTACATCAAGTATTCGTCAAAGCGTATGACGCCGTGGCGATTTACTTTCATGAAAGAGCATCAGGAAGAAATTGATTTGCTGAAATCTAATTTTGAGAAAGTGTTTCTGGTCTTGGTGTGCAGCGATGATGGTGTGGTTTGTTTGAATTATGCGGAACTAAAACGAATCCTCGACAACCAGCACGACCCAATCGAATGGATTAGCGCGACGCGGCACAAACGGGAAATGTATTTGGTCAGAGGATCAAACGGAAAATTGGATTTCAAAATTGGTCAGAGTGAGTTTCCGAGCAAATTATTTGCCGACTGACTTACCTTGATTGGCTCCTCACCCCGGCCCTCTCCTCGTTCGGCCCGCCTACGTCCGACTTCAGCGTGACGAGCAAGGAGAGGGAGATTTGTTTTGTGGGACGCAAACCCAGGGTATTCGCTGCGCTCAAACCCTGGGCTAATATCTTTCGCCCCGATGGGGCTTTTAATTTGCATTGCCCTTAGCGTCTCTGCGTCTTTGCGTTGAAAATCTTTTCGTGTAGTTCGTGTGTTTCGCGGTTAAAGCTCCGCGCTTCGTGGCCCAATTTTATTCCCCGCCTTCCATGTGGTAATACATGGATTGCAGGGCGATTTTGCCCGGGCCGGTGAACCGGTTCCAAACAATGTTCCCGGCGCTGGCAAAGAAGCCCGTCGAGAGTTTCTGGAACATCGTCTGCATCTGCACGGAGCGGTCTTTGTAAATCCAGCCGCCCGGCTCGATGTCTATCTCCTCGCCCGCCGCGAGCGTCACTTCAAACACGTTGCCGAAGCCGTGCAGCCACAGGATGCCCTCGCGTTGCGGGCAGGAAAAGGTGTCAATGAAAAAGCCGGTGCCGCCGAGCAGCATGTTGGCCGCGCCTTTCACGCGGGTGAAGGTGTAATCCACGTTGTCGGTGGCGGCGAGCCATTGATGTTCGCGCACGTCTACGCTTTGCCCGGGCGCCAGGTGCAATCCCAGGACGTGGCCCGCGCCGTCGCGGCTGAAGGCGATGCGGCCCGGTCCGGTCGCGCCGGTGAGCAGGAAGGGCATGCCGGCGAGCATCCGCTTGAGGCCGCCTTTCACCGGATGAATGGCGATCTGCACGGACGGGTCTTTCCACAGCAAAATGTGGTGCTCGAAATAGACGCCGGTGTTGCTCAATTCAATCTGCAACGCGGGCACCAGTTCGCCCTGGATGTGGTAGGTGACGCCGCCGAAAGTTTCGTCCTGTTTGTTGGTCGGTAATAAGATTGGAACGGCCATGATTTTGCCTTTGGTTGATGGATTGGTTATTCGTTTCTTTTCGACTTAAAATTTAGCATTTAGCCTCTGGCCTTTCGCGCGTAAGGCGTCGGTGTTTCGCGCAGCGCCATGGCTTCCGTGGCGGGCATCCAGACGGCGGCGCCATCGCGCCATACGGCCAGTGGACGGCCGCGCCGCCGATGGTCTTCCACCACTTTGGCGACGGCTTCCGTCAGCGCCCGCATTGCCTGTTGCGTGAGCGATGGCTTGGTTGTTTTCTTCATGGCGTCAGGTATGCGCGGCATACGTCAATTCCTTTGACCCCACTTGCCCAAACATTTTTCAGCATGGCGTTTTAGGAACTCCGTGTCAGGCGCAAATTTCCTCGGAAGCAACAGCGGGGCGAAGGCTGAAGGCTGACGTCTAAAATTCATTTCCGGGAAAAGCGGATGACGCGGCGCAGCCGTCGCGGCTGCGGGTTCCAGCACCGTCCCGGTGCGCGTTCCAACTGGCGGCGGGACACCCCCTTAACCGAATCCATGCAGTTGAAAAGCGGCGTGGCGCTCTGCGTGGCTGCGACGCCCCCGTCGCAAAGCGTGCCGGCGACGCCTCGTCGCCGGAAATGGCCGACAAACCAAACGGTGCGCCATCCATTTCGCGCGGCGAAGACGCCGCGCCCACTTTCTGCGACGGGGCGTCGCAGCCACGCGTTCCTTGCCATGCGCGCGAGTGTGCGCCGGAATTTTATTGGCGTCAATTTGTGAAATTCGTGTCTCAGTCCTCTTTCTTTTCCTCCGGGATTTCCTCGTCGGGCTGGCGGCCCATCAAATAAACCGCCAGGTCGCGGTGATGCGTGAAGAACCAGATTTCGTCCAGTGTCAGGTGCGCCATGAGGTTGTATTGGACGGCCAGCGGGTGTTCGTTTTCGTCAAACCACATGGGCGGCGGGTCGGGTTTTTTCTTCACCGCCACGTCGCCGGAATTGGGATCGTCAGCATCGTCATCGGTCCCGTTCTCGTCGTCCTCGCGTTCCCACGGCGGCGGGGGCAGGGGTTCCTGTTGGGCGGGGGCGAATTCCTCGGGTTTGATCGGCTCGCCGAGCTGTTTTTTCAATTCGTAGTCGTGCAGGCGCTCGATGTGTTCGGCCTGCTCGCGCCGGCTGCGCTCATATTCCGCCTCGTCCTGCTCATTCCGGAATTGTTCGGCGAGCTTCTGTTGGGCGGGCGTGGGGACGAGCTTGGGCGCCTTCAGGCCAATGCTGATTTGGGCCTCATAATCGTGGCGCAGGCGGGCAAGACATTCGCGCGCGGCTTCGACGATTTGCGGCAGCTTCTCCACGTCGGCGTAGGATTCAATGGTCACGGTGAACTGCCGGTAGGTTCCGTTGGCCGCGGCGGCGCCCCAATCGGACGCGCCGAGCCGGGCGGAAACGGTTTTCTCCACGAAGCGTCCGACCCACCGGCCTTCGCATTCGCGCAGGCCGGCGTCGGGCAGGCCGGCGTCGCCGGGGTCGCATTGCACTTCGCGGCGGCTGGGGACCTTCCCCGGCGGCGCGGTGATCATGCGCAATTTCGCCGGCAGCGGCCGCGGCGTGGCGGCCAGCAACGCGTCGTCCCACGGCGGCAGGGTGGCGTTGAGGGCGGCCACCTCCAATTCCACCGGCGGACAATCGGTGACGTGAAGTTCGCGCAGTTTGGGCGCGCCGCCGAGTTGCGCGAAATCGCGCGGCTGAACGGGGGCATAGGCGAATCTAAATCTGGCGTCGAACGTGGCGCATTGGAGTTGCGGCAGCCGGGTGAGCGGGCGCAGGTCGAGCGGCTGGAAGGCCGAGCAGGTGAAGCAGGTGAGTTTTTCCAGCGCGGCCAGCGGCGCGAAGTCGCGCACATCGGTTTCGAGCCTGAAATTGCGCAGGCGCGGGAACGCCTCGATGCCGTCCAGCCGTTCCACGCCGGCGAGCGTCAGGAATTCGCACGCGGGCAGCCGCGGCAGTTCGCGCAGGCTGCGGGCGGCCAGCGGCTGGCACTTCAACACGGCCGTGCGCACTTTGGGCCAAGTGACGGGTGCGCGGAACGCCAGAAGATTGCCTTCCAGCACCAGCGTTTCCAGTTGGTCGAGTTGTTCCAAGCCGGAGAAATCCGGCCACATCGGAACGCCGTGGGCATATTGGCGCCAGTGGACAAGGGTGAGCGAGCGCAATTGCCGGCAACGCGCAATGGCGCGATAATCTTCAGACGCGGAGAGTGTCAGATCCCGCAATTTCGGCAGATCGCCAAGCACTTCGAGGTTAACGCCGCCGCTGGTGTCCACCTTTTCCAGCGCAGGCAAAAACCGGAGCACTGAAATGTCGCGGACCGGGCGGTCGTGCCAGCCGCCATGGACCGGCCACCAGGTGAACTTGTGGAGTTGCCCGGCCGCCTTACGCACGGCGTCCTCGGTGTAATGCGGCTCGTAGGCGGGATTCAGGGCGCGCTGGCGCACCCGTTCCTGCCGGACTTCGTAGCTTTCGTGGTTATAATTTTTGCGATCCACGTGCCACCACGTCACGCCCATTTCCACGACCAGTTCCGTGGCGAACCGTTCTTCCAGCGTGCGCGCCGGATCAAGCGCCCAGCGAATGAAGGCTTCTGAATCCATGCTGGCAGTCTTGCAGAAACAAGCCCACCGCGCAAGCGGCGGCGCGGTTTGTCATGTGTTTCCGCCCGGCGGGTTGGAAGCGGTCAATCCGGTGAGATTTTTTCACCCGCCGATGGCGGTCATCGGGCGGCAGGGCTGGTATTGATTGCGGAACTGGTGTTCCTGCGGCTTCAAGCGCAAGCGCGGTTTCCAGCAACTCCTTCAACGCGCCATCGTCGGCGCCGTGCCGCAACGCCGCGCGCAAATCCACCTCGATGTGATTGCCCAGGCACGGACGCACCTTGCCGTCGGCGGTGAGGCGCATCTTGTTGCAATTGTCGCAGAAATGCTGGTTCGTCAGCGCGCCGATGAAGCCGACAAGCGCGCCGATCTGTTTCAGCAGATAATATTGCGCCGGGCCGTTGCCGAGCCGGAGGTCGGGCTGCGGCACCAGTTCGTCCTTTTGCGCCAGCAATTGCATCGCCTCGCCGCACGGCAGGAAATTTTTCTCCGTCAAAACGTCCGTCGTCGTCAGCGGCATCAATTCGATGAGCCGCAGCGGCAGGCCGTGCTCGGCGGCGAACAACACCAGCGGCCAGAGTTCCTGCTCGTTCACGCCGCGCATCAGCACGCAGTTCAATTTCACGCGTTCAAATCCCGCCGCCACCGCCGCGCGGATGCCGGCCAGCACGCGCGCCACATCGCCGCCGGTGATGCGGTGATAAATCGCCGGGTCCAGCGCGTCGAGGCTCACGTTCACCGTGCGCAAACCGGCGTCGCGCAGCGTTTGCGCCAGCGCGGCCATTTTCATTCCGTTGGTGGAAAGCGCGACCGTTTCGACGCCGGAAATCGCGGTCATGGCGCGGACGATTTCCGGCACGTCGCCGCGCACGAGCGGTTCGCCGCCGGTCAGCCGGAATTTGCGGAAGCCCAGTCCCGCCGCCACGCGCGCGACGCGGATGATTTCGTCGGCGGTCAGATGGTCGGGCTTGCTTTCCCAGCCCTTGTAACCCTCCGGCATGCAATAGAGACACCGCTCGTTGCACCGGTCGGTGACCGAGATTCGCAGGTAATCAATTTTGCGTCCAAACGGATCCATGACGGCTCACTTTAATTTAACCAGGAAACACGCAAAAAACCGGAACGCCGGGCACCGTCCCGGCTTGATTCCAGTGGTTTCGCTCCGAGGCGGTGCCCGGCGCTCCGTTCAATTGTTTTCGCGTATTTCGCGGTTCTTATTTTATTTCCTTTCATGCGGATTTTCCCCGCGCAAATGCGCCAGTCCTTCGACAATCGCCGGTGTCAAAATTTCCAGGCATTCGCGCACCGCCGACGGTTTGCCGGGCAAATTGATGATCAACGTTGCCCCGCGCGTTCCGGCCACCGCCCGCGACAGGACCGCCGTCTTCACCCTGGCGAACGACTGCATCCGCATGATTTCACCGAATCCGGGCAATTCCTTTTCCAGCACGGCGCGCGTTGCCTCCGGGGTGACATCCCGCGGTGAAATGCCCGTGCCTCCCGTCGTCACAACCATATCGCATTTCAGGTCATCGGCAAATTTTTTCAGCGCGGCGGAAATCTGTTCCACCTCGTCCGGCACAATGAACGGTTCAAATTTGGCGTCGCTGCCAAGATATTCGCGCAGGACGCTTTCAATCTCCGGCCCGCTGCGGTCGGCGTAAATCCCCGCCGACGCCCGGTCGCTGATGGTGAGCCGTCCGATTTTCATGAGGCAGCTGCTCCGGTTAATATATTCGTCTCGTTCTCCCTCGCCCTGACCCTCTCCCGCTGGGAGAGGGAAAAGCTGGCGAAGCTTTTGAGGATTCTCAACCCACGTCCGGCAAATCCGGGCGCGCGATTTTTCGTGGGACTGAAAGCCTTTCTCCCTCTCCGCTCCCGCAGCGGGAGGGGAGAGGGCCGGCGTGAGGTGAGGGCGGTTGATGATTTCTGGCCAATCATTCTTTCACCTTCTCGATCACTCGGATGCCTTCGATCCGCATTTTTTTGTCCACCGCCTTGCACATGTCGTAAAGCGTGAGCGCCGCCACGCTCACACCGGTGAGCGCCTCCATTTCGACGCCAGTCTGCGCGCTGGTTTCGGCGGTGCAAACGATTTCAATCGCCGCCGACCGCACCCGGAAACTGATTTCAACATGATTCAACGGCAGCGGATGGCAAAGCGGAATCAATTCCGCCGTCCGCTTTGCCGCCTGAATGCCGGCGATTTGCGCCACGGTCAACACGTCGCCCTTCGGCAGTGCGTTCTTCTTGAGCGCGCGAATCGTGGCCGGCGCGCAGACCAATTTGCCTTCCGCCACCGCGCGCCGGCGTTGCACCGGCTTGTGGCCAACGTTGACCATGCGCGCCTCACCAGCCGCGTTCAGGTGCGAAAATGTTTTCTTCCGTGTCATTTCGTGTGTTTCGTGGTTCAAAAATCCGTGGTCCAGAAATCAACTTCCATGCCGGCTTCAATCGAGCCGTGATTCGCCGGCACGCGAATGAGCGCGTTCGTATTTGCCAGACAGGTCACGTCGCCGGAACTCGCCCATTTCAGCGGCGTCAAAGCAGGACAGGCGTCGCGCCTGTCTCTGATTCTCTGTTCCGCTTGAGCGGGAGATTTAATTGGAGACAGGCGCGACGCCTGTCCTGCGTTGAGCCGCGCGGGCCAGAGCGTTTCGCGGGGATTCGGCGCGTCGTCCAACTTCGCCGCCAGTCGTCCGCGCAGAAATTGCTTCGGTTCCACGCCGACGAGTTTCGCCAGCGCAGTGGCGACAAACAAATGAAAACAGACGAAATGCGACAGCGGGTTGCCCGGCAATCCGAATGCAATGCGATTTCCGTTCACGCCGAAAATCAAAGGCCGGCCCGGGCGGACATTGATTTGGCCGAAAACAATTTCAAAGCCGAGCCATTCCAGCAGCGGCCGGGTAAAATCCTTATCGCCCACGCTGGCGCCGCCGGAAACGAGCAATAGGTCGAAGGCTGAAGGCTGAAGGCTGAAGGCTGAAATCAAGCGTTTGGCCTGCTCGAAATTTTCCGGCAAATGGTGATGCGTCTGTTCACACGGAAAACGTTGGAGCAAACCGCGAATCAAGAATGAATTGCTGTCGCGGATTTGGCCGGGCCTCGGCTTCTGGTCCGGCGGAATGATTTCATCGCCGGTTGTGAAATGGACCACGCGCAAACGCGGGCTGACGAGCGGGTTGGCATTTCCCGCCGTCGCCAGCAACGTCAGCGCGCCGGCGTCCAGTCTTGCGCCGGCTTCCAGCAACGTTTCTCCCGCGGGCAAATCTTCGCCGCGAACGCTGACATTTCGCCCGGTTTCGCGCGTCACGATGCGGATTTGGTCGCCGGTGCGCCCGACATTTTCCTGCATGACGACGCGCAGATCTTCGCACGGCAGCGACGCGCCGGTTGCCACGCGCACGGCTTCCCCGGTTTTCAATTGGCGCGGTCTCCAGTCGGCGGCGTGAAGCGTGTCCACGACTTGGAATTGCTCGGAGGTGTCGTCCTCTAAAATTGCGTAGCCGTCGCGAGTTGACCGGTCGAAGGGCGGCATGTCTTCCGGCGCATTGACGATTTCGCGCAGCACGCGGCCGAAGGCTTCGGCCAGCGGCACGCGCACGGCGGGCAACGGCTGGCAGCGCGATTGGATTTCGGAGAGCGCCTCGTCGAGCGAAAGGAGCGTCGAACTCCGATTCGGCTCGCTGCAATTTTTCTGATTCGCGCCGAATCGGAGTCCGGCGCTCCGGCCGCCGCGTTTCCAAATCGGCACGTCCTGCTTGAGCCGGTCCATGAATTCGGCGAGCAGCGCGATGGCTTCAGCGCGATGCGCCGAGGCGACACCGACGTAAATCGCCGTGTCACCGACCGGAATGTCGCCGACGCGGTGAACCACTTTCGCCGCGAGACAGGGATGCCGCGTGGCAATTTCCTGAAGCAGCCGGCGGATTTCCCGTTCAGCCATTTCGGGATAGGCTTCATATTCGAGAGCGGAAATGGCCTGCCCATTTTCCTCGCCGCGGACGACGCCGCGAAATTCCAGCCAGGCGCCTGTGGACGTTGAAGCGTCCGTTGGCAGAATCTTTTCCGCAATCGGCTCGTTCGTGAGTTGGAATTCAATTTCCATAGCGCAAATCTCCTAACCGCCGGACACGGGTGGGATCAAGGCGACTTCGTCCGTGTCCGCGAATTGCGCGTCTGGCGCGGCGTATTCCCAATTCTTCGCCAGCCGCACGTTGGCGCGATGCGCGGCCAGCTTTGGAAACTGCTTCAACAGTTCCGACCAAAGCCGTCCCACATCCAGCGGCGAGGCTGGCGCGAGTTCGACCGAATCGCAGCCGGTCACATCCTTGAGTTGGGCAAAAAACAAAACGCGCATCTTTAAATATATGACGAACCAAGCGTTGCCGTTGAGACAAACATTTTCCCAAGGATCAGCTCATCGCTTCAATCAACAATTTTCCGCCGGAAAAAATCAGGATGCCCGCCAGCACGCGGCTGAAAATGACGCTGCTCCAGCGCCGCGCGCCGAAATGCGTGCCGAGCAGCGCGCCGGTGACGGCGGGCAACGTCAGCCAGAGCAGGGGACCGGCGTGGGTGATTTTCTCCCAGCCGGTGCCGACGAGTCCGGCGAGAGAATTGAGCACGATGAATCCCGCCGCAATGCCGCCGGTGGTTTTCGGTTTCACCCAGCGGAATACATAAAGAATCGGGCTTAGGAAAACGCCGCCGCCGATGCCGGTCAGGCCCGCCAGAAATCCGAGCACCGCGCCGATGAGCAGGGCGAGCGGCAGAAAAAATTGTTGGATCGGCACGTCGTCCGTCTGCCAACGCGCGCGAAACAGCAGAGTCACGCCGGCGGCAGCCAGGACCCCTCCCAGAATAGTTTCATAAACCTCCTTGCTGATATGAACCCGGCTGCCGAGCCACGCGCACGGCATGGAAATGACAACGAACGAAAGCAGCACCCGCCAGTCAAAGTGTCCGGCACGCCAGAACTGCCACCACGCGATGCCCGCCACGAGAATGTTTGCGATCAAGACGGCCACGCGCGCGGACACGGGCGCGATACCCAGCAACGCGAGCGCGGCGAGGTAGCCGGTCGCGCCGCCGTGGCCGACGGATGAATAAAAGAACGCCACCGCGAAAACTGCGGCCAGCAAAATAATCCAGTTGAGCGCGGTCAGGTCGTGCATGAACGGCGGGAGTTTGGACTATTGCACCTGGAGAATAAAGAATTGCGGCATGGATGCGGCGGCGTTGGTGGCGGTGACGGTAAAGTTCCCGTTGGCGGTCAAAACATTGGTTGCCACGGGAGCCCATTGGTGTAACGGCAGAGCGGCATTGGTGCTGCCAAGAATGCAGCAGGTCACGCCCGCTCCGCCGTTCGTGGCCGAAATGGCCACGTTGTTTCCGGATAAGTTGACGGCGGTGATGCCAGGCGTGGGTGCGGCGGAGATTTCCAGAAACGGCCGGGCCGAGGCGGTCCCAAAAGTGCGCGAGTTAAAGGTGAAACCGGTTTGTGAAGCCGTGGCCGTGAGGAACAGCGTGACTTCGCCGCCCGCCCGCGCATCGCTGGTGAGAACCGCAGGCAGCGCCAGCGGGAAAAGCAACGTCACGCTGGCGGCAGTATTGGTAAACATGCCGAGACCAGCGGTATTGGTCAACAACGTCGGCTCGTTGGTATAAACGATGCCGTCGGTCGTTGGCGAATTGGGAGTGCCGGAGCCTTCGATCCAGTAGTCGTCGGCCACCCAGTAGAGGCCAAACGCACCTTTGCCTTGGTCGAAGATGTTGTTGTTGGGCGTGCCGACTTCCGTGACTTGCAGCCTGGCGCCGGTGATGCTCCAGTTGTTGGTGCCGAAGAGCGTGTTGAAATTGGCCACCATCGAAGCCGTGTTGAAGCGGATGAACGTGTCCGCGATGCCGTTGGTCAGGCCCGAAAGCGTGTTGGTCGAGGTGGAGCCAGAAACGGACAGCGCGCCCGCGCCGCCGTAATTTTCCATCGGCGCATTGGACCGGACCAACGCATCGGCGTCCACGCTGTTGGTGAAATATACAATCCCCCGCGCGGAGGCGGCGAAGACGATGCAGGACAGGAACGGGAGAAGGTATT
Source organism: uncultured Verrucomicrobiae bacterium (assembly GCA_963764035.1). Classification (GTDB taxonomy): domain Bacteria; phylum Verrucomicrobiota; class Verrucomicrobiia; order Limisphaerales; family UBA11358; genus UBA11358. Next base: position 195,743 of record CAVXQV010000004.1, read on the forward strand.
TCATGAGATGAATCGGGTGGAGGGTCACGGATTGGCGGCGGGGATGGGGAAAAAGAGCGGGCCGGGACCATTGGTCTGCGCGCCGAATTCGAGCAGGAAATTCTGCACTTTGGCGGACAGCAGAAAGTCGGACAACGCCCTGGCGCCGGCAGAATTCACGCCGGGAAATTTCTTCGGATTGGTTTCCATGACGATGAACGGACGCCGCATGACCGGATCGCCTTGGACCAGGATTTCCATTCCTTGCGCCGGCATCTTGCCCATCTGTGCGGGAATATAGCCGACCACGACGTAGGCATCGTTGCTGCGGGCAAATTGCAGGATGTTGAACTTGGAGACCGTGTCGTCCTTGAGCACCCAGTCGCCTTTTGGCTCCAAGTCCGCCAGCCGCCAGAGGGTATGAACCAACTCGCGGCTGCCGATGCCTTCAAAATCCACAAAGTGCGCCTTGGCCCCGGCAATCTTGCGCAAGCGCGGCGGCGCCATTGGTCATGCCGCGAACATGGGCCGGGTCGTCCGGCGGGCCGACGATGCAAAGTTCATTGCGCGTCCAGGGTCGCATGTTGATGCCGTAACCGTCGGCGACGAGGTCGGTCGTGATGTCGCCGGAGTGCATGGTCAGCAGGTCCACCTTGCCGGCGCGCATCGCGGTGTCGAGGATCGGCCGCGGGCCGGTGGCCACAACTTCAATTTGATAGCCGGTGTCCGCCTCGAACATTTTGGCAATCTCCGGCCACAGACCGGTCATGGTCATGCCGCCGATGACGGCGCAGCGAATAGCATGATTGTCAGCGGGCGCTTCAACCTTCCGGCTGCATGAGACCGCGAACAGCAATGAAATCAAGACCGAACAGATTTGGATTTTACTTTTCATGGATTCTTCCCAGGTTCGTCAATAATGGTCACTGGCGTCGCTGGCCGTGCCGGTGAGCCAGCGGACGTCGTCCAGTTTGGGATCGCCCACGCCGCAACCGACATAAGCGCCGGCATAAGCCTGTGCCTGACCGCCCACGAACAGCAGATTCACCATGCCGGCATGGCGCGCAACGACGCTGTAAGGCTGCGAGGGACGGATAGGTGGACGCGTATTGGCCCGGCGCATCAGCCATCGCCACGACTGACGCGGGCTGGACCACCTGGCTGAACTTTGGTGGCGACCGGCAGGTTCCACGGGCAAAGATTCATGTTCATCCCGTAAGGCAGGAAATACGTGCCGCCCGGATTCGCCGCAGCCGGGCAAATGAACACGGATTGGGTGTGCGCGGCGGGCTGCGTGTTGTTTGTGACCATCAATTGAAAGGAGGATTGGCCGAAATAACGTGGCAGGCAGTTGAACCAGTCTTCCGGCCGGTCAATTTGCGCCAACACCTGCACGCCCTGGCCGCGGCGCGGAAGAAAGTCATCATTATCGCTGGCATACATCTGGTAGGCCAGCCCCCACTGATGCAGATTGCCGGCGCATTGGGTGGAGCGCGCCTTTACCCCGGCGCTGGCCAGCGCTGGCAGGAGCAACGCCGCCAGGATGGCGACGATGCCAATGACCACCAGCAGTTCGATGAGCGTGAAACCATCTCTCCTCACGCGCCAGAAATAAGCACAGCCGTTATATTTTGTCAAATATAACGGCACAAACCCCGGGCATGAGCCGGAACCGCTGGTTTCAATTCAGCCGCGGAGGAGTTTCTGAAACGCCCGCCAGTCGGGCTGGACGCTTTCCAAGCCGAGATCCTCCATCCGCCGATAAAGCTTCAGCACGCGCCGGCCGGTTTCTGTCAACTCCGCGCCACCCCCGCCTTCGCCGCCGTGCGTGGCGGCGACGAGCGGGTGTTTGAAGCAGCGGTTCATGGTCTGGACCAGCGACCACGCCCGCATATAGGACATTTTCATGCGCGACGCGGCCTTGCCGATGGAGCCGGTTTGGCCGATGAGTTCCAGCAGGTCCGCCTTGCCCGGACCGAAGGCAATTTCCTTCCCGGATTCGATGCGGAACCGCGGATGCACGGTGGGCGAAGAGGTTGAACTGGTTTTTCTTTTCATAGCGAGGCCGGCGGTGTCATTTGGAGCGGCTGGTTCACGCGGCAAAGATAATTTTTATTTTCACCGGAGGCAATTGCCGTTGCAACCGGAAGAAAGCCATGTGGTCAAGCAACCGCACTTTGTCCGTCCGCAAAATCGGGCAAGTTTTTGCTTCACGGTGGTATTTTTCCGCGTGCGGAGGTATGCTTCCAGCGTGCAGTGCCGAATATTTCCATTGCCGATGAGTCGTCTCGTTTCCGCCGTGGCTGCATTTGGGCTGTTCCTGCGCACGATTCCGACGGCGGCGGCGCCGGCGGATTATCTCGTGGATGTCTGGGACACGGAGAACGGCCTGCCCGGCAGCACGGTCACGGCCATCGCGCAGACGCCGGACGGCTATCTTTGGGTGGGCACTTACGCCGGGCTGGCGCGGTTCGACGGCGTCGCGGTTTGTCACCTTCGATCCGGCCAACACGCCGGAGTTGAGCCAGCCGCGCGTGCAGGGGCTTTTTCTCGACGCCAACGGCACGCTGTGGATCAACACGTTTCGCGGCGGGCTGACGTCGTATCGCAACGGCGTGTTCCGCAACGAATTGCCGGACCAGGCGGCGTATGATTTGCACACCACGCTCGTGGTCTCGTCGTCCAAACTCGTCACGTTCGTCACGCAATCCGGCGAAGTGCTGCAGCGCGATCCGGTCGAACACCAACGCCGACTGGCAGGTGGTGCCGCCGCCGGCGGGTTCGCGTCCGATTTTTCAATGCGCCGACCGCGAAGGCCGGCTGTGGTTTTTGACGCGCGACGGGCACATTCTGCAATTCGCGGACGGCGAATTCAAGGAGTCTGCCGGGAGACGGCGGTCTGGCCGGCAGACAGATTTACACGCTGGTGGCGGATCCGCGCGGACAGGTCTGGGCCGGGGCGGAAAATGAAATCGCCCGCTGGAACGGCAGCCAGTTTGAAGCGATGACGCCGACGAACGGCGCGGCGGACATCCGGCCGCTGCAATTGTATCCCGATGAGGTCGGGCGCGATGTGGGTGCTGGACGGCGACCGTTTCCGCAAAATGGAAGGCCGCAAATGGGTGGCGGAAATAGCCGAATGGCGCGGCCTGCTGGGGTCCGCGTCGGGCCGCGCGATGGGCGCGCATGAGGACCGCGACGGCGGCATGTGGTTCAATCATTATGGCAACGGGCTGTTTCACATCACGCCGGACGGACAATATCAGCGGCTCACGACCGCAGAACGGCCTGCCGGGCGACCGCGTGGGCGCGTGGTTTCAAAGCCGGGACGGCGGCATCTGGGTGGGCATGGATCACGGCGGGCTGGCGCGCCTGCGCGAACGGCGTTTTCATGTCATCGGCGCGGCCGAAGGCTTGCCGGCGCGGACGGCGTTGTCGGTCTGCGAGGACGGCGACGGCGCGGTCTGGATTGGCACCAGCGGCGGCGGGTTGTGCCGCTGGAGCGACGGAAAAATCACCCGCTTTCCGGTGGGCGCCAGCGCGTCGGCGAATTTTGTTTTTTCCATTGCTCCGCGCGCCGGACGGCGGTCGTGTGGTTGAGCGCGGCGGAAGGCGAGGATTTGTATCAGTTCCACGACGGCCGGATGCAGCGCGCGTCGTGGGACGTGCATGGCATCAAATCCATTTTGACCGACCGCGCGGGCCGGATGTGGATGGGAACGAAGACGGGCATCGCGTTGTGGGCGGGCAACGAGCGGCGGATTTTGGGCACGAACGACAACGCCGCGTTGCCGGCGGTGCGGGCGCTGGCGGAAACGCCGGATGGAACCGTCTGGGCGGGCGCGGACGACGGCACGATTTATCGCTGCCGAACGAACGGGCTGGAGGCGTTCCGGCCCAGCGGACGCGCTGGCCGGGCAGCCGATTTATTCCCTGTATGCGGACGCGGCAGGGCGTCATCTGGGCGGGAACGTTTCGCGGCGGGCTGTTGCGGTTCCAGAACGGCAATTTTCCGGCGCATCACCGCCAAGCAGGGATTGCCGGTGGACGTCATCAGCCAGATTCTGGAGGACGACGACGGCCGGCTGTGGCTGGGCACGCACCAGGGAATTTACTGCGTTGCCAAATCGGCGCTGAACGCCTGCGCGGACGGCCGGACCAACACGGTGGATTATGTGGCCTACGGCCGGCACGACGGCCTGCCGGCGCTGGAATGTTCCGACGGCTACCAGCCCGGCGTGCTGGCGCGGCGCGGAACGGACGAGCTGTGGTTCACCACCATCCGCGGCGTGGTGTGGGTCAATCCGGACGAACTGACGGCCAAGTCCGCCGCCGCCGCCGGTGCTCATCGAGGAATTGCGCGTGGACGGCGAACCGGTGCCGTTGCGCGGCGAAAAAATCATCGTGCCGCCGGGACACACGCAGTTTGATTTCCGCTTCACCGCGTTGAGTTTTGATGCGGGCGACAAGGCGCGGTTCCGTTACCGGATGGACGGGTTGGACGCGGACTGGGTGGACGCCGAGACGCGGCGCACGGCGCATTACGGGCCGCTGCCGCCGCGCAACTATCGTTTTCACGTCATCGCCTGCAACAGCGAGGGCGATCTGGAATGACACCGGCGCGGCGATTGACTTTCACCGTCGAGCCGTATTTTTACCAGACGTCGTGGTTTTTGATTCTGGCCTGGCGCGGCGGTCATCGGCGGCGTCGGTGTTCGCCGCGCGCCGGATCGGCCACGCGCAAATACCGCCGCAAGCTGGCGCGGCTGGAGACAGCAGCACGCCATCGAACGCGACCGCGCCCGCATCGCCAAGGACATCCACGACGACGTCGGCGCCGGGCTGACGCAAATCACGCTGCTGACCGAACTGGCGCGGCGCGAGCCGGAGCAGACCGGCAAACATCTGGAACGCATCGCCGGCTCCGCGCGGCAACTGACCAAGGCGATGGACGAAATCGTCTGGGCGGTGGATCCGCAGCACGACACGTTTGAAGGGCTTGATGGATTACATCTCCGCCTACGCCGAGGATTTTCTGCGCGTGGCGGGCATCCGCTGCCGCATGGATTTGCCGGTGGCGCTGCCGGCGGTGCGCGTGGAGGCCGAGCTGCGCTACAATCTGTTCCTCGCGTTGAAGGAGGCGTTGAACAACGTGGTCAAGCACGCCCAGGCCACCGAGGTCTGGCTGCGGCTGCGGATCGAAGCCGAAAACTTTCACGCTGGTCGTCGAGGACAACGGCCGGGGCCTGCCGGGCGCCGGACGGCAGCGCGCCGGTCACTCGACGCGGACCGCATCGCCTCCGGTTCCGGCCTGGCGAATCTGGAGAAACGGCTGGCGGCCGTCGGCGGCCGTTGCGACATCCACAGCCGGCCCGGGCACGGCACGCGGGTGGAAATGACGGTGGCACTCAAACCCGGCGGCATCGCCAGTTGTGGCGATTGGCCGGACGACGATGCCGGATTAGATTCAGCCATGACACGAGCGATCCAGAATGTTCCGGCGACACATGCGACGCGAACCAGTTCGGAAGAATTTTGCGCATTGACATGAGCATTTCCGTTTCCATCGTCGAAGACGACCCGCAGGTGCGGGCGAGCCTGGCCAAGCTGATTGACAGTTCGCCGGGCTTCCGCTGCGTGAGCCGGCACGGCAGCGCGGAAAATGCGCTGGCAGGAAATTCCCGGAATCAAGCCGGACGTGGTGCTGATGGACATCAACCTGCCGGGCATCAACGGCGTGGAATGCGTGCGCCGGCTCAAGCCGCTGTTGCCCGCGCACGCAGATCATCATGCTGACGGTGTATCAGAACACGGAACACATTTTCAACGCGCTGGCGGCGGGCGCCACCGGCTATCTGCTCAAGCAGACGCCGCCGGCGGAATTGCTGGCGGCCATCCAGGAGGTCCATGCCGGCGGTTCGCCCATGAGCAGCCACATCGCGCGCAAAATCGTGCAGTCGTTCCAGCGGCCGGCGGCGCCTGCCGTCCGAGGCGCAGAGCCTCTCGCCGCGCGAGGCGGAGGTGCTGGATCTGCTGGCGAAGGGATTTCTCTACAAGGAAATCGCCGAGATGAAAGGTGACCTACGCCACCGTGCACACCCACATCCGGCACATTTACGAAAAACTCCACGTGCGCTCGCGCACGGAGGCGGTGGCCAAGCACCTCGGCCAGGCCGCCGCGGCGGCGAAACGGCGGTTTCCGGATTGACGGTCGGTTGAGGCCGGTGTCACCAGAATTGGCGATGGCCTCGGATTGCAGATGTAGTATATTGACCCGCGTAAACCACGAGCAAAGCCGCCGGATTGCGGAATGCATGTCCGTTGCGGAGTGGATTTAACCACTATGCGAACCAGGTCAACCTTGCAAGCCACTGTCCTTCGGAAGCCGCGGCCGGCGCGCGGCGCGGTTCCGGCGGATTGGATGCCATGTTTTTTTGTTGACTTGGTTTAAGAACTTGCGCGAAACTCACCCAGCACACAACACACAAACACTCATGAAAAAAACAATCAAGTTAGCCAAAGCATTCACCCTCATCGAACTTCTGGTGGTGATCGCCATCATCGCCATTCTGGCCGCCCTGCTGTTGCCGGCGCTGGCCAAGGCCAAAAAAGCCGCGCGCCGCGCGGCATGCATCAACAACATCAAACAGGCCGGACTCGCCTTCAAAATCTGGCAAAACGATCATGGCGACAAGTATCCCACCGCCGTCAGCACCGCCCGCTGGGGCGCGATGGAGAACATCTTCAGTCAGGTTGGCGGTCCCGCGCCAGCCGGATATGGCGTGACCAACGTCTTTTGTGTCATGTCCAACGAAATCGTCAACCCCAAGATTTTGACCTGCCCCGCCGACCTCTCCAAAACGGCATATCCCAATGAAACCGGCTCCACGGCGACGGGACCGTTGATGCAATCGGCAACGAACTGGGCCGGATTCGGCAACCAGAATTTGAGTTATTTTGTCGAGGGGAACGCGTATGACAAATTTCCGGCGATGATCCTCTTTGGGGACCGCAATATTGGGACCGCGACCGCGAACACGTCGCCGGCCGTTACCATGAACATGTATAACAACGGCTATGCCGAAGTTGCGGTTGCCGGCTTGACTCCCAAGGTCCAGCTAAAATCATTTCCGTGGAATTGGTCGGATTTGGATATCCACGAGGGGGCCGGTAATCTTGGCTTGGCCGACGGCAGTGCCCAGCAGTCGTCGCTGGGCGGCCTGCAACAATCGCTCAATGCCACGGTCAACGCCAGAGGCAAAGGCAATTTGAACACCATCATAAACATGCCGTAAGCGGTGATGCGGCTTGCCTGAAATAAGAGAATTGCGGTTCGGGGTTGGCGTGCTTTTCAGCAAGCCAACTTTTTTTGAGAAGGGAGACCAGCCGGCAATGACGCTGGCCTGACGAGCACTCTTTTGTCCGCCCCGCCGATATTTTCAAAACAGACGGAAAGTTTTCTTTCTTTGGGAATTTCGCGAAAAAGTCAAAATTTGACATGCGGTGGTCAAGAATGGACATTGCTGGGGTGGAAATCTGTGATAGCGTGAGATGAACGATTTCAACGATAATGTCATGGTCATGAAAAGCATATATGGCGACAAAATCCCGCGGCGGCGGGAAGGTTTTACCCTCATTGAGTTGCTGGTGGTCATCGCCATCATCGCCATTCTGGCGGCGTTGCTGCTGCCGGCGCTGGCCAGCGCAAAAATGAAGGCCACGGAAGCGGCCTGTATCAGCAATCAGAAGCAGTTGACGCTGGCCGCCCTCATGTATTCCAGCCAATACGACGATAAGATTGTAGATTATGGCGAACCGGCGGGGATATCTGATATGGATGGTTACATCAGAGTCACTCCAGCAACGGCAACATGGCTCAATCCGGTAGCGACGACGCCGGACCAAGCTCAAAATGAGTTGTTCGCGCAATTGCGGGCTCCAGGGATTGATCCGCTTTACCGGTATGCCAATAACATTCAAGTCATTCATTGTCCCGGTGATACCCGATACAAATTCAGAACTCCAGGCAATGGTTGGGCTTTCGACAGTTATTCAAAAAGTCAAAACGTCGCCGGGGACCCTCAAGGTTCGGGATCAGGCCCCGGGTATCCGACGATAAGTTCAGTTCTCAATCCTGTTTCCACATTCTTGTTCAGGGAGGATGATGATTCCCGGGGTTTCAATCTGGGCACTTGGGAATTGAATTGGCAGCCTAACACCGCGACCTCGGCGCCATATCCACACACCCAATCGTTCACTTGGGTGGATCCCATTCCCATGTATCATGGAAATGTAAGCACGGCTTCATTTGTGGACGGTCATGCTGAAGCTTATACGTGGGGCGATGGGGCCATCATCAAATACGGCAAATTAATTGCGGCGGGAGGCACGACTGTGTTCAACCCACCAAATCCACCCAATATAACGGCGGATTACGATTACGTTTATGAAAACTATCGTTTCCCGGGATGGAAGGAATAAGCCTGGGCCAAATTAGCGCCGAAGGGTCGGAAGCCGGAAGCAGGATTTCGAGCAGGCGATGGTTTGTCTCCGGCAGTTGGGACGCAATAGTTGTAAACGGATGCCAGTGGAGTATATTGGCACGGCTCTGGTGGCAGACAAATCTGCACACTCTGGTTCCTCCGATGTTCAGGTTTCAGCCTGTTATCAGGGCCGAACGTGTGACGCGCTCCGGTTAATTCCCCAAAGGCTTTTCACCGGAACTGACCGGGCTGGCCGGCATCTGGAAATCGGCGACGGAGTCCGGATGTGATGGATTGAAACCCTTGAAATCATTCACGATGAGTTTCGCCAGCGGCAATTTCGCCTGCTTGATGCCTTCCACGACACATTGTGCAAGCTCATAGCTGCCGTAATCGTTGTGGTGCGTCCCGTCCTGAAACGCCTTGCCGAGATCGCCGCCGAGCGCCTTGTATAACGCCAGGCTCATGGTGTTCAGGTCAATCAGCGCGCAGTTTTCCTGCTTCGCCACTTCGCGGACGGCATCGGGATAACCCATAAGTGTCGGCGCGTTGACGCCGGCCTCGCGTTCCATTGAGGTTACCAGCACGGGCGTGGCGCCGCACGAGCGGGTTCGCGCGATCACCGTCTTCAGATCCGCTTTGTATGTCTCCAATGCATTCGCCGCGCGCGATTTCATGTCGTTGTGGCCGAACTGGACGAACAGGTAATCGCCCGGCTTCAGCAGGCTGAAAATCTTCTCAAACCGCTGCGCCCGCAGGGAATCGGCGACCGTCTCGCCGGATTCGGCGTGGTTGGCCACGGCAACCTCCGGCTTGAAAAAACGCGGCAGCATCTGGCCCCAACTGTTCCACGGCTCGGCCGGCTGGTCGCAAACCGTGGAGTCGCCCATTAGAAAGACCGTCGGCACATCCACTTTTTCAATCTCCAATCCCCGGAGACAGGGATGCGTGCCGTTGAATTCGAGAGTAAGTTTTTCATCCCACGCCCGCCATTCGTTCGTGGTTTCGCGCGGTTTCAGATGCACGCGGTTGCTCTCGGAAATGAACGGCGTGCGGATGTTGACAATGAATGTGCGCGACACTTTTCCGCCGGTCGGGACCGCGACCTTTTCCAACATCAGCCGCCGCAACTCGGCCTTCACCGTCATGACCGGCTGGCCGGGGCCATCGCCAAACAAAGTTGTGACCCGGTAATTTCCTTCCGGCACTTTGACTGAAAAATAGAACGGCCGGTCGCTCGCCACGTAATTGCCGCCGGCAGGCGCCGACACACTCGCGCCCGGTTCGTAGCCGTATCCCGATCTGGCGGAATACAGATTGGTTGGCGAAACTTGGATCCAACCCGGCTCAACTTGCTGGCCAAACGCAAATTTGAAAGTGATCTGGGCGCTCCCGGCCGGGCCGGCAACCGCCAGAGTTGCGACGAGGAGGCAAAAGGCGATTCCGCCGGCAACCTGGCGAGCGTTGGCTTTGGGCTGTCCGGAACCCATAGTATTCAACCTCAAGGGCTTGATTTTTTGAGACATGGTTGCAGCCATTTGAAATCAGACGCGGATCGTCCGGGAAAAGTGACAAAAACGCAATCGCCCAAAGAAGCGAAGGCAATCGTCAACGACTTTGCAGGGTCAAGTTCGCGGCTGCCTGACCGGGGGTCGAGGCTTGCAAAGAAATGCCGCCGGGCGACGTGGTGGTTTGCAATATTACCAAACCTCGGCCTTGGAAGGCGTGGTGCTTGCTCGCTTTGCAGTCCTCGGTGTTGTTTACGTCCCCATTGCCGATACCGAGCAGCTTGGCTGGACCGGTCATTTCAAAAGTCACCTCCGGCGCGGCATTTACCACGCGCACGCCGTTTTCGTCCACGATCCGGAATTCAATCTGGCAGACATCCTTGCCATCGGCATGCAGGACCTGCGTGTCTGGGAGCAATTCAATCCGGCTGGCCGGCCCGGCGGTCTGCAAAACACAATCGCAAACGTCCTGCCCGTTTGCGCGGCCGACGGCTTTGAGCTTCCCCGGCTCGAAGGGCACCTGCCACCGCAACACACCGTTGACGGCCTCGGAAGATTGTTTCGTGCCGATGACCTTGCCGTTGAGGGACAATTCGACTTCAGGACAATTGGCGTTGCAGTTGACGGTGATGGTTGAGTTCGGCGGCCAATTCCAACTTTCCAAGCCGCCGGAGCCACGCCGTCCTCCGCCGAAGCTGCTCCCGCCGGAGGCGCAGAGATAAACCATCGGTTTGTCACTCCAGAGACTTTGCCGGAACCAGGCGAGCGGTTTCTTGAAACTGCACAGGTCGAGCAGGCCGGCGCCGCTGGCGCGATTTGGCCAGCGGCCGGCTTCGCCAAGATAGTCCGCGCCGGTCCAGAGAAACTGGCCGGAGATATAGGCATTCGTCTTCACCGCGAGCCACGCGCCGTATTGCGTGCTGTTCTCGCTGCCATAAATGATCCGTCGCGGGTATTTCCTGTGGTCGGCGGCGTAGCGCTGTTCCTGGTAATTGTAGCCGTCCGCGTCGAGCAGCGCCGCCAGCCCGACGGCGTCGGACATCGAGACGGTCGCCAGCGCCGCCGTCACCGGGCGGGTGCGGTCGAGCGCTTTCACTGCTGCAATCAACGGCTTGGCAAGCGTCACCATGTTTTTCGCCGGCGGATTTTGCGGGCGATATTCCGCGCCGAGCACCGGATCCGAAAACGGGTCGTTTGCGAAATCAATCTCGTTGCCGATGCTCCAGAGAATGATGCTGGGATGATTGCGGTCGCGGCGGACCATGTCCTGCAGGTCCGCTACTCCCCATTGATCAAAGTTTTCGCCGTAGCCGAAGTGGGCAGGTTCGCCGTCGTTCCGGCCGGTGACCCATTTGTTCTTCATCGGCGTCCATTCGTCAAACGCCTCGTCCATCACGAGGAAGCCCATGTGGTCGCAAAAGTCCAGCAACGCCGGGTCGGGTGGATTGTGGCTGGTGCGGATGGCGTTCACGCCGATTTCCTTGAGCGTGAGCAGCCGGCGTTCCAGCACCTTGTCCGGCACGGCAGCGCCAATCGGGCCGGCGTCGTGGTGCAGGCAAACGCCCTTGATTTTCAAATTTTTGCCGTTGAGGGAAAATCCCCTCGCCGGGTCGAAGACCGCAGTGCGGATGCCGAACGGCGTGGTCGCCTCGTCGAGAATTTTGCCGTCGGAAATGATTTTGCTGATAACGCGGTAGAGTTTCGGGTCGTCGAGGTTCCAGAGTTGAGGATTGTGAACGACAAGTTCCTGGGTGATTTCGCGCGACGGAGCGCCGAGCACCGGCTCGGCTCGGATAGAATTCCGGAAACGCGCCGAGCCGGTGCTTGGCGCTCCAATCGCTGAAATTTTAGCCGCAGTTTTGGTTGTTGCCACGACGCTACCGTCCGGCGCGACGAGCGCCGTTTCCAGCGCAAACGATTTTTCCGCGCCCGAGACGTTTTCAATCGTGGTGGCGACACGAATGACGGCTGAAGCCGCTTTTATTTTCGGCGTGGTCACGGACACGCCCCAGTGCGCGATCCGCAATTTGTCCGAGATGACCAGCCGGACATTTCGGTAAATGCCCGAGCCGGTGTAAAAACGTGAATCGGCAAACCGGGAATGGTCCACGCGCACGGCGATGACATTGTCGCCGCCGAACTTGATGAACGGTGTCAGGTCGTATTGAAAGCTCGAATAGCCGTAAGGCCGCTCGCCGACGAACTGGCCGTTGATCCAGACCTCCGACCAGTCATACACGCCGTCGAATTCAATCGCGACCGCCCGGCTTTTTTGGACCGCATCCAGCCTGAAATGTTTCCGATACCATCCGAAGCCGCCGGGCGCGTAACCGTTGCCGCTGCCGTAATCGGCGGTAAACGGCCCGTCGCTGCTCCAATCATGCGGCACGTTCACCGGACGCCAGCCGCGGTCATTGAATGCCGGCATCATCGCCGACGCGAAATCGCCCTTGCTGAAAAGCCAGTTGGCGTCGAAATCCATCGTAGCCCGTGCTTCAGCCTCCGCGGCACGGGCCGGCGTCGGCCAAAAGTTGATGGCTAGTGTCGCCGCGACTAAGACCGCGGCCCGCGCGAAAAAGGAGCGATGGGCCATGTGATTGTCAGAGTTGTTCGCGCAGCCTACGCCATTTGCAAACCGGCAACAAGTCCGGGCTTCGCGACAGGGCTGTGCGGGTATTTCACCGGCTTGCGCAAAGCATTGAATAGGGCAAATTGTTTCCGGTTCGCATCGCTAAAATGGATTGATATGAAACAACAAACATTGGGAACACAAGGCTTGAGGGTTTCCGCACTCGGGCTCGGCTGCATGGGAATGTCGGAATTTTACGGCTCGCGCAATGATGAGGAATCCATCGCCACCATCCACCGCGCGCTCGATCTCGGCGTGACTTTTCTCGACACGGCGGACATGTATGCCATCGGCGAGAACGAGCGGCTGGTCGGCCGCGCGCTCAAAGGCCGTCGCGCGGCAGTTGTGCTGGCGACGAAATTCGGCCAGGTGCGCGATGCGCGCGGGAATTTTCTCGGCGTGAGCGGCCGCCCGGAATACGTTCGCCAATGCTGTGACGCAAGCCTGTTGCGGCTCGGCACGGATCAAATTGATTTATATTACCAGCACCGGGTTGATCCGGAGGTGCCCATCGAGGAAACGGTCGGCGCGATGGGCGAACTGGTCCGCGCGGGCAAGGTGCGCTACCTCGGCCTGTCGGAGGCGTCGCCCGCGACTATCCGCCGCGCGATGAAGGTTCATCCCATCAGCGCGTTGCAGACGGAGTATTCGCTGTGGACTCGCGACGTGGAGGCGGAAATCCTGCCGACGTGCCGTGAACTCGGCATCGGCTTCGTGCCTTACAGCCCGTTGTGCCGCGGTTTTCTCACCGGACAATTCATGAAGCTGGAGGATTTGCCCGAAGGCGACCGGCGCCGGGCCTTCCCGCGTTTCCAGGGCGAAAACCTCGAGCGCAACCTGAAGCTGGCGGAGAAAATTGGGTCGTTGGCAAAGCAAAAGGGTTGCACCCCGGCGCAACTGGCTTTGGCCTGGGTGCTCGCGCAGGGCGAAGACGTAGTCCCGATTCCCGGCACAAAACGACGACAATATCTGGAGGAAAACGTGGCGTCGGTGAACATCGAATTGTCGGCGGCGGACCTAAAAGAAATTTCGTCAGCCGCGCCGCCGGGCGCCGCCGCCGGCATGCGTTATCCGGAACAGAATATGAAAGCGGTGAACCGGTAGAATCCACGTCATCCGCGCTGGATTCTCATTTCCGCTTGGGCGGCGCGTGGATGCATTCGCCGTGCAGCGCGTGCGCGGCTTCCATCCAGATTTCGCTGAAGGTCGGGTGCGCGTGAATCGTGCGGCCCAGTTCGCGCGTGGTCAGTTCGGCGCGAATCGCGGCGGCGGCCTCGGCGATGAGTTCCGTCGCGTGCGGGCCGACAGCGGCGGCGCCGAGCAATTGGTCGGTCGTCGCGTCGGCAATCCATTTCACAAAACCGACGTTCTCGCCGGTGGCGATGCCCTTGCCGAGGCCGGCGAAACGGAACTTGCCGGTCTTCACGGCGCGGTTCTGTTTCTTCGCGTCGTCCTCGCTCAACCCGGCGGTGCCGATTTCCGGCGACGTGAAAATCACGTTCGGCACAATCGTGTCGTGCTTGCGCAATTTCGTCAGGACGGCATTTTCCGCGGCGGCGATGCCCTGCGCGGTGGCGTAATGCGCGAGCTGGATTTTGCCGGTCACGTCGCCGATGGCAAAAATGTTGGCGACCTTCGTGCGGCAATAATCATCGGCCTCGATGAAACCGCGTTCGGTCGTCTTGAGGCCGGCATTTTCCAGTTTCAATCCGTCAGTGACGGGTTTGCGGCCCACGGCGCAGAGCAGCAAATCGGCGGAGAGCGTTTCGTCTCCGAAATTGCCTTTGACGCCTTTGCCGTCCGCCGAGATCTTTTCCAGCGCCTTGCCGGTGAGGACGCGGATGCCGAGATTCTTCTCCATGTGCGCGCGGACTTCGCGGCGGACGTCGGCGTCGAGCAGCAGCAGGATGTCCTCGAGCAATTCGACGATGGTGACCTTGACGCCGAGCATGGCGGCCATGCAGGCGAGTTCGCAGCCGATGAAGCCGCCGCCCATGACAATCATGGTGGCGGGCAGTTTCTGGATTTCGAGAAACGCGCGGCTTTCGACAACGCGCTCGTGTTTCGGCAGGAAACCGGGCATGGCCGAGGTCGAGCCGGTGGCGATGATGATTTTCTTCGCGGAAATCCGCGTGGCTGCGGCGCCCTCGCCGCCGCAGGTGACGGTGGCGCCACCGCCACCAATTTCAATCGTATTGCGGTCAACAAAGCTCGCGGTGCCGGTGAATTGTTTCACGCCGTTGGCGGTGAGCAGCGAATTGATGCCGCTGCGCAACTGTGCCGACGGCCTTGTCCTTGTTGCCGATCATCACGGCGTAATCCACCGCGGCGTCCTTGACGGTGATGCCGAGTTTTTCCGCGTGTTTGATTTTCTCGAACGTCTCGGCGGCGGCGATGAGCGCCTTGGTGGGGATGCAGCCCCAGTTCAGGCAGGTGCCGCCGAGCTTTTCCTTTTCGATGATGGCGACCTTGGCGCCGAGTTGCGCGGCGCGGATGGCCGCCGGGTAACCGCCCGGGCCGGCGCCGATGACTGCGATGTCAAATGTTTCCATAATTTTCGATTGTTGGAGTTTTCGGAGCGCCGGTCTCCGACCCGGCGCGTTTCAATACATGTTACCAACACGCCGGCTCGAGAGCGGCGCTCAGCGTTACGTCTACGCCACCAGCCGTTTCCAAAGCTCGATGTCCTCAAGTTTTTGTTTGATGGCGTTGACGAACTTCGCGCCGAGCGCGCCGTCCACGATGCGATGGTCGCACGAAAGCGTCAGCTTCATCATGTGGCGCACGACGATTTTGTCGTCGCGCACGACCGGCTGCGGTTTGATGCTCGCGACGCCAAGGATGGCGCTGCCGCCCGGATTGATGATGGGTCCGAAGCTTTCTACGTCCATCATGCCCATGTTGGAGATGGTGAACGTGCCGCCGCTCATTTCGTCCGGCGTGGCCTTTCCGGCGCGCGCCTTTTCAATCAGCACCTTCGATTGCCGGCAAAGTTCCATCAGCGGCAATTGTTCCGCCGCGCGGATGACGGGCACGAGCACGCCCTCGTCCACCGTCACGGCGATGCCGAGGTTGACGTGGCTGTTCCAACGCATGATCCGGCCGTCGGTCGAGCTGTTGATCTCGGGGAATTCCTGCAATTTCATCACCACCGCCTGGGAAATGAAATCGGTGACGGTGTAGGGCGCGCCCGCGGCCTTCAGCTCGTTGCGGTAGGCGAGCAGGTCCGTCATGTCCACAGAAATGGTGAGGTAGAAATGCGGCGTGTCGCGGAAACTCTGCGTGAGCCGTTGCGCGATGACCTGGCGCATGTTGCTCATCAGCTTCGGCCGCTCGGCGATGGCGCGCTCGACGTCGGCCACGGTGATGCGGCCGTCCGCGGGTTGAATCAGCAGCACGTCGAATTTTTCCTTCGCCGCCAGTTCCTTCGCGGCGGGGGTGATGCGCAACTGGTGGTAGCCCTGCTGCTGCAAAAATGATTGCACGTCCTTTTCCACGACGCGGCCTTCCGGCCCAGTGCCGGGGATGCGCGTGGCGTTAATGACGGAATCGTCCGCCAGCGCCGCCGCGCGCGGGCTGATGCGGAACACTGCCGGAGCCGCCGGAGCGACCGGCGTGGCAACTGGCGGCACGCCTGGAACGGGAACCGCCGCCTGAATGATGGCCGCACGCACAGCCGACGCAATCGCGGATTTGGGCGCGGCAGTCGCCGGCACGGGGATGGCCGGAATCGGTTCGCCCGGTTGGCCGAGAAAACCGACCGTGCTTTGCACCGGCACGCTGATGCCCGCCGGCACGCCGATTTTTAGCAACGTGCCTTCCTCGAAACATTCCACCTCCATGATCGATTTGTCGGTTTCGACGGTGAATAGGATGTCACCCTTGGCGACCTGGTCGCCTTCCTTCTTGAGCCATTCGACGATGGCGCTTTCTTCGGTCATCTGACCAAACTTCGGCATGATGATTGGAGTAGACATAAATTTATTAGCCGCGAGAGAACACAAAGAACGCAAAGAAAAAAGGCATGAGGCAGGCCAAACGACCAAGACCCTCTTCCTTTACCTTGCCCTGACTCAACACATATTTCCGAATTTGAAAACGATACGAGCCGAAATTGATCAGCAGCCCGTGTTCGATCCGCGAGGCTTTCAAATAGCCAAGCGTCTGCGCAACGTGTTCGTCGGCGATGGTTTTGGCCGCTTTCAATTCCACGATGAGCCGGTTTTCAACCAGCAGGTCTGCAAAATAATCACCAATTTCCGTGCCGTCCTCGTCATAAACTTTCAACGGATGCTGTTGCTTCACATCGAGGCCTGCCTTGCAAAGTCGGTGTGCAAGAGCGTTCTCATAAACTTTTTCCAAGTGCCCATTGCCATGATAGACATGGATTTCATACGCCGTCTGCCGCACGAAGTCGCACAGATCGTTTATGGTTTTCATAAATGATTTCTTTGTGTTCTCTGCGTTCTTTTGCGGCGATTAAAGAATTTCTTTGGCGGCGGCAATAAGGTCGTTGACGTTCGGGAGGAACGCCGCTTCGAGAATGTGCGATTGCGGCGCGATGCCGTTCTTGGCGCCGACGCGTTTGACCGGGGCGTCGAGGTAATCAAAAATCGCGTCCGAAATCGTCGAGGCGATTTCTCCGGTGTAACTGCCGATGTGAATGGCCTGGCTGGCGACGACACAGCGGCCGGTCTTTTGCACCGAGCGCAAAATCGTGTCGAGGTCGAGCGGCACGAGCGAGCGCAGGTCAATGACCTCGGCGTTCACATTTTTCTCCGCCTTCAATTTGTCCGCCGCCTTCAAGCAATCGTTGACGAGTGGTCCCCACGTCACAAAAGTGATGTCCGAGCCTTCGCGTTTCACGTCGGCCACGCCGAGCGGAACGAGATATTCCTCCGTCGGCACCGGGCCTTTCATGCCATACAAGCCCTGCGACTCGATGAACATGATTGGATTGTTGTCGCGGATCGCGGACTTCAGCATTCCCTTCGCATCGTAGGGCGTTGCGGGATAAACCACGTAGAGGCCGGGGATGTGGCAGAACATGGATTCAAGCGTCTGCGAATGCTGGCCGCCGTAGCCCTTGCCCGCGCCCGCCGATACGCGGAGCACCAGCGGCACCTCGGTTTGCGCGCCGCTCATGTAATGCCACTTCGCGGCCTGGTTGCTGATCTGGTCGGACGACATCAGCGCGAAATCGAAATACATCAATTCCATGACCGGCCGCAGGCCGATCATCGCCAGCCCGATGCCGGTGCCACAGATGCACGCCTCGGAAATCGGCGTATTGAAAACGCGGTCGCGCCCGAAGGATTCCATCAAGCCCTTCGTCGCCTTGAACGCGCCGCCGTAATCGGCCACGTCTTCGCCGTAAAAGAGCACGCGCTGGTCGCGCTTCATTTCCTCCATGAGCGCCTCGCGGATGGCGTCCTTGTAGGTGATCTCGCCGTTGACGCGCTTGATTTCCGGCAGCGGCTCGATGATTTCGACCTTCGCAAACTCCGCCGGCACGGTTTCGCTCTTCGTGTCGGTATACATGTATTTGATGACGTCTTCGGCGGCGGGATCGGCGGCAGCAGCGGCGCGCTTGGCCGCGCGGGCGTTGCGGTCGCGCACGGCAGCCTCCACAGCGGCGAGTTCCTTCGCACTCACAACCTTGCTTTCCAGAAGTTGCGCCTTGAAGGTTTCGATGGGGTCAACGGATTTCCACGCGGCTTCTTCTTCCTTCGTGCGATATTCGTTGCGCGGGTCGCTCAACGAGTGGCCCCAATAGCGGTAGGTGTCGCAATCAAGCAGCACCGGGCCTTCGCCTTTGCGGCAAAGCTCGGCGGCGCGCTGGACGGCGTCGCGGACGGCGAGCGGGTCCATGCCGTTGACGATTTCAGCGTGCATGTTGTTGTCGGCAAAACCGGCGGCACGGCGCGCGATGCGGCTCACGCCCATCACTTCGTCGTCGGTGCGATGGGTCATGCCGTAGTGATTGTTGATGATGAGGAAAATCATCGGGATGCCGAACTTGCGGTCGGCCAGATGGTTGGTGAACTGCGCCTGCGTCGCAAAATTCATGGATTCGAGCACCACGCCGTTGGCGTAGGCGCCGTCGCCGGCGAAACAGCAGACCACCGCGTCCTTTTTCTGATAGCGCAAGCCAATCGCCGCGCCGGTGGCAATCGGCACGCCGCCGCCGACAATCGCGTTGGCGCCGAGATGGCCGACGGTGAAATCCGCGATGTGCATCGAGCCGCCGCGGCCTTTGCAATAGCCGTCTTCCTTGCCGAACAATTCGCAAATCATGCGATAGACATGCTGTTCCAGCGCGGCTTCAAGCAATTCCTCGTGCTTGTTCGATTTGCAATGCGGCACGCGCTGCGTTCAGTTGCTCGTCGCTCATTTCGCGGATGGCGACGGTGCCTTTCGCGAGGCTTTCGCCGTGGCCGCGGTGCGTGCTGGTGATTTTGTCGGCGATGTGCAGCACGGAGCATGCGCCCGCCGCCGTGCCTTCCTGGCCGACCGAGACGTGCGTCGGGCCGCGATAATTGAATTCGCGGATCGGCTCATACGCGCCGGAGCGGAGCTTGACGATCATTTCCTCCAGTTCGCGGATCATCAGCATGTCCTCGAACAGGTTGACCGCCTCGGCCTTGGTGATTTTTTTCGCGGCCAGCTCCTGTTTCAGGTTGCCCTTGAAGCGATAGGCGGAAATCTTGCCGCAATCGATTTCAAACGGCTCGAACTTGGGCCGCATGTCGCTCAAATAGGTCGCGGATTTCTTTTTTTTCGGCTTGTCAGCCTTTTTCTCGATGGATTTTTCCAATGTTGCTGTTGTCATAATTTCAATTTGTTCTTTCGTAGGACAGGCGTCGCGCCTGTCTCTGACTAATTTGCCCGCCAAGGCGGAATATTTATTTTTGAAACAGGCGCGACGCCTGTCCTACGCGCAAATTCACACTTTCACCACCTTGATTCCCTTCTTTGTCAGTTCTTTCGCGAAAGTTTTGTCCAGGGACTTGTCGGTGACGAGTGCGTGGACGTGTTCCAGTCCGCCGGCGCGGGCGAAGGCCACCTTGCCCGCCTTGCCCGAGTCGGCCAGCAGAATCACCTGCCGCGCCCGGCTCATCACCAGTTCCTTCGTGTAAGCCTCGCTGGGGTCGGTCGTCGTGAGACCTTCCTTCAGCGCCAGCCCGATGGTGCCCATGAACGCCTTGTCCAGGTGCAATTCCGCAAAAGGCAGCGCGTCAACGGGCCGACCATCGTCTGGCTCAAGCGGCGCAGTTCGCCGCCGATCAAAATCAACCGCGGCCCGCGCCCGGCCAGTTCCTGCGCCGCGCGCAGCGAATTGGTCACCACCGTGAGATTGGTGCGGTCGTGCAACAGCCGCGCGAACTCCAGCACCGTGCTGCCGCCATCCAGATAAATCGTGTCGCCCGGGCTCGACGAATTGCAGCGCCGCCTCGGCAATGCGCTGCTTTTCCCGCGCCGCAATCGAGGCCTTGTCGTCAAACAGCGGCTCCTCCAGCCGGCTTTCGACGCTGACCGCGCCGCCGT
Organism: uncultured Verrucomicrobiae bacterium; assembly: GCA_963764035.1. Taxonomy (GTDB): domain Bacteria; phylum Verrucomicrobiota; class Verrucomicrobiia; order Limisphaerales; family UBA11358; genus UBA11358. Next base: position 215,890 of record CAVXQV010000004.1, read on the forward strand.
GGACGCGCCGGATGGCGCCGGCCTTTTCAAGCTGGTCCAGGTCCCGGCGCACCGTGGCGGGGGAGACCCGGAGCTGCCGGCAGATTTCCTCGATGCGGATCACGCCCTTGCCGCGGATCAATTCGCGCAGGTTGTCGTGGCGTTGGTGCGCCAGATCTTTATGATCGGCCGTTCAGCATGGGCTGATTGAAATTGATTGAATATAATCAAATGATGATTGAAATCAATCAAAATCGCTCAATTCGGAATCGCGAAGACCCCCGGCGATTTTGGGGCGAAAGATTCAATGCTCCGACTCGCCCGGAGCTTCGGGAATGCCGGGATCATCCAGCATTTGCACGGCGGTCGCCGGGCCGAGGTCGTTCCAATCGTGCAGAACCCACACGGCCTTTTTGTCCGGTGAGACTTCGACCAGTTGCGGGCCTTTGCCGTCGCCGCCGCGGGAGCAGACGACGGTGTTGCCGTTGGCCAGCCGGGTGCAGGTCTGGGTGTCGAGGTAGCGGTAAGGCTCGGGCAGATCTTTCGGCGTGAGGCTCCAGACGATCTGCTTGTCCGGGGTGACCTCCAGTTGCGATTTTCCGGATTCATTCGTGATGAGCGTGTGGCCGTTCTTGAGCCGGATGGCGGCCCACGGCGAGAATTTCGTTCCCGCCGGCAGATCATTTGTGCCAAAAGTCCAAATCGCGTTGAAATGTTCATCATACTCGATCACTTGCTGCATGGTGAGGAACGCGCAGAGATAAGTTCCCTGCGCCGTGCAACGCACGCGGCGGAATTCCCCATGCACGTTCCGGCGGTCGGGCGGCTGGACGAACGGCAAATCATGCTGCACGACGATGTCCCCGGTCCCGATGTTCACCACCTTCAACACCGGCGGCAAGCCGTTCTCAATGAACAGGACCTCGTTCGTGCCGATGGGCTGGCAGCAATGAATCTCCGTGCCGGCGGGCGCATCGTAATGCCAGACGACCTTTTTCTCCGGGGTGACTTCGGCGGCGTATTGCATCCGGCTGAAAAGGACGTTGCCATTGGAAAGCATCCAGACATCGTCGAATTCGCCGCCACTGCCGGTCTGATAGGTCCAGATGACCTTGCCGTTGTTGACGACGAACAGCTTGTTGTAACCCTCGCCGGCATAAAGCATCGGATGCTGCGCCAAACCCCGGCCGGGCAGATCGGCGGGCGGGGCATTGGTGTAGGGTTTGCGCGGCCTGACTTCGGTTTCACCCGGGCCGAGCGCCGGCACATCGGGGGCGGTGAATTTGTAAAGCACATCCAGGCACGGCGTCGCGGAACGAGATTGGGTGGCGGGCGCCATTTGTGCTGACGCACTGCCGGTGAACCACGCCGCAGTTGCGGCAAGGACAAAAATCGGGATCGTAATTTTAATGCGCATATTGTTCCGCAGGTTTGGAATCCGTCGTCTGATAACGCAATGACGCCGGACGCACAATAAAATTCAACTGTCGCGTTTGACCGGTGAACATGAAAAATGCGCCGAATCAACGCCCGGGAAAATCCAGGGCGCAATTCGGCACTGCCGCCACTCCCTCTCCCCGCCCAAGCGGGGAGAGGGTTGGGGTGAGGGGATTTGAGCTTGAAATTAACGCGCCTCCTCACCCCGGCCCTCTCCTCCACTCCGCGGAGGAGAGGGAGAAAAATGGTGGTGGTGCGAAGTTCCGCCCCAAAATCCATCGCCGCCGACGGTTGCTTTGACTTTTTGCCGCAATTTTCTAAAGTGTGGCCACCCGATGGTTCACGTGGTCTTTCTCAAAATCGCGGCGATGTTCCTCGTGATCGTCGCCGGCTGGCTGGCGCGGCGGCGCGGGTTCCTGGCGGCGGATTTCACGGCCACGTTGAGCCGGCTGGTGGTGGACGTTGCGTTTCCCGCGCTGGTGTTCACGCAAATGCTGCGGACGGTGGACGCGGCGGCGCTGCGCGACGGCTGGCTCGGCCCGGTGCTGTGCGGGCTGGTGATCATCATCGCCTATTTGGTCGGACTGCTGATGTCGCCGATGTTCAGCGGGCAAGTCGCAGCGCAATACCTTCATTTTTCTGGTCGCCATTCCCAACTGGGTTTTCCTGCCGCTGCCGATTGCCCAGGCGCTCTACGGCGACGCCGGCGTCCGCACCGTGCTGCTGTGCAACGTCGGCGCGCAATTGGTCCTGTGGTCGTTCGGCGTCTGGATTCTGCACGGTTCAATCCGGCAGGCGGCGAAAAATCTCCTGACGAACATCGGCCTGTGGGCGACGGCGGCGGGTATTGCCGCGGCGTTGCTGTTTCCCGCCGCGCGCAATTTGGAGACGGTCAATCCGGCGCCGCGCCGCTGGGCCTGATGCTGCCCGGCGCGCTGGTGCAGGCGCTGGCAATGGTCGGCAGCCTGACGATACCGTTGTCACTGCTGGCCATCGGCGCGCAACTCGGCGAACTGACCATCGCCGTGCATCGCTTTCCCAAAGTGTTGTGGGGCGTGCTGCTGTCACGCCTGTTGTTCGCGCCGCTGGTGACGGTGGCCCTCGGGTTTGCGTTGTTGAAAATGGGTTTCGTCATTCCCGGAGGAAACCCGGATGATCATTTATTTGATCGCGACAATGCCGGTGGCCATCAGTTGCAGCGTCATGGCCGACCGGTTTCACGGCGACGTCACCCTGGCCGCCGAGGGGATTTTTTACAGCACGTTCTTCAGCCTGCTGACCGTGCCCGCGATTTTCTTTCTGATCCAGCGGTTTGGCTTGTAGCGGATTTGCCACAAAAAAGAACGCGCCGGATTGAGTCCGGCGCGCCCTGATTTTGAAAGGTTGGGGATTTGAGTTTAATCGGCGGTCAGGCTGGCCGCGTCGCTCCAATCCGTCAGGCCGGCGGTGCCCAGCACTTGGACAGCGAAGGTATAGCACACCCCGGCCGTCAGGCCGGTGAAGACATGGGTGGCAGCCGTGTCCTGCACGATGACCGGCGCGGCCCCGGGCAGGTTGGCAATGATCCGCCAGTTGTAATTGGCCGCGCCCTTGACCGGCTTGACCCGGGCCGTCAGGTCGCCCCGTTGCGGGCCGTGTTTGACGGTCAGTCCCCGCGGTTTCGACAACGGGCCGACCGGTTCACGCACCGGCTTGTGCGTGGGAAATCCGCTCAAGATGAGGCTGGCCAGGTCGCCCTTGCAGGCCACCGACACATAGCTGGCCAGTTGGCGCACCAAACCGGTGAGCACCTTGCGCGCATTCTTCTTGGCCACCGTGGCGAACCTGCCGCCATCCGCCGCCAGCCCGATGGTGCCGATAAAACCGTCCAAGGCCGTCTGCACCTGGGCCAGGGGTGGCGACGGGTCATCATAGATGTCGGCATTCTCGGCCATCATCATCAGGATGGTGGCGGTTTTGTTTCGCAATTCCGCGTCATCCACGCGGTTGAGCCAGGTTATGGCGGGCTTGACGATCATAATTTTGATGCTTGCTTTGGTTTCAGGTCCGGGCTGGGTTGCATGGCCAGACCGATAATATCAAGCAGTAACCGTGCCGGTAAGGTTTGCGAAGCCGGTTTTAGATGTTTCATGGGATTATCCACTTGACAAACCAATAATGGCGGGTTAGGTTGGCGGCATGAAAACGAAATCGCCGCTGAAAGATTTAACGCTCATTCAAATCATAGACCGCTTCCCCGATGACGAGACGGCGCGGAAACACCTTGAAGCCGTGCTTTGGAAAGACGGCCCGGTTTGTCCGCATTGCAAAAACCACAAGGAAAAGCCGATTTACAAACTCGAACCGCGCGCCGACAGCAAAAAGGCAGTCCGCGCTGGCGTCTATAAATGCGGCGCGTGCCTGAAACAATTCTCGGTGATGGTCGGCACGATATTCGAGGACAGCCATATCCCGTTGCGGAAATGGCTCATTGCTTGGTATCTGCTTTGCAGTTCCAAAAAGGGGATTAGCTCGCTCCAACTGAAGCGCATTCTGGAAATCGGCAGCTATGGCACGGCTCTCTTTATGTCGCACAGAATCCGCCATGCGTTGCGGGAAACCGGATACACCGAAAAACTATCCGGCACAATCGAGGCCGACGAAACCCTGATTGGCGGCGCGACCAGTGGCAAGGGGTCACGATTTCTTGGAAACAAAATTCCGGTGATAGCAATGGTTCAACGCGGTGGCACGGTGCGCAGTAAAATCATGCCGACGGTCAACGGCGCAAACCTGAAACAAGCCATCCGCGAAAACGTGAAATCGGCTCCGAATCTCCACACCGACCAGCATCCCGGCTACACCGGTTTGAAATTTGAATATGAACACAAATCAGTCAAGCACATGGCCGGAGAATACAGCCGCCATGAAGGGGAAAACGTAGTAACGACGGCCCATGTCGAGGGGTTCTTCAGCTTGTTAAAAAGAGGCGTAATGGGGACTTTCCATCACATTAGCGCACAGCATTTGCCGCTGTATCTGGCCGAGTTTGAACACCGCCACAACTGCCGTAAAATCAGCGACGGCGAGCGCACAGATTTTGGTTTGACCAAGGCCGTTGGAAAGCGTTTGATTTACAAAACGGCATGAATTTATGGCAATATCGAAACGTTTAAGAGCCATTTGGGAGGCAGAGGCAAAGGCAGCAGAAGAACGCCTGCCAAAAGAGCCGCCCGCGCCATTGCCGCCGTGAGGGAGGACGAGTTAAAAAAGTTTGACCGGATGGACGAGATTTTGAATCAGGCCACTTATGACATGTCACAAGACATAGATTTGGTGTTTGAATTATTGGGATACGGACACCTTTTAGAATACAGCCTGCGGATGGCAGATTTAAGCATCAAAGCAAAGCGTTATAGAAAATTAACCCAATATGCCGCCAAAGAGAAATTGTGGGAGAAAATTCACGGCATTCTCTACGGTTTGAAAACCGAGGTTGCTTTAGCTAGGAACAGCAGGGATCGCGGGGGAACCAAAGTCCAATAAAGAACGGGGGTTTTCCACCTTGAAACAAACTCTCTGCGACCGTCATATATCCCGACGCTCCATGCGAAAACCTCGTCATGGAATAAAAGCAGTTCGGCATCTTTCGGGGGAATTTGTTTGCTGGCATCATAAATCCGCCCTAGTTTTGGTTTGACTGACATTCGTTAATAGCCGCCAGTCAAACATGCCCAAGACCAAAACAAACACGCCGGACTGGAAAGACGAGCCGCTGAAGTTCGCTTTCCATCCTGACGGGGCGTTGCGGCGGGGGGCTTTTGCCAACCCGCCGAAAGTCCAGGCTCTCAAAAAGTCCATCCGCGCCAGCAGCAGGGGACGCAGATAATCCACAATTAAGCCAGATTCAACGGCTTGCGGCTATTTTGGTTTGTCATCTGGATAATCCCATGTTTCAAAATCATTTTTGAATATCACAAAACGGCGGCGACATGTCACAGCCAGGCCGTGTAATATCACAATGAAGACGCGCGATATCGCATCAAAACTTTGCCATATCACAGGCTGTTTTTGCGAGATTGCAGACGGGATTATTAATATCGCAAAAAGATTTTGCGAGATTCCAAAATCAATTGTCCATGTCGCAGGATTGTCCTGTTATATGACATGGATGGCACGCAATATGACAATGGCATTTTGCGATGTTACAAAGTGGTTTTGTAATATCGCACGGCGGCGTTGTCATATCACAAGGGCGCGATGTCATTATCAGGCGCCACGGCCGGAGGACGGGGCAAATGGGCAACAATTAACGCCAGGGCGCAAAGCGGTTGGGAACCCGGCGCACGGATTTTCCAGGAGACGGCGGACGATGCTCCGGCTCCGAGATTCAAAACTGGCACGGCCCTTTTCCGGTATTCATTTTGGGCTGGACGATTGGGGAAAATTGGCGATTGAATTTCGTAACCACGGATGAACAGATAACACGGATTGCCTGGTGCCGGGGGTAAAGCGGCAGAGGGCTGCCGCAGTCCAAAACCTGGCGGACATTTGGAGCGGGCCGGTAAACGCGAAGCGTCTTGGAGTGCGCCAGCCCTCTGGCGCTTTGGAACGGGCAATCATTGACGTGGCGGCGGCCCGGCAGGGCGTGCAAACGGGGACGGAATTTAGATGGCGGCTTTCTCCCGAAAGCCGCTACGCCGAAACGGACGGGTCGCGCTCTCCGCAATTCGCAATTCGCAATTCGAAATGGTCAGGGCTTCTTTTCCGGTGTTCAGTTTGGGATGGACGATTGGGGCAATTGGCGATTGAATTTTTAACCACGGATGGACACAGATGAACACGGATTGCCGTGGTGCCGGGGAAAAGCGGCAGAGGGCTGCCGCAGTCCAAAACCTGGCGGGAATGCGGAGCGGCCCGGTGAACGCGAAGCGTCTGGGAGTGCGCCAGCCCTCTGGCGCTTTGGAACGGGCAACCATCCTGGCGTGGCGGCGGCTCGGCAGGGCGTGCAAACGGGGACGGAATTTAGATGGCGGCTTTCTCCCGAATGCCGCTACGCCGAAACGGACGGGTCGCGCTCTCCGCAATTCGCAATTCGCAATTCGAAATGGTCAGGGCTTCTTTTCCGGTATTCAGTTTGGGATTGACGATTGGGGCAATTGGCGTTTGAATTTTCAACCACGGATGGACACAGATGAACACGGATTGCGCGCTGGTGCCGGGAAAAGCGGCGGAGGGCTGCCGCAGTCCAAAACCTGGCGGCAATGCGGAGCGGCCCGGTGAACGCGAAGCGTCTTGGAGTGCGCCAGCCCTCTGGCGCTTTGGAATGGGGCAACCATCTGGCGTGGCGGCGGCCCGGCAGGGCGTGCAAACGGGGACGGAATTTAGAGGGCGGCTTTCTCCCGAAAGCCGCTACGCCGAAACGGACGGGTCGCGCTCTCCGCAATTCGCAATTCGCAATTCGAAATGGTCAGGGCTTCTTTTCCGGTTTTCATTTTGGGATGGACGATTGGGGCAATTGGCGTTTGAATGTCTCACTGCATGAAGGTGAAAATAACGCCTAAATGTGCGTCGGCTTATGAAGCAAAAAGAATTTATGGAGACAGTTTTAGCGTATGCAACCGTTGCGCTGGCTCTGTTCACAGTAGGGCTTGCCATTGCAACATTCCGGCTGGTAAGCGAATCACGAAAATCAATTGGCGTGCAGACATGGCTCGAATTGCAAAAGAGATTCGATTCTCCTGAAATGGTTAGGGCAAGAAAAAGGCTCGCTCCACAACTTGAGAATTATGATGCAACGAAGTCTGGCAAAATATCCGAGACGGTTCTCAACTTTTTCGAAGACATGGGAAGTGCTTACAGGATGGGATACCTTGATAAAAAATTGGCTGACTCTTCCTTTAGTTATTATGCCTGCCGATGGTGGGAAGCGTCGAAGCCTTATGTTGAACAAGAGCGAAGGCGTCATGGTGAAGACAAAACAATTTTTGAAGACTTCCAGTTCGTTGCGGAACAGATGCGCCTACCTGACGAAAAAATTGACGCAAATGAATTGCGAACTTTTCTGGAAGACGAAAGTCAGCTTGTTTCAGACTGATTTTCGTCTAGTCGTGCAGCATAAAAATGCACTTTCATGCAATTTTTGCTAAAAGATTCGGTCAAAACCATATTTGCGCTCGTGATCTTTGTATCCGCGTCGCTAACTAGCGCGCAGACGTTACAGACACTCTGTTTATTTAACGGCACCAATGGGCAAATCCGAATGCCGTCTGACGCTGGGCAATGACGGCAATTTCTACGGCACGACTTTCTGGAGGCGGCAGCAGCAGTTACGGGACGGTGTTCAGAGTGACGACCAATGGCACGTTGACCACGCTGGTTTCGTTCTGGCGACACCAATGGGGCGAATCCGTAGGCCGCGCTGACGCTGGGCAACGACGGCAATTTCTACGGCACGACTAGAGCGGAGTGCTATGGCAGCAGCTGGTGCATGGCACGGTGTTCAAAGTGACGACCAATGGCACGTTGACCACGCTGGTTTCTTTTAACCCACACCAACGGGGCGGATCCGCAGCAACCGCGCTGACGCTGGGCACTGACGGCAATTTCTACGGCACGACTGCTCAGTGGCGGCGACCACGGTGATGGGCACGGTGTTTCAAGGTGACGACCAATGGCGCGTTGACCACGCTGGTTTCTTTCAACGGCACCAATGGCGCGTACCCGTATGCCGCACTGACGCTGGGCAATGACGGCAATTTCTACGGCACGACTGCGGGTGGCGGCAGCAGCGGTTAGGGGACGGTGTTCAAGGTGACAACCAACGGCACGTTGACCACGCTGGTTTCCTTCTCCAACACCAATGGGGCGAATCCGATATGCCGGGCTGACACTGGGCACTGACGGCAATTTCTACGGCACGACTCAAGGCGGCGGCAGCACCAATTCTCGGCGGTTACGGTGATGGCACTGTGTTCAAAGTGACGACCAACGGCACGTTGACCACGCTGGTTTCTTTCAACGACACCAATGGGGCGTATCCGCATGCCGCGCTGACACTGGGCAATGACGGCAATTTCTACGGCACGACTGAACTAGGGCGGCAGTATCGGTTTATGGGACGGTGTTCCAAGTGACGACGAATGGCACGTTGACCACGCTGGTTTATTTCAGCGGCACCAATGGGGCGCTCCCGCAAGCCGCCCTGACACTGGGCACAGACGGCAATTTCTACGGCACGACTTCCGGTGGTGGCATCACTAATTCCTTCGATCCCAATGGCTGTGGAACGGTATTCCGTTTGTTGCTTCCGCAAGTTATCACCGCGCCAACGATGCTCGCCAATGGACAGTTCCAGTTCAGCTTCAACACCGCAACCCGCGTGGATTACGAGGTGGAATACTCAACGAATCTAACGCAGTGGTTGCCGTTGGTGACTTTAGGCGGAATTGGCGTGCCGTTGACTGTGATTGATCCGAACACAGCCAACAGCCAGCAACGCTTTTATCGCATTGTCCTGTCGCCACAATGAAATGGCCGCACCGGCACGGGATTTTTCATCACGGACGATGGTTATTTGATTTCCAATTATCATGTGGTCAAGGATGCGACGAAGGTTCGTTTGCTCACGAGCGCGGGTTTGATTGACGCCAAGGTGGTTCAGGTGGATGCGGCCAATGATCTGGCCTTGCTCAAAGCGGACGGGAAATTTTCTCCATTGCCCATTTCATCCAGCCGGTCGGCGCAATTGGGCGGCACGGTGGCGACGGTCGGTTTTCCCGACATCGGTTTGCAGGGGTTCGCGCCCAAGCTGGCCAAGGGGGAAATCGCGTCGCTGTCCGGCGCGGGGGATGACCCGCGGTATTTTCAAATCAGCGCGCCGGTGCAGCCGGGCAATTCGGGCGGGGCGCTGGTGGATGAGCGGGGCAACGTGATCGGCATCGTGTCGGCCAAGCTGGATGCGGGGGCGGCGCTGGCGGCGAGCGGGGCGTTGCCGGAGAATGTGAATTACGCGGTCAAGAGCAGCCTGCTGTTGAGCTTCCTGGAGTCTGTCCCAGACCGTTTCGGCCAAGCTCAAAGTGCCGGTGTACGGCTGACCGGAAGTTTGAGGAGGTGGTGAAGTCGGCGCAGGATGCGGCGGTGCTTGTTCTCGTTTACTGATTTTATTGCCGCGAGAGAACACAAAGAACACAGAGACTTTCCCTCATCCGGCCTTCGGCCACCTTCTCCCATCCGATGGGAGAAGGGATTTTCTTTGCGATCTTTGCGTTCTTTTGCGGCTGAATCAGTCTGCGCAGGAGGCTGCCGTTCTCGTTCTCGTTTACTGGTTTTTTTACCACAAAAAGGCGCAAAAGGCGCAAAAGATTTTTGCCTTTGTGCTTTTTGTGCCTTTTTGCGGCTATTCAGCGGCGGTGTTGGTTTTGGTTTATTGAGTAGCAGACGACGTGAGGAGGCTCATTATTCCAGCAGGAGAAGTTTGAGCCTTCTTACGTCGGCTGCTACGGGGGAAGGTGGCGGTGCTGGTGGATTGGTTTCTTTGCGCTCTCTGCGTTCTTTTGCGGCTGATTTTCAGGACGGCAGGCGTTGATGGCGATATTGACACCGGCGGCGGAAGATTTAGGCTCACGAACCAACAATTAACACCCGGAGACAATTATGCCGGAAGCTGACACGAACAAATCGAAGAAACCAAAGCAATATTACGAACACATCCCGCAGGCCACGCCAGGCTTTTTCCTGAAAGGCGCCAGCGCGCTGGATTGGGGGATGAAAAACCGGCTGTCGCGCATCTTCAATCCCAGCACCGGCCGCACGGTGATGCTGGCGATTGACCACGGCTATTTTCAGGGACCGACGACCGGGCTGGAGCGCATTGACCTGAACATCGTCCCGCTCATGCCGCTGGCCGACGCGCTGATGCTCACGCGCGGGATTTTGCGGACGACCGTGCCGCCTTCGCTGACCAAACCCATCGTGCTCCGCAGCAGCGGCGGGCCGAGCATCTTGAAGGAATTGTCCGATGAGGAACTCGCCGTGGACATCGAGGACGCCATCCGGTTGAACGTTTCGGCGGTGACGTTGCAGGTGTTCATCGGCGGCGAATTCGAAACGCGCTCCGTCCACAACATGACGCGGCTGGTGGACATGGGTTTGCGCGCGGGCATCCCGACGCTGGCAGTCACCGCCGTGGGCAAGACGATGACGCGCGATGCGCAATATCTGCGCCTGGCCTGCCGCATTTGCGCGGAACTCGGCGCGCAGTTTGTGAAGACATATTTCTGCGAGGAGGAATTCGAGACCGTCACGGCTTCCTGTCCCGTGCCGGTTGTGATGGCGGGCGGGAAGAAGCTGCCGGAACTGGAGGCGCTGACGATGGCTTACAACGCCATCCAGCAGGGCGCGTCGGGCGTGGACATGGGCCGGAACATTTTCCAGAGCGACGCGCCGAAGGCGATGATGCAGGCCGTGGCCAAGGTCGTTCACGAGAATCTGAAACCGAAGGATGCGTTTGATCTTTACGAGACGCTGAAAAATCAGGAGGCAAAGAAGTCGAAGCGCAATGGCTAAAACATCACAGCTTGATGCCATCGCCCGCGTCGCGACGTTGCTGCGCGGCTTGCTTGCGGAGCCGACAGGAAATGATGATTTTCCGTTTCAGCCGGCGATTTTGAACAGTGTTTTGGGCAGGAAGAATTTGCGCGTCGCTCTGCAACTGGATCCGGTTCGGAAAGATGAAACCGATGAGGAGTTGCGCTTGCGCTTTGCCGCATCGCTCCGGAAATCGAAACCGGAATTCATTTCCGTGCCGGGCGTTGGCGCATTCCAAGTCCTGAAACCAAAGTCCAAGCCCGGCCACGATCCGCGATTGGTTGGCCGCACGGCGCTGGTCACCGGCGCGGCGGGCGCGATTGGTTACGGCATTTGCCGGGGCCTGCTGGATCGAGGCTGCCACGTTGCCATCACGGATTTGCCCGGCGAACGATTTGAAAAATTTGTCGCCGAATTCCAGAAGCAAGACGCGGAGCGCGTCATTGGCGTGCCGATGGACGTGACTGATGTCCAAATCCGTCGCCAGCGCCTTCGCACAAATCTCCGCGACGTGGGGCGGCGTGGACATCATCGTCCTCAACGCCGGACTCGCGCTGGCCTGTCCGTTGGTCGAGATGGATTTGGAGGCGTTCCGCAAATTGGAACGCGTGAACGTCGAAGGGACGCTGCTGGTTCTGGCGGAGGCCGGACGGCATTTTGCGCGGCAAAACATCGGCGGCGACGTGATTCTGATTTCCACAAAAAATGTCTTTGCTCCCGGCGCGGGTTTTGGGGCTTACAGCGCGACCAAGGCGGCGGCACATCAACTGGCGCGCATCGCCAGTCTGGAATTTGCGCCGATGGGTGTCCGCGTCAACATGGTCGCGCCCGACGCGGTTTTTTCCGGCGGCGCGCACAAGTCGGGTCTCTGGGCCGAGGTCGGTCCCGGCCGGATGAAGGCGCGCGGCCTCGACGAAACAGGGTTTGGAGGAATATTACCGGAACCGTAATCTGCTGAAGGCCAAAGTGACCGCCGAGCACGTCGCCAACGCCGTTTTGTTTTTTGCCACGCGCCAGACGCCGACCACCGGCGCGTGCCTCCCCGTGGACGGCGGTCTGCCGGATGCCACTCCGAGGTGAAAGGCTGGCGGTTGATTGCCGAATTTCTTTGATCGGTTTTTGACTTCCGTTGCAGCAGACGCGCGTGGTAAGATGCGCCCAACCGTCATCCCGGTGGTGGACAGTTGAAAGAATGTTATGAAACCATACTATTCAATTCTTTTTGCTGGAGCAGCCTTGGCGGTCTTGTCCGGCTGCTACTTCAATGTTTCCAGCCCGTCCGGATGGTCGGACCATGATTTGAAGGCGGTCACCAATTCCGTTCAAAGCGCCGGGATTCCCGCCGGCCTGAAAAGTCTGGACGTGAAAAATGCCTTTGGCGCCATTCACATCACCGGCGCCCCCAATGGCCCTTTCAATTGGTCGCAAAAACTCACCGTCCATGCCCGCACCGATGAGGTGGTTCAACAACTGGCCAGCAACCTCGTTTGCCGGGCCGAACTTGTTGGCGACCGTCTGACGCTCGTCGTCACCGTGCCCGATTCCCGCGAACCGCACAACTTCCAGTCCGATTTGGAAATCACCGTGCCAAAGACCGTCAGCGTCCAGCTCCTTGACCAGTATGGCGGCATCGAAGCCGCGAACTTGGGTGGTGAGATTGTGGTCAAAAACCGGTTTGGGGCAGTGGATCTGCGCGACATCTCCGGCGCGGTGCGCGCCGACACTTCCTATGCCGCGCTCAAGATTGGCAACACCGGCCCGGCGGCGTTGAAAAATGCCTTTGGCGCGATTGAGGCCGACGGCGTTCACGGCGCGTTGGAAGCGGAAACCAGTTATGCCGCGCTCGAGGCGCGCGACATCGGCGGCGCGGTCAAACTGCGGAACCAGTTTGGCGCCTTGCGCGTCGAGAAGGCCGGTGACGCCGACCTCAAAACTTCCTATGCCGAGATGCGCGTGAGGGAAATCAACGGCGACGCGCAGTTGGTGAACCAGTTTGGCCGCGTGGTGGCGGAAGCCGGTCACCGGCTCCGTCCGGGCCGAAACCTCCTACGGCGCGATGGAGATCACCGGGCCGGGCGGAAACTTCATTTGCGCCAATCAATTTGGCGCCGTCACCGTGCGGGCTGCATCCCAATCACTGACCAACCTGGAAGCGCGCACCAGTTACGCCACATTGGAGGTGCGATTGCCCGCCGGACTGAAACCCGCCCTTCAGGCGCGCACCAGTTACGCCGACATCGAATCCGACTTCCCGGTGCTGATGAAGCCGCGGGGGCAGGATCCGTTTGCGGGCGTGACGCCCGGCACACCACGGATCAACCTTCAAAATCAGAACGGAAAAATCCGCGTCATCAGCGAGTAAATCTGGAACCAAGAGGAAACAGTTGAGTGGACTGACGAGTCGCGTGATGCCACCGTCTGCGCGTCAATTCATCTCCTGCCCGCCGGTGACGCTCAACGAAATGCCGGTGAGGTAGCTTGCGCCGTCGCCGGCGAGAAAAATCAGCGCGTTGCAAACGTCATCGTAGGTGCAGCCGCGTTTCATCGGCACCTGATTGACGTAAAACTGGCGCACGTCCTCGATGTTTTTCGCGCCGGGCACTTTGCCGGCCTTGAGATATTGCACGAACAGGCCGTTGTTCGGGTCGGTCCACAGCGGCGAATCGAGCAGGTTGCCGGGGCAGATCGCGTTGCAGCGGATGCCGAGCGGCGCCATTTCCAGCGCGACGCTCTGGACGAGGCCGATGCCGCCGAATTTGGTCGCCGCGTAGGCGGAGTTGGCCGCGCTGCCTTTTTTGCCGGACTTGGAATTGATCTGGATGATGACGCCGCTGCTTCTGCGGTTTCATCACGCGGCAGGCGTGCTTCATCGTCAGAAAATTGCCGAACAGATTCACGTTCATCACCGCGCGCCATTTTTCCGCGTTGGCCTCGGCAATCGGCTCGGCAATCAAGATGGCGGCGTTGGCGACGACGATGTCCACGCGGCCAAATTCCGTCACCGCGCGATCAAACAATTTTTCAACGTCCGCTTCCTGCGTCACGTCGGTTTTCAGCGCGAACGCCTTCGGCCGGTGGCTTTGACAATTTCCGCCGCGGTCGCCTGCGCCGCCTCGTCTTTCATGTCGGCGATGGCGACGTGGCACCGGCCTTCGCCAGCGCGCAGGCAAATCGCCTGGCCCGAGTCCCTGCGCGCCGCCGGTGACGACGGCGATTTTGTTTTCGAGTGGAAGATTCATTGGTTCCTCAACAATTTTACCGGGACGAAGAAGTGCCGCCAGGTTTTGGACTGCCAGTCCTCTGCCGCTTTGAGACGTGCGGCAAGGATCCGAAACGCCAGAGAACTGTCGCAGTCCAAGACGCTATCGCGCTTGTGCAGCAGTTGGCAAAATCGGCGCATCGAGTGATTAAAGAATTTAAGGAAGACGCATTCATTGCGCGCCGAACTCCTTCTTCAACGCCTCTTCGGCGTTTTTGTTCCATTGACCGTCATTGAGTGACTTCGCCACGCCGGGATGTTCCTTGCCGGCTCGGTGAGCGCCGTCAGCTTCAAGCCTTCGCAAACGGATAGACGATGATTTTGCCGGGCATCGGGTTTTTCTCCACCGCGCGGATGCCGTCCACCGCGCCGTCCAGACCGGCGATGGCGGCGACGGACAAATTCGTGTCGAGCTGGCGCGACGCGACTTTTTTCAGCACGGCCTTCATGTCGTCGAGCGTCGAGCCGCTGGTGCCGATGAAATAACATTGTTTCTCGATATAGGCGTCGAGGTCAATCTCGCCGGTCTTGTCGGCGGGAATGCCGGCGAAGATGTTGATGATGGCGCTTGCGGCGCGGCGTCCTTGACGGCTTGCGCGACCAGCGCCGGGACCGGGGCCATCAGCACGATGTAATTGAACTTCTCCGTCAGCTTGTCCTTGGACGGATTGTAGGTCTTCAGCGTCAGCTTGTTCTTCTGCGCAAGCGGCTCGGCCAATTTGCGCAGCGCGGCCAGCCGTTCGTCGCTCAAGTCGCCGGCGAAAATGGTCACGCCCGGCACGCCCTGGCACAAATCGCGGATGACGTGCATCGTGCCCATCGGGCCGGCGGCGCCGATGATGTTGATTTTGTCGTTCGGCCGGATTTCCGCCGTGGCGGGAATCGCCGCCAGCGCGTCGGCGACGTTGCTGCCCGTCGTGCCGATGATGCGGATGCCGCCGTAATGAACGCGGCCAACGGCGTCACGACCGGCCGGCCAAATTTCTTCCCGCCCTGCACGATGACGAACAATCCGCCCGTGCCGACGTTGGCGAACAGCTTTTCGCAAACCGCCGCGTCGCTGCCGAAATAAATCACGTCGTCAAATTGGCCTTCCGGCAGCGCGGACGGTCTGGCGCAAGTCACTTTGGCCGGCAGAGTGACGCCATCGCCGCAAGCCGTGGATGCGACGCCGCGTCGCAGAGCGTGGCGCGACGCCTTGTCGCGAACGGCGGCGAGGCTCCGCCCACATTCGCGATGGGGCGTCGCAGCCGACGACGAGCAGTTTTGCCGTCGCGCTTGAAATTCCGGCGCTGTTTCTCCACGTAGGCGTCCTCGACGCACGCCCACGGCTCGCACAGCGCGATGGCCGACGCCGACAAATCCTCCGGCGCGGGAATGAACATGGATTCGCCGTCCGGCGCGGTGATGACCCGCTCGTCCACCAGCACGAATTCCTGAAGCGCGCCCTCGAAATTGTAGCCGAAGGCGGCGTTGGAACTTTTCGTCGGCAGCCAGCGGTAATCGGTCTGCACGAGATACCGTTCGCCGACCTTGAAGCGTTTCACCTCCGGCCCGACCTTGACGATGCGCACGACGGTTTCGTGGCCGGGCACGACGGGTTTTTCGCCGGGGACATAATGCGGCATCTGCGCGAGCGCGGCGGCATCAATGCCGGCGGTGACTTCAGATTTGCGGGCGTGGCCGGAGAATTGTTTCAGCAGCTTCAAATCGGAGAAGCACAGGCCGCAGACCTCGACCTGGCAAAGCACCTGGTGCGGTCCCGGCTGGAAGACGGGCTTGGATTCGTTGACGCGGAGCTGGTCGGGGGCGACCAGTTGCACCGCGCGCTGTTTTTCAGGAATGGCTGTTGTTGGCATAAATCAGTTCACTTGATTTTAGCCAAAATCTCTTCCGGTGTCACGTCCGGCGGCAGGCCGCGCAATTTGTCTTCCTGCGCGGGCTGCAATTCGCGGCCCAGCTTCTCGAAGAAATCGTTCTTGGCGGCGACGGTTTGGCAAATGGCTTCTTCGCCCAATCGCTCAAATAGCCGAGGCCGCTTTCGCGCTGCAAGACGGAATGGGCATAGACGATGTGCGCGCCTTTCAGGAAAACCGGCGCCAGCGGCTTCAGTTCCGCCGTGCTGAAGTCGTCCACGAACTTGTTGCCCGGCGCGTTCATTTCCGTGCCGACGATGACCGGGAAATCGATGCTTCTCCGCCAGCGCGACCACGTCGTAAAGGTTTTGCAGCTTCTGGTCTTTCACGCCGGGCGTGTAATTGCGGTCGGGAATGATGTTGATGGCCGCCGCGCCGCTGGACATGGCGACTTGAAAAAGCTCCTCGATGGCCTTCTCGCCTTCGCTCGTGCCGTCGAGCCAGGTCAGCGTGGGAATCGCGCCGACCTCCTGCACGAAACGGTTCATGTCGGCCATCAGCGGGAAGGAATCCTTGCCCGGCTGGCACGTAACCGGGGCCGCCTTTCTTCATCATCTTGGACCGGATGAGCGCCTGAAATTTTCCGGCGTCGGCGGGACAATCGCCGATTTTGCTTTTCCAAAACGCCGCGTCGCCTTTCCTGGAATACGCCTCGCAAATGTGGCGCTCGGTGGCGTTGCCGTTCGGCGTGAGCGGCAGAACGTCCTTGTCGTAATCCAATCCGACCGGCTTGAGGAAATCATTCACGCGGCGGACCAGTTCGCGGTTGCGCGCTTCCGACGTGCGGCGCATCTGCGAGAGCAGGGGATGTTTGACCTCGCGCGGGAAACCGACGCCCATGTGATAGGCGATGCCGGGTTCGCCGGGCGAATTGATGACGCGCGTGGCAAATTCCGGCACGAACACGCGCGATTCCAGGCTGGCGCAGCGTTTCAGGCCGAGGAGCTTGCCCGCCGCCCAGAATTCCTCCAGCGCGTCGAGCACGTCGAAATCCACGATGCCCGCCGCCGCCAGCCCGCGCTTGCGCGCCAGCCAGGCAAATTTGGACGGCGAATAGCCGTAGGCGTTGTAGGAAAAAAACGTGTGGGCGTGGAGATTGACGTCGGTGCCCGGCTTCGGCCAGCGCGATATTGCCCGACCTTGGCCAGTTCCCACAATTGCGCCAGCGCGTCCTTGCGTTGCGCGGCGTCAAAACTGTCCAGTTGCTGTTCGAGTTGTTCGATGTTGCTGCTCATGCGAAAGGAAAGTTTAACAGGAAAGACCGGGTTGGCGTAAGTTTGTTTTTTTTCGCGGTGTCCTTATTTGGCAGCAGAACACGACGTAAGCCGGAACGATGCAGTTGCCCAAGTGTGTGGCGGCGACGCCCCGTCGCAGAACGTGGGCGCGGCGCCCTCGCCGCGCGAAACGTTCGTCGCACCGTTTGGCTTGCCGGACGGTCCCGGCGACGAGGCGTCGCCGGCACATTCTGCGACGAGGGCGTCGCCGCCACAGACCCCGCGGCTTTGCTTTTCCACTGCATCGTTCCGGCTAACGCAGCGGTGCTGGTGCTGGTGTATTGACTTTATTGCCGCGAAAAGGCACAAAAGGCGCAAGAGGTTCTTCCCCTTTGTGATTTTTGCGCTTTTTTGCGGCGATTCAGCGGCGGTGCCGGGAAAATGCCTCCGAACTGGCTCTTTTTGACCATTTTAGCGGAAAGCGTTGCAAATCAGCGGTTTTTCATTGCGTCCGCCCTTCAAAGGAGGGCCGGAAAGACCTCATTCCATACGGCGAACGACAATTTCCATACGGCAATCGCTGAAGTTCCATACGGCGAACGGCGAGTTCCATACGGCAGCCGGCGATTTCATATCGGCTAGCGGCGGGTTCCATACGGCAGACGGCGTTTGCTGATACGCGGGCGGCGATTTCCTATCGGCCAACGCCGATTTCCGTAACGCGAAGGGCGTTCGCCGATACGCAAGCCGTGATTTCCTGTCAGCAAACGGGAATTGTCATGCCGCAATCGCCGTTTGCCGATACGCGGATAGCCGTAATGGGGTCAGTCCCGACTGCCTTTGTCCTGTTTTTCAGGTTACCAGAGCTTTTCCGGATAGTCGCCGCGCGCGATGAGCTGGCGGATGCTCTCGACGACGCGCGGGCGGTCTTCGCGGTAGGTGACGCCGAACCACGAATCGTTCGTGCGCAGCACCTTCACCCTGGCCTGGCCGGCGGTGACGAGTTCGCCCACGGTGGCGGGGATGTAACACTCGGATTTTTCCTCGCGGCCGCTCTTTTTCAAGAACGCGGTGAATTGCGTCCGCAACTGGCCGAAGACCGCCGGCGTGAAGCCCCAGAAATTCATCGAGACCGCCTCGTCGCCGGTAAGCCGGGTGACGGTTCCGTCCGAGCCGGTGTTTTTTGCGCCGCCGCCGTCCGGCTCGATCTTCAGCATCTCAACGATGGACGTGAGGTAATTGCTACCGTCCACGCGCGAGACGCCGCGCGCCACGGTGCCGTGCTCGGAGAGCGTGTTGCGCAGGATGAACCCGACCATCGCGTAATCCGTCGTGCCGGAGGTCAGGTGTTGCGCGAGCACCTGATAGGCTTCCCGCCCGTAAAAATCGTCGGCGTTGATGGCGGCAAAGGGTTCGCGAACGACATTCTCCGCCTGAAGGATGGCGTGGGTGGTGCCCCACGGCTTGGTGCGTCCGGGTGGAACGGAAAAGCCCGGCGGCAGCTTGTCGAGTTCCTGATAAACGTAGTCCACCGGCACGCGCTGCTCGAACCGCGCGCCGACGGTTTCCCGGAACGCCTTTTCGAAATCGCGGCGGATGACGAAGACGAGCTTGCCGAAGCCGGCGCGCAGCGCGTCGTAGATCGAGTAGTCAATGATGGTCTCGCCGTTCGGGCCGACGGGGTCAATTTGTTTGAGGCCGCCGTAGCGGCTGCCCATGCCGGCGGCGAGAATGAGGAGTGTCGGTTTCGTCATTTTGACTTTTATAGCCGCGACCGAACGCAGAGGACACAAAAGGATTTTTCTTCCTTGCGCTCTTTGAGTTCTCTTGCGGCCATTGATTTCATTGTGAAGTTTCAATCTGCCAGCTTTGGGCCGTGGTCGCAATAAAATTGGCCCGCTGCCGAGCCGGACATTTACTGAATTGCGGTCACCTGGAAAAAGTTCCATTCTGTTTCATGACCATCTTCGCTCCAATGAAAAGATTCTTTCCGATTTGCGTCATCACCGTTTTGGTGGCGGGCTGTTCCAGTCTTTCGCAATCGGGCGGGACCACCGCTTCGAACCCTCCGCCGGACAAAGTGGCTCCGAAGCCACTTTACCGCGACCCGATCCTGGACGGCGCGGCCGACCCGACTGTCATCTGGAGTCCCAATGACAAGAAATGGTTCATGTTCTACACCAACCGCCGCGCGAACGTGCCGGGACTGCCGGGCGGAGTGGCGTGGGTTCACGGCACGCCAATCGGCATCGCGACTTCGGAGGACGGCGCGACGTGGAAATATCTCCGCGATGCGAACATCATTTACCCGGACGCCGTCACCAACGCAACCTACTGGGCACCCGCCGTGGTCGAACACAACGGACTCTTCCACATGTATCTTGTTTACGTTCCGGGAACGTTTGACAACTGGAACCACCCGCGTTACATCCTCCACCTCACGAGCAAGGATTTGATCAATTGGCAGTATGAATCCACGCTGCCGCTGGCGCATCCCAAGGTGATTGACGCCGGGGTCCTGCACCTGCCCGGCGGCACCTGGCGGCTCTGGTATAAGGATGAGGCGACCGGCTCATCGTGTAATTACGCGGACAGCACCGACCTTGATCATTGGACGGATCACGGCCGCGTGCCGGGTTTGTCTGATCGTGGGGGTGAGGCCCCGGTCGCCTTCCACTGGAAGGGCCATTACTGGTTGTTGCGTGACCTCGGCAGCGGCCTCGCCTTGTATCGCTCCGACGACGCCCTGGATTGGTCGCGCGTCGGCACATTGCTGGCGGACCGCGGCACCGGGCCGGACGACACGGGCGTGGGGCATCATGCAGACATCATTCTCTCCGGCGATCGCGCGTTTATGTTTTATTTCGTGCATCCCGGCACCAGCGCGATGGCCGGTGGCCCGCCCGACACCCGGCGCAGCAGCATCCAGGTGGTGGAGTTGAAATATGACGCCACGAAGAATGTCCTGACCGCCGACCGGAACAGTCCGACGATGATCAATTTGCAGCCGCCGAAAGACGTGGAAACGGAATCGAAGTTCAATTGAACCGGTGGAAAGAACAAGCCCCGGCCGGGTGGGATGATCCGCCGGCCGGGACTGGAATTAGAAGCTGCGTGTAGAAGCTGCAGTGCCAACCAATCCAATGGATGTGACTACGCAACTGCCGTGCCAATCCCGATTCGCCGCATTTCCCCAAGATTTGAGCCTCGTTCGGCCCCGGGATTGAGCTTGTGGTGACGATTATTGTTCGGTGCGGACAAAATGAATCATTGGGCCAATCGGCATCAGCCCTTGCTGGAAATCATTTAGGCCTGATTTCAACGCCCCAGCCAGCCGCCGTCCACGTTAAGGATTGTGCCGTTGAGATAATCGGCGTCCTTCGAGGCGAGGAACAGCGCGGCGCCGGCGATGTCCTCGGGCGCACCCCAGCGGCCTTCGGGAATGCGGTCCAGAATCGCCCGGTTGCGGCCGGCGTCTTCGCGCAACGCCTGGGTGTTCTCGGTCGCGATGTAGCCGGGGGCGATGGCGTTGACGTTGATGCGCTCCTTTGCCCATTCGTTGGCCAGCGCCTTGGTGATGCCGGCGATGCCGTGTTTGCTCGCCGCATAGGCCGGCACCGTGATCCCGCCTTGAAATGAAAGCAATGACGCGATGTTGACGATTTTCAAGCGCGCTTCTGTCGGAGATTCTTCGCGACCGCCGGTCAACCACCATTTCGCAACCGCCTGGCAGAGAAAGAACGGCGCGGACAGATTGGTTTGCAGAACGTCGTTCCAGTCCTTTTCGGAGAAATCCACCGCCGGCGCGCGGCGGATGATGCCGGCGTTGTTAACGAGCGCGTCAATGCGGCCGGTCTGTTGCAGAATGCACCCGACCAAATCGGCCGTTTCTTTTTGCGTGCCCTTGCTTAAATCGGCGTTAATCGGGATGAATTCGCCGCCGGCAGCCTGGACCTTTGCGGCCGTGGCCGCCAAATCGCTGCGGGCAACGCCGGCAACTTTCGCGCCTTCACGCGCGAACGCGACGCAGATGGCCCGGCCAATGCCGCGGCTCGCGCCGGTGACGACAGCCACCCGGTTCCCGAAACGTTTTGTGGTCATGAATTTTCAGCGGAGCGCCGGTCTCCGCCCCGGCGGGTTTTTAGCTCAATTGAAAGCCGCCAAAACGCCGGGTCGGAGACCGGCGCTCCACCCTACCGCAAATCCGCCGGCTTCACCACGTCCATGTCGTCGAACGCCTGGTTCTCGCCGGCCATGCCCCAGATGAATTTGTAACTGCCCGTGCCGCAGCCGCAATGGATGGACCAGTTCGGTGACAGCGCCACCTCGTCGTTGTGCAGGAACAAATGCCGCGTCTGTTGCGGCTCGCCCAGGAAATGCGTCAGCACGTTTTCGCCGAGGTCGAAGTAAAAATAGATCTCCGTGCGCCGCCAGTGCGTGTGCGGCGGGATGGAATTCCAGACGCTGCCCTCGTCCAGCGCCGTGCAACCCATCACGAGCTGGCAGCTCTGGATGCCGCCGGTGTGGATGTATTTGTAAATCGTCCGCTTGTTGGCCGCCGCCTGCGAGCCGAGATTAACCGGCGCCGCCTCCGCGGACTTCATGCTGCGCGCCGGATGCGCGAAGTGCGCGGGACAGGAGAGGAAATAAAACTTCGCCGGGTTCATGGCGTCCTGGCTCTCGAACGTCACCGACTTCGTGCCCATCGGCAGATAAATGCAATCCAGCCGATCGGCGGCAAATATCTTGCCGTCTGCATGAACCGCGCCCGGGCCGCCGACGTTGATGGCGCCGAGTTCGCGGCGTTCGAGGAAGAACGGGCGGCCGGTTTCCCGGTGGTTCGGCAATTCGACAGGTTTGTCGGCCGGCATCACGCCGCCGACGACCAGCCGGTCCAGATCGGTGAATTGCCCGCGCAAATGTCCCGGCACAAACAGATTGGTGACGAGAAACGTGTCGCGAAACTCCTGGGTATTCATGCGCTGCGCGTCTAACGGGCGGGGCATCCGGCGGATCGTGTTCTCGAACATGATGGCAGTTTAATTTTTCGAAGCACGCGGTCAATGAAAAGGTGGGTTGCGGCACTTCGTGCGCCGCGACCAGGCGTTGCCGATGGCGATCGGGAATTGGACGGAGCGCAGACGGCTTGTCCGCGTGTCCCTCGAATCAACATCAACTCGCGGGCAAGCTGCCCGCGCGCCTATGCTTTCGCCTGTGCAATGATCTTCATCGCTTCCGCCGTGAGCGCGGTAATTTTGGCCCACTGCCTTTCCGCGACGAGCTTGCGTTCGGCCATCCACGAGCCGCCGACGGCCGCGACCTGCGGCACGGCGAGGTAATTCGCCAGGGTCGCGGCGTTGATGCCGCCGGTGGGAAAAAATTTAAGGCCGGTGTGCGCGAACGGCCCCGCCAGCGCCTTGAGCGCCGCGACGCCGCCGGCGGCTTCGGCGGGGAAAAATTTCAGCCGGTCACAGCCGAGGTCGAGCGCGCGGGTGACTTCCGTGGGCGTGACGACGCCGGGAAACATCGGCAGGTCGCGCGCGCGCGCGGCGTCCATCACGGCGTCGCTCAAGCCGGGCGACACGCCGAATTGCGCGCCGGCGCCCACGGCGGCTTTCACGTTGTCCACGGTCAGCAGGGTGCCGGCGCCGATGGCGATTTGCGGGACGCACTTGCGGACACGCGCGATGGCTTCCGCCGCGGCGGCGGTGCGAAAGGGGATTTCCATGACATTCAATCCGCCGGCGAGCAGAGCCTCGGCCAGCGGCACGGCATCGTCGGGTTTGTCCAGCACCGTGATGCAGACGAGCCGCTGCTTGAGAAAGGAATCACTGTTCATAAAGTGTGAAGATGTTACAAAATATTGTTCGCGTGTGAAACGAAATCGTCCTCGTCCTCGTTCTCGTAATCGAAAATCGGAACCGAGGACGAGAACGAGGACGAGGAGGATTTCAATTTAAAAAACCGCGTCGTCCGCGTAATCTTCGCATTCAAATGAACATCGCCTTTGAACACCTTGCCATTCCGTCCCAAAATCCAATTGGCCTGTGCGACTGGTATGTGCGCGTGCTTGGCGCGCGGGAAATATTCAACAACGGTCAAAAGCCGCCGACGTTGCTGCTGGCGCTGCCGGGCGGAGGCTGGTTTGAGATTTATCCCGCCACCGCCACGCCGACGTTGGAGGATCGCCGGAACAACAAGCTGGCCGGCTTCCGTCACGTGGCGTTGCGCGTGGACTCGATTGACGCGGCTAAGGCGGAACTTGAGATGCGCGGCGTGAAATTCACGGAGGAACCCCGGCCGGCGGCAGGCGGCGGACGGGTTTTATTCTTCGAGGATGGCGAGGGGAACTTGCTGCACCTGGTCGAGCGACCGAAGGATTTTAGGCTGGCGTAGGACGGGTGTCGCGCCTGTTGCAAATCTTAGAATCAATCACGCCTGGCGGCGGAACTTTCAAAATGGAGACAGGCGCGCCGCCTGTCCTACGCTACTTCTTTTTCGCGCGGATGATGAGCAGGGGGATTTTTGTCTGGTGCCGGACTTCGGTGATGGTGCTGCCGTGAACGAGATCACCAATGAGCCGGTGGCCGTGACTGGTCATGGCAATCAGGTCGCAGCGCCCGGCTTCGGCGGCCTTGAGAATCTCGGCGGGTGGACTGCCGAGCGCCAATGCGGTTTCCACGACCAGTCCTTTGGCCCGCAGAAGGACGGCCATCTTTTCCAGATAGGCGCGGTCGCCCTTCATCTCCTCGGATTCGGCCAGCGTGAGCTGGTTGAAATTGTGCGCGGCCCAGCCGTCGGCGACGTGGAGGAGCAGAAGTTGCGAGCCGAGCTGCTGCGCCAGTTCGCCGACGTGGGGCAGGAGGCTTTCATCCGCCGGCGTGTTGTCGAGGGCGATGAGGATTTTTTTATACATGGCGGCTGTGGGCTACTTTAACCAATCGCGGAAGGTATAAAAGAGCAGAATGGTGTTCAATACGGCAATCAGCACCGTCGTGAGCCAAGCGAGAACCTTCAGCCAGGGCGGACTGGCAAACTCGCCCATTTTACGGCGGTCGCCAGTGAAGATGACCAGCGGGACGACGGCGAAGGAGAGTTGCAGGCTTAAGATGACCTGGCTCAGGATGAGCAGACGGGCCGTGCCGCTGGTTCCGGCCAGGCAGTGCCGATGACGGCGGGGACGATGGCGATGAGCCGCGTGATGAGCCGCCGCAGCCACGGGCGGAGGCGGATGTTCAGAAAACCTTCCATGACAATCTGACCGGCGAGCGTGCCGGTGAGCGTGGAGTTCTGACCGGAGGCGAGCAGCGCGATGGCAAAGACCGCGCTGGCAATCGGCACGCTCGAGAGCCGGCTCAACAATTGATAGGCGTCCTGGATTTCGGCGATGTCGTGCTGGCCGCGGGTATAAAACGTGGCGGCGGACACAATGAGAATGGCGGCGTTGATGAACAGCGCGAGCGTCAGCGCGACGGTCGCGGCGATTGTGGCGAAGCGGATGGCCTCGCGTTTGCCCTCGGCATTCTGCTCGTATTTCCGCGTCTGGACGATGGAGGAGTGGAGGTAAAGATTGTGCGGCATGACGGTCGCGCCGAGGATGCCGATGGCGATATAGAGCATGCCGGGGTTGTTGAGAATTTCCGGTCGGGGAACGAAACCGCCGAGGACTTCCAGCAGACCCGGCTGCGAGAAGAAGATTTCCAGCAGGAAACAGCCGCCGATGATGACGATGAGCGAAACCACCAGTGCTTCGAGGTAGCGAAAGCCGCGGTTCTGGAACAGCAGCACGACGAGCACGTCCAGCGCGGTGACGCAGACGCCGATGAGCAGCGGAATGCTGAAGAGGAGGTTCAGCGCGATGGCCGAGCCGATGACTTCGGCCAGGTCGCAGGCGGCGATGGCGATTTCGCAGAGGATCCAAGGCGACGCCGACGGGCGCGGGAATAGTGATCGCGGCAGGCCTGGGCGAGGTCGCGTCCGGTGGCGATGCCGAGGCGGGCGGACAACGTCTGGAGCAGGATGGCCATGAGGTTGGAGAGCAGGACGACGGAGAGCAGCGTGTAGCCGAAGGCGCGCCGCCGGCGAGGTCGGTGGCCCAGTTGCCGGGGTCCATGTAACCGACGGCGACGAGGTAACCGGGCCCGGAGAAGGCGAGCAGCTTGCGCCAGAAGCCGAGAGACTTGGGGACGGGAATCGTCCGGTGGACTTCAGGCAGGGACACCGCCCTGGCGGGCGTGGACGCCTCGGCGTTCGGGATTGGCCTTGGTTCGGACATCAAATCAAAATTGTAGCATTGGTTACAATAGGAAGTCCGAATTGTCAACATAAATTGTAGCGTCGGTTACAAAATAAAGCCTCGACTCAAACGCCGGGTTGGGGTTGATTATTTCCATTGATGCCGAGTTCAAACCAATCCGCAACCGCGCCGCGAGCGCCCCGTCCGCGCCTGTCCGCCCGGCAGGCCGAGAGCTTCCGCCGTTCCCGCCGGGACCGGGCGGGGGAGATTGCGCAGGATTACGTGGAGGCCATCGCCGATTTGAGCGCGGCCGTGGGGAAGGCGCGGGTGACGGACCTGGCGCGGCAACTGGGCGTGACGCACGTGACGGTGAATCGGACGCTGGCGCGGCTGCAACAGGCGGGTTACGTGAACACGCGGCCTTACCGGGCAATCTTCCTGACCGACAGCGGGCGCAGACTGGCCGAGAAAAGCAAGCGGCGCCACGAGACGGTGGTGGCGTTCCTGTGGTCGCTGGGGATTTCGGAGAAGGTGTCCGAACTGGACGCCGAGGGCATCGAACACCACGTCAGCCCGGAGACGCTTGCAGCCTTTGAGCGGCGGCTGAAAAAAAGCGGGCAGGGGAGGGCTTGAAGATTCCGCGTTCAGAGGCCGGTTGGCCAGGGTCACTGACAGCACGAATGCGGTGGCGGAGAGCGGGGCGGCGACATTCGATGCGGCGAGCGGGGCGTGGAAATACACGGCGACGGTGGATGCGTCGGCAAAGCAGGGGCTGACGGTGGCGGCAACGGCGTCGGATCGTCTGGGCAACACCGGGATGTTGACGGCGACCAAATGAAAGCTGAAACACTGGAAGCGGAAATGAAATGGCGACATCTTATCTTGAATCCTCCCCATGACGCCTTGGAAACATCGAACATCCAACATCCAAAGAACTTCCAAATGCAGAACATTGGATGTTGGATGTTTTGATCGGCGGAAGGAATGGACAGCGGCGACGGGGGGACTTAAATTCCGCCGATGCACGCGACGGACATCCAACAAATTGGCAATGAACTGGCTATCAAATGGGATGATGGCGGGGAGAGCTTCATCCCGCTGGAGACGTTGCGACGCAGTTGTCCGTGCGCCGGTTGCAAAGGGGAGACGGACATCATGGGGAACGTTTATAAAAATCCTGAAGCGCCATTGTCGCCGAAATCGTTTGAATTGCGGAGAATTGTCAGCGTGGGCGGCTACGCCGTCCAGCCGGTCTGGGGTGACGGTCACAACACGGGGATTTATTCCTTCGAATACCTGCGCCGGGTGGCGGGGGCAAAATGAACCCCCAAAAAACAGTTGCAACCACGAAATGCACGAAATGCACGAAAACAAAAGTTATCTGCCGCGAAACGGGTTTGCCCCGTGAAATAGCGCCCGCCGGACGCCCCACCGACGCCTGGCCATTTATTTCACGGGGTGAACCCGGCGGGTAAACGAATTTCCCAGCGCCGAAGCACACGTATCCGGTCTGAATTTCGCGTGTTTCGGGGTTCGGATTTACTGTGGAAATTAGGATGAAGACGGCGTGCCCCGGGGGACGGGCACGCCGTGCGTGAACCAGCGAGGCTTATGGGAGGATCAGCACGCGATAGAATTTCATCGTGCCGGTGGAGTTGTCGTTAAATTGCATGTTCGCGCCGGTGCCCGTGACGATGGTGTTGGTCGTCCAAGTGCCGGGGAACAGGCTGGCGGAGTTCATGATCGCATAATGTTTGCCGCTGACCGTGGGCCAATAGACGGACATGGCCGAGCCGGCGGGCGGCGTGTTCGGATTCAGGCTCGGAAAATCGTTGGCCGTGTTCGGATCAACGCCGGCGACGATATTTCTGCCAGTTGCTGACGCCGTCGCCGGACGGGCAGGCGTTGGAGACGGAGAGCTGGTTGTAAATGGTGCCGAACCAGCGCAGGCGCCACGCGTCGGGGATGCCGTCGTTGTAAGAGGAATTGGTGCGGCTGGACAACGTGATCAGGCCGGTGAAGGCGTGTTCCGGGAACGACGCCAGGCCGTTGGGCGAGCCCGAGGCGCGGTCGAAGTGGACCGCGTAGGCGGAGGCGCCGGTGGCGTTCGACGGGAGGGTGACGTTGAGCGTGCCGATGGTCGCGTTGTTGGAAATGCCGGTGATGGCGCTGTTCAGCCAGGCGGCGGCATAATTGCCCGGGCCGGTGGAATCGGTCATGGCCGCCTTGCCCAGCGCCACGCCGGGCGTGAACGAAATGGGCGTCGTCAGCGCCGGCGAGCCATCCAGCGGCACGACCTGATAGGTTCAGCAGCGCCACGCGCAACGGATAGGGGCCGAAGACCGAGGCGCTGATGGGGATTTGAATGGTCTGGCCGGCGGCGGCCTGGAGGTCGCCGGCGGTGAAATTGACGGCGGGCGTGTTGGTGATGGACGGGGTGCCCTGGCCGAGATTGAAGGCGGGCAGGACTTTGCCGGGCGATTTGGTGGCGGATTGGATCGAAGGG
The DNA here is from genome assembly GCA_963764035.1 of uncultured Verrucomicrobiae bacterium. GTDB lineage: Bacteria > Verrucomicrobiota > Verrucomicrobiia > Limisphaerales > UBA11358 > UBA11358. The sequence goes on from CAVXQV010000004.1 coordinate 244,004, forward strand.
GCATTAGCTGGCCACCGCGACGCGGGAACCCTGCATCCAGAACCGCTGGAACCACGAGAGGCTGTTGGTGTCCAGCGAGCGGCGGAAGGTGACATACACGTCGCACACGTCCAGGTTGCCGTCGCCAAAGGCGACTTGATTGATGGTGGTGTCGTTGCCATCGAACAGGGCGTTCTGCTGGTTCGGGGTGAGCGGTCCGGCGTTGGTATAAACGTTGTAGAGCGGGTCCGCCGGGTCGGTGTCCAGCGCGCCGAACAAGCCGCAGGAATCCATCGCGTCGAAGAAATCGCTGCCCGGCGCCTGGAAGGCGGGCGAATTCAGGTTGTAAACGGCGGCTTCAAACACCTGCTCCACGTCGGCGTTTTGCAGGTTGGTATTGCCGAAATCACCGGCGTTGAACCAGCGGAAGGGATAGACGTTGCCGACGAGGTATCTGCGGCTGCCGACGGTAACGTTTTTAATCGCGTTGATGCTGCCACCGCCCAACGAGCCGTTGGTGGGCGCGGAAATGAAAACCGAGGAACCGGGCGTGCCAATGCCGTCGGAGGTCGCCGAAGGCAGCCCGATCTGGATTTGATAGGTCTGGCCGTTGGTGGCGGACATGGGCACTTTGAACGCATAACCGCCAACGATCACATCAAGCGGTGCGCTTGGCTTGGGGAACATGTCATCATGCGCGATGGAATAGGTGATCAGAGTCTGCTTGGTCGTGTCGTAAAGATTGGTGTTGCCGGCCCGCTCCGCCCAGCCCACGCCCAGCAGGTTGATGCTGTTGTTGGTGAACAGGAGGCTGCTGAAATTGGTGGAGCCATCCAGATAAACCGGGTTGGGCACCGATTGATAGCCGGCAAACATGGCGGGCGGAATCGGCTCATAGACGACGGGCGTGACACCCGGAATGGGCTTCATCAGCATGGACGAGAAACCAAACGGGGTTGGCGGGCCACCCAGGGCCGGGCCGGGATTGGTGCCGCCAGCATTGACGGTCAGATTGAATTGCAAACTATACATGACGGTGCCCGGCAGCGTGGTCAGCGTGACCGGCGCGTAAAAAGTCTGGCCGGGTGACGCCACGAAATCGCTGGACGCCTCGCCCGAGGCAAACCCAAAGCTGATGGTGTTGGCCAAAAAAGCGGCCGACGTGAACAGGGTGGGCGTAATCTGGCTTGGTTGATAATTAGCCTTAAAGGCGCGGATTTTGAAATTCAAATTGGTGCCTGTCGGGACCTGCAACGAGAGCGTGGCGCCGCTTGAAATCGGACCGATGCTGGTGGCTGAACCGTCATTGGTCGGATCGGAGCCGTCGATGGTATAATACATCAACGCGTTGGTCGTGATGTCAGTGACCGTGAACTGGGCGGCGTTGTTTCCTGAAATCGTAGGATTCGCAACTATAAATTGGAACCGTGCCGATGTCTGCGAACTGGCTTCGCCATCTCCATTGACGGTGATGGCCTTGATGGTCATGTCGGGATACCGGGTGGCGCCAAGGTCAGCAACGGAAGACAGCCCATCCTGATAGAATGGCGCCGTGCTGGAGTTGCTGGTGGGGTCGGGCACGGTTCCAGTCGCTCCGGAAGTGTAAAATGTCTGGATGCCGTTCGTTCCCGCGATCGCGATGAGGACATCGTTGTTGAACACAAACGATGAAACCTGCGTCAACAGCGACACGTAATCAGGTGCGGGAAAACTTATCGTTCCGATTACGGGAGCCGGCGGCGGCGGCGGCGGCGGCGGCGGCGGCGGCGGCGGCGCAATATCGCCACCGGTCACACTGCGAATGATATGGTAATAATCCTCGGTCGTGTAAACCGTGCCATCCGATCCAACAGCCAAACCAAAAGGCATCCGCGCCTGGACGTCGCCAGTCATGTCCGGTTGCCATACATTTCCGTCCGACCAGCCAGTGTAGGCGGAGCCGCCGCCGGAAGTGGTGCCGGTCCACCATAGGTTCGAGGCCACGCCATACAAATTTGTCGTGATAGCCGGTGGCGGCCACGACCTTGACGCGTTGATTGCCATAGTCGGCGACGATCAAACTGCCGTCCCCGGCTTCGGCCAAACCGGAAGGTTGAAAGAATTTGGCCTGGGAATTCGCGACACCGCGGTTGTTGAGGCCCGTGCCGTCGCCCACGCCGTTGAAGCCGGCATTGGTTGTGACGACACCGTTGGTGGGATTGATGAGGTAAATTCCGTTGCGTCCGGCATCGCAAACAGCAAGCAACCCCGCGTTTGGCCCGTATTTCTTCATGACGATGCCCTGTAGGGAAGCGCCGGCATCCGCGATGGTGGCGACAATGTTGCTGACGCCGGCCGGTGTGACTTTGAAGACGGTGTTGCTGGTGCTCACGTAAATGTTCCCAACTGCGTCCAGCGCGATGCCGCTGGCGTTGGTCAAGTGCGTCATATTGGTGATGTAATCGCCGTAGTAGTCAATTTCCACGACGGTCCCATTGTTCCCGTTGCCCCGGTTGAGGACAAAGACATTGCCCACGGCATCCACTGACACGCCAACCGGTTTGGAAATCAAATTGGTCGGGATGTAAGGCGGGTAAGGAGCCAGGGTATAAGTCTGGCCGCTTACGAGATCCAGGTAGCGAACCGCATTATTGTCGCGGTCCGCCACGTAAAGCACGTCCAGTTCGTTGTCCACGGCAATGCCGGAAGGGGTGTGGAATTGTGAGTCGAGCGTGCCATAGACGCTGTTGGATGAGCCGAAGTTGCTGCCCGGATTGTAGTATTGCGGGCCGCCGCCCAAGGTGGTTACGGTGGTGGCCGTTTGGGAGGACTGCGCCTGGAGACTGCCGGCGCCCGGCAACAACAGGGCGATCGCCAGCAGACCAAGCCAGCGGGCGGCAAGGTTTTCACGTCCGACGCGCGGCAGAGTTGCAGTTTTCATAAAAAATCTGGATTGTTGTCTGTTTACGCATTGGGTCATTCAATTCATGACCGGGTTCACTTCGCGAATCCTGTCGCTCCGGGGTCCTGGCTTGGGGCTGTGGTGGCTGCTGCGGAAGCTGGGGCCGCGGCGGTTGTTGTAACTGGAGCAGCTGTGGCAGCTGTTGAAGCTGCCGCAGCCGTAGCGGCCATTGGGGTAGTTGGGGCCGTCGGAGCCGCGACCGCCTGATCTGGCGCTATGGGATTGCTCCAATCGCCGCGCGGCTGGGCGCTGTCCCACGAGGTGTGCATGTCCATGGGATCCGCCATGGTTCTGGGCTTGCTTTGGAGGAAATCGGTCTTCGCCACCTGAAAATCGGAACTTTGAACGATGGTCGGCGTGATGAAGATCAGCAGATTGTTCTTTGACATGCTCTTGTCTTCATGGCGGAAGGCAAGCCCCAACACGGGAATGTCGCCCAAAAGCGGAACCTTGGTGTAGGTGGCCGTGGGATTGTCCTGCACCAAACCGCCCATGACCAGCGTGTGGGCGTTGGGAATGAGGACCTGGGTCGTGATATGTCGGGACTCAAACGTGTCGGCATCGTATCGCTGGCCTCCCGAGATGATGGTTTGGGTGCCGGCGAAACTCGACACTTCCGGGACCACCTTGAGCCAGATGTAATCGTTGGCGGTAATGCGCGGAGTCACTTCCAGGATGGTTCCGATGTTGGAGTAGGTGATGGCTGAACCGCCGGTGGTGTTGGCCGTGCCGGCGGTGACGTTGACGATGGGGAAGGTGGTCGTGACGGAAATATTCGCCGTTTCATTGTCCAAGGTGACGAGCCGGGGGGTGGAGACCACCTGCGCCTCGGAGGATTGATTCAGGAACGAGAGCACGGCTTTGACGCCGTCGGCCGTGAGGAAGCCGGTATTCGGTATCAGACCGCCCGAGGTGCTGGCGGAAATGCCAGGGGCGAGGGGGGTGAAGATGCTCTGCACCGTGGTTGCGAGGCTGGATGCTGAAGTGCCGGACGGAGAAATTGTGGCTCCGCTTGGAGAGGTGGAGCCCGGTGTGGTCGTGCCGGGTGTCGTTTGGGTGGTCGCGGCCAGCGTGCCGTTACCGAAAGCGACGTTCTGGGCCTGCAATGTGCCCGTCCAGTCAATGCCCTTTTGGGTGCTGGGGTTGCTGGACAATTCAACCAGCTTGGTTTCAATCAGCACCTGACGCGTGGGCTTGTCGAGTTGCTTCAACAGCGTGTCCACCTTGGCTTGCCCGCTTTCGGTGGCCACCACGACCAACTGGCTGGTGCGCGCGTCGGGCACCACCCGGCTCCGGTCGTCATCCGTCAACAACAGGCCCACCACCGAGGACTCCATGTTGGAGGTGCTGGCGTATTGGAGCTGAACGACGCGGGTGATCAGCGGCGGCCTCTGGTTCGGCGGCTTGACGGTGATTTTGGCAATCGCGGTCTTCGGATCCTCGAGGAGTTGCAGGCTGTAGTTGTCCAGCAGGGCCAGGAGCGCCTGCCGGGCGGTGACATGGTCCCAACGGAGCGACAGGACGGGTTCGGGATTGGGCTGGCCGTTCGCGCCGGGCTGGCCGAAGCCGATCTTGGGGTCGAGCAGATAATTGATCTTGGCCAGCCGCGCCAGGCTTTCAATGGCCGTGGTGATGGGAACATCCTGGAATTGAATCGGCAGTTCGGCCGCCACGGCGTTGGTGCCGTCGGTGGCCGGCGAATTGGTCGAACCGGCCTGGGCGGTCGCATTGGTGCCCGTCAAGCCGGGCACGGCGTTGCTCGCCGAGATGCCGGAGACCATTTCGTTGCTGACCGCCGAGGCCGCGAGCGCGCTGCTGGCGTCGGCAGTCTGGTTGCTCTCGGCCAGGGTTGCCGGCGAGGCGCCGCCGGTGTTGGCCGGCGGGGTCGGGTTGCCGGCCATCGTGCCGCCGGCGTCACTGTTCGTGGCCGGGCTGGCAGTGGTCCCGTTCGCAACGGGCGGGTTGGCGTCAGTGGCGTTGGTTTGGCACGGGGCCAACTGTTGCAGGGCGAAGCCGGCAAGCAGGGTGGCGAGTAGTATTTTGGTCTTTTTCATAGTTGAACTCCTGTTGGCGCCCGTTTGGGGGCGATGGTAAACGAAAGGGTTTCCGAAGGCATGGCCGTGTTGCACCGTGCCGCCCAGGTGTAGGGCGGGGCCGCTGGCTTTGAGGTAACTGGTGGTCATTGGTTGTTTCATAATCCTCCGGTTAAGTGCAAGACCTCGCGCATGCCGCCGGCCTCGACGGTCGCGGTCCCGGCCTGCGGGTTGATGCCGGTGCAAAAAATGTGCAGCCGCTCCCCGGATTGGGTGATGACGTCACCATCGTCGCCGGCTGCAAACGTATGATTATTGATGATGGCAAAGACGTGCGGGGGATCGCCCAAAATGGATTTCAAAGCCAGCCCCGTCAAAACCGGGACGTGGCTCTGGTTCTTGGGATTGCCGGCATAAACCCGCGTGGAGTCGGGGAAGAACGGGTCGCGGCCCTCCGGGGTGCTGGCAGGAATGACAAAGGTTGAGACGGCCGGCGGGGTTTCCGGCTTGGCGTTTTGAGCGGGCGGCGCCGCGCACAACGACAGCGGTCCGGCCGCGGCCAGCGGCAGCGACGCCGTCAGCAAAAATTGAATGAGGGGGATGCGGGACTTCATGATATTTCAGCCTTGCGGCGCATTTGGATTCGTCAGGACCACGAGTTCCATCCGAAAGGCCAGTTTTTCCCCGCCCTTGCCGGAGCTGTCGTCGGGCTCGATGTTCAGATTGGCGATTCGCGCATGCGGAAAGCTGTTCTCAAAATCGGCGATGAATTTCCCCAAGTCATGGTAATAAGCCTTCCCGCCGACCGTGACCTGAATTTGTTTGTAGGGGAAATGCGGCAGAAAATTCACCTCGCCCACCGACAACTGGCTGGTGACCGCAACGTCCACCTGATAGCGCTCCTTGAAATTCCGGATCGAATTGTAAATCCATTGGGCGGGGTCGCCGGAGGCAAGGTCGCTCTCGGTCTGGGCGAGCGTGGCCGTCAGGTTCGTCACCTGGCTGGAGATATTGCTGGCCTTTTTACTGGATGCCTGCATCGAGTCGAGCTCGCTGCGGGCGGCCGCGACCCGGCTGTTGATGCCTGAAATGGTGGCATACTGGGAGCGAATCAAGCCGAAGCCGATCAAGATCAGCATGAACCCCGTGCCCAGACCCACCAAAATGAGCTGGTCGCGTTTGGCTTTTGAGAGTTTGTTCATCGGACCACCTCCGGGTAGCGGCAGTCCAGTGTGAACAGGACATACGGCTTGCCGCCTTCGGTCTGCGGCGCGGAAGGGGGATTGGCGAGCTGCACCCCGTTGGTCTTGTCAAGCAGGGCCCGGAAGTAGGCTTGTTTCGCGATGACGTCCTTGAATGTGTTGACCTGGTCGCCCGGGTTGGGGCTGGCATCCCGCGCATCAAGACGAACGATGATTTTTTCTTTGACGGTGGCCGGGCGGCCGGCAGTCACCTGGGTGCCGTTGGTCTGGGCGGCGGTCCCATCCGTGAAAATATAGGACTGGTCCACGTGGAGCTTGGTCAGTTGCACACCCTCCACCGTGGCGTGTTGCAGCGCGTCGAGCAGGTTGCCCTGCAGGAAACGGGCGGCCTGCAATTTCTGCAGCGCCGTGAGCTTGAGCTGGATGGCGGCGATTTTTTTAAGGTCGCCCTCGACGCGCTGGAACGAGTTGGTTTGGGCGCTGATGGACCCCTGCACCCCGGCCAGGCGTTCCTGCGCCAGGATGGTGTTGATTTTCATCACGCCGCTCCACATCAGCGACACCACGACAAGCGATGCCCCGATGAACAGGGCGCGCTTGACGGGGTCGCGCCGGCGCAATTCCTCGGCGGCTTGGGCCTCGGCGAGTAGGTTGATGTGGATGGGCATGGCGGTTCCGTTCAAAATGCCGCCAGCGCGGCGCCAATGGCCACGCCCAATTGCGGCTCGATATGTTCGAGTTCGACCGACTGTTGCCCCGGCAGGGCCAGTTGCAGGAACGCCGCCGGATTCCACGACTTGCACCCGACAATCATTTCCGCGTGGAGCATTTCCAGGAACCTTGGCGACTGCGCCGCCGCGCCGCTGACGAAGATTTGCGAGACGGGCCGGTCCTGCTGATGCTCGAAAAAGTCCAGGGACGCGCGCAATTCGCGGCCCAGCGGCATCACCTGCGCTTCGAGCACGGCGGCATGCATTTCCAGCGCGGCGTTTTCTCCATTGGGTTCGGAGGCGTTTGCCGGAACGAGGCCGAGCTTGACGCCTTCCGCCTCGGCGTAGGAAATGTTCATGGCTTCCGCCAGTCCCGCCGTCAGCCGGTCTCCGCCGATATTGACCACGCGGATTAAAACCAGGTTCCCGCGGTCGAGGATGCAAATCGAGGAATGTTTGAAGCCGATGTCCACCAGCGCCACGGAGTCGTTGGCGAACGCCTGCGGCATGGACAGCTCGAAGGCGTTCATCGGCCCGATGATGCCGGGGACAATGCACTCGGCTGTCAGCCCGGCGTTTTTGACGGCCGTCTGGAAATCATTCACCAATCTCTGCTGGGCGCCGGCCACGAGCACTTTCAGTTTGGGCACGCCGTTGAACTCGGCGGGCTTGCCCGCCGCAGACGCGGGCTTGGGCAGCGAGAGGTTGCAATCAAATACATAATTCGGCAAATCCTGCTGAAGATAGCCCTTGGTGTTGTTTTTCAACACCAGCCGCAATTCCGCCACCGGGATCTGCGGCAATTCCACTTGGCGGACGATGGCGTCGTCCAAGCCGATGGCCAGCGTCACAAATTTGGTCCTGGCGGTTCCGCCCAGCGCCTCGGAGACACTGCGGAGATGATCGGCAAGCAGGTCCGGAGAAAATTTCTTGTCATAAATCGGCGCGTCGAGCAGCGCGTAGCGGTTCAAGGCGAGCACCTCACCCCGCCGTTCCATGAGCACGGCTTTCGTGGTGCGGGCGCCCAGATCCACCGCCATCATCTGGTTCCGCTTTTTCTTCGATACTCCGTTTATGAATGGCAACTCCATGCGTGTCTCGTTTGATTACTAATTTTTTTCTGTTCGGATTTTAATCTGCCAACCGTCATGCAAACCTGCTGATGACTTAAGCAACAATCGCGCCAACCCGGTGCGCCTCAAAAAACTCCTGTAATGACGGGCTTTGTCTCGATGTAAGGCATGTCTGTCTTGGAATATGGCATGTTTGGATTTCCCGATATCATCCGGCAAGCGCCCTGCTTCGATGGACCGAAATTATGGCGACAGCGGCCTCTTTGTGACACGCGCCTGAAGGGTGAACCGAAATCGGGTCGGATGTTTTCCTCCGCGCCGGCCGGGTCTTCAATAATCGGCCCAACTGGCGCGGATGATCCGGTAGATTTTTGGCGTGAGCGGGGGCAACTTGTTGGAATCGGTGAAATTCAAGTCAAACGCCCAATTGCGGGTGGGCGGATTGTAAACGCTCCCGGTGCCCGGCCAGTAATGGGTTGCGTATTGGCTGGGAAACATCACCACAATCGAGCCGTTGTATTGAAGGGTCACACCACTCCAGTTTTCCTCCAATCGCAGGAAGTTCTCAACGCCGCCGCTGTAGTTGGAATTGGTGGATTGAACGATGCCTTCAAGTGTGGCGGCGTTGATGGTGGTGGCCGAGGGAGTGCGCGAACTCATGCTGCCACCCGACTTGTAGGCGCTGCCGGCATCATTCCAACTGCCGGACAGGACGGTAATGGCATCGCCCATGAGCGCGGCGGGATAAGTGTAGGCGGTATTCGTCGTTTGGGCGGACGCGTTGGCGCTGCTGGTGGCCGTTTGCACGTTGTAGTTGCCGAGAACATAGAGCGGCTGCGGCGTGGTGACCGTCAGCCCGCTTGTGGTGCGGCCGGTGCCGTTTGGATCGGTGGTGGAGGGAAGTTGCGCTCCATTCACGAGACGCACGGCGGGCAATTGCGAACCGGTCGCCGGAACTTTATTGTAAATGAAAATGGAGCGGATGCCATTCCCTTTGTCCGCATAGCTGGTCTGGTTAATTGATTTGCCACCGGTCGAACTGGTGTTGGTGAGCCAGACATTCAATTTGCTCACATCCACTTGAACGGCCTGGACCGTGTTAGATTCGCGAAAATCGTAGTAGGAAACATTGGTCACAAAGGAATAGCCGGCGTAGATTACATTCGTCGCATTGCCCGGGCTGACATAGTTTGTCGCACTGACGGATTGGCTGGCACGGTTGGTGATGATATACACATCATTTGTGACCGGGATTAAGGTAGTGCTGACGTTGGCTGGATCTTGAAACCAGATGGTGATGTTGGTGCCCCTGCTGCCGGCCAGCCCGGTGGCGGTATTGGAAATGATGAGGTCGGACTGATTGAACAAATACATCTGGCCGTTGGTGGTGTAGGCGGAGGCATTGGGCGCGCCCAAGGTGCCGGGCGGCAGGTTGATAATGGATTCCACAGCCGACGCAGTATTGTTGGTGCCAATCGGCAGGGTCAGCGAATCCTCGTTGGGTATGGACTTAAACGCAAAATTGCCATTGGGCGTGCCGGTGTCGCTTTTGCCAACGGCCCAAGGGTCGGCGTTGGTGGGATCGGTAGCCTGATTGTAAATCCACCCGGCGGCGGCGACCGATGACATAAAGTTGACGTTGGGTGTGCCCGCCCAAAGGCCTTGATTGGAAAACACCGGGCCGCGGACGGTCATCGCCGCGCCGGGATCAATTTCCAGGTTCAAATTGTAAAAGATGGCGAATTGAAACAAGGGGATGACGGTGGCATTCACCACCTGCTTGACCGAGGCCGAGACGGCGTAAAGCTGGCCGACGGTGGTCGCGGTGGAGGTGATGGTGCAGGGTTTGATATAGCCCGACAGATTCGCAAACTGGGCGCCCAGCGCGTTGGTGAACACTGAACTGCCGATGGCGACCCCGATCGTGTTGTTGTTGCCTGATCCGTCGCTGTATTGGAATTGCATTGGCCAACCCGTCTGCACTGGAAGAGCCAAGCTGGCATAGATGCTTGCGGATTGCAGGGTCTGGCCGTAAGTCCAATCCCGGTCCAGCGTGGCGACAACTGTCTCATTGGCAGCTTCGGCGGCGGCCTCGGCCGTGGTGAACAGTTCATTTTGCCGCGTTACCTTGCTGTTGGACGCCGTCCACCACATGACACTGCTCAACGTCACCAAGGTGACGGCCAAAAATACCAGCGTGATCATCAGCGCGTAGCCTTGATGGGGGCGGGGAAAAATCGGAAGTGTTAGGCGCATGGCGGAGTCGGGGTTAATAGTTTATGATACGCGGGGCCACCCGGGTTTGTAGCTGGTAATAATCATACATCGCGTTCGCACCCGCCACCCCGGCCAGCGGATATTCCCACCGGCTGAACTGGAACTTCATGTGGATGAGACGGTTGTTCTGATACGTCAACAAAACGTTGGTATAGGCATCCTCGGCGTCAAACACATAATAGTTGGTGATATAAACCACGAGGTTATTTACCAGTGTTCCCGCCAGCACCGCGTTATTGGAGTAGGCTACGCTGCACATATTGCTCGCTTGCTGGTTCATATAGTAAATGGTGCCCCATTGCGCGACGTTGACGTTGGGATTGTTGGAGTAAACCAGCAGCGCGTTTCCAATTTGTAGCGAGCCTATTGGTATATTGGTGAAAGTTTGGGTGGCGGTATTATAAATCCCCACCTCCACATCGCCGCCTCCCCGGATTTTTTCCCGCATGCTGTTCATGACCTGGCGCCCAGCCGCGGTGGCGGTGAGCTTCGTCGCCGCGAGGGTATAAACCCGCGCCGCGAAGAACTGTGCTGCCGTTATCGCCAGAATAAGCAGGATGAAAAGGACCGAGACGATGTAAATTTCCACCAGGGTGAATCCGGCAGTCCGGCCGCGGGGAAGATTCAACAGGAATTTCATGGGTGTTGGGAGGCGGCTGGTTTATTGGTGGTCCGGGGCGCGATAGGTAATCACCGTGTTGGTGAAAATTTTCTTGGTGAGTGGGAAGGTCCAGATGCAGTCAGACCGCACTTGGCGCAATTGCGGCGTGGTGGAGATTTGTGTCAGGGTGATGCGATTGGTGACATAATATGGGGCGCCCGACACCGGAATATCCATGATGTCAGTCTGGGTAAAATTGGTCGGCGCCGACATGACATCAATAACGGGATTGGCCCACAAATCCCACTTTGCCGAGCGCACCTGTTCCAAGCCCTGCAAGGCATACGACTGTGCCGCCAGAGACATGGAATTCCATTCCGCAAAACGGTTCGCCTGCGCGAAACCATAAACGATTCCCGCCATCACCAAGGCCATGAGCACCATGGAGATCAAAAGCTCAATGAGGGTGAAAGCTGCGCGCAACGCTCGCGGCTGGCGCCCATCATTTTTTCTGCAATTCAGCATCATACCTAAAACAACAGAGGATACCGGATTAGCCGGTTTCTTGCTAAAATACCCGGTGTAAGGCAGCACTCGACATGCCATGCTTGGCAAAGGGGCATTTCCCGTAATCCGCAAAATGTTTTGTCCCAAAAATTGACAACTGGCGGAAATGGAGACAGGACGGCGGGAACCGGCGGCCCTTTGCCGGCCTGCGGAAAAATGTGTTGTTGTCTCCGCCGCGCGGTGAATTATCTTCTCCCGAAGTGAAAGAAAAATGGAACAGGCTGCTGCCGGGGTTGTTCATCGTGGTGTTCGCGGTGTCGCGGATCCCCGGCCTGCTGCCGTCGAATTTCAGCGCGGTCTATGCGTTCGTCTTCTGCGCCGGCGTTTATTTCCGCGGCGCGCTGGCGTGGTGGCTGCCGCTTGTGACCATGCTCGTGACGGACATGGCGCTGAACGTGTTTTATTATCGCGTTCCGCCGTTTGGTTCATACCTGCTGTTGAACTACGCGATTTTCGCGGTGCTCATTGGCTTGGGCAAATGGTTTGGCCGGCGCGCGCCGTTCTTCAAATTGCTGCTCGGCGGCCTGCTCGGCGCGGCGATCTTTTACCTCGTTACCAATACTCTCGCCTGGCTGCAAGACCCGGCCTACGCCAAGACCATTGCCGGCTGGATTCAGGCGCTGACCGTCGGCCATCCGGAGATTCACCCGACCACCTGGGAATTTTTCCGCAACACGCTTTTCAGCACGGGTCTCTTCACGGCGCTGTTCGTCGGCGCGGAAAAACTGGCCGCGCCCGCCGAGTCGCCCGCCGACAAGACGGCCGGCGCCCGCGGGCCGGAAAACGAACCGGAAGCTGAAGAAGCACCGGAGGAGGCGAAGGCGTAAAACGTGAAACGTGACCCGTGAAATGAATTTCAAAGACGCGCCGCTGTCGTATCACGTTTCACGTATCACGTTTCACGCTTCATGAAACTCGGCGTTATTTCGGACACGCACAATTTCCTCGATCCGAAAATCGCGGAGCGGTTCGCGGGCGTCGGGCACATCCTGCACGCCGGCGATGTCGGCAACCTGCCCATCATTTCGGAATTGGAGGCAATTGCTCCAGTCACCGCCGTTTATGGCAACAACGACCTGGGCCTGCCGCTCAAGGAAACCGAAGTCATCGAGCTGGCCGGGCGGAAATTCCTCGTCCACCACATCGTCAATCCGCATTCGTTGACCGACCGTTTGAAGGAGCGCATCGCTCGCGCCCGACCGGATGTGGTCGTCTTCGGCCACACGCACCGGATGTTTTGCGAGGCCATCCGCGGGATGCTTTATTTCAATCCCGGCTCGGCGGGCAAGCCGAAGTTCGGCCTGGGCCGCACGGTGGCCATTTTGCATTTGGATGGAAAGGAAATCCGCCACGAGTTCATAAATCTTTGACGCGAATTGAATTCAAGTTCGCGTCAATTCGCGCAATTCGCGTCGGACAACTTCTGCGCCATTTCCTTCACCTTCCGCAGGTCCAGTTTGCCGGTGCCAAGGAGTGGAAACTGCTCCACGCGGAAAAATGAATCCGCCTTCGGCTTCCAAAGGTTCGGCAGATCGCTGGCGGCCAATTTTTCCAGGCAGGCTGGCAGCTCCTTTTCCGCGAGCTTGTGCAATACCACGAGGCGCTCGCCTTTCCTTTCATCGGCCACGCCGGCCACCACAAACGTTTGCTCGGTCGCGCCGGCAAACTCATGCAGTTTTTCCTCCACCTTGATGTGCGGCACCATTTCGCCGCCGATTTTGCTGAAGCGGTTCAGGCGGTCAGTGATTTGCAGAAAACCGTCCTCGTCCAGCGCCGCCACGTCGCCGGTGCAATACCAGCGTAGCTGCGACGCCTCGTCGCAGGAGGGTGGCCGCGCCGCCCCGGCGCGAGCGGCTTCCGGCGACGAGGGCAGCGCAGCTACAACGCGCAGCACCTCGGCGGTCTTTTCCGGCCTGCCGAGATAGCCCAGCATCACGTTCGGGCCGCGCACGAGCAGCAGGCCGGCCTGGCCGAGTGGCAGCGGATTTCCATCCCACGGATTTTCCGCGTCCACGACCCGCACGCAGACACCGGGCAGCGGATGGCCGATGCTCCCGCGTTTCACGCCGACCTGATGGAAACCGGCGGCGCGGAAATCCGGCGCGTTGACGGCCACCGTCGGCGAACATTCCGTGCAGCCGTAACCTTCCATCGGCCGGATGCCGAAATGCGCCTCGAAGGCCGTGGCGAGCCGGTCGGGCAATTTTTCCGCGGCGGTCATCACGAGCCGCAGGCTGCCGAAATCCCCCGGCGCGCAGCCGCGCAGATAGATTTGCAGGAACGTCGGCGTCGCCAGCAGGTAGGTCACGGCATGATGCTTCACGAGCGGTCCGATGGTTTTGGCGTCGAGCGGATTCGGATGGAACACCACGCCGACGCCGAGCGTCGCGGGCAGCCAGAGTGTGCCGGTGAAGCCGAACGAATGGAAGAACGGCAGGATGCCCAGGAACCGGTCGTGGTGGTTCAAATCAAACACCTGGTCCATCTGCTCGATGTTCGAGCCGATGTTGTAATGCGAAAGCATCACGCCCTTCGGTTCGCCGGTGCTGCCGCTGGAGAAGATCACGGTGGCGAGAGAATCCAAAGATTTATGATTTATGATTTTTGATCTATGATTTGAAGACAGTGCCCGCTCGAGCAAGCGCACCGGCACAAAGGCAGCCATCAGAAAAGCCGTGAGCTTTTCAAGCACGGACGGAGCGCCGGGCACCGTGCCGGCCTGTTGCGGCGAATTTTCGTTTCGAGCCGAGGCGGTGCTCGGCGCTCCAACCACGTCTTCGAGATAAATCGTCTCGCATGGCGGCGCCAGTTTCACCTTTTCCAAAAACAGCCGCGAGGTGATGACGGTTTTGAGTTCGCATTGATTCGCGCACGAGGCGAGCGCGGCTTCGGACAACGTGTAATTCAGGTTCACCGGCACTTTGCCGCAGAGCAGCGCGGCGTAATTCACCAGCGCGCCCGGCACGGACGGCGGCAGGAAGATGCCGACCATTTCCTGGTCGGCCCAGATGTTTTTTAGCCGGCGCGCGAGAAAAACCGTTTTTGACAAAGCCGCGCCGAAGGTGACTTTCTTGTTTTGCGCATCGGCCATCGCAAACCGAAACGGGAATTTCCGCGCTGTTCGCACGTATTGGCGGTGCAACGGCTGCATCCGGTCGCGGCGATGCTGCCAGGCGGACGCGAGCAGTTCCTGCACGGCCTGCCGCGTCTCGAACGGAGTGGCGGTCGGCGGCAGCGGCGTGCCGAAGCTGACCGTGACCGGGTGCGGGATTTTGCGCGGCCATTTCCAGACGAAGCGGTGATGTTCGTAGCTGGAAATGCTGCCTGTCACGCCGTCGAGCGCGACCGGCACAATGGGCGCGTCCACGCCTTTCATGATCCGTTCCATGCCGCGACGGAACGGCAGCAATTGCCCGATGCGCGTGATCTGCCCCTCGGCAAAAATGCACACGACCTCGCCGTTGCGGATGGCGTCGCTGGCGGTTTGCAGCGATTGGATGAGTTCGCGCGGGTGCTGCTCGGAGGAAATGGGTATGACGCCCAGGATGCGCGCGCCCCAGTGAATCGAGCGCTTCTCATAAATGTCCTTGAACATCAGGAACCGGATTTGCCGGTCCGTCGCGGCGAGGAGCAGCAGCGCGTCCATCCACGAAGCGTGGTTGCAGACGAACAGCGCGCCGCCCTTTTCCGGGATGTGGTCGCGACCGTCCACGCGAATCCGGTAAAGCGTCCGCGTCAGCAGCCAGAGCGCAAAGCGCAGCAGGGAATCCGGCATGAGCTTGACGCAGTAAATGGTTCCCGCCAGTGACAGCAGCGCGCCGAAGAGAAAAATCTGCGGCGACTTCAGATGGAGCGGAACCGTCAGCAGGTAATAAACCCCGGAAGCGAGAAAGATCCCGACCCAGCTCAACAACGCGGCGGCGGCGATAACCTTGCCTTTGTTATTGGCATCCGGGCGGTGCTGGATGATGGCGTTTAGGGGCACGTTGTAAAGACCGCCGAAGAAACCAAGCAGGACGAGGCCGGCCGAGAAGGCCATCACGCCAAAGCCGGCGTGGGAGAGCAGCCCGGAAAAAATCGTCAGGCCGGCCATGCCCAGCGGAATCAGGCCGTATTCAATCTTGCCGCCCGACAAAAATCCGGCCGCCAGACTGCCCGCGCCCACGCCGACCAGCAGCCCGCCCTGCAAATAGCCGCTCTGCCGGTCGTCAAAATGAAAAATGTCCTTGCCGTAAAACACCACCGTCAGTTGCAGCAGCATCGCCAGGAAGGAGAGAAACGTGTTACCGGCGACGCCGAGAAACAGGACGCGGTCGCGGCGGATGGTCTTGAGTTGCGAAAAGAAGTCGCCGAGAAAATTTGCGCGGAATCTTTTATGGGGGTCCGCCGCCGGCAAACGCCGGACGCCGAGGCACGTGGACAAGCCGACCAGCGCCAGCGCGATGAGGATGGCGCCGGAGTAAATCTGGCGTTTGCCGAGCAAGTCCGAAAGCATCCCGGCGAAAATGGTTCCGGTGATCGCGGCGGAAAAGGTGCCGAGGCCGAAAATCCCGTTGCCCCACGACAGTTTCTTTTCCGGCAACAATTCCGGCAGCATCCCGTATTTCGTCGGCCCGAAAATGGCGCTGTGCGTGCTCATCAGGAAAATGCCCGTGAGCATCAGCTGGATGTTCGCGCGCCACAGGCCGATGGTGACAACGGACATGATGCCGAGTTCGGCGCACTTGACCGCAATGGCGACGCTGCGTTTGCTGAAGCGGTCGGCGAAAAATCCGCCGGCCATGGAAAACAGAACGAACGGCAGGGCGAAGATGACGCCGACCAGCGGCACGAGGCTGTCGCGTTTTTCCATCGAAAAGCCCATGCCGACGATCATGAAGGTGACCAGCCACCGGAGCACGTTGTCGCTGAAGGCATTTTGGAATTCGACGACGAACATGAGCCAGAAGCTGCGAAGATTGCCGGTCTGGCGCGGTCTGGCGCCTGGGGTTTCGGTTTCCATGACGGCGCAACCTTAAACAATCCGGCGCGGAAGTGTGAATTGAAAAACTTTCCGGCAACATCAATCCAGCCAATGCTCCGCGTCGCGGCCCGGCTGCTTCAATTCGCCTTGGCCGAGGTGTGGGCGGCGAGCCATTGCCAGTCCGATACGTCTCTAGGATCGGTTATCTCGCCCACTTGCTTCCGGGAGCGATAGTCCCAACTGTGCGTTTCGGAGTGGCCGTCGGCAAAGGCAAAGCCGCAGCCGATGTTGTGATAGGTTCCCGGCGCGTCGCGCCAATACGCGTTGACCATGTCAAACGCAAACGCGGCGTCGTTCAATCCTTCGGCGTCCTCGTCCACAAACACCCAGAGGTCGGACGGCGAGGGCGGGCCGACTTCTGACGTCTTGCCGAACGTGCGCCAGGGCGAGTTGCGGCGTTGATGTTCCGTGCCGTCCAGCCACGGGCCGTTGACGGACAAATTCGGGACGCCGCTGTGGCCGGCGCCTTGATCGTAGCCGGGACAGATGGTGCCGACGGCCTGGCTCATGGAAAAGGTGCGCGCGGCGGGAACAACCTGGCCGAGGAGCGAGGGATTGGTTCCCTGATAAATACCCTCGCGCTTGTCGGCGGGACACTTAAACAGCTTGGCGTCCTTGCCGAGGTATTTGATCAGGAGCGAACGCGTGGGATCGAGCAGGACGTCGGGATCAAATTCCTGCGGTCCGCCGATGCCAGCCTGGCCGCTGCACCAGTTGTGGCCGGGAACAGTGTTGCCGTCGTCGGGATTGGGCGGGTAGGAATCGCT
This sequence comes from uncultured Verrucomicrobiae bacterium, assembly GCA_963764035.1. Lineage (GTDB taxonomy): Bacteria > Verrucomicrobiota > Verrucomicrobiia > Limisphaerales > UBA11358 > UBA11358. The sequence goes on from CAVXQV010000004.1 coordinate 261,177, forward strand.
GTATTCACCCGCGTAAAGCTGCAGGGCGAGCATGAGTTGCTTGCCGTTGTTGAGGCAGGAAGTGCCCTGCGCCCGCTGCTTGGCGCGCGACAACACCGGCATCAGCATCGCCGCCAGGATCGCGATGATGGCGATGACGACCAGCAGTTCAATCAGTGTAAAGGCGCGTCGGGACATCGGAACGATGTTTGTTCAAGTTCGACAACAAATCAAGGCGCGGGTTCATTGCCTTCAATTGTGCGGCTTGACAATTTGCGAATTTGGCCGGCCTTGCGGGCGCCGGCATCCGATCCGGCGCGTTTCCAGGCGAATTTCAACACCCGCCGGGTCAGAGACCGGCGCTCCGGGAAATGACAGTTGTGGACACTTACCCTGGCCATGCGGCGTTCGCGAATCCGGCCCTTCAACCCCGGATTTTGCGGTTTTCAGGCTAAAGCGCTGGTTTTAAGCTGGTTCCATTAAAATCAGCGTTCAATCCCGCTCCGGAACCCCTCAAAAACCACGGTTTTTTTTCAGTTCTTGACCCCAAAACCATCGTCTAAAATCATTTTAGACGTGGCTGAAATCATTTCAGCGACCGCTCTTGTCAGTTCATCTGGCGCTAAATTCATTTTAGCGCCAGTTGGATTGGATCCGGAAAACGCTGTTACCGGTTCAGCAAGCGCTGCTTTGGCTCCAGACAAGGCTCGCCGGCAGCCAGCGATTTGCCGCGAGAGGGCAGGGATGAGGAGCTTTGTTTCAGATTTGCCTTTTGCCATGACGTCGCAAAAGCGCGCCGATGACATGGAGCAGACCCGGCATTGCCAATGCCCAGACGAACAAATTCAGACCCCGCGGGAAATTTGTCACCGCTCCGACAAACAGACACCAGCCGGCCAGCGAGAGGATGCCTCCGGCCAATTCCCACCGCCATCCGGCAAGAAGGCCAATCATGATCATGGCCAGCGCCAGAAAACCAATTTGGACGGCCACTGGCTGGGTGAGCGGATTCGGCACCCCTTCGCCGACGGCAAGCGCGATGATCACAATAACCAACAGGGCGCCGAGAATTCGTGCCGTCCATCGGCATGAAGCGGTTACAATTTTGATTCTATTCATAATCTGCTCCGTTCATTTCGTTCTCCGGGTTGTTTGGCTGTTGTGAATCCAATCGCTCCGGAATCAACGATTTTATGCCGCCAGCGCCTGCTCCTGCCTCGTTGCGTGCCGGCCGAAATGCGGTGACGTTTTCAACATGCGTTTGAACTTCGCGCGGCGTTCGTGCGTTTCTTCGGCGGAATAAAGTTGTCTCGCCACCTTCAGGAAACCGCCTTGCAATTCGGCCACACTCATGTTTTTCGGCAGGAAATTGATGTCGAACAGCGTGCATAGCTCCCAGGCATTGTCGCGGATGATGCGGCCCTCCTTTTTCAATCGCCCATAAAGCGGCGTGCCGGGAAACGCGGTCTGAAATGTCACCTGCACCTCGTAGAGCGCGGAATCGCGGACGAAATCCAGCACGTCGTCGAACACTTCGGGCGTGTCGCCGTCGAGGCCGAGGATGAAACAGCCGTTCACGGTGATGCCGTAGGATTGGATTTTGGCGATGGCCGTTTTGTAACGGTCCTGCTGGCGGGCCTTCCAGTTGTTTTTGAGTTCGAGGCCGTCGAGGTTCGCGCGCCGCGGGCTTTCCAGTCCGATGAGCACCTGCTGGCAGCCCGAATCGCGCATGAGACCGAGCAATTCGTCGTCCGCCGCCACGCCGATGTCGGCTTCGGTGAACCAGCGCAATTCTTCCTTCGCCAGTTCGCGCAGCAATTTCTTGTAATGTTCGCGGCGGACGAAGCTGTTGTCGTCGGCGAATTCGATGAACGGCTTGGGCCAGATCTTCTTGATTTCGCGGATTTCGGCGATGACCTTTTCCACCGGCTTCACCTTGTAACGCGGCGTCAGCAGAATCGAACTGGCGCAGAACTCGCAACAATGCGGACAGCCGCGGCTGGTCTGGACCGTCAGGCGGTTATATTTGGAGGGCGCCAGCAAATCAAAGCGCGGCATCGGCGCGTCGGCGAGATTGAATTCACGTTTGGTGGAATAAAACGGCTTGAGGTCGCCGCGCTCGAAATCCGCCAGCATCTCCGGCCAGAGCAATTCGCCTTCGCCGATGACAACGCTGGTGCAATGCGCCTTGGCCGGTTCGCGCAACGACGAAACCGTGATGCCGCCCATGACAACCGGAATTCCGCACGCACGGTAAAAATCCGCCACGTTGCACGCCTCGTAAAATTGCGCGGTGAAGGTGCTGATGGCGACGAGATCAAAATCCGTCGGCAGCTCCGGCAGTTGCTTGAGGTCGGCGATTTCATGGTAGGCGATCTCAAACCGGTCCGGCGTCAGCCCGGCGAGCGTGAGCAGGCCGAGGCTCGGCAGCGACGCGATGATTTTGTTCCGGTCCACAAAGCCGGGCAGCGTGAGGCCGAGCTTGGTGAGTTCGTCGTTGTGGGCGCGCACGCCGCTCATGGCGATGAAGCCGATGCGTTTTTTCGTGTTCATAATTTGACAATCTCCAGAAAAGTCAGAATTCCGCCGGTAATCAGACTGATGACCGGCACGGCAAAAATCATATGCGCCTTCGGGAAATGCGCCATCACCACGCAGCAAACCGGCATTGCAATCGCGCCGACGATGAACGCCCACGACGCAACAGCGGCCAGCGGCCCGGCCAATGAGGGAATGTTTTTCAGCGTCAGCCAAAAGAGCAGGTTCACCGCGCCGAGGCCGAAGAAGGAGATGTGGCCGAGGCGATACATCCGGCGCTGGAAGCTCCCATAACCGCCCAGCCAGTTTTCGCTGCGAAAGAACATGCCGAGCACCATGCCGGAGGTGAAGCCCAGCAAAATCCAGAGCCAGGCCAGAAAGAGATTTAGATTAGATTTCATTTGCTTTCTGATGCTGATCTAGTATGAACGTATTTCATGAAACCCGCCAAAGAAAAATATTATCGGGGTCTGTTCACCATCGCCGCGCTTTACGACATTCTCCTCGGCCTCACCTTCGCCTTGTTCCCGCTGCAAGCCTTCAACGCCCTGGGCATTGCCGACCAACTGCCGGCATTCCGCGGCTACCTCCGGCTGCTCGGCGCCTTTGTCCTTGTGCTGGGAATTGCCTACGCGCTGATTTCGCGCGGTGACCTGCGCCGGAACGCGGATTTGATTCTCGTTGGCACGCTCTACAAGCTGGCCTACGCCGCGACGGTTTTTTATTACTGGGCCGTGGGCGGCTTGCCGCACGTCATCTTCGGCGCGCTGTTCGGCGTGGCCGACCTGATCTTCTTCAGCCTGATGGCCGAATGCCTGCTTTGGCTGAAGCGGGAGGCCAGACGCTGAATCGAAATCGGTTTTCATTGCGGAACCAACTTACCGCGCCGGCCGGGGAAGCGTTCATTGAAAAAACTTCAACGGACATCGGCTGGCTCAATGAATGAAGTTTAATGCTGACTTGCCAGGGACGCCGGTTCGTGGGCGGGTCGCCGCTCGCCGTTTTTCCGCCGCTGAAACCGGGCGTGGACCTCGAAGGCGAAATTGTCCAGCGCCGCCGCATTGACAGGATCGCCGTTCAACGACAACGTTACGCTCAACAGGCCCTCGCGCTCGGCGATATGGTGCAGTTGCGCCTCCGCAATCTTCGTCGGCATGCATTCCAGTGGGCCGACGTTGACCGCGGCGTCAATCTTCCGGTGATGCCATTCGTGCAGCGGCGCGCCCACGGTCAGCACCGCTTCGCCGGCGAGCGCCTCGCTGACATACGGACTGGCCGCGGCCAGGATTTCCGCCGTGGACGGCGTGGACGCCCAGCCGAGATACGGTGCGATGGCGGCGAACGCGGCGCCTTCAATCCGACGCTTCACGAGTCCGCTGAAATTGTCGGCCAGACGATTGCGCCCCGGCATTTCCTGTTGAACGTAGCCGCAGTAATTGATCCATTCAGTCTTGGTTGCGAGATGAACGCGCAAACCGCGCGCCTCCAGCTTTTCAATCAGGAAATCGTTGCTGAACTCCACGGTCCGCACATAAATCTCACCCGCCAGTTCGACGAGCGGCAGTTCGCCCGGCCCGCGCATCGCGGCAAACTCCACGCCGGCATTTTTCAGCAACCCGCGCACGCCGAACAAATTACCGCCCGCCACCTGCCACAGCGCCGGGCCAAGCGACAGATTCCCGCGCGCCGCCGACTCCAACCGCTTCAATAATTCGCCACGGTATCGCTGGTAAATCGCGTCCGCCTGTCCGGGCTGGCGTTCCACCGGGCGCACGTCCAGTTTTGCCTGATACAAAAAATCACTGGCCACGATGCCCGCGAAAAGCAGCATCTCCGTTCCCGCCGGCATGTTGTCGAAGTAACCCGTATCTTTCGGCGACCAGATTCGCACCCGGTCGCGCCAGCCGAGCCGTTCGAGCACGATGTTGTTGAGGAGATTATAGGTGCCGAAACGGCACGGTCCGTCGGTGCTCGGCATGAGATAGGCGAAGCGCTCGCCGTTCTTCGCGTGCGCCAGCCGTTGCAGCAGCGAGCCGAGCGTGAGCGGCATCGGCAGGCATTCCTTGCCGGAAGTGTAACGGCGGCCCAGCCGCAGCGACTCCGCGTCCGGCGCCGGCAAGGCTTCCGCCGCCAAACCGAGTCCCCGGAAAACACCCGCCACCGCCTCCGAAGCGGTGCCGATGTAAGGGACCAGCAAGTGCTCGGTCGCGCCATTGCGCCGATGCAGATCGCGCAACTGTAGTCCGCTGAATTGGACGGCTTCAAAATTGTTCAGCGTCGTTTTCCGGCGCGGCCCGCGGCGGTCTTCCTCGACGCAATGCAGAAACGCCTCGACGCGCGTCCGCGTGCCCGCGTCGCCGGAGTGGCCGTCCGTTTCAATGACGGCGAACGGTTTGCCTTCCATCACGTAGGCCGCAAAATGCAGATTGAAACTGTCCGGCCCGCATGAATAATTGCTGCAATAAATCGCATAGACTCCCGGCGCGCGCCGCACCTGATGGGCCGCGCGCAGGATGCCCTGGCCGTAACCCCAATACATGTCCGCGAACACCGGCGTTTCCGCTTCCAGGGGATAGCAATCCAGCGGGATGCCAATCGCGCCCTGCTCGCGGAGAATCGTCGGCACGTTTGAATTCAGGACCTTGTTGTAAATCGTGTAGGCCCGGCCCAGCACCACCACCGGCACGATGTTTTGCGCGCGGCAGGATTCCAGCGCGCGCCGGCCAATCTCGCGGCAGCCGGCATCAAATCGCTTTTGCGCCTCGACACCCACACGCCAGGCGTCGCGCCATTGGGTGTTGCTCAATTTCAATTCCTTCGCCAGCCGTTCGCAGCTCGCTTGAAACTCCTTCGATTCCAAATTGCCTTCCGCGCAGTCCATGACCGGTGAGAGGAAACGTGGCGTGTGTTCCCTGTCGGTAGGGACAACCTGCTGGTCGTCTTGGGCGTGCGGCAGCGCGTCCCTGCCATCGCGATGCAGGACGCTGGCCAGCAAATTCGGGCTTCCTTGCGCAATCGGACAAACCACCGACAGGCGCTGGCTGGCGGCGAGCGGCGTGCTGCGGAGCATCGGCACAAACAGCCAGTCCGCGCCGCTGGCGGCCAGTTTCTCCGCCACGCCGTGATAGAGCTGCATCGGCGCGCAGAACGGCGCGTTGGCCAGTTGAATGCCGCGTTTGAGCAAATCCGGTCCCGCGCCGGTGAGAGTTTCCAGATCGAAACCGGCGTGATGGAAGAACGCCGCGAAGAACGGGAACAATCCCTTGAGCATGAACTCGTCGCTCATGGCGATTTGCGGTTTGGCCGGAGCGCCGATCTCCGAATCGGCTCGTTTCAGCGTTCCATTCGCACCGTGCCAATTCGGAGATTGGCGCTCCAAAAACGGCGCGACCAGTTTTTGCACCAGCTCCTCGCGCTCGCGAAATGGGTCGGGCGCAAGGTCGGGCAATTTTTTCTTCCGCGTGCCTTTGTCGTGCAGCGAACAGCCGCCGCCCCAGGTGAAATTCGAGCGCTGGCGGTTGACGAGCGTGCGGAGCCGCTCGATGCGACAATGATTGCCCGCGCCGCCACAGCCGCGGTTTGAACCGCAGACAAACGTGTCCTTCTGCTCGACTTTCGCGTTGAGAAACCGCGAGAGGTCCAACGGCGCGAGTCTGGCAGCGTCCAATTCGCGCGCCGCGAGCAGCGCGATGCCCAATGCTCCGACTGTGCCGGGATTCGGCGGCACGACCACTTCGCTGCCGGTCTGCCGGGCGACGGCCGTCGCCAGCGCGTCGGCGGCGAACGGCATGCCCTGGCAGAATATCACCTTGCCGACCGAGCGGTTTCCTTTCACGCGGTTCAGGTAATTTTTGATGATGGAATCGTAAAGGCCGGCGATGATGGCCGGTTGCTCGATGCCGGCGGACACGGCCTCGTCAATCACCTCGGCCATGAACACCGAGCAATGCTGGCCCAGCGACACGCCGCACGGCGCGGCCATCGCCGCCTGGCCGAGCTGGCGCACGTCGCCGATGCCGTTGAATTTGCGGCCCTGTTCCTCGATGAACGAGCCGGTGCCGGCGCTGCACGCCTCGTTCATGGCGCAATCAATGATGCGCCCTTCCGCCAGCCGGATGTATTTCGCGTCCTGCCCGCCGATTTCAAAAATCGTGTCCACGCGCGAATCGTAGTGCAGCGCGCCGGTGGCGTGGGCGACGATTTCGTTGACGACGAACACGGCGTCCTTGCCGTAACAGGAGTTCAGCAGTGAGCCGGTGATTTCGCGTCCGCTCCCCGTCGCGCCGAACGCGACGACCGGATATTTCGCGGCGGGGCTTTCAGAGAAACGGCGGAGCAATTCCTGCGCGGCGCCGACCGGGTCGCCGAGCGTCTGGCGGTAGCTGTCCCAGATGGTTTCGCTGGTGGCGGCGTCCATCGCGACGAGCTTCGAGCCGGTTGAACCGATGTCGAAACCGACAATCAGCCGGCGATATTCGCCGTTGACCACGGCCCACGGCTGTGCGGGCATCCGGCGGACCCGGCCCAGCGCATCGGCCAGCGACGGCAGGCGTTCCAGTTTCAGTTCACGCGGCGGGAGCAATAATTCGTCCAGCGAAGGGATGGTAGGGTGCGTCACTCCGTGCGCGCCGTCTTCGCATGGGACGGTTCCCGGCGCGCACGGACTTACGCCCCCTGCCTGTTCCGCCGCAATCAAGGCGCAGCCGAGCGCTTCCAGACAGAGCGATTTCTCTCCGTCGGCGGCAATCAGGCTCATGTTTTGCTTGGCCAGCAATTCGCCAAAGACGCGGCGGACGCGTGGCGAGCGGCTGACGCCGCCGGTGAGCAGCACGCGTGGCGGACTCACGCCGGGCTTGACGAGCACCATCACGTTTTCGCAGACGGCGTCGAACAGGCCGGCGAGGATGCGGGCGCGGTCCTCGCCCTTGTTGGCGAGGTGCGTCATGTCGGTCTTGAGAATCACCGGGCAGCGGCCGGAAAGCGGCGCGGGATTCGGCACATCGGCGCACAGCGCGCTGGCTTCCTCGACGGTGAGCGAAAAGCGCCCGACCAATTGCCGGAGAAAATTCCCCGTGCCCTGCGAGCAGCGGCTGTTTTCGCGGAACACCGTCAGTCCATTTTCGCGCACCTCCAGCACGGTGAAGCCGTGGCTGCCGATGTTGACGATGGTGGCCGGCTCGTCGCCGAACAAAAACTGATGACCGCGCAATTGCGCCTGTTTGGTGGGAATGCGGCGCAGGTTGATCTGGGAGGAAAAGCGCCCGCTGACGGCAACTCCGGTGACGCCAGGCCAGTCCCAATCAGCCAGGGCCTGCCGCAGGACGGGGCCGGAATTCTTTCCGTGTTCCAGAATTTCGATGCGTTCGATGTGCAGGCCGTCGCCGTCGCGCAGCAGTTCGACCAGCTTTATCGTTTCCGCGCCGACATCAATGCCCACGACCCGCGGCCGGCGAGTTTTGGGAAGAGTCGCGATCGTTTCTCGGACAGGAGCCAGATCACTGCAGCCGGTTGTTTTCATAAGATTAAGTTCCCTTCCGCCCGGACTGGTTGAGTTGCTTCACTTTATCCCGGGCGGCCGCAAAGTCAATGCTCGCCGGGAGGAAATCAGGCCCGCCTGTGGTGAACATTAGTGCCGGCACGTTCGCCCGCTGGCAACCGCGCGGAGGTTTGCTCCGCGTCGTGCATCTTTGCTTCAACCCAATCCGGTTCATGTGATTTGTGATTGTTGTTGCGACCATTGGTTGCGCGGCATTTATAACATCGCCCGCCGCGCGGGTGTGAATTGATAAAACTTCGGCCAGCATCGGCTGGCTCAATGCCGCGGGATGCCCCCTGCCGAATCCTGCTGACAGTCGCGGCCGTTCGCGGTAAACATTCTCCATGCCGGATGGGACAAAACTAGCGGAGTTCGCCGCATGGTGTCACAAGAACATCACCGGCGACGAAAAGGGCCAGGCGCAAATCTTCCTCGACCGCCTCTTCCAGGCCTTCGGCCAGCCCGGCTCGCTCGACGTCGGCGGCACACCCGAATTCCGCATCCGCAAGGCCGATGAAGACGGCGGCGGCACCGCCTTCGCCGACTACGTCTGGAAACCCGTCGTCCTGATCGAAATGAAAAAGCGCGGCGAAGATCTCCAGAACCACTACCGCCAGGCCTTCGATTACTGGACCCGCCTCGTCCCCAACCGCCCGCGCTACGTCGTCCTCTGCAACTTCGACGAGTTCCGCGTCTACGATTTCGACACCGACCTTGACACGCCCATGGACACGCTTGCGCTCGCGGAACTGCCCGGCGCTGGGGGCCGCTCGCCTTCCTCGTGCCCGGCTCGCCCAAGCCCACCTTCGAGAACGACCGCGTCGAAGTCACCCGCAAAGCCGCCGACCGCCTGGCCGAATGTTTCCGCACGCTGCTCAAGCGCGGGCGAACCGCGCGAACTGGCCCAGCGCTTCATCCTCCAGATCCTCGTCGCCCTCTTCGCCGAGGACATCGACCTGCTCCCCAAGTATTTCGTCACCAACTCCTCGACGAATGCAAAACCCCGGCAGACTCCTACGACCTCATCGGCGGCCTGTTCGAGGCCATGAACACCAACCCGGCACGCTCCGGCGGCCGCTTCAAGGGCATCCGCTATTTCAACGGCGGCCTCTTCGCCGAACCGGCCCGGCTGGAGCTCGACGACACCGAACTCGTCCTGCTCCGCAAGGCCGCCAAGGACAACTGGTCCAAAGTGCAGCCCGAAATCTTCGGCACGCTCTTCCAGCATTCCATGGACGCCGAGCGAACGCCACGCCTTCGGCGCCCACTTCACCACGCCCGTCCGACATCATGAAGATCGTCGGCCCCACCATCGTCGAACCCTGGACCGAGCAGATCGAAGCCGCCAAAACCCTCAAACAACTCGCCGACCTCCTCGAACGCCTCTCCCACTTCAGCGTGCTCGACCCCGCCTGCGGCTCCGGCAACTTCCTCTACCTCGCCTACCGCGAACTCAAGCGCCTCGAAGTCCGAATCCTCGAGCGCCTTGCACCGAATTCCCCAGCCGCGCCGAACCCGGCCAGCGCTGCTCAGCCTCGTCACCGCCCAGAAGTTCTCGGCATGGACATCCTCCCCTTCGCCATCGAACTCGCCAAAGTCACCATGATGATCGCCCGCAAACTGGCCATCGACGAACTCCACATCGCCGAGCCCGCCCTGCCCCTCGACAACCTCGACCAGAATTTCATCGCCGCCGACGCCCTGCTCACGCCCGACGGCCTGCCCGCGCCAATGGCCCAAGGCCGACGTCATCATCGGCAACCCGCCGTTCCTCGGCGCCAAACGCCTCAAGCCCGAACGCGGCCCCGATTACGTGAACACCCTGCGCCGCGCTCTACCCCGAAGTCCCCGGCATGGCCGACTACTGCGTCTATTGGTTTCGCAAAGCCCACGACCATCTCCCCGCCTGCACCCCCGCCGATCCCGTAGCCGGCCGCGCCGGACTCGTCGGCACGCAGAACATCCGCAACAACCAGTCCCGCGTCGGCGGCCTCGATTACATCGTGAAGACCGGCACCATCATCGAAGCCGTGGACAACCAGCCCTGGTCCGGCGAAGCCAACGTCCACGTCTCCATCGCCAACTGGGTCAAAACGCAGGATGCCGCGCTGCTGCCCAAGACGCGCAAGCTCTGGTTCAAAGTTGAACCGTACGCTGCCGCGAAGAAGACTCCGCAAGCGCGGCAGCGGCCCGGCAACCAAGGAATACGAACTGGATGTCCGCGAGTGCGACGCAAATCAACTCCGCACTGTCGGATCAAACCGACGTCGGCGACAGCAAAGGTGCTTGCTGTGCAACACCGAACCGCAAGCGATGTTTTCAACGGGTCAGATCCGGGGCACGAAGGATTTGTCCTTAGCGCAGAGAAAGCGCAAGGCGATCACTGAGCGAAGACGCGAATCTGCGGAAGTCATGTTCACCATATCTGAACGGCGCAGGAATTGGTCACTGGCGCGGAAGCCCCGAACGCTTCGTCATTGATTTCGGACAGACGCGACATGCTCGAAGCTCAGCAGCTTACCCGGCGCGCGTTTGAGTGCGTGCAAGCCCCGTTCTGCCCGACCGCGCAGCGAAGGCGCGAAGGAGCGAAGAAGATGACGAGGAAAGATGCGACCGCACCACAAAGCATTCTGTCGACATGGTGGCAGCTTTCCTTTGGTCGGCAAGGAAATTGTTGGCTCGCTGTCAGCAAGTCGCCGCTACATCGTTTGCTCGCGTGTCACCAAGCGCCCGATCTTTGTTTTCGTCGATCGCGACGATTCGCCCGAGCACATCTGTTCAGCGTCTTCGCTTTCGATGACGACTACAGCTTCGGCGTTCTCCAATCGCAGCCCATTGGCTATGGTTCGTCACCAAGTGCTAGCAAGCTCAAGATCGGATTTCCGTTACACGCCCGAATCCGTCTTCGACACGTTCCCGTGGCCGACAAGAGTCGCGCGACGGTCCGAAGCAGATTGACGCGCGTGAGCCGAGGCCGGCGCGCGCAAGTGCGCCGCGTGCGCGCGAGGCGATTGCCGCAGAATGAAAGGCGGTCTGCGCGCCCTCTATCGCACCCTCGAATTGCCCGGCGCGAATCCGCTCAAAGACGCCCACGCCGCCCTGGACGCCGCCGTCCTCGCCGCCTACGGCTTCACCGCCAAGAAAGATTTGCTCGCCCAACTCCTCGCGCTCAACCAGGAAGTCGCCGCCAAGATTGAGCAGGGCGAACCCGTCACCGCTCCCGGCGTCCGCCAAGAATTATCCCGATGCCAAGAAACTGGTGACGGAAGATTGCATCAAGCCGGTGGATTGATCTGGCAGCACGCTTTTTCTCCCAAATCTCAATAGCTGGACTTGTGCAACTTTTTTGCAAAAAACACTTGACACGGTTTTTTGCGAATTTTGGCCGTTTTTTCGTTAAACCACCCTTAACCACCCTTTAATGACCCTTTAATGAATTCAGGGTTAAACAAGAAAGAGTCGGAATTTTTGTATCTCATTGACAACAAGCGTTTAATAAAAATCACCCGTCTGCGTCAAAAAGGTCAAAAACCGTTCTGGTAAAGTTGTGAGTGATGAAACCGAAATTCATCCAGACAGCGCGCGGGCCAGTCTTGAACGGATTTGGCCGGGCGCCGCGTTTGAACCCCAGACAAGCCTATGGCCTACTATATTGAAATGGTTGCCCTCAACTCTTCATTCATCCGTGCAGCCGGACACGACGGCAGCACGCTCTATGTGGAGTTTCACAACGGAAAAACCTATCCCACACCCCCGCGTCCCTTTATCCGGTCTTTGAAGCGCTCATCAATGCCGGCTCACCCGGCACTTACTATAACCAGCACGTCCGCGGCCGATCACAAATGAGGTTGCCATGAGAAAAACCACAGACCGTGACTCCCGCAAAATTGGAGGCCAACCGCCGGAACGCCCAAAAATCCACCGGCCCCAAAACCGAGAACGGCAAGGCCGTCTCCAAATTGAACGCGCTCAAACATGGTTTGCTGGCGCAAACCGTCGTGGTGCGCGGCCACAAGCTCAAGGAATCAACCAATGAATTCAAAAAGCTGTGCCAGGAATTTTACACGGGCCTCGCGCCCGGTCGGGCCGTTGGAGGAAATGCTGGTCGGGCAAATCGTGTCAGCACGTGGCGGTTGCGCCGCGCCCGCACGGCGGAATCCGGCGAGATCGCCTTGAGCGTGGATACGGGCTGGTGGCAATTGGAAGATCATGATACATCGCATCCCGCGTTGATTTGCATGGCATGGGAAGTTTCCTGGTCGATCGGACTGGCGTTCCAATTGGCGGAGTCAGCTGTGGGAGCTGCAAGATTGATGAATCGATTAAGGGAAGTGCGTGAGGGTGGAGCGGGACGGCGAATTGACCGAGGCGGCCAGATTTCAAATGGGTGTTTTCAGGGACAAGCCAGATGGCCATGGTCAAAGGACTTGGAAAAATTCCGTTCACGTTTGCGACAAATCCCGGAAAGATTGGAACCTGAGGTGTTGCGCGACCCGGCAGAAAGAGCAGGCCCTGGAACACCTTGATCAAGAACTACGCCAATGTTATCGTGGAGAAGACCGGTGCGAGGATCGGGAAAACAAGGAAGAGCAGGCGCGGCAGTCGGCGGCCGTGCTGCCCTCGGCGGAGATTTTGGAAAAGATTCTGCGCTACGAAACCGCGCTGGAACGGCAGTTGTTCCGCGCCATGAACCAGCTTGAGCGATTGCAGTGCCGGCGGCTGGGTGAAAACATTCCCGCGCCCATGACCATGGAAATTTCCGCGAGGGCATGAGGATGAAAATTGCGAAACGAACCCAAACCGGGAAATCTCCGTCGCCCCGTCAGCCGGAGTCGTTGCCGCCCAGGCGGCTTCCGGCAAAAACAAAACGAACCCAAATGCGCCTGATTTTCCCGGCTTGCTTCCAGACGGTGGATGCGGGAGAGTGGCGCTGGCAGACCTGAATCGGAACCAGAATTATGAACATCCATCACTTGGAGTTGTTCTATTACGTGGCCCGGCACGGCGGCATCATGCCGGCGGTGCATAACATCCCCTACGGCATCCAGCAGCCGGCGGTCAGCTCCCAGATGGCCCAGCTCGAGGAATTTCTCGGCGCGCCGCTGTTTCATCGCCGGCCGTTTGCGCTCACCCCGGCCGGCACGGAGCTTTACGCTTTCATCAAGCCGTTTTTCGACAACCTCGATCCCGTCGCCGAAAAAATCCGCGGCGGCGTCTCCCAGCACCTGCGCATCGCCGCGTCGGAAACGGTGCTGCGCGAATATCTGCCGGCCATGTTGCAGGAACTGCGGCAGAAGTTTCCGAAATTAAAAGTGACCCTGCGCGAAGGGTATCATCCGGAAATCGTCGCCTGGCTCCAGCAGCGGGAAATTGACGTGTCCCTCGGTCTGATCGGCACCAAGGCGCCGGCCGGCATTCAGTCGCAGCCCCTGTTCAAATTGCCGCTGGTGCTGCTCGTGCCGAAAAGCAGCAAACTGAAGTCCGCGGAGGAACTCTGGCAGCGCGATCCCATCGGCGAATCCCTCATCACGATTCCGAGCAATGAATTCATCAGCCGCACGTTTCAGGCGGGGCTGGCCAGGCTGGGCGTGGAATGGTTCAGCGGGATTGAGGTCAGTTCGGTCGAGTTGGTGCAGACCTATGTCGCCAACGGTTATGGCATCGGCGTGACGGTCGGCGTGCCGAAAATGAAGCTGCACCCGAAGGTGCGCGTGCTGCCCCTCGATGGCTTTGAGCCGATCCCGTTCGGCGCGCTCTGGCAGGGCGGGACCAACCCGCTGCTCGATGCCTTTCTCAAAACCGTCCAGGCCGCGGTGCGCAACGTGATGGCCGGCGAAACGATGGAGTTGTAGGCCGCAAAACTCCGCGCCGGCTCACGGCTTGAACCGGACGATAAACCACGGCTCCGGTCCGACGGAAACCTTCAGCGTCGCGCGGGTCGTGGCGACCAGCTCCGCGCCGGATTTTTGCAGCCAGTCCTGCACCGTCAATCCATGCGCGCCCAGGTTCATTCCGCTCACGACCGCGTATTCAACGTGTTCGCTTCGAAACCGCTCCGGCGGGTCGGTCAAAAGAAAATGCTCCACGCGCCGCGACCCGAACGGCCGCCACAGCGAAATGTCCGGGTCGTCCGGACCGCTGACGAAGCCGACGATCTGGAGGTTCGGCGGCAGCAGCGGGCGGACGCTGGCCAGCGGGTCGGAACGTTGCGAATAAACGGTGTAAACGTCCAGCGCCCGGGAAATCAAATGAGAGCCGGGACCCCGCGCGGCGAGCCGGGATAACGTTTGTTGGGCCGGCCAAAGGGGGCGATCGGGTGAAAGTGCCAGGACCAGAAACGACAGAAGAACCACGCCGCCGGCCAGCATCCGCCACCAGCGCCGGCGCACGATTTGCGACTGGCCCGCGCCGGCCAGCAGCAGCGGCAGGAGCAGAGGATAATAGGGCGCGATGAGCCGCGCCGGCGTGTTCATGGCGGATTTGGCGCAGAAAAACAGCAGCGCCACCCAAGGCGCGAGTAAAAGCAAGGCTGAAGGCTGAAGGCGGAACACGGAAGGCGCGCGCGCCGCGCGCACGAAAAATCCCGTCGCGACCGAAACCGCCAGCAGCACGCTTAAGCCAAAACCGATGCCCGCCCAGTCTTCATCCGGCAATTCGCCGACCACGGAAAATCCCGGCTGAAAATCCGCGATCCACGACTGCGGCAAAATGGCGGCGCAATGCTGGTTCCACCAGCCGGCCATCGGAAACAGCGGCGGCGTGAAATTGTGCAGCGCCAGTTGAAACAGGTTGCCCGCGACGCCCGTCAGCGGCTTCGCCATTTCCACGTGCGCAACCTCCAGCGAGGTTCCCAGCCAACTGCCGCTGTGGATTTTGTTCATCACCGCAATCGGCAGAAAGGAAATCACGGCGGCGACGGCGGCCAGCGGCAGATAGCTGATGACACGGGACAGGAAATTTCCGGTTCCCGCCAGCCGCCACGCGCCGCTGGTCACCATCGCGATCGCCCACGGCAGCAGCAGCGGCAGGCTTACTGGTTTGGTTCCCGTCATCAACGCGGCGGCCAGCACCGCGAGCCACAAATCTCGAGGTCGCCGCGATTTTCCGGCGCGAAACGCAAAATCCACCGCTGCCAGCGCATAAACCGCCGAGATCGCGTCGTTTCCCGCGCTGCCGGCCTGCAGCAGAAAAATGTAGCCCGTCGGAAACAGCCACATCCAGTGCCAGGCCGCGCGCGCCCGGACGCCCAGTCGCGTGAACACGCTGAAAATCAATCCCGGCAGCAGCAGGAACGCGGCGAAATTCAGCAGAAACAGCCCCCGGTCCGAATTCGTGAACAACAGCAGCGGCGCCGAGAGCCATTCAAAATCGCAGCCGGCATAATTCATCCGCTCCACCGGCGTGTGGATCCAATGCCAGCGCCCGGCCGCGAGCCATTGCAGCACCCGCGGCATGTGGTAGGTCACCGCGTTCCAATGCGTCGGCGGATAAATCGCGCCGCCGAGAAAAATCAAGACCGCCAGCGCGGCGAAGCAGCAGGGCAGGGGCCGGCGGTATCTAGTCCACAGTCGAGCCGGCCATCGCGTGTCGCGGATCTTCGACTGTGGACTGTGGACTGTGGACTCGGTGAATCCCAAATCCTTTCGCCGGAAAAAAATGAAAACCGCGAACGCCGCGAACGCGACCGTGTAGCCGGGCCGGTTCAATTGTCCCGCCGCCGTCAGCCCCCAGCCCGCGAAGCTGGCAAACGCGGAAACCCAAATCCACAGCCTGACGAACGGAAGCATTCTTGAGCCGCGACCGTAGGCGGATTCGCCGCGCTCGTCAATGTTTCTTCCGGGAGCGCCGTTGTCCCGCCGGCGAGAAGGTTCAACGCAAACACGCAAAGTATTTTAAGGCGGAAAGGTGACATCCATTGGCATCCTGGCGCTTTTGCGTTAAACCGCGAACTCCAACGGGCCGAGCCTGTGCCCGGCGCTCCGTTCCCGGTTCAGGGGTTTCAAGCGCGAAATTCCTCCTTTTTGTGGGATTATGTCGTTGACGTAAAATTAAGATGATACGCGGAAATCCTCCCTCTCCGCCGCGAAGCGGGGGAGAGGGCTGGGGTGAGGTGGCGCTGATTTCAATTGAAAAATGAAATTCCCTCCCCATGAGCCTCAAGTTCGCCAACTTGATTATCAGCGACTTGCGCATCTTGAGGTTGCAGGGGTTCAAAGCGCGAAATGGGGTTCGGAGAATTCTCACCCTGACCCTCTCCCCGCTTGGGCGGGGCGAGGGAAACTTCCGTCAACTGCATAATCCCTCCTTTTTGGCCATTTTGTCCCAAATGGCTGGCTCCCAGTCTGCTGCGACGGTTTTGGATTGAATACGGCCTCAAATCGGTTCCGCGAAGTCATTCCCGGCATCCCGAAAGCCATTTCCGATCTAATACCCTGGTTTTCAGCCAGTTCCGTCGGTTTTGGCATGTCGCAAAATCATTTTGCGACATCCCAAAATCGTTTTGCGACATCCCACCGGCGTTTTGGGACATCCCAAAACCGCAGTGAGACATCGCAAAATCCGCTCGCGATATCCCACCGACGGTTTGAGACATCGCACAATCCGCTCGCGACATCCGACCGGCGAATTGGGACATCGCAAAATCAGCTCGCGATATTCCGACGCCGTTTCGCGACATCGCACCCTCGGCTTGGGACATCTCAATCCGGCTTTCGGACATCGCCGCCTGGTTTTGCGACGCGCTAAACCCGAAATCCGAAGCAGAACCGTCCCCACCAAATTCGGAGTTCGGGCATAATAATCCGTGTCCATCCGCCTCCATCCGTGGTTAGATTCCCCCGTGCTCAACGTGATCCACGAAGACGCCGGCCTGCTTGTGGTAAACAAGCCGGCCGGCCTGGTCTGCCATCCGACCAAGGACGGCGAGCTGTCCAGTTTGATCGGCCGCGCCCGGCTGTATCTAAGTTCCTGTGGATGCAGGGGACGACGTAAGGAGTCCCGCCTCGTGACCTCGGTGCCTACGCTTCAGCCTTCAGCCTTCAGCCTTCGACCTTGTTTGGTCAACCGCCTCGACCGCGAAACCAGCGGCGTGGTGTTGATTGCCAAAAACTCCCAAACCGCCGGCGAGCTGGGCAAAATCCTCGAAAGCCGCGCCGTCGCGAAGGAATATCTCGCCATTGTCCACGGCCGCGTCGCGGCGGAGCAGGGGACGATTGACGCCCCGCTCGGCAAAGACGAACGCAGCCGTGTCGCCATCAAGGATTGCGTCCGCGCCGACGGCGCGCCCGCGCAAACGGAATTTTTTGTCGAACGCCGGTTTGAGAAATTTATTTCGCGCGACTGTCTTGAAGTTCGTGGAGAAAATTCTGGAACCGTGATTTCGCAAACCGGCGGCGGGAAATGCCCCCTCTCCGCCGCTGGCGGGGGAGAGGTTTCTTCGCTCGCGGGAGCGGGAGAAGGTGCCCGAAGGGCGGATGAGGGTTGTTGGGAAAAAAACAAATCCTGCGGCCGGGGTGAGGTGCCTTCATCCTCCATTCTCCATTCTCCATCCGCGTTCACCCTTTTGCGTCTCGTTCCCCACACGGGCCGCAAGCACCAAATCCGCATCCACCTCGCGCACCTCGGCCATCCCATCGTCGGCGACAAAATCTACGGCGGCGACGAGGATTGTTATCTGGCGCTCGTCGAAAACCGATTGACGGAAGCGCAACGAATGAAGTTGATTTTTGAAAACCACGCCCTCCACGCCCGGGCAATCCGGTTTGCCTGGCGCGGCCAGGCATGGGAATTTTCCTGCCCGCCCGAACCCTGGTTCCAAGATTTTTTTACCACGGTTGGACACGGATGGACACGGATATTCAGACACTGAAAAAGAAACGCAGAGACGCGGAAAACGCGGAGTTGCGCGGGGATTTTCCTGGCGCCTTTGGTTGTGGCTTTGCCGCGCTGCGCCTGTGCGTTAAAATCAAGTTTTTATCCGTGTCCATCCGTGTCCATCCGTGGTTGATGGTTTCTTTGCGTCTTGGCCTCTTCACGTCTTTGCGTTAAGAATTCCCCGTGTCCGCCATTCCCAAGACCATGCGCGCCGTCGTTTATCGCGGCGTCAACGACCTCCGCCTCGAAACCGTCCCCGTCCCGCGCATCGGCGCCAACGAATTGCTGGTGAAAGTCGCCGTCTGCGGCGTCTGCCCCACCGACATCAAGAAAATCCAGCACGGCACCGTCCCGCCCCCGCGCATCTTCGGCCACGAAACCGCCGGCACAATTTGGAAGTTGGGAGTTGGGAGTTCGAAGTTGGGATTCAAAGTGGGCGACCGCGTCGCGCTCCACCATCACGTTCCGTGCCTGAAATGCCATTACTGCCGCCATCGTGCCTTCGCCCAATGCGCGACCTACAAGCGCACCGGCATCACCGCCGGGTTCGAGCCGGCGGGCGGCGGCTACGCCGAATACGTGCGCGTGATGCCGTTCGTCCTGCCCGGCGTCGTGAAGATCCCGTCGAAAAACTCCTTCGCGGAAGGCGCCCTGCTCGAACCCGTCAACACCGTGCTCAAGGCCGTCAAACGACTGAACCTGCTCCCCGGCGACAACGTGCTCGTGGCCGGGCAAGGCCCGATTGGTTTGATGTTCACCAAGATCCTCCAACTTGCGCGCGTCAACGTCCTCGCCACCGACCTGCTCGAATCCCGGTTGAAACTGGCGAAACAATTCGGCGCGAAATGGATTGCCGATCCGCGACCCGGTAGGGCGGAGCTGCTGCTCCGCCAGGCCGCGCGGCAGCGCGTCCCTACCTCCCTCGACGCCGCCGTCATCGCCGTCCCGTCCGACGCTGCGGTATTGGACGCGCTCCAACGGGTGCGCGGCGGCGGCCAGGTTCTATTATTCGCGCATACGAAACGCGCCGCGCCGGTCTCCCTCTCCGCCCGTCGGACGGGGGGAGCGGTTCCTTCGCCCGCGGGAGCGGGAGAAGGTGCCCGCAGGGCGGATGAGGGTTGTCAGGGTGAGAACAAATTAGCGGGCCGGGGTGAGAATTCTCCGAACCCCATTTCGCGCTTTGAACCCCTGCAACCTCAAGATGCGCAAGTCGCTGATAATCAAGTTGGCGATCTTGAGGTTCATGGGGAGGTGGGTTCTTCCGCTTTTTCCCTCGATCCCGCCTCCATCTGCCTCGACGAAAAAGACCTCATCGGCAGCTACTCGTCCGACTTCACGCTGCAAGCCGAGGTCGCGCGGCTCGTCTTCTCCCGCCGCCTCGATGTGCGCGGTTTGATCTCCCATTGCTTTCCGCTGGAACAGACCGCCGCTGCGGTAGCACTGGCCGCCTCTCCCACCCCGGACTCGCTTAAAATTCTCGTTCAAAACCAAGCCGCCTAATATAAACGGGACAAGGCTAAACGCTAAACGCCAAAATCCTGCATTTCTTTCAGCCTTCAGCCTTCAGCCTTTCTTTCAAATCCGTGTGCATCCGTGGTTAAAATATCGGCAAACTTCAAAATTGACAGACCTTCCCACCCTGTGGGAAATTACCACTGATGAAAACATTGACCGTGGATGCCCACAAACGGATTCGGATTCCTGACGCCAAGCCCCGTCAGATCTTCGCCTACGAAAACACCGGCGACGGCCGGCTCACCCTCACGCTGGTCAAGGCCGAGGCGCAGGAACCGTTTCCGCCGGATTACGATTTTGGGATTACGCCCCAATCCAACCGGGAACTGGCGCAACTGGCCAAAGGCAGTTCTCTCGAATTGCCCGGATGAAAAAGCAATTTGACGTCTGGCGGTTTGACTTTCCAAAAAAAGGTGAACACCCCGTTGTCAAAAATTAAACCACGGATGAACACTGATGGACACGGTCTGTTGCATTGATTCCATTAAAGGGAAATTAGCAAATTGCTGGTAAAATCAAAGGCTATTTGGGTTAAACCGCTGGAATTTTGGGTAATCGGAGGCTGCTTTCACTTGCACTTTCACTGACAGTGCCAGTGCCGAAAAGGGTGCAATGTTCATGGCGCGATTCCGTTTAAGCGGGTGAAACATCGGCGGGAAAATAGGAGCGATACTTCGCGCGCGGGTCGGCGGGATGGATGCCGAACGGGTTGAAACTGCCGCACGGATGCTGCCAGACGCTGCGGCGCTGATTCCAGTGGAAGCCCAAAGCCCAAAGCAAACTGGCCAGAGCGGGTTTGCGAGCGGGTGAAACATCCAGCCAAACCCATTTGCCGACAACCTCGGCAACCTCATATTGCCTCGGCAACCGTGTCCGCAAATAGTTCAAGACCGATTCCGTGGACAGGCCGCGGTTGTCCAGATGTTTTGAAACCGACGATGGCCGGACATTCGCTGGTGCTGACGCTTCAATTTGGTTTGTTGTTTTCATAGCTTTTTTTTGAAACCGCTGTCCGTCACCCTGCCGTATGCCGCTCGCTTCACTGTTTGGGGAGACAGCGAGCCGCGCGCAAAGTGCATCTAACAAACGAGCGAAAGCTAAAACCGTGACAGCGGCGAAAGGGCAATAGGGAGACGCTGGCGCGGTTTTAGAAGTCGCTCCCAAATGTCGGCTTGGTGTCGGACCAGCGAGCGGCAAACGGTGGGGTGACGGCTGGCGTAAGAAAGGCGAAGATAAACAACCTGACCTTGTGCTCCCGGCAGGGTCGTGGTTTTAATCCTACCCGGAGTCTGCGGCAAATCAACGCGGACGGGCTTGCGTCTTTATTCCGGCAGTGTTGACTTGCCGCAGTCTCCGGCAGACATCGGGGCAGCGTGAGGGCGAACTGGCGCGGGAAATGGCAGCGTCAGCATTTCACCGTGCCAGCTTGCGCTCGCGCGGCGGGGCGCGGGTTTTTCCAGCGCCTGGCGGCAGGGGGGTGTTTGACTGCTTACTGGCTATATTCGCGAGTTCGTTACGATCTTTGCGTGAGGCACCTTTTCATTCCAGGTCAATTCGTGATTCCCCAGTTTTTGCCAGGATTTTGTGCTTTTTCGAGCTTTTTTGTGGCAATATCCGTGCTTATTCGTATGCGCCAGTGTGTGTTATAACTTCCGCTGCATAAACGTTAGAAAAATGGAAAATATGGTTGACACGGCGGCGGATTTCTGTTCGAGTGAATGGCGCAGCACATGAACCAACTTGGAATATGTGGTGCCGCTTGTTCAGGGCAGAAGCGCGCAACCGCGCAACCGCGCAATAGTGGAGGGAATTCCGTTACCCATACCAGTCCGACCCCTTTATGCGCTGCGTCAACACTCGCGGCGACGAAGGCCCGTGGAGCGAATCCGCCAGCGCGACAACTCCAGGATGACGTCCTCTAACTGAAATCCAATCGAATGAATCTTCAATGCTGGCGGCCGAGACTCCTGTGGATACGGGCTTTCATTCTAACTAGCTGTGTCATCTTTGCAGTTACTGGCACGGCTAAAGTGGTTGCCGCATTTGGCGCAGCGCGCATCTTAGACATCAAGGATCCAGTTCTCTATATTTCGTATAGACACATTATGCTTTTAGCAGGAATTTCAGAATTAGGCATAGCATGCACGGCTTTAATACGAAACCAATCGCTGTTGAATATAGCTATGACTGCATGGATGGCTACATGCTTTTTTCTATATCGTTTGAGTCTGTGGATTGTAGGCGTGCGTGGAGCATGTCCTTGTTTAGGACATATAAGCGATGCACTTCATATCCCAGCGCAAACTGCCGATCACATCACCGGATTTCTCTCAGCCTATTTACTAATAGGCAGCTATGCAGCATTCTGGCGAATGTCGGCAAACCATTCGTTGTCAAAATAGCAGAAAATACTAACATGACAAGCGTAAACCGAACTCGGGTGCAAACAATTCGGAGATATTTAGTGTGGAATGCGGTATTATGTGGTCTGTTTATACAAGTTATTTCTGAATGTGGCGCATCTGCCAATACTTACATAATTAAGGGCAGCATGACCAATGTGCTGTTTTTGGGCAGTGAGATAATTTCTCGTTCGTGCGAATTTGTTGTAATGGCCAGTGATAAAGACTGCGCTTTTACTATTGAAACTGCTGATACGACTGACGCAAAGAATATGAAAACAGTAGAAGCACTTGTCCGAGCGGCGGTTCCCCCTGGTCCTGCAGGGGGACCAGTTCCAGTAGCGCCGACCAACCAGAATGAACACACTCTTCACATATGGTCTTTTGATGGTAAGAATACATACACGGCGAATGCCACGCATGGGAGATGGCTGGCATTTGTTAGGCCCGGATTCGTAATCCAACACTCGGATTCATTCTACGAATTATTGTGGCTTGCCTTCGCACCACAATGTTACCTTCCGTCTCTGACAAACTCATTTATGCCACCTATCTGGTCTTCTGGCGCCATCGCTTCGGCTGCTGCATCATATACTTTGCCTGTGCATTTTCAAATGATCTCCGGATCTTCAGAGTTCTTGAGGGAATTGGTTTATATGAATGAAGGACTCTACAGAGGATATAATGGGAGCAATGTCGTGCAAATAGAATCACTAACTGGTCCATATGCGGCAGGTTACACTAACGCGTATTATGAGGTTACAGAAGCAACGAATACACCTGTTGGGATTTACCCACAACGGTGTGTGTTTGTTTTATTCAGTGACATTCAACCGGGCTACACGGGACCAATGAGGATCGTAAGACAATCAGAAATTCAGCTTGATGGTCTTTTTGAGACAAACGGTGACATTGATATTCGTCCTTCTTTTGAGGGGAGGTCCGTCCTGGTTTATGATTATCGCATCTCGGGAAACGTGGATGTCGCGGGTGCTGCACGAGTTCCTTATGACTATGTTCAGTATTCGGTTTCCAACAAGTCTTGGCCTTCCCCAAACGAGCTAATCAAAGTTGGCAAGCAAAAGGAAGAGCAGATTCGTGTTCAGTATGCGGAGGCGAAAAGCTCCGTTACACTTGCAAACAAAAGCCATGGACGAGAGATGCCGATAAGATGGGCATTATGGACCGCTATTTGCGCAAGCTTTGTCGCAATGATAATCGCAGTGCTGAAATCACAAAAACACAAATAGAAAGGATAATAATATGACTACTAAATATAAACATGCGTCGTTACGTGCCGTCGGTGTCTTTGTCGGAATGGCTGCATTGATAGCGTCTGCGGCCACAATACAGTGCGTGTGGGATGTAACCGAGTTCGGTCCGTTATGGTCTACCGAGACTGGAACCGTAGGTTGCTATTCCGATCCAAGTGGTGACCACTACACCGATGGACACCAAGGAATAACAAACTGCACAAAAATTGTTTATGACCCGAACGGAGTTGTTACTCACGGGTGTGTCGCATATGAATGGCCGACACCATGGGCCTGCACTAATATAATGGTTACAAACAGTATGACTGTCTTTACGGCTCCAATTGAGGGGGGGTGCTCCTCTGCACATTGCGGCACCTATGTGTTAATTTCAGGACCAGACACACTATGGTGGAACGATTATCACAAAACTGATCACGACGCGAATGGTAACGTGTGCAATTGGTGACTTAAGTGCTGTAGCGGGGGTATATCGAAAGAAAGTATCTGAAAGCCGATGCGCTTGGCGGAGGATTCTTGCGATTCTCGATCGTGCGGATTTTTGTTTATATTCTGTTGATTCTGGCGATGATCGGAGCTTTATTTTCGGTATATTGTTATTCAAATTCTCCAGGGTGCTTGCGAATCGTCGCGCGCTATTTCGCGGTGGTCTGCTATGATCCAACAGTTCAGTGGATGGTGGTTCTGTGTCTCGTCTTTTATTTCATAATGTTGTTAAGTGTGGAATTGCGAGCATTGAGTGGCGCGCCTAATTGTCCACTGCGAAATTGCAATGTCTGGCTCGGTGTATTCGTCTTGTTGGCCATGTTGCGTTATACCTTTGCATATGATGTGGCATCGCAATCGACAAGGCTCCTGATATTCTTAACAGGCATTGTGTTTGGGAAGGCGGTGTCGACGTGGGCGATGGACGTTCAAATCTATACGGGCAAAGCTCCTGTCGGAAATGGCCGTGGGTGTTATGTTGCCGTTCCATTGTGCGGGGCTGGGCCGATAGAAATGATAACGGTGCCTCTACTATCGTTGCTAACGGGCGTCACCCTGTGGAAGCCAGAAATGATATTGTTTCAGTATCGTGGCATTTCTCGCTGGAGTGGTATCTGGGACAATCCAAATACTTTTGGGTTACTGATGGGAGCAGGCGTTGTTTTGGCCGCCAGCCAAATTGTTGTGACTCGAAGAAGCAAGACGGAGCATAGGGAATGGATAAACACTTTTGGCGTTATTATGTTTTCTTTTGCGGCAGTTGTATGTGTCTGCGGTTTGGTTAAGAGCTACAGCCGGGGGGCCTGGGTAGGAACGGCTATTGGTTTGCTCTATTTGGCAAAAGCTTATGGCAAATTCAAATGGCGGTGGGTTCTGCCTCCGGTTTTCGTTGCATTGGTGGCGGTATGCTATTTTTGGAACAACACGCCGGAAGATTCGCCATGGTTGGTGAAACGGCTGGATTTGGGCCGGGCATCAGCGCAACACCGGGTGGCGGCATGGAAGGCTGGCTTTGAAATGATGCGGGAACATCCGTTCGGCGTTGGTTGGAACAAGACGGTTCCAACCTACGCGCAGAATTACTCGCCGCCGGAAGGCGGTGCTTCGGCCATCACCACGAATGATTATTTGATGTTGGGAACGCAAATCGGCATACCAGCGCTGCTTTGCTTCATTGCGTATGTCGCCTTGCAATTGGGTATTGGTGAACGGATTTGGAAAAAAGCGGAAAGCGGAAAGCGGAAAGCGGAAATGATCTCACCTCACCCTGACCCTCTCCCCTCCTTGCAGGCGCGGAGAGGGGATAATTGCATATCACCCGGCACTCACTCGTCACCTGGTTTCGTGTCACCTGTCACCCGTCACTTGTCACCTGAAGCATCGCTTCGTGTCGCCTGTCGCGCGGGGGCGCTGGTCTTTCTGGTGGCATTTTGGTTTGATGGGGGATTGTTCAAGCTGGCCACGGCGTCGGTGTTTTGGATTTTGCTCGAACTGGGGGCCGAAACGGGATT
Source organism: uncultured Verrucomicrobiae bacterium (assembly GCA_963764035.1). GTDB lineage: Bacteria > Verrucomicrobiota > Verrucomicrobiia > Limisphaerales > UBA11358 > UBA11358. The sequence continues at coordinate 286,291 of CAVXQV010000004.1, forward strand.
GGCCGCAAAGAGGCACAAGAGGCACAAAGAAGGGGAAGAAAATTGGGGAACGGACACAACCTCACCTCACCCTGGCCCTCTCCCCTCCTGTGAGGAGCGGAGAGGGATTTGCTTTCGTCTGCTCAACGCGCTGCGGCAGTGAAAAATTAGGATTGGAGGGCAAATGAATAAAACCAACAAACACGATTCCAAGCTATTCCGTTGGCTGCGGATTTTTCCGGCGAACGTCTGGATTGTCATTGCGGCGGTGGTTTTGGTGGGCGGACGGTTGCTGTGGATTCACGTTCAGCGCCCGACGCACTTGAAGGAAATCACCGACGCGTTTGGCTCGATCACCGCGCCGCAAAATCTAAGCGTGTTGAAAAGCCCGCCCCAATTCAACCACGACTTCTCACGGTTCACCTACGTCACCGACACGGACACGCATGGCGTGGGCGTGTTTCTCCGCGACACGGCCACCGGGAAGCAACGGCTGGTGGCCACGGAAATAGACGGCCCGGGGCCGTGGCACGACGATTATGATCTCCAGGCCTGGCCGTGGTCGCCGGATGATGGCCGGTTTATTTATTCCATGACCGGCAGCCTGGTGGTCTGTCCGTTGGACACCAATCTGCCGGGCGAAGAAATCAGCCTGGGAACGAATGCGGTTCCTTCCAATTTCATCTGGCTTAATCCTTCCGAACTGGTCTGGTTGGAGGATAGAACCCTTTGTCATGCCAGAAAGCCGGCCGATGGCCCTTGGACAGTCGAAAGATTTGGTTCACTAAGTGAAAAGCTGGATGTTACGGCGATTGGTCCGCATCAGATTGCCTGGTTGCAGGACGACTGCATCTGCCGGCTCGATTTTTCGCGGGATTTGACCGGCGCCAATAATCCATTCGGTTCGTCAACAACCGCCAATGCCGCGCCGGCGACAAACGGCCTGGTGCTTTGGCTGGACGCTTCCACTTTGCACCAGCCGGATCAGACGCCCGTGAGCACTCTGGACGATCGCAGCCCGGCCCGCAATAACGCGGTGATGGATGGCAGCGCGCCCGCATTCAATGCGCCGGGAAACGGGCTTGCGTTGAACGGGAAAGGAACCATTCACTTCGCCTCAAGCAGCGCGGTTCCCAACTCCAGCGGCTTGAAAACGGCAAAGCCGCTGGGAGTGGCGGGGGACAGTCCACGCACGGTTTTTGTTGTCATGCGCCGGACCGGCCAGCAAATGTTGATTAACATGGGCCAGCCCGGCACGCAACGCGCCTACTTTGGGATCTGCGACCGTTCCTATACCCTGCAACTGCCCGCCGGCTGGAGTGCCGACAACAGCCTGCCGGCGGAGCCAAGCGCCTGGCATATACTGGACGCGGTTTATGACGGAAATGTGGCCCAGGGATATGTCAACGGGAGTTTGAAAGGGGAAACGAGAGTTGGCCTGGACACGATTGATCATGAGGTTGAAATCGGGTTGCGATCAGGCGCCAGCGCCGCCGGGTCGGATGGAGACTTTGCGGAACTGCTGGTCTATAACCGCGTGTTGGATCCGGGCGAACGGCGGCAGGTGGAGAATTACTTAAGCAGCAAGTGGCTGAACGTCCAGCAATTTTCGCATGACAGCCCGCTGGTCTGGCTGGATCCAAACATGGACCAATTGACCGGCCTTGGCTATTCACCCGAAACGGGAAGTTTTTTGCTCAAACACACCGAAAACGGCGGCGACACCCTGTGGCGCGTGAATGTGGACAACGGTTCACTGGGCAAACCAACCCGCGTTTTGGCGGACGGCTCGCTGGCGAATGTGCATATACAATGGGCCGGATCCAACACGGTCGTCTATGCCAGCGGTGAAACTGACCGGCCGGGATTGTTCCTTGCCGACTTGTCCAGCGGACAAAGCCGGCCGCTGGGCGAGTTTGAAGACCTCCAATGGTTCACGGCGGAACCGGGCGGGGAAAAATTGTTCTGCTGGGGCGTGGTCGGTCATGACCCGGCGCCCGGTCTTTGGGAATACGACCCCGGCACGAAAAAGACGAGTCCGATTCTTCCCTATGCGCAAAGGCCGTCCGTGTTCGCCAGGGAAATCAAATCCTCCACCCGCGTCTTCAGGCTGTCCGACGGACGCAGCGTCACTTGCACCGTCCTCACGCCACCCAACTTTGACAAAAACAAAAAGTATCCGCTGGTGCTGGGGGACACTTATGTTCCTGACCCGATTCATGGGCGGTATTTGCAGGAGGGCATGGCGGCCGGCGGCGCGGTGGTGGTGTTCGTGAACCGCCCTTATTGGAATGCCGAGATTGAGAATTGGGAGCAAAATGTCCGCGCCGTTTACGAGGTTTTGAAGAAGGATCCGTGGATAGACACCCAGAGAGTTTATTTGATTGGCGCGAGCGCGGAGACTCATTACATGAGTCCGTGCCTGGAAAAGACGCCGGGACTGTGGAAGGGGGCCATCCTACTCGATGCAGGCGCGTTGCCGGATTTCTCCAAATCGCCTTTTCTTCAGAACCGGCCCCGCATCTTGATCAGCGCCGGCGGCGAGGAACATGGAGAGGACCGGCTGACGAAATACCAACAGGAGGCCTTGCAATCCGGTGTGGCGGTGGAATACCTCATCTCCCCCACGGAAACCCATCGGTTTGTGGGAACTGCCGGCAAACTGGAGCGCCTGCAGGCGATCAACCACTTCATCTTTGAGGAATAATTATGAAATGGATCAAGCCGTTCCTTCTTTGTGCCGGCGGCATTTTGCTGGTGGCGGCACTGACGCGTTTTTTCATCGCCGCCGGCAATATGCAGGTGTTGGCGTTGCCGGATCCGGTGCTGGGCATCCCGCTCCGCTATGCGGTATTGCTTGTTGGAGCATTTGAACTGGTCGTGGCGCTAATTTGCCTTTTCGGCAGGAGTGTTGGTCTTCAGCTTGGCTGGCTGGCGTGGCTGGGCACCAATTACGTCCTGTTTTGGATTGGGCTGCTGGCAATGCACATTCATCCGCAAGCCACCGGCATCGGCATTTTCACCGACCCGCTACGGATTCATCGCGGGATGATTGGCTATGTTTTTGCATCAATTCCCTTCCTCCTTGCGCTGGGCAGTTATGCCGCCGCCGCTACATTTTGGTTTTCCGCCGGGGGCCGGAAGGCGCGATTGGCCGAAGCCCGTCAGCTTGCCGGCCAGCGCGATGCAAATGCCGGGCTGATGAAGATGTTTTGTCCCGCCTGCGGCGGGCACGTCAAATTCGCCGCCAAAAATGCCGGACAGCAGATTCCCTGTCCTCATTGCCAAAAGGCCATCACTCTACGCGAGGCGGACGAAAACTTGAAGATGACCTGCGTCCTCTGCGGCGGCCATGTTGAATTTCCGGCCCATGCCGCCGGGCAGAAGATTGCCTGCCCGCACTGCGCGAAAACCATCACGCTATTGAAACCGGCTTGACTAGCGCCGCTGGTTCCTCCGTCAACGGCGCAAAATGCTTGGGAGTGACGATACCTGGCTGCCGGAATGGAGCGGCAAGCCGGGCGGAGTGAAGCTTTGTGCCGTTCGGTCGCGCGGGTTTTTTTGGACAAGTCAGTCTTTCAGCTTACGGGCCTTTTCCGTTGGCTGAAAGTCTGGCGCGGGGGCGGGAGGAATATTAGCGCGACGGAACGGGCACACAAGCGCAGCGCAGGCCGGATTGACGCGGAAAGGAGGCTGACAGGTTTGGTCACGACATCGGGTTTGCAACGAAACTTCAGAAACGGTGTTGAAAAGTTCATGTCGCAATCGGAATTCAAGAGCAAGAGCGGGACTGGCGGTATTCGGCCCACCAAGCGGATTTCATTTGAGGAAGCGGAAGCGGAAAGAGCGGTGGCAAAACAAAAGGAGAAGGACCGGAAGATCGTCGAGGGGTTTCTGCGCCGGCTGCCGGTCACGCAGCGCCTGGCATCCGTGCATCCAGAATTGATCTGGTATTTGACCAAGGAATCCAAGCCCGTGGTCCATGAACAGTGCCTGCCGGATTACTGCTACAACATATTCGAGAAAATCAGGCGGACATTCTTCAAGGCATTTCCCAAATTCAGCGACACCATCACCCTCACCGGAGACAGCAAGGCGCTGGCGGCCTGCAAGACGATTGAGGACGCAAAACAGGTTGTCAAAATCGACTGGGTGCGAATGGGCACGTTGATTGGCGTTGGAATTCGCGGGATGCGTTTCGTGGAGAAAGAGGCAGAAAACACGCTCAAGCGCGAAGGGGTTTGGGGGTTGGTGCCCAAGAACGGCGCGGCGGGCCTGGCACTGGTATTTGATCAAGCGCCCTGGAAAAGATGTCGAAAGCCTGCGGAACTCAAGATGTCGGGCGCGGTTTGGAACAAATCCTGAAGGAGAACACGGCTGCGCAAATTGAAAAAATACCCGGCATGATTGAAGCCATTGGCCGGCTGGCCTATCTGTGGGGTTCAGACGCACTGGCAAAGTTGAATGAGGGTGTGGCCATCGGCCTGAAAGAATTCTTGGATGAGGAGGGACAGCCGGTCAATGAAAGCGTCCGGTCGAACATATACGAGTTTTTGCTGATGGCGTGGCCGGAAATCAAGGAAATGCTGGAGGCAAAGCCCAGAAAAACGGTCGGTGATTTGCACACATGGATGCTGCCCTTTATGCGGCGTGACATGTGCAATCTTGTTGGTCCCGATTACTTGCGGGATGTCTGCGCGCCGATGCCCAGTGGCATTGGTTTGAAATTAAGGCCGTTGTCTTCCCGTTCCGCCCGGCCAACTGACTAGACCCCCCTGTTAGCGACTCGTTAGTTGGTTTTTTCCGCATGCGCTAGAGTCGGCGCGTGAACGAAATTCTTCATTGAGAACAATTCGTTGACCGTCGCAAGGCGGATCAACGGGCTTCGCCGCGTTCATTTCCACACGGCGCTCTGCCGGTCGCGTGGAATCAATCAATCCGGCAGCAATAGGAGAATAAGAAAATGATAATGACACTGACAGTGTTCAAGGAGGTCCACAACACGTGGCCGGCGAAGAACGGCAAACCCGGAGGCGAAGCATACGATTTGCTTTGCATGGACATGAGCAACCCGGCGGAACACCGCATGGAGGAAATGCTCTATTACCGGACCAAGGACGAGGAGCGTCCCCGGGTGTGGGGCAAGTCGGTCGGCACCACGATCCAGGTGGGCGTGTCGAAAATCCGGCACGGTGACAATGGCGGCAAAGCCACGCTGCTGGGCAGCATCATCAGCGAGCCGAAAAAGTAAATCGTTATGGCCAAAAATCCTCGGATAGACAGAGACTGGCGCGATCCGATCCGCAAATCCGAGATCGCCACGGACTTTGGCATCACACTGGCGCGAATCCAGTGGGATTTTTTTGCAACTCCGACATTCAAGGGCACCGTCCCTCATGCAAATATCTGTTACGGACTAGCATTTCGCTGGTTGCAAGAATTGGCCAAAGTCTGTGGCGTGCCCTATAATCGCCTTCTCATTGCACTGCGTGGTGAAGAAGGCGAGAGAAATGGGCGTTTCCACTTCCACTGTCTGGTGGGGGGAACTGCTACGCGCAACTATCACACGCTGCAACACCAGGCTGAATGGCTGTGGAAGCATCAGACCGGTGGGGCGCGGGTAGATGTTCGACAATATGACCGCTCACTGGCCGGAGCGGAATACGTCTGCAAATGCCTTGGGGCAAATGCGTACGAGCTGAACAAATACAGCTTTGCGAACACGGTGACGCTGTCTGCATCGGTTATCCGGTTGATAGCGGGTATTGATGCGAGTGGAGACAGACGCTGCGGCCGGGACACATGAAAAAACGGGCTGGTGGCGAAAGCGGCGGGGTTTAACCAGGTTGGTTCCCGCGGTGAGTAGCCTTTGCGATGAGACAGCCTCGCTCGGTTCGGGCATGGTGAAGTGATGCGGCTGGTTTACGGGGGCATGTTCCCTGCGGTTGCTACAAAACACTTCGCCGACAATCCGATGGAGTTCGGGCGATAAAACGCCAAAGCAATTGTGGCGCGTGTCAAAGTAAAATGGATTCCTTTGACGGTGGAGCGGTGGGCGGGCGCGGAGCGCCCGCCCGCCGCCCGCCGGCAAAGGCTCCTTGTAGAATTCCTATGCCCAGATGTGACGGTGAATTAACCCAGAACACTGGACGAATGCAGGCGCAGTTTTGATGAAAGACGAACAACACAGGTTTTTGATGCTGCTGGGCCAGTTGCCGGCCCGCCTGACGGCGGAGCAGGCGGCGTGGGTGCTGAACTGCCAGGTCGCATGACATCCCGGCGCTGGTGGCGGCCAGGCTGCATCAAGCCGCTGGGCAATCCGCCCGCCAACGGCATCAAGTTCTTCGCCACGGCGGATTTGCTGGAACATGGCAAAGACCGCAACTGGCTGGTGCGCATGTCCGCCGCCATTTACCAGCACTGGCAGAAGAAGAACGCCCGCCAGCGGCATCTGGCGGTGCGGCCACCAGTCCAACCATTATCCTTTCCGCCGGGCGGAAAGGCGCGCGTCAGCGATCCGGCCAGCGCGAGCGGGTGAGAGAGTCCAGAGGCCACGCCTCTGGCGCGGGGTTTGGGGACGGCGCAAGTCCCCAAAACAGAAAAGAGCGGTTGAGCCGGCAGAGACTCAACCGCCGTTTTGTTTTCAAGCCGCAACCGCTGGCGTCAAGCTGGCCGCCTTCCTCTCGTAATCCTCAAGGGTCGGCGCGATGATGACGGCTTTCTTGGCATAGGCGCGGTGGATCGCCTTGCTGTTGTGCCCCAGCGCGGCCTGCGCGAAGCGTTCCGGCATCCCGACTACTTTTGCACGTTCCGCCCATGCGTAGCGGTAGCAATGCAGCGTCACGCCAGACACGCCCGCCTTGTGACAGCGACGGCGAAACCGGCTGGCGCGGTCGCTTGGCGCTGAACATGTGGACAGGTTCGGGAACAAAACGCCGGTGGTCGGCAACTGCTGCAACACCTTTTCCAGCGCCGTGCTGATGGTGAACTGCGCCAGCGAGCCGGTCTTCTGCCGGAAATAGGAGATCGTCCGGGTCTGCCAGTCAATGTCCTCCGCCGTGAAGCTCGCCGCGTCGCTCTGCGCCGCGCCGGTTTCCCAAAGCAATTCCAGAAACAGTTTCCACTCGGCTTTCTTCTCCTTGGCCAAGACGCTTTCGTGTTCGTCCCGCGTGATGCCGCGCCGGTCTTTGGGTTCGTATTTGGGCCAGAGATAGGGCGCAACGATGGGAATGGCAATCCAGCCCAAGCTCAAGGCGAAGTTGTGAAGCCGTTTCAGGAAACAGACGATGGACACCTTGCCGTCTTTGAACACGGCAAAGAAATCATCGGCGGTGGTTTCCAGCAGTTTCTTGTGCCGCAGACCGTCAAAGGCCGGCGACTTGAACACGCTGGCGTAACGCTCGCGGCTGCTGTCCTTGCCGCGGGCCTGCAACTGCTCCATGACGGTCTGCCAGGTGCGTTCGACAAAGGCGGGGTCGCTGGCGGTCAGGTAGGCGCGGGCAAGGTGCAAGTTCAGCACGGGCTGGCGTTGCGCCTCGTTCCTGGCGTTAAGGAGGCTGTGCGCCTCGGTTTCGTCGCGGGTGCGCAGACTTTTTTGCTGGCCGGTGGCCGCGTCTTGGGAATAATAGACGCCGTTGCGCCGGAACAGGGTGTATTTGGTTTTCATGTGCATGGGTTGGAATCATGCACCAGAACCGTCGCGACACGTTAAGGTGTAGTGGGCGAGTTTCAGCGGAGTTCTGCCGGATAGTGGCGGATTGTGATTCCATCCGCCGCGTTGCTGACAGATTCCGCTGACAGTGGCCGTCCATCGCGCTCAAGAAACCCTGTATTTGCAAGGGTTTTGACAACTTGAACACAGATGGGCACGGATGAAAGACCGGACTTGCGCCGTGGTGGCGAGTCGAAGCTCCTGTTGAAGGCGGAGACGGAGAAGATCATCGGTTTTGCCTTTGAGGTGTTGAATGAAGTCGGACACGGTCTCAACGAAAAGATTTACGAAAACTCGCTCACTATCCTCTTCAAACTCAACGGCGTTGCATTCGATCAGCAGCGAAGATTCCCGGTTTTCTTTCGCGGTGTCGGAGTGGGTGAATTTATCCCGGACCTGATCGCCTTTGGTTCGGTGGTGGTGGACGCCAAGGTGGTTGATTGCATCACCGACCACGAACGGGGGCAGATGTTGAATTATCTTCGCATTACGAAGTTGCGGGTTGGTCTGATCCTGAATTTCAAGCACGCGCGCCTCGAATGGGAGCGGATCGTTTTGTGATTCCCAAATCCGTGTCCATCTGTGTCCATCCGTGGTTGAAAAAAACGGAAAATGAACCACGGATAAACAGGGATTCACACGGATCAAGCACAAGACACCCCCCCCATTTTTGCGCCCTTTTGCGGCGATTTTTCCCCAACAGATATTGGTAGGGCGGTGCTGCTGCGCCGCCGGGATGGCTGACCAGCAGGTCAGCCCTACCATATCAGCTTTGCGCCCTTGTGTTAAAACATTGCAATTCAACGTGTTTCTTATCCGTGTTCATCCGTGTCCATCCGTGGTTAAGAAAAGGAAAATGAACCACGGATAAACAGGGATTCACACGGATCAAGCACAAGACACCCCCCCTTTTTGCGCCTTTTTGCGGCGATTCCATCCCCTTTGCGCCCTTGCGTTCTTTGCGCCCTTGCGTTAAAACATTGCAATTCGACGTGTTTCTTGTCCGTGTCCATCCGTGCCCATCCGTGGTTGAAAATTGTTCAAAAAAAGTTCAAAAAAACTCCCCCTCCGCCCTCTATTTTCAGCCTTCAGCCTTCAGCCTCCAGCCTTTCGTGTTGATTTCAAAGCACTTAATCCGTGTCCCTCCGTGTCCATCCGTGGTTAAAAAAAGCAAAAAAAAGTGTTGACGCCCCCCTTGCCTTCTGGCAGATTGTTGCCACACACGTAACAAGTGTTCGGCGCACACACACTGAATACTTGAAACTGAAAACTGAAAAACAACATAAAATGAGAACTAAAACACTGCTCTTATCGGCCGCCGCTCTATTCTCGGCGGGTTTCATCTCCACTCAAGCCCAGGTCTATTCCCAAAACGTCGTCGGGTATGCCAATGTGTCGACGCCAGGTAACGGCGGTATCAATTATATGCTTAGCATCCCGTTTGCGATTGGCGTCAGCAACGGGGCCAATGAAATCTGGCCGGTGGTCGGCGGCGTTCCCAGTTTGCCTGATTTCAGTTCGATTTTGATTTGGAATTCAACCAACTCAAGCTATACCACCTACTATGCGGATTCCAGGGATCGTCATCGGGCTGGGATGATGTCAATTGGTCCTATTACTTAGTGCTCCGACGCTTCCGGTAGGACAAGGGTTCTTCTTGAACCCAGTCTCTCCGATAACGAATGTGTTTGCAGGAACAATTGCCGTCAATGTTGGCACAAGCAACAAAATGGTGTTGATGGCAACGGTGGAATTAATTATTTGGTTGGCTGTGCGGTTCCTTATGCTGGTGCTGTTACCAATGGCAATCCGAACTGCGCTGGTGGGCCGAATCTCACCTTCGCCGGTGGACTCCCGGACTTCAGTGCGATTTTGATTTGGGATCCGTTAACATCAAGCTATACGACCTACTATTCAGATTCAGCGATCGACATCGGGCTGGGACGATGTCAATTGGTCCGATTGCTGCGCCTCCGTCTATCAGCGTTGGTCAAGGCTTCTTTTTGAATCCAGTCAGCCCATTCACTTGGACGGTCGGATTGTAATTTTGAGAACAGAAGAACAACAAAAACAACAACAAAAATACCATAATATGAAAAAACTGGCATTAACAACTGTTTGTGCGATTGGCAATGACGGGTGCTGCGTTTGCCCAAGGCAACGTAAATTGGGTCCACTCGTTCTGCATCTTATAACTGCGGCAGACCAACTCACAGCCATATTCGCCGCTGTTTGGCGGGGCTGGCACTGGCGGAATTCTGGAGCTACTGGGTCTCCACGACAGCTGGCGCTGAGCTACTATTACGAGTTGCTCTATACAACGTATGGTGGTTCTCAAGCGACGATTGCGTAGCCTTTCGGTCTGTTGCTGTCATGGAACGATACTGGGCTTAGCGCAACCAATGGCACTGTACGGCGGGCAGGCTTGCACCCATCGCTGCTAATACGCAGGCAACGGTGCCGTGGGCGGCTGGAACCACTGACAGCATCGTGCTGGTTGGTTGGTCGGCCAATTTGGGCACCACATGGGGTGTTGTATCCAATGAATTGGCAACCGGCAGCTATCATCGCAGTTCTCGGTGCACAAAACGGTTTCTTTGGCATAACCACCACGGGTTATATTGCTGCGTAATTCGGCTAACCCTGGTGTCTACGGTGTTTGCCGGTCCTGCGCAGTCGCAGGGCTTCCGATCAACTCGCTGAACACGCAGTTGTATTTGCTGCCCTCTGATTGTTCCCGAACCCACGACGCTGGCGTTGGCGGGCTTGGGCGGTTTGAGCTTGATGCTGTTCCGCCGTCAACGGAAGTAAGTTAATGTTCTCTTCTTTCAACCCGGCCCTGCAAAGGGCCGGGTTTTTTATTCCCCAAAACAACCTCAACTCATCCTCACTATGAAAAAAAATCAACGCCCCCAAACCCGCAAGCCCAGTAGGGGACGACGTAAGGAGTCCAAACCCGCCACCTCGTCCCCCACCCGGAAGGCCGTAGGGAACGACGTAAGGAGTTCGAGGAGATCGAGCGTAGGGAACGACGTAAGGAGTTCTCGACTCGTGACCTCGTCCCCTACCCGGAAGGCCGTAGGGAACGACGTAAGGAGTTCAAAGGGTTCCAGACTCGTCACCTCGTCGCCTACCCGGAAAGTAGGGAACGACGTAAGGAGTTCTCGACTCGTCACCTCGTCTCCTGCCTCGCCTCCCGCCACCGTCGCGCCGGGCAAACCCGGAATCGCCGCCTCCATCAGCAGCGACGACGTGCAAGCGGTCAAGGACGCCATCGCCACCATCCGCCAGAAGTTGAGCGTTCTGGTGAGCATGACGCCCGCGCAAATCCAGGCGACCTTCAAGCTGGGCGACGCGCGCCTGCCGGCGGCCCTGCTGGCCCTGCAAACCATCCAGGACAATCCGGGCATTGTGTCCCCTAATTACGACGCGGCCGGCTTTCAAAACGCGGTGGACCTGTTCGACGTGCTGACCGAGCTGCAGAGCCTGGCCGATCAATTGGATTCGGACTTGAACGACACGCGCATTGCCGTGGGCGGGATGATCATGCAATACGCGCTGGAAGCCAAGAAACTGGTGGACGCCAATCTCAAATCCACGCCCGGCTTGAAGACCGTGGCGGACAAATTGAGCGCGTTCTTTGCGCACGCCACCCCCGCCCCCGCCCCCGCTCCCGCCCCCGCTCAAAACCCGTAGGGGACGACGTGAGGAGTCCAAGACTCGTGAATCCAGGACTCGTTACCTCGTCCCCTACACCGAAAATAGTAGGGGACGACGTAAGGAGTCCTGGCCCCGTTACCTCGGCTCCTACGATCAAACAGGTAGGGGACGACGTAAGGAGTCCCAGGCCCGTGAATCCAGGACTCGTTACCTCGTCCCCTACACTCGTTACCTCTGCTCATCCGCGTCTTCTCCCGCGGCTGGCGCCGGAATTTTATCGCGGCGATGCCGCCGTCCACTGGACGTTGACGGTCTTTGATCGCGGCACGGGGTGGCTGACGGATACGTTTCATCAGCGGTTTCGGGAGTTGCTGTTGCACGCCGCGGCGCGGGAGGGGTTGTTTTGTCCGGTTTATTGCCTGATGCCCGACCATGTTCATCTGCTATGGCTGGGCCTGCGCCACGACACGGACCAACGGAATGGGATGTCATTTCTGCGCACGCATCTGGAGCCGTTGTTGCTGCCGCGCCGATTTCAACCGCAAGCCTACGACCACGTGTTGCGGGACGAGGAACGAAAACGCGACGCCTTCGCCCGGGTGTGTTTCTACATTCTGGCCAACCCGGTCCGGGCGGAATTGATCCCGGAAACCGAACGGTGGCCCTACGGCGGCGCGGTTGTGCCCGGCTATCCCAGGCTGCATCCGTTGGCCGGGGATTTCTGGCCGTTGTTCTGGAAAATCTATTATGTCGCGCGCTCGCCGGACGCCGGCGAACGCCAATTGCCGTCCCGAAGTTCGCCGAAAGCGCAGGGGACGACGTAAGGAGTCCACCCTCGTGACCCCGGCCCCTACGATCAAACGGGTAGGGGACGACGTGAGGAGTCCAGCCTCGTGACCTCGGCCCCTACGATCAAACAGGTAGGGGACGACGTAAGGAGTCCAGCCTCGTGACCCCGGCCCCCACATGCGCAAAAGGGAAAAAGCCTCAATTTGCCCAGTTTTTGAACGAATTTCCTTCGCCGTCGAACGAATTTCGTTCAACGTCGAACGATTTTCCATCGCCGTCGCACGGATTTCCTTCGTCGTCGAACGAATTTCGTTCAAGGCCGAACGAATTTCATTCAACGTCGAATGAAAATCATTCGCGGTTGAAGGAATAAGCATCGGCGGCGATGCTATTTCAATCGCCGTCGCCGCTTTTTCCATCGGGCTTGAAGGAAGAAGGTTCACCGCCGCTGCCGGAACGCGGAACGGGGTTTGTATTTTCCTTCCTTCCGCGTAGGAGACGGGGTAACGAGTCTGTGCCTCAAACGGCAGGGGACGACGTAAAGAGTGCAGGCATCGCTTCCGCGACGCACCTGAAGAATTGTGGGAGACGAGGCAAGGAGTCTCTGCTATAAAGTGCAGCGCGTGAACGGCAATCAGGATCAAAGACTCGTTACCTCGTCTCCTACAGCCAACGATCAGGATCAGAGACTCGTCACCTCGTCTCCTACGGCCAATCGTGATAACTTCTCCGTGAGCCATTGAGATGAAAGACAATATTTCCGGTGAAATCCATAAAGAACATTCCCGGCAAGCGATGATCAATCAACGCACAGCAGCCAGCGGATGTCGCTGGTGAATTGTCCGGATAATACGCTGCAAAAGTGGTAGCGCGCACGGGAATCGAACCCGTCTTTCAGCCTTGAGAGGGCCGTGTCCTAACCGATAGACGAGCACGCCACTCGAATTTGCGATTGCCGGTTTGCGATTTGCGAAAACCACCTGCCATTGCAACCAGCGCGTCAATCGTATATCGTAAATCGCAAATAGATGCAAGCCTTTCAAATTGTCTTCACGCCGATGGCCGCCGCCGAACTGGCGCGGATGCCCAAGGAACTGCAACTGCAAATCCTCGGCGATTTTCGCGGCCTGCCCCAGCAGGTGCTCGGCACGGAACTGGACGAGTTTGGCAAGCTGGAGCAGGCCGGGCGCATCCTGCACCGCTTCCGCGTGGGCGATTACCGCGTCTATTTCGAGCGGCACGAGTTGGGCGTGCTGGTGCATCGCATCTTGAGCCGGCACACGCTCAAGGATTTCCTGTTCCGTTCCGGCCTGAAAACGGGCGAGGACGCGGCGCTTCAGGAAAATCCCAAGTTCTGGGAGCTGATCGAATCGGCGAAGATTTCGGCGAAGTGATGCTTGCCAGTTACTGGCCGGTTCGTCCGGGTGGCGGGGTGACGTTTGAGGGGATTCCAGCCTCCTTGTCAATGGCCGACGGCGGGAAAAGCGGAGCGGTGGGGTTGTTTTCCTGGATGGCCTTGAGATGCTGGGCGGCAAGAAGAATCTGCGCATTCTCCGGCGTCATGGTTGAAGCTTCCGGCTGGTAGATGCGTCCCTGCACGTTTGCGCCGAAATCCATGCCGCCGTTCGCGGCATTACCCGGGTTGTTATTATTGTTGTTATTGACTCGGTGTGCCGGGTCCCCAAGAACTGGTGCTTGGAGTGCCGGCTCCGGTGAAACCGGACGGAACCGGGGTTGGCGCGAGCGCCGGGCGCACGGGTGGGCATGCCGGGCATGCCGCCGGATGGAGCGGACGCCGATCCGCCGCCGCCGGAGGTGGACGATTCGGCAAGCGGCAATTCCTGCGTGGTGCCGTTGTTGTCAAATGTCACCAGGTTTTTTTCGTTGTCTATTTTTATTACCTCAATGTCGTCCTGCCGCTGGCCCTGGCTCAAGATGTAAAACTGGTCCTTGTCCGCCGGCGACGGTTTGGCGGGGGAAACCTTGAACAGCACCTGATAATTGCCAAAGACACCCATGATGCCCGTCGGCGTGATTTTGGGCAGGTTATCTTCCGGGTTTTCAACCGGACCGGGCGGCGCCGGCGGGTTCAGGCCGAATATGTTCCTGGCTGCAATCGCCGCGTAGGGATTGTCCGAAGCCGCGGTGTCCGGCGGCGGGTTGTCCATGGCCGCGATGGCCGGCGTGGGATCGCCCGCCGGCACATTGTGACCGGGGGACATTGGCCGCGACGCATTAAGCGCCACGGCAGTGGGGTTGGACGCGCACAGTCCGGCGTTCAACGCCAGACCGCCCACGAAAACAACCGCTATTTTCCCAAGGCACTTCATGGTTTCAATATACCGTTTGAAACACCGGCGGCAACTGGAAGTTGCAAAGTTATTGGGAGTTGAAAGTTGAGGGTTGAGGGTGTAAAAGGTTTTCGCCACTCAACCATCAACTCTCAACCACTCATCATTCCACGTCCTCGCCCAGTTCAACGTTCCAATAGGCGAGGTCAATGAAGTGTTTCCAACTGTCGTGCCGGTGCAGGCTGAAGTTGATCTGGACGAACGGGCGCCACTTGGGCCGCTTGGGCTTGCGGATGAGGTGCAGCTCGGCCTCCTGCGGCGTGCGGTTGGCCTTCTGGGTGTTGCACTCGATGCAGGAGCAGACGATGTTTTCCCACGTCGTCGGGCCGCCGCGGTCGCGCGGGATGACGTGGTCCAGGTTCAAATCCTTGCGGTCGAACACGCGCCCGCAGTATTGGCAGGTGTTCTTGTCGCGCTCGAAAATGTTGTGCCGCGTGAACTTGACCTCCTTCTTCGGCAGCCGGTCGTAGATCAGCAGCAGGATGATGCGCGGGACGCGGATGCGGAAGGCGATGGTGCGGACGGATTCCTCCTGCGGCGCGGCGGCGGAAAGATCCTGCCATTCCTCAAAATTGAAAGTGCGGAACGAGCCGTCGCTCGGCGTTGAGGACGACCTGCGCGTGGCCTTGAAACAGCAGCGTGAGGGCGCGCCGGGCGGTGCAGACATTGACCGCCTGCCACAACCGGTTCAACACAAGCACATGCTGGTTCAGCGCGGTCTTCATAACGCAGACGCAGTAAAATTAACAAAACCCCCGCCGCGGGTCAATGCCCGCGCCGGAAAGTCAGCGGAATGATTTGCAGATCAATTCGGGGAAGTTTCCAGAATGTCACACACTTATTTCATGCTTGATGGCGCGGTTCTTGTATATAACGTTCTCATGGGCAAAATAGAAACGGCCTCAATGAAGTTGTTCAAACATTTTCTGTCGGCGGTATGTCTTCCGGTGTTGTGCCTGCTGGCGATGACGGCGCGCGGCGGGATTGTCTTCACCAATCTGGTTTCGTTTACCGGCCTTGGCGGAGCCTGTCCCGGCGGCAGTCCTTATTGCGGTCTGGTGGTGGGCGCGGACGGCAATCTCTACGGGACGACCACCGCCGGCGGCTCAAACAATCTTGGCACGGTGTTCCAGTTGACGCCCGGTGGCGGCTTCACCTCGCTTTTCGCATTCAACGGCACCAACGGGGCGAACCCTTACGCCGCGTTGACGCCGGGCAACGGTGGTTTGTTTTACGGAACGACGTCTGCCGGCGGGGTGAGCAACTGGGGCACGATTTTTCTGGTCACGACCAACGGCGCCTTCACCAACCTGTTCTCCTTCTCGGGCACGAACAATCCCTGGCAGGGCGCAAATCCCGCCGCCGCCTTGGTGCCGGACGGTGTCGGTAATTTGTGGGGCACGGCGAATTTTGGCGGTCTGACCAATGCTCTCTACCTTAATATCGGCACCCTTCTTGGTAACGGCTACGGCACGGTGTTTGAATTGACCAGCAATGGAACAGTGACCATCCCGATTGTCTTCGGCGGCACCAATGGCGCCCATCCATCCGGTGGTTTGGTGCTTGCGAAGGACGGTAATTTTTATGGCACCACAACTTGGGGCGGCAATGGCCTCACCGCCTCGTCTGCGGGCTTTGGCACGATTTTCCGGCTGAATCCCAATGGAACAATCACCAACATTTACAGGTTCGGCGGCGGTGGCGACGGCGGCTTTATTTACGCCGGCTTGGTTCAAGGCAATGACGGCTGGCTCTATGGCGGCGCGTTTCAAGGAGGCTCGGTGGGTAACGGCACGCTCTTCAAAGTCAGCACCAACGGGGACTTCCTGCCGCTGCGCACATTCGGTTATTTTGAAAGTGCCACGCCTTATGCCGGAATGATGGAGGGCGGCGATGGCAATCTTTACGGAACAACTTTTGGCAACGCGCAGTATGGCAATTATGGCTCGGTATATCAGCTCACAACCGGCGGCGCTTTCACCAATCTGGTTTCCTTCAACAATGCCAACGGCTACCATCCAGCCGGCGTGTTGGTGCAAGGCCCGGACAACAATCTTTACGGCACCACTTCAGCCGGCGGCGCCAACGGTTTGGGGACCATCTTCCGGTTGAGCGTTCCCATGCCGGCGGTGTTCAGGACGCTGGCCCTGACAAACGGCGGCGCAACGTTCACCTGGAGCGCGGTGGCGGGCCAGACCTATCAGGTGCAATACTCGACCAACTTGACCACCACCAACTGGACCATTCTGGGCAAGAACATCATTCCGACGAACGGCGTCATCACCACGACCGACAGCACCGCCGCCGGATTCCCGCAACGGTTTTACCGCGTCGTCCTTTTCCCGTGACCCGCCATATCCGTTGCCAAGCCCGGTCGCGTTCGGGTATTTTTCCGGCATGAAACGTTTTGTCGCACTCGTGGGGCTGGCCCTTGCCGTTGTGTTGTCGCCGGCGCACGCCCAGCAAGGTCCCGACGACCAATACATCGCCATTTACAATCAGATCCAGCAGGCCGACGCGCTTCAGGCCGATGGCCAGCCGCAAATGGCGCTGGCCGATTACACACAGGCGCTGGAGGGATTGCAGAAGTTTCAAAAGGCGTTTCCGCATTGGGGGCCGGAAATGGTCGGCTACCGGCTGAATTATCTCACGGAAAAAATCAAAGGCTTGACCGCGCAGGCTCCGGCCAGCCCGCCGGATAGTTCGCCATTAACTCCAAAGCCAACGAATGCGACAGTCATCGCGGCTTTCAATGCGACGCCTCCAGCGACGAATACTGTTGCCGCCGCGCCCGTCTCGGAAGCGGAAATACAATTGAACAAGCTGCGCGCAAAGGTGCAGGGTTTGCAGGCGGAGAACGAACTGCTACAGGCCAAGCTCAAGGAAGCCCTCCGCGCGCAGCCGGCGACGGTGGACGTCCAAGAACTGTCCAAGGCGCAGGCGCAGGTCCTCTCGCTGATGAAGGAAAATGATTTGTTGCGCGCCAGCGGCAAGACCACCAACGGCGCCGCGCCGGGGGATCTGTCGAAGGTGCGGCAGGCATTGGCGGACGCGAATCAAAAACTGGCCGAACAAACCAGCCGGGCCAACAAGCTGGCGCAGGATAATCAAGCGTTGCAGTCCGCCGCCGGCGTCAGCGCGCTGGAAAAGACGGCGTTGGAAGACCGGTTGCGCCAACGGCCATCCGCGGCGACCGCTGCGCCGGTGCCGGCCAGCGACGAGTTGAAGACGTTGCGCGCGCGGCTGGCGGTGGACGAGGCGAAGGCCGTGCCTTACACGCCGGAGGAACTGGCCTTGTTGAAATCGCCCGCGCCGGCCCTGGCCGCCAATGCCAATGGCAGGAAAAAATCCGTCCAGCGAACTGCCGAGCGGCTCGGCGGCGCTGGTGGCCGAGGCGCAGAGTTATTTTTCCGCCGGGGAATACGACAAGGCCGAGGCCGATTACCGCCAGATTTTGCAGCGCGACCCGAACAACGCGCTGGCGCTGGCCAATCTGGCGACGATTGAAATGCAGGAAAACAAGCTGGCCGACGCCGAAACGCACATCACCGCCGCGCTGGCGCAAAGCCCGAACGACGCCTACAACCTGGCGACCCTCGGCAATCTGAAATTCCGCCAGGCAGAAATACGACGAGGCGCTGGACGCCTTGAGCCGCGCGGCGAAGCTGGACCCGCAAAATCCGGAAATCCAGAATTATCTCGGCGTCACGTTGAGCCAGAAGGGGCTGCGCGAGCAGGCGGAAACGGCGTTGCGCAAGGCGATTGAACTGGATCCCGAACTACGGCGCGGCGCACAACAATCTCGCCGTGATTTATCTCGAGCGAGCAGCCGCCGCTGGCCGAGCTCGCCCGCTGGCATTATCAAAAGGCGCTCGACGCCTGGCCAGCCGCGCAATCCCGATCTGGAAAAGAAACTCGCCGACATCGGCGCGCCGGTCGCACCGTAGGCGCGGATAAATGGATTTTTGGATGGATGGATTATTGAACAAGACACAGTTCTTTGACCACCAATCCATCCATCCAAAATCTCCAATAATCCGACACCTGCCATGTTTCGCCAAGCGTTTCACGAACTGGTCATCGCCACCCGCGGGCGCGGCCTCTATGAATTCACGCGCGAGGTGGAAAGATGGATTGCGCAAAATGAATTTCAACGACGGCCTGCTGACGCTGCATTTGCAGCACACTTCGGCCTCGCTGCTGATCCAGGAAAACGCCGACCCGGACGTGCGCCGCGATCTGGAGGCGTTCTTCCAACGGCTCGTGCCCGACGGCGACCCGCTGTTCATCCACACGACCGAGGGCGATGACGACATGCCCGCGCACATCCGCACGGCGTTGACGACGGTGAATTTGAGCATTCCGGTCCGCGGCGGCCAGCTCGCGCTGGGCACGTGGCAGGGGATTTATTTGTGGGAACACCGCACGCACCCGCATTCGCGCCGCGTCGCGCTGCATTTCATCGGCGAATAAACTCGCCAAGCTGTATCGGCCAATGGCAGCTTGCGGACGTTTTATGCGAAGCATTAAATTTTCATGCTGCGCCGTCCTGGCGGCACGGTTTTCAGCTTTGGCCGTTGCCGCGCGCGAGCCAGACGGTCACCAACAGCTTCGGTTTCACCGGCCCGGAGATTTACCCGATTGACGACGGAATCAGCCTGCTGCACGCGGCGGATTTGAACGGCGACGGCCTGAACGACCTCATCGTCGTCAACAATCTGCGCTCGAAGATCAACCTGCTTTACAACCAGACCGGCAAGACCAACCGGCCGCGCGAAGCCGGCGCGCAAACTGGAAATCAACGAACTGCCGCCCGACGCGCGCTTCCGCATTGATTCCATTCCCGTGGACGAGCGCATCGCCGCGCTGGCGGTGGCCGACCTGAACGGCGACGGCCGGCCGGACATTGTTTTTTATGGCGACGCCAAGGATCTCGAAGTCATTTACAACCAGGGCACCAACGGCTGGAGCGATCCGAAACGCTGGCACATCGAGGACGGGCGCCTGGACGGCAACGCGCTGGTCGTCGGCGATTTGAACGGCGACGGCCGGCCCGACATCGTTTTGCTCGGCGACAACGGTTCGCTGTATTTTCTGCCGCAACAGGCCGACCACACCTTTGGCGAGCCGCAGAAAATTCCCTATTCCGGCACGCCCAAGGCCGTGCAAATCGTGGACGTGAACGGCGACGGCCGGAAGGATTTGCTGCTGGTGGATTGGGACAGCCCGACGCCGTTCCGGTTCCGGCTGCAAAACGCCGCCGGCCAGCTTGGCCCGGAAATTTATTTCAAAACCCAGCCCATCCGCTCCTATTGCGCGGACAATCTGGAGGGCAATTCCAATTTGTTCGTCGTGACCATCGCGCAAAATTCCGGCCGCGCGGAAGTCTCGGAATTCACGCGCCAGCCGGCGGACGTTTTGTCCGGCGCCTTCCGGCAGGGACAATTTCAAGTCCTGCCGCTGCACAAGACCAGCGCGGCGCAGCGCGGCCTGCTCTGGGCGGACGTGAATGGCGACGGCCGGCCCGATTTGCTCGTGGCCGAACCGGAAAGCGGCCAGATTTCCGTCTATTTGCAGCAGCCGGACGGCTCGCTCGCGCCGCCGGAAACATTTCCGACCCTGGCCGGCGTCAGCCAGATTGCGGTGGCGGATTGGAACGGCGACGGCCACCCGGAAATTTTCCTGTTGAGCCAGAGCGAACGCGCCGTCGGCGTGACCCAGTTTGACAAGAACGGACGGCTGCCGTTTCCCACGCTGCTGCCGCTTGACGGCAAGCCGCTGGTGATGGCCGTCGGCGCGCTGAAGCCCGGCGCGAAGCCGGCGCTGTGCATGATTGTGGACAAGGACGGCCAGCGTTAGCTGGTGACGCGCACGGCCGACGGCAAAACGCGGACGCAAAAGTTGAGCGAAAGTTTCAAGGCCAACCCGGCCACGATGGCCATTCAGGACGTGAACCAGGACGGCTTGCCGGACTTGGTGGTGTTGATTCCCTACGAAAAAATCAAGGTGCTGCTGCAAAAGTCCGACGGCAGTTTTGACGAGGAGGACGTGGACCCGCCGGGCGGCGCGATGGCGCAGCCGTGGCTGGCGTCGGTGGACGTGGACGGCGACGGCAAGCCGGAATTGCTGCTGCCGCAGAACAATTTCGTGCGCGCCGTCGTGCTGGAAAAGCAAACCGAGACGCTCGCCCCCACCAACCAGCCGCAATGGACGTTCCGGGTGAAAGACCAGATCAACGGCGCGGCCAGCGATTCGCGGATCGTCGGCGCCACGACGGTGGCCGAACGGCACGAACGCCGCGCCTTCGATCTTCCTGCTGGACGCGGAATACAAGCAACTGACGTTGTGCGAGCGCGACACGAACGGGCGTCTGGCGGGTGGTGCGCAACATCGAACTGCCGGTTTCCGGTTTCAATGGCCTGCAATCGGTCGCGCTCGGCGGCACAAATGTCCAGAGCATCGCATTTCTCGGCCAGAACGCCGTCGCGTGGATGCCGCTGGCGGGCGACGTCTGGGATTTCACCACGCTCGACGGCTACGACACGCCCATCAAGGACGGCTATCTGAACGACGTGGTGGCGGGCGATTTGACCGGCAGCGGGCGCAAGGACCTGGTATTTCTGGAGACGGCCAAAAATTACCTCGACATCGTCAGCTTCGATTCCCATCACAAGCTCGTGCCGGCCATCCGCTGGCAGGTGTTTGAGGCAGCACACGTTCCGCGGCGCGGCCAACGCGCTGCCCGAACCGCGCGAGGCGCTCGTGGCCGACGTGACCGGCGACAGGAAGAACGACCTGATCGTGCTGGTGCATGACCGGATTCTGGTTTATCCGCAGGAATAGTCGTCGTTGAGTCGCCAGGCTGTCGTGTCCGGAAAGTCCGCCGTTTCGCCCGGCGAAATCAATCCATAAAAATGCAAAAAGTGGAGAGCATCTGATTTCGCTTTTTGCCAGCATGTCGGCGTTCACATCGGTGTTTGGGAAGTGTCTGCGGACACACAGGCTTGAAATGGCAGCCACATTCGGGGTCGGTGGCAAATCGAAGCGGAGTTACGACGCATCATTTCAGCTTCCCTCACGCGGAAGAATTGTCCCCATCTCCGGCGTTTTCGGGCGTGTCTGCGTGGCCGCGACGCCTCGTCGGCGAAAGTAGCTGCGACGCCCCCGTCGCCTTCGCCTCGTCACGGTCCAAAACTCCCCTCAAACTTCATCGTCCCGCGTGTTCCCGTAAAATCCCAGCCGTTTCCGCGGAAATCCCCGTATTGTCCCGCGAATTCCCCGTGTGTTCCCCGGAAATCCCAGCGCGTTCCCCCGCCGTGCCGCGTGTTCCCCCGTCGTGCAACGCGTTCCCCGGAAATCCCGGCCCCTTCCGCCGTTGTGCCGCCTTTTCCGCGGAAATCCCCGCGTTTTCCCCCGGATTCCCAGCCCTTTCCCCCAGACTGCCGGCGGCTCCGGGCAATTCCCAAGATCTTCCACATCAAAAAATTATCACGAACCAAAAGGCGGAATCGGGGCAGTGTCCTTGTTTGGGTGTAGGGCACGACGTAAGGAGTGCTGGCCCAAACGACTCGTCACCTCGTCGCCTACGATTACGATTTCCGCAATTCGCCACCCGTTATCCGTGTCCATCTGTGTCCATCCTTGGTTGAACTGTGGCTGCGTTTGCCGCTGCTCAAAAAAGATTGAATTCTGCCGCCGATGCCGCACAATCAGAATCGAGGGGTGTTTTCCCTCGATCAAAATGTTTTTTTCAATTTTGTCCTGTAAAACGCTTGAAAGTTGTTCCGCGCAAGTGTCGGTCGCGGATGTGGCGCAGGCGGGTGCCGGTGCGCCATGAATATCCAGCCGTTTTCCTTGCTCGTCATTTCGCTCTGCGGATACGCCATCGGCGCCGTCGGCTCGCTGCTGTTGATGAGGCGCGAGAAGCTGGCGAACGTTTTTTCCTTCGGCATGGCGTCGCTCTCCGCCTTGGGCGGCCTGCTGGCTGCGCTGGCCTTTCTGTCCGCCGGGCCGGGCGCGGCGGTTTCCAAGACTGACCTGCTGCCATCGTTCATTCCCTACATCCAGTTCACCATCCGGCTGGATCCGCTGGGCGCGTTCTTTCTGCTCATCGTTTCGCTGCTGGGCTTTGCGCTTTCAATTTATTCGCTGGGCTACGTGCGCGGGTTTTACGGGCGCAAAAACGTCGGCGTGCTCGGCGCATTCTTCAATCTCCTGCTGCTGGCCACGACGCTGGTTTTCCTCGCGGGCAACGCCTTCTTTTTTCTCATCGCGTGGGAAATCATGGCGCTGACGGCGTATTGCCTCATCAGCTTCGAGCATGAGAAGGTGGAAACGCGAAACTCCGGCGTGCTTTTCTTCGTCATGTCGCACATCGGCACGGGTTGTTTGATTCTCGGATTTCTTTTGCTGTTCCAGGCGTCCGGCAGTTACGACTTTGACGGCTTCCATCTGCTGGGTGACACGATGTCGCCGGGCAAACGCGACGCGGCATTCCTGCTCTTTCTTGTCGGTTTCGGGGTCAAGGCCGGCATCGTGCCCCTGCACATCTGGCTGCCGGCGGCGCATCCGGTCGCGCCCAGCAATGTCTCCGCGCTGATGTCGGGCGTGATGATCAAAACTGGAATTTACGGACTGACGCGCGTGTTGTTTGATTTTCTGGGCACGCCGCCGGATTGGTGGGGCGTGACGGTGTTGAGCATCGGCACGATTTCCGCCGTGCTCGGCGTCTTGTATGCGCTGATGGAACACGATTTGAAACGGCTGCTCGCCTATCACAGCATCGAAAACATCGGAATCATTTTGATGGGCCTCGGCGCGTCGCTGATGTTTTTGCACAGCGGCCATCCGGTGCTGGCCTCGCTCGCGCTCATCGCCGGGCTTTATCACACCATCAATCACGCGGTGTTCAAGGGGTTGTTGTTCCTCGGCGCGGGCGCGGTGCTGCACGCCACGCACACGCGCAACATGGAGGAAATGGGCGGGCTGGCGAAACGGATGCGCTGGACGGCGCTCTTTTTCCTGGTCGGCGCGGTGGCGATTTCCGCGCTGCCGCCGCTCAATGGATTCGTAAGCGAATGGCTCACTTACCAATCGCTGCTGCAAGGGTTCGGCACGACGACGAGTCTGGTCCGCATCATGTTCCCGATCAGCGGCGCGATGCTCGCGCTCACCGGCGCGCTGGCGGCGGCGTGTTTCGTGAAGGCGTTTGGCATCACCTTTCTGGCGCAACCGCGCAGCGACCACGCGGCGAACGCGCACGAGGCGTCGTTTACCATGCTGCTGGGGCAGGGGATTCTCACCGCGGCGTGCGTTTTCCTGGGCTTATTCCCGGTTGTCTTTTTGAAATGGCTTGATCCGGTGACGCAACAACTTTCCGGCCAGCAAATCAGCGGACAACTTTCCGCGGCGAACGGCCTGGTGCTCTCCACCGCGGCGGCTCAAGGCGGCACGATTTCCATGCTCGGCCTCGCGCTGCTGGGTTTGTCGCTGCTGGCCGCGCCGCTGGTGTTGTGGCTGCTGTTCGCCACGCGCGCGAAAACCCGCCTCGGACCGACATGGGACTGCGGGCTGCGCGGACTGACGCCGCGGATGGAATACACCGCGACGGGTTTTTCAAAGCCTATCCGGATGATTTTCAAGGCGCTGTTCCGTCCGCGCCGCGAGGTGCAGCGCGAATATGATTTCTCGCCGTATTTCGCCACGACCATCCGCTTTGAAAGCCACGTCGAGGAGGTTTTCCAGACGCGCATTTACCGTCCGCTGAACCGCCTAGTGCTGGGTGTTTCGCGCCGGCTGCGCGCGTTGCAGGCCGGCAGCATCCAGGCCTATCTGATTTACATTTTCATCACGCTGCTGCTGTTGCTGATTTTTGCGTTATGAACTTCGACCCGCTGAACATTTTCTTGCAGACGATGCTGCTGCTGCTGCTCGCGCCGCTGTTGAGCGGCTGCATCCGGAATTGGAAGGCGAAGCTGCAAAATCGCCGCGGCGCGCCCATCTGGCAGCCATATTCCGACCTCATCAAATTTTTTCGCAAGGACATGGTGATATCCGAACACGCCTCGTGGGTCTTTTCATTCGCGCCCTACGTGGTCTTCATTACCGCGCTTGTCGCGGGATTGCTTGTGCCGATGGTGACCGTGCAGGCGCCGTTGAGTTTGTTTGGCGATGTGCTCGCGCTAGTCGGGCTGCTGGCGCTCGGCAGATTTTTTCTCGCGCTGGGCGGACTCGATCCGGGCAGCGCCTTTGGCGGCATGGGCAGCAGCCGCGAGATGACCATTTCCGCCGTCGCGGAACCGGCGATGATGCTGGCCATCTTCACTGTCGCGATCACCGCTGGTTCGACCGACATCAGTCACATCGTTCAGGTCGCGCAAAGCCCGACGTGGAAGGTGCTCAACCCGACGCACGTCATGGCGTTCGCCGCGCTGTTCATCGTGCTGCTCGCGGAAACCGGGAGGATTCCCGTGGACAACCCGGCGACGCATCTGGAATTGACGATGATCCACGAGGCGATGCTGCTCGAATATTCCGGCCGCTACCTCGCGCTGATGGAATGGGGCGCGTCCATCAAGCAACTCGTGTTGATGACGCTGCTCGTGAACATATTTTTCCCCATCGGAATTGCCACGGCCGCAACGCCTGCCGCGCTCGGCATCGGCGCGCTGGTTTATGCCGGCAAATTGATGTTGATAGCCGCCGCCGTGGTGGTCGTGGAAACCACCAACGCGAAGCTGCGCCTGTTCCGCGTGCCCGATTTGCTCGGCGCGGCGTTCGTGCTCGGCACGCTGGCGCTGTTGTCCACTTTCCTGTTTCAATGATATGAACCCGCCACCTTCCGCCGACATCGGTCCGCAACTCATCACGCTGATGGCCGCGCTGATGCTGGTGTTGCAATTGCTTCTGGCGGTGCAGCCCATGTTGTTCACCAGCGTCCGGCTTTATGCGATTCAATCGTTTTTTTTGGCCGGCATCGCGGGCGTCGTCGCATTCTTCGACAATGCCAGCGAAGTCTATGTCGTCGCCGTGCTCACCGTTATCGGCAAGGTGGTTTTTCTCCCGTGGCTGCTGAACCGCCAGTTACGCCGCATTAAAATCTCGCAGGAAATCGAGCCCCTGTTCAACGCGCCCGCGACGATCATGGTCTGCGGCGGGCTTACCGTGCTCGGCTATCTCGTAGCGCGGCCGTTCACGTCGCTCGAACGTCTCGGCAACAACACGCTCGCCGTCGCCATAATGCTCGTGTTGACGGGATTTTTTCTGATGATCAACCGCCGCAAAGCCATCAGCCAGGTGATCGGGTTGCTCACGGTCGAAAACGGCGTGATGCTCGCCGCCATCGCGCTGACGACTTATGGCATGCCGCTCGTCGTCGAGTTCGGGATTTTCTTCGATGTGCTGGTCGCGGTGATGATTCTGGGAATTCTCATTTACCGGATCCGCGAGACGTTTGCCTCGATGGATACCAGCAAGCTGAATCAGTTGAAGGGATGAAATGCCGTTGCTCACCCTCATCCTCATCGCGCCCGTCGCCGCCGGCCTGGCCAACCTGCTGTTCGTGCCGCGCCGGTGGATGCCGTGGTTGAGCGTTCTGGCGTTTGGCGTGACGCTGGGTTTGGGGATCGCGCTCTTTCGCGAAGTGCTGGCGCGAGGTGTCGTCACGGAATGGAACGGATTTTTTTATGCCGACGCCATGAGCGCGTGGATGGTGCTGTTGATTTCAATGGTCTCGCTGGGCACGTCGCTTTATGCCGGACGATATTTCGAGCGCGATTTGGCGGACGGAGTAGTCACGCCCGCCCGCGTGCGCGAATTTTTCGTGCTCACGCCTCTCTTCAGCGCGGGAATGTTCTTGGTCGTGCTCGCCAACAACCTCGGCGTTATGTGGGCCGCCGTCGAAGCCACGGCTCTGTCGTCCGTGCTGCTGGTGGCGCTCTACAATCGCAAGACCTCGCTCGAAGCCGCATGGAAATACATCATGCTCGGCAGTCTCGGGCTGGCGCTGGCGCTGCTCGGAACGGTGTTCGTCTATGCCGCCGCGTGCAAAAATAATTCCGCGCCGCTGCCCAGTTTCAACTGGTCGCATTTGGTGACGGTGGCGGGCCAGTTTGATCCGCGCATGATGAAGATCGCGTTTCTGCTCGCGCTCATCGGTTATGGCACCAAGGCCGGCCTCGCGCCGATGCACACCTGGCTGCCCGATGCGCACAGCGAAGCCCCGTCGCCCACCAGCGCGATGCTCTCCGGCGTGTCGCTCAAGGTCGCCATCTACGCGCTGCTGCGGTTCCACATTCTCACCAGCGTGTGCCTCGGCCCGGATTTCAGCCGGCACCTGCTGCTCGGTTTCGGCCTGGCCTCCATGTTCCTGGCGCCGCCGTTCATTCTCGTGCAGCGCAACCTCAAGCGGATGCTCGCCTATTCGAGCCTCGAACATGTCGGCCTCATCTGCACCGGCATCGCCATGAACACGTCCGTCACCATTTTCGGCGCGCTGTTGCACATGGGTTATCACGCGATGACCAAACCGGTCTTGTTTTTCGCGGCGGGAAACATTCACCAGACTTTTCGTTCGCTCCAATATCGCGTCATCGGTCCGGGTGTGGTCAAAGTGCTGCCGGTCACGGTCCTTTTGATGGGGTTGGCCGCCGCCGCCGCGGTCGGCCTGCCGCCATTCGGATTGTTTTTCAGCGAACTCACCATCATCAGCGGCGGTTTCGCCGCCGGCAAGGTCATGGTGAGCGTCCTGATTCTGCTCGCGCTCATCGCGTCGTTTTGTGGCGTGCTGCAGCAGCTTTCGCGCATTCTGCCGGGCGTGCCGAAGACTGAATTTGCAAAACAAATCGGCGCCGCCTGGTTCGACGGCGTGCCCGCCATGGCATTGCTGCTCGGCACGTTGCTGGTCTTCAGCGTGTGGCTGCCCGCGCCGCTGTTGCAGGGCATCCATCAGGCGGCGGACATCATTGGAGGAAAACCATGACGTTGATTTTTCTCCTGCTCATCCCGGTCTTTGCCGGTCTGCTCTGCCTGGCCACGCGTTCGCGCAAATTGCGGGAACGATTAAACCTGCTCGCCTTCGCCGCGCTCGTGCCGCTGGCGCTGAAAATCGGGGCGGACGTTCTGGCCCTGGGCACGGTCACGGCGCTCGGCGGTTTTCTGCGTGCCGATGCGTTGAGTGCGCTGGTCGTCGGACTCACTGCCTTCGTCGCGCTGGCCTGCTCGATTTATTCCATCGGTTATTTCCAAGCCGACACGCTCGCCGGCAAAATCACGGAAGCGCAATTGCGCCGCTACCACGTGCTCACGCCGCTGTTCGTTGCCGTCATGCTGCTCGTGCCACTGGCCGACAATCTCGGCATCATGTGGGTCGCCATCGAAGGCGCCACTCTTGCGTCCGTGCTGCTCGTCACGTTTTACAACCAAAAGACCTCGTTCGAGGCCGGCTGGAAATACATCATCATCGGCAGCATCGGGATTTCTCTCGCATTGTTCGGAACCATTTTCACCTACTATTCCGCTGTGAACGTGCTCGGCGCGGACGCGCCTCGCGGCATGAATTGGAGCGTGCTCGCGGGCATCGCGGACAAGTTTGATCCGAAGGCGATGCGGCTGGCGTTCATCCTCGTGCTGCTGGGTTACGGCACGAAGGCCGGCATCGCTCCGATGCACACATGGAAGCCGGACGCCTACGCCGAGGCGCCCGTGCCCACCGCCGCTTTGCTCGGAACGGCCCTCGTCAACTGTGCCGTTTATGCCATCGCGCGCTTCGACGTGCTGGCCGTGAAATGCCTCGGCCCGGAATTTCCCGGCAGATTGCTGGCGGGCTTCGGCGTCGCGTCCATCCTCGTCGCCGCGCCGTTCATCCTGACGCAGCGGAATTTCCGCCGCATCCTGGCCTATTCGAGCATTGACCATGCGGGCATCATGATCGCGGCGCTCGGCTTCGGCGGCAAGCTCGGCGCGCTCGGCGCGGCGTTGCACATGCTGTTTCACGGCGTCACCAAGCCGCTGATGTTCTTTTGCGCGGGCAACGTGCAGCAGCATTTTGCCACGCCGTATTTCCGGGGCGTGCGCGGCGTCCTGCGCGTGCTGCCGTGGACGGGCGGATTTCTTTTGATGGCGACGCTCGCCGTCACCGGCACGCCGCCCTTCAGCATTTTCCAAAGCGAATTCCTGACCTTGAGCGCCGCGCTGGCCGCCGGGCAGAATTGGTCGGCGTTCCTGTTCATCGCCGGCTTGGTGACCATTTTCGCCGGGTTCCTCGTTCACATGGTAAAAATGAATCTCGGCGAACCGCATCCGGACCGTATCCAGCCGGTCGCCGGACGCCCGTGGAAGATCGGCGCGATGGTCCTGGTGGCCGCGGCGATCATCCTGTTCAGCTTCTGGCTGCCGGCGCCGATTTATCAACTCGTGCAACAAACCGTTCAAATTCTTGGAGGCGTGACATGAATGTTTCACCCGAATTGCTGCCGATACTCACCAGCCTGCAAGAGCGATTTGGCGACCGGCTCGAAGCCGTCCAGGCGCCGCGGGCGAACGAAATATACGTCCACGCGAAAATGGATCTGGTCGCCGGGTTCACCGCCAATCTTTGCCGGAACATGGAAGCTCGGCTCGTGAGTCTGTTTGCCGACGACGCGCGGCAGGTTGGAGTTCAAGCTTCAGCTTGTCAAGCTTCAGCTTGTTCGGGGGACAGGCTAAAGCCTGAACTCCAGCCGGGCGCATTTCATCTCTATTACGTTTTCGCGCTCGATGCCGCCCACGGCTTCATCATCCTGCGCGTGCCGGTGCCGCCGGATAAACCGGAGTTTGCCTCGCTCGTGAACGCCATTCCCGCTGTCAACTGGCAGGAACGCGAAGTGCGGGATTTATTCGGCCTGAAATTGATCGGCCATCCGAATCCGCGCCGCTGCGCGCTGCACGACGACTGGCCGGAGGTGCATCCGCTGCGGAAAGATTTCGATTTGCGAACGCAATTGCCGCCGTTTGAAGGCGAGCGCCACAAGTTCATTCCCGTGGAGGGCGAGGGCGTTTTCCAAGTGCCCGTCGGCCCGGTTCACGCAGGCATCATCGAGCCGGGGCATTTTCTGTTCAGCGTCGCGGGCGAGCCGGTTTTGTATCTGCAATTGCGGATGTTTTACACCCACAAGGGCACGGAGAAATTGTTCGAGAATCTCCCGGTGCAACATTGCGTCCGGCTGGCCGAAAGCATTTCCGGCGATTCGAGTTTCGCCCACGCGACCGCCTTTTGCCACGCCATTGAACGGGCCGCAAACGTGGAAGCGCCGCCGCGCGCCAGATTTTTGCGCTCGATTTGTCTCGAACTTGAGCGGCTCCACAACCACATCGGCGACATCGGCGCAATTTGCACGGACGTGGCATTTGCCACCGTCAACATGCACTGCCTGCGGCTCAAGGAGCGTGTGTTGCGCGTCAATGAATTGCTCACCGGCAACCGCCTTTTGCGCGGCATGGCATGTCCTTGTGGCGTGCGGTTTGATTTTGACGTGGACCAACTCAAGGCGCTTTCGCAAATGATCGTCGGCCTGCGGCCGGAATTTGATGACGTTGTGGGGTTGATTGAAAGATCGTCCTCGACGCTCAACCGTCTGGAAAAAACCGGCATTCTCAAGCCCGGAGTGGCGCGCGACCTCGGCGTCGTCGGCATCGCGGGCCGCGCCTCCGGTTTTGACCACGACTTGCGCCGCGATTTTCCGCACGCCGCCTACGATCAATTGAAAGTCACCGTGCCAGTTTATCAAACGGGCGACGTGGAGCACCGGATGCAGGTGCGCATTGACGAGGTGCGCGAGTCGTTTTCGCTCCTCGAACAACTCGTGACAAACCTGCCCGGCGGTGCCGTGCGGATTGAAATCGGCGAATTGCCCGCTGGCGCGACCGCGCTGGGTTACGTCGAAGGCTGGCGCGGCGAAATTTTTCATTGGATTCGCACCGCGCCCGGAAACCGGCTGGCGCGCTGCAAGGTCAAGGACCCGTCGCTACAAAATTGGCCGGCGTTGAGCGAGGCGATTCTCGGCAACATTGTCCCGGATTTTCCGGTTGTGAACAAAAGTTTCAACCTGTCGTATTCTGGAACGGATCGGTGATTTATGTTTGGAATTCTTGGAAAGAGTCTGAGCACGGGCGTCGTCACGACGAGTTATCCGGCGACACCGCCGGAAATTTCGGCGCGCGCGCGCGGCAAACCGGAAATTGACTGGGCGAATTGGACGGATGCCCGCCCCGCGACGGTGATTTGCCCGACCGGCGCTATTTCGCATCAGGACGCGAACGGACGGCGGGTCGCGAGGCTTGATCTGGCCAGTTGCATTTTCTGCGGGCTTTGCGCCGAGGCGGACAAGGCGATCCGCATGACCAACGTTTGCGAATGCGCCGCCCGCAACCCTGAAGAACTGGCCGTCAGCGCCACCTACCAACTCAAGCCGGATGGCAGCCACGAAAAAATGGTTTCGCCGCCCGCGAAATCCGGTGGGGCCGCATTGCCGCGCGGCCAGGACGACCTACGGGTCGTCCCTACCAATCAACGAAATGAACCGCTTGAAGTTCTGGGCCGGCAAATCAAAGAACGCGCGGACAAAATGTTCGGACATTCACTGCACATCCGCGAAGTAGACGCCGGTTCCTGCAACGGCTGCGAGATTGAAATCGTGAATTTGAACAGCCCGGTTTATGACATCGAACGATTCGGAATTCATTTCGTCGCCTCGCCGCGTCACGCCGACATGCTGCTCGTGACCGGTCCGGTTACTCGCAACATGGAACTCGCCTTGCGCAAAACCTACGACGCGATGCCGGCGCCGCGACTGGTCGTGGCCGTGGGCGCGTGCGGTTGCAGCGGCGGGATTTTTGGCGTCAATTACGCGACGCGTGGTGGTGTGGACTCGGTAGTTCCTGTGGACGTTTACATTCCCGGCTGCCCGCCCAACCCGCATGCGCTGTTGCACGGCATTCTGCTGGCGATGGGACGGATGTAAGGGACGGAGTTTGCACCGGCAATCCGTCTATTGCCAATTCTTTCTCAATTGTTCGGGAACGCGCCTGCCGACGAGTCGTCGCCGGCTGGAGCGTTGATCGTTGAGAGTAGAGCAGGGCAGGGCATTCCATTGACCGGGCAAACCATTTGCCAGCGTCAGCCGTGGATGGGGGCGTGAGCTTTTGGGCGAATTCCATTTTTGGATGATCCATTTTCCCCCCGGTTTACGCATTGTTGGTTGAAAGCAATTCCAACAATTGAAACCTATGAAATGGACAATGACAAAAATAACGGTGACCGTCGGCGGCGCAATCGTGATGGCGGTGGCGGCGGCGGTGGTCGTGAAACTGCAATTAAACCCGGCGGTCAAGGACGCGTATTTCAAGCCGGATTTCGACAATCTGCGGAAGGTGCCGGCCGGCATCGTGGCAGTGCGGACGACGCGCGCCAAAGGATCCATCGGCGACCCCATCCGGAATATGGAAGAGGGAGACTCGCTCCTGCGGGCGGTCGGTTACGGCGTGGCATTGCGGGATTTGATTGCCGAGGCGTGCGATTGCAAACCGGGGAGAGTCATCCTGCCGGCAAACACCCCGAAGACCCGGTTTGATTTTCTGGTCACTGTGCCGACAGGACCGCGGGAACACTTGCAATCGGCCATCCGTAAGAACCTGGGTTATGTCACCCGGCACGAGACGCGCGAGGTGGACGTGCTGAAATTGCAAGTGGCCGATCCAAGCCTGCCCGGCCTTGCCGTCAGCCCCGAGGGTGAGGACGAGACAATTCAATACAAGGACGGCAGACTTTATTTCAAGCACAAGAACTTGAAATTGCTGCTGGGGGGATTGGAACAAGGCCTGGGCAAACCCGTGTTGGATGAAACGGGGCTGACCGGCCGCTACAATTTCTCAATCGCTTGGAACGAGGCTATCCAGGAGCACATGCAAAACGGCGCATTTGATCTGGACGGCGTGAAGAAGGTCCTCAAAGAACTGGGTCTCCGGCTGGAACCCGACACGGCATCTTTGGACATGGTCGTGGTGGAACAAGCAAAGTGAGATTGCCGCGGCAGTGACTTCGGCAAACGGCGGAGGTCACAGACCGCCGCTGCAATTTTCCGATGGTTGCCAACCGAATTTCATTGTCACATCATGTCAGCGAAACCAGAAACGAAAGGACTCATGAGCGAATTCAAATTCGATTGCCCGCGGTGCCAGCAGCATTTGCAATGCGACGAGCAGTTCTCCGGCCGCGAAGTCCAGTGTCCCAGCTGCCATCATCTCATCCGCATTCCGTCCATTCCCGGGAAGACGGTGGATTATCAGCCGGAGTCGGGGAAGACCTGGGCAACGTTTGTGGGAAACGCGCCGCCGCCGTCGGGCCTATCCATCAGGAAGGACGACCCGAAACCGCCTTCTAAATGAAGGTCGTCGTCCGCGCAATTTTTTTGATCCGTTTCATTCCCGGTTTGCGCATTGTTTGATGGAAATCATTTTATTCAAGCATGAACGAACCATCCAACCGTGACGAAGCGATTTTCGACGCCGCGTCGCAATTGCCGCCGGACCAGCGCGGGGAATACCTCCGGCAGGCCTGTGCCGGTGACGACGATTTGCGCCGGAGGGTCGAGGGCCTGCTTAAAGCGCACGAACAGGCCGGTGGCTTCATGGATGAACCCGCGGCGCACGCCGGCCGCCCCACCATCGTCTTGTCCTTTCCGGTGACCGAAAAGGCGGGCGACAAAATCGGCCGCTACAAATTGCTCCAGCAGATCGGCGAGGGCGGTTGCGGCGTGGTTTACATGGCCGAACAGGAGAAGCCGTTCCGCCGCCGCGTTGCGCTCAAGGTTATCAAGCTGGGCATGGACACCAAGAGCGTCATCGCGCGGTTCGAGGCCGAGCGGCAGGCGCTGGCGATGATGGACCATCCGAACATCGCCAAAGTGCTCGATGCCGGGGCGACGGACAATGGCCGGCCTTATTTTGTGATGGAATTGGTGCGCGGCATCAAAATCACCGATTACTGCGATCAGAACAAACTTTCCACCGACGAACGGCTCGGTTTGTTCACGCAGGTCTGCAACGCCATACAGCACGCGCATCAAAAGGGAATTATCCATCGCGACATCAAGCCGTCGAACATTCTCGTGACGCTGCACGACAGCGTGCCGGTGCCGAAGGTGATTGATTTCGGCATCGCCAAAGCCACGCAAGGCCGGCTGACGGACCAGACATTGTTCACCGCGTTCGAGCAATTCATCGGCACGCCGGCTTACATGAGCCCGGAGCAGGCGGAAATGAGCGGGCTGGACGTGGACACGCGGAGCGACATTTACGCGCTGGGCGTGCTGCTCTATGAACTGCTCACCGGCCGGACTCCGTTTGACCCCAAGGAACTTCTGCAATCCGGCTTGGACGAGTTGCGCCGCACCATCCGCGAAAAAGAACCGGCGCGGCCTTCGACGCGATTGAGCACGATGCTGCACGCGGATTTGACCGCCGTCGCGCAACGTCGTCATGTGGAACCGCCAAAGCTGATTCATGCCCTGCGCGGCGATTTGGATTGGATTGTGATGAAGGCGCTGGAGAAAGACCGCACGCGCCGTTACGAAACCGCCAACGGACTGGCGATGGACATCCAGCGTTATTTGACCAATGAGCCGGTGATGGCGCGTCCGCCGAGCACGATTTACAAATTTCAAAAACTGGTCCGGCGCAACAAGGCAATATTCGCCGCAGTCGGAACTGGCGCGGCGGCATTGGTCATCGGGTTGTTTCTTTCGTTGTATTTATTTGTCCAGGAAAAATCGGCGCTTAAGCGCGCGGTGGCCGCCGAGGCGGTGGAAAAACAGCTGCGCCAGCAGGCGGAACAAAGCGCCGCCTGGAGCCAGGAAATCGCGCGCGCCGGACTGCTGTTGACGCGCGGGCAATACGACGAATCGGAGCGGATCATCCGCGATGTCCCCCCGCACGCCACGCTGGTCCCGTTTTACAACGTCTTTGGCGGTGTTCATGCGCGTCGCGGCGAATGGCGGGCGGCGCTGACAAATTGGAGCTTGGTGGTCGAATTCGCGCCCGAAGACCACGCCGGCTATATGTATCTCGCGCCGTTGCGCCTGCAACTCGACGATGTGGCCGGCTACAAAAATTGTCGGGCGCAAATCCTTCAGCATTTCGGCAGCACGACCGATCCGCGCATTGCCGAACGCATGGTCAAGGCCAGCCTCATCATTCCGGCCACCGCCGACGAGATGGCAACCATCGCGAAAATGGCCGCGGTGGCGGTTCGAATTGAAACCAACGCGGACGGACGGGATTTCAATTCCTTCGCCAAGGGCCTTGCTGAGTATCGGCTGGGCCATTACGCCGACGCGGCGGAATGGTTGAAACGAGTCCTACCGCTCGACCCTGGCTCCTCCTGTCGGACAGAAACATTCCTTGTGCTGGCCATGACGCAGGCCCAATTGAACCTGCCGGCGGCCAGCCGGGATTCGTTGGCCAAAGCGATGGACGTGGTGAATCACTCGTTGCGCAAGGAGGGTCATCTCGAAGATGATTGGAATGATTGGATTATCATCCAGGTCCTGTTGCGCGAAACGGCGACGCTGATTCCGACCGCCATCGCGCCTGTCCAACCATGAAATGAGCGACGTCACCCGCATCCTGCAATCCATGGAAACCGGCGATGCGAAGGCCGCGGCGGAATTGTTGCCGCTGGTCTATGAGGAATTGCGCAAGCTCGCCGCGGCCCGGATGGCCAGCGAGCCGCCGAATCAGACGCTCCAGCCTACCGCGCTCGTGCATGAAGCCTGGCTGCGGCTCACCGGAAATGAAAACGTCAAATGGGACGGACGCGCTCATTTCTTTGGCGCGGCGGCCGAGGCTATGCGGCGAATCCTCATTGACAGCGCCCGTCGCAAACAAGCCCAGCGGCACGGCGGCGGCCGGCAACGGCTCGACATCGCTGACATTGAAATAGCCGCCCCCGCCAAGGAGCAGGAATTGCTGGACATGGACGAGGCGTTGGAGAGATTTGCATCCGTGGACAAGCAGAAGGCCGCATTGGTGAAACTGCGTTATTTCATCGGCCTGACACTTGAAGAATCGGCACAGATTCTCGGCATCTCAACCCCCACCGCCAAGCGTTGGTGGGCCTATTCGCGCGCCTGGCTTTATCAGCAATTGCATAGCGGAACCCCGGCACCCCAGAAAGCGGAATGACGACGGTTGTCGGACCGCAAACCGCAAGCGGTTGAGATATCAACGTCGATTGACCGGAAGAATGAGATTTGCAAACAGTTGGCAAAAAAGCGCCGATTGTTGGAAGGGGTTGGAGGGATGCGCAGATGGGCCGGCGCGCCTTGGCAAAAAAGTTAAATTGGCTGTTGACACAAAAACAGGCAGCCACTAATTTATTCGCCGTCAGAGCCGTAAAGTAAAATGATGGAAGCCGGTAGCTCCCCGGATTTTTGAGAGAAAATCGGGGAGAACGGTTTTTTGTCGTTTTGGCTGTTTGGTTTGGACTAATGATACTGTGGCGCCCATGTAGCTCAGTTGGTAGAGCGCATCCTTGGTAAGGATGAGGTCATCAGTTCAATCCTGATCATGGGCTCCAGACAATTTGCTGATTAACGCTGACTAAAAACAACGACATCAACACCGGAGACAATAATGGCTAAAGAGCAATTTCAACGAACGAAGCCGCACGTCAACGTCGGCACCATCGGTCACATTGACCACGGCAAATCCACTTTGACCGCTGCAATCGTCGAAGTGCAGGCGAAAAAGGGTTTGGCGACGCCGATTTCCTACGCCGACATCACCAAGGGCGGCACGGTGCGCGACGAAACCAAAACGGTGACCATTGCCGTCTCCCACGTCGAATACCAGAGCGACAAACGGCACTACGCGCACATTGACTGCCCCGGCCACGCTGACTTCATCAAGAACATGATCACCGGCGCGGCGCAGATGGATGGCGCCATTCTCGTGGTGGACGCCTCGGAAGGCCCGATGCCGCAGACCAAGGAGCACGTGCTTCTGGCCCGCCAGGTCGGCGTGCCCGCCATCGTGGTTTTCCTGAACAAGGTTGACCTCGTGGACGACAAGGAATTGCTCGACTTGGTGGAAATGGAAGTCCGCGATCTGCTGTCCAAGTATGAATTTCCGGGTGAGAAGACCCCGATCATCCGTGGCAGCGCGAAAAAGGCGCTGGCTCACGAACCCGAAGGCTCCAAGGCCATTCAGGAATTGCTGGACGCGATTGACTCCTTCATCCCGCTGCCGACGCGCGAGGTGGACAAGCCGTTCCTGATGTGCATCGAGGACGTGTTCAACATTGAAGGCCGCGGCACCGTGGTGACGGGCCGCGTCGAACGCGGCTTGCTCAAGCGCATGGAGGAAGTCGAAATCGTCGGTTTGAAGGACACGCGCAAGACGACGGCGACCGACATCGAAATGTTCCGCAAGCTGCTGGATTCGGCGCAATGCGGCGACAACGTGGGCGTGCTTCTGCGCGGCACCAAGAAGGACGAAGTCGAACGCGGCATGGTGCTGGCCAAACCTGGCTCGATCACCCCGCACTTGAAATTCAAGGCGGAAGTGTATGTCTTGTCCAAGGAGGAAGGCGGCCGGCACACGCCGTTCTTCACCAAGTATCGTCCGCAATTTTATTTCCGCACGTCGGACGTGACGGGCACCGTGACGTTGGCGCAAGGCGTCGAAATGGTGATGCCCGGCGACAATGTCTCCGTGGAAATCGAGTTGATCGCGCCCGTCGCGATGGAAAAGGGCCAGCGGTTTGCGATTCGCGAAGGCGGCCGCACAATTGGCGCGGGCCGCGTGACCGACGTCATCGCCTAGAACATTTCCGAATTCAGGAGCGCGGATGAACCCCGCGGCTCCTTTTTTGTCCGAAAGACAGACGAGATTGGGCGGATACGGCAGTAGCTCAATTGGCAGAGTAGCGGTCTCCAAAACCGTTGGTTGGGGGTTCGATTCCCTCCTGCCGTGCCAGTTTTGATGGCGCAAGTGACAAGCGGAACGTGACATGAAAACGCGCGGTGATTCTTGTTGCCTGTCATCTGGCCCGTGTCACTTCGACGGAGAGGTGGCAGAGTGGTCTATCGCGGCGGTCTTGAAAACCGCTTTGGGCGAAAGCCTAACGGGGGTTCGAATCCCTCCCTCTCCGCCAGCCCTTGTGGTGGTGAAGGGAAGCCGAAGTGGCAGTGCAGACGAATTGAATTGAACAACGCTCCGGGCCCCGGCCCGGCCAGCGGGAAAAAATTGTGAACAGTTTGACAAAAATTTTGATTTGGGCCGCCGTCATTGGCGCGTTCTTCGCCTATTTATGGTGGCAGGGGCAGATCCGGCGGTTCGCGGTTTATATTCAGGAAACCCGCGAGGAACTGAAGAAATGTTCCTGGCCCACCTGGCAGGAATTGAAGGGCTCGACCGTGGTCATTGCCATTTCAATCGCCTTGTTCAGCGCGTTTGTCATGGCGGCGGATCAATGTTTGTCGCTGATCTTTTTCAAGATATTCAAACTGTGAACGCCATGCCCAGCCAGTGGTTCGTCATCCATACGCTTTCCGGCCAGGAACAAAAGGTCAAGGAAAGCATCGAGAAGCGTCTGAAGGCCGACGAGATGCAGGACTTTATCAAGGAAGTCCTCGTCCCGATGGAAAAGATCGTCGAAGT
Organism: uncultured Verrucomicrobiae bacterium; assembly: GCA_963764035.1. Taxonomy (GTDB): domain Bacteria; phylum Verrucomicrobiota; class Verrucomicrobiia; order Limisphaerales; family UBA11358; genus UBA11358. The sequence continues at coordinate 324,475 of CAVXQV010000004.1, forward strand.
GCGCAACCAGAAGAAGACGGTTTCCAGCCGCAAACTCTGGCCCGGTTACGTTTTTGTGGACATGGTGTTGCTGGATGAGAACAACCGGGTGATCGAGAAGCCGTGGTATTTCATCAAGGAAACGCAGGGCGTGATCGGCTTTTTAAGCGAGCCGCCGGTGCCGACGCCGGCCGACGAGGTTGAGCAGATCAAGGCGCAAATTTCGGCGTCCGAAGAGACGGAGAAGCCGAAGGTGAATTTTGAAGTCGGCGAGACGATCAAGATTAACAACGGGCCGTTCCTGAATTTCAGCGGCGTCATCGAGGAAATTGATCCCGAACGCGGCAAGCTGAAGGTGACGGTGAATATTTTCGGGCGCAACACGCCGGTGGAACTGGAATACTGGCAGGTGGAAAAGGCGTAGGGTGAATCGTGACGCGCGAATTTTCACGTTTCACGCAGCATTAATTTTTTATGGCAAAGAAAGTCACAGGACAGATCAAATTGCAGATTCCGGCGGGCCAGGCGAACCCCGCGCCGCCGGTCGGCCCGGCGCTCGGCCAGCACGGCGTCAACATCATGGGTTTCTGCAAGGAATTCAACGCGGCCACCAAGGCCGACGCGGGACTCGTGATTCCCGTCGTCATAACCGTTTACCAGGACAAGTCGTTCACGTTCATCACCAAATCGCCGCCGGCTTCAATCCTTTTGAAGAAGGCCGCGGGCATCACCGCCGGCTCGAAGACGCCGAACAAGGAAAAGGTCGGCAAGGTGACGCGCAAACAGGTTTTGGACATCGTGAAAATGAAGTCGAAGGACATCAACGCGACGTCCGAGGAAGCGGCTTTCCGGATTGTTTCCGGCACGGCGCGCAGTATGGGAATTGAAGTGGTCGGTTAAAAAACAACCGCGGGAGAGCCAAAAGCTCGCTTGCACCGCACAAAGTAATAATGCCCAGCAAAAGATACAAGAAAGCCTTGGAGGTGGTGGATGGCAAGAAAGCCTATCCGCTGAAGGATGCCGTCGGCGTCCTCGCCAAATTTCCGAAGGCCAAATTTAACGAAACGGTTGACCTCGCGTTCCGCCTCGGCGTGGACCCGAAGCAGTCTGACCAGATGGTGCGCGGCACGGTGCCCCTTCCGCACGGCAGCGGCAAGACCGTGAAGGTGCTCGTCTTCGCCAAGAGCGGCGCGGCGGCCGACGCGGCCAAGGCGGCCGGCGCGGAATACGTCGGCTTTGAGGACATGATTGCCAAGTGCCAGGGCGGCTGGGCGGATTTCGACGTGGCGGTGGCCACGCCGGAAGCGATGGCCGAGGTCCGCAAGCTCGGCAAAGTGCTCGGCCCGCGCGGCCTGATGCCGAATCCGAAGACCGGCACGGTGACCGAAGACACTGCCAAGGCGGTGAGGGAAGTGAAGGCTGGCCGTGTCGAATTCAAGGTGGACAAGGCGGCCAACGTCCATGTGGTCGTCGGCAAGGCCTCCTTCAAGCCGGAACACCTTGAGGAAAACGCCCGCGCCGTCATCGAGGCGGTGGCCAAGGCGCGCCCGCACAGCGTCAAGGGCACTTACATTTGTTCCTGCACGCTGTCGGCGACGATGAGTCCGCCGGTGCGTGTGGACGTGCGTGAATTTTCAACCAATTAAAAAGGATTTGAGCCATGCGTGCTGAAAAGAAACTTTTAACGAAGGATTACGTGACGCGGCTGAACGCGTCGCCGTTCTTCATTGTGGTGGGTTACAAGGGGCTGAAGGTCGCCCATTTGACGGAGCTGCGCAAGCGCCTGGTGCTGGCCGGCGCGGAAGTTCACATCGTGAAGAATTCCATCTTCCGCATCGCGGCCCAGGAGGCCGGCGTCGGCGAATTGAACGGCGTGCTGGCCGGGCAACTGGCCGTGGTGACCGGCAAGAAGGACATTTCCGCCGCCGCCAAGACGCTGAAGAATTTTGCGGCGGAATTTGACAAGCTGAAATTCAAGTTCGGCTACCTGAACAACCAGCGGCTTGAAGAGGCCGCGATTGTCGCGCTGGCGGATTTGCCGAGCCTGGACATTTTGCGCGCCACGTTGCTGGGCCTGATCAACGCGCCGGCGACGAAGCTGGCGGTCCTGCTCAACACGCCGGCGTCGCAGCTCACGCAGGTTATCAAGGCCAAGTCCGAAAAGGAGGAGGCGGTGGAGCTGGCGAAGGCTTGAACTTTGGCGTGCGCGGACATGTCTGTGCCTTGGTTCGACGCGACACGTCGCGTCGGGAAAAGCGGTGACACCTCGCCGCAGTCCAAGATTGAAGAATTTCGATTGGGGAGTCCCAAATCGGAAAAACAAACAGGAAACAACAACGTAAATCGTCGGTTCGCGGGCCGTGGACTGAAAACTGCCGAGGCCGAGGCAGACGACGAGACGAAAGAAAGCGAAGACAGTTATGGCTGACATTGCAAACATCGTGGAAGAATTGAGCAAGTTGACGGTGATTGAAGCCGCCGACTTGGTGAAGAAACTGGAAGAAAAATGGGGCGTCTCCGCCGCCGCGCCGGTTGCGGTCGCGGCTGCTGGCGCTCCCGCTGGCGGCGGTGCCGCGGCGCCCGCCGTCGCGAAGGACACGTTCGACGTGATCCTCGCCTCGGTGCCGGCGGACAAGAAGATTGCCGTCATCAAGGCGGTGCGCGAAGTGAAAGCCGGCCTCGGTCTGGCGGAAGCCAAGGCGCTCGTCGAGGGCGCGCCCAAGCCAGTTCTGGAAGGCGCGAACAAGGCGGACACGGACGCGGCCAAGAAGAAGCTGGAAGACGCGGGCGCGAAAGTGGAAGTCAAGTAATTGCGGTTTTGGACGCGGCGGCTCCGCCCGGCGGAGCCGCCGTTCCAATCGAATTCTATTGAAGTTAGGAGCGGAAAAGTCGGTTATTAGTTTGGCAGATCTGCGGTTGTTTCCCGGCACCGGATGTCGGGTTGAACGCGGCGGGCTTGCCTTGTGTCGTTAATTAAATGAAATCGTCGTCGTCGTCCTCGTAGTTGTAATCGAGGATGAAGGACGAGGGCGAGGACAAGAAAGAAAGAACAAATGCCATCGCGAGCCACGGAACGTATCAACTTCGGCAAGATCAAGGAAATCGTCACGCCGCCGAACATGATCGAATTGCAGACCAATTCCTACCGGGAATTCCTGCAGGCGGAAACCGCGCCCAAAAAGCGCCACGCCCACGCCGGCCTCGAGGCCGTGTTTCAAGAGGTGTTTCCCATCGAGAGCTACGATGGCAAATGCAAGCTCGCTTACGATTCCTACGAAGTCGGCGAACCGAAGATTGACTGGCTCGAATGCCTGCGCGAGGGCCTGACCTACGGCGCGCCGCTCTACGTCACTTTCCTGCTCAAGGAAGAAGGCAAGAGCGCCAAGGAAGAAAAAGTTTTCATGGGCGAACTGCCGCTGATGACGCCGCAAGGCACGTTTGTCATCAATGGCGCGGAACGCGTCGTGGTTTCGCAATTGCACCGCTCGCCGGGCATCGCGTTCGAGGCCGCCCAGCATCCGAACGGGAAATTGCTGCACAGCTTCCGCGTCATTCCCGACCGCGGCTCGTGGTATGAGGCGCAATTCGACACGAGCGATTTGCTTTACGTCTATCTCGACCGCAAGAAGCGCCGCCGGAAGTTTTTGACGACGACGTTTTTCCGCGCGTTGAGCTTTCTTGATCATCCGGAGGAAAAAGGTTCAAAGTCGAAGGACAACGGCGGCTCGATCCGCGGCACGGACGAGGAAATCCTGAAGTTGTTCTACGAAATCGAGGAACTCACGGTCAAGGAAGCCGAGAAGCTCGAAGGTTTGACGAACCGCGTTTTGATCCAGGACGCCGTGGACGCGGAGAAAAGCCTGGTGGTTGCGCGCGCGTTCGAGCCGCTGTCCAAGGCGGTGGTCAAGCAGATCGCCGAACTCGGCGTGACCAAGATCAAGGTCGTGGACACGTCCGTGGACGAAGGCATCATCATCAAGTGCCTCAAGAAAGACCCGGCCAAGAACGAGGAAGAGGCGCTCAAGGACATTTACCGCCGGCTGCGTCCGGGCGATCCGCCGACCGCCGCCAACGCCCGCGCGCTGCTCAAGCGGTTGTTCTTCGATCCCAAGCGCTACGATTTGGGCCGCGTCGGCCGTTACAAGATCAACCAGAAGCTCGGCCTCAAGGACAAGGACGGCTCGCGCATTTTGACCAAGGACGATTTGGTGGCCGCGACCAAATATCTGCTCCGCCTCAAAAAGGGCGAGGGCAGCGTGGACGACATTGACCATCTCGGCAGCCGCCGCATCCGCACGGTCGGCGAATTGCTCGCCAACCAGTGCCGCGTCGGTCTCGCGCGCACCGAACGCCTCGTCAAGGAGCGCATGACGCTGTTCGACCAGAGCGTCGAGGCGATGACGCCGCAGAAACTCATCAATCCGAAGGCGCTTTCGGCGGTCATCCGCGATTTCTTTGGCCGCTCGCAATTGAGCCAGTTCATGGACCAGATCAATCCGCTGGCCGAATTGACCCACAAGCGCCGCTTGTCGGCCCTCGGGCCGGGCGGTCTTTCCCGCGACCGCGCGGGCTTTGAAGTCCGCGACGTTCATCCGTCGCATTACGGGCGCATCTGCCCGATTGAGACGCCGGAAGGCCCGAACATCGGCCTCATCGCGTCGCTCGCGACGTTCGCGCGCATCAACGAATTCGGTTTTCTCGAAACGCCTTACCGCAAGGTCAAGGATGGCCGCGTCACGGAAGACATTGAATATCTGACCGCCGACCGCGAGGAGCAATACATCGTCGCGCAGGCGAATTCGCCGATTGACGGCCGCGGCCATTTCACGACCGAGCGCGTCGTCTGCCGCGCCCGGGGCGAATTCGTGGACGTGGAACCGGCGCAACGTGCATTACATGGACGTTTCGCCGAAGCAGCTCGTGTCCATCGCCGCGTCGCTGATTCCGTTCCTGGAGCACGACGACGCGAACCGCGCGTTGATGGGTTCGAACATGCAACGCCAGGCCGTGCCGCTGCTCGTCACCGAGGCGCCGCTGGTGGCGACCGGCCTGGAGGACCGCGTGGCGCGCGACTCCCGCGCCGTCATGGTTGCCGAGGAAGGCGGCAAGGTTGCCTCCGTCACCGGAAATCAAATCATCGTGACCGAGGACGGCAAGCTGCCCGAAGGCAAGAAGAAGATCAAAAACGATCCCGAGCACGGCGTCTGGGTTTATCCCGTCCGCAAGTTCATGCGCTCGAACGCCGCGACGTGCATCAACCAGAAAATCCTGGTGCACAAGGGCGAGCACGTGAAGAAAAACCAGGTCATCGCCGACGGCCCCTGCACGCAGAACGGCGAACTGGCGCTCGGCCGCAACGTGCTCGTCGCGTTCATGCCGTGGAACGGCTACAACTTCGAGGACGCCATCCTCATCAGCGAGAAGATCGTCAAGGAAGACATTTTCACTTCGATTCACATTGACGAATTTGAAGTGGCCGCCCGCGACACGAAGCTCGGGCCGGAGGAAATCACGCGCGACATTCCGAACCTCGGCGACGAGGCGTTGAAGAACCTCGGGCCCGACGGCGTCATCCGCGTCGGCGCGGAAGTGAAGCCCGGCGACATTCTCGTCGGCAAAATCACGCCGAAGTCCGAAACCGAACTCGCGCCGGAAGAGCGTTTGCTCCGCGCGATTTTCGGCGAGAAGGCCGCCGACGTGAAGGACACTTCGTTGAAGGTTCCGTCCGGCACTTACGGCATCGTCATGGACGTGAAGGTTTCGGCGAAGAAGGACACCGACCACGTCACCCGCTCTTCCTCCAGCGAGGAAAAGCGCCACTCGAAACAGATCGAGGACGATCACAAGAAGAAGACCGAGGAATTGCGCGACCAGTTGACGGAGGCGTTGAGCAACATCCTGCTCGGCGAAAAAATTCCGCTCGACGTGGTGAACAGCGAGACCGGCGAAATCATCATCCCGGCCAACCGCAAGATCACCAAGACGCTGCTGCGCAAGCTCGCGACGGTCTATGACCGCATCGAGATTGACCCGTCGCCGATCCGCAACAAGATCAACGAAATCATCGGCCAGTTCAAAAAGAAGTTCGATGATTTGCAGATGCAATACGACGAGGAAATCGAGCGCGCCGAGGCCGGCGAAGGCGTCGAAAGCGGCATCGTCAAGTCGGTGAAAGTTTACATCGCCTCGAAGCGCAAGTTGTCCGTCGGCGACAAGATGGCCGGACGCCACGGCAACAAGGGCGTCGTCGCGCAAAATCGTGAAGGAGGAGGACATGCCGTTCCTCGCGGACGGGACGCCGGTGGAAATCGTGTTGAATCCGCTGGGCGTGCCGAGCCGCATGAACGTCGGCCAGGTGCTGGAAACGCACCTCGGCTGGGCGGCGAAGCTGCTCGGCTTGAAATTCGCGACGCCGGTGTTCGACGGCATCAAGGAAAAGGACATCCGCGGTTATTTGAAAGAGGCCGAAACTGCCGGAGCACGCCAAGACGCATTCTGTTCGACGGCCGCACCGGCGAGCCATTCGACCAGGAAATCGTCGTCGGCTACATCTACATGATGAAGCTCGGCCATTTGGTCGCGGACAAGATTCACGCCCGCGCGGTCGGGCCGTATTCGCTCGTCACGCAGCAGCCGCTCGGCGGCAAGGCGCAATACGGCGGCCAGCGCTTCGGCGAAATGGAAGTGTGGGCGATGGAAGCCTACGGCGCGGCCTACACGCTGCAGGAATTGCTCACCGTCAAGTCCGACGACGTGCAGGGCCGCACGCGGATTTACGAGGCCATCGTCAAGGGCGACAACGCGCTCGAGGCGGGCATTCCCGAATCGTTCAACGTGCTGGTCAAGGAAATGCAATCGCTCGGCCTCGATGTGAAGGTCGGCTACACCAATCCGCTCGAACATCAAAACGGCGACAGCGCCGCCACGGCCGCCGCCGCCACGCTGGCGGCGGTTTAACCAACCATTTGCCGCGAAACATTCGCAAATTGAAATTGTATGATTAGTTCAAAAGAAAGCGCCCGCGAGTTGCTCGGACTGGACAAGGTCAATCAGGTGGATTACGTCGGCATCACGCTGGCGTCGCCCGAAGCCATCCGGTCGTGGAGCAAAGGCGAAGTCAAGAATCCGGAGACCATCAATTACCGCACGTTCAAGCCGGAAAAGGGCGGCCTGTTCTGCGAACGCATTTTCGGCCCGGTCAAGGACTGGGAATGCTCCTGCGGCAAATACAAGCGCATCAAGCACCGCGGCATCGTCTGCGACCGTTGCGGCGTCGAGGTGACGCTGGCGCGCGTGCGCCGCGAACGCATGGGCCACATCGAACTGGCCGTGCCCGTCTGCCACATCTGGTTCTTCAAGTGCATGCCGTCGCGCATCGGCCTGGCGCTGGACATGACGGCGCGGCATCTGGAGCGCGTGATTTATTACGAGGATTACCTCGTGATTGACCCGGGCAACACGCCGCTCAAGCAGAACCAGTTGTTGAGCGAACAGGAATACCGCGAGGCGCGCGAAACCTACGGCGCGGAGGCGTTCGTCGCCAAGATGGGCGCGGAAGCCGTGCGCGAGGCGCTGGAGAAAGTGGATTTGAGCAAGCAGGCGGATCAGTCTGCAGGAGGCGATGACCGAAACCAAGAGCAAGCAAATCCGCAAGAAACTGGCGAAGCGGATCAAGCTGCTCCAGGGACTTGCAATTTCCAAGAGCCGTCCGGAATGGATGATTCTCACGGTGCTGCCGGTGATTCCGCCGGACTTGCGCCCGCTGGTTCCGCTCGAAGGCGGACGTTTCGCGACGTCCGACTTGAACGATTTGTATCGCCGCGTCATCAACCGGAACAACCGTCTCAAGACGCTGCTCCAGCTCAAGACGCCGGAAGTCATCATCCGCAACGAAAAGCGCATGTTGCAGGAAGCCGTGGACGCGTTGTTCGACAACGGCCGTCACGGTCGTCCGGTGACCGGCGCGGGCAACCGCTCGCTGAAATCGTTGAGCGACATGCTCAAGGGCAAGGGCGGCCGTTTCCGCCAGAATCTGCTCGGCAAGCGCGTGGATTACTCCGGCCGTTCGGTCATCGTCATCGGGCCGGAACTGAAATTGAACCAGTGCGGTCTGCCGAAGAAGATGGCGCTCGTTTTGTTCGAGCCGTTCATCATCCGCCGGCTGAAGGAGCTTGGCTACGTTCACACCGTCCGCAGCGCGAAGAAAATGATCGAGCGCCAGACGAAGGAAGTGTGGGACGTTTTGGAAGAAGTGACGAAGGGCCATCCGGTGCTGCTCAACCGCGCGCCGACGCTGCACCGTTTGTCCGTCCAGGCGTTCGAGCCGCAACTCATCGAAGGCGAGGCGATCCGCATTCATCCGCTGGTCTGCACCGCTTACAACGCCGACTTCGACGGCGACCAGATGGCCGTTCACGTGCCGCTGTCGGTCGAGGCGCAGATGGAAGCGCGCCTGTTGATGATGGCGACGAACAACATTTTCTCGCCCGTCGTCCGGCAAGCCGATCATCACGCCGACGCAGGACATCACGCTCGGCTGTTATTACCTGACCGCCGAGCCGCGCACGCCGATGCCGGCGGACGTGAAGACGCTGCCGCTGTTCGGCTCGAAGGAAGAAGTCATTTTTGCCTACGACGACGGCGGCGTTGAAGACGCACGACCGGATTCGCCTGGCGAATCCCGATTTCGGCAAGAAAACCGTTTTCGGCAATGCGGACAAAAAGGTCATCGTAACGACCGTGGGCCGCGTGCGGTTCAGCGAAATCTGGCCGCCGGAACTCGGTTTCCCGAACAAGTCGGTCAAGAAATCCGAACTCGGCGACATGATTTGGAAGTGCTACAAGTTTGCCGGCCACGAAAAAACCGTGATGATGCTCGACAAGCTCAAGGAACTGGGCTTCCGCGAGGCGACGAAATCCGGCGCGTCCATCGGCATTGACGACATGATCGTGCCGAAGGAACGCGACGAGCAGATTGAGGCCGCGCAGAAGCAGATCAAGGAAGTCGAGAAGCAATATCGCAAGGGCGTCATCACACCAGGCGAACGCTACAACAAAATCGTGGACATCTGGACGCATTGCACCGACCAGATTTCCAGCGTGATGTTCAAGACGCTGGAACAGAACCAGGGCAAGAAGGAATTCAACCCGGTTTACCTGATGGTGGATTCCGGCGCGCGCGGCAACAAGCAGCAGGTGCGCCAGCTCGCCGGTTTGCGCGGCCTCATGGCCAAGCCGAGCGGCGACATCATCGAGAAGCCGATTCTCGCGAACTTCCGCGAAGGACTGTCGGTGTTGGAATATTTCATCTCGACGCACGGCGCGCGCAAAGGTCTGGCCGACACCGCGCTCAAGACCGCCGACTCCGGTTACATGACGCGCAAGCTCGTGGACGTGGCGCAGGACGTGATCATTCAGGAACAGGATTGCGGCACGACCAACGGCATCTGGGTCTCCGCCGTGTTCGAGGGTGAGGACGAAGTGGTCAAGCTCGGCGACCGGCTCGTGGGCCGGTTCGCGTGCGACGACATCGTCAACCCGACGAACCCGAAGGAATTTCTCATCAAGGTGAACGAGGAAATTGACGAGGACAAGGCCAAGCGCATCGAGGCCTCCGGCATTGACCGCGTGCGCATCCGTTCGGTGCTCACCTGCGAAAGCAAGCACGGCGTCTGCATCCATTGCTACGGCCGCAACCTCGCGACCGGCGCGCCCGTCAAGCTCGGCGAGGCCGTCGGCATCATCGCCGCGCAGTCCATCGGCGAGCCGGGCACGCAGCTCACGATGCGGACGTTCCACATCGGCGGCACGGCGGCGCAGGTGTTCAAGATTCCGCAAATCAAGGCCAAGCACGACGGCGTCATCAAATTCAACGAACTCCGCGTCGTCGAATTGGAAGACGGCAACAACATCGTGCTGAACAAGAACGGCACCATCTCCATCCACGACGACACCGGGCGCGAACTGGAAAATCACACCATCGTCATCGGCGCCATCATTTCCTTCAAGGACGGCGGCAAGATCAAGAAGGGCGAAACCTTCGTGCAGTGGGATCCTTACAACGTGCCGATTCTCTCCGAAAAGGCCGGCAAGGTGAAGTTCCACGACATCATCGAAGGCGTGACGATGAAGCAGGAGATGGACGAGACCACCGGCCAGGAAGCCATGGTCGTCATCGAGCACAAGGAGGATTTGCACCCGCAAATCACCATCAGCGACGATCACGGCGAAGTCGTGGCGAATTATCCGATTCCCTCGGGCGCGCACATCGTCGTCAACGAAGGCGACAAGATTGTCGCCGGCACGCTCATGGCCAAGACGCCGCGCAAGACGTCCAAGACCAAGGACATCACCGGCGGTCTGCCGCGCGTGGCGGAATTGTTCGAGGCGCGCCATCCCAAGGACGCTTCCGAAATTTCCCGGATTGACGGCATCGTGGACTTCGGCGCGAGCGTCCGCGGCAAGCGTTGCATTGTCATCAAGGACACGCAGACGCAGGCGGAGGAGGAACACCTCATCCCCATCGGCAAGCACGTCATCGTCTTCAAGGGCGACTTCGTGAAGAAGGGCCAGCAGTTGACCGAAGGCCCGATGGATCCGCACGAAATCCTCGACGTCTGCGGCCCGCAGGAATTGCAGGAGCACCTCGTCAGCGAAGTGCAGGAGGTCTATCGCCTCCAGGGCGTGACCATCAACGACAAGCACATTGAAATCATCGTCCGCCAGATGCTGCGCAAGGTGCGCATCACCGAACCGGGCGACACGCAGTTCCTCTGGGGCGAGCAGATTGACAAGCTCGAGTTCGAGGAGGAGAACGAGCGCGTGGAGAAGAAGGGCGGCAAGCCGGCGGAAGCCGCGCCCGTGCTGCTCGGCATCACCAAGGCGTCGCTCGAAACCGACAGCTTCTTGAGCGCCGCGAGCTTCCAGGACACGACCCGCGTGCTGACCGAGGCCGCGACCCGTTCCAAGATTGACAGCCTGCGCGGCTTCAAGGAAAACGTCATCATGGGCCACATCATCCCGGCGGGCACCGGCTTTGACATGCACCGCAGGGCGCAGCTCAAGCTGCTGGTCGAAATTCCCGACGAACCGGAGGCCGAGGAACCGGCGGTTCCGGCGGAAAACCCGCTGCTGGCCTGAACCGAAATGGATTCAAAAACTTATTGCAACGGAAAATCCATTTGATATTATTCACGTTCCATTTTTTAAGATAAAATGCCGACAATCAACCAGCTCGTTCGCAAGGGCCGACGCAAGGTCCAATACAAGTCCAAGTCGCCCGCCTTGGAGAACTCGCCGTTTCGCCGCGGCGTCTGCATCCAGGTGATGACCCGCACGCCCAAGAAGCCCAACTCCGCCATGCGCAAGGTGGCCAAGGTGCGCCTCACCAACGGCTACGAAATCATCGCCTACATCCCGGACGAGGGCCACAATTTGCAGGAACACTCCATCGTGCTCGTGCGCGGCGGACGCGTGAAGGACCTGCCCGGTGTGCGTTATCACATCGTGCGCGGCACGCTCGACGCCGCCGGCGTGGAGAAACGCCGCGTGAGCCGTTCCAAATACGGCGTGAAACGCCCCAAAGCGGGCGCCAAACCCGCCGCCGCCGCCGCTCCGGCTCCAGCCGCAGCGTAATTTACCAATCATCGCTTTAAGAAAAATATGTCCCGCAGACGACAAGCATCCAGAAGGCCGACATCCAAGGACGGCAAATTCCAAAGCGTCCTCGTGTCGCGCCTCGTGAACACCGTGATGTTGTGCGGCAAGAAGAGCACCGCGCAGCGGATCGTTTATGGCGCGTTCGACACCATTTCCGGGAAGAACCCCGCGAGCAACCCGGTGGAGATCCTCCAGCGCGCGGTGGACAACGCCAAACCGCGCATCGAGACCAAGCCCCGCCGCGTCGGTGGCGCGACGTATCAGGTGCCGCTGGAAGTCCCGTCCGACCGCCAGGCGGCGCTGGCGCTGCGCTGGATTGTGGATTTCGCGGACGCCCGCAAAGGCCAGCCGATGAAGTCGGCGCTGGCGGCGGAAATCATGGAGGCCTATCAGGGACAGGGCAACGCCATCCGCAAGCGCGACGAAGTTCACAAGATGGCGCAGGCGAACAAGGCCTTTGCCCATTTCCGCTGGTAGAAAACCAATTTGCTTTCGCGAAAGCCGGGGTTGAAAAAATCCGGCTTTTGCTTTCCAACCGCGGATTGACGCTGGCAGATTTTCAGCGCACACTCGCGCAATGGGCAAATACGATCAACCGTTAATGAATCGCCAAACCGCCTATCAGGATTTCACTGCCCGCTTCAAGCTGCTCATCGGCAAAAATCCGCATTTGATCACCACGACATTGAGCAACATTTTCACGATGCGGCTGATTGGAAATAAAACGCATGGCGACTTGGCGGAAATTGCGATTGCGGAATTCATCAACCAATACATGTATGACTTCAAATCCGTCCATACGGGGAAAGACTTCTACCGCGCCAAGCAGCACGAGGAGGACATCAAGATTATCAATGAAATCACAAAGGTGGAATTCCCGGTAAGCCTCAAGGCTTATGGCAACGGCCCCCTGCAACTCTCGACAGACAAAAATGGCGTGATGTTCCCAAAACTTAAAACAATGGGAAAAGTGATTGCAGATAAAAAATCGCTTTCACAACTTTGGAACGAACCGATCTTCGCTGAATTTAATAACCTCAATATTCTGCCTCTGATTTACGGCGAAAAGAAATATAGTTGCAACATTCTTGTTTTTAATGCTGAACGGGCGCGGACATCCACAACTCGCATTGAATATGTGGATAGCGGTGGCCGTCGCAAACATCCGGTTTATCGCTTTTATGACAAGGACGGTGGTTATATTTGTGAGGTGCGATACGGCGCGGCAACAGCCAACGCCCTGCAACGCGGATTTTGGACGCACACCAAAAATGGCATCAATTATTTTGACAGTGTGACGAACGGCTGGATTGATTATTCGCACAACTTGGTTTTGGTAAAATTATTTTCACACGCCTTGCTTGCAACTGACAAGGGCCATGAAGCGGCCTTGGTCAAGTTGAAGGAAGATATTGAAGAACAGAAGCGGCATTCGCATCTTAAATGACAATGCAAACGCTCGGTTTATTTGACGACATGGTGGTGGATGCCCCCGAAACGGAGGGCATCAAATACGCCGGCTCAAAACTCAAGCTGCTGCCGCACATTCTTCAGCTCGTTCACAAAGTCCGTCCCAAAACGGTGCTGGACGGTTTTGCCGGAACCACGCGGGTTTCTCAAATGCTGGCGCAAACCGGCCATCGCATGATTGCCAATGACATTTCCGTCTGGTCGAGAATTTTCGGGACGTGCTACCTCCTCAATTCGCATCCAGAAAGTCATTATCAGCCGATGATTGACCACCTAAATTCGCTGCCGGGAAAAGACGGCTGGTTCACGGAACATTACGGCGGCGACCCGAACAGCGGTTCGTCCATCGGCAAGGACAATCTTAAAAAACCGTGGCAGAAACACAACACACGGCGGCTCGACGCAATCCGGGATGAAATTGAACGCCTGCCGATTTCCGAAACCGAAAAAGCCGTGCTGCTGACCAGTCTCATTCTGGCGCTTGACGAAGTGGACAGCACGCTCGGCCACTTTGTTTCCTATCTCAACGACTGGTCGCCGCGCTCCTACAATAAATTGCATTTGAAAGTTCCTCGGCTCATTCCGCAAACGGAACTTCATGCCGTTCATCAAGGCGACATTTTTGATCTGGTGCCGAAAGTCGAAGCCGACCTCGCCTATTTTGACCCGCCGTATGGGTCGAGCAATGAAAAGATGCCGCCGTCCCGTGTGCGCTACGCCGCGTATTATCATCTGTGGACTTCCATCTGCCTTTACGACAAACCCGCCTTGTTCGGTAAGGCCAAGCGGCGCGCGGATACTTCGGACACCATCGCCGGTTCCGTCTTTGAAGATTTTCGGAAAAGCGATTCAGGACGATTCATCGTTGTGGAGGCCATTGAGCGTCTGCTGAAAACAACCCGCGCCGGACACATTATCCTGTCCTACAGTTCCGGCGGACGCGCCTCGGCGGAGGAATTGAACGAAGTCATCACGTCAGCCGGGCGGCTGGTTGAAGTGCTGGAAATTGATTGCCGGAAAAACGTCATGGCCGGAATGCGCTGGACCAACGAATGGGTGAGTGAAGCCGAAACGCCGAATCGGGAGTTTTTGTTTTTGATTGAGAAATAATTTTGCTGCTGCGTTGCGAGCAAAGGCGAACAGTGTGCGTTCAAACCCGGACAGGTGTGCGAGCAAAGGCGAACACTTCCAGCCCTGCGGGCCTGGAGGAGGCCGGAGCGTAGCGGAGGCCGACGGAAGGCCCGCAGGGCTGGAAGTGTAGGCTCGTTATTTTGCTGCTATCCCTGCATCTTCGCCGCGATGAAGAACATTATCGCCAACTGCCCCACCGCTTGGGCGCACCTCTGATTCGTGAAGTTCTCGCCGCTTTTCGACGCGGCGAACTGCCCGCTCCCCTGGCCACCGAACAACTCAGATTGGGCCGAACCCGCTTCTACGAACTTTATGCCGATTACTTGCGTGCCGCTGCCCGACATCAACAACATCGCTGGACTCCGGGTCAGTCTGGCGGCGATCACGCGCCGGACTGGCCCCAGGGCACCGAAGCACTCGTGCGCAAACTCCTGTCCGCCCGCCCGCCGGCTCCTTACCGCTTTGCCGCCTCCGAAGTTCATCGTCGCCTGGGTTTTCAAATCGACCCCGCCACCGTGCGCCGATGGGCCATGGCCAACCAATTGGCTCATCCCGTGCCCTCACGACGCCAATCTGCTTCGCTCCGCCGCTGGCAGTGCCTCAAAATCGGCGCTCTCTGGCAACTCGACGCCACGCCTCACCGCTGGTTCCCGGGCGATAAACGAAACTATCCCCTGCTTGATCTGTTAAATGACTGTTCCCGCGTCTGCACCGGCGCCAAGATTTATCACGCCGAAGACTTGCTGGCCTACTTGGATTTTCTTCCCGCCGCTTTCACCGAACATGGTCTGCCGCTCGAGCTCCATGTAGATTGCCATGGCTTTTTCTTCCCACAGCGTCCCGAGGCGCTGACTCAGCTCGGAGCCGCCTTGCACTTCTACGGCGTCTCCCTGCGTTACGCCCGCACGCCCCAAGCCAAAGGTAAAATCGAACGGCAGCACCAATACTGGCAGGGGCGGCTTCCCGCTCTGTTCGCTGCCGAAAACATCACTGGCCCGGAAGCCGCCAACGCACTGCTGCCCCAACTGCGCCGTCATCGCAACGCCAAGGAAATCCATCGCGAACTGGGGCGCACCCCCGATGCCGCCGCTCATAAAGCGCTCCGGGAAGATCGCACGGTCCTGCGTCCGGCACCCCGTTGCCCCTGGTGGCCTTACATCTGGAGTGTGCGCACAGCTCTAAAAGTCGGCCCCGACGGTCGCGTCCCCGTCGGCTACGAACGTCTGCGCGCTGGCGTCGCCGCTGGCACCCGCGTCATTCACTGCCTCCATCCTGATGGCAACATCACCATCCTCGCTCAAGAACCCAAAGCAAACCAAAAACCCGCGGTTCTCCTCCACGTCCAAGCCCATTGACTCTGTCCGCCTTTGCTCGCACGCTTTTGTTCGCCTTTGAAATCCTCACGACATGAGAAATAATTTTGCTGGCAAGGAAACCTGAAACTAGTTACGTTTGCTCGAATGTCCCTGCCGAAATTATTGGAAGACGCTCAAGCGCGGAATCTCGCATTTTTTAGGCGACTCGGTTTGGAAGGATAAATTTTTTTTGAAATCCCTAAAAATTAAAGCGGCCTCCGTTTCCGAAGGCCGCTTTGTGTTTCCTGGAATTAAGTTTTATGCCTTCGCCGACGGAGCGGGTTGCGGCTTGACCGGGCTGGCGTGGCTGGCGGCGGCGTCAACAATCCGGCGGGCGTTGTTGTAATCGTCCACAAATTTCTGGTTGGCCGGGGCGAATTGCGGAATGAGATCGTCCATGATGCCGAGCGATTCATCCAGGCCGGCAAACTCGGTGTCAATGTTGCCGGTGACGGTTTTGCCGGTCACGCGGGCGTCGCGCGGTTTGCTGATGAGCAGGCTGTAGGCGGCAATGCTGGCCTTCAAGAGAGCCAGCTTGGCGGCGGTCACGCCATAATCGGCGAGATCGGCCAGATTCGTGTTCGCGGCGTCGTAAATGTTCTGGCAGCGCTCGGCGGATTTCTCGCCGCGACCGGCCATCAAGTCGCTCAAGGAAAAATCCACGGACGTGGCGAGGGTGTTGTTCTTGGTTTTGACGGCGTAGGCATGGACCGCGCCGGCGATGGGCAAGGCCACGTTGCACATGGCTTGACGCGCCTGTTTTTTGTCCGCCGCAATGCCGCTGACGTTTTGCACCTGATTTTGCGCGAACACCTGGATGGTCGAGACATGGCCCTGGGTGTCGGTGTAGGCGCTGGCAAAGGCGGGGACGGTGGGCAGCAGGGCGGCGTTGCCGTTGCAAACATCTTCAACCGCAAGCGTCATCGTTAATTTATTCAATTTTTTCGTGGTCACTGCGAAATATTATTCGACGCGTCAATCCGTGGCTTTGCATTTTTTGGCTTTTTCTTGTCCTTCTCTTCCACCAGCCGAGGCAGGTAAAACGGCTGGCTTATGGACTGCGGCGACAGGTCGCCGCTTTTCCTGATGCGACACGTCGCATCGAAGCAAAGCGCGGACGTGTCCGCGCAGTCCAAAGGCATTCTTTTGTCCATTGGTGGCAAATTCCTGGAAAACAACGAAAAACAGGGATTTTTGCTGGAAATATGAACCGCCAGACGCGCCAAATGAACCGGCAGCCTGGCCAAATGAACTGGCAGACAGGCCAAATGAACCGGCAGTGGCGATATTTGAGCAGCCAGCCACGCCAAACGAGTTGGCAGATCGGAGATAGGATTTGGCAGATGGGGGAAATTGGATTGCAGCCACGCCAAACGGAGCGGAAGATTGACGATAGAAGGTGGCAGATGGAGCAAATCGCCTGGCAGACGGGTTAAATGCGCCGCCAGTTTGATTGCATGAACCGGCAGATTGAATGTGCAAGCCGCCAGCCGGGGCAAATTGCCCGGCAGACGGAATGTTAAGACTGGCGGAATGGGAAGTTGAACCGCCAGTTGCCTTGTGGAACCGGCAGGATTTGAAAGGGCATCCGCCAACGAAGCCATGTTGAAATTCCCTCAAAAACTTATTGCCCGCGGCGTTTAATCGCGTATATTCCACGTTCTGTTGGTTGAAGCGTTGAAGCGTGAAAACAGTGCCGCTTCAACGCTTCAATGCTTAAACCATTTTAACGGACAAAAAAATGAGCGCAGTCATGGAAGAGAAAAAATCAGTCAATTCGCCCAGGCGGGAATACACGCTGGAGCGCACGCGCAACATCGGCATCGCCGCGCACATTGACGCGGGCAAGACCACGACGACCGAGCGCATTCTCTTTTACACCGGCCTGATCCACAAGATCGGCGACGTGGACGACGGCAATACGGTGACGGACTGGATGGAGCAGGAGCGCGAGCGCGGCATCACCATCACCAGCGCGGCGGTGACTTGCTTCTGGACGCAAAAGGCGACGAAGCCGGGCGAAGACCAGCTTTACAAGGCATTCAGCGGTGTGCCGCATCGCGTCAACATCATTGACACGCCCGGCCACGTGGATTTCACCGCCGAGGTGGAGCGCTCGATGCGCGTGCTGGACGGCGCGGTCGCCGTGTTCTGCGGCGTCGCGGGCGTGCAACCGCAGTCCGAGACGGTCTGGCGGCAGGCGACGAAATACAAGGTGCCGCGCATCGCCTTCGTGAACAAGATGGACCGCACCGGCGCGAACTTCGAGAACGCGTTGAACGACATGCGCACCAAGCTCAAGGCGTATGCGTATCCAGTCTTCCTGCCGATTGGCGCGGAGGACCAGTTTGCCGGCGTCATTGACGTGGTGAACCAGAAGGCCATCGTCTGGGGGCCCGGCGACGTGGCGAACGAAGGCTTGAATTACGAGGTCAAGGACATTCCCGCCGAGCATCAGGAACGCGCCAAGGCCGCGCTCGCGGAATTGATTGACGCGGTTTCCAACAAGGACGACGTGATTGCGGAGCTGGTGCTGGAGGAAAAGCCGATTACGCCGGAGGTGTTGAAGGCGGCCATCCGCCGGCTGACGTGCAAGATTGAACTGGTGCCGGTGCTTTGCGGTTCGGCGTTCAAGAAGAAGGCCGTGCAGCCGCTGGTGGACGCGGTGATTGATTATCTGCCGGGACCGCTGGACGTGCCACCCGCCGAAGGCATGGAGCCGGGCACGGAGAGCAAGGTGGTGGTCGAGACGAGCGACAGCAACAAGTTCTGCTCGCTGGCGTTCAAGTTGTGGACCGATCCTTACGCGGGCAAGCTCGTGTTCTTCCGCGTCTATTCCGGCCAGTTGAAGAAGGGCGACACGATTTACAATCCGCGCACGCGCAAACGCGAGCGCGTCAGCCGCCTGATGATCATCCAGGGCAGCGAACGCAAGGACATCGGCGAAGTTTATGCCGGCGACATCGCGGCGCTGGTCGGCCTGCGCAACATCACCACCGGCGACACGCTGGTGGACGAGAGTTTTGAGGTGACGCTGGAACCGCCGACGTTCCCCGAACCGGTCATCAGCATGGCCGTGGAGCCGAAGACGAAACAGGACCGCGACAAGATGTCCGAGGGCCTGCAGCGGCTGGCCGAGGAAGACCCGACGTTCCGCTGTTTCACGAACGAGGAGACGGGGCAATTGATCATCGCGGGCATGGGCGAGTTGCATCTGGAAATCATTTGCGACCGGCTCAAACGCGAATTCAAGGTGGACGCCAACACCGGCGCGCCGCAGATTGCCTATCGTGAAACCATCACCAAGGCGGCGGAGGGCGAGGGCAAGTTCATCCGCCAGTCCGGCGGACGCGGCCAATACGGCCACGCGTGCATCACGATTCAGCCGAACGAAAAGGGCAAGGGCGTCGAGGTCACCAACGAGATCGTCGGCGGCGCGATTCCCAAGGAATACATCCCGGCGGTCATTGACGGCATCGAGGAAGCCATCAAAGGCGGCGTCTATGCCGGCTACCAGGTGATTGACATCAAGGCGCAGGTCACGGACGGCACGTTCCATGAGGTGGACTCCAACGAACTGGCGTTCAAGATGGCGGGCATCTTCGCGCTCAAGGACGCCTTCAAAAAGGCCGGCCCGATTTTGCTGGAACCCATTATGAAGGTGGAATGCACCACACCCGATGAGTATCAAGGCGACCTCATCGGCGACATCACGCGCCGCCGCGGCCACATCATCAACATCGAGGCCAAGCAGGGCCAGACGATTGTGAACGCGAACGTGCCGCTGGCCGAAATGTTCGGTTACGCGACGGCCATCCGCTCACTGTCGAAGGGCCGCGCATCGTATTCGATGGAGCCGCTGACGTTCGAGCAGGTGCCGAACAGCGTGCTGACGACCGTGTTGGACAAGGCGGCCAAGAAGCCGGCGGCAAGGACGTAAAATCATCGGGAAAGATTCAATTGGCCGGACGATTTGATTCGTCCGGCCTTTTTGTTTGGAACCATGCAGGCCGGCTGGTCGGCCTGTTCCGTTCCGGGCGCGGGCTGCCGGCGCCGGGCAACGCGGCTTGCCCTCGAAGCGGGCGACTTGCGGCTTGGAGCGACCCTTGGCCTGTTCCGGGAAATCAACCTGCCGGTCCAAGCAACGCGCTCACCGGGTCGAGAAACGCGCTCACCGAGCCAAGCAATGCGCTCACCGAGTCGAGAAATGACCTCGCCGGGTCAAGCAATCGAGTCGCCGGTTGGAGAAATGCGCTCGCCGGGTCGAGAAACGCGCTCACCGGCTCAATGCCCCCGCCGGTTCGGGGAATCGCCTTACCAGGGCGGGAAAACCCTCAAAAGGAGGGGTTTTTGCCTTTTCTGCGCAAAAGGCCGCTCAACAAAGCCGTCAAGACCGCTTGTCCCGCCGGAGTCTGACCGGGCGGGATGAAAACGGAATCATCGCCCAAATTCAAGCGTGCGGGGATTTGCGGATCGCAAGTTCCAATTCAGGAATCAGCGCCGACGGCAAGTAAAGCGTCAAATTTGCCAATTAACGGTGAACATAAACGTTTGTTTCGTAACGCACTACGCATATCATCCCCGCCGCAGCCGTGGTCTGGCTGGCGGGCGGGCCGGGTGGAATATTGGGGGGTGCGCGCTGAAGGCCAGAGTTTGAAATGCGGATTAATCGGGACTGAAATTAATTTGTTTATGTCGAAGCCAGCCGCCACCGAGCCGGCCGCAACGTTGCCACGATGGGTGCCGACGCGGGCGAAGGCCGCGCAGATTGTCTTCTGGTATGCCGCGTTGGGCGTGCTCTGGATCTACGGCTCCGGGTGGCTGCTGCACCGGCTGGTTCAGGATGGCGTGTTGCTGGAAAAGCTGGAAACCATCAAGGGTTGCGGCTTTGTCGCGGTGACTTCGTTCCTGCTTCTGCTGATGTTGAGCCGGAATTTCCGGGCCATCCGCCGCGCCGCGACGCAGCTTCAGGAGAGCGAGCGGCAGTTGCGGTTGATTGGCGACAATCTGCCGGACAGTTACGTCTATCAATTTGCTCCGGGCCCGGACGGCCAGCCGCGCTTCACCTACGTGAGCGCCGGCGTCAAGCGCGTCCACGGGCTGGAGCCGGCGGAGGTGTTGCGCGACGGGAAATGTATTTTTAAGCAGTTGGACGCGGCGCAACTGGCAGCGTATGCCGTGGCCGAGGCGGAAAGCGCGCGGAAGATGACGAATTTTGGAATGGATTTCCGCTTGCGGAGGGCGGACGGGGCCGAGCGGGTGATCCACGCGCAGTCCAGGCCGAGCCGCACCGCGGACGGACGGGTGCAATGGGACGGATTCACGGTGGATGTGACCGAGCGAAAACGCGCCGAGGCCGCGTTGCGCGAGCGCGAGCAGCAATTCCGCCTGTTCATCGAGCACAGCCCGGCGGCCATCGCCATGCTGGACCGGCACATGCGTTATCTGGCGGTGAGCCGGCGCTGGCTGGCCGACTATCGTTTGGGCGAGCGCGATTTGACCGGCCAGAGTCATTACGAGGTCTTTCCGGAAATCCCGAAGCGGTGGAAGGAAGTCCACCGGCGTTGTCTGGCGGGTGCGGTGGAGAAATGCTAGGAGGAAGCCTTTCGCCGGTCGGACGGCACGGTGGACTGGGTGCGCTGGGAAATCCGGCCCTGGCACGACAATCAGGGGACGGTGGCTGGCCTGATGATTTTTTCGGAAGTGATCACTGCCCGCCGGCAGGCGGTGGAGGCGTTGTGGCTGTCCGAAATGAAGTTCGCCCACGTGTTTGCCGACAATCCGACGGCGATCGTGCTGACCCGGATGAGGGACTGGGTGGTGGTGGATGCGAATGAGACCTGGCTGGCGATGACCGGTTTCAGCCGCGAGGAGGTGATGGGTCGGTCTGTGCGGCCGATGTGGCCGAGCGCAGAACCGGCGGCGCGGTTTGTGCAGGAGTTGCGCGAATGCGGTGTCTTGCGCGGGCGCGAGCAGGAATTCCGGAAAAAATCCGGGGAGTTCTTCGTGGCGGGATATTCGGCAAAGGTCCTGACGATCGGCGAGGAACAAATCATCCTGACGATCATGGTGGACATCACCGAACGCAAACGGGCGGAGGAGGCATTGCGGGAAAGCAACGAACGGTTCCGCCAGTTGGCCGCCAATATTTCCGACGTATTCTGGATGGCGTCGCCGGACCATCTGGCCACCCATTATGTCAGCCCGGCCTACGAACGGGTCTGGGGCCGTTCGATGGATGGCCTCTATGCCCATCCGAACCAATGGGCCGAGGCCATTGTGCCGGAGGACCGCGAAGCGGCGATGGCCACCTTCACTGCCTTGGCCGGAGAGAAGGCGGAAGCCAGCATGGAATATCGCATCGCGCGTCCGGACGGCAGCGTGCGCTGGATCCACGACCGCGGCTTCCAGGTGCGGGACGCGGCGGGCCGGGTGATCCGGCTGGCGGGCATCGCCAGCGACATCACCGAACGGAAAGAATCGGAGCGGGAAAAGACGCGGCTGGTCACCGCCCTGGAGCAGACGGCGGAGTCCATCATCATCACGGACGTGGAGGGGACAATTGGATATGTGAACCCCGCTTGCGAACGCATCACCGGTTACCTGCACGGCGAACTTATCGGGAAGAACCCGAGCATCCTGCAAAGCGGCAAGCAGGACGAGGCTTTTTACCGCGCCATGTGGGAGACGCTCGGCCGGGGGGACGTCTGGCATGGACACTTTGTGAACCGGCGCAAAGACGGGACGCTTTACGAAGAAGACGCCACTATTTCACCGGTGCGCGACGCGGGGGGAAAGTGGTCAATTTCATGGCCATCAAGCTGGATGTCACTCGCGAGGTGGAGCTGGAACGGCAGTTCCGGCAGGCGCAAAAACTGGAGGCCATCGGCCAGCTCGCGGGCGGCGTGGCGCATGACTTCAACAACATCCTGGCCGCCATCCTGATGCAGGTGGAGCTGCTGGCGATGGGCGGCAACGAGCCTGGGGAAGTGCGGACGGGCCTGGAGCAGATCCGGCTTTCCGCCGAGCGGGCGGCCAATCTTACCCGGCAATTGCTGCTGTTCAGCCGCAAGCAGGTGATGCAGTTGCGCGACCTCGACCTGAACGAGTTGGTGTCCCATCTCGCCCGGATGCTTCATCGCATCATCGGCGAAGATGTTCGGATGCAACTGTGCCTGCATACCGCGCCGTTGGTGACGCGCGCGGACGCGGGCATGCTGGAACAGGTGGTGCTCAACCTGGCCGTGAACGCCCGGGACGCAATGCCGAACGGCGGGCGACTGCTCATCGAAACGGCGGAGAAGCAGGTGGACGCCGGATTTGCCAGCGCCCGCCCGGGTCTCACACCCGGCCGCCACGTGTGGTTGAGCGTCACCGACACCGGCAGCGGCATCTCGCCGGAGGTGTTGCCGCGCATCTTCGAACCGTTCTTCACCACCAAAGGCGCGGGCAAAGGCACGGGCCTGGGGCTGGCCACCGTGTTCGGCATCGTGAAACAGCACCGGGGCTGGATCGAGGTCAACAGCGAGCCGGGGCAGGGCGCAAACTTTCAAATCTATCTTCCGGCCAGCGATGCCGCCGCGCCGGAAAAAGCGGTCGCGGTCGCCAAGCCGGACGGCGGCACGGAAACCATTCTTCTGGTGGAAGACGACCCGGTGGTGCGGGCGGCGGCGCGGACGCTGCTGGAATTGCATGGATACACCGTGCTGGAAGCGGCCAGCGGGGACGAGGCCCTGCCGGTCTGGGAAAAAGCGGGGGCGGCGGTCGCATTGCTGCTGACGGACTTGGTGATGCCGGGGGAGATGAGCGGCCAGCAACTCGCCCGGAAATTGCAGTCCGCCCGGCCGGAGCTGAAGGTGATTTTTACGAGCGGCTACAGCGCGGAGATTGCCGGCAAGGGAATCGAGTTGCGCGGCGGCGAGAATTTTGTGCAAAAGCCGTTTCCGCCCAACCAACTTCTCCAAACTCTCCGCCGGAGCCTGGACGGGTGAAGAAAGGCGAAGGGAATTGGCGGGCATTCAAACGGGGGGCAACCAAATTATTTTTCAAAAAAGTATTGCACGACGGCGTCCGGTTGATAAGCTTCGTGCCCGCTTCGAAACGGTTCGGGGTGGAGATTAAATTAAACCATTAACAGACAATTGTTCTTTGTATGGCTGCACAACGCATTCGCATCCGTCTTAAAGCCTATGACCATCGCGTCATAGACCAGTCCGCGCGCGAAATCGCGGACACCGTCAAGCGCACCGGCGCGCGCGTCGCCGGGCCGATACCCCTGCCGACGCGTGTAGAACGTTTCACCGTCCAACGGTCGCCCCACGCGGACAAGAAGTCGCAGGAGACTTTTGAACAGCGCACCCACAAGCGGCTGATTGACATCCTTGATCCGACGGCCAAGACCGTGGACGAGTTGAAAAAGCTCAACCTGCCTGCCGGCGTGGACATCACCATCAAGATTTAATCCGAGCCAACGATTCAACCATTCAACGATTTTACGAATTATGCCACTCGGACTTTTAGGAAAGAAACTCGGCAGCGCGCGCGTTTATAACGCGAACGGCGTGCTGGTGCCCGTCACGGTCGTGCTCGCCGGCCCCAACCGCGTGCTGCAGGTGAAATCGCAGTCGGGCAAGGACGGCTACAATGCCGTGCAACTCGGCTTCGGTGACCAGAAACCGCAACGCATCGCCAAGCCGGCGCTCGGACATCTCGTCAAAGCCGGTGCGCTCGACGAGGCGGCGGCGGAAAAGGCGCGCGAGAAGGGCGACAAAACCCCGCTCGTGGGCGTCGCGAAGATCAAGGAATTTCGGAATTTTTCCAAGGAAGTGAAGCCCGGTGACCTCGTTGGCCCGACGTTGTTCGCGCCCGGCGATTTCATTGACGCCATCGGCGTGACGAAAGGCCGCGGCTTTGAAGGTGTGATGAAGCGGCACGGCCACGGTGGCGGTCCATCCACGCACGGTCACAAGGGCTGGCACCGGCGCGTGGGCGCCATCGGCCAGCGCCTGTTCCCCGGCACGGTGTTGCGCGGGTTCAAGATGCCCGGCCACATGGGCCAGGTGCAGCGCACGACGCAGAATCTCGAAATCATCCAGGTGCGCGATGCGGACAATCTGCTGCTCATCAAGGGCGCGATTCCCGGCGCAGAAGGCGATTATGTCGTCATCCGCGAATCCAAGAAGCGTCCGAAGGGCTGGAAGCCGCCGGTGAGCCTCGCGCCGATGAAACGCAAGGGTGCCGAGAAGAAAGCAGAGGCCAAACCGGCGGAAGCCAAAAAGTAATTTGAACGGCCATGAAAATTGCCATTAAAAATATCGAAGGTAAAAGCCGGGGCGAACTGGAAGTGAAGTTCCCGCTGATCGAGAACGGGAAAGGCACGCAGGCCGTCCACGACACGGTGGTGGCTTACCGCGCGGCGCAGCGCAGCGGCACCGCCAGCACCAAGACCGTGGGCGAAGTCGCCGGCACGAACAAGAAGCCGTGGCGCCAGAAGGGCACCGGTCGCGCCCGCGCCGGCTCGTTCCGCTCGCCGTTGTGGGCGGGCGGCGGCGTGGTGTTCGGCCCGAAACCGCGGGATTTTTCCAAGAGGGTTTCCAAGAAAACGAGGCAGCTCTCTTTGCGCAAGGCGCTGGGCGAACGGCTCAAGGCCGGCGATGTGGTGGTGGTGGACGACCTGAAACTGCCTTCGCACAAGACGAAGGAGTTCACTGGAGTCATTTCCGCGCTGGAATTGAAGGGCACGACGCTGGTCGTTTCTGCCGGCGTGGACAAGAACCTTACGCTCGCATCGCGCAACATCCCGACCGTGACGTTGACGACGAGCGACTCGTTGAACACCTACGACGTGCTGCGCCCGGACAAACTGCTGTTCACAAAGAGCGCGTTTGAAAAAGTTTCCGACCGTCTGACCAAGGAATAACATGAACGCTTTTGAAGTCATCAAGACCGTCCGCCTGACGGAAAAGGGCACGCGCCAGGGCAGCCAAATGATCCGTTCCTTTGAACGCGACAAGGCTGGCAAGCCGGTTCTGGGCGATAAGGGCAAACCCAAAATTAAGGAGCGCCCGCTCAATCAATACACTGTCGTGGCCGACCGCCGCGCCAACAAGACGCAGATCCGGCAGGCCGTGCAGGAATTGTTCAAGGTGAAGGTCACCAAGGTGAACACGCTGAATGTCCGCGGCAAGGCCCGCCGCCAGCGCACGACGCAGGCCGGCCGCGCGCCGAGCTGGAAAAAGGCCATCGTGACGTTGAAGGATGGCGACAAGATTGTTTTGACCTAAACGAGATTTGAAATCGCAAACGGCGCGGAAGTCATTCCGCGCTGTTTTCTTATTTTCAGGTTTGGAGTTCCACGTTTACGCGGTTCCGGGCTGCCTGAAGGCGGAACTCCCAACATGGCCGGCCAACTAATTCGGGAGTATGTAGATAACGCAAATGTTGGCTTTTGTGCGGTGGTTACCCAGCCAATGTCCAACCTTGTCATGGAAGATAGTTCCATGAATGACAAGAAGCATCCTGAACTTGCGAAATCGGACGTGATCAAGCACCTGCCCAAAGCCTGTGGCGATGAAACGGCGGCGGTTGAGTTTCTTGAACGGCAACGCTGGGGGAATTCGCCCGTGTGCCCACATTGCCAGAGCGCCAACATTTACAAGATGGCAGGCCGCACTGGCGCGCGAAATAAACGCCATCTCTGGCGCTGCCGTGCTTGCGGTGAACAATACACGGTTCGCACGGGCGCGATTTACGAAGATTCAAAATTGCCGTTGAGACATTGGGCATATGGGTTCTGGCGCGTTTGCGCCAGCAAGAAGGGCGTGAGCGCGCGGGAGATTGAGCGCAACTGTCAAATCACCTACAAGTCGGCTTTGTTCCTCATGCACCGCATTCGCTTCGCGCTGACTGAAGACCAGGCGAACCGGCAGAAACCCGGCAACACTGCGGGTATCTGCGAAGTGGATGAGACGTTTGTGGGCGGAAAACCACGTCCAGGTGATCCGCGAACCGTGTTGCCCGGCTATCGAAAGAACTCCCATAAAGTTCCAGTCGTCGCGGTGGTGGAGCGCGGAGGCCATGTCCGCACTAAAGTCGTGCCGAATGTGACGCAGAGCAATGCGGGCCATTTTCTTTTTGAAAACATTGAAAATGGCACCATCGTCAATACCGATCAAAGCCCGGTTTATCACACCATCCTTTATCCGATTACCAAGCATCTCGGGGGACGGCATGATATTGTGAACCATTCAAAGCAGCAATACACCGAGCGCAATGAGGATGGCACCACCTCCGGGGTGAACTGTGCCGAATCCTTTTTCTCTTTGATAAAACGCGGGCTGCTCGGAACGTTTCATGCCGTGAGCAAGGAACATCTTCACCGTTATTGCGACGAATTCGCTTTTCGCTGGGATACACGCAAACTCAATGATGGCGAGCGCGTTGTCGCAGCGGTCAAGCGCACCGAAGGCAAACGGCTGACTTACGATCAATGTGTATGCCGGCGGTGAAATCCCACTCAATTTGCGTTATCTACATACTCCCGTTTATTTTTCAGCTTGGACAGCCTTTGTCCAAGCGGCTCTGGCATAATTCCTCTCAAAGTTGCCGTTGTGGACAATTCAGCATGGCGCAACAGCGGCGGACGGCGTAATGTTCAATGACTTGAAAAATCGAATTCTGCACGTGGATGGCGATAGCTATTTCGCAAGCTGCGAGATTGCGCTGAATCCCAAATTGCAGGGTCAGCCGGTCTGGGTCGGCGGCGGCAGGCGGGGAGACGGCATCGTCATCGCGGCGAACCGCGCGGCGAAGAAGTTCGGCATCAAGACCGGCATGGCGTGCTTCGAGGCGAAGCGGCTGTGCCCGCGCGGCGTCCTGTGCCGTCCGCACTACGACGAATACCGGCGCATCTCGGCGGACATGTTCCACGTGTTGGAGCAATACTCACCGACGCTGGTGCCCATCTCAATTGACGAGGGCTTTCTCGATTTTACCACGATGGACAAGGTGGTCTGGCGCAACACTACGCCGGAGAAATACGTCGGCGAAATCCGTGACCGCGTTTCGCGCGAGGTGGGAATTCCCGTGTCCGCCGGCCTCGGCAATTCGTCGCGGCTGGCCAAACTGGCAACGGACGCGGCTAAGCCGGGCTTCATCGAGGTCAAGCCGGGCGAGGAAAAGGAATTTCTCGAGGACCGCTCGGTGCGCGAGCTGTCCGGCATCGGCAAAAACCGGCAACGCGCTTTGGCCGCGCTGGGCGCAATGACGTTTGGCCACGTCGCGAAACTGCCGTCGCCGCTGCTGAAGAAGAAATTCGGCATATGGGGCACCCAGCTCTGGCTGTTCGCCAACGGCCTGTGGAGCGAGCCGCTGCTGCTGGAAGTGAAAGATCGCACGACGATTTCCAGCAACACCACGCTGCCTTATGACGAGCCGGATTACGAGGCGGCGCTGACGTTTGCGTTGAGCGAGACGACGCGGCTGGTCGGCCAGTTGCGTCGCGAGCAGATGCAGGCGCGCGAGATGGCGCTGACCATCCGGTTCGTGGATTTCAGCGAGGTGAGCGGCGGGCACCGGTTTCGCGCGCCGCAATTCTTGCATTCGGTCATCAACGGCGCGCTGGAGGAGATTTTCCGCGGCATCATGGACGATCAGTTCAAGCCGGTGCGGCAAATCCGCATCGCATTCTGGAACCTGGCGCGGCTGGACACGCAGCCGACGTTGTGGGGCCGCACGGACGCAGAACGCTGGGGAGCGCTCGATGACGCGGCGCACAAAATGAATTCGCAGTATTCGCGTCCGGAAAAACCGGCGCTGATGACCGGCGCGCAACTGGCGCTGCGGCAGCTCGACGACGCGCACAAGAATCCGAAGGCGAAATGTCCATTCGCGCCGCAGCGGGAGATTGTGAAGAAGCTCTGGGGCACGGACGCGGGTCCGCTGGCGCACAAGGGCGATTGGGAAAAACGGCTGGCCAAGGTTGGAAAACAACTTCAGTTCCGCATTAAGTAAAAAATTTCGCGCGTTTCACTTTGTTACGACGTGGAATGTGCTAGGTTGTGTTGAGTTTGAGTTTTTTCAAAGGACGCGACCGGGCCCGCAGGCGAAAGGCAATGCTATGTCACCGCTGATGCTTGAGAAAATGGAGACGGGCGCCCGCCGGAAAACAGCATTGATTGTGGAAGGCGGGGCGATGCGCGGAGCGTGGGCGGCGGGCGTGCTGGCGTATCTCCAGGAGCGTGGGCGGCGGCAATACGATCTTGTTTATGCGGCTTCGTCCGGCGCCTTTTCCGCAGCGTATTTCGTCGCCGACATCTGGGAGCCGGGCCTGGCGATCTGGCGCGATCTCGCCAGCAACGTGGTCCGCAAAAGCAATCTCCTGCGCCAAAACCGATCATTGACCTGGCTTACCTCGTGGATCAAATCTTCCGAACGCGCGTTCCACTCTCCTTGGAAGCGCTGCAAAAAGCGCCCGCCCGCTTTTTCATCGTGCTGACCGACTGCCACACGGGAGAGCCGGTTTACTTCCAAGTCTGCGATGACCGGGTCTTTGCGGCCCTGCGCGCCACGGCTTCCGTGGCGCTGGTGACGCGCGTGTATGATTTCGTGGACGGCAGGCCCTACGCCGACGGCGGGGTGGCGGACCCCATTCCTGTCCGCCGGGCGATCCAGGACGGCGCGACGGACATCACGGTGGTGCTCACGCATAATCCCGCGTTCCGCCTCCAACCGATTCCGCGCTGGATGGGCAGACTGGCCTACCCGGAATTTCCCAAGGTGGCGCGGGTCTGGACGGCGCGGCAGAATGTGAATTACAATACCGCGCTCGATTTGATGAAACAGCCGGCGGCGGGAGTTCCCATCCGGGTGTTCCGGCCGTTCCGACCGCTGCCGGTGGGCTCATTCACCATCGCCCGGGAGAAAATCGCCGCCGCGGTTGCGTTGGGACACGACGAGGCGTTGCAGTAAATGACGGCGGATGAGGAGCGGGCGGGTGATTCCGCTGCCAGGTGATTTTCCAGCATTGCGGGCGGCCCGGCTGCGGCAACCGTGAAGGGGGATTGTCCGGTTCGTTTCGCCTGGCAAACAGATTCAGTTGCGGTCTTATGGGAAAACTGCCGGCTATCCGTTGGCATTGGATGGACAAGAAATGTTTATCCCAAGCCGGCAAATAAATGCAATCCGCTTTTGACTTCGCGCTGGTTTGGCGGGAAACTTGTCGCAGCCGGGTTCAACCGTTCGATCACGCCTCGTTCGAGTCGCAGAGCAGCGATTTCACCTAGTCCGGAAATCAATTTCGAAATCCATGAACAAAACAGTTTTATTGACCAGTGTCTGCCGCCCGTTTGGGCCGGAACACGGCGACGCGCCGTCCGTCGGTTATGAACTCCTTTACCGCCAGGTCACCCGTGCGCAGGGCATTTTCAGCCCGCGCACAGTGAACGTTTTTTTCGGCCTGGACTACATCGCCGAAAATCTCGACGCTCCAGCGGTTGTTCTGCAATATCCGTCCAAGCGCGAATTCATCCAGGAACTCAAGAAGGGTTACGATTACGTGGGCGTCTCGTTCATCATGGCATTGATGCACAAGATGAAGGAGACGGTCGCGTTGATCCGCCAATACGCGCCGAACAGCAAGATCGTCCTCGGCGGCTACGGCACAATTTTGAAGGATGACGTGCTCAAGCCGTATGCGGATTTCATCTGCCGCGAGGAGGGCGTGGGCTATTTCCGCCGGTTGCTGGGTGAGCCGGAAATTCCGATGCCCTACAAACATCCGCTCATCGTGAGTTGGCTGAAGGTGTTCGGCTGGAAGGTTTCCGGCACGGGGAAAATCTTTGCCGGCCTCGGCTGTCCGAACGGCTGCGATTTCTGCTGCACGTCACATTTTTTTTCGCGCAAACACATCAAGCTGCTGCCGACCGGGCGCGACATTTACAACGTCGTGGAACGCTATTTCGACCTCGATCCCAGCCTGGTCTTTCTGATTCTCGACGAGGATTTTCTGCTGAACAAAAAGCGTGCGATGGAATTCCGCGAATGCGTTCTGGCGGCCGGCAAACGGCCTTCCATCTTTGCGTTCTCCAGCATCAAGGCCATCAGCCAATACAAGGTTGAGGAAATCCTGGAGATGGGCATTGACGGATTCTGGATCGGCTACGAAGGCACGCGGTCAGGTTACGCCAAGCAGCAGGGACGGCCGGTGGACGAAATCTTCACCGAATTCCGCGAGCACGGCATCACGGTGCTGGCCTCGATGATCGTCGGGTTCGACTATCAAACACCGGAGATTGTGGCGCAGGAGCTGGACGGGCTGATGAAGCTCAAACCGGCGCTGGGGCAGTATCTGATTTACGGGCCGGTGCCGGGCACGCCGTTTCATGAGCGCGTCATCAAGGAAAACCTGCTGCACGACATTTACACCAGCGACAAGGATTTGTTTTACCGGCGCGCGGACGGGTTCCGGACGATGATGAAACACCCGACGTTGTCGCCGGCGCAGATTGAGGACATCCAGCGCTGGTGTTTCGAACAGGATTTCCAGCGGCTCGGCCCGAGCATTTATCGCGTGCTCGAAACGCGTTTCCTCGGCTACCTCAAGCTCAAGGATTCGCCGAATCCGATTTTGCGCCAGAAGGCGGAATACTTCGCGGATGAATTGCGTTACGCGTATCCGGTGTTTCTGCCCGGGAAATTGCTCGGACCCAACGCTGCGATCCGCAAGTGGATCGGCGATTTGGAGCGTCGTATCCACACCGAACTCGGCAAGCCGCCGCTCAAGCAGCAAATCAAGTCCGTCCTGGCCGTGGCTGCGGCGCTCTGGACGGGAGTCACGCTCAAGCTCGATCTTTTTCAGCATCCAAAATTGCAGCGGACGACCTACCGCCTGCCGGAGAAAAGCTGGGGCAAGTTTCATTTGTGGGAGGAATTGCACGCGAAGGTGGCCAGCCCGAATTTCTCCGTCAAAGTGGAATTGCAGCATGCCCGGCAGCAGGTCTGGATGCGGCTGGAGGGCGCGCTTGTCGAGCAAGGACGCGGAGGGCCTGGGCCAGCGCATCCGTGATTCATTGGCTCGCAGCAAGAACCGGCTGGTGTTGGACTTGAACAAGCTGCACTGGCACAAGACGGACGACCTGCGTCCGTTGTGCGAGAAAGCTCTCCGCTTACCGTTCGCGCATCCGGGTGGTTTTGCCCAAACTGTCCTCGGCCCACCCCGAATTGCTGCTGATCGCCAGCATGTTTCACCATTATTGATTTCGGGGAAATGCGGTTGGCACGAATCTGGACATAATTTGGCCAGTTTGATTTGAGGCAGCTCGGAGTCCCAAAATTTTTCAAAAAAGTGCTTGCAACGGCAGCGCGCATTTGATATTTTCTTCGCTCCTCTTCGTCCGAAAGGCCGGAAGGACAGCATGTTTGCAGACCGATAACTGATTCCCCACAGGGACAGGAATGATGGCCTGCCGACTTCAAAGTTGCTGGCAAAACTTTTGCTTTTATGCCAGTTAAGACATTTAGACCGCTAACGCCGTCGCTCGCGCTATATCACATACGCGGATTTCAGCGACATTACGAAGACGAAGCCGGAGAAGTCGCTGGTCGAGATTCGCAAGAAGACCGGCGGGCGCAACATGTATGGCCGCG
The DNA here is from genome assembly GCA_963764035.1 of uncultured Verrucomicrobiae bacterium. GTDB lineage: Bacteria > Verrucomicrobiota > Verrucomicrobiia > Limisphaerales > UBA11358 > UBA11358. Next base: position 356,712 of record CAVXQV010000004.1, read on the forward strand.
TCACGGCGCGCGGCATCGGCGGCGGACACAAGCAGAAAATCCGCCTCGTGGATTTCAAGCGGAACAAACACGGCGTGGAGGCGACGGTCGCGGCGATTGAATACGACCCGATGCGTTCGGCGCGTCTGGCGTTGCTGCAATACGCGGACGGCGAGAAGCGTTACATCATCGCCCCGGTCGGCATCAAGGTGGGCGCTCAAGGTTTCCAGCGGTCCGACGGCGCCGCCGGAAATCGGCAATGCGCTTCCGCTCAAGGCGATTCCCGTCAGCACGGCGATTCATAATATGGAATTGACGCCCGGTCGCGGCGGGCAGGTGGTGCGCTCGGCGGGCGGCGCGGCGACGTTGATGTCGCGCGACGAGGGTTACGCGCAAATCCGGCTGCCTTCCGGCGAAATCCGCCAGGTGAACGAGAATTGCTACGCGACCATCGGCCAGGTCGGCAACACGGAGCACGAAAATGTGATTTTGGGCAAGGCGGGCCGCACGCGGCATCGCGGTCATCGCGGCATCAACCGCGGTGTGACGCGCAATCCGGTGGACCATCCGAACGGCGGCGGCGCCGGCAAATCGAAGTCCGGCGGCGGCTGGCAGCAGTTGATGTCGCCGTGGGGCAAGGTGGCCAAGGGCGGCAAGACGCGCCAGAAATACAAGTATTCAAACCGTTTCATTGTCGTCCGCCGCAATGGACTGCCGATCAAAGATCAAATAATTTATGGGACGCTCGATTAAAAAAGGCCCGTTTGCCGATTTTCACCTGCTGGAAAAAATCCAGAAGGCGAAGAGCACGAATCAGAAGACGCCGATCAAGACGTGGTCGCGGCGCTCGACGATCACGCCGGATTTCGTCGGCCTGACGTTCACGGTCCACAACGGCAAGATTTTCAACCGGTGTTCGTGACGGAAAACATGGTCGGCCACAAGCTCGGCGAATTTTCGCTGACGCGCACGTTCAAGAAACACGGCGCGCACACGGCCAAGGCGGAGGCCAAATAATTTTATGGAAGTTTTCGCAATCCAAAAAAACATCCCGATGTCCGCGCAGAAGATGCGCGAGGTGGTGCGGCAGATCCAGGGGCTGCCGGCGTTGCAGGCGCAGGCGGTGCTGGCGGTGGTGCCGCGCAAGGGCGCGCGGGTCGTCGCCAAGACGTTGAAGTCCGCCATCGCCAACGCCGAGAACAACAACAAGCTCAAGCCGGAAAGTCTGCGCATCAAGGAAGCCGTGGCCGGGACGGCGACGAGCATCAAGCGGTTCACGCCCAAGGCGCGCGGTTCCGCCGGTCCGATCATCAAGCGCCGTTGCCACGTCAAAATCACCTTGTCCGACGAGAAATAACCATGGGCCAAAAAACCAATCCAATCGGTCTGCGCGTCGCCGTCAACAAGGACTGGCGCTCGAAGTGGTATGCCAACAAGAAGGAATTCGGCAACCTGCTCACCGAGGACCGCGAAATCCGCAAGCTGCTGAAGAAGAAGCTCGAAGCCGCCTCCGTGCCGAGAATTTTGATCGAACGCGCCGCCAGCCGCTGCCGCGTGACGATTCTCACCGCGCGTCCGGGCGTGGTCATCGGCCGCAAAGGCGCGGAAATTGACAAGCTCAAGGAGGAATTGAGCCGCAAGACCGGCAAGGAAGTTTACGTGGACATCGTCGAGGTCAAGCACGCCGGAGACCGACGCGCAACTGGTCGCGGAAAACATCGCCCTGCAACTGGAACGCCGCGTGTCGTTCCGCCGCGCGATGAAGAAGGCGTTGCAGACGGCGAAGGATTTTGGCGCGGAAGGAATCAAGATCCGCTGCGCCGGCCGTTTGGGCGGCGCGGAACTCGCGCGCGTGGAGCAGTATCACTGGGGCCGCGTGCCGCTGCACACGCTGCGCGCGAACATTGATTACGGTTTCGCCGAGGCGCAGACGCTTTACGGCAAGCTCGGCGTCAAATGCTGGATTTGCAAGGGCGAAAACAAGCCGCAGAAGAAGACCGAACCCGCCGCCGAACCCGCCGCCGCTCCGATTTTGGCCCCCGCAAGTTAACCGATTTTTAGACGAGGAATTTTGTTATGCCGATGATGCCTGAAAGAGTGAAGTATCGCAAGATGCACCGCGGCAGCCGCGCCGGCCTGGCGACGCGCGGCAACACGGTGGCGTTTGGCGAATACGGATTGATGGCGCTGGAGCGCTGCTGGATGGACACGAAGCAGCTCGAAGCCGCGCGCGTGGCGGTGGCCCGCAACATGAAGCGCAAGGGCAAGATGTGGATCCGCGTCTTCCCGCAGAAGTCCTACACGAAGAAGCCGCTGGAAACGCGCATGGGCAAGGGCAAGGCGCCGCTGGAAGGCTGGGTGGCGGTCATCCGCCCGGCGAACGTGCTGATCGAAGTGGACGGCATCACGGAAGTGGAGGCGCGCGAGTCGCTGCGCCTGGCGGCGACGAAGCTGCCGATCAAAACCAAGTTTATTTCGCGGCATCATCTGGCGCGGTAGGATTTTTATGAAGTTTTCGGAAATCAAAGACATGACGCTGGTGGAATTGGCGGCCAAGGGCCGCGACCTCCGGCACGAGATGTTCAACCTGCGCCTGCAGCAGGCGAGCGCGCAGCTGGAGAAACCGGCGCGCCTGCGCGTGCTGCGCAAGGACATCGCGCGGATCGAAACGCGCATCTCGGAACTGCGGAACAAGGCGAAGGCGGTATAATTTTTGTATGGCTGAAGAAACCAAAACATGTGGAAACGGCGCGCGGCAATCGCAAGGAACGCGTCGGCGAGGTCATCTCCAACAAGATGGCCAAGACCATCGTGGTGCGCGTGCGAGCGCCGGTTCCCGCACCCGCGGTTCAAGAAGGTCGTCACCGCCTACAAGAAATTTTACGCCCACGACGAAAAGGGCGAGGCCAAGCCGGGCGACCGCGTGCGCATCGAGGAGACGCGCCCGCTGTCGAAGATGAAACGCTGGCGGCTCGTGGAAGTGGTCGAGCGCGGCGTGGAAGAAACCGGTGGCGGCCTGATCGAAATTTATGTTGCAAATTCGTTCCAGTTTGGATGTCGCGGACAACACGGGCGCAAAAATCGCCTGGGACATCGGCGTGTTGGGCCGCAACCAGCGTTATGCCGGCATCGGCGACGTCATCAAGGTCCACATCAAGGACGCCGCGCCGGACGGCACGGTGAAAAAGGGCGAGGTGCATGACGCGGTGGTCGTCCGCACGCGGCACATCATCCGCCGCAACGACGGCTCGTATCTGCGCTTTGACAGCAACGCCTGCGTCATCATTGACGCGGAGCAGAACCCGAAGGGCACGCGCATTTTCGGGCCGGTGGCGCGCGAGCTGCGCGACAAGAAGTTCATGAAGATCATTTCGCTCGCGCCGGAAGTGATTTGAAAATTTTATGAAGTGTCATGTGAAAAAGGGCGACGAAGTCGTCGTGCTGGCCGGAAAGGAAAAGGGCAAGCGCGGCAAAATCATCGCCGTGTCGCCGAAGAAGCAGCGCGTCATTGTCGAGGGCGCTGCAAATGATCAAGCGCCACACGCGCAAGAGCCAGGAACATCCGCAGGGCGCGATCGTCGAGCGCGAAGGGACGATTCACATCTCGAATGTGATGAAGGCGGAGCACGTGGAGCAGCCGGCGGCGGCGGCCAGTTAAAATTTCGCCACGGCCCAATCCGTGGCCATGAAAAATGAAAGCCAGACTTTACGAAAAATACAAAAACGAAGTGGTGCCGGCGCTGAAGCAAAAGCACAACTACACGAATGTCCACCAGATTCCGCGGATGGAGAAGATCGTGGTGAACATGGGCGTCAGCGCGTCGCTGGAAAAGAACGCCATCGAGGACGCGGCGAAGGATCTGGCGCTGATCACCGGCCGCAAGCCGGCCATCAGCAAGTCGCGCCACAGCATCGCCAATTTCAAGCTGCGCGAGGACCAGCCCATCGGCTGCCGGGTGACGCTGCGCCGGGACGCGATGTATGAGTTTTTCGACCGGCTGGTCGCGACGGCGCTGCCGCGCATCCGCGACTTCCGCGGGTTGTCGCCGCGCAAGTTTGACGGCCGGGGCAATTACACGTTCGGCGTCGCCGACCAGACGATTTTCCCGGAAATCGAGCTGGACAAGATCAAGCGGACGCAGGGCATGGACATCACGATTGTGACCAGTTCGCCGGACGACGCGCAGGCGCTGGAGTTGTTGAAGCTGATGGGTTTTCCGTTCGCGGAAGCGAGAGAGGCGGCGCCAAAACTGCGAAGTGCAGCCGGAAGCGAAACCCGAAGTGAAATAAATTTTATGGCCAAGAGAGCATGGATTGAGCGCAACAAGCGCAAGGCGGAAACGGTGAAGAAATACGCCGCGATCCGCGCCGAGTTGAAGGCGAAGCGCGATTACGCCGGCCTCGCCAAGCTGCCGCGCGACGCCAGCCCGGCGCGGCTGGTGAACCGCTGCGCCGCGAGCGGCCGCCGCCACGGCTACCTCCGCAAGTTCGGCGTGTCGCGCCTGACGTTCCGCGAAGCGGCGTTGAACGGTTTGATTCCCGGCGTGACGAAGGCCAGTTGGTAAAAGATTTCGGAATTGAAATATGAGCGATCCGATTTCAGACATGTTGACCCGCATCCGCAACGCCGGCAGGGCGCTGCTGCCGGCGGTGGAAATGCCGCACTCGCGGATGAAGGAAAGCATGGCGAAGATTTTGAAGACCGAAGGCTACGTCGCCGACGTGGCCGTGGAGGGCAAGCACGATCAAGAAAATCAAAATCCGCCTCAAATACCAGGGCAAGAAAAGCGTGATTGAAGGGCTCAAGCGCGTGAGCCGGCCCGGCTTGCGCCGCTACGTCGGCGCGACGGAAATTCCGCGCGTGCTCGGCGGCCTGGGCGTGGCGGTTGTGTCCACGCCCGAAGGCGTGATGACCGGCATGCAGGCGAAGAAGAAAAACCTCGGCGGCGAATTGCTCTGTTACGTCTGGTAAAATTTTATGTCGCGAATTGGAAAACAACCGATTGCCATTCCGCCCAAGGTGAAGGTGGAGGTGAAAGGGCAGAAAGTCCTGGTCGAAGGGCCGAAAGGCAAGCTCGACTGGGAATTGCCGCAAGCGCACCAGCCTGAAGGTCGAGGACGGCAAGATCGTCGTCAGCCGCGACGGCGAAGACGCGCAGGCCAAGGCGTTGCACGGCTTGAGCCGCGCGCTGGTCAACAACATGGTCAAGGGCGTGACCGAAGGCTTCGTCAAGAAGCTCGAAATCCAGGGCGTCGGCTTCAAGGCCGCCGTCCAGGGCAAGGTCGTGAACATGGCGCTCGGCTATTCGCACCCGATCAATTACAACATTCCCGACCAGATCAAGGTGACGGTCGAGGAAAACACCAAGCTGACCATCGAAGGGCCGGACAAGAAGATGGTGGGCAAGGTCGCCGCCGAACTCCGCGGCTTTTATCCGCCGGAGCCTTACAAGGGCAAGGGCGTGCGCTACGTGGGCGAACACGTCCAGCGCAAGGAAGGCAAGACGGTCCAGTAAAAATTTTTTTCCACGGCCAAATCCGTGGGCATTGAGATGAGAACGGAAAAAAAACATCAGTTGAAGCAGCTCCGCCAGCTGGCGCATCCGCAAGAAGGTCAGCGGCACGAAGGAGCGTCCGCGCATGAGCGTCTGCTTCACGAACGAGAACATCCACGTCCAGTTCATTGACGACGATGCCGGCCTGACGCTGGCGGCGGCCTCGACGACGAGCAAGAGCCACGCCCGACCGCGACAAGCTGGCGGCGAACGTGGCCAGCGCGAAAGTCGTCGGCAAGCTGGCGGCGGAAGCCGCGCTGGCCAAGGGCATCAAGGAAGTGGTTTTTGACCGCGGCGGCATGCGTTATCACTGGTCGCAAGGCAAGGGCAAGGACGGCAAGCCGGTGACGATGCTCGGCAAACTGGCGACGCTGGCGAGGCGGCGCGCGAGGCCGGACTGAAATTTTAACCTGAAACCAAAGAAAATATTGTGGCAGAAATCACCAAAACTCGAGCAGGCGGCGAGCAGCAGCGCGGTCCGCGCGGTCGCGGCCGCCGCGGCAAGCCGGCGTTCCGAAGCGCCGGAAATCGACTTTCGACGGCAGCCCGTCCGAGGAGCTGGTCGAGAAGGTCGTTTACATCAACCGCTCCGCGAAGGTCGTCAAGGGCGGACGCCGGTTCAATTTCAGCGCGCTGGTCGTCGTGGGCGACAAAAAGGGCCGCGTCGGTTACGCGCTCGGCAAGGCCGGCGAAGTGGCGGACGCCATCAGGCGCGGCGGCGAACTGGCCCGCAACCAGATGGTTGCCGTGTCGCTGAAGGACGCGACCATTCCGCACGAGGTTTATTCGACTTACGGCGGCGCGAAAGTGCTGCTGCGTCCGGCGTCGCCCGGCACCGGCATCATCGCCGGCAAGACCGTCCGCGCGGTCTGGAATCCGCCGGCGTGAAGGACATTTTGACCAAATCGCTCGGCTCGAAGAACGCGGCGAACGTGGTGAAGGCCACGCTGAAGGCGCTGTTGAGCCTGCGGCTGCGCGAGGACATTTACAAGGGCCGCGGTTTGGAAATCAAAAAAGTGGCAGCGCCCGAAGCGCCGGAAGCGGTTCCCGCAGCCTGAAGAATTTTATGCGATTACACGATCTAAAACCCCGTCCCGGCGCGAAGCACCGCCGCAAGCGGCTCGGCCAGGGCGAATCCAGCGGCCACGGCAAAACCAGCGGCCGCGGCGGCAAGGGCCAGACGGCCCGTTCCGGCAGTTCGCATCCGCATCGGTTTTGAAGGCGGCCAGATGCCGCTCATCCGCCGCATTCCCAAGCGCGGGTTCAACAACGCGCGTTTCACGACGCGTTACATCGCGGTGAACGTCGGCGACTTGAACCAGTTCGACGACGGCGCGCGCGTGGACGAAGCGGCGTTGCGCGCGGCGGGCCTGGCCAATGGCCGCGCCGACGGCGTCAAAATTCTCGGCGACGGCGAACTGACCAAGAAACTCACGGTCAGCGCGCAGCGCCTTCAGCGCCTCGGCCAAAACCAAGATCGAGGCCAAGGGCGGCACCTGCGAAATCATTGTCCGCAAGCCGGCGGAAAAGCCCGCCGCGACCGGCCAAGGCCTGACGCGGGTCTGCACGCATGTTCCGCAACATCTTCAACACGTTCGCCAACTGCTTCAAAATTCCGGAGCTGAAGTCCCGGATTTTGTTCACGCTGGGCGTGCTGGCGATCTGCCGGTTGATGGCCTACATCCCCATTCCGGGCCTGAACGGGGCGGCGCTGGCGAATTACTTCAACGCAGCAATGCCCAGGGCGGCTGGCGGATTGCTGGCCATGTATAACACGTTCGCCGGCGGCGCCTATGAGAATTGCGCCGTCGGCGCGCTGGGCATCATGCCCTACATCAGCGCCACCATCATCCTGCAATTGCTGACGGCGGTCATTCCGCAGTTGAGCAAGCTGGCGCGCGAGGAGGGCGGGCGCAGCCAAAATCATCCAGATCGGCCGGTATATGACGGTGTTGCTGTGCCTGGGGCAGGGGTTGTATTTTGCGATGGGCTGGGAAAATCCCGCCAAACAGTTTCCCGGGATTTCAGGGCTCGCTGGTGCTGATACGATCCCGTCTGGTGGTATCTGCATTCAAACGGTGCTGATCATGACGACCGGCACGATGCTGCTGATGTGGCTCGGCGAACAAATCACCGAGCGCGGCGTCGGCAACGGCGTGTCGCTGGTCATCACCATCGGCATCATGGCGCGGCTGCCCCACGGCGGTCGCGGGTTTGAAAGACATGTTCGGCCACGCTCCGGGCGCCGAGCCGACTCACCATCTGATGGGCACGGGCATCATGCTGTTGATTTTGCTCGGCGGTGGTGATCGGCGGCGTCATCGCGGTCACGCAGGCGCAGCGGAAAATTCCGGTGCAATACGCCCAGCGCGCCGTCGGCCGCAAAATGTATGCCGGCGGCACGTCGTTCATGCCGTTGCGCGTGAATTATTCCGGCGTCATGCCGATCATTTTCGCCCAGTCCATCCTGATGTTCCCGGGGCCGATTTGCCAGTTTCTTGGCGGAAATCTCAAAGTGCCAGTTCTTGCAGGAATTCTTCCGCGGGCTGGCGAAGTCAGCTGAATTACGGTTCGTTTTTGTATATCGCCATTTACGCGCTGATGATCCTGTTCTTCTCCTATTTCTGGGTGGCGACGCAGTTCAACGAAATCCAGATCGCCGACGATTTGAAGAAGAACGGCGGCTACATTCCCGGCGTGCGGCCGGGGCAGGGCACCAGCGAATATCTGCACAAGGCCATGAGCCGCATCACGCTGGCGGGCGCGTTTTTCCTGACGATCATCGCGACGCATTCCGATCATCATCTCGCGGCCGACGTGATGAACATCAATCAAAACGTGGCCAGTTTTTTCGGCGGCACGAGCATGTTGATCACGGTCGGCGTTTTGCTGGACACGATGCGCCAGGTGGAATCGCATTTGATGATGCGCCACTACGACGGCTTTTTGAAGAAGGGCCGGCTGCGCGGACGGTTTTATTGACCGGCGGCCTGTCGCGCTTTCAAGCAGGATCGATTTTGTGGCCGGAATCAAACTGAAAAGCGCGGACGACTTGAAGCTGATGCGTCCGGCGTGCGCGGTGGCGGGAACGGTGCTGGACGAAATCGCCGCGTTCATCCGGCCCGGCGTGACGACGCGGCAGGTGGATGAGTTTGCGGCGGCGCGGATCAAGGCGCACGGGGCGAAGAGCGCGTTTCTGGGCTACCGGAAATATCCGTGCCACACGTGCATCTCGGTGAACGACGAGGTCGTTCACGGGCTGGCGACGGACCGCGAATTGCGATTTTGGCGACATCGTGAGCCTGGACGTGGGCGTGATTTACAAGGGTTTTGTCGGGCGACACGGCGCGGACGGTGGCGGTGGGCGGCTGCGGCGTGCTGGCGCAGCGGTTGATGGACGTGACGGAACGCGCGCTTTACGAGGGCATCGCGGCGGCGGTTGCCGGGCAACGCGTGACGGACATTTCGCGCGCGGTGCAGAATTACGTCGAAGGCAACGGGTTCAGCGTGGTGCGCGAATTTGTCGGCCACGGCGTCGGGCGCACGATGCACGAAGAGCCGCAGGTGCCGAATTTTGTGGATCGCGAAGATGCAACGCACAAGCTGCGGCCGGGCATGACGATGGCGATCGAGCCGATGGTGAACGCGGGCCAGGCCGCCGTAAAAATCTTGAAAGATGGCTGGACAGTGGTGACGCAAGATGGTTCACTATCCGCTCATTTTGAGCATACGGTGCTGATCACCGACGGCTGAGCCGGAGATTTTGACATGGCCGGAGAAGAGCCTTCCAAGTTGAAGGTCGCGTGATGGAAGCGCTGCCGAACGGCACGTATCGCGTGGAATTGGCAAACGGCCACCGGCTGACGGCGTTTGTGGCGGGCCGGGCGAAGAAGAATTTTGCCGGATTGAACGCCGGCGACAGAGTGAAGTTGCAGTTGACGCCTTACGATTTGCGGTGGGGCGGATTTTGGTTGAAACAAAAACGATTTAGAACATGAAAGTCCGCGCATCAGTTAAAAAACTGTGCGAGCATTGCAAGGTGATGCGCCGCCGCGGCGTCATCCGCGTGATTTGCACGAACAAACGGCACAAACAGCGGCAAGGTTGATTTGATTTATGGCACGTATCATTGGTGTGGAAGTTCCGCCGAACAAGCGCATTGACATCGCGCTGCGCTACATTTACGGCATCGGCCCGGCCAACGCGCAGGAGATTCTGGAGCGCGCGAACATTGACCGCTCGCATCCGCGCCAAGGATCTGACCGAGCAGCAGCTCTCGCAGATCGTCCACGCGATCCAGGAGGGCAAATACGTCATCGAAGGCGATCTGCGCCGCGAAATCGGCATGAACCTCAAGCGGTTGCAGGGCATCAAGTGCTATCGCGGCATCCGCCATTTGCGCGGCCTGCCGGTGCGCGGCCAGCGCACGCAGACCAACGCCCGCACGCGCAAAGGCCCGCGCAAGACCGTCGGCGTGCAGCGCAACCCGAACGCCAAGACCGGCATCCACTGATGAATCTGTGATTCCGATTTACGATTTACGATTTGAAATTCGACTATGGCTGACGAAACAAAAAAGAAACCCGCCGCTCCGAAAAAGGAGAAGGAAGCGAAACCGGCCGAAGCCGCGGCAAAACCGCCGACAAGCCGCACGCGAAACCGGCGGAAGAGAAGGCTCCGAAGAAGCCGAGAAAGCCGCGCCCGCCGCCGGAGCACCGGCTGCCGACGCGCCAAGCCCGCCGAGGCGCCGCGGCGCCCGCCGTGCTGACGCGCCGCCGAGCTGTTGGGCGAGGACGCCGCCGGCAAGAAAATCATCAAGGCCAAGGACGCCAAGAACATCGTCTCCGGCATCGCCAACATCCTGGCCACGTTCAACAACACGCAGGTCACCATCACCGACATGCACGGCAATCTCATCGGCTGGTCCAGCGCCGGGCGCGTCGGGTTTCAAAGGCTCGCGCAAGAGCACGGCTTACGCCGCGCAGCAGGTCGCGCAGGACGCCGCCCGCCAGGCGATGGCGCACGGCATGAAGGAAGTCGAAATCCGCGTCAAAGGCCCCGGCTCCGGCCGCGAATCCGCCATCCGCGCCTTGCAGGCCATCGGCCTGGAAATCACCGCGATCAAGGACGTGACGCCGGTGCCGCACAACGGCTGCCGCCCGCGCAAGAAACGCCGCGTCTAACCATCAACTCGTCAACTCTCAAATCATCAACTTTAAACATGGCTCGTTACACAGGTCCCCGCGTTCGCATCAGCCGCCGCTTCGGCGTTCCGATCTTCGGCCCGACGAAATATCTGGAGCGCCGCAATTACGGTCCCGGCGTTCACGGCCCGAAGTCCCGCCGCAAGCACACCGATTACGGCCTCGGCCTGATCGAGAAGCAGAAGCTCCGTTATTACTACGGCTTGATGGAACGCCAGTTCCGCGGCGTCTATGAAAAGGCCCTGCGCCGCCGCGGCGTCACCGGCGAGCAGATGCTGCAGATTTTGGAGACGCGCCTGGACAACGTGGTTTTTCACCTCGGCTTCGCGAACACCCGCGCCGCCGCGCGCCAGATGGTGTCGCACGGCCACGTCACGGTCAACGGCCGCAAGGTCAACATTCCGTCGTATGCCCTGAAGGTGAACGACGTGATCGTCGTCAAGAACAACAACGTGTCGCGCCAGCTGGCCACCAAGGATCTGGAAGTTGCCACCAGCCGCGCGGTGCCGGACTGGCTGTCGTTGAACAAGGAAGAGTTCAAGGGCGCGGTCATGCGCATCCCGACCCGCGACGAGATCCAGCCGATTGCCAACGAGCAGGCCGTCGTCGAATTTTATTCCCGCTAAACAGCAAACCACAAAAAACAATTATACGGATTTTTCCGGCCCGGGAATAAATCAGCCGGGGAAGTCAGATTAAAATTGTTGAAAGGAAAACATATGCCAGTACGTCTCGGACGTTTTGAAATGCCCAAGCGGTTGCGAAGGAAGAAGCAACCGCCACGGAAACCTACGCCAAGTTCATCGCCGAGCCGTTTGAAACCGGTTACGGCCACACCATCGGCAACTCGCTCCGCCGCGTGCTGCTCTCCTCGCTCGAAGGCGCGGCCATCACCTCGATCAAGGTGGACGGCGCGATGCACGAGTTCGCCACCATTGACGGCGTGGTCGAGGACGTGACCGACATCGTCCTGAACCTGAAGAAGGTCATGTTCAAGGCGCACACCCGCGACGAGCAGATGCTGCTGCTTTCCGTGAACAAGGAAGGCGCGGTCACCGCCGCCGACATCCAGCTCAACCAGAACGTCGAGCTGGTCAATCCCGACCAGCACATCTGCACGCTGGACAAGAAGAAGAAGTTCGAGATGGAACTGACGGTCAAGGTCGGCCGCGGCTTCTGCCCCGGCGACGAGAACAAGAAGCCCGACCAGGCCATCGGCGTCGTGGCGATTGACTCGCTGTTCTCGCCGGTCACGCGCGTCCGTTACGCCGTCGAGGCCGCCCGCGTCGGCCAGCGCACCGACTACGACAAGCTTGATTCTGGAAATCTGGACCGACGGCCGCATCACGCCCGACGACGCGCTCACGCAGGCCTCGGTCGTCCTCCAGCATCACCTCGACGTGTTCGCGCTCTACGACAAGAACGCGATCGAATTCGAGGAGGCCGTGGACAAGCAGGACGAGGAGAAGACCAAGATGAAGAAGCTCCTCAACATGAGCGTCAACGAAATCGAGTTGAGCGTCCGCGCGGCGAACTGCCTGAACAACGCCAACATCACCACCGTCGGCCAGTTGGCGCATGAAGACCGAGCAGGAGATGCTCAAGTACCGCAACTTCGGCAAGAAGTCGCTGAACGAAATCAAGGACAAGCTGACCGGCCTGGGCCTGTCGCTGGGCATGAATTTCGAAGCCGGGACTGCTCGAAGCGCCGAAGGAAGAGCCGAAGCCGGAGTAATTTTGGAGTGCGGCGACGCGTCGCCGCTTTTCCACGACGCGACATGTCGCGTCGGACCAAGGCACGGACATGTCCGCGCAGTCCGAAAAATTGCAATTATTGTTATGAGACATTTAAGCGCACGGCCAAACTGGGCCGCACCTCGGAGCATCGCAACGCGATGCTCGCCAACCTGGTTTGCAGCCTGATCGAACACAAACGCGTCACGACGACCCTGGCCAAGGCCAAGGCCGCCCGTTCCGTCGCCGAAAAGATGGTCACGCTCGGCAAGAGCGGCACCATCCACGACCGCCGCCTCGCGGTGGCGCGGCTGCACCAGGAGGACGCGGCGAAAATCCTGTTCAAGGAAATCGCGCCCGCGTTCAAGGAACGCAACGGCGGTTACACCCGCATCATCAAGATGAACCAGCGCAACGGCGACGCCGCGACGCGCGCGATTTTGGAATGGGTGGATTTCACCCCGGTTGCGCCGGAACCGACCGAAGCCGCGCCTGCCGGGGAAACCAAACCGGCTGAAGCCGCTTCGCCCGAGGCCAAGCCGGAAGGGAAGGCGGAATCGAAGTAAAACCGTCTGCAAATTTCTCGGCCCGCTCGCGAGAGCGGGTCTTTTTGTTTCACCAACTTTGCAGCCTTGCTTAGCCGGAACGATTCAGTTGAAGGTCATTTTGAGTAAGATTGGCGGGTTCATGCTTGCAACGAGGCAACTGCATTGCAGTTTGGCAAAGCCGTGAGTTTGGTCAGGATTTCGCGCCACCAGGTGCGATGAGTCTGGCCGCGCACCGCCAGTTTGAGGGTGGGTTTGCCCCGCGCCCGGCTCCACACCGCCGCCCGGCCAAACAACCGCCAGCGCAGCGTGTTGAGTTCGCATTTTTTCAACTGACCCAAGCGCCGTTGCAACAGCGCACAGAGGTTGTAGGCGGCGATCGCCAGATGATGCATGGCCTCGGTGCCACAAAAATTCTCCACGCACAGCCGCTTGATGCCAAACTGCTGGCCGAGTTCTTTGATGCGATTTTCGATGTCCGCCCGCCCGTTGTATTGGCGCCAGACGTTTAGGGCGATCCACGCTGCGGGGCAGGTTGGTGACCAGCGCTTGAAAGCGATAGCCCGGAATCTCCAATAACGTCTTGCCGCCGGCATCAGGACGCTGCTCGATCCGCTGGCGAATCACGATTAAACGACGGCCCGGCTGGTCCAATTCCACTTCCTGCACTTCCAGACCAAGGATTTCGGTCCGTTGCCAATGCGCCGCATCATGCCGGCAGAGGCTTTGTATCTTTTGGGTCAGGCGTGCCACAAAAATGAATTTCAAACCCAACGCCTGGGCCATGTCTTGCATACTGGCTTCGCCAAAACCCGCGTCGCCACGCACCAGCTTGAGGCGGATGTGGGCGGGCAGACCTTGCACCGTCTGTCGCAAAAACTCGGCCGCTCCGTTGGCGCAAGGACTGTCGCCCCGGCGCAACCAGTAGTTGGCGATGAGTTTGTTTTCGGCCAACGCCGCGAGCAGCGGTCGATGACACGGCTTGAGTCCCTGCCGGGTGTAACCGACGGCCACGCCTTGCTGATGGCCGTCCTCGTGCAACAAGGACCACGAATCCAAATCCAGCGTGTAACCATCTTTGAGCGAGGGCAGGCTCCCAACAGCCTGCCGGTGCAGATCGTTCAGGGCGTTGCAGGTCTTTTGGCCAAACACCTCAAAGAACCGGCTCAAGGTGGATTGGCTGGCGATGGCTTCGACGCCCAGCACCTGGCTCAAGGCCGGATCGCTTTGCAACCAGGCCACCCGGGACAGTTTGTCTGCGCCGCAGAGAATGCCCCCAACGTAGCCCAGCGCCACATCGGTCGGATCATATGCGTTGGGCTGGTCGGACTGTGGGGCAACACCTCCCGCAGTCGCTGCCGAAATCGCTTTTGATGCAGAAAGTGCGACCACACCACCATGCCGCCATGCGCCGTCAGCCGCTGGTCGGTGAACGAAATCCGAATGGACGTTGTGGCATCTTTAGTGTCAATTGGCAGGCGCACCGTTTGGTCCGCCTCCCGTCGAGGCTCGGAAACTTGTTTTGGTTTCATCACCACAAGCCCGCCAAACGGTGCTCTCTCTTTCAAGCTGAATCGTTACGGCTAAGGCAGCATCTTGACAATCCACCGTGTCGCTCCACGGTCACGGGATTCGTTGAACATTTTCAATCCGGCTTGACTTGCCGCGTGTTTCCCAGAACATCGCCATGATGCGCTGTGTTTTTGCCGCGTTGGTTCGTGGTTTTTTTGGCTCCGTCATGCTGCTGCTGACCGGGCTGTGCTCATCGGCCAACGCCGCTGGAACCTCGCCCGGCGAAACATCTTCCGCCGGACAGCCCACGGACGCTTCACGGTTTATTTCGCGGAGCGAGCGCCCGGAATCGCCGACGCTGCTCACCAATTTGGTCCAGCTTCGACGTTGCGCCGAACAAAAACCGTTTGATTTGCATCCTTTCCGCATCGTGGCGGACGTCTTGGATGCAGACGCGGCTGGCGGTGTCTTGGCGTTGCATGATTCCACCGGCAGCGAATTCATCCAACTTGATCTTCCGGGCCGGAAAATCGAACCGGGATCAACGGTTTGCCTGGAAGGGCAGGGGTGTGGGGTAAAATTGAAGGGTTTCGGACTGGCCATTGTCCCCGGCATGGTGGTTGATAACGACGGCCATCATGCCATGACGTTGGCATCGGGCAGGGTGTTCCTCCACGCCGGCGTGAACCCCATCACGGTTCAATGGTTTAACGGCGAAGGCAATTTTGGGTTGACCGTGGAATTTCAAGGACCCGGCCTGACGCGCCGGCGCATCCCCAGTTCCGCGCTCTTACGCGCAACCATTGATCCCGCTTCCGGTGCCACCAACTTTTCCGCCGGTCTCAATTACCGGTGTTATGAAGGTGCTTGGGGAAATCTGCCCGATTTTTCGAAATATCCCACGGTGAAAACAGGCGTCGCCACGAATTTTGATCTCAATGTCCGGACCCAAAACGAAAACGTGGGATTGGCATTCAGCGGCTTTATCAGGATTTCGCGGGACGGCATTTACCGATTTTATACGACGTCCGACGATGCCAGCCGGCTTTGTGTTGGCGGGTCATTCCTGGACGTTTTGACCTTGAGCAACAGTCCCGTGCCCAAAGCCATGGGGAAGGTGCCCGCAACTCCCGCGGAGGGAGCCGGAAGGCCCTGGGTAACGCTCGAGGGAACGGTCAAATTCGCGGGCTTTCGGGGGACCGGCGGGGAATTGGTGGTGCGGGTTGGCAACGGCGACATTCGCGTGGAAGTTTTTAAGGACGATGACTGGGCGCTGAACGTTTCGCCGGACACCAAAATTCAAATCTCCGGAATTTATCAGGACGTCATCACAGAAGACGGCTCATCAGGCATGGGGATGTTGCTGGTCTTGAACTGCCATTCCATCCGCCCCGCGCCTGTTCCCGAGAACAGTTTAACGACGCCAAGCCCCGGCCCGGAGACGGCCAGCCAGCCGGTGCGCGCGATCGCGCCAGGGGACAACGCCCTCCCGGTGGTGATGACGGTGGCACAAGTCAAGGCGATTCCGCCTGAATTGGCGCGCCAGCAACTGCCGGTTTCCGTCCGTGGCGTCGTCACCGCCGTGCTGCCCAGCTTTCTTGCTGGCGCGGCCCTTCAGGATGCGACGAAAGGCATTTCCATCTTCCTGCAAGACATCCAAGAGTCCAGTCCTTTGAAACGCGGAGAATTCTACCAGATTGACGGGGTTACCGGGCCGGGGCTGTTTGCACCGGTCATCGTCGCGCGACGGATTACGCATCTTGGTTCCGGCAAGTTCCCGCCACCGTTGCACGCAACCTGGGACCAGATGATGAACGGGAGTCTCGACACCCAATACGCCGAAATCGAGGGCGTCGTGACGGCGGTTCACGGCCAGCAAATCTGGATGCTGACGGATGGCGGCAAGATCGAGCTGGGCCTGACCGACTTTCAATCGGAAGAACTGGCCAAGTGCGAGGGCGCGGTCGTCCGGATTCGCGGCTGCATTTTTGCCGATTTCAATGTGCAAACGCATGAACTCGTGGCCGGATCCCTCCACGTGTTTGGCGGGGCTTTGGAGGTGCTTCAGGCGGCACCGGCCAACCTCTTCGATGCGCCGCGCAAGAGCATCGGTGAATTGCTCCTCTATGATCCCAAAACGGCGCCGTTCCGGCGGCTGAAAGTCAGCGGACAAGTCATCTATGACCGCGCCGGTGAGTGTTTTCTAACCGATGGCACAAATGGTCTGCGCGTGTTCGACACAAGCTCCAATCTTTTTGCCGTCGGCGATCTGGTTGACGCCGTTGGTTTTCTTGAACTGGGAGCGCCCGCTGCCGAACTCAAGGAGGCGGTGATGCGCCAGACCGGTCATGCCTCTCCGCCGGCTCCGACAATGCTCCAGCCGGATCAATTGTTGCTGGCCGGCCACGCCGGCACACTGGTCCGGGTGGACGCCACCCTGATGAACCGATGGCGCGAAGGTTCCGAGCAGGTGCTGGAGCTTCAGTCCGGGTTCCTTGCATTCCGAGGGCGAATCAATGACCAGGACCAACCAATCACCCTGCCGCCGTCCGGCAGCCGATTGGAATTGACCGGCGTTTATGCGCCGCAAGGCAACCGCGTCGGCGACGGAACGGTCAGCGGCTTCGAGTTGCTGCTGCACGCGCCGGCGGACATTCGCGTTCTGGCGACGCCTCCCTGGTGGACCTTGAAGCGTGTGCTGGTGGTTGTCGGCATATTGGCCACGCTGCTCTGCGCCGTTTCGCTCTGGAACCGGGGACTGCAGCGGAAGGTTCAAGAACGCGGGCGCCAGTTGGAACTGGAGAGCCGCAGTCGCCGGCAGGCCGAATTGCAACAGGCTGCCGAAGCGGAGCGCTCGCGCATCGCCCGCGACCTGCATGACGAACTCGGGACCGGCCTCACGGAAGTGAGTTTGCTGGCCAGCCCGGGGACCGATGATTCCCAAGGGGCGGAGAACAGCGGCGACCGCTTTCGCGTCATTGCCGAGAAGGCCCGCGCCCTGGTTTCGGGCCTGGATGTCATTGTCTGGGCGATTGACCCCAAACGCAATTCGCTGCAGTCATTCGCCGATTATATTGGCCGGTATGCCGAGGAGCTTTTCTCCGCGTCAGACATCTTGTGCCGGTTCGATATCCCCATTGAGTGCAAAGTGGTCGCGCTGGGCGAGGCGGCGCGGCACAGCCTGTTTCTCGCCGTCAAGGAAACCTTGAACAATGTCATCCGCCACGCGTCCGCCACCGAGGTGAAATTGCAGATGACCCAGGCCGGCGACAAACTCGAAATCGTCATAGCCGACAACGGATGCGGTTTTGATTTCGGCACTGTCCGTTGTGGCAATGGCCTGACGAACCTGCATGAACGGTTGCAAGCGCTCAATGGCCGGTGCCACATCGAGTCGCAAATTGGAAAAGGCACCACGGTCAAGTTCACCCTGCCTTTGACATGAGCCCCGATTTGATTTACACATCTCGAAGGAAATTTGCAACATGACCACCGACTTGACCACCACCGTTGCCGTCATTGAAGACAACCACACGATGCGCAAAACGCTCGTGCAACTGGTGAACAACACGCCCGGATACCGTTGCGTGTGCGCGTGTTCGAATTCGAAGGAGGCTTTGGTTGAAGTGCCGAAGCATTGCCCCAATGTCGCCCTGATGGACATCAATCTCCCGGACGAGTCCGGCATCGCCTGCACGGCGCGCTTGACCGGGAAAATGCCGGATCTGCAGGTCATCATGGTGACGGTTTACGCCAACCCCGAGATCATCCTACAGGCGCTGAAGGCCGGCGCCTGCGGATACATCCTCAAGCGTTTTCGGCCCGAGAAAATCATTCAGGCCATAGCCGAAGTGCGCGCGGGCGGCGCGCCGATGACGCCGGAGATTGCCCGCATGGTCGTGCGCTCTTTTCGCGCGCCCTCGGCGGCGCCCAGCGCGGATGGCTTGTCGGCGCGCGAGGCGGAAATCCTCGGTCTGCTTACGGAAGGACTTTCGAACAAGGAGATCGCGCAGAAAACCGATCTCTCGGCCGGGACCGTCCGCAATCATCTGGGGAACATCTTCAAGAAGCTGCACGTTAGCTGCCGAACCGAAGCCGCCGCCAAGTATTTGCGCGCACAATGAGCCAGCCAAACGATTCCCGTCCTGGCCAGTCCAAACGTGACAAATGTCACATGACATAAGGAACATATACATGCGCCCGCAGCTTTGGTATTTAATCAGGACAGTCAATTCGTTTTTCCAGATGCTTTTAGCGAAACCACGGCTTTTGGGCGTGACGAAATGATTTATAAGAATTAAGAAATGCGTTGAGAGTCCGTTATCAAAATAAATAAGCTCACCAATATGAACCCCTACACAACTCGAATTGTCAAAAAAGCAGCCTTAACCGCGTGTTGCGCGCTGGCGGCAATACTGTTCCATGGATCCGCCCAGGCCCAAGTTCCAGTGACCAGCACCACCACCACTCCCACCCCTGGCTATTACGACCAGTATTACCTGCCTGGCGGTGTGGTTGAGGGGAACGACACCATCGGTTCCCCCGACACCAACGACGCCTACGCCGGCATAATGGGTAACCCGCCCTACTCCGGCAATAACGACCAATACACTTATGTTTCTTACGGGGACCGGACGAGCAAGGCCCAGTCTTTCACCACCGGTTCGGCTCCGCTAGGCTATGCCCTTAAATCCTTCACCTTCCAACAGGCGCAAGGGACCAATGGTGCCGGCGGTAATGGAAATGGCTGGATCAACAACGGCACCTATTTTCTGCTCTCCACCGGCGACGCCTTGAAAGTCCGTTTGGGAACCATCTCCGGCGGGCCGCTTGGCGCGACTTACACAACCATCTTGGAAACCAACGCCACCTACACCGGAACGACTTACTCGGGCGGGAGCCAGACTTACGCCTTGGGCATCTATTTCAACTTTGATTTATCGGGTGCCAACCTCACGCTCAATCCGAACACCACCTATTTTGTCGAGATCATGACGACAGCGGGCAGTGGGGGCAATGACCACTTTGAATTAAACAACACCGACACCAATCCCATTTCCGGCACTTTCCCGCCCATCTACTTGAAGGGCCAGGCTCTCGTTGGAAACACCGGAAGTGATCTGGATCGGACGGGCGCCTTCGGCACAGTTGCCAATGGCGGGGAATTTGCGTTCCTCGCCCAAACCCCGGCGGTGGGTGCGCCCACCGTGGCCGCCACAGCCAAACCTTCCGCCGTTGCCCCTGGACAATCATTCAAGTTAACAGCCACGATCACCCAGGGCGTCGGGACCGTCACAAACGTGACCGTGGATTTGCGGCCCGTCGGCTTGACAAATATGGCGGCCCGGCTGGTTCTTTCCAATGCCAATGTTTACACGAATACGTTCACCGTCACCACCAACGCGCCGATCGGGGCAACGAATCTGACAGTGACAGCAATACAGGACACGCAGCCGGCGATCGTTGGAGTGGGTAGCGCGCCGTTCACCGTCGTCTCGGCGAACGCCCCTGTGATTGCCCAGGATACATTGCCGAAGGACTTTTTCAACGCTTACGTCGGGCAAGGAGTGCGGTTCTCGGCAAGTTTCACCGGGGCGCAACCCATCACCTACAGTTGGCAGGTAAGCCAGGACGGTTACACCTACACTGACATTCCCAGCGCGACCAACAACAGTTACACCATTCCCAGCACCGGTCTTGGCGATTCCGGCTATTATCAGCTTCAGGCGTCGAACCAGTTTGGCCTCACCCTTTCCACCTATACCTACCTGCAGGTAAATGAAGGCACCCCCACATACATCTGGTCCGCGCCGATCCCCTTCGCCAACCTCACGGCCAACCAGATCCTGACTAATTTCCCCGGAACCTATATTGCCGGGGCGCTGGTGGCGAAAAACGGCGGCAGCCCCATCGCGGTAACGAACAGCAGCGGTTCCACCATCGTGTTCGCCGGGTCCGGCACCTGGGCCGCGCTCTCGGGAGGCGCTGGATACTTTACCGGCGCCAACACCAATCAGACGGGCAATACCAATTTCAACACCTGTCTGAACGACGGCTACAACGACAACGCGACGCATAGCATCACGTTGAGCAACCTCGTGGTGGGGCAGCAATACCAGGTGCAGTTGTTCGGCTTGGACAACCGCAGCGGTTTGAGTCCCGACGGCAACAGCCGGTTTGTCAACTGGCAGGACCCGGCGGATAACACCGACACTGCGCAGAGCTTTGCCATGAATGATAACGTCTATACGCTGGGAACGTTTACCGCCAGCAGTTCGGTGATGACGATTCAAGAGAACATGCTGACAAACACCGCCGGCAACTTCAACTGTCTGGTGCTGCGTGCCGTGGGCTGGACCCCGCCGCCTTACATCACCCGTCAGCCGGCGAACCAGGGCGCCTTCCTCGGAACCAACGTGTCACTTACGGCGGGTGCGGCCGGGGACACCACGATTCTCGATCCGACGATCACTTATCAGTGGCAGGCCGGTCCGGTCGGCGGGCCTTTCACGAATCTCGTTGAGGGCAGCAAATACGCCGGCACAACGGCGGGAACCCTCTCCATCAGCAACCTGGTCGCCGATGACGGAATTCCGGTCTATCAATTGGTGGCCACCGGCGGCGCCGGTTCCGTAACGTCCATCGTCGCGAATATCTATGTCCAGGCTTCACCGGTTCCGCCCGTGGCCGGCAGTTATGGGGCCTATGCGTTGTCCAACAACGCGGTTGGCTTTTGGCAGTTGAACGAAACCAATGATCCTTCCAGCGGATTCGTGACGGCTTATGATTTCTCCGGCAAGGGAAACAACGGGACTTATAGAACGGCTGCAAAAAATGCATTTAATGGCATTCTGGGGCCGCAGCCTCCGACGTATCCGGGATTTGCCGTCAACCAGGGCGCGCTGGAAACGACGGCCGGCACCGCCGCCTCGGCAGTCACCCTTCCGCCGTTTAGCTTGAACACCAATACTGCGGCCATCACCACCAACGGCGTGACCATCGCCATGTGGATCAAGCCCACCGCCGGGCAAGCCACCTTTACGGGATTGTTCATGTATCGCAACAGCACCGTGGAAGGTTTTGGCTTTGGCGGAACCCAGGTCGGCGGCATGGCAGGACTGGGTTACACTTGGAACAACAACGCCGCTGCGACGTATAACTTCAGTTCGGGGCTATATCCGCCGGTCGGCGTCTGGTCATTTGTCGGCGTGGTGGTCAATTCAAATGCGGCGACCCTCTTTCTGGATTATGTTGATCCCAACACCGGGCAGCCCGTGCGCCTGTCGGCCGTCAACACTCTGACGCACAACACCTACACGTTCACCGGTGGGACGACGCTTATCGGCAACGATACTGGGGCCGCGGGGCGCACCTTCGCCGGTGACATTTCCGACGTGGGCATATATAATACGGCCCTTTCTTCCGACCAGATTCTGCAACTGTTCGGCGCGGGCCTGTCTCAGCAGGCCTTCTCTCCGCTGGTTTCATTTGTGCCGCAAGACGTCTTTTACCCCGCGCCCCTTGCGGCGGGACGGGGGGTGACCATGACTGCCATTGCCAATGGCACTTTGCCTCTCACCAATCAGTGGACCTTCAACGGCGTCAATTTGACGAATGGCACCTCGCTGGGGTCCACCGTCTCCGGTTCGCAGACGGCCATTCTGACCGTCACCAACCTAACGTATAACAACGCGGGTTCGTATCAGTTGTTGGTCACGAATGCGTATGGCATTACCAACAGCTTGGTGGAAAAAATCACCTTTTTGCCGGCCACGCTGGTCGGCCAATGGTTGTCGGTGTCTAACAGCCTGGCCGACGCTTCGGGCTATTCGCCGGCGGGAGTTCACGACGCCACGGTGGCGAGAGGGAGCACCTACTGGACCAATGATGTGCCGGCCGTCGCGCCGCCCGGCAGTGCCTCGATGTATTTCAATGCTGCCAGCCTACAGATCGCCAACTCGGCCACGACGGACGCTGGCTACACCAACACATATGACAACCAGATCTACAACGGCTTGACCGTCATGTGCTGGGCCAAGGGTCTGCCCAATGGCGTTTGGAACTCGTTTGTGGCCAAGAATGGCGAGGACAACGGCTGGCAGATTCGAATCGGCAGCCTGACCAATAAGCCGACCTGGACCATTCGCGAGGCGAATGCAGATATGCAGGCCTATACCTTCCCATTCCTCACTAACGCCCCCGGCACCTTGAGCGGCTTAGTCTGGCACCATTATGCCGGCACTTACAGCCCGGTGACGCGTGTCCGCAGCCTGTATGTGGACGGGGTGCTGATCGCTTCACAAACTGCCGAAGTGGCATACCCCACGGCTTCGGCGTATCACCTCACCATCGGCGGAGTTGAACGGGCCTCGGGCCTTGGTGACGGGCCATATACCGGCGAAATGTATGACGTGCGTGTCTATAACTACGCGCTCGATCAGAGTGGAATCGCCTCCATCGTGGGCCTGCCGGAGGCGCAAACCCAATACGCCATTCCGGGGGACGTTGCGAAATTAAGCACGGTCGGCATCAATGCCGCTCCGCCTTACACCGGCTATCAGTGGCAGTTCAATGGCGCCAATCTGACGGACGGCGCCAATCTGGGGGCCGTGGTCTCCGGGTCAAGCACCATCAGCATGACGGTCAGCAACATAACGGCGAACAACGCCGGCTTGTATCAATTGCTGGTCACGAACGCGGCCGGCGTGACGACCAGCAGCATTGTGAAACTCACCGTTCAGCCCACGGCGATGGTTGGCCAATGGCTGACGGGAGGAGCAAAGAGCTTGGCCGACGTTTCGGGTTTCTCGCCAGCGGGGATACACGACGCGGTGGTGCAAAGCGGCAGTGTCATCTGGACCAATGACGTGCCGGCCAGCGCGCCGGGCGGCAGTTACGCGCTGTATTTCAACAACGCCGGCCTCACCATCACCAACTCGTCCGGGTTTGACGCCAGCTACACCAACACGTTTGATGACGAGATCTACAAAGACATGACCGTCATGTGCTGGGCGAAGGGCTTCCCAGGCACTTGGAATCCGTGGGTGTCCAAGAACGGTGACAGTGGCAACACATTGCCCGCAGTCGGCTGGCAGGTCCGCGTCAACAACACCGGCCCGAATGCCGCTTGGACCATTCGCGGCACGGGCGGCACGGAGGATATGACGTCAAGCGTTGGCAGCAATGACGGCCTGTGGCATCACTACACCGGCACATACAGCGCGTCCACAGGTGTCCGCAGCCTGTATCTGGACGGGGTTCTGGTCGCCACGCAGACCGGTCAGGGGCCGTATAGCCCGAACCGCGCATCGCACGTGATGATTGGCGGCAAAGACAATGGCACCGGCTACACCCCTGGCAACTACTTCACCGGCAAAATCTACGACGTGCGTATCTATAACTACGCGCTTAGCCAGTCGCAGTTGGGAGCCACCGTGCCCGGGTTGAAGCCCTCGTTCAGCAGCAAGCAATTCACCACCGGAACGGGCGGCAATGCCGGCCAATTCGTGCTGTCGTGGTCCTTCGGCACACTGCTGGAAGCGACGAATGCGGCGGGTCCGTGGAACGCAACCGCAAACACCTCGCCGTTCACGAACAACACGTCGTTGCCGGCGGATTTCTACAAGTTGTCGAATCCGTAACGACGAAGTTATTAAACATTTCCGGTCGAATCCGTGGGTGGGTTTGAGACTGGGATTGGGGTAGGAACAAAATCGAGGCAGAGGGTCAAACCTCTGCCTCGTTATTTATGACTTTAGATCGGCAACATTTTAATCTGGATTCTGCGATTAGTCGAGGGTGGGTTCCCCACCAGCCGGAAATCAAATGACGCGATTAACCGCCCAGGGAACGGCGCAGCCGCACGTAAAGGATGATTTGGATCATCCCGCCACGGGCAAGTTTTTCGTTGATTCTTTGGCCAAAACCCAAGCCCGGGTTGAACAGCGCGTCAAGCCATCAACATTTCGGGCATACGTCCCTTTGATTCACGGAATTCGGCCAGTCAACCGGATCGTGCATGGCCTGAAAAGAAAAGGCATAAAATGCGAACAAACCCGGCGGTATTTCGTTCGGCTGCGAAAATCGGGAAACCGGCCCGGGGGGTCGTGGATTTTAACGACGTGGGTTTATTGCGGAGCCGATTTATCCTGTCAATTATGAAACTCGTGCTAACGCCAGCGGTATTCGCGCTGATATTTTATGCAACCTTTAGTGACTTGAATGCCGAAGAAACCCCGCCTTTTCTTGACGCTTCCCAACCGCTCGAAACACGCGTGGATGACCTGCTTTCGCGGCTGACGCTCGAGGAAAAAATCTCCATCATTCACGCCGATTCCAAATTCACCACCGCGGCGATTCCGCGTTTGGGCATTCCGCGCCGCTGGCTCTCGGACGGTCCGCACGGCGTGCGCGAGGACATCGGGCCGGACACGTGGAATCCCGCCGGACGCACGGACGATTTTTCCACCGCGATGCCCGCGGGAATCTGCCTCGCGGCGACGTGGAATCCCGACCTCGGCTTCCGCGAAGGCGAAGCCCTTGGCCAGGAAGCCCGCGCCCGCGGCAAGGACATCATGCTCGGGCCCGGCGTCAACATCCTGCGCACGCCCTTGTGCGGCCGGAATTTTGAATATCTCGGCGAAGATCCGTTTCTTTCCTCGCGCCTGGCCGTCGGCTATATCCGCGGCGAGCAGTCGCAGGACATTTCCTCCTGCGTGAAACATTTCGCCCTGAACAACCAGGAATACGAGCGCGGCAGCATCAACGTGGAGGTGGACGAACGCGCGCTGCGCGAGATTTATCTGCCCGCGTTCCAAGCCGCGGTGCGAGAGGCCGGCGTGTGGTCGGTAATGGGCGCTTACAACCGATTTCGCGGCCAGCACTGTTGCGAAAACGATTATCTGCTGAACAACATTTTGAAGGACGAATGGGGTTTCAAAGGTTTGGTGGTTTCCGACTGGGGTGGTGCGCACAACACCCGCGAGTGTGCCACCAACGGCCTCGACCTTGAAATGGGCAGCTCCGCGAGAAATTACAACGATTACTATCTCGCACAGCCTTATTTGAATTTGCTCAAGTCCGGTGAGCTGCCGATGGCCGGCCTCGACGACAAAGTCCGGCGCAACTTGCGCGTCATGTTGGCCACGCACGTCCTCGACGCCGGGCGTAAAACCGGTTCACTGAACACCGCCGCGCATCAGGCCGTCGCGCGGCAGGTGGCCGAAGAGGGCATCGTCCTGTTGAAAAATGAAAACCAAATATTGCCGCTCGACGCGGGCAAGCTGACAACCATTGCCGTCATTGGCGAAAACGCCACGCGCCTGCACGCGCACGGCGGCGACAGCTCGGGCATCAAGGCGTTTTACGAAATCACGCCGTTGCAAGGACTGGTCAACCGTGCCGGCACGCGCGTGAACATGACTTTCTCCGAGGGCTATCGCAAGAACGGCGGGCCGGAACTGGTCGAACGCGCCGTGGCGGCCGCGAAGACGGCGGATGTCGTGATTTATGTTGGCGGATTGAACCACGACAAAGGTTTCGATTGCGAAGGAGCGGATCGCGCGGACATGAAACTGCCGTATGGCCAGGATGATTTGATTCAAAAAATCACCGCCGCGAATCCCAAAACCATCGTCGTGCTCGAAGGGACGATGGTGGAAATGAACGCCTGGCTGGACAAAGTGCCGGCGCTGTTGCAGGCGTGGTATCCGGGCATGGAGGGCGGCAACGCGCTGGCGCGCGTGCTGTTCGGCGACGTGAATCCGTCCGGCAAACTGCCCGCGACGTTTCCGAAAAAGTTGTCCGACTCGCCCGCGCACGCGCTGGGCAATTATCCCGGCACGAACGGGACGGTGACTTACGCGGAAGGCCTGCTCGTCGGTTATCGTTGGTTCGACGCGAAGAATATCGAGCCGCAATTCCCGTTCGGTTTTGGATTGAGTTACACAACCTTCAAATACTCGAATCTGAAATTGATTCCCGGCGCCGGCACAAACGAAATCGTGATCGCGCAGTTTGACCTCGAAAACACAGGCAAAATTGCCGGCGCGGAAGTGGCGCAGCTTTACGTTCACGAAAAAAATCCGCGCCTGCCGCGGCCGGAGAGGGAATTGAAAGGCTTCAAAAAAGTCCTCCTCAAGCCCGGCGAAAAGCAAACGGTTTCAATTCCGCTGGGCAAGACCGCGTTTGCGTATTACGACGACGGCAAAAAGTCGTGGGTGGCGCAACCGGACAACTTTGAAATTTCCATCGGCAGTTCGTCGCGCGACCTCCGGCTGCGTGACAATTTCAATCTGGCGGAAAAATAGAACCGGCGTTTCACATTTTATGAGCCTAACCAAGACAACCAATTTTCTGCGGGCCGGGGTGGCGGCGATTTTGTTCATCAGCCATCTGGCCGCCGCCGATGTCGTTCGCGTGGCGTGCGTGGGCGACAGCATCACGTTCGGCGCGGGCTTGCATCCGACGTATCCGGCCCGGCTCGGGCAATGGCTGGGAACGAAATACGACGTGCGCAACTTCGGCGTGAGCGCCACGACGCTGCTGCACCGCGGAGATTTTCCCTACATCAGGCGGCCCGCCTACACCAACGCGCTCGCGTTTCAGCCGGACATCGTCGTCATTGATTTTGGCGCGAACGACAGCAAGCATTCCGACGACGGCAGTCTCGACGCGACCAACGCCGTCAATAATTGGCAGTTCAAATCCGATTTCATTGGCGACTACAAGGAAATGATCGCGGCGTTTCGCCGGGCAAATCCGGCGGCGAAAATTTTCATCTGCTATCCGACGCCGGATTTTCCCGGCCGCTGGGGGATCAATGACAAGACGATTCGCGATGAGATGATTCCGATGATTCACACGGTGGCCGACGAGACCGGCGTGAGCGTGATTGATTTGCGTTCCGCGTTGGCGGGAAAAGCGGATTTGTTTCCCGACACCGTTCATCCGAACACCGAAGGCGCGCGGCTCATGGCGGCGGAAATATTTCGCGTGCTGACGGGCAAATTGCCGCCGGAAGACAAGAGCGGTTCGGGCGCATCTACCGCGACCGCCAGACCGGTCCGGGCAAAAATGTTCAACCTGTTCCCGCCCTATTTTGCCTGGAACAACAACTTCAGCGGCGAAGAAATCGGCTGGCATCCGGGCACGAATGACGCGCCGCAGTGGACGGCCAGTTTCAATTTCCCGACCAACAGACTTTACGGCTATCCGGCGAGCGTCCGCGGCTGGCATTACGGCTGGAATCCAACCGGAGATGACCTGTTTCCAAGAAAACTGTCCGATACCACAAGCCTGCCCTGTTCATTTTCCTACAACAGTGGCGGTGACGACCTTCACGGCGACTTTGCCTACGATATATTTTTGCGCCAGGACGACCAGAAAGCCAAGCCGCAACTGGAAGTCATGGTTTGGGCTGGAAACAATTCAAGGCCGCTGGGCCGCCTTGTGCAGACCAATGTCACGGTCGTGGATGGTGTCGCCTTTGATTTGTGGGCCGGCATGAACGCTGGCGCCGGATACTACGTTTATACGTTCGCACCGCGCCAAGAAACCGCGGAATTGCCGACCGAAGGCAGCTTGAACGTGGACCTGATGGAATTTCTCCGCCTGCTGGATGGCCGGGAACATTTCAGCATGGACATGTATCTGGACGTGGTTGAGGCCGGCTTCGAAGTCGTGCGCGGCCACGGCTGGGTGACGTGCGGCTGGTTCAGTTGCGAGGCGGAATAACATTCCACATTTTTCGGGCCGGCGAATCCCGCCTACCGAACGATGAGCGCATCCACGGCCACCGGGCCGGGACCGCGATTGACAATGGCGATGGCGTGTTTGCCGGGAGCCAGCCCCGTCACTTCACAGACCGTTTGCTGTGCTTGGCGGGCGCCCGGCGTGGACAAATCTGCCGTGGCGCGCGTTCGTCCGTCAATTTGAACCTCGATCTTTCCGGCTCCGGCATCCTTTGGTGCGATGACTGAAAGGCTGGTGCCGGTGAACGAACAACTCCAGACGTCGCCGGGCGTTTCGCTGATGGTGAGGTCGTTGTTGTAGTCGCCGGTGCCCAGATTGCAGCGGCGGATCCATCCGGGATAGGTTGCGCCCGGATCGTCGTCATTGAACCAGCCCTTGTCATGCGTGATGCGCAGAACGCGGCACATCGTCGCGAGCGATTGATTGGTAATTCCTGACAGCGGCTGCACTGTTCCGCCGGGCGTCACGGCCAACCCTTGATCGTCTTGAGTGAACGTCAGCGGGACATCCGAGCCGAGCAGTTCGACTTTCGACACTTTGCCCAAAGTCGCCCCGCCAGCACGAAGGGCTTTAAGAATGATCGGGCCGCCGTCCCAATTCATCAGCGTGGCATAGCCGTTGCCGTTGTTGCGCGTGAAGCAAACGGAACCAGAATTTTCCTCGGAGACCTCAAACGGGCGCGAGGCATAGACCGCCTCGCCGTTCACTTTTAACCAGGCGCCGACATCCTTGCAAATCTGAATCGCCTCCGGGTCCAGATTGCCGCGGCCATGCAGGCTGATGTTGAGCAGCAGGGTTCCGTTGCGGGAGACGTTCTGCATCAGTGTTCGGATGACGCTTCGGGCATCCATGTATTTCTGCCCGGCCTGGTAATGCCAGACCCCGCTGGTGACTTCGGTCTGGAACGAATAAGGCGTGATCTGCGGTTCGATGATGGCCTCCGTGCTCTTGACCAGCGAACGGTCAACGAAGGGAAGCAGGTCAGGCTGGTCCTGGAAGCTGTTGTAACGCCCGCCCACGCCCTTGAGGTTGAGCACGGCTTCCATTTTTCCGTGGTTCCACTGCAAAGATTTGTTGTAGTAATTCGCGGCCAATGTCGGCGCCAGAAATCCCAGTCCCATGTGGACGCCCAAATCCATTTGTGAATCGCCGGCGTGCTCGTCGAAATAAATCACGTCGGGATGATGCTTGGTGATGGCGTCGTCCACGCGCCACATGAATTGATTGGCAAAGGGCGAGAGCAGCGGATCGTTCCCCGGAAGGGAGCGCGGGCCCCTCACCATGGTGTGCGGCGGGCCGTAAAGGTCCACCGGGTCCATGCCGTCCCACCATTTCCCTTTTCCGTCCAGAATCGTTTGCAGTGCGTCGTAAGGCACGCCCGCCATCGGACCCCGTTTGTCGCTGGTGTAACGCACCGGCATGAACTGGCCCCAGGTTCTACCCGGCGTGTCGTGAAATCCGATGCCGAAATGCATTCCATGCGCGCGCGCGACCTTTTCCCAGGTCCCGACAAGGTCCACCTTGGGTCCGACGTTCACCGAGTTCCACGGCTGGTAAGTCGAATTCCAGTTGTCGAAATTGTCATGGTGAGCGCCCATGGCCATGAAATAGCGCGCGCCCATTTCGACATACAAATCCATCAATTCATTCGGATTCCATCGGTCAATGACCCAGTTGTGAGCGATGTCCTTGTAACCGTATTCGGACGGATACCCGAAATGATTGGTCTGGTAACGATATTGCGCGCTGCCCTCCTGATACATGCCGCGCGCATACCAGTCGCCGTCTTCGGGCATGGACTGCGGGTCCCAATGCGCCCAGGCGCCGAACTTGGCGTCGCGCCACCACTCCGGCGTCTGGTAAAGCCGGCTGATCTCCTTCCAGCCGGAGGAATATGGCCCCGGCGCCACCGGCAACGGCGGCAGGTTCCAAATATCCGGCGGCAAACCGAGGTCGCCGTCGCCGACGATGATCTGATCCAAGTTCACCGCGACATCGTTGGTCGCGACACTGATGGTCACCGTCGCTTTGGCCGGGAATCGCAATGTCAATGATGGCATGGAGAACGCAATTGGTGAGGGCGCCCGACGAATGAACGTTCACTTTGCGCGCCGGCTGGTCGTTGACCGCGACGCTGATCGTCCCATTCGTCACCGACGCGTAGCGAATGGCCAATTTGCCCGCCGCCGGCAGACCGGTGAATTCGACGCCATCGCCGGGCTTGGACAAACCGACCAGAGAAATTCCTGATACCGCGCCACGGGCGACCCTGGACGCGCCACCGACCAACCCGGCGGCTTGCGCTTCGAACTTGTGCGTTTCAGTGGTGGAGCATGAAGTTAAACCGGCCAAGGCCAGCAATAATCCGAGGACAAAAACCCGTTTGCTGCAGACGATTTTGGAGTGCATGAATTTCGTTGCTTGAGGTGGTCAGATAGTCTGACCGGGCCAAGGCTTTCCGCGCATATCTGCTGGACTCGCTCGCATCATCGTTGATTCGAGATTGTCCCTATTTTCAACCGCCTGCAAGCCAAATTACCGCGGAAAATTCCGCCCAATCCGTCACCGCTGCGGCTTGAGCGTGACCAGCACGACGTCGTTTTCACGGAGGTCGAACTGCTGCTCGAATTTTCCGTCGCGGCCAATCTTCACGGTTTTGGTTTCCAGCGGCGCGCCGCTGTTTTTGGATTTGATTTCAGCGACCTGCGCCTTGGTCAGTTGCGCGGGCGCGCCGAGGTCGCGATAAGTCGCGTAGGCGTCGTTGACGCGGTAGCCGATTTTGTAAATTTCCATGGTGTATTTGCCGCTGCGCAGGTGCGACAGGTTGAGCGTGACTTTGTTTTTGGGTTCCGCCGGCAAATCGCGTTTGTAGAAGACCTGGTTGATCATGTTGGTGCGCGGAAAGGTGTTGGTGAAATCCCAAACCAACGCCTGCACGCCGCCGGATTTGTCGGTGCAAATCCACGAGGACGGATCGCTGTCCTTCAATTCCGTCGGGCCGAGCCGGTTCAAAAATTGATACGCGTAAAACGACGGCTTGTTGATGTCCTCGTAATTGATCAGGCCGAAGCCGCCGTGAAACGCCTCCCAGCGCGGGCCGGATTCCTCGAAGATGTCCGTGAACGTCCAGTAGGACATGGATTGCGCGGCGTCGCCGCAGTTCTTGAGCTTGTCCAAAATGTAAGCCGCGCTGTGGTAGCTGTCGTGAATCGGATCGGCCGGCGTGTAGGACGCGCTCCATTCGGTGAAGTGGAGTTCCAGGTTGGGCATCGCCGAGTCGGCAATCTGCCGGCGCACCCGTTTGACATCGCCCAAGATGGAGTTCGGGTTGCGGGAAAGGGCCGTGCCGGAGGTGCCGGTTTCATCCAGGTAACCGCTCTCCACGCCGTAGGTGTGCGTGGAGATGAAATCCACCGGCGCGTGGTTGGTGTCGCAGAAATGAATGAACTCCGGCACCCAGCCGCAACCCGCCGTCGCCGGGCCGCCGACTTTGTAATCGGGGTTAACGCTCTTGATCGCGCGCGGGCGTCGCGGCGAAAAGATCAAAATACTGCTGCTGCGTGCCGGCCCAAAAACCGCTCAAGTTCGGCTCGTTCCAGACCTCGAAATACCACGTGCGCACCTCGGCGTCGCCGTAGCGTTCCTTCTCGTGCTCGACGAAGGCGTTGATGAAATCCGCCCATTTGGTCATGTCCTTGGGCGGCGTCACGTTGCCGCGATACCAGAAAATGGTTTTGGAGCCGCTGGCCAGCGCGTCGGGCATGAAGCCCAGTTCCACAAACGGCTTCATGCCGATGCGTGCGAGAAAGTCGTAAAGCTCGTCAATGTATTGCCAGTTGTATTCCGGCTTGCCGTTTTCTTCCCGATAAACGCCCATGTCGTCGTCGAACAAACCGTGCATGCGGATGTATTTGAAGCCGCACTGGTCGGTGCGCGTAGGTCAGTTGCCGCTGCCAGTCGGCGCGCAAACCCTCGTTCGCGCGGCCCGCGCCGACGCAGAAATTGAACATGGTGTCGAGCGGGCCGTTGGTCTGCCGAAGATCGGCCGAAATGAGCCGGGGCGTTTCGTTGGTGGCGGCGCTGGACAAATCCATGGCGGCGAAGAAGGCCGCGAGGCCGAGGGC
The DNA here is from genome assembly GCA_963764035.1 of uncultured Verrucomicrobiae bacterium. Taxonomy (GTDB): domain Bacteria; phylum Verrucomicrobiota; class Verrucomicrobiia; order Limisphaerales; family UBA11358; genus UBA11358. The sequence goes on from CAVXQV010000004.1 coordinate 389,117, forward strand.
GAGGCAATCATGTTCTTCGTTTCATCATAAAATTACTGTCATGTGACGTCGCTGGCAGTTTCGTTGGTAGCCGTGTTCGCAGTTCGTGCTCGTCTTCCGGCGCGAACACCGCGTAACTGTGCGGCGGCAGATGCGCGGTGAACGAGACGCGGTCCTCGACGTTTTCATTCCGCCAGTTCCAGCCGATGCGGCGGCGGCAATTTGCCTTCGAGCGTTTCGCCGGTGACAAGATTTTTCAGCTTGGTTGAGTTTCCCAGCGTGGAAATTTTCACGTCCGCCGCCGTGGCCGAAAAATTTTCCACGATGAACGTGCCGTTGTCATAGGCAAACAGCGCCACCTGCGCCGGGCCGTCCAGCCGCACGGGAAATCCGCGCATGATGAAATTCTTGATCGCGCCGGTCACTTCCGGCGGCAGCGCGTAGAGGTCGGTGAAATTGTCCGGCATCGTCCAGACGTAAAGAATTCCCTTCGAGTAGCGGTTCATCAGCAGCAGCGGAAAGCCGTTGCCGTTGGCCTCGGCGCGCACGAGCGACCACGAATCGTTCGTCAGAAAATCAATTTCCGGGAACAGCACGTCGGCGTTCGTCTCGCCGTCGAGCGTGGAAAAATTGCCCGCGCCGAAACCGCCGGCGTATTTGTGCGCGAGAAATTTCCGGTCCGTCCAGCGGATTTCCGCGATGTCCTCGATGCCTTTGCCCTGCAACGCGCGCAGCAGGCCGGACGTGATGACGACGGATTTGCCGGCGCGCAACTGGCCTTTGATTTTGGCGACGATGTCGGGATCGGCTTTCGCGCACTCGGTCAGCAGAATCAGATTGGCGTTGGTCGGAAATTCCGGGCGCAGGTCAATCGGAATGCCGATCATGCCCAGGTAATTGTGCAGAAAATCCTCGCCGGTGGATTGAAACGGCTTGTAGCTGGCGATGCCGATCGGGATTGCCGAGCTGGCCGAGAAATTTGTCCGCCTGTTCCAGCGAATAGCCGGCGACGCGCGCCCAGGTCGGCGCGGAAACGCCGTTGGTCATTTCGGAAAAATTGAAGCTGGTCGGCAGGTTTTCCCACGCGGCGCGGTCGCCGGTTTCAAACGGCCGCGTCATCGCCGACCACTCGAAAAGCATGATCTCGGGCGCCTTGGCGAACAGCGTGTCCCACAACTGCTCGGCGTAGCGGTCAAGGTAGCGGAGGCTGTAAGTGTCCACCCAGCCGCCGCCGTTGCGGCCCGGCGCGATGTTGTCGAAGTAGCGGATGATTTCGTAGCTTTCGTATTGCTGCAAATGCTGGTCGGTGATCACCGGATCGCGCGTCTCCGTGCCGGTGTAAATGCCGTCGAAAATTTTCGGCTCGCGTTCGAGGTCGTAGCCGGAGCCTTGAAAATGCTCATACCAGTTCGGGAACTTGATGACCATTTTCACCTTGGGATTCACGGCCTTCGCGGGCTTGACGAGCAGGTTTTCCGCCGCGTCGTCCATCAATTCCAGGCGGAACTGCGTCCAGCTTTTGTCGCCTTTGGCGGCGATGTCGGAATCGGTCTTCGTCGTGACGAAAAAGAAATCGTCCTGGATCACCTCGTCAAAATGCCGCGCGGCAAGTTCCGCCGCGTTTTTGATGAACGCGCGGTCCTGCGGGTCGGTGTAGCAAAACGATTTGAACTGTCCGCCGATGCTGCCGTCCGACAGCGCCATGCCGCCGGCGACCTGCACGCCGTGGTCGAGGAAGAATTTTTTCACGCGCTCGGCCTGTTCGTCGGTCGAGCAGCCGCCGGTCGCGCTGCACTTCGATATAGACCTTGTCCACCTTCAACTGGCGGCTGATGCAGTCCCAGTCGTCCTGGAGTTTTTGCGGGTCGTCAAAGCTCTGGACGACGTTGATGGGGATGTAAATCGCGACGGAAAAGTTGGTGTAATTTCCGGCGCGGCAAAACCAGCGGCGCGCAGAGCAGCGCGGCGGCGAGCAGCAATGTGTTTTTCAACTTCATGTTCAATGGATTTCCCCGGCGGAAATGTTCCAGGCGACTTTTCCGGCCAGCGGATCGGCGTCCAGTTTGAAACTGTCGCCGGATTTGGTCAGCGTCAGTTCGTGCGCCTCGTGTTTCGCCGGGCAGGAAAACCAGGCCTTTCGCCGTCGTCGCGTCCTTGGCGAAAACGGCCAGTTCGATTTTCGACCAGTCCATTTGCGCCGTGCATTGCGCCAGCGCGATGTGCGGAATGACCGTGCCGTCGCGCACCAAGAATGATTTCCGGAATCGTGCCGGCTTCAATTTTCTGCCAGCCGCCGGAATAAGCTCTTGCCGGTCTGGTAATCAATCCACGTTCCCGGCGGCAGATAAACGTCGCGGCCGGTTTCATTTTCGTGCATCAGCGGCGCGACGAGCATTTGCGAGCCGAAGAGATATTCGTCGTCCACCTGCCACGAGCCGGGATCGTCCGGGAAATTCGACGAACAGCGCGCGCACCATCGGCAGGCCGTGTTCGGAGGAATCCTTCGCCTGCGCATAGACGTAAGGCATGAGCCGGTATTTCAATTCGTCAATCGTGCGGAACTCGTCCATGAAGTTCGTGCCGTAATTCCACGGTTCCTTCGGCGCCTCGCCGTGACAGCGGCTGTGCGAACTCAACATGCCGAACGCCAGCCAGCGCGCGAACAAATCCTTGTCCATCGCCGTCGACGGAATTGGCCGTGAACCCGCCGACGTCGTGGCTCCAGAAGGAAAATCCGCGACAGGCCGAAGGAAAGTCCGCCGCGCAATTCCGCCGCCATGCCGTCGTCGGTGCTTTCGGCGTCGCCGCCCCAGTGCATCGGATAACGCTGGCTGCCCGCCCACGCGCTGCGCGCCCAGATGATGTTGTCGCCGGTGACTTTTTTCGTGATGTCGGCGACGGCCTTGTTGTAGCGCAGCGGATACAAATTGTGTTCGTAAAATCCGGTGCGGCCGTCGGCGTAAATGCCGTCCTCCGGCGCGGCTTCGCCGAAGTCCACCTTGATGGCGCTGACGCCCTCTTTCAGCAAGCCGGCGAGTTTGCCTTGATACCATTCGACGGTTTTCGGATTGGAAAAATCCAGCACGGCGTCCTCGTAAGGCAGATTGCCCTTGCGCGTCGCGCACGACGAGATTTTGCGCGACGAGTTCGGGGAACAATTTGTTCTTCGGCACGAAATACGGCAGTTGCCAGCAGGAAACGTGGAAGCCTTCGTCCTTCAAATCGGACAGCATTTTCTTCGGCGTGGGAAAGCGCGTCGTGGAAAATTCGTAATCGCACTGCCAGTCGGTCTCAAACCAGCCGGTGTCGAGGTGCAGCACGTCGCAGGGAATTTTGTTCTCGCGCAGCTTGGCGGCGATGTCGACGCACCTGCTGTTTCGGCGTTGTAAGTGCAGCGGCTCATCCACAGGCCGAACGACCACAGCGGCGGCATGCGGCGATTTGCCGGTGAGCTTCGGTGTATTCGTCCAGAATTTCCTTGGGCGTGCCGAGGAAGACGAACAGGTCCAGTTCGTCGTCGCCGATCATCATCGAGTTCACGCCGCTGAAATCGTGGCCGAAATCGCAGGTGATCGGCGTGCTGGTGTGCATGAACATGCCGTAGCCGCGGCTGCTCATGAAAAACGGCATCGGCTTATATATCGCCCTGATTTTCAATGCCGTTGGCGTCGTCCGTCCACAGCACCAGCTTTTGGCCGCGCTTGTCGAGGCCGGTGAACGATTCGCCGCAGCCGAAGATTTTCTCGCCGGGCGACAGCGTGAACGCCGCGTTGTAGCTGCGCGAATAATCCGCCGCGCGGCGCACAAAGCCAAACGGCAGGATCGGGCGTGAACGAGGTGGTGTTGTCCGCGGCGTGGTCGGTTTCCGTCAGCAATTTGCCGCTCGCGTCGCGGATTTCGATGTGAAACGGGTTTTCCAGAATCGTCACCGAGCCGGACGCGCTGGTGTAGCGCTAGCCGCCGGCCACTTTTTCGTATTTCCAGGAATCATCCGTCGGCACCGGCCCGGCCAGCATGAGTTCCGGCTGCGGCGGATGCACCTGCGGCCCGCTGGTCATGCGAATCCGCAGCGTGCGCGGCGAAACAAAATCAATGGAGAACGGCAGTGTCGGGATTGGCGGCGTATTGGTTGTCGGGAAACTCGTTCGGCTTGGCCGGCGTGATGACGGCCAGGTCGTTGTCAAAGGCGTGGCGCACGGCGTATTGCGCCCGCTGGTAGGTAATTTTTCCGGAATGGGTCGCGGGATCAAAATCCGCAACCTTGTCGGCGAGATAATAAAAATTTTCCATCGCGCGGAAATCGCCGCTGATGTCCACGGGATCGTTGAGCAGGGTGAGCGGCGACGTGGCGGCGATGGCGGTTGCGGCGGCAAGGCAGAGAAGGCTGGCGATGGCAATTTTGTTCAAAGCAATCATGTTGGTGATAAATATTTTGGCGGCGATTGTGTTGTTCAGTGTTGCCGATTCGGGCGCGTTCGTCTTGTCGTTAAAATGAATGAGCCGGGGGTGCGCGGCGCTTGAATTGACTTGCGGCTTTTGCCGCGCGGCGGACAGAATGAGCCGATGCCCCGTTGCGCCGCCGAAAAACCGTTTCCTGGCCGGTTCGCGCTGGTCTTCGGCGATGGTCGCCGCCGGTGCTTTTTCCGCGCCGGCCGCGCCGGACTATTTCACGCGCACCTGGCAGGTGGAGCAAGGGCTGCCGCAAAACAAGGTCACGGCCGTGGTGCAGACGCGCGACGGCTATTTGTGGGTCGGAACTTACAACGGACTGGCGCGGTTCGACGGCGTGCGCTTCACGGTTTTCGACGACAACAACACGCCGGAGCTGCGCAGCAGCCGCATCACGAGTCTGTTTGAAGCCGGCGACGGCGCGCTGTGGATCGGCACGGAAAGCGGCGATGTCTCGCAATACAAGGACGGCCATTTCGCCGCCGTGCCGGTGCGCGCCAAATGGGGCGGCGGGAAAATTTACGCCATCACCGCCGACGACGCGGGCGACGTCTGGCTGCTGAACGAAGCCGGCGAACTGGCCCGCGTGCGCGACGGCACAGTTCTGTCCCCGCCGACCGGAGTCGTCAGCAAAGTCGTCTCGCTGGCGCGCGCGCCGGACGGCACCGATCTGGGTCGAGCGCGAAGGCGTCGTGTCCGCCCTCCAAAATGGCCGCCTGACCACCGAACTCTCCACCAACGACTACGTGCAGGGCCTCTGCGCCGCCCGCGACGGCGGCTTCTGGGTCGCCTGCAACGGCCACATCCGCAAATGGGCCCACGGCCAATGGACCGCCGACCTGGGCCCCGCCCCGTGGGGCTGGAACATCGTCCCCAACCTCCTCGAAACCTCCGCCGGCGCGCTCGCCGGCGGCAACTCGAGCGACGGCCTGTGGCTCGTCTTCCCCCACCAGACCAACACCGCCCCCCTGCATTTCACCCGCACCAACGGGCTGCCCTCCGACTGGGTGATTTCCCTCTGGGAAGACCGCGAAAAAAACCTCTGGTGCGGCACCGGCGCCGGCCTGGTCTTCCTCCGCCCAAACAACCTCGAAATCATATCCCCGCCGGACCACTGGAAAAGCTGTCCCGTCCTCTCCGTCCTGCCCGCGCCGGACGGCGCCCTGTGGGTCGGCACCGAAGGCGCCGGCCTCTATCGCCTCCAGGACGGCGTCTGGACAAATTTCGACGCCGCCCAGGGCATACGCAACTCCTACCTCTGGTCCCTCGCCGCCGACCCCGCGGGCAAAATCTGGGCCGGCACCTGGGGCGGCGGCCTGTTCCAGCAACAGGACGGCACATTCCACTTTCCCCCGGGACTGGAAACTTTTCTCCAGCCCACCCCCGCGCTGCTGTTTGACGGCGGCGACCTCTGGATCGGCAGCACGGCCGGCGCGCTGCGCTACCGCGACGGCACCCTGGAGCGGTTCAACGAAATCGGCGACGTGCGGGCCATTGCACGGGACAAATCGGGCGCATTGTGGTTTGGCACGGCCGGCGGCGGGCTGGTGCGCCTGCAAAACGGTGACATTCGGCGTTTCAAAAAAGCCGACGGCCTGTCATCCGATTTCATCGAATGCCTGCATTTTGCCGACGATGGGTCGAATGGAGAGGGTCACACTTTATGGGTTGGCACTTTTGGCGGCGGGCTGAACCGGTTCAAGGACGGAAAATTCACCGTCATCACCCGCCAACAAGGGCTGCCCAACGGCGTCATCGGCCACATCGAATCCGACGGGCGGGGCTATCTGTGGATGAGCTCCTACGGCGGCATCCTGCGCGCGAGCGAGAAAGATTTGAACCGTTGCGCGGACGCTACTGATAATCGCCCTCTCCCCCCTCACCGGCAGGCCAATTGGGTGAGGGGGGAAGCCGGAAGGGGCGAGAGGGTCAAACGTCTATCGCGGAAGTGCCCTTTTTGACCTACGGCATCAACGACGGGCTGCCGACGCTTGAATGTTCGGAAGGATTGCAATCGGCGGGCGGCAGGACGGCGGACGGGCGGCTGTGGTTCCCGACCGCCAAGGGGCTGGTCGCGGTGGACCCGGCGGGCGTCAACCCCAATCCCCGGCCGCCGCCGGTGCGGATCGAACAGTTGCTCGTGGACGACCGGGAAATCCGGGGTTTGGAGTTCGCAGACGGGAGTTTGTCCTCCCGGCTCCGGACTCCGAATCCCGAGCTCCAAATCCCGCCGGGGCGGCGCCGCCTGGAATTTCAATACACCGGCTTGAGTTTTGTGGCGCCGGAAAAGGTGCGGTTCAAATGCCGGCTGTATCCGCTGGAGACCGGCTGGGTGGACGCCGGCACGAAGCGGGTGGCCACCTACAATTACATTCCGCCCGGAAATTATTCGTTCCAGGTGACCGCGTGCAACAACGACGGCGTGTGGAACGAAACCGGCGCGAGCCTCGCGTTTGAAGTGCTGCCGTTTTTCTGGCAGACGACCTGGTTCCGTGTTCTCGGCGGGCTGGCGACAGTGCTGGCCGCCAGCGGCGCGGTCTGGTTCGACACGCGGCGGCGGATGCGGCGCCGGCTGGAACGTGCCGAGCGCCAGCGCGACATCGAACGCGAGCGCTCGCGCATCGCCCGGGACATCCACGACGATTTGGGCGCGCAGCTCACGCGCATCACCATGATGAGCGAGTCGGCGCGGAGCGACCTGGACAATCCCGGCCGGGCGATGCTGGGCCTCGACCAGATTTACGGCACGGCGCGCGAACTGACGCGCAGCATGGACGAAATCGTCTGGGCGGTCAGCCCGCGCCACGACACGCTGGAAAGCCTGGCGGCGTATCTGGAGAAATTCGCGCAGGACTGGCTGGCCGCCGCCGGCATCCGCTGCCGGCTGGATTTGCCGCTGCAGTTTCCCGAATGGCACCTGTCTTCCGAAGTGCGGCACAATGTCTTTCTGGCGTTCAAGGAGGCGCTGCATAATGCGGTGAAACATTCCGCGGCCACCGAGGTGCTCATCCGGCTGGCGGTGAGGGAGCAGTCCCTCGAACTGGCCGTCGAGGACAACGGCCGCGGTTTTGCCCCCGGCGAAATAACGAAAGCGGTTTCCCCGGCTCCGGGCCGGGCGTCGTCCGGCAACGGATTGGAAAACATGCGGCGGCGATTGGCGGCCCTGGGCGGGAACTGCGAAATCCAGAGCGAGCCGGCCGCGGGGACAAAAATCATTTTTACCGTCAGGCTCAAGACTTCGGTGCATTGACCGGCGGTGTCACGGACCACCGCCGGCGGGCGCGGCCTCCCCGACAAAAAGGCCGGAACGGTTTCCCGTTCCGGCCTTGCCCTCACCCCGTCCCTCTCCCATCAGATGGGAGAGGGTGGCCAGAGGCCGGGTGGGGGGCATGGCGGCCCTGACGCAGTCAGTCCACGATGCTCGAGCCGGGCATGGACCAGTCGCTTTGACCGGTGCTGCCGCCCAGCGCGCGCACGCGCACCTGGACCACCGTGCCGGTCGTGAGGCCGGTCAAGGTGATGGTGCGCGCCTGCGTCGAGAACTTGACCGTCTTCCACTCCGCCGTGCCGATGCAGTCTGCACCTCGTAACCCAGCGCGTTGGCCACGGGAGTCACATGCACGTCCAGTTGCGTGGAGACGTCGTTGTCTATGCCCGTGATGGACGGCGTGTCCAGGGGTGACTGCCCGCGGTTGGTGCTCCGGGCCTGATAGCCGGAAGTGAGCAGCAGCGGCAGGTTGGTGCGTGCGCACGTCTGGGCATAAAACCCAGTTCGCATCCAAACCCTCGAAGGCCGAAGCCAGCGCGGCGTTCTTGAGGCCGGTCTTGATGGTTCCGCCACCCACGGCGTTCTTGATGGCATCGTCCAGAACGTTCATGCGGGTGGTCATGTCCACCGGCGCATCCGGGTCCGGCGGCACCGCCGGCGCCAGCGGGACCGGCGGTTTGGGGAACGCCGCGTTGCCGGTCATGCACTTGATGATCCAGCCCAGGATGGCCAGGACCATGGCTGCGGGCATATATTTATACGCCTGGCTTAATGTCACTAATTTTGCGTTTGTTTTCATTTTGTTTTCTTTCGTTGTTTTTGTTTGTTGTCTCAAGAGCGGGCCATTCGGAGGAAGCCAATCGGCTCCGCGCTGGTTCCCGTTCCATGCCCGTGACTGCACCATTTTTTGTGCCAACTATTAGACCAAATAATAGTCATTAGTCGCACCTTAAGCGGTGCGCCAGACGGCGCGGGGCGCAACTAATGGGTCTTCCGCGTAACTTCGCGCGGAACAGGGAGATGCCTAACCGGCCGGTTTCGGGGACGGGGGCCAAAGAAACTTTTTGCCCGTCAAAAACCGGCCTGACCGGGTAAAGTCCGTCTCTGATGATGGGGCCATGAAGCACGAACGTCTTCAATCCATTTGATTATGACGAATCCACCGCCAGCATCCCCCGGGGCGGCCCTCCAGCCTGATCCTTGGGCGACCGTGAAGGAGAAGTTTCCGCTTGGCTCCGTGGTGGCTGTCACCGTCGGGCGCCTCACAGATTATGGGGCGTTCGTTCAACTCTCGCCGGGGATGGATGGCTTGATTCACATCAGCGACATGAGCCACAAAAGGCTCGAGCACCCATCGGAACTGGTTTCTGTCGGCCAAAAACTGGAGGTCATGGTTCTTGACATCAAGAAAACGAGGCGCCATATCGGACTCGGCCTCAAACAAATAACCGCCAACTGGGATTCGGTAAAAACGAAATTTGCCGCCGGCCAGAAGGTCAAGGGCAAGGTCGTCCGCCTGACGCATGTTGACTTGATGGTGGAACTCGAATGCGGGGTGCTTGGTGTGGTCCCGGACACCGAAATCTCCTGGGCCAGCCCGAAGACCAACCCGAGGGCCACCTTCGCACGGGGCGAGGAAGTCACGGCGCTCGTGGTGGGATTTGACTGCCAGAAGCGGAGACTGACCCTTAGCATCCGCCAGTTGGAGGCCGATCCCTGGATGAAGGCCGAAGCGAAATACCCCGTTGGCACCAGGGTAAAGGGCACCGTCCGGAAGCTGAACGTCCATGGCGCGTTTGTCCAACTCGATGATTGCATCTGCGGCATGGTTCACATCTCCAATATGTCCTGGGTGAGAAGAATCAACCACCCGACCGAATTCCTCAAAATCGGCGGCGAAGTTGAAGCCGTGGTTCTCGGAGTGGACCAGGCGGAACGGCGCGTGGAGCTTGGCATCAAGCAGCTCGTCCGCGATCCTTGGGAAATCATTGACCAGCTTTACAAGGTCGGCGACCTCGTCCAGGGCAGGGTCGTCAAACTGGCCAATTTTGGCGCGTTTGTAGAACTGCAACATGAGCTTCACGGTCTGGTTCACATTTCCCAGATCAGCGAGCAGCCGGTGGATAAAGCCAGGAATGTGCTTCAAGCTGGCCAGGAGGTGCGTGCCCGAATAATAAACATTGACCGCGATGAAAAACGCATCAGCCTCTCCATGCTGGTAAAGGGTGACAGTTGACAGAAGCTAAAGGAGTCCTTGTCGGAGAAGCGGTTGGCAGCAAATTGAATTCCGGTTGCAGGTGCTTAATCAAAGGCTGAAGGCGGAATTCTAGAAACGCTGAAACGCTGAGAACTGAAATCCTAAAATCTGCGGTGAGGCCTGGCAGTATTTCATTTGAGCGTTTTGAGCCGGTGACCAAAATCTTTCCGGTTATGAGTCACTGACCATGAAGGCAATGATATCATCGGCCGCGATGATTTCGGCCAGCAGGCTGTCCAGCCCGGCGTCGTCTGGCGGCAGAAGCCCCACCATCTGCCGCATTACCGCCCGATGGAAATGGGGGCCGTCAATCAGGTGCCGCAATTCAGGTTTCATGGTTTGAGTGTAGAACAAATCGTGCCAATTGGAAATCCGTGTTCAGCCATGGTTGAAAAGGCAAATTCTGAAACACTGAAACGCTGAAATGCTGACATTCTGAAATCGGCATGGGAAAACAGAAATTGGAAAAACGGAAAGCTGAAATCTAAGGTTAAAGCTGAAAAGCTGAAATTCGTTTTTGTCTGTGTCAAAGCAGCAAGGATTCCACGATCCTGAAACGGTTTTTCATTGAAGCCGGCCGGCGACCCGTTCTAATTTTTCCCTGTTTACCAGTCAACCATGGCAATCCATGCCTGATTTCAAATTCGCCTGCCCGCATTGCGGGCAAAGAATCAAGTGCGATGCCGGCCAGGCCGGCGCGCCACTCAATTGCCCGGCGTGTCAGCGGGCCATCGTCGTCCCGCCCGCCCCGTCTGACGACCGCGTGATCCATATCAAAATCAGGGTGGCGACGTTGCGATGGGTAGCGATCCTGGGAGTCTGCGTGCTGCTGGTGGCCGGGGCGGTCGCATTTGCGTTGGGCGCGTTCAGCAAAGTCACCGTCTTGAGAGGCTCCGACCGGTTCCAATCGCCCCAGGCCTACCGCCCGCCGGTGGAGATTATCGTGGTGGCCAAGACCGACTCCACGAACCTGCGCCTCTCCTATGTCGCCGACCAGATCATCTTCAATTGGGAAGTGAACCCAAAGCAGTTGCGCGTGGACGGCGGACCGGCCAACGGCTTGCACCAGGACGGTGCTGGCAGCATCCCCGTGGGCAAGTATGTGACCATCAAATGGGTGGTCACCACGACGCATCAGGCGATTTATGTGGATGGCCGGCTCCGTTTCGAGCATCACGGGGACTATTCGCAAATGGTGCGGCGGGTGACGGTCTTTCCCGCCAACGGCTCGGTCGTGACCGTGAAATCCATGCGGGTGAGGCCCATCCCGGATTCCACGCCTTGAACGAAGGAATGCGCCGCGACGGGCGGGTGTGCGCTGGAAATACGGCAGAGGCCAGAAAATTTACGAATGACGATTTGCGATTTGCGATTTGCGAATCAAAACTGGTGACAAAAATGAAATGCCGAAATCCGCGTAATCAGCGGTTAAAAAGAATCCATATTACTATCTGTGAAAGTTTTGTTTTCCTGCGCAAATATTTCACCGCAGAGAACGCAAAGATCACAAAGACAAAAAGGTGCATTCCCCCGTTCTCTTTGCGTTCTTTGCGGTTGCATCTTTGGTTGCGGCGTCAGCCCCGCCAGGTGCATCAGTGTTCATCCGTGGTTAAACCTTTTCCCCCGGCTCGGGCTGTTTCAGGAATTCGATGAACTGCCGCAGGGCCGCCGGCAGTTTGCTGCGTTTGCGGTGGATGGCGGCCACGGGCGCGGTGTGCCGTCCGTTTTCAAACGGCACCGCCGCCAGTTCGCGCCGGGCCACCTCATCGCGCACGAGGCGTTCGGGCAAAATCGCCACGCCGGCCTCCCGCCGGAGCGCCAGCTTGAGCGGTTCGATTTCGTGAAATTCGTGGCGCGGACGGTAAAGGTGCCGTTCGTGCTTGGGCACGGCCTTGAACAGCGGCCGCCACGGCAACTGCGTCCAGACGATGAGGGGTTGACCCTTGATCTGCGCGAGCGTGGCCAGCGGCAGCCGGGCGAACGGGTGTTCCGGCAGACACACCAGCATGAACGGCACTTCGCGGAAAATCTCGACGGCCAGCCCCGGCAGATGGCGCGGACAGGGAACGAGGCCCAGGTCCACCTCGTTGCGGAGGACGGCTTGATGGATGCGTGCCATGGTGTCGTAACCGACCCGGACCTCCACCCTGGGCAGCGCGGTCTTGAGCCGGTCCAGAAGGGGCGGCAGGCGGTGCAGGCCGATGCTGGGGCAGGCGGCCACGTGCAGGGTCTCAATGCCGGACGCCTTGACCCTGGCCATCTGAACGCCCATTTCGTCGGCCAGGCCGAGGATATGCCGGCACTTTTCATAGGAAATATGTCCGGCGGCATTCAGTTGAACGCCGTGGAGGCCGGGCAGGGCCAGCGGCTGGCCGAGGGCCTTTTCCACGGCATGGAACTGGTGGCTGGCATTGGCGAGGGTGCAGCGGTGGAGGCGGGCGGCATCGGTGAAGCTGCGAGTGTCCACCACGTCGCAGAAGAGCCGCAGGGTTTCCATCTGCATAAAGCCCCCTGCATAACGAAAAATGAAATATCCGTCAATTTCAACCTGATCCCTGCGGACGGGTGTTGGCACACGACGGCCAGGCGGGACTGCTGCTCCCTCCGCCCACAAATCCCGGCGGCGGGACACACCGCCGTCCGGCAAGTCAAACGGCCACCATTGGAGGGGAGGCGCGCGCGCGACCGTGGCGCCGGGTTTTCTGTTCACCAGCATCGTTATTTTTGACGACATGACGCGGGGGACGGGGATGGGCAATACTAGCACCATGCGAATTCCCCCGGTTCGGCAAATTGTTTTGTTGCATGACTTCCGTTGTCAGGGACGGCGATGTTTCCGCCGGCGGGCCTGGATTGTTTTCGCATAAGTGCCGGATGTTTCCTCCCCCAAAAAACCCAAACCCAAAACCTATGAAAAAGACAGAACCACAATTCAAATCATTGTTGGGCCGGATCTGTGCCGTGATCAGCGCGCTCGCACTGATTTTCGTCGCGCATATCGCCTCCGCCCAGTCCATCGGCTGCAAAATTGTCTCCGGCGGCGCCACCGGCATAGACAATTCGCAGGCCAATTCGATGTTACCGACGGAGCTGGCCGGCGCGCCGCCGTATGCGCAAACGAACTGGAACAATTTCTCGTCGTCTGGCAGCGGCACGTTTATACTGAACAACAGCGCCGGCGCACCCTATTCTTTCAATCTCCAATGGGATTCCTGGGCCAAGGACACGACTGGAACCAAGAGCCTCGCCACGCCGGACGGAAAACTGATGGATGAGTTCCTGTCCACGTGGAGTCCCGGCGCTGCGAGCCCTCTGGGAACTTCCGTCTCCAGCAGTTCGGGAAATAATCAGCCGACCGTCTATATCAGCGGCCTGAACGCCTGGTATAGCGCGGAAGGCGCGGAAGGCTACAGCGTGGTGCTTTACACCCTTGGATACTTATATTGGGAAACACAGGCAGGTTACCTGGAGTCGGTAAGTGGCGATCCATTGAGCAATACCATGGTCGAAGGCTCGATTTTGACGCCTCAACTTTATAACGTGATCAACACGGGATTTACAGGAACAAATTACGTTCCCATTACCGGCAATTCCAGCTCGCCGACCTACGGTGGTAATTACATGGTTTTTGGCGGGCTCACCGACGACGCTGTCTTGATTCGCGTGGTAATGCCAGGCGGTGGCTATTCATCGGCACTGAATGCCTTTCAATTCATCCCCATTTTCCCCTCGAAACCGACGGCCAATACGCCAACTTATTCGCCTTCCACGGTTTATGCCAAGGAGCCGGTAACCCTCGCAGCAACGGCCACGGGGGATCAATTCCACACGAATCTTTGGTATCAGTGGTTCAGCGACAACGCCGGTGGCGGCGGCGTGACGAACGCGGTTTTGGACGCGACCAATGCCACGTTTACAATTTCGCCGACGAACGACCCGTCGGGTTACAACGTTCAATACCTCGTGGTCGTTACCAACATTTTCGGCGCTTCCACCAGTGCGCCGGTCACGCTCGCGGTCAATCCCTCCCGCCCCCCGGAAATTGTCCAAGACATCACGCCGGCATTAGTTTCCCTCTATGCGGGAGAAGGTGTGACGTTCAAAGCAACCTTCACCGGGAAACTGCCGATTTCCTATTTCTGGCAGATTAGCACGGACAACGGGAACAATTACACCGACATTCCCGGCGCGACGAACACCACGTATACCATCGCCAGCGCTGGTCCCGGCGATGTTGGTCTTTATCAACTCTATGCGACCAACGAGATTGGAACCGGGACCTCCTCCCTCGCTTACTTGAGTTTGCTGCCTGGCACACCTGCCTACCTCTGGTCCGCGCCCACCCCGTTCGCCGGCCTTACCGCCGAGCAAATCCTGACCAATTTCCCGGCGAGCGACAAAATCGCCGGCGCGATGGTGGCCAAGAACGGCGGCAATCCGATCACCGTCATATTGACCAATGCCAACAACCAGCCGGTGGTGTTTGCCGGGGCCGGCGGTTGGGCCTCGCTCTCCGGAGGCACGGGCTACGGCACTGGCGCCAACACCAACCAGACCGGCAACGCCGGCTTCAACACCTGTCTGAACGATTTCTACTACGACAGCACCGCCTTTGCGCACGCCGTCACGTTGAGCGGTCTGGTGGTGGGTCAGCAATACCAGGTGCAGTTGTTTGCCCTGGACAACCGCGGTGGTCAGAATCCGGATGTTACCAACCGGACCGCGAGCTGGCAGGATCCGGCGGATGCCACCGACAGCTCGCAGACATTTTCAATGGCGGACAATGTTTACGTGCTGGGGACCTTTGCCGCGTCCAATGCGGTGCAGACGGTTCAACTGAATTTGCCGACCGGGTCCGGGAACTTCAACTGTCTGGTGCTGCGTTCGGTGGGCTGGAACCCGCCGCCTTACTTCGTCTCGGAGCCGGCGAATGCGGCCGGCTTTGCCGGTGGCGCGGTTTCCCTGTCAGCCAATGCGGCGGGGGATTCCACAATCATCAGTCCGACGATTACCTATCAATGGGCATCCGGTCCGGTTGGCGGGCCTTACGCGAACCTCGTGGAAGGCGCCAAATACTCCGGCACAACGACGAGCGCCCTCACCATCAGCAATCTGACGGCGGGTGACGGCGTTCCGGTTTATGTGCTGGTGGCCACAAACGGTGGCGGTTACGCGACGAGCAAGGAAGCCGTGGTCTCCGTCGAGGCGGCGCCGGTCTTCCCGGCATCCGGCAGTTACGGGGCGGCGGCGTTGTCCAATAATCCGGCGGCCTTTTGGCAGTTGAATGAAGTCAATGATCCTTCCACCGGGTTTTTGATGGCTTATGATTTCAGCGGCAACGGTCACACCGGGACTTATGGGGCGGGTGCGAAGAATGGATTTAACAACATTCTGGCGCCGCAGCCACCGACTTACCCTGGATTTGCCGTCAACCAGGGCGCGCTGCAAACCGTGGCCGGCCAGCTCAATACGCCGGTCACCGTTCCGCCTTTGAATCTCAACACCAATGCCGTGACCATCACCATGTGGATCAACCCCTCCGCCGGGATCGGCACCTATACCGGTTTGTTCATGAATCGCAATGGTTCTGACGCGGCGGGTTTTGGGTTCGGCGGTAACTCCAGCGGCGGCATGGCGGAACTGGGTTATACCTGGAATACCAACAGCAGCTCCACCTGGGGCTTCCATTCGGGTCTGTATCCGGTGGTCGGCCTCTGGCAGTATGTGGCGCTGGTGGTGCAGTCGAATTCGGCCACGATTTATCTGTATTACTTGGATCCCAATACCGGCCAGCCCAAGTTGTTGTCGGCGGTCAATGCCATCGCGCACACGCCGGAGGCGTTCGCCAGCGGGCTGATTTCGCTCGGCAGCGATGTGAATCAGAACAACAATACCGTCGCGAACAATGTGTTCAACGGTTCCATCTCCGATGTGGCGGTGTATAATGCGGCGCTTAATTCCCAGCAGATCCTCCAACAGTTCAGCGCCGGCCTGGGCGTGATGGGTTTTGCGCCGTCCCTCTCCGGGTTGCCGCAGGCTATCTTTTATCCGGCGCCGCTGGCGGCGGGCACGGCGGTGCGGTTGAATGCCTCGGTGGGGGGCACGGCGCCTGTCACCAATCAGTGGCAGTTCAACGGGGCCAGTCTGGCCAATGGCGCCAATGGCGGCGCGACCATTTCCGGCGCTTATTCGAATGTTTTGACGATTAGCAATTTGACGGTGAACAACCTGGGCGCCTACCAGTTGCTGGCCACGAACCTGATCGGATCGGCGACGAGCAGCATTGTGAATGTCACATTATTGCCGGCAACTCTGGTGGGCCAGTGGCTGTCCGGATCCCAGAGCATGGCGGACGTTTCGGGGTTCTCGCCGACGGGCATCCACGACGCTTCGGTGCAAAGCGGTAGCACTTACTGGACCAATGACGTGCCGGCCAGTGCGCCGCCGGGCAGTTACGCTTTGGCCTTCAACAGCGCCGGCCTCATTGTTGCCAATTCGTCCACCTTGGACAACGCCTACACCAACACGTTCGACAACATGACTTACAACGGTGTGACGGTCATGTGCTGGGCGAAGGGGTGGCCGGGCGGGTGGAATCCGTGGGTGTCGAAGTATGGGGAGAATGGCCTGGGCTGGCAGTTGCGGGTGGATAACAGCGGCCTGGATTCGTGTTGGACGGTGCGCGGCACGGGTGGCTCGGAGGATATGGTGTCGGCGCTGGCCAGCAATGACGGCCAGTGGCATCACTATGCGGGCACTTATAGTCCGTTGACGGGGGTGCGCAGTTTGTATGTGGACGGGGTGCTGACCGCGACGCAGACCGGCCAGGGACCGTTTAATCCGTCCACCGCCTCGCACCTGATGATTGGCGCCAAAGACAGCGGTGGCAACAGCTTTGGCAACTACTACTCCGGCGAACTCTATGACGTGCGGGTGTATGATTACGCGCTGCCGCAGAACCAGGTGGTTTCGATCAAGAACGGGCAGTCGCCGGCGATACCGCAGCAGAATTATTATGCGGCGGTGGGGATGTCGGCGACGTTCACGACGCCGGCGATCAGTGCGGCTCCGCCTTACACGGGCTATCGGTGGCAGTTCAATGGCGCCAACCTGACGGACGGGGCGTATCTGGGCGGCACGATCTCCGGGTCGAGCACGGTAAGCATCACGGCCGGCAATCTGACGACGAATAACGCGGGGGTGTATCAGTTGCTCGTCACGAACGCGGCCGGGGCGACGACCAGCAGCATCGTGAACGTGATCATTTTGCCGCCGACCATGGTGGGCAACTGGCTGTCGGGCGGGCAGAGCCTGGCGGACGTATCGGGCTTCTCGCCGGCGGGCACACACAACGCCGGGGTGCAAAGCGGCACCGTCGGCTGGTCCGCCGACGTGCCGGCCAGCGCGCCGGGCGGCAGTTACTCGCTGGCCTTTACCAACGCCGGCCTCACTGTCAGCAACTCGTCCTCGTGGGACGCGGGCTACACCAATACCTTCGACAACATGATCTACAACGGCATGACGATCATGTGCTGGGCGAAGGGAGTTCCGGGCGGATGGAATCCGTGGGCGTCCAAGTATGGTGAAAACGGCCAGGGCTGGCAGCTCCGCGTCAACAACAGCAGCGACCCGACCTGGACCATCCGCGGCACGGGCGGCAACGAGGATATGACTGCGAGCAAGGCCACCGACGGCCAATGGCATCATTACACCGGCACTTACAGCCCGGTGACAGGCGTCCGCAGCCTGTATGTGGATGGGGTGCTGGCCGCCACGCAGGCCAGCCAGGGACCCTATAACCCGGCCCTCTCCTCGCACCTGATGATCGGAGCCAAAGACTCCGGTGGCAACAACTTTGGCAATCAATTCACCGGTAAAATCTACGACGTGCGGGTCTATAACTACGCGCTTAGCCAGTCGCAACTGGGAGCCGTGGTGCCCGGACTGACGCCCTCGTTTACCAGCCAGCAGGCCACCACCGGCGCTAATGGTGGTCAATTCGTGCTGTCGTGGTCCTTCGGCACGCTGCTGGAAGCGACGAATGCGGCCGGTCCGTGGAACGCAACGACAAACACGTCGCCGTTCACGAACGTAATGGCGTTGCCGTCGGATTTCTTCAAAGTGAGCAATCCGTAAGGCAAACGCGGCGGATTTGCCGGCAGCATCCTGCCTGCCGGCAAGGGCAGGAATCGTCCGCCCTTCTAGTGGGCTGGTGGGGGCGGACGAGTGAGAAGGGCGGGGGCGCGTGCTCCCGCCTTTCTTTTTGCTCGCGTGGGGTTACTCTTGTAAAAACTGCAAGCCGGCACCGGGCACTGTTGCCGGGCCAGAAACGTTGTCAAAATGAAAATGAAACTTGATCCGCTGTTCCGCGCCGTTTTCATTGGTGCGTGCGCCACGCTGTTTGCCACACAACTGGCCGTCGCTCAATCGCCGCGGGAACATCTCTCGCTCGATGCCAACTGGAAGTTTCATCTCGGCGACGACTGGCCGGATGCAATCAGTTTCGTCAACTCCGGCACCGGTTCCGGGCCGGCGGCGCAACGTTTTGCCGACTCCTACTGGCGCGTCGTCAACCTGCCGCATGATTGGGCGGTGGAATTGCCTTTCGACCCATCCGCCGACGGCGGCCACGGGTTCAAGCCGCTGGGCGCGAAGTATCCGACGAACAGCATCGCCTGGTATCGCCGCACGTTCGATTTGCCGGCGGGCGACTCCGGCAAACGCATCTGGCTGACGTTCGACGGCGTGATGCACGACGCGACGGTGCTGGTCAACGGCTGGCTCGTGCGGCGGCACGAGGGCGGCTACTACCCGTTCCGCGAGGACATCACGGACGTGGTGCATTTCGGCGGCGAGAACACCATTTCCGTGCGGGTGGATGCGACCAAATCCGAGGGCTGGTTTTACGAAGGCGCGGGCATCTACCGCCACGTCTGGCTGGACAAGACTGCGCCGGTGGCCATCGCGCCGGATGGGATTTTTGTTCAAGTGCCGAGTGAATTTCTGACAAACCACTTTTACAAATAAAGCGCCAAGTCGACATCAAAATCAAATTGATCGAAGTCAACCTGCCGGTCAATATGTTGATCGCAACTCAGAGAAAATCTGCGGAAGTGAAATGCGAAATCGTTTCGTCCGAGCAGATGGTAAAGAAATTTGTGCCAGAGCTCATGAAAAATTCACCGACGATGCTTATGCATATTCGATAATGGAGCAACTGAAACTTCGGGTATCTGACATGGAAATTGATTCGCCGATCCTTTGGTCTCCGGAAAGTCCAAAGCTTTACAAACTCATCACCACAGTTTCTGGTGGATGGCAAAATTGTTGACCAAGAAGAAACTCCATTCGGCATCCGCACCGTCGGCTTTGACGCGACGAACGGCTTTTTGCTGAACGGCAAGCATTACGAGATTTACGGCACCTGCAATCATCAGGACGCAGCCGGCGTCGGCGCGGCCATTCCGGATGCATTGCAGGAATTTCGCGTGAAGCAATTGAAAGCGTTCGGTTGCAACGCCATCCGCACCTCGCACAATCCGCCCACGCCGGAATTGCTCGATGTCTGCGACCGCCTCGGCATGTTGGTCCTGGACGAGAGCCGCTTGATGGGCAGCGATTCGGGGAACATGAAAAAGTGGGACGACCAAATCCGCCGCGACCGCAATCATCCGAGCGTCGCAATGTGGTGCGTCGCCAACGAGCAGTTCGCCGTGCAGGACTCGCCGCAGGCCGGCAACGTCGCGCGCACGATGCAGGATTACGTCAAGCAGCTCGACCCGACGCGCCCTGTCACCTACGCCTCGCCGGAAGGCGACGTGTATCGCGGCATCAATTCCGTCATCGAAGTGCGCGGCTGGAATTATCATTACGGCTCCGACATGGACCGTTATCACGCCGAGCATCCGAACCCAGCCAAACATCGGCACCGAGCAGGCCAGCGTCGTCGGCACGCGCGGCATTTACGCGAACGATCGCCAGCACGGTTACGTCGCCGCCTACGACGTCGTCTGGCCGGGCTGGACCACCACCGCCGAAAGCTGGTGGAGTTTCTTCGCCGCCCGCCCTTGGCTCTCCGGTGCGTTCGTCTGGACCGGCTTCGATTATCGCGGCGAGCCGACGCCATATTGGTGGCCGTGCATCAGCTCGCATTTCGGCATTCTCGACACGTGCGGTTTTCCAAAGGACGTTTTCTATTACTACAAATCGTGGTGGACCACCAACACCGTGCTGCACTTGCTGCCGCACTGGAATTGGCCGGGCAGGGAAGGGCAGGAAATCCTCGTCGAGGCGTTTCAGCAATTGCAAACAGGTGGAACTTTTCCTGAACGGCGCGTCGCTCGGCAAGCAGGCGATGAAGCCGAACTCGAAATTGAGCTGGCAGGTCAAATACGCGCCGGGAACGTTGAGCGCGAAAGGGTATGACGAAGCGGACAAAGTCATCGCCGAAACAAAAGTCGAAACCACCGGCGACGCCGACGCAAATTCAACTCACGCCGGATCGCAAAACCATCAACGCCGACGGCGAGGACGTGGCGGTGTTCACCGTTTCGGCGCTGGATGCGCAGGGCCGCGTGGTGCCGGTGGCGCAGAACAAAATTAATTTCAGCATCGAAGGCGCGGGCAAAATCATCGGCGTGGGCAACGGCGATCCGAGTTGCCACGAGCCGGACGTGTTCGTTCCCACGGCGCCCGCGCGCAACATGGCGGTGGAGAATTGGCGCTGGCAGCTTGCAAAAATTCCGAAGAACCGCAGCGCCGTGCCGGAATACGCGAACGATTTTGACGATTCCGCCTGGAAAACCATCAGCGGCAGCGGGCCGACGATTGAAACGCCGGAAACCACGGCGATTTACCGCGCGCATTTCACAGCTGACGGAAGAGGACTTGAAAGGCGCCGGCGCGCAAATCTGCTTCTCCGGCTGTGACGACGAAGGCTGGTATTTCGTGAACGGCCAGTTCGTCGGCGAATCGCACGACTGGCAGGCGCAGCCGATTTTCGACATCAAGAAATTCATCCACGCCGGCGACAACGTCGTCGCCGTGGGCGTCAACAACGGTGTGGGCTCCGGCGGTTTGAATCCCAACGTGACCGTGAAAATCATCGGACACGCCAGCGCCGCGCCGTGGGCGCGCAGCCTGTTCAACGGCCTGGCGCAAATCCTCGTGCAATCCACGCGCGACGCCGGGGAATTCAAGTTGACGGCAACCGCCGACGGGCTCGCGCCGGCGACGGCCACAGAGCAAACGCAACCATGCACGCCGCGTCCCTCCGTGCCGTGAAATTGAAGATCGCTTTAATTTGTGCGCTGACGGCTGTTGTCCGCGTGTTTTTGCGGCGCGCAACCGTATTACGTCTCGCCGGCGGGCAATGACGCGAATCCCGGCACGCTGGAGAAGCCGTTTGCCACGCTGCAACGCGCGCAACAGGCGGCGCGCCAGAAACACGGCGACGTTTTTCTGCGCGGCGGAACTTACTATTTGTCCGCGACACGCTCGTGTTCACCGCGCGAAGATTCCGGCACGAAAGACGCGCCGGTGATTTTCCAAAATTATCAAGACGAGCAGCCCGTCATCAGCGGCGGCGTCAGGTTGGAAAAACTGGACTGGCAGCCTTTCACCAATGGGATTTTTCAGGCGCAAGTGCCGGCGGATTTGCAGACCGAGGAAATTTTCGTCAATGGCGAGCGACAGATCCTTGCGCGTTACCCAAACTTCGATCCAAAGGCGCAATACTTCGACGGGTTCACCTCGGGCGCGGACATCAAGCGACGCGCCGCCCGGTGGGCGGATCCGGCCGGAGGTTACTTGCACGCGATGCATCCGGCGCTGTGGGGCGATTTCACCTGGCGCATTACCGGAAAGGATGCGAACGGCAATTTGACCAAAGAGGGCGGCTGGCAGAACAATCGCGGCGGCGGCATTAACGAGCGCATCCAGTTTGTGGAAAATATTTTCGAGGAACTGGACGCGCCCGGTGAATGGTTCCTGAATTCCAAAACGCACACGCTCTATTTCTATCCGCCCGCCGGGCTTGATTTGAAGAAACGCCGTCATCGAAGCCACGCGGCTGCGGACGCTGGTTGAATTCCGCGGCGACCAGGCGCATCCGGTGAAGTGGATCACGCTCCGCGGACTGATCTTTCGTCAGGCGGCACGCACGGTCATGGACACGAACGAGCCGCTGCTGCGTTCGGACTGGGCGATATATCGCGGCGGCGCGATTTTCTTCAACGGCGCGGAGGATTGCGCGCTGGAAGACAGTTTCATTGACCAGGTCGGCGGCAATGCCATTTTTGTCAACAATTACAACCGCCGCGTGGCCATTCGCGGAACGCAAATCGCCAAGGCGGGCGCGAGCGGGATATGTTTTGTCGGCGACCCGCAGGCCGCGCGCAGCCCGCTGTTCAACTATGGGCAGGTCCACCGGCTTGATGAAATTGACCGCACGCCCGGACCGAAGAGCGACAATTATCCGGCGGACTGCCTGGTGGACAATTGCCTGATTCATCTGACCGGGCGCGTGGAGAAACAAACCGCCGGCGTGGAAATTGACCTCGCCCAGGGCATCACCGTCCGGCACTGTTCGATTTACGACATGCCGCGCGCCGGCATCAACATCGGCGACGGCTGCTGGGGCGGGCACGTCATCGAATTCTGCGACATCTTTGACACGGTGAAAGAGACAGGCGACCACGGCTCGTTCAATTCGTGGGGACGCGACCGTTATTGGCGGCCAAACATCAGCGAAGTCAACGCTTGGGTGCGGCAGGTCCCGGATTTGCCGAAACTCGACGCGGTCAAGCCAAACGTGCTCGCCAACAACCGCTGGCGTTGCGATCACGGCTGGGACATTGACCTGGATGACGGCTCGTCGTTTTACATCATCACGAACAATCTCTGCCTGCATGGCGGCATCAAGAACCGCGAGGGCTTCGGGCGCGTGGTCGAAAACAACATCATGGTGGACAACAGCTACAATCCGCACGTCTGGTTCGCCGAGTGCGGCGACATTTTCCTGCATAATATCGTGTGGACCCGCTATCTTCCGGCCAACATGCACCGTCCGCCGTGGGGCGCGAACATGGATTACAACCTCGTGCAGGATTACGGCGCGACGAACGCCGCACCCGCGACGCAGTTGCAGCAACAAAGCGGACGCGACGAACATTCCATCGTGGCCGACGCGCAATTCGTTGATCCGGCGCACGGCGATTACCGCGTGAAGGACGGTTCGCCCGCGCTGGCGCTTGGCTTCGTCAATTTTCCGATGGACCAATTCGGCGTGCAAAAACCGCAACTCAAAGCCATCGCGCGCGTGCCGCAGTTGCCACAATCAAAAGTGCCGGTGGCCGCGGCCACCGCGCGCGACGCCGCGCCGGCAACGTGGCTCGGCGTCAATGTGCGCAACATTGCCAGCGAAGGCGAGATGTCCGCGTTCGGCTTGCCGGGCGTGACGGGTGTTTTGGTGCTGGACGTTCCGACGGATTCGGCGTTGGCCAAGGCCGGGTTGCAAAAAAACGATGTCGTTCTTTCCGTCAACGGCGAAAAGACGGCGGACACGGCGGCGCTGCTGCGGCTGGCTCCGGCATCGCCCGCGGGGAGTTCACTGAAGATTGGGATCTCCCGCGACCAAAAGGGCATCGTTATCCAGTTGTTCCCGTGAGGTGAGGGGATGTCCCAAGCTGATTGGCGGATGCCGCAATCGTGAAAAGTAACGACAATCTTTCCGGTAAGTTTGAGGTATGCTTAAGCTATGAGGTTGCTGTTTTGTTTTTCTGGAGTTTTATTGTTCTCATCCGTGCTGGCGGTCCATGCTTCGGATGACATGCTGATTTATTCGGATCGCTTTAACAACGGCTGGGGCGATAACTGGTCCTGGATGCCGCGTTCCCCCACGAATAATCCCGTCTTCGAGGGCAGCAATTCGATGGCGCTGGTTCCCAGCGGCCAGTGGCAGGCCTGGTGGCTTAAGAGCGGCACCAGCGTGGACACGACCATCTACACGAATGTCAGCTTCTGGCTCAATGGCGGTGCGGCTGGCGGACAATCCATCGTGGTCAGCGGCGAAACGAACGGGACGGGATTGCCGGGGGTTTGGGTGACCGCCCCGGCGAATTCTTGGCAGCAAATCACAATTTCTCTCGCCTCGCTGGGGATCAACAACAAAACCAACTTGAGCGGGTTTCAATTTGGTAACGGCGCTTCGACGCAACCGTTTTTCATTGATGATTTGCGGCTGGTTGCCGCGCCTGCGCCCGCAACGGTCCATGTCAGCATTCTTGCCACCCAAACCGTGCGGAAGGTGGACGGCAAAGTTTTCGGGATCAATCAGGTCGGTTGGGACGGCAACGTCAACACGCCCGCATCGGTTGCGGTTATGAATGACATCGGCGCCACCTGTCTGCGCTGGCCGGGCGGGAGCTGGGGTGACGGCTATCACTGGACCAACGAGGCCTGGAGCGCCGGCGCGACCAGCCCGCGAAATTGGGGCTCGTTTTCCAAAGATTTCATCGCCCTGGCCACGAACACCCATTCGCAGGCTTTTATCATTGTGAATTACGGCACCAGCGGGCCGGAGGAGGCGGCCTATGGCGTGCGCATGTTCAACCTCACGAACCACTGCAACTTCAAATACTGGGAAATCGGGAACGAAGTCGGCGGTTCCTGGGAATGGGACTGGAACACCAACGCGCCCTTCAAGGCGCACGATCCGTGGACCTATGCGATGCGCTTCACCAATTACTACGCGCAAATGAAAGCCGCCGACCCAACCATCAAGATCGGCGCGGTGGCCGACATCACCGAGGATGGCACCGTGAACAACTATGACCATCCCGTCGTCAATCCGCGAACCGGAGTGACCCACTACGGTTGGACGCCGGTGATGCTGACTTACATGCGGAGCAATCATTGCATTCCGGACTTCCTGATTGAGCACAATTACGGCCCGACGGCGGGAGACACGCAGGATTTGCTCTGGTCCAAGGGCTGGGCTTCCGACGCGGCGAATTTGCGCCAGATGCTGAACGATTACCTCGGCAGCGCCGCCACCAACGTGACGCTGGAAATTACCGAGAACGGCATGGGCGGTGACAAGCAGAATGACAGCCTGCCCGGCGGCCTCTTTTACGCCGACAGCATCGGGCAGATTTTGCAGACCGAGTTCAACTCGCGCCTGTGGTGGGATATGCGCAATGGCGCCAACAGCCTGGGCGATTCCGATCCGGCGTTCTACGGCTGGCGCACCGATGGCAGCGGCAATTTCATTTCCGACGCGGGAATTGTTTATGGCCTCGGCGGCGCGGGCAGCGCCTATCCGACTTATTATGTGGCCAAGCTGATGCCCCATTTCGCCAGGGACGGCGACACCGTGGTTCGCGCCACCAGCGATTACCCGCTGCTGGCCGCGTATGCGGTCAAGCGGACCAACGGCGCACTGACGCTGCTGGTGATCAACAAAAGTTCCTCGTCCAATCTGACGGCCGCCATCAATCTGTCCGGCTATCTTCCCTTTACCAATGCCGCCATTTACAGCTACGGCATTCCGCAGGACACGGCGGCCCGGACCGGCGTGGGTTCGCCGGACATTGCCCAAACCAGCATTACCGGCGTTCAAAGCAGTTTTTCCGCCGCCTTCGCTCCCTTCTCGGTCACGGTGATGGTGTTGAGCGCCGCGCCGCCGCCGTCGCTGGCCGTGCTGCCGGCGCCTCCGGGGATGTTCGGTTTCCAGCTCCGGGGACAATCCGGCGGCCGCTACGTTCTGCAATCCAGCCCGGACCTGGCAAGTTGGGCCAATGGATTCACCAACACACTTTCCGGGCCGACGGCGAACTTTACCAATTCCTTTTCAGACTCAAAACAGTTCTGGCGCGCGGCATGGGTGCCGTGAGAGACTGAACCGAACCTGACTTTAATCGAAAGAGAATGAAAATGAATCGAACCATCTTGAGCATATTGACGCTGGGCTTTTTGGTTGCGACCATCGGCGTTGCCGCGGCGGAACCAATCCCGTATTCCACGATGCAGGTGATTTCCAACGGCGATTCCGACGCCGTCATCGCCGAAAAAGCCGCCAAGGTTCTGCCGCGCGCCAATCAAACCGACTGGATGCGGCTGGAGTGGACGTTTTTTCTCCACTTCGGCCCGAACTCATTTCATGGCGTCGAGTGGGGCAGCGGTCGCGAGGAGCCTTCGCTGTATAATCCCACCGCGTTTGACGCCGACCAGTGGGTTCGCGCGATGAAAGACGCCGGCGGCAAAATGATCGTGCTCGTCTGCAAACATCACGATGGATTGTGCCTTTGGCAAACCCGATACACGCCGCACTCGGTGGCGGCCAGCCCCTGGCTCGACGGCAAGGGCGATGAAGTCCGGGCCGTGGCCGACGCCGCGCGCAAATACGGATTGAAGCTGGGCGTTTATCTTTCGCCCGCCGATCTCTACCAGTTGCGGACGAACCCAAAAAATCCCGGCGGCTACTACGGCGACGGCAGCAGCAATGTGCTTTCCGTCATCCCCACCGCCCCGGCCAGTTTCAAGAGCGATCCCTCGCAAGGCCGCGCGCCGGCGCCGGGTTTCAAGAGCTACAGCTACGAAGTGGACGACTACAATCGCTACTTCCTGAACCAGCTTTACGAATTGCTGACGCAATACGGCCCGATCCAGGAAGTCTGGTTTGACGGCGCGAATCCCGATCCGAGCGTCCATGAAACCTACAATTACAACGCGTGGTATGACCTGATTCGCAGTCTCCAACCCGGCGCGGTCATCATGGGCAAGGGGCCGGACGTGCGCTGGGTGGGCAATGAAGGCGGTGTTGGCCGCACCACGGAATGGAGCGTCGTTCCCTTGCCGACGTCGCCGGAGAATTTTCGCTGGCCGGATATGGGGGGTGCCGATCTCGGCAGCCGCGCCCGGCTGGTTCCCGGTTCCCATCTCTGGTGGTATCCGGCGGAAATCAACGTCACCATTCTCGCCAACGGCGCGTGGTTTTGGGCGCCGCAGAAACATCCCCGGAGCCTGTCGGAACTGGTGGATATTTATTACCGCTCCATCGGCCGCAACGGAAATCTCATCCTGAACCTTTCGCCGGATTCGCGCGGCTTGATTCCCGACGACCAGCTCGAAGCGTTGAGCAAGATGTCGCAGATCATCAAGGACACCTTTGGCACCGACCTGGTCACCGGCGGCAAGCTGACCGCCGACAACTCCAACGATTCCCACGGGCCGTCGCTGGCGCTCGACGAAAATCTCGACACCTGGTGGGAGGCCGCGCCCGGCCAAACCAACGGCGCGGTGACCTTGACGCTGCCCGCCGCCGTCACCTTTGATGTCGTCTCATTGCAGGAAGCGGTGGACCATCGCGGCCAGCGGATTGAGTCCTTCGCCATTGACGCCTGGAACGGATCGGACTGGGCCGTCGCGGAAAAAATTTCTTCGGACACACTCACGACCGTCGGCCATCGCCGGCTGATCCGGTTGAAATCACCCGTCACCACCAGCCAGGTGCGCATCCGCATCACCGGTTCGCGGATGGAGCCGACGCTTGCGGAGATTGGACTGTTCAGGCAATCCGCCGCGGCCTTTCCGCCGGTCATTTCCGGCCGCGACGCCAACGGTCTGGTGGCCATCAGCAATACCGTCGGATGCAAGATGGTTTACACCGTTGACGGAACCGCGCCGCAGACCAGCTCGCCTGTTTACGATGCACCGGTCGCGGCCCCGCCCGGGAGCACCGTGCAGGCGGCGTGCGTGTTGCCCAATGGCCGGCTCGGCATCGTGGCTTCAAAATCCTTCGCGGGTTTGCCTCCCACCGGCTGGAGAATTGCCGCGGTGGACAGCCAGGAAACCGACGGGGAAGACAACTCCGCGGTCCGGGCGATTGACGGCAACGCATCCACGTTCTGGCACACGCGCTGGAACGACGATCTGATCCTGCCGCATTTCATCACGGTTGACATGGTTCGCCCGCACCGGATTGCCGGGTTCACCTACCTGCCGCGCCAGGACGGAAATCCCAACGGCACCGCCGAAACCTACCGCTTTGAAACCAGCAGGGACGGGGTCAACTGGACGACCAACGTCGTTTCCGGCACGTTCGCCAACATTCGGAACAATCCATCGCTGCAAGAGGTCACGTTTGCTCCCGTCAGCGCGCGATTCTTCCGCTTCACCGCGTTGAAGGAAGTCAATGGAAACGGCTGGACGAGCGCCGCCGAAATCTCGGTCCTGCCAGCCGGCGGGAATGGCGACTGATTGCCCGGGGCGGGCCGGGCATTGCCGGCATATTGTTCCCTTCCACCGTTTCCGGCTTCCCCGGAGCAATTGCCATCGGGGGAGTTGTGTGTTATTGGTGGTGGTCCCAGATTTGCCAGGTCGGCAATGCGTCGTGAAAACTAACGACAATCTTTCCTCGCGCGCCCGGGTTAAACTGGAGCGCATGAGCATCACGGTTGCAATCGTGGATGACGACGCGCCGGCGCGCCGCATTTTGACCGAGTGGATTGGCGGCGCGGGCGGTTTTAAATGCGTCGGCGAGCATGAAAACGCCGAAACCGCGCTCGTCGCCCTCCCGCAGGAAAAGCCGTCCGTTGTCCTGATGGACATCAACCTGCCCGGCATGAGCGGCATCGAATGCGTCCGCCGCCTCAAACCGCAGATGATGGACTCGCAGTTCGTGATGCTCACGGTGTATGAGGACGCCGACCACATTTTCAAGGCCCTTTCCTCGGGCGCCAGCGGTTATCTCCTCAAGCGCACGCCGCGCGCGGACCTGCTCTCGGCCATCAAGGACGTCCACGCCGGCGGCTCCCCCATGAGCAGCAACATCGCGCGCAAAATCGTCCAGTCATTCCAGCGGTTCAGCGGCGCCCCGCCCGCCGAGACGGTCAGCCTTTCGCCGCGCGAACGCGAAGTCCTGGAACTCCTGGCGCGCGGCTATCTCTACAAGGAAATCGCCGACTTGCTCCACATCAGCGTGCCCACGGTCAACACCCACATCCGCCGCATCTACGAAAAACTGCACGTCCGCTCGCGCTCGCAAGCCGTCGCCAAATTCACCCATATTCCCAATGCCGCCGTGTCGGAATAGCAGGAACTCTCTTTGGGTTGGAACGCGGCTTGATCCGCAAATTTTGCCGCCGGGCTTTCCGTTCGTCAGGCCCGGCGTGTCGGGGCCGGGTCCGCTGCCTGCCGGTGGTTTTGCCGGCGTAAAGGGAGGGGTCCCGGTTTCATTCCCGCCTAAATCCATTTTATGCCCCGGTTTTGATCAGCAATCCGGATGCCGGGGTTGCCGGGCGCGGGTGGCGGTGACGCCTCGTCACCGAAGGGTGGCGGCGACGCCCGCGTCGCAGGATGCACGCCACCGGGAAGCCGCTGATGCAACTGGCGACGAGGGCGTCGCAGCTACGTGCAATCCGCACCTCGGAATTGGGGTTTAATTCCTTGGCAAATGATTGTCAAGGTCAGGACTGACCCCTTTACAATTTTAAGAATTCGCAGTTAGAAGCTCACATGGGAAAATGTGGCGTCGCAGGGCGAATCCCCCCAACCGTAAACTCGAAGGCCGATATTACCAGTGGTGAAGGTCGTGTCGTGTGCTCTTAAAACATTCACCCCGTTTAGAAAAACCTGAATCGAGGAACCCCTGGCCACGACTTTGATTTTTGCCGACTTGCCGGTAGCGACCAATCTTTGTCCCTGATAGGTTGCGAGCGTGGTTTCGTCGTTGCCAATCCTCTTTCGGAGGCGGACGAAGCCGTTGGGTTCTCCCGGTGAGCCCACCGGCGTAAAATTAAGGATGTAGCCATTGGCGGCATCTTGCATCCGGAAGGCAAGGCTGGCTTCACGGTTGTCGGTGCTGGCGAGGGCTGAGAAGGTGACATCGCCATATTTCTTGCTGGAGGCAAAGATGCTGTCACCGTCAACGGTGTGCGCTTCGATTTTGCCACCGGACCAACTCCATTGGCCTTCGTTGCCACTGATGGCGGACCATTCGGACTGAATCGTCCGCATGGGCTTTCCCGCGTTGTAGATGATGATGGTTGTTGTTCCCGCCGCGAGCAGCACACACGCTCCGGCGACGATTGCTGTTTTTGCTTTTGTCCATGCCATAAGTTTCAATGCTCCCGTCGCCTAACGATCCAAAGCTGAGCCACGCCGACGGGCGAGCGGCTCCGCAAGCTCGATAATCGTTGTATAACTCAAACCATCCATAAACTCAAGGGGCAGTCGGCGTTGGCTCCAGCGCGAGCCTGTGTGAAAACTCATTCATTGGTTGAAACCTTTACGCCTGCGGCTCGTCTTTGACAAGCATGAAACATCGCGCCGGCCTGGACCGCTCCCAAACGCTGCTCTTCCCCGAACGGCTGGAGGATTACATCGCCGCCGAAAACCCCGTCCGCTTCCTCGACGCCTTCGTGGGCTTCCTCGACCTGCACACGCTGGGTTTTGCCAAGGCCCGTTGCGCCGACACCGGGCGTCCGCCTTACGACCCGGCGGTGTTGCTCAAGCTCTATCTCTATGGCTATTTGCATCGGACGCGGTCCTCGCGGTCGCTGGAAGCGGAATGCCACCGCAATGTGGAGGTGATCTGGCTGACGGGCAAACAGACGCCCGACTTCAAGACCATCGCCGACTTCCGCAAGGACAACCTCAAGCCGCTCCAGGCCGTGGCGCGGCAGTTCACGCTGCTGTGCCGGAAGCTGGAACTGTTCGGCGGGGAATTGCTGGCCATCGACGGCAGCAAGTTCGCGGCGGTCAACGCGCGGGACCAGAACTTCAACGCGGCCAAGTTGCAGGAACTCATTGACCGGGCCGATGCGCGGCTGGCGGAATATCTGGCGCAACTGGACACCGCCGATGCCGCCGAACCGGTGGAGGCAGCCATGAGCCGCAAGGAACTGGAGCAGAAGATTGCCCTCGTGCAGGAGCGGCAGGACTGGCACAAGGAACTGCTGGGGCAACTGGACGCCGACCAGAAACAAATCAGCGTGACCGACCCGGACACGCGCAAGATGCCCACGGCGCACGGGACCATCGTGGGTTACAACGCGCAGATGGCGGTGGACGCCAAACACAAGCTGATCGCGGCCGACGACGTGACCAACGAGGTGACCGACCTGCATCAACTGGCCGAGGTGGCGCTGGAGGCAAAAGCAAATCTGGAATTGAAACAGGCCGAGGTGGTGGCCGACGCGGGTTACTACAACGCGGCGGAAGTGAGCCGGTGCGTCGAGCGGGGCATCACACCCTACATTCCCAAGGCCGACACGAGCGCCAACACGGCGCGGGGACTCTACGGCAAGAGCCAGTTCCAGTATGATGCCACACAGGATGTGTATGTATGTCCGGCGGGAAGCCCGTTGACCTATCGCTTCGCGACGTATGAATTGGGCCGCGAGTTGCGCTACTACCGGGCCAGCGGGTGCCAGACGTGCGCGTTGAAGAACCGTTGCACGCGGAACAAGGCCAACCGGACGATCACGCGGGAGGAGAACGAACACTTGATGGAGGCGATGGCCGAACGGATGAAAGCGCAGCCGGAGAAGTTCAAGTTGCGCAAGACGCTGGCGGAACATCCGTTCGGGACGATCAAACGGTGGTTTGGCTACACGCACTTTCTGCTCAAGGGACTGGTGAAGGTGCGGTGCGAATGGAGCCTGACGACCCTGGCCTACAACCTCAAACGGGTGCTGAACCTGGTGAGCTTCGAGAAATTGATGGCGGCGGTGGGTTGAAAGCCCGGCACAACGCCTGCCCGCGAAAAAAGCGGTTGGTTCCAACCTAAAACCGGGGTAGCTCACCTCATCACCGGGCAGCTTCCCCCGAACCATTCCCTGGAAAAACCTGAAAACTAAAATTAACTTCCCTCTTCCAGGCTTTCTATACCACCCCGTCAAAACGTTTTCACACGGCCTCGCGACTGTGTTAGGCGGCGTCATCGTCACTATGACCTGTCATGGCTCTGCATGTCCGGCTGGCTTTCGGCTGAATGCCAGTCACGTAGTGGTCTCAATACATCGATCAAGCAGATATAACCTCCCATCGTGTAGTTCGCTACCACTCTCTAGCGAAATGAGACAACTGCCGCAAAACTCACTGCAGGCCCGGCAATAATACGTCAGGCTGCACTTCCAATGAAATGAGTATGCCATCGCGTCATGAACAACCTGATACTGAATCTGCGCTTTGACTGGACTCTTTACCGATACTGCGGCAGTCGCGTGCACTTGTCATGTGGTCAGACTCGTGCCTGCACGAAGCCTTGCCGCAGTGAATGTCCAGCTATCTACACTGAGTACGAACAGCTGATGTGTGCCAAATCAGTTCAAGGCTATGCGACTAAACACAGTGTCAGATTTTTGAATGCGTTCGTTTCATAACATGCGAATGCGGCCTAACGATAAAAAGCTGAGCCACCGCCGACTCGCGACGGCTGAACCGCGATAGCGGAACTGCAAGCGATCAACCGGGCGCGTTGGCTCCGGCGAGAGCCTGTGTGAAAACTCATTCATTGGTTGAAACCTTTACGCCTGCGGCTCGTCTTTGACAAGCATGAAACATCGCGCCGGCCTGGACCGCTCCCAAACGCTGCTCTTCCCCGAACGGCTGGAGGATTACATCGCCGCCGAAAACCCCGTCCGCTTCCTCGACGCCTTCGTGGGCTTCCTCGACCTGCACACGCTGGGTTTTGCCAAGGCCCGTTGCGCCGACACCGGGCGTCCGCCTTACGACCCGGCGGTGTTGCTCAAGCTCTATCTCTATGGCTATTTGCATCGGACGCGGTCCTCGCGGTCGCTGGAAGCGGAATGCCACCGCAATGTGGAGGTGATCTGGCTGACGGGCAAACAGACGCCCGACTTCAAGACCATCGCCGACTTCCGCAAGGACAACCTCAAGCCGCTCCAGGCCGTGGCGCGGCAGTTCACGCTGCTGTGCCGGAAGCTGGAACTGTTCGGCGGGGAGTTGCTGGCCATCGACGGCAGCAAGTTCGCGGCGGTCAACGCGCGGGACCAGAACTTCAACGCGGCCAAGTTGCAGGAACTCATTGACCGGGCCGATGCGCGGCTGGCGGAATATCTGGCGCAACTGGACACCGCCGATGCCGCCGAACCGGTGGAGGCAGCCATGAGCCGCAAGGAACTGGAGCAGAAGATTGCCCTCGTGCAGGAGCGGCAGGACTGGCACAAGGAACTGCTGGGGCAACTGGACGCCGACCAGAAACAAATCAGCGTGACCGACCCGGACACGCGCAAGATGCCCACGGCGCACGGGACCATCGTGGGTTACAACGCGCAGATGGCGGTGGACGCCAAACACAAGCTGATCGCGGCCGACGACGTGACCAACGAGGTGACCGACCTGCATCAACTGGCCGAGGTGGCGCTGGAGGCAAAAGCAAATCTGGAATTGAAACAGGCCGAGGTGGTGGCCGACGCGGGTTACTACAACGCGGCGGAAGTGAGCCGGTGCGTCGAGCGGGGCATCACACCCTACATTCCCAAGGCCGACACGAGCGCCAACACGGCGCGGGGACTCTACGGCAAGAGCCAGTTCCAGTATGATGCCACACAGGATGTGTATGTATGTCCGGCGGGAAGCCCGTTGACCTATCGCTTCGCGACGTATGAATTGGGCCGCGAGTTGCGCTACTACCGGGCCAGCGGGTGCCAGACGTGCGCGTTGAAGAACCGTTGCACGCGGAACAAGGCCAACCGGACGATCACGCGGGAGGAGAACGAACACTTGATGGAGGCGATGGCCGAACGGATGAAAGCGCAGCCGGAGAAGTTCAAGTTGCGCAAGACGCTGGCGGAACATCCGTTCGGGACGATCAAACGGTGGTTTGGCTACACGCACTTTCTGCTCAAGGGACTGGTGAAGGTGCGGTGCGAATGGAGCCTGACGACCCTGGCCTACAACCTCAAACGGGTGCTGAACCTGGTGAGCTTCGAGAAATTGATGGCGGCGGTGGGTTGAAAGCCCGGCACAACGCCTGCCCGCGAAAAAAGCGGTTGGTTCCAACCTAAAACCGGGGTAGCTCACCTCATCACCGGGCAGCTTCCCCCGAACCATTCCCTGGAAAAACCTGAAAACTAAAATTAACTTCCCTCTTCCAGGCTTTCTATACCACCCCGTCAAAACGTTTTCACACGGCCTCGCGACTTGTTAGGCCGCATCATCGTGGAAAACTCCATAAAACTCCGCGTCCAGACCAATAGCTGATATAACCATACAAAAACCAAATAGTGCAAAAGGTGACGAACGCAAATGATACCAATGTCACAGCCTTCACGAACCAGTGCCGATACGGGCAACGCAAAAATAACCAGATAGAAACCAAAGTGGCAATAACTCCATATACAATGCCAACCCGACTCGGACTCCAATCCTGAAGATGATTGTGTGGCGCCATACACGCTGGAAGCGTAAGCAAGTAAAACACGGCGACCAAAAGCGACCAAAAGGCATAAAGCCACACTGCCTGCTTTTTGGCTCCGATGCTTGGTGATGTGGAATCACTCATAACGCTCATGCTGCCTAACAGATCTTCGGCCAAAGCTGGGTTTGGCCTAAGACGGCAAGGCCGTTTTGCCGGTTTTGGCCGATGTGTTTGCAGTCAAGGATGTTGCCAAAAAAAGTCCGGGGAGCGGTTTGGCCTAATTCGGGCATGGATATTTGGCTTTTGACCTGGGGCATTTTTGAATGCTCCGCACATGGAGCGGAGAGGCATGCTCCGCTGAAATTGAGCCGCCATTTTTTCACTTGCTGCAATCTTAGCCGCGTGTTAAGCCGGGGTCAAGCAAAATCAGTGTGATTTATGGGCAACCCGATATTCATGGCTGACCGTCCCCTGGGGCGGTTTTTACCCAATCCCAAGTTGCGGCTGAAAGGGCAGTTTCACGAGGTATGCCGGTTCCGGCACGTGGCGGGGTGGTCGAAGGAGGCGTATTTGCAATGGAGCAAGCGATTTCTGCTGTATTGCCGCGATCCCCCATGCCTGCCCATGAACCGGAGCGCCGGTCTCCGACCCGGCGCGTTTCAGCCCGCTGGATATTTAGGACATCGCGAGGAGTCCAAGACTCGTTACCTCGTCTCCTACGGCCCGGCATTGGTGTGCGCGGCCCACTGCATGGTTGAGCCGCGTCAGGTTCATCCGCGTTCATCCGTGGCTAAGTCCGTCAGCCCCCCATCATCCTCCCAAAATGAATTTAGGAAAAGAGCCATGACAGGATCGGATTGCGAATTTCGAATTGCGGAGGGCGCGACCAGTCCGTTTCGGCGAAGCGGCATTCGGGAGAAAGCCGCCATCCAAATTCCGTCCCCGTTTGCACGCCCTGCCGCGCCGCCGCCACGTCAGGATGGTAGGGACGCGCTGCCGCGCGTCCGGCGGCGCGGCAGCGCCGCCCTACCGGAGCGCCGTCGGCGCGGCATCTTTGTAGAATCACAACCAAACTAAATTCAAGCCCCGTCGGGGTGGCATATTCCGGTCCTTGCGGACGGCCATCCCTTGCGGGCAGCCACCATGATGTCGCTCCTGACGGAGCTTGATGCATTTTGTAACCTCAATCTACAAAGATGCCAGCCCTACGGGCTTGAAAAATCCGTGTCCATCGGTGTTCATCCGTGGTTGAAAGTTCAAATGCCAGTTGCCCCCATCGTCCATCGCCGGCGTGGTTTTTCAGGCCAGTCCATCGGGTTCACAGGACACATCCCCGGCTGCTTTGGATGCTACCGGGCGTGCAAACCCCTGCCGCCGTCCAAAAAACCTCAAATCCCCCGCAAAACAGCCAGGAGCCTCCATTTCCCAATGCTGCGGAGTCAGGTCGCAACCCTGCCAAACCGTTTCGCAATACTGCAAGGTCATTCCGCAATACTGCAAAACCATTTTGCCATACTGCAAAGCCGTCCGGCAATGCTGCGGTCCCATTTTGCAGGGTTGCGGAGCCGTCTCCCAGCCTTTCTGACCATCCGGCAGTATTGCGGAGTCATTTGGCAATACTGCAAAACCGTCCGGCAATGCTGCGAAGTCACTTTGCAATACTGCAAAACCATTCCGCAATACTGCGAAATCACCGCCCAATGCTGCAAAACCATTTGGCAATACTGCGGAATGATACGTTGGGTTTGGAAAACGGGCCGAAAAGGATGAAAGGTCACCTCCGAGGATGGCGATTGCCCCGGTATGGGACACGGACATGGCCGGAAACAAGACAGATTGAGCCGGCAGGGTTGTGGAGCGACCCCGGAAACCATCGTGCTGCATTTTTTTATTTGGGGTAAAACCGGCCCGCCCGGCTCTCAAAACCGGCACTTTACGGGTTCCAGCGTGGACGGCGGCAAAACCTGGCAGGAGGCAGGCCTCCCGACGAAGGCGTTCCGGATTGCGCACGTTCCCTGATGCGTGGATGACCGTCCGGCAAAGTCAGCGCAAGAATGTTCGAAGGGACGGTGGAAGTTTCCCCCTCTCCTTGGAGGAGAGGGCCGGGGTGAGGACGGTCGTTAAAACTAACTTGCCTTTGGTTTCAACGGTCGCGTGTAACCCGGTAGTGCTGGCGCATGGCCAACATTCAAGTCCCGCAGGGACAAAAGACCGGTTCTGCCGTCCCTGCCGGGACTCGATGATGTTTGGGACGCAAAACCCAGCCTTGAAAGGCTGGGCTATTTTCCGATGTCCCTTCAGGACTCCCCAACGCATCAACTGGTCGGCTCAAATTTCTTGAACGAGTCGTCAGGCATTGATTTCAAATACTATTTAGGCAGACATTCTACGGTGGTAGATTCACCTTCTTTTGTTGGAAGGGGAAGTGTTACGTCTCGAGGTGGCATATCTTTTCCGTATACCCGGATGAAAACACTCTGAGTATTCTGCAACGAATCCGAAACCAGTAAAACGTTAACTGCTTGTTTGATCTTCGGATGAATTGAAGAACCAAAATTGACAACGGACGGTAATATCTGTGCGCTATAATGATTTTCGAATTCATCCCAATTGAATGAAAATAGTGTATAACCCGCACTTTCGATATGAATTTGGGCTTCCTCGACTGTAAATTCTCCAGTGTTTCTGATGCTTATTTCAAAGGCAGCATGTATAGGTGCTGCAAGTCGTCGCTTTGGCACGACTTCCAAATTAAATGAAGGCGGTTTGCGAATACTTTTTATCGTTGCCTCAATCCGCGGCGTTCTCTTTGGATAAAAAAGCTGACGTAGAATGGAGACATTGCACTCTCTTGAAGAATCTCCCATTCGCAAATAAAAATGCCTACCAGCAAACTCTGAACGGTGGGGCTTCATCGAACTTTCAGGAATATGGCAAACCACAAAGCCTTCCTTGTGATTAGCTGGAATTGGTAGTTCGCTGATTTCAATGTCTGCGACTGGTGGGTCACATGCCCCGTGGCGAAGCTCCATCAAGCGGCTCTTAAAGGCAGACACATCTGGAACTAACTCAATTGCGCTGACCGCATCAATACCAGTAATTGGATCTTTCTTGGCAACTATTCCCCAAACGATTACGCCACCTTCACTATTTGCGAATGCGCCAATGATTTTGCTCCAAATGCGTTTTATGTCTTCGTCTTTGGATTTGCCTGATTTGAAATCCAGCCAGTCACTTTCATATGTTTTCTCTGGTAAACTTGGCAACGACTTCAATAAGTCCACGGCTCCATCGCCGGAATATTTTTCAAACAAATATTGAGCCTGTGACGAGGCCTCGCTCATATTTTATCCTTTGTGAGATTCCTTCACCCAAGTGTCTTTCAATGTAATCGTTCGATTCAAAACGAGCTTGCCGGGCGTGCTATCTTTGTCCAAAG
>CAVXQV010000005.1:0-616684 GCA_963764035.1 uncultured Verrucomicrobiae bacterium
TCTGGCGGATGCCGAGAGCTACTTCGACGAGCATCTGGCGCAGAATGATTACTACGCCGCCGGGGAAATCCGCCCCGGCCAGTGGATCGGCGCGGGCGCGGAACGGCTGGGATTGAGGGCTGAAGTCACGCGAGACCAATTTCATGCGCTCTGCGAAAATCAAAATCCAAACGATGGCGAGCGGCTGACTCAGCGGAGCCAGAAGGAAGGCCAGCGCCGGGTGTTTTATGATTTCACCTGTTCCGCGCCGAAATCGGTTTCCGTGCTGGCGGTCACGCTGGACGACCAGCGATTGATTGAAGCGCATGAGGCAGCGGCCCGGCTCGCGTTCCGTGAACTCGAAACCTTCGCCGCCGCGCGCGTGCGCAAGCAGGGCGCTCGCAAGGACCGGCCGACGGGCAATCTCGTGGCCGCCTCGTTCGTGCATGACAGTTCCCGCGCGCTCGATCCGCAGTTGCACACGCATTTCACAGTGTTCAACGCCTCGTTTGATATAGCGGAGCGTTGCTGGAAGGCACTGGAAGCGCGCGGCATGTATGACGCGATTCGTTATGGCACGGCGGTCTATCGGAACGAACTGGCCAAGCGGGTGCAACAAATCGGCTACCGGATTGCCCCGGCCAAACACGGTTTTGCAATCGAGGGTGTCAGTGACGTGGTGGTAAAACGGTTTTCCAAACGCGCGCAGCAGCGCGACGCGGTGGTGAAGGAAATGGAGGAAAAGCTGGGGCGAAAACTTTCCAACGACGAAATTTCCCATGCGGTGCATCAGAGCCGGGCAAAAAAGGTCAAAGGCATTTCAACCGCTGAAGTCCGTGAACGGCAGTGGTCGCAATTGTCCGCCGATGAACGGCAATCGCTGCAAACACTCCGCAAGTCGGCTCGTCCATCGAGCCTGCCGCACATTGCGCTGGTGGAAAATCAAGTTTTGAACCATGCCGTCGCCCATGTCTTCGAGCGCAAGTCGGTGGTGCCGGAACATGAACTGTTGAGTGTGGCGTTGTCGCATCGCCTGGGTGCGGTGGATTTGGACGATTTGAAAGGGGCGGTGAAACACCTGCCGGATTTGGTGAAAACCGAACGCGGGTTCTCGACGCAAAAGATTCTGGCTACGGAATTGGATTTGATTCAGACGGTCAATGCGGGCTGCGATGCCGTCGCGCCGTTGCATCCCGCATACAAACCCGCCGACTGGCTGGGCGAAGATCAACGCCGCGCGATTTACCATGTCCTGCGCACCAGTGACCGCATCACCGGCCTGCGCGGTCTGGCTGGCAGTGGCAAAACCACGGCGTTGCGCGAGCTGGTCGCCGCCTGCAAAGAGGCGAAGATTGAACTGCTGTTCTGCGCGCCAACGGCGGCGGCAACGGAAGTTTTGCGTAAAGAGGGATTCGAGGCGAAGACACTGCAAAGCCTCCTGCTGTCCAAACCGGTTCTGACCGAACGGCAATTGATTGTATTGGATGAAGCCGGGGCGGTGGGGATGGACGACATGAAACGGCTGTTCGATTGCGCACGCGATGCGCGCATCATTTTGTCCGGCGACACGGGACAGCACGCATCAGTGGCGCGTGGCGATGCGCTGCGGATTTTGGAACGGCATTCCAATTTCAAATCCGGCCAGTTGACGGCCATCCGGCGGCAACGCAAGGCGGCCTATCGCAAGGCCGTGGAACTGGCGGCGCAGAAACGCACGGTGGAAGCGTTCGCGCAATTGGAACGCATGGGTGCGGTGGCAGAGATCCTTGCGGACGGCCACCATGATCTTCATGACTCGGCGGCGAAATCGTATTTGAAGGCATTGGCGGAAAATAAATCTGCGCTGCTGGTCGCGCCGACGTGGAATGAAATTGAAGCGGTGACGGAAAAAGTCCGGGCCGCGCTGAAAACCTCCGGTCGGCTGGCCGGTGAGGAAAAGGAATTTCAGGTCTTTGATTCATTGTCGTGGACGGAAGCGCAAAAACGGGATGCGCGGCAATACCGTCCCGGCATGGCCATCCATTTTCATCGTCGAGGACATGGTTTTAATAAAAACGAAACCGTCGCGGTGGTCGCCGTCGAAAACGATTCGCTGAAAGTGCAACACTCTGACGGCACAGAAACTTTTTTTCCTTTGGGTCAAGGCTCCGCCTTGTGCGATGTGGGGGAGAGACGGAAATTGAAAATCGCCGCCGGGGACAAGCTATTGCTGCAATCGAACGCGGTGGCAAGGAAGAAATTTGTCAACGGTGAACTGGTCGAGGTCAAAGCCATTCAAGGCGATTCCGTTTTGCTGGCCGATGGCCGGGTGATTCCTGCCGATTATCGCACCTTCACGCATGGCTACGCCGTCACGTCGCACGCCGCCCAGGGCAAGACCGTGGATGAAGTTATGCTGGTCGCCTCGTCGCGTTCGCTGCCCGCCATCAATCAGGAGCAATTTTACGTCAGCATCTCGCGCGGGCGCGAACGCTGCCAGGTCTTTACCGATGATTCGGAATTATTACGTTTGCACGTCACCCATTCCAGTGCGCGACTGGCGGCGGTTGAGGCCATGCCGCAGCGCGACTTCCTCCAGACCATTTTGCAGCGTGGTCATCGTTTTCTGCAACGGTTCCGCCAGCGC
This sequence comes from uncultured Verrucomicrobiae bacterium, assembly GCA_963764035.1. Lineage (GTDB taxonomy): Bacteria > Verrucomicrobiota > Verrucomicrobiia > Limisphaerales > UBA11358 > UBA11358. The sequence goes on from CAVXQV010000005.1 coordinate 2,606, forward strand.
CTTGCCCAATCAATTTCAACCAAAACCACCGAAAGGAGCAGCCATGAAATCCAATCAAATAAACAGCAGCGAACAACCGCCCGCCACATCGGTGTCTGAATCGCGTGACCATCCGTGCATCGGCCACGATGTCAACGCCGCCGCTTTCGCTGTGCGCACCGACGATGGCCTCAGTTATCTGCTGCCTTTTGCTCAGTTCTTGTATGCAAAAAGAACAGCCAACCCGGCCTTGGAAAAGGCCCCGGAGGCACCACCAGAAAAAATGTCCATTCATTTTGTGGGTGCCGAGGTGGTCGTTCTGGGAAGCGGTCTTAAACGGCTGGAAAGCTGGCTTCAGCGATACGAATTGAGTTTTGTAATGCCGGCGGACAGCCGTTTGAGTGCCGTGTATGACACCCTCGTCACCACCGTTACCCTCACTTTAACCAAGGAAAACGTATGACTGCCGATTCACCGTTAAAAATCCAGCCATTGGAAAAATACCGTGCCACCATGACCAAGGAGGAAGTTGCCGAGGCGTTGGGCGTCGCCAGGCACATCATCCCGCCGCTGTCGCAGGCGGGCTTGATTAAGCCGCTGGGTCGTCCACAGCGTTATTGTGTGAAACATTATTCGCGTGACGTGCTGGCACAACAGCTTGCCGATGTGAACTGGCTCGACAAGGTGGTGGCCGCCATTCACCGGCACTGGCGTATTAAAAACGCGCGGAAGCGGCTAAAACAGGCCGGGAACGGTTCGGCGCAACCCAAAGCGCCGAGATCGGCGGGAGTGCGGGCCGGCGAGTCCGTTACGCGGTAGCGACCGGCGGCGCGGCGAGTTGGTGACTCGCAAACTCCGCGCCGCCGCTCGCCGGCCCGGTTCAATCCAGATCATGGTCGGCGCAATCTCCCCGCGATTTTTCCCGAAATGGCGGGAATGGGTCTGGAGGCAGCGGCGGTGATCCCGGCAGGCGAATAATTATCGCTGGCCGGACGTGGTGCGTGGATTTTCCTACTTTTCGTCGCAATGCCCCGCTCAATACCCACGCCAGCAATGCCAGCAATAGATAAATGGCTCCAACGAGAAAATAGAGTGCGTGTTCGTGGATGAATCCGTCAAGGTGCTTCAATCCCGACGTTTCCAGTTCGAGCGCTTTTATTTGCCAAGGTTGCATGATGTCCTCCTTATGCCGCGACGCTTTGCGTCGCTGGTTCGGTTTCATGGTTTCCGATGATGGCTTTTTGTTGCCGTTCGTATTCGCTCAACGATGGCATTTCCACCTCGGCCTTGCGCGAATAAGCCCGCGTCATGGCCTTGCTGTTGTGGCCCAAATTTACCTGCGCATACCGTTCGGGATAGCCCGCCGCTTTGGCTCTCTCCGCCCATGCGTAACGATAGCTGTGCAACGAAACGCCTTTGATGCCCAATCCAATGCAGCGTTGATGAAATTCCGTCGCGCGGTCGCCCGCGCGGACGGTGCGCAGATACGGAAATAATGGACCGCATCCCGGCAGGTCGCGCAGGATTTCCGCCATGTCCTCGTCAAAACGCATGATGGCCACCGTGTCGGTCTTCATCCTCTTGTAGCTGATGACGTGGTTGTCCCAATCTACATTCTCGGCTTCGAGGAATGCCAAGTCCGATTGCGATGCGCCCAGATGCCATGCCAATTTGTAAAACGCCTTGCGTTCGGGATTTTGTTCGCGGGCGACGATGGCCAGATGTTCGGCCAGCGTGATGCCGCGCTTTTCCTTGAACTCGACGGCCGGCCAGCGTTTCTTGGCCAGCATCGGCCACGGCAGCCAGGTCATGTCCAAGGCGAAGTTATGGATGCGCCGCAGATAGACGTTGGTGGAAACTTTTCCGGCTTCCAACACGCGCAGAAAATGTTCCGGGCGCGTTTCCAGAAGCGGCAAATGCCGGATGCCGTCAAAGGCTTTGTCCTTGATGGCGGTCTGCCAGCGGTGTTGGGTCTGGTTTTTTTTGAGCTTCACCAGTTCGTCCATGACGAACTGCCAGTCGCGGGTGGCAATCTGCGGATCGCTGGCGGCCAAATAGGCGCGGGCAATTTGCAGGTTCACGGCGGGCTGCTGTTCCGCTTCCTTGCGTGAGTGGAACAATCGCGCTGCGGTGGCTCGGTCATTGGTGCCGAGACTTTCCTGCTTGCCCGTCACGTCGTCGTGAATGTAGTAGCGACCGCCGTTTTTTCTTTTATAGAGTCTGTATCGTTGTCTCATAACTGTTTTTACAGTGATGAGGTTACGACGGTTGATCTCGACTCCGGTAGGGAGCAGGTGGGAGTTACGCAGGGCAGGCCAGAGTTAAATCCTGCTGGCATTTCCGCTGGCACTCGTCTGTGGAAGTTAACCAAACACTACAGTTCCAACTGGTTAGGTTTGGAGGCGAGGGTCGGAATCGAACCGACGGATGAGGCTTTTGCAGAGCCCTGCCTTACCACTTGGCTACCCCGCCATCCCGAAATATCAGACTAAAATTGATTTGGATCGGGAGCAAGTTCATTCGGCAGCAGTTCAATCGGCGCAACCCAACTCGCGCCGACGTCGCCAAAGTTCGCCCGGCGTGAACATCCCGGCCGGTGTAATGATGCCGGTGATGAGTTCCGGCGGCGTCACGTCAAAACCCGGATTGCGCGCGCCGCTCACCGGATTTGCCACCCGGATATACTCTCGCTGTCCATGCGAGTTTATCCCCCATGCGCCGAGGACTTCGTGCTCGTGCCGCTCTTCAATCGGGATGTCGAAACCGCGTTTCAATTTCCAGTCAATCGTCGAGAGCGGAATGGCCACGTAAAATGGAATCTTGTGCCGCGCGGCCAGAACCGCCTTGGTGAAGGTGCCGATTTTGTTCGTGACTTCGCCGGTGCGGCCCAACGTGCGGTCGCTGCCGACGATGACCAGATCAATTTCACCGCGCTGCATCAAATGGCCGGCGGCGTTGTCGGCAATGATTCGGTGCGATATTTTTTGCTGGGCCAATTCCCACGCGGTCAGCGTCGCCCCCTGCGAACGCGGGCGGGTTTCGTCGCAGAAGACGTGGAATTTTTTCCCCTGCGCTTGTGCGGCATACATGGGCGCGGTGGCGGAGCCGATGTCCACGAATGCCAGCCAGCCGGCGTTGCAGTGCGTCAAAAGGTTCATGCCGTTGCCGATCAATTTCGCCCCGTGTTTGCCAATTGCCTCGCAGTGGCGCACATCCTCGCTGGCAAATTCCTCGGCGGCGGCAAGCGCGAGCGACTGTTGCTCCGCCACAGTCTCCCCTCGCGCCATTTCGCGGCGGACGGCGTTCATCGCGTTGACGGGATCAACGGCGGTGGGCCGCGCGGTCTTGAGCGTTTGATAAACGGCTTTGACTTGCGCGGAAAACTTCTTCAAATCGCTACCGCGAAATGCGAGCGCGCCCTGCGCGAGACCGTAGGCCGCCGTGGCGCCGATGGCTCCCGCGCCGCGCACCACCATGTCGGTGATGGCGCGGGCGGTTTCACGGAAATTCCTGGTCGCGACAATTTTGAACTCGTGGGGCAGGAGTCGTTGCTCAATCAGCAGCACGGAATTCCTGACCGAGTCAAATGCAACAGTGCGGAAATGCCGTGTGCGGCCGCGGACGGTGACGTTCATGCGGGAAAATTAAACTTTGCCAGAGCGAAGGACACAAAAATCAGCGGGTATCGATTTTCAGCCGTCGGATTTTGGCCTTGATGTCATCGTAGGCCGGCTGCTGGCGGAATTTTTTCAAGTCCGGGTCGCGGGCCAGCCATGGGAAATCGCGGTAACCCAGATCCAAGGCCCTGGCCAGCGCCAGCGCAGCACGATCGAATTGGTCGGTCAGCGAGTAGCTGCAGGCGAGGTTGTAAAAAACGAGAGCGTTTTCCGGGTCGAGGCGCGCGAGACGCTCGTCAACCTGCAGACCCTCCGTATAACGGCCCCGCTGCGTGTAGTGGTCGCCCAGTAATTGCAGGGCGTCCACATAATCCGGATCGCGCCGGATGAGACCCTCAATGAAGTCAATCCGCGTGTCGAGGTCGCGCTGTTCGGAGCGCGTTAATTTTTTTCTGTCACTGCTTTTCACCGGCATACGAAGACGGATTTTTTCCGAGCCACCGGTTCAAGTCAAGCCGTCGGATGTAAAAATCTTTTTGTCGCTTCGGACGAACCGCTATCGCAGAATCCCGTTGAAGTTCTTCGTCTATGAAATGTTTTGTCACCGGCGCTTCCGGGTTCATCGGCTCGCATCTGGCGCATGAACTGCATGCGCGGAAACATCGCGTGAGGGCGCTGGTGCGCCCCGGCAGCGACCGGCGCGGGCTGGCCGGCGCGGAGGTGGAATGGGTAGACGGCAGCTTGGGCGACCGCGCGCTGCTGCGGCGCGAACTGGAGGGGTGCGACTGGTGTTTTCATTGCGCGGCTAGTTACCGGCTCTGGATGCGTGATTACGCGCCGATGTATGCGGCCAATGTCGCCGGCACACGCAACATCCTCGAAGCCGCAGGCGAGGCCGGCTGCGCCAGGATCATTTACACCAGCACCGTCGGATGCATCGGGTTGCCGAAAATGAAAAATGGCCGGGTGACGCCGACCGACGAAAGCGCGCCGGTTGCCGAATCGCAGATGACCAATCACTACAAACGTTCCAAATGGCAGGCGGAACAAATTGCAATTGGGCTGGCGCAAAACCAACTGCCGGTCGTCATCGTCAACCCCAGCGCGCCCATCGGGCCGGGCGATCTCAAACCGACGCCCACCGGCCAGATCATTGTGGATTTCCTGAATCGCAAACTGCCGGCGTATTTGGACACGGGATTGAATTGGGTCCATGTGCGCGACGTGGCCGTCGGCCACATTCTCGCGGCGGAAAAGGGCGCCCTTGGCCAGCGCTACATCCTGGGAAATGAAGAGGGCAATTGGACCATGGAGCAAACACTGTCCATGCTGCAGGAAATCACCGGAATCCCCGCGCCAAAAATGAAAATCCCGCACTGGGTCGCACTGGCCGCCGCGCACATCAGCGAGCCCATCGCCGCCCTCACGGGCAAGCCGCCCAAGGCGCCGCTGGCCGGCGTGCGCATGGCAAAATATAAAATGTGGTTCAATCCGGCCAAAGCCATCCGCGAACTCGGCCTGCCCCAAACGCCGCCGAAACAGGCCTTCGCGGAAGCCATCGAATGGTTCCGCAAGAACGGTTGCGTGAAAGCCTGACCACCGTTCCGGCCCCAAAGGTTCGCACCGAATCTATTTTGTCAATTGCTCAACAAAAATTGGCAAATTACAAAGCGGCGCTTGCCTTTGCGCCGCGTATTGTGAAAAATTTCATACGAGTTATTTTTATGCCGCACGTCAAATTGCACATTCCGGGACCGGTCGAGGTCAGCGAAAAGACCTTCAAGGCGTTTTGCTCGCCCATGATTGGACATCGCGGACAGGGTTTCAAAGACCTTTACGCGAAAATGCAGCCGCAACTCCAGCAACTGCTCTCCACGAAGCAACTGGTTTATTTGAGCACCTCGTCCGCCTGGGGCGTGATGGAAGGCGCGATTCGCAATCTCGTCTCCAAAAAAGTTTTGAACTGCATGTGCGGCGCGTTTTCGGACAAGTGGTTCGACGTGTCCAAGCGCTGCGGCAAACAAGCCGAGGCGTTGCAGGTGGACTGGGGCATGCCCATCCGCGCCGAGCAGATTGACGCGAAGCTCGCCACCGGGCATTTCGACGCGCTCACGGTCATCCACAATGAAACTTCGACCGGCGTGATGAGTCCGCTCGCGGAAATCGCCGCGTTGAAGAAGAAATATCCCGACGTGATGTTCATCGTAGATTCCGTCAGCTCCATGAGCGCCGTGCCGCTTAAGTTTGATGAACTCGGCATTGACGTGCTGCTCGCCGGCACGCAAAAGGCGTTCGCGCTTCCGCCCGGCACAGCCGTTTTTGCCGCTTCGCCCGCCGCGCTGGCCAAGGCCGCACAGGCAGCGGATCGCGGGTATTATTTTGATTTTGTCGAGTTCCAGAAGAACGCCGAGCAAAGCATGACGCCCAGCACGCCGAGCATCGGCCACGTTTTCGCCTTGAGTTCCAAGCTCGATGAATTTTTCTCCGAAGGCTTGGAAAACCGCTACGCGCGCCATCGCAAGACGAACAAAATGGTCCGCGACTGGGCGGCGAAGCACGGCTTCACGCTGTTCCCGGAAAAAGGATTTGAATCCCTCACGCTTACCTGCGTCAACAACGGCGCCAAACCCGGCAGCCGCGCGGTGGACGTGCCGAAATTGCAAAAGCTCGTCAAGGACCAAGGATTTCTGATTGACGGCGGTTACGGCAAAATCAAGGTCAAGACGTTCCGCATTTCCAACATGGGCGACGAGACGGAAGCCAGCATGACGCCGCTCATCGCCGCGCTGGACATTGCGATGAAGCAGCTTTGAGGTGCGAGCCGCACCGGCCGAAATTCTCCCACCGGCGACGGCGCAAGCCATCGCCGGTTTTTCCTTTCGTGTGTTTCGTGTATTTCGTGGCTAACCTCGGAAAATGGCCGGTGATTACCAACTCGTGCAGCTTGCCAACGGCGTGAAGACTTTGTTTTCCGCCAGTTATCGCGAGAAAATGCATCCCGGTCTCGGCCCGCAGGCGGAGGCGGAATTGCTCTACGTCCGCCAGCTCCGCATCTGTGAACGGCTGGAAGGGCATTCCGGCGAATTTGTCATTTGGGACGTCGGCCTCGGCGCGGCGGCCAACGCGATCGCGGCTTTGCGCGCGACAAGGGAAATTCCCGGCAAATTGCGCCTGAAGAGTTTCGACAACACCGTCGAACCGCTTGAATTCGCGCTGCAAAACGCCGCGGCGCTCGGTTATCTCTCCGGCTACGAAAATGAAATAGCCGGGTTGGTCCGCGAGCGGCGTGTGGCATTTCAAAGCGGAAAACTGACGGTGATTTGGGAATTTCAGCCCGGCGATTTTCCCGCGTGGCTGGAGCGCCGAGCACCGCCCCGGCCAGATTCTGCCGCCAAATCTCAACGAGCCGAGCCGGTGCTTGGCGCTCCGGTGCCGCACGCCATTTTCTACGACGCCTTTTCCCCGGCCAAAAACCCGACGATGTGGACACTGCCGGTTTTTGAAAATCTCTTTCGCGCCCTCGACCCGTCGCATCCTTGCACGCTGACGACGTATTCGCGCAGCACACTGGTTCGCGCCACACTGTTGCTGGCCGGGTTCTTTGTCGGTGTCGGCCACGCGGCCGGGGTGAAGGAGGAGACGACGATCGCGGCGAACACCCTGGATCTGATTGCCGATCCGCTCAACGCCCGCTGGCTGGAACGGGCGTTGCGTTCCCACAGCGCCGAGCCGTTGCGCGAGCCGGTTTATTCCCGAGCGCCGCTGTCGCCGGCCACGGCGGAGAGGTTGCGCCGCCACCCGCAGTTCAGTGGCTTCAGCAGGAATAATCCAGTTGACGACTTTGCGGGAAATTTGTAATACCAGCCGTGAAAGGAAACCAAAAACTATGAGCGACAAACCTGCGGGCGCGGACAAGAAAATTGCGGCCGGAATTTGCGGGATTCTTCTCGGCGCATTGGGCATTCACAAATTCATCCTCGGCTACACCAAGGAAGGCGTCATCATGCTGCTGGTGACGATACTCACGCTTGGTTTCGGCGGCTTCATCATGGGCATCATCGGCTTGATTGAAGGAATTCTTTATCTCACCAAGAGCGACGAGGAATTTGTCGCCACTTACATCACCGGCAAAAGAGGCTGGTTCTAAGAGTCACGGTTGATTTTGAGCCGCCGTCGCGCCCACCGGTGCGCGCGGCGGCTGTTTGTTTTTGAACTTTTACCGGCGCGGGAATTTTCTACACTTTCCGCATGAACGTCCTCGTCACCGGCGGCGCCGGCTATATCGGCTCCATTTGCACCGAAGAACTCCTGAACGCGGGCCACACGGTCACGGTCTATGACAACCTGACCGAGGGCCACCGCTCGGCTGTGGATCCGCGCGCGAAATTCATTTTCGGCAGGCCGGAGGCCGACGGCGACATTTTGAACGCCGTCAAATCCGCGAAGCCGGACGCCATCATGCACTTCGCCGCCAGCGCGCTCGTCGGCGAGTCCATGACGAACCCGAGGAAGTATTTCCACAACAACTTCGTCAACGCGCTCAAGCTCGCCGATGCCGCCGTGGAATGCGGCGTGAAGAAATTCGTCTTCAGCTCCACCTGCGCCACCTACGGCCCGCCGGACATAATTCCAATGACCGAGGATTTGCCGCAGCGCCCCATCAACCCCTATGGCGAGGCGAAGCTCATGTTTGAAAAGGCGCTCATCTGGTATCAGCAGATTTACAAGCTGGAGTTCATCGCGTTCCGCTATTTCAACGCCGCCGGCGCGAGCGAACAATTTGGCGAACATCATCGCATCGAGACGCACATCATCCCGAACGTGCTGTTCGTCGCGTTGGGCAAAAAAGCGCACTGCGAGATTTACGGCACGGATTATCCCACGCCTGACGGCACGTGCATCCGCGATTACATCCACATCAAGGATTTGGCGCAGGCGCACATGCTCGGTTTGCAGCCGGGCAGGACCGGCTTTTACAACCTCGGCAACGGCGACGGCTATTCCGTCCGTGAAGTGATTTCAATGTGCGAAAAGGTGACCGGTAAAAAAATTCCGGCGATGGAAAGGCCGCGCCGTCCGGGCGACCCGCCGCGGCTTGTCGCCTCCGCCGCAAAAGCCGTCCGCGAACTCGGCTGGAAGCCGCAATTCCCGAAGCTGGAAGACATCGTGGCCACCGCGTGGGCGTGGCACAAAAAGCACCCGGACGGCTACCCGGATCGCCCGATGAAAGTTCCGGCACGTCCTTGAGCAAATGAAACGGGACTTGGTGGTGATGGTTCACCACGGCCTCCTTCCCAATCCAGTTCAGTGTCGGCATGAAGTTCGGCGCATCGTGAGCCGGAGCGGATTTTTCGTAAATACATTCTTGGATTTGAAAACCAAAAGCGGCCCCCGTTTCCGGAGGCCGCTTGCGCTTTTTGAATTTGATTTATTTTGCCGGAGTTGTCGGCGCGGGCGGTGGTGTTGGCGGCGTGCTGTTGCCGCCCTTCGGCGGAAACTCGTCCAGCAGGAACCGCGCGCGGTTTTCGGTGATGTTCGCCACCGTGCCAACCTGGGTGATGGGATACGCCAGACGCGCCGCGTTTTGCACAGACAAGCACATCCGGTAAAGACCGTTCGCGGCGGAGTTGCGCCCGCTGGTGATGCGTTTCTTCGCGTCGCCCGCCGTGTCGCGCACGCTCGGGTCGCCTTCCAGCACGGTGATGTTGTCGGACAGCGCCGTGGTGTCGTCCGCAATCCAGCCGTGCTCGGACAGTTGCGTGGCGTAGGTCTGGCAGCCCTTGACGATGGTGTGGGCGTATTGCAGTTCATGGTCCAGGTCGTGCGGCTGGTCCTGCACGCCCACGCTGAATTCGAGGTGCAGGCGCGGGTCGCCCTTGACGAAGGCGAGCGAGGCGGAACGGCGGGCGTCGCTCATCAGCCGTTCCATCTCGGTGTAGGCCAGCGCCTGTTCCTTCGTGAGTTCAACCATCCCGCCCTCGGCGGTGCTTTTGTCGGTGCCGCCGGTTTGCACGAGGGCAATCTGCGCCTCCAGCGCGGCGTCGAAGCCGGCCTTGAGCCGTTTCTGGACGGCGGGGCCGGCAATGGCGTCGCGCAGCGCGCCGAGCAGGCGGCCGGCCTGGCCGATGAGGAGGGCGACGGTGAAGTCAAAAATGCGTTGATGTGTCATAATTCCGTTTCTTTCATTACGTTGTTATTTCGGTTTCATTTTTACCAACGATGACGGTTTGGCTCCAAAGCCGGCCAATGTCAAATCCAAAAGTGATAATAATCTTCAATTGAATATTGGATAAATACTGTTAATGTTAAACATCCAAAAACCTGTTCTGCCGCGACGGCGTTTCCGCCGGCGGACAAGGCGGGGAGCGGGCGGAGGCGTGTGGCGTCGGGCCTCCGGCCTGACGTGGAGCCGGGCATCCCGCCCGGCGGATGGAGTGTGCAGAAGTGAAACGGAAATTGACTGCCGGCGGAGGCTTTGAATCATGCGCAATCCGGCTCCGGGCGGCAGGATGCCGCCCTCCACGGCAATCAGGATGATTGCCGTCACAGAATTCCAAGCCAATGCCATAAGTGCTTCATTTTAAGACTGATGCACAATTTCCAGCTTCAACCACAGGCTCGCCTGCCGCTGCCACCGGCAGGAATGCCATGGCCACAGGGTTGGGAGGCACTGCCACCGGCGGCAATGTCGTTGCCACCAAGTCGGGGGGCACTGCCACCGGCGGGAATGTCGTTGCCACCAAGTCGGGGGGCACTGCCACAGGCTGGAATGTCGTTGCCACCGGGTCGGGAGGCATTGCCACCGGCTGGAATGGGATATCCGCCGCCGGGACGGGAACGGCTTGGCAAGGCAGATTGGCCGCAAGTTCCGGGTTTTGCCGCGCGCGGAATTTTCTTGCCAAAGCCGCCGGTTGGCCGGCATTTTCCGACATGGCAGCGACGCGCAATTCAAACTTTGACGATCCGTTCTACCAGCCGGCGGATGAATTTTACCCTGCGAACAGCAAAATCGGCCTGACCTTCGACGACATCACGCTGGCCACGCAGTTCTCTGAAATCCTCCCGCGCGACACCCACCTCGACACGCAGCTTGCCGAAAACCTGCACCTGCACATCCCCGTCATCTCCGCGGACATGGACACGGTGACGGAATCGCGCATGGCCATCGCCATGGCGCTCAACGGCGGTCTCGGCCTCATCCATTACAACATGCCGGAACGCCAGCAGCTCTCCGAGGTCAGCCGCGTGAAAAATCACGTTCATGGCCTGATTCAGGAGCCGATCAAGGTTTCGCCCGACCAGCTTATTAGTGACGTGCTGGAGTTGATTGAGGAAAAGAAATTCGGTTTCAGCACCTTCCCGGTCGTGGACGCCAGGGGCAGACTTGTCGGGCTGCTTTCCGGCCACGTCGTCAAGCCGCGTTATGCGGGCAAGAAGGTGGTCGAGGCGCTCACGCCGCGCGCCCAGGTCCACACGATCAAGAAAAAGGAGCTGGGCAAGGACCCGATTGCCCGCGCCGACAAATTTTTCACCGAGCACATCGGCATCCACAAATTGCTCGTGGTGGACGACGACGACCATCTGCACGGCCTCATCACGATGAGCGACGTGGAGCGCATCACGCAGGAGCGCAAGGCCCAATTCAAGCCGGCGCGCGATGCGCATTTCCATTTGATTTGCGGCGCGGCGGTTTCGGCCACGCGCAACGCCTTCGGCGAACTGGATCGCGGGCGGATTTTGAACCACGTCGGCGCGCTCGTGGAACGCGGCGTGGATGTCGTTGCCGTGTCCACCGCGCACGGCCACAGCAAGGGCGTCGGCGACACCGTCAAAGTTTTGCGCGACGTGTTTCCGAAGCTGCCCATCATCGCCGGCAATGTCACCAGCGCGGCCGGCGTGGAATACCTGGCGGACTGTGGCGCCAACGCCATCAAGGTCGGACAGGGCCCGGGTTCGATCTGCACCACGCGCATCGTCGCCGGCGTGGGCATTCCGCAGATGACGGCGCTTTACATCAGTTCACGCGCCGCCTCCAAGAAAAAAGTGTCCATCGTCGCCGATGGCGGCATCACCAAATCCGGCGACATCGTGAAGGCGATGACGCTGTCGCAGGGCGTGATTTGCGGCGGGCTGTTTGCCGGCTGCAACGAGGCGCCGGGCGAGGTGGTGGAAATCAGCGGCAAACTTTACAAGCAATACCGCGGCATGGGCAGCCTGGCAGCGATGAAGGCCGGATCGGCGGCGCGTTATGGCCATGAAAAAAATCCGGCGCAGAAAGTCGCGCCCGAAGGCGTCGAAGCGTTGAAGGAAGCGTGCGGCTCGGTGGACCGCGTGCTGGCGCAGCTCATCGGCGGCATCCAGAGCGGCATGGGTTATCTGGGCGCGAAGAATTTGGAACAACTCCGGCAAAAAGCGCGTTACATCCGCGTCAGCCCCGCCGGCCAGCGCGAGGCCGCGCCGCACGACGTGGTGGAATTGAAGACGGGGAATTAAAACACGATCGGCTCGTTCAGTTTGCCACATTGCACGCAGCGCGAGCGGTCCACATCCGGGTCGTCGGTATAGACGTAACCACAGTTCTTGCAGCGGAAAATCCGGTCGGCGGAGTGCGTCGGCCAGAAACGGCGCCTTCGCATTTCGGAATAAATCCCAATGCCGCAGAGCGCGCCGAGCGCCAGCGCCACATAAATCTCAATGAGGGCGGGGATGCTCATGTCACGGCGGTTCGGCGGGTGAATTGGTCGCGGGCGGCGGGACCGTGCGCCAGTTGAAAATCAACTGGCCGGACGCCAGGCCCGGCGCCGGCGTGAACCGCAGGCGGCGCGCAATTTCGAGGGCGCGCTGATCGGCGGCATCATCTCGGACCGCATCGAAACCAACAGACGGCAGCAAGACTATTGAATTGTCGGGCGGCAGCAGGATCGCCGAAACCACGTCGCCGGACTCGTCCACCAGCACTTGGACCCGGCTGGGGGCGATCACGTCCGCATACGGCCAGTTGGTCAGGCTCACGGGATTGAGCCATTTTCTCCGGGCCAAATCTCCAGTGATAAGCAGCACGGAATTCCCGGCAAACACCGGCGGCAACGTCAATGCCGGTTCGCTCAATTTCGCCGGCGGCTTGAAATCGAGCAAAGGCGTGGCGAACTGGTTTGTCTGCATGAACCGGGCGAACACCGCGCCCAGACTTTCACCGGCGGGCGACGACAGCTCGCCCGGCGGTTCCTGCCAGCGAAAAGACGGCTGCGTCGCCGCCGACACTGGGCCGCCGGCAACGGGCGGGAAATCCCCCGCGTGTGGCAAGGCAAAGAGCGTCGGGTCATTCAGCGCAATCCATTCGTCGGCGCTGCCCGCCAGCGCCATTTGCGGAACATTCGTTACCCGCCTCTGGGGTGGAAAGCGTTTTTCGCCGAGCGCGAAAATGATCGCCAACTGGGCGGCGAAAACGAGCGCAATCATGGCCAGCCGCCGCTGCCGCGACCAGCCTCCTTCCCGGCCGTCGGATCCGGGCGCGGACGGATTTGCCTGCGCGTCGTTCATGGGCGGGCGGCTCCAGCGACAGCCTCCGGCAACGTGGCCAGCAGCGCGTTGGTGATGCCGGCGGCGCGGGCCAGCAACGTCAGATGCAGCAGTCTGCCGTAGGACACAGTTTTGTCGGCGTGAACGACCAGCGTGAGCGGTTTGTGCGCGTCCGTGACTGCGCGGCGCAAATCGTGGCTCAACTGCATTTCATTCGTGACAATCTGGTTCGCGAAATAAAAACGGCCGGCGGCGTCCACGGCAACGCCAACGGTCGGGCCGGCCACGCCCGGAAGATTTTCGGCCTGCGGCGGCGTCAATTGCGTGCGCAACCCCTGCACCGGGATGAGCGCGCCGAGCATCAGCAAAATCACGAGGCAGAAGAACACCGCCGCGAACGGCGCCATCTCAAACGGGCTGCGCAAAATTTTGGCGTTGCGCGGAAATTTCATTTGGCCTCGCCGTTTTCGGTGACGATGTTGACGATTTCGCCGGCGGCGCGCTCCATGTCGAGGGCGATTTTGTTGATGCGGCTGACGAGATAATTATAGCCGGCATGCACGGGGATGGCCACGGCGATGCCCGCGCCCGCGCAGATGAGTGCCGGCCAGACGCCTTTGGCCATGTTTTCGATGTTCGCGTAAAGGCCGTGTTCCTGCAATTGCCGGAAGACGTCAACGAAACCGAGGATCGTTCCGAGCAAACCGAGCAGCGGCGCGATTTGCGCGATGGTGGCCAGCAGGTTCAGCCGCTCCTCCAGCAGCGGCACCTCGGTAAAGCCGGCCTCCTCCACGGCCTCGCGGACACGCTCGCGGCCCTTGTCGCGGTTGAGAATGGCGGTCTTGACAATGCGCGCGACCGGCCCCGGCGTGGCGTCGCAAATGGAGATGGCCTCGACGACATTGTCGCGCTTGAGCACGTTGCGCACGCCGTTGAGGAACTCGGCGGAATTGATTTGCGAACGGTGACAGACCAGCACCCGCTCGACGAACACGACAAAGGCGGTTGCCGCGGCAATCAGGATAAGCCAGATCACCGGGCCGCCGTTGGCTAAAAATGTCGGCAACATGGGGCTTTTATAGGCCGGCGGAGGGGAAAGAAGCAAGGATTAACCGGCGGCCGTTCCGGAAACTTTCTCCTTACCCCTGCCCCGCCGCTCCTGTATTTTTTGCGCATGGAAAAACCTGACCAGCTCCGCGAACTGTTCCGCATGCAAAAGGCCCTCAACGAGCGCATCGGCGTCCACACCGACGGCATGAGCGAGGCGGACAAAACGAAATGGATTTTGAATTACTGCCGCGCCATGTCACAAGAGATGGCCGAGCTGACTGACAGCGTGCCGTGGAAATGGTGGGCCAAGTATCAAAAATTCGACGAGCAAAACGCGCGTGTCGAGGTGGTGGATCTGTTCCATTTCCTCATCAGTTTGGCGCAGGTGCTCGGCATGAGCGCGGACGACGTTTTCGCCGCCTACGTCAAAAAAAACGAGGTCAACTTCAAACGGCAGGAAACCGGCTACGCCGTGAAGGACGAGAACGACAACAAGCACATTTGATCGGTGGTCTCCAAGCTCAATATCAGTGGCTCCAGGCGGAAAAATCCCGTGCCCCTTCGCTGGCGCGAGCGAAGTCGAACGCGTCCTGATCACCGACAAGCAAATCGCGCGGCGCATCAAAACCCTGGCGCGCGAAATCGAGCGCGATTTTCGCGGGCGGGAAATGGTCGTCGTTTCGCTGCTCAACGGCACGGTGATGTTTCTCGCGGATTTGATCCGGCATCTGAACCTGCCGCTGCGCCTGGATTTCATGGGCGTTTCCAGCTACGGCCTCGGCACGGAATCCGGCGAATTGGTCTTCACCAAGGAACTGCGGCTCGACGTGCGCGGGCGCGACGTGCTGCTGGTGGACGACATTCTCGACACCGGCAAAACCATGAGCCGCGTGCTGCCGAAGGTGCAGGCGCTCAAGCCGCGCCGCATCAAAATCTGCGTGCTGCTGGACAAGCCATCGCGCCGCGTGGAAAAAATGAAGGCGGATTACGTCGGCTTCAAGATTCCCGATTTGTTTGTCGTCGGCTACGGGCTGGATTTTGCCGAGCGCTACCGCAACCTGCCGTTTGTCGGCGTGCTGCATCCGCACATTTACAAGGAAGCCGCCAAACAGACAGGCAAGACATGAAACTTCAACTGCCTCACGCAAAGCGCGCAAAGGCCGCAAAGAAAATATCGTTTTCAAAACTCCTTGCGTCCGTCGCGCCCTTTGCGTGAGGCGGAAAAAGAGACAAAAATGGAACTTAAATTCGTCAGTCTGCTCGGCCTGGCCGCGATGGTCGCGATGGCTTGGGCGATTTCCGACAACCGGAAACTGTTTCCCTGGCGCACGGTGCTGTGGGGCATCGGCCTGCAATTCACCTTCGCGCTTTTGATTCTGGACACGCAAATTCGGCAAGGACATTTTTGACCTGGCCGGGCGCGCGATCCAAAAGCTCATCCAGTTTTCCAACGAAGGCTGCAAATTCGTCTTCGGCCCGCTGGCGGACGGCGATTTGCTGGCCAAACAATTTGGCGCCGGAAACAATTTGATCTTCGCCATTCTCGTCATCGGCACCATCATCATCGTCGCGTCGCTGTCGTCGCTGTTTTATCACTGGGGCGTTCTGCAGAAAATTGTCCACGCCGTCGCGTGGGTGATGCGCAAGGCGATGCGCACCAGCGGCAGCGAAACACTGTCCGCCGCCGCAAATATTTTCATGGGCCAGACCGAGGCGCCGCTGCTCATCAAGCCCTACATCCCGCGCATGACGCGCAGCGAATTGCTCTGCATGATGACCGGCGGCATGGCCACCATCGCCGGCGGCGTCGCGGCGGTTTATGCCAAGATCGGCCTGGACGCCGGCCACTCCGACATGCCCGGCCATTTGCTGACGGCCTCCGTGTTGAGCGCGCCCGCCGCGCTGCTGATTGCCAAAGTCATGCTGCCGGAAACCGAAAAAAGCGAAACGGCCGGCGCGCGCCACCGCCGCCGTGCCGCGCACCACGGCCAATTCCATTGACGCCCTCTGCCGCGGCGCGGGCGACGGCATGATGCTTTCGATCAACGTCATCGCCATGCTCATCGCGTTCATCGCCGTCGTGGCGCTGGCGAATTATTTGATCAGCTTTCGCGCTGGGCGGAATTGGCGTCCACACGGACCAGTCACGCTGCAGATTGTTTTCGGCTGGGTCAACGCGCCGTTTGCCTGGCTCATGGGCGTGCCGGCGCACGATTGCCTCGCCGTCGGGCAAATCCTCGGCGAACGCATCGTGCTCAACGAATTCGTCGGCTACCTCGACCTCACGAATCCCGCGAAGCATTTGGACAATCGCAGCTTCGTTCATCGCGACCTACGCGCTGTGCGGCTTCGCGAATTTTTCCAGCATCGCCATCCAGGTCGGCGGCATCGGCTCGCTCGCGCCCGAACGCCGCGGCGACATGGCCAAGCTCGGCATCCGCGCGATGATCGGCGGCATGCTCGCCAGCTACATGACCGCGACGATCGCCGGCATCCTATTGTAAAACCATGCCTATAACTCTGCCCCAACTTTCCCGCCGCGAATTCCTGAAGCGCGCCACACTCGCCGGAGCTGCCGTGGCCTTCGCGCCGCCGAGCCGCGCCGGCTTGTTTGGCAAATCGCGCGACAAATACACGTTCGCTTTTTTCTCCGACTCGCACATCGCCGCCGACGCCATGACGATCTCGCGCAACGTGAACATGGCCGACCATCTCGCCGACTGCGGGCGCGAACTGGCCGCCTGGCCGGCAAGACCCGCCGCCGTCATTATCAATGGCGACCTCGCGTTTCAGAACGGTCTGCCAGGCGATTACGCGACGTTTGGGAAGTTGATTGAACCGATCCGCGCGCTCGCGCCGGTT
This sequence comes from uncultured Verrucomicrobiae bacterium, assembly GCA_963764035.1. GTDB lineage: Bacteria > Verrucomicrobiota > Verrucomicrobiia > Limisphaerales > UBA11358 > UBA11358. The sequence goes on from CAVXQV010000005.1 coordinate 19,633, forward strand.
CACCTTTCACTGGGCAACCACGACGAGCGCGAAATATTTCTGGAGCGCCTTTCCGCACGATGCCGCAAGGCTGAAATCCGTTCCGCAAAAGCAGACGGCCGTTTTCTCCAGCACTCGCGTAAACTGGTTTCTGCTGGATTCGCTCGATAAGACCAATTCCACCCCGGGTGAACTGGGCGCGGCACAATTGGACTGGCTTGACCATGCGCTTCAGGCGCGCGCGGACAAGCCGGCCATCATCGTGGCGCACCATAATCTGAACACCGTCGGCAGCGTTTCCGGCCTGAAGGATTCGGCGGCGCTGGAGGCATTGTTTGCCCGGCGCCGGCAGGTCAAGACGTTCATCTTCGGCCACACGCACGACTGGCATGTCAGCCAGCATACGAGCGGTGTTCATCTCATCAATCTGCCGCCAACGGGCTATGTTTTCCATGAAGGCCGTCCCAGCGGTTGGGTGCGCGCCACGCTTGCGCGCGATGGCATGGAAGTGGAATTGCTGTCGCTCGACGTGAAACATCCCGAACACGCACAGGTTCACCAACTGAAATGGCACGCCGCTTGAGCCGTCTACAGTGGCGCGTCCTCCGGCCTGATTCCTGGTTGAAATTTTCAGCGACGGACAGGCGCGGATAAATGCGGATTGCCGCTGCAAAATTTTATCCGTGTCAATCCGCGCCCATCCGTGGTTAAATTGGAACATGGCGTTTCTCAATGACAATTATCTGAAGCTGAAAGCTGGCTATCTTTTCCCCGAAATCGGCCGGCGCGTGAAGGTCTTTTGCGAGGCGAATCCCGAGGCCGCAAAACGGTTGATTCGTTGCGGCATCGGCGATGTGACCGAGCCGCTGCCGCCCGCCGCCATTGCCGCGATGCACAGGGCCGTGGACGAAATGGCCGCGCGCGAAACGTTTCACGGCTACGGCCCGGAGCAGGGTTACGACTGGCTGCGCGCCGCGATCGCCAAAAATGATTTTCGTGACCGCAGCTGCGACGTGGCCGACGACGAGATTTTCGTCAGCGACGGCTCGAAATGCGACACCGGAAACATCCTCGACATCCTCGGCGCAAAAAACAAAATCGCCATCAGCGACCCGGTGTATCCGGTCTGTGTGGACACGAACGTCATGGCCGGCCACACCGGCGAGGCCAATGACGCCGGCGCTTACGCCAAGCTGGTTTATCTGCCGTGCAAGCCCTCGAACGGCTTCATTCCCGAACCGCCGAAGCGGCACGTGGACGTGATTTATCTGTGCTCGCCGAATAACCCGACCGGCGCGGCGGCCACGCGGGAGCAGCTTGAGGCGTGGGTGAAATACGCGCTGGAACACAAATCCGTGATTTTGTTCGACGCCGCTTACGAGGCTTACATCTCTGATAGACTCGACGATGATTCTTCGGGCGCGACTGGTCTGAAAAAGCTTTTTCAGCTTGCGGAAAGGCAAGGTCATTTAGCTTACAACGACATCAACGATGCATTTTTTCCGGAATCCATTTCTCCGGAAGAGCTCGACAAAATTTTCACAAGACTCCGAGAAAGAAATATTGAAGTAATTGACACGAAGGAAGTAAGCGCTGCAAAAAACAAATTGCCCCATTCGATTTACGAAATTCCCGGCGCGCGTGAGTGCGCCATCGAATTCCGCAGTTGCTCGAAGAACGGCGGGTTCACCGGTGTCCGCTGCGCATTCACGGTCGTCCCGAAAACGCTCAACGCGCAGACAAAATCCGGCGAGTTCAAACCGCTGCATCCGCTCTGGGCGCGAAGGCAGACAACGAAATTCAACGGCGTAAGCTACATCGTCCAGCGCGGTGCGGAAGCGCTTTATTCGCCGGAAGGCAAGGTGCAGGTGCGCGGATTGATTGAGCATTATCTTGGCAACGCGAAAGTGCTGCGCGAAGGGACGAAAAGGGCCGGGCTGAAAGTGTTCGGCGGCGTGAACGCGCCTTACATCTGGGTGCGCGCGCCGAAAGGCATCACGAGCTGGCAGGCCTTCGACAAAATTTTGAACGACGCCAACGTGGTCATCACGCCGGGCAGTGGTTTCGGGTCGAAAGGCGAAGGTTATTTCCGCATCAGCGCCTTCAACAGCCGCGCCAACGCCGAGGAAGTCGCCCGCCGTTTGCAGGAATTGAAGTGGTAGCTGGCTTCCGGCGTGTGCCTCTTGAGAGTTCCCTCGAATGCGAATTGTTGCGGCGCGCGGCGTTTACGCCGCTTCTACGTCGCCAGCCCTAATTCAATCGTTTCTTCCACTTCCATGCGGACGGTGAAGCGGCCTGAAGGCCGCGCGCCGGGGGAACTTGTCAGATGCACCCGCTTCCGACGGCCAGGCTCAATTTGGCGTTGCGTCGGCTTCGCGGGCTTGTAGGATAGCCTCAAGCACGGAGAAGAAAACAGCAAGATCCAATGAGCGACTTCAGATTCCTTTGTCCGGAGTGCGGCCAGAAAATTCTGGGCGACACTGCTTACAGCGGCAGTCAAATTGCCTGTCCCACCTGCCAAAAAACCATAACCATCCCCGCCGCCGCCTCGGCTGCTCCGGCCTCGCCGCCGCCCGCGCCAATCCCGCAAGCGCCAGCACGGGCCGCATCAGCCTCACCCGCCGCCGCCCCAAGCCAGACCCCCGTTCACTTTTCCGGGCTGGCGGCCGCGTCGCTGATTTGCTCGGTGATTGTCCCGCTCGGTGCGATTCCAGGAATCCTATGCGGGCACATGGCCAAGTCGCAAATGCGCCGCAGCGTCTTTTTGGCCGGAGAGAAAATGGCCAACGCGGGGTTGCTCATCAGTTACTGCGTGCTGCTGGCGACTGTGGGCGCGGCGGGAATCTTCTTCCTGGCCCACTGGCATTTCAGCCCGGTGAAGGTGCTGCGCGAGTCGCCGGCGGCCGTCGCGGCATTGCAGCCGCGGATTGTGGATGAAGTCATCGCCGGTGATAACGAGGACGACCATGACATGGACGGGCAAATGGTCGCGATGATGTCAAACAACGGAAAAACCGCCCGCGCCGCGCTCCGCGGCGGGTCGTTCAGTTACGCGATGAAAGTTCTGCCGCAGGAGGCAATGACGTTGAATTGCCGTTACTGGGGCGGCGAGAGGAAGGACCACTTGTTTGACGTCGCGGTGGACGGCCAGATTATCGCCACACAGAATCTTGCCTCCCTCGCGCCGGGGCATTTCGTGGACATGGAATACAAAATCCCGGCGAGCCTGACCCGCGGGAAAAGCCAGGTAAAAGTGGAATTCCAGGCGCGCGCGGGCAAGACGGCCGGCGGGCTTTACGGCTGCCAGATGTTGAAACGGTAAATCGTGAAAGGGTTTCAATCATGAAAACATTTCTGAAATTCCCCCTCCTGCTGGCGCTGATGCTGACTTTCAATGTCCGCGCCGCAACCAATGACGTCGCGAAGTTCTCCGGCACGGTCGTGGACGCGCAGGGCAGTCCGGTGGCGGGCGCAACCGTGGTTTGTTATCAATACCCGTCGCGCACGGGTCCCGGACCGGCGGAAATGGAGGCGAAGCAGCGCGCCACGACTGACAACCAGGGCGCGTTTGAATTTCCAATGTTCCATGGACAGGCAACCGTGCTGGTGACGAAGGCCGGAGTCGCGCCAACTTGGCAGACATGGTATAACGCCCCGGAGGAACCTCAAAAAATCGTTTTAAGCTCGTCTTCCGTTCTGGCCGGCGTGGTATTGGATGATGCGGGCAAGCCGGTGGCGAATTCAGAAGTGTGGGTGCCGGCCGCCTTGAACAAGACACTAACTGACTACGGCCAGCCTAGCGATGTGTCGGGCAATATCGCTCGCGAGCTCTTTTCCGCGCGCACTTCAGACGACGGAAAATTCCGCATCGAAAACTTTCCCGCCGGTGCGCAAGCCATCTTGTCGGTGAAAAAGACCGGCCAGGCGCTGCGTCCAACCGCAAATTCGTTCCGCTATGATGAACTGCCCTTCCACGCCGGACAGGAAGACATCACGCTCACGCTCGACCCGGCGGGAAATGTGGCCGGAAAAGTCGTCGTGCGCGGTTCCGGCCAGCCGCTCGCCCACGCGGTGGTCGGCCTTGAACCGACAACGCCGGAGTTGAGGTATTTAATGTTGGACATGGGAATCTTTGTGTCCGCGGCGGACGGTTCATTTCGGATTTCCGATGTCCCCGCCGGTTCTTATCAAGTCACGGCAATTTGGACAAACGAACCCATCGCCGATTGGGTGGCGGACGCGGTTCCGGTCAAAGTCGTCGCCGGCGAGACCGCCTCCGACGTGCAAATCCAAGCTTTCAAGGGCGGCGTTGCCGAAGTTACCGTCCGTGGAAAAAATAATCACGAGCCCATCGCGGACGCGGGTGTCTCGGTGAACAGCGGGGATTACAATCGCAGCGGCTCGACAAAAGCGAATGGGATGGCTTACTTCCGATTGCCGCCGGGGCAATATACCGCATTTGCAAATAAGCAAGATTGGTCGCAGGCGCAAACGCAGGCCACGGTGACGGAGGGACAAACAACCCAGATCACAATTGAACTGGGCGAGCCATCCAAAATCACCGGCATCGTGCGCGATGCTTCGGGCGCGCTGGTGGCGGGCGCGACTGTCGGGGTGTATCCAAGTTATTCGGGCAACGACGCGGGCGCCAGGACTGACGCGAACGGCCATTACGAATTGATCTGGCAAAAACCCAACTGGGGCGGATCACAGAACCAGAGTTATTATCTGCTCGCGCGTGATTTGGAGCGGAAGCTCGCGGTCGTGCAGGAAATGGAGGACACCACGACAAATCTGGATGTGACATTGAAACCGGCGATGAGCGTGTCCGGTCGCGTGCAGGACACCAAGGGCCGGGCAGTCACCAATGCGATGGCTTATATCATGCTTCATGAGGAAAACATGGGATTTACGATCAGCCGCCAGCGCATTCCGTCTGATGAACAAGGCCGCATCCGCGCGGAAGGGCTGCCACTGGGCGAACGTTACGGCCTGTATGCTTCCGCCAGTGGTTACGGCAACGCCCAGCAGGAGATGGATGCGGCGGACCCGAAGGCGGACCACTATGATTTTCCGCCACTCGTTCTCAAGATTGCCGACCGCAAGCTCGCGGGCCGCGTGTTGGGCACGGGCGGCAAGCCCGTCGCCGGTGTTCAGGTGTGGATGCGCGGCGAGGGCCAGCCCAACCGCAATGATGCGGCCACCGACGCCGATGGGCGATTTGTTTATGACGCGGTGTGTGAGGGCGCGGTGACGGTGTCCGCCAATTTCAAAAGCTTTTCCGGCTCGGCGGAAGCCATGGGCGGCGACACAAATGTGGTCATCCGCTTCGATGCCAGAAATCGTGTTACCTATGCGAATCCGACGCCACAAACGTTGACCGGCGCCGTCCTCGATCCCTCCGGCAAACCCGCCGTCGGTGCGCGAGTGGTGGTGACGCCGACCTGGGGCACGATAGATGTCGCCAAAACCGACGCCGAGGGCAAATACTCCGTCACATGGCAGTCGCAGCCGGGAATGCGCGACCCGAAATATTTCGCCGTCGCGCGCGATGTCGAAAAGAATCTTGCCGCGATGGAAGCCATTGACACCAATAAAACCCGCGTGGACTTGCAGTTGGGGCCGGGCCTTTCCATTTCGGGGACTGTGCAGGACGCGAAGGGCGCGCCGCTGACCCGCGCGAACATCAATCTAAACATGATGGCCGGGAACATGGGCGGCATGGTGGAATACCAGCCAATCAAATTGAATTCCGATGGAACGTTCACCATCCCGGCGCTGCCGCCGGGGCAGCAATACAGCCTCTATGCGACGGCAAACGGCTACGGCTCCGCGCGGAAAGCCATCGGGAAAACTCAAAGCCAGACCAACAGCCTTCAGTTGGCTCCGTTCAAACTCAAGGCCGCCGACCGCCCGCTGGCCGGCCAGGTGTTGGACACCGACGGCAAACCGCTGTCCGGCGTGCAAGTCAATCTTAACGGCAACGGCCAGCCGAGTGGCAACATGCGGACGGATGCGACCGGACATTTCAAGTTCACGGTTTGCGACGGGCCGATCACCATTTTTGCCTATGCACCTTCGGGCGCGGCGGGGCGGTTGAATTCAGTCAACTGGCAGGCGCGCGGCGGAGACACCAACGTGATTGTAAAAATGGGCGCGCAACAGCCGCAGCGCCAGTCGGTCGCCCGGTTGATTCCGCTAAAGCCGCAGGCTTGGACCGTGAGCACCCTCGCGGCCTGGCCGGCCCATCACAAAACTGGCGCGATGATCCTGCTCTCGCTGCAAGCCGCAGTGTTTCTGGGAACCGCCGGCGGGGTTTTCTGGTTCATGCGCAAACGCGAATGACGCGCAGGCGGAGGCGCCGCCCGGACAAATCGCCCGGCGCCGCCGCTCTTATTTCAGCGCTAAATTCGTCATTGCGGCAGAGATTTGTTGTGTTATCCTGACCGCTCGTTTTTTACCGGAAATTCAACCGAAGAAAATTTATGTCACAGCATCGCAGTCTGCGCGCGGCGTCCACCCTCGGTGGCAAGCGCAACGTTTTGAAGCGCTTCGAGCGCACCGAACTCCTCAAGAAACGCGGCCAGTGGAAGGACGGCGACCGCATTACCGGCCTCCGCAAGACCAAGCCGGAGGTGTAAGATGTGACAAATGGCAAGTGGCAAGTGACGGGACTTGCGCTCTTGTCACCTGTCACTCGTCATATGTCACCTGCCATCAGGCTGCAAAAATTCCTGGCCGAGGCCGGCGTCGCTTCCCGGCGGGCGGCGGAGCAATTCATCCTCGACGGGCGCGTGGCGGTCAATGGCGCGGTCGTCCGCCAGTTGGGAACCAAGGTTGACCCGGTCCACCACGAGGTGAAGGTGGACGGCAAGCCGGTTCGAGTCCGGCGCAAACTTTACCTGGCCCTGCACAAGCCGCGCGGTTGTGTTTGCTCGCACAAGGACGAACTGGGCCGGCCGACGATTTACGATTTATTGCCCAAAGAGTGGGATATTGCGAGTTCCGTGGGGCGTCTGGATTTCAACAGCGAGGGATTGATTTTTCTGACAAATGATGGACAATTCGCCTTGCGCCTGACCCACCCGCGCTACGGCGTCCGCAAGAAATACCTGGCGACGCTGGAAGGCCGCGTGGAACAGGAATTGCTTAAAAAGTTCACACGCGGCGTCTTTTACAGCGGCGAAAAATTGCGGGCGGAAAGGGCGGCGCTCGTTTCCGCGTCGAACTCGCAAAGCGTCGTGGAACTGGAATTGGGCGAAGGGAAAAACCGCGAGGTGCGCCGGCTGTTTGAGTCGCAGGGCCTGGTGGTCAAGCGGCTGCAGCGGATGCAGATCGGGAAGATCAGGCTCGGCGAGTTGAAGCCGGGCCGCTGGCGGGCATTGACAGGAACAGAAATAAGAACTTTACTTGCAGAAACATGAAAACGAACAGTTGGATGGTTTTGGGAGCGATGCTCGCGACGGGCGCCATCGCGCAGAACAACACGAACACACTGCCGGAAATTCCCGCCCCGGCCACCTCGGTGGCGGCGGAAGCCACGGCGACGCCCGCCGCGGCCCCCGCGCCGGCAGTGGAGCCAAAGGCCGCGCCGGTCAAACCACCAAAGCGCGCCGTCGTGCGCCGGGCAATCAAGGAGCCGGCGGTTTCCTTCGTTCCCGGCCCGGCGGAAGTGGCCGTGAGCAACCTCGCCGTCCGCGGCCAGGCCGGCCTGAAAGGCGAGGTCATCACCCATTTGTCCAAGGGCGAGCCGGTCACAGTTGTGAGCCAGATCAATCTCGACAAGCATGCCGTCGGCGAGCCGGCGCATTGGGCGAAAATCGCCCTTCCCAGCACTGTCCATGTCTGGGTCAACGCCAAATACATTGACGGCGCAAACAAGACTGTTTCAACGAAACGGCTGAACCTGCGCGCCGGGCCGGGCGAAAATTTCAGCGTGCTTGGCACCCTGGAGCGCGGCACGCCGGTCAACGAGCTCGAAACCAAGGGCAATTGGATAAAGATTGAAGCGCCCGCAAACGCCTGCGCCTTCGTCGCCGCCATGTATTTGAGCCAGACGGCGCCGCCGCCGGTGGTTGCAACCGCGCCCCCGCCGACACCAATGCCGGTTCCCGAAGCGCAACCGATTGTCACCACGCCACCAGCCATGCCCCCGCCGGTGGAGCCGACGCCGGCGCCGGCAATCGCGGCGGTTGACACGAATGTCCCGCCGCCACCGCGCGTCGTATCGCACGAAGGCGTCGTCCGCCACGTCGGCAGCATCATCGCGCCGACGGAATACGAACTGTATGATCCCAGCACGGACAAGAACATCAATTACCTCTACCCGACCATTGGCACGCTTGATTTGAGCCAATACGTCCGGCTCGCGCGTGGTTGTCACCGGCGAAGAGGGGCTGGCTGCGCGATGGAAGGACGTTCCGGTTCTCACCGTCGAAAGCATCCGCGTGATTCAAGCCAATGCCGTCCCCCGCGTCATCTACCACACCCCCAGACAGTCACAAGCTCATTGACGGCCGCGCCATCGCGGCGCAAATCCTTCACGAGCTGGCGCAGCGCATCGCGGTGCTCAAAACCCGCGGCGTGACGCCCGGCCTTGCGTTTGTGCGCGTCGGCGAGGACCCGGCGTCCAAGGTCTATGTGGGCCGCAAGGAAAAGTGCTGCGGCGAACTCGGCATCTTTTCCGAAACGCACGTTTTGCCGGAGAACACCTCCGAGGCCGAACTGCTGGCGCTGATTGCAAAATTGAATGCGGAGGCGCGCCTGCACGGAATTCTCGTCCAGGCGCCGCTGCCGAAACACATTCGCGAATCGAAAATTTATTCCGCGGTGTCGCCGGAGAAGGACGTGGACGGCTTTCATCCGGTCAACGTCGGCAAGCTGATGCTCGGCGACGCGACCGGCTTCCGGCCCTGCACGCCGGCCGGCATCGTCGAACTGCTAGCGCGGTCCGGCGTCAAAACCGGGGGCGCGGAGGTTGTGGTGCTTGGCCGCGGCAATATTGTCGGCAAGCCGATGGCCGCGATGCTCTGCCAGAAGGGCGAAAACGCGAATGCGACGGTGACGATTTGCCACTCCGCCACGCGCGACATCCAGGCGCACTGCCGCCGGGCGGATATTCTGATTGCCGCGATGGGCGTCGCCGAATTTGTGAAGGCGGACATGGTCAAGCCCGGCGCGGCGGTGGTTGACGTGGGCGTCAACCGCGTGCCCGATGCCACGTCAAAGTCCGGCACCAGGCTCGTCGGCGACGTGGATTTTGCGGCGGCGCTGAAGGTGGCGGGCAAAATCACGCCCAATCCCGGCGGCGTCGGCCCGATGACCATCGCGATGCTGATGCAGAACACCGTGCGCGCGGCGGAAATGAGCACTTAATCTGTAGGAGACGACGTAAGGAGTCTTCTTTTGAAGAAATCGCAACAAAACAATGGAGTCTCGCTACCTCGACTCCTACCATAAAAAAATGAACGCCACCCGAATTTTGCCCGATTTGCAGGCCTCGCTGTTGTGCGAGGATGTCCGCCAGGAATCCACCGGAAATTTCATCCTCGTCGGCGTCATCAATCTCATCCGCGTGCCGCAATTGCCGGTGGTCGCCGGCCGGCTTTGCGTGTTCAACCGCTGGACGGCCGGCCTCGGCCAGTTCAATGAAAGCATCCGGCTGATGGCGCCCGACCAGACGACCGTGCTCCGCAAGGGCGACATGAAATTCGAGCTGCGCGACCCGGCGCTGCACGCAACCAACGTGATGGTCTTCGGCCAGGTGGAATTCAAGGCGGCCGGGACATATTTCGTTGAAGTGACGGTGGACGACGTGATGAAGCTGCGCTATCCCGTGCCGGTCGTCCACGCGCCCCCGCCGGCTCAAAATCCGCCCTCGGCGCCGCCGGCGGAAACGAAAAGCTGAATCAGCTTCCGCACATTTCGCAGATTGCCGCGGATTGAAATAAAATCTGTGAAATCCGCGTCCTCTGCGGATAAAATCCACGGCTGAATGAGTGAACCTGCCGGACCTGCCTTTGCCTGGGAACCACTGACGCCGCGCGGCGTCGCGGCCTTCGCGCGCACAACGTTCAGCCGGCTCCTGGTCGTTCAATTCGTCATCGCCGTCCTCGCCGCCGCCTCGGTGGTCTGGTTTTTGGACGCCGGCTGTTTCCCGGCCGTGAGCGAGGCCATTCAAAAGCTGCCCGGCGCGGGCGAAATCCGATCCGGCCGGCTGGACTGGCGCGGCAGCTCCCCCCAACTGCTCGCCGAAAAAAGTATCCTGGCGTTCAATGTGGACCTAGACCATTCCGGCCAGATCCACTCGACCGCCGACATCCAGGTTGAATTCGGCGCGGATTCCATCCGCGTCTTTTCCCTGCTCGGCTATACGGAATTCTACTATCCACCGGACCGGGTGGGATCTTTCAACCGCACGGAACTCGAACCGCTCTGGGGCGCGTGGGCGGCGGAAATCTTGTTCCTCGCCTTCATCGTCGTGATGCCGGCGCTCCTCGCCAGTTGGTGGCTGCTGGCCACGGTTTATTTTCTGCCGGTCCGGCTGCTCGCCTTTTTTGCCAACCGCGATCTGAATCTGCGCGCGTGCTGGAAATTGTCCGGCGCGGCGGTCCTGCCGGGCGCGCTGTTGATGGCGGCGGGCATTCTGTTTTACGGCGCCGGCCTGCTCGATCTGGTTTCGTTCGCATTTCTGTTTGCGGCGCATTTCGTGCTGGGCTGGATTTACCTGTGCTTGAGCCAGTTTTTTCTGCCGCGCATTTCCGAAGCGTCGCAAAAGGGGAATCCGTTTGGCTCCAAACGCCAGAAATGAATTCACGTTTCACGGTTCACGCCTTACACTCCGTCCATGTCGAAACTGCCGTTTGAGCTGCTCCTGGCGCTGCGTTATCTGCGGCCCAAACGGACGTTTGTTTCCATCATCACGCTCATCTCCGTCCTCGGCGTCGCGCTCGGCGTGGCCGTGCTCATCATCGTCATCAGCGTCATGAGCGGCTTCGACCACGATTTGCGCGAGAAAATCCTCGGCTTTAACGCGCACCTGAAAATCTTCGCGCTCGACCAGACGGGCCGGACCAAGCCGATGGGAAATTACGCGGACGTCATGCGCCTGGTCTCGTCGAACAAAAACGTGCGCGGCGTCTCGCCGTTCGTGCTCGGCCAGGTGCTCGTGGAAACGGAACCGGCGGACACCAACACCCAATCGCAGCTCACCGCCGCGCCGTGGCTGCGCGGCGTGGACGTGAACACGGAAGGCTCCGTGAGCGTGCTGCCCCAAAGGATCATTGATGGTGAAACAAACCTGGCCGTCGCTTTGAGCGGCCGCAGCGTGATGGTCGGCAGCGATTTTGCCAGCAGCATGAAGCTCACCGTCGGCGACCGCGTGGCCATTTCTTCGCCAAACGACTTGAAGAAAATGCGGGAGAATTATGGAAAGACGAATGAGGAAGCCATTTTGCCCGGCGATTACACCGTGACCGGCATTTTCAACGTGGGCTATTTTGATTACGACGCAAATGTCATCGTCGTCTCGCTCGAAAACGCGCAGGACCTCTACGATCTCGACGACAGCGTCCACGGGCTGATGGTGATGCTGCACGATCCGTATCAGGCAATCGTCCGTAAGGCAGCGAACTCGACACCCGACTGGGCCTGAATTACGCCATCACGACCTGGACGGAGGACAACTCGGCGATTCTCGGCGCGCTGGATGGTGGAGAAAAACGTCATGTTTTACCTGCTGTTCTTCATCGTGCTGGTCGCCGCGCTCTGCATCTTGAGCGCGCAAATCACCTTCGTCGTCCAGAAGACGCGCGAAATCGGAATGCTCAAGGCGCTCGGCGCGACCAACCTGCAAATCTCCGGCATATTTTTGAGCCAGAGCGCCATCATCGGCGTGCTCGGCGTCGCTGGCCGGCTACGGCCTCGGCGTGCTGGCCATCGCCTATCGCAACGAATTTCTGGAATTCATGCGCCGGGCGACGGGCTGGGAACTGTTCCCCGCGTCCATCTACGGCTTCGGCGAACTGCCGGCCATCCTCGCGCCGCGCGACATCGCGGTGATTTGCGCCAGCTCATTTGTCATTTGCATTCTCGGCGGCGTCATCCCGGCATTCCGCGCCGGCCGCTTGAAACCCGTGGAGGCGCTGCGTTATGAATAGAATTGGGAACATCCAACATCCAACATCAAACAACCAATGAACTTTCGCGCGCCGGAGCAATGGATGTTGGGGGTTGGATGTTGGAGGTTGGATCTTTTCCATTTCGCAAAAGGAGGCTGCTCATGAGTGAACCGCTCCTTTCCGCCCGCGGGCTTTCCAAAAGTTACGCGATGGGCCGGCGCACCCTCGAGGTGCTGCGCGGCGTGGACCTCGACGTGGCGCGCGGCGAATTCCTCGCCCTGCGCGGCGCGTCCGGCGCGGGCAAAAGCACCCTGCTCCATCTCATCGGCGGGCTGGATTCGCCAACGCGGGCGAAATTCATTTCGACGGCCAGAACCTCGCGAAATTTTCCGAAAGCCAAACTGACCCACTTCCGCAACCGCCGCGTCGGTTTTGTTTTTCAGGCGTATCATCTCTTGCCCGAACTGACCGCGCTGGAAAATGTCTGCCTGCCCGCCCGCGTCGCGCGCATTTCCGCGGTCACCGCCGTGCAGCGCGGAAGCGAACTGCTCGCGCGCGTCGGCCTGCAGGACCGCATTGAGCACAAGCCGTTCGAGCTTTCCGGCGGCGAACAGCAGCGCGTCGCCATCGCCCGCGCGCTCATCAACGAGCCGGAACTGCTGCTGGCCGACGAGCCGACCGGCAACCTGGATTCGCACACTGGCGGCGAAATCATCGAACTGCTGAAAGCGCTGCGCGCCGAAAAGCACATGACGCTGGCCATTGCCACGCATGACGCCAAGGTGGCGGCCCACGCCGAACGGACGGTTCAACTGGTGGACGGGCAAATACAAACGTGAAACGTGATGCGTGATGCGTGAAACCGGACAGGAAAATTCACGCATCACGTTTCACGTTTCGTTCAACTGCAAGGCAATGAGCCGCGAACTATTGGGAACAACGCTATCAAGCCGGCGACACGCGCTGGGACAACAGCGCGCCCTCGCCCGGCCTGGTGGATTTTCTGGCGGCGCACCCGGAATTGCCGCGCGGAACGGTCTGTGTTCCCGGTTGCGGCACCGGCCACGATGTTCGTGAATTTGCGCGCGCCGGCTTTGAGGCGTGCGGGTTTGATATTGCGCCCAGCGCCATCCAACTCGCCGTGGAGAAAACCAAGTCCGTCGGACTCACTGCGAAATTCCATCTCGCCGATTTTCTGCATGACGACCCGCCGCAATTATTCGACTGGATTTTTGAACACACGCTGTTCTGCGCCATCCAACCGCAGGAGCGCGACGAATACGTCCGTGCCCTGCGCCGCTGGCTGAAGCCGGACGGGCAATATCTGGCGGTCAATTACCTGATTGTCGAGGACAGCGAAGGCCCGCCGTTTCCCGTGACGCGCGAAGAATTGTCGCGCCGGTTTTCGCCGCATTTCGAACTGATCGACGACTGGATGCCGCGTTCCTATCCCAACCGCAGCGGGCGTGAATGGATGTTCTGGTGGCGGCGGGCGGTTTCTGAACGAAACGCGGTTGAAAAGCGTCCAACTCGCGGTTAATTTGCCAAGCCATGCTTGAAGATCGTGATTATATGCGCGAACCCGCTTACCGCGAGCCGCGCGTGTCGCTTACCATCGCGTTGCTGATCGTCAACGCGGCGGTCTGGGTCGTGCAATTGCTGGCCTCCCATTCCCCGACCGGCCTGGAAATTCAGGACAATTATTTTGCGTTGAGCCTGGATGGCTTGAAACACGGTTTCGTCTGGCAGTTGCTGACGTTTCAATTCATGCATTCCACCGTCCATTGGACGCACATCCTCTTCAATTCGCTCGCCATATTTTTCTTTGGCCGGCCGGTGGAGACGGCGCTGGGCCGGCGCCATTTTCTGACGCTTTATTTGTCGAGCGGGATTCTCGGCGGGCTGGTGCAGATGCTGTTCGCGTCTTGGATTCCCTCCTTCGACGGCCCGGTAGTCGGCGCCTCGGCGGGCGCGTATGGGTTGGTCGCCGCTTTTGCCATCCTCCACTGGACGGAGCGGTTCACCCTGTTCATTTACTTCCTCCCGGTTTCCATGACGGGCAAAATGTTGCTCGCCGTCAGCCTCGGAATGGCGTTTCTCGGCATACTGTTTCTCCAGAGCGGCATCGCCAACGCCGCGCACCTCGGCGGCATCCTGACAGGCGGATTCTACGTGCGTTGGTTCATTCAAGGCGAGTGGCCGCGGTGGAAGTTTCCCGCCCGCCGGCCCGCGCCGCGCGAACTGGTCGCCTCGCAGGCGGGCAAACGCTCCCCCTGGCGCTCCCCGGCCGGGAGCGAGGAAAATCTGTCCACCGACGAATTTTTGTCCAGCGAGGTGGACCCCATCCTTGAAAAAATTTCCGCGCACGGCATTCACAGCCTCACCGCGCGGGAACGGGAAATTCTCGAAAAGGCGCGGAAGAAAATGACAGCCCGCTGACACGCCGTCACGGAGACTTCGGGAAAGCGCTGTTGATCAGGTTCAACGCCATGGAAAACGCCCAGGCGATTTTTGTGAAGCCCGCGGCGTTCGGATGGATTTCATTCGCCCAGTCGGTGCGCGGATTGAGCGTGCCCTGTGTGCGGACGTGCAGAAAGTTTTTGCCCGCCGACGCCTGCTCCCTCTCCAATGCGACCAGCAATTTGTTGAATTTGGATAGAACCATCTTCGCGATGGCAAACTGGCCGGCGGCGTCCTTCCAGCCGCGATAGTCGAGCGACGGCTTGAGCCACGGGCCGACGCCGCAAACGCCCTTCTTGCTCGCCTGCGGAAAATCGTAGGCGTGCGTGACAATCCAGCAATCCGGCGCGCAGCGGTCGCGGATGCCAATCAGGTCGCGATAACCACCCTCGACGATGCCCAGGATCTCCTGCAACCGCACGGTGTCCACGGCAGATTCCGCGTCGCCACCGGTGTTTGGTTTGAGCCAAAGGCAGAATTGGTCGCCGACGACATCGTTGCCGCCGCCGGAAAACAGCAGGACGTCAAAGCCGGGGTCCTTCAGCAGCGACTCAATCCGCCGCCGTTTTTCCACGCCGAGAAGTTCCTGAACCGAATCGCCGTAGTGCGCCGTGTTCAGAATTTTCACACCGGAAATGTCCTCCAAATGGTCAATCACCGCGCCGCCGGTGAGCAGGATTTTCGGGTAATCAAACCACGAATCGCCGTCGGCCAGCACCCGCGGCGGCGCCGTCGGGACGGCCGGCCTCGTCTTCAGGTATTGGCGATACGCCGCAATCCGCTGCTGGCGCTCGCGCGCGGCGAGTTGCTTCATTGCGCGGCGGGCGGCTTCGAGCGCCTGCAGGTTGTTATTCAGCCGTGGCATCAATTCTCCCTGCGATTTCACCCGCAAACCGTCCGCTGTCAAGCCCGAATGACAGCGATTGCGCCGCCACTAGATTCTCGACTCCCGAAGCGCGACTTCCTAATCTGCCGCCATGATTACTCGCTATTCCCGCCCGGAGATGCGGGCCATCTGGACGGACGAAAACAAGCTCCGCCTCTGGCTGCAAATCGAATTGCTCGCCAGCGAAGCGCTTGCCGCCGAAGGCATCGTGCCGAAGGCCGATTTCGCCAAAATGAAGGCCGGCGCGGACCAATGGCTCGCCGACCTGCCCGGCCTCGCCGCCCGCCAGAAGGAATTGGAAAAGACACTCAACCACGACGTCATCGGCTTCACCACCGCCGTCGCCGAAAAGATCAATGACAACGCCAGCCGCTGGTTTCATTTCGGCCTCACGTCAGCAGCGACATCGTGGACACGGCCTTCGCCGTCCAGATGGTCCAGAGCGCGGACATTCTCATCGCCGACGTGAAGAAGCTGCTGCCCGTCATCGCCCGGCGCGCGAAGGAGCATCAGATGACGCCGTGCATCGGCCGCAGCCACGGCATCCACGGCGAACCGACCACGTTCGGCCTCAAGCTTGCGCTGATGCACGATGAATTTGGCCGCGCGCTGGAACGTCTCGAACGCGCCCGCAAGGTCGTTGCCGTCGGCAAGCTTTCCGGCGCCGTCGGCACCAACGCCCATTTGTCGCCGGACATCGAGGCTTTCGTCTGCAAGAAACTCGGCCTGCAACCCGCGCCCATCGCCACGCAGGTCGTCCAGCGCGACATCCATGCCGAATTCATGACCACGCTGGCGCTCGTCGGCGCGAGCATCGAACGCTGGGCCGTCGAGTTCCGCCATCTCCAGCGCACCGAAGTGCTCGAAGCCGAGGAGCCGTTCACCAAGGGCCAGAAAGGCTCCAGCGCCATGCCGCACAAGCGCAATCCCATCACCTGGGAGCGGCTCACCGGCCTCGCCCGCGTCCTGCGCGGCAACGCCGTCGCCGCCCTCGAAAACGTCGCCCTCTGGCACGAGCGCGACATTTCAGCACTCAGTCGCGTCGAGCGCATCATCTTCCCCGATTCCTGCACGCTGCTCGATTACATGTTCGGCCTGCTCACCCGGCTGATGGACGGCCTGGCCGTCTATCCGGAGAACATGAAGACGCAACCTCGGCCTGTCCCTCGGCATGTGGAATTCGCAGACCGTCCTGCTGGCGCTCATCAAAAAAGGCCTGACGCGCGAGGCCGCCTACGAACTGGTCCAGGACGCCGCGATGAAGACCTGGGAGGTCAAGCACGCCGGCCGCGACGACGCCGATTTCCTCGAAGCAGCTCAAAGCCGACCCCGAGGTCGCCAAACATTTCAAGACAGGCGAACTGGAAAAACTCTGCTCGCTCGACTTCCATTTCAAGGAAGTGAAGAGCCGGTTTGGGAAACTGGGCTTGTAGATTGGCCCCCGGACGGGCCGGTTGGCAGAGATCACCCGCGATGGCGGGCGGCGGAATTTTTCGACGAAACCGGTTCACCAACGCTGCCGGCCCGGCAATCAGCCCGGTCGTCACTTGAATCGGCTCTTAACCTGCTGGCGAGTGCAACCGCCAAAATAATTTCTTGCCGGCCGGCTCGGGTATTTGGTAGCATCTTTTTGTGTCCACTGTTGCGATGAAGGCGTCGTCTGTCCCGAAACAAAATCATGCCGTAAGGACAGCCGTCACCTTAATCCCACTTTAATCCTCCTCAAGCTATAATCGCTGTCAGCCATTCATCCTATGAAACCACAACTCAGAATTGCAGTCGGGTTGGCATTCTTAATTGTATTGCTGCTGATTGAGCGCTCTAATGCCATTGTAGTCGTGAATGTCCAACCGGGGGACCAAACCGTGACGGCCGGCCAGAATATCACCTTTGCGGCGGTGGTCACCGCGACCGGAGGAGAAACCATCACGGGTTATCAATGGTTCATGTCCACCAACAATCTGAACTTCACCGTTGTGGGCAGCACGGCGTCTCTGGTGATAAAGAATGTCAAAACCAACGCCGCCGGTTATTATTATGTCACGGTCAATTACACTTCCGGCATCCAGCAGCAATCCGCGTCCAGCCCGACCGTCCAGCTCATCGTGGGCGTCCATCCGACGATTCTCACCCAGCCGGCGGGCATGACCAGCACCGCCGGAAGCAACGCGGAGTTCAGCGTGACGGTTGGCGGCACGTCGCCGCTCCAGTTTCAATGGCGGCTGGGTGGAACAAACCTGACGGACGACGGCCGGATCCTGGGAAGCGCCACGACCAATCTTAGCCTGGGCAATTTGATGCCAGGCGACGCGGGTGACTACGACATTGTGGTGACCAATGTCTTCGGTGCGGCGACGAGCCTGGTCGCGACCTTGGTGGTGCAAACGTTCCCACCGGTCATCACGAGTGCGACGAACGCGGCCGGCACCCAGGGACGTGCGTTCACTTACACCATCACGGCCACCAACTTTCCGGCGGCGTTCAGCGCCGCACCGTTGCCGGACGGGTTGGTCGTGGACACGACCAGCGGTGTGATTTCCGGCGTGCCACAGGACAGCGGGTCGTTCGCGATCACCATCGGCACGACCAATGCCTATGGCGCCGACAGCAAGACGCTGAATTTGGTTTTGGCTTCCGGCGCGCCGGTGATCACCAGTGCGTCGGTAAAAAATGGCAAACAGGGGCAATCGTTAAGCTACACCATCACGGCCAACAACAACCCCGCTTCGTTCAGTGCCGCCCCCCTGCCCGACGGCTTGAATTGCAATGCAACCAGCGGCGTCATCTCGGGCGTGCCGCTGGTCAGCGGGTCGTTTGCTGTCACGATTGGAGCGATGAATGCCTATGGTTCCGGCAGCAAGACGCTTGCTTTGAATCTCACCAACGCCGTGCCGGTCATTACCAATTCGCTGACCGCCACCGGCACGGAAAACCAGACCGATTTCCTTTTCACCATCAAGGCGAACAATTCGCCGACGATGTTCTGGGCCGAGAACCTGCCGACGGGACTCACGATCAACACCAATACGGGTGACATCACCGGCACGCCGCTTTACGCCGGCGCTTACAGCATTCCGATCTTTGCCGCCAATGCCTGGGGCGCCGGCAGTGCGATCCTGCAATTAACCATCAACAACCTGACTATTACCGGCCTGGCCATTACCGGTCTGACGACCAACTATTCGTCGCCGTATCTGTTGGAGTTCACATTTTCACTGCGCGACAGCGAAGATCCACTGACCAGTCACGCCGTGGTCGTGTCACCTCCGTTGATGCAGCCGGCGGCTTTTGAGGATGGCGTTCCGGTCAGCCCGTCGGAAACCGCCGTCATTCTTCAGCGTGTGGGCACTCAAGATTCGAAGGTGCTCAAGGGCTATTTGGTGCTGGACTTCAGCGACAGCATCGCGTCGCCGGAGTATGGTGTCGCCAGCAACGGCCTGCCCGCCGGCGTGGTCGCCGAGGTCGCCGCCGCCCAGGATTTCGTCAACCAGCAACCGGCCGACTCTCAAATCGGCGTTTACGAATTTCACCGGGACGACGAAGCGCCGCTTCAGGTCATCGGGTTGACCACCGACAAGAACCTCTTGAACACGGCCATTGCCGGCATCTGGACCAATTATGTCCAGAACTTCCCCGCCGGCTCCCGCGCCTGGGATGCGCTGGGCCTGGCGATCAATGCTTTGGGGGCGGCCAACAGCGATGAAATCCACTACATCGTGTTGATGTCCGATGGCAACGACAACTCCAGCACCAACACTGTCAACGGGGTCGTCGCGGCGGCCACCAAGACCAACGCCACGGTGCAAGTTTACGCCGTCGGCTTCGGTGACGAACTGAATCCCGCCCCGCTCCAAACCATCACGACTGCAACGCTGGGGCGGTATTATACGGCGACCGATCTCGCGGACTTGGACCTGAATTTCGCCCTGGTCGGCAAGGACCTTAGCAGCCAATACACGTTGCGCTGGGCGACGCTCAACCGCGGCACGAATTCATTCATGCCGTCGTTCCAAATCAGCTACCAGGGTTTCACGGCGGTTTCGCCGCCCAATCCGATTAACACCAGCATCACCAACATTCCTGTCCTGGACACGAACGGAATCCCCCTGACCAACAATGGCGTGGCCGTATTCACAAATAAAACTATCTTTACCACCAACTTCATCATTTCCCCGTTTCTGCCCGGCGCCTACGCGGGCAACATCCTGGGCGGATCGCTGCGCCTGATTTCGGATGCCGACGTGCATCCGGCGGGCATCACGCTGCGCTCCACTTACGCGCCGCGATACATCCGCCAGTTGCGCCTGCATTATCGCGCCAACTGGCCGGTCACCTTGAATGTGGATTCCACGAACTCCGGCGAAATCCTCGACGGCTGGGCGATGACACAAACCAACGACGGCGCGGGCGGCCAATGGGCGCTCTTGAGCGCTCCCGATCCTTCCAACCTGACCGAGAGCATCCCCTTTGCGGCCTTTGGCAAGCTCCTGACGTTTTCGTTCCGCGATCCCATCTCCGCCAGCAACGCGTTCAGCCTGTTGACCGTGGACAATTCGATTTACACCAACACCATCGGCACGAACTTTTACGGCTTTACGTTGACCAACGCCTCCGGCTTCATCACCGTTTATGGCGCGCCGCCACCCTATGGAACGCCAATCCCGTGGCTGATCAGTTACGGCTTCACGAACAATTTCACCAACGCGGAATTGCTGGACCCGAACAACAACGGCCTGGCAGTGTGGCAGGACTATCTGGCCGGGCTTAACCCGCTGAACACCAATTCCACCTTCAACACCCTGTTCACGTCCTCGTCCAGTCCGCCGCAAATCTCCTTCAATACCGTCGTCGGCAGGAACTATCGTGTTGAATGGGCCGCGAGCCTGAACGAGAACTGGACGGTCTTGCGCGACGGCATCCCCGGCACCGGCGGCGTCGTCACGTTCACCGACCTGCGCAATTTGAGCAGCGTCGGCTGCATGTTCTACCGGGTGCTGGCGGAATACCCGTGATTCCGGCAGAAAATCCGGACTGATAGCGCATGACCGGCGATTCGTCTCGGGAGATCAAAAGCGAACACGCTGGCGGCAGCGTGCGGTTTGATTTCCCACGCCGACGGTTGGGTGGGCCGGATTGTTCAGGCTGCTGTTGGCGGCGTTCGGAGCGGGCGTCCTGTGGACGGCGGCGCAGCTCCGGCGGGTGTTGAAAATGCCCGCGCGAACCACATGAGAAGCCCGCAGCCATTGGAGCCAGTCGAAATTCTTCCCGCGGACGAGCGGCATCTGCCGGCGCTCGCGGAACTAGCCGGCATTATCTGGAGGGCATGTTATCCGGGCATCATCTCGTCCGAACAGATTGATTACATGCTGGCGCGGATGTATGCGCTGGACACGATGCGCGACGAGATTCAATCGCAGGGAATCCGCTATGACCGCCTGCTCATCGGCGATGAATTTGTCGGTTTCACGTCCTCCGGCCCGACGGAACAGGCTGGTGTTTTCAAGCTGCACAAGCTTTACCTGCTGCCGGGTTGCCATGGCCGCGGACTTGGCAGCCGGTTGTTGCAACACTGCGAAACCGAAGCCCGCAAGCTCGGCGCGCAACGGCTGATTCTTTCCGTGAACAAGCGCAACACCAAAGCCATCGCCGCCTACCAGAGAAACGGTTTCATGATCGCCGAATCTGTCGTCACGGACATCGGTGGCGGGTTCGTCATGGACGATTTCATCATGGCGAAGGAGTTGACTTGTGGGAGGAAAAGCTGAAAATCCGTCATCGTGAGCGTTGACAGAACAAAGAACCCGCACGGCGAACTGGAAAAGCTCTGCTCACTCGACTTCCAGCTCAAGAAAGTGAAGAACCGGTTCAAGAAACTGGAGCGTTGACCACGAATGGGCACGGACATGACAACCTTCACACCGGTGAACACCCTGGAAACGAAGCTCCGCACGCTGCTGGCGGATCGGAACACCCCGCTCTGGAGCTTCTACACTCCCCTTGCCGCCGCGCCGCTCTGGATCATCGTCAAAAATCATCCCGAACTGGATGGCAGCGATCTGGTCGCGCCACCGGGCACGAATCCCGAGGTTTGCGTCTTCAAAGGGCCGGACGATTCCTACATCGGGCTCTTCACGTCGGCAGCCCGCGCGCAGGAGGCTTTCACCAAATTGAAACTTTCCCCGCGCGAGATGACCATCGTCTCCGCGCCCGGCTACCAACTGCTGAAATTCGTGAGCAGCTTCGACGTCCATCTCTGGATCAATCTGGGCCTGACGGAATGCCAGTATCATCTCGACCCCGACATGGTGGAAATCCTTCTCTCCCGGCCAGAACCCAAATACGGCGACCAGCCAACCCACCGGATCGTCATCGAACCCGCCGGAGAATTGGAGAAACATCTGGCACCCCTCCGCGATTTCCTGGGCCGGCAGCCCAAGGTGCGGGCGGCCTGGATTTTCCGCAAGAAACCCGGCCCGCCACTGCCGGCAGGCGGTGAAACTTACGAAATCAACCTCCTGATGGAAGACCCGGAGGACAAAAGCCTCCTGCACGAGGTCGGGGTGATGGCCAAGGCGCTCACCCCGGTGGAGATGGAATGCGTGCCCGCCGTGATGATGGCCGACGACCAGTCCCTGCGCAACCTGGTCAAGCAAAAGCCCCCGTTCTACGCCCGCCCCGATTTTCTGAAACCCTGACAGCCGGAGGATTGCCTGGGTGCGCAATCCATCAAGGCTTGTTCGCCAGCACCAGCGGGGAGACGGAGGGGACTTCCAGCAGACGTGGATTGCGGAAACCGGCTTCGCGGAGCCAGCCGCTCATTTCCTTGAAACTGTAGGTGTCGCCGGCGCGGGTGTTGACGAGCATGTTGACGGCGAACAGCAGGCCCATCGGCGGGCCGGTGCGGTCGTCGTCCACCATGAATTCCGCAATGGCGATCGTGCCGCCGGGCGACAGCGCGTCGAAAGTCTTCTTCAGCAGCTTGCGGCTCCGGTCGCGGCCTTCGCTGTGGAGGATGTGGCCCAGCGTGGCGATGTGATGGCCCTTGCCATAGTTCACCTTCAGCAGGTCGCCCGGCAATTTGGTGAGCCGGTTGCCAACGCCGTGCCGGCGGGCCACGCGTTCGGTCACCTTGAGCACGTCCGGCCAGTCCACCGCGGCAAGTTTCACGTGTGGCGATTGCTTGGCCAGGGCGATGCCCCAAACGCCCGAGCCGGCAGCGATGTCCAGCACGTTCACGGAATCGCGGGCCTTCGAGATTTGCAGATGCTCGCCGAGGGCGCTGGCCGCCGGGTAGCTCAACGGAAACAGTGACTCGACGAATTGAGCAAAAAACTTGGCGCCGTCCTGCTTGTCATTCGCCGCCATGGCGGGTTTGCCGGTGCGGACGACAGTGCCGAGTTGCAGCCACTTCGGAATCAATTGCTCCGTCATGTGGCGGAAAATCTCGCCATGGTAAGCGGGCAGGGTCGAAACCAGAAACGCCGCGCTTTCCGGCGCGAGCACATAGCGGCCGCCCTGGCGCGCGAGCAATTGCAGACCGACCAGCGCATTCAAGATGGCCGTCGCCCCGCGTTCGGTCATGCGCGTCTTCCGGGCAAGCTGGGCGGCGGTCTGGGGCGACGGATGCAGGGCGTCGAACAGGCCGTGCTTCAGGGCGGCAGCGATGATGAGGGGCGGCGCGTAACCCCAGGCCATCTGCATGATGCGTTCGGGAGTAACCATCTTTTGTTGCTTCATGCGCAAGAGATAGCCGATGCCAGTCAAACCGACAACGAAAAACAGGTTTCAACCCGGCGAGTTTGGGCGGAAGGATGCAGTTCACCCTTGCGGGCTTTGGGCTTGAAGGTCCGGCGCCTCCCAAAATAACCGGCGATTAACGTTGCCATGTGGCCGATGCGCGCTGAAGCTTGAGCATGAGCAACAGCCTCCAATTACACAGCGTCAAGGAAGTTTACAAACAACTCCGCTTGCGGATGAAGAACAGCGGCCTGGATACCATCCAGGTCCATGTCATCAACCGGGCCGGAAAATACAAATACAGTTTCACCGGCTCGGCGGAACAAGTCGTGCAGGCGGAGAAGATTCTTGCGGCCTGGACCTGACGGGCTGGCGCCACGGGCCTTGGCCTTGCCCCACACAAAAAGTCCTCCTTGACCGGCATTTGTCTTCGTGGTAATTACTTTACCACAAAGCACAAAACCATGTTTGGAACCTTCATCAAAGAATTGAGGGCGCGCAAACGCCTCGGCCTGCGCGAATTCTGCCTGGAGCACGGCCACGACCCCAGCAACTGGAGCAAAATCGAGCGCGAAGTCCTCCCGCCGCCGCGCGACGAGGAAACCCTCCGCAAATGGGCCAAACAACTCGGCCTCAAGCCCGGCTCGGACGACTGGCACAAATTCCACGATTACGCCGCCGTGGACGCCGGGCGCATCCCCGGCCACGTCATGGAAAATGAGGAACTGCTCGCCAAACTCCCCGCCTTCTTCCGCACGCTCTCCGGCCATAAACCCTCGCGGAAAGATTTGAAAAAACTCTTGGATTTGATCGCCAGCGCCAATTAAGCTGCCCAAGGCCGGGCTTCAACACCGAATGAACATCCAGCAAACCATCGCGCAGATCATCGAAACCGGATCGCTCGACGCCGCGCGGTTTCAAGACATCGTTTCCCGTCACGGATTGACCGAAGCGTGGAAACGCTTTGAGCAACAATTCTTGAGCGACACGCCATGACCTTCGACCTGGCCAAAATCCTGCAAAGCAAGCGCGCGTTCCGGCAACGGCTCGCGGCCCGGCCCATCGAGGAAAAGCTGGCCATGCTGGACGCCATGCGCGCGCGCGCTGGCCCTGCGCGCATCCGGGCCGGCGGCGGGAGCGGGAGCGTTGCATGAGGAGTCGCCACCTTATCGGGTGCAACCCAAAAAGCCCGGATGAAACCCGTCTCTGACGAGCGGTGTTGCCACGTTGTGGACTGGCTGGCTGCCGACGAAGCCGCGCTGGACTACATCGCCACGCGAATCGCGCCAAAATTCGGCGTCTCGGACAGCCGCGAATTCAAATGCGCTGAAGGCGCTACGGAAATTAGCCCGGTGTTGGTGCGTCAGCACCTACGCCGGGAAAACGTCCCACAAAATAATTCTCCCTCTCCTCGCCAAACGAGGAGAGGGCCGGGGTGAGAATTCTCCGAACCCCATTTCGCGCTTTGAACCCCTGCAACCTCAAGATGCGCAAGTCGCTGATAATCAAGTTGGCGATCTTGAGGCTTTGACGCCTCCAAGCTGCCACAGCCTTTTCAATATCTTCGCGTTTTTCATCTCTCGCCCATTCATCCCAGAAATTTACAGTGCCACTGTCCGGGCGATTCGTTGGCTCGGTAATTCTTATGCGACTCGGTAACAGGCTCGCATCACCAACCACAAGTGCTTCACCAGTATCGAGAACAGGCAGCAAATCGGTGAATCCACCAAGACTGTCCGGCAGTAAACGCCGGACAACACTTTGGTCTTCGGCATTTGTCAATCGCAGCGCAATGAAGTTGTTGCATTGACTCAGAACAGTTCTGTTCATTTCGGCTGGCCGTTGGCTGATAACAACGAGGCCGACGCCGTATTTGCGTCCTTCTTTGGCTATCCTTTCAAAATAATGAAGGGCGGCATCGGCTACGCTTCCAGCTTCATTTCGGTTCGGAATATAAAGATGGGCTTCGTCGCAAATCAACGCGATTGGGTGCCGGTCTGCTTTTGCCGTCCACTGCTGAACCGAGAAAATGAGGCTAGCGATTCGACCAACAATCAACGGAAGCACGTCCGAAGGGACTTCGGAAAAGTCTATGATTTTTACGCCACCTTTCTTATCGCATTGATCGCGGCTTCCAGCCATCAACGCTTTTGCGAGTGCCGGCAACCAACCAAATTCTTGAGCGGATTTTGGCGCAGCCATCATGAAGCCGAGCCGCCTGTCGCTGACCTTGTTTTCCAATCTAGCAATCAGGCGACTCAATTTGCCGTTAAAATCTCCCGCCTTGGTCGTTCCCGCCTTTGCTCCTTCTTGACGCGCCTCGTTCAGTTCACGGATTTTGTTCAGAACTTCTTCGATGCTGTATGGAACAGGGCTATCAACTGTGAAGTTTTTCAGGAACTCGTCATGTTTCCCTGCGGTCAGATACGCCTGCTTTGCCGCAGTCACGCTTGAGGACAGCACCATCGCTTGATTTGGGGCGTTCGCATCACTGCGATCAACGAGCATTGTGGTCATGTCTTCATAAGCCAACAACCAATAGGGTAAGAAAATGACTCCATCCTTTAGCTCTTTGCCTTGGTCAAGGTCTGTCGGCACTGCAATTCGGAGATGGCGGATGCCGTCACCAATGATGGTTCGATACTCCCCATGAATGTCGAACAAGACTGCGTTGGCATTTTTTAACAGCGCCACCTGCTCAAGCAGTCGCGCAGTCGTCCAAGATTTGCCAGAACCAGTGCTCCCAACAATCACCGCATGGCGTTGAAAAAAGCGATTGGCATCAAGGTATGCCTCTGCGGTTTCATCCAACGTATAAACAACCCAGTATTTCTTTCCGCTTGATATTTTACTCCTCACCCCGGCCCTCTCCTCGTTCGGCGAGGAGAGGGAGAATTATTTTGTGGGACGTTTTCCCAGGGTATTCGCTGCGCTCAAACCCTGGGCTAATATCTTTCACCCTTTCAGGGTTTCGGTTTCGTTCACGCCAATTCGTGCAACTCATGTCAAAACCTTTGTGTTCTTTGTGTTCTATTGCGGCAAATCATTTCACGCGCGCGCTGACGGGCTGGCTCCAGGGACCCTGGCCGTGGGCATTGCTGGCCGCCACCCGGAACCAGTATTTCCGCCCGCTCGCCAGTCCGGTCACGTCACAGGTTTGTTTGACGCAGATGGTGACCTGCTTCCAGCCGGTCCGCGCCGCGCGGTCGGTGGTCATCTCCACCAAGAAGGTGCAGCGGCGCACGGGCCGTTTCCAGCGCAGCCGCACCCGGCCTTCAAAATCAGTCAGGACGACGCGCAACCGGGAGGGCGTGCCCGGCATGCCCACCGGCTGCTTTTCCTTCACAATCCCCAGCCCCGCCGCGAGCAGCGCCGCCGGATCGCCCATGGTGGCGGCCGTCAGGGCGCTGGCCGCGCTGTTGGTGCAATCGCGCATGGCGCGCACCTTCGTTGCCCGTTTTACCAATGCGGCCTTCAAGGAGGTTTTCAAGGCCTCCGCCTCTGCGTGGGCTTCGGCTGCCTCCGCCACGCTGTCCGCAACCAGCTGGCCGGTCATGAATCTCCGATGCGCCGCAGGCAATTTGGCGATGCCCGCGGCCACACGCCGGCAAATGGCGATTTGCTCAAGGACCGTCTTGTTTCCGAAGCCGAGTTTGAAGCGTTTCATGAATTCTTAACCTTTTTGGCGCCGGACATGGTCAATTCCCCCGGCAAAACGGCAAAGTCGGTGAAAATCCGGGGCAATTCTGTCCGGAAGGTGGGAACTTCCGACAAAGAGTTGGTTAAATTGCATAAAAACCATGTCCGGTTGCTTCGCGACTTGACCAAGTCATACACCTTTCTAATAATACTAGGTTAAGTATATTGACATCCATTTTCGATTCCGTTAATTTGGGGGCGTGACTTCCCAAGAAGCTGCCGCCCTGGATGAGCGACTGGACCATTTCCTGGCTGATGTGACTGCTTCGCTCGGTCGAAGTGAACGCCACCACTGGGCGAAGATATACTTGCAGGGTCTGCTGATGGAGGGCGGGCGCAAATCCATTGAGCCGCTGGCGGAGCGAATGGGTGGGGCGGATGTTCAATCGCTGCGCCAATTTGTCGGTCAAAGTCCGTGGGCGGTGGAACAGATTCAAAAACGACTGGCGGAAAAGGTGGTTGATGTGCTGGCGGAACCCGAAGTTTGGATGATTGATGAGACCGCCTTTCCCAAGGCGGGAGACGCTTCTGTGGGTGTGGCGCGGCAGTATTGCGGGGCCTTGGGTAAAATCGCCAATTGTCAGGTCGCCGTCAGTCTGCATTGGAGCACCTGCACCGCCAGTTGTCCCCTGGCTTGGCGGCTTTATCTGCCCGCCGCCTGGCTGGCCACTCCAGAGCGGCGTGCGGCTGGGAAGATTCCCGCAGCGGTCAGCTATCAGAGCAAGAACCAGCTGGCTCTGGAATTGGTGGATCAAGCCTTGGCGTGGGACATACCGCGCCTGCCGGTCGTGGCCGATTCGGCCTATGGTGATGATTTTGAATTTCGCGCCAGCTTGCGAGTGCGGGGCTTGCACTATGCGGTGGCGGTTAAACTGGGCACCAAGGTTTGGACGAGTGACCCGGCACCGGCGCCCGTTGCCACCAGCAAATCACGGGGCCGACCCCGGCAATATCCAAAGTTAAAGGACATGCCCGCCCCCCAAACGCTGGCGGAAGTCGCCAGGGATTTGCCGTTGAAGGACTGGCAAAATGTCACTTGGCGGCAAGGGACCAAAGGTCCAATGCGCTCCCGGTTTGCCCGGGTCAAAGTTTGGGCCGCCCATGGCTGGAACCGTGCAGAGCATCCCCAGCGCGTCCCCGAGTGGCTCCTCATCGAATGGCCAACAGGAGCGGCGGCTCCCACAGATTATTGGCTGGCACAACTTGGCGATCAACCGGTGGGTTTGCGGCGATTGGTCAAGATCGCCCGGGCGCGCTGGCGAGTCGAACAGGATTACCGCGAACTCAAGGAGGAGCTGGGGTTGGACCATTACGAAGGACGGCATTGGCTGGGTTGGCATCATCACGTGACGCTCGTCACCATGGCCTTTGCCTTTTTACGCACCGAACAGGCCCGCGCAAAAAAAAACTGCTGGTGCGAAGTCGATGCCGGCGACCTTGCCGCAGATGAGAGCGCGATTGCAGGCCAGACTCATTCATCTGGCGGGACAGTGCCCGTGGTGTAAAACGCGTTTCGAAAACACGTCTTGATACTTAACCTAGTATTACTAAGCGGTAATCAATTTTTATCTCCATAGTCCGTCTGGGAAGTGAGGAGAACGGGAAGAAACAAGCCAGGAAACCTGCTGGATCAGGGAAGAAAAGCCGGCGACCAACCCACGTCCGTCATGGACCTGGCCGGAAACCGCGCGGACAAGGGAAGAAAGGCCGCGAAAGTTCCCGTCTCCGGCTTACAAGTTCGGGGAGAGGAAACGAACTTTGGCGGTAATTTTTGTTTGTCGCCAAAGTCGAAGCCGGATTTTGCCGGAATTTTCAGGAAATGCGCCATCTAAACCCCAACATTCCGGCGTTTCTGCGAGGAACCATTTTGCATTCCCGGAAGCGCGCATCGTGCCCCGGCTTGGCCGGCGGGATGGTTTGCCCAAGGAAGTCGCATTGTGTCCAGCACGGGCTGATATGTTTCAGCTCCGTGAATCCGTGTCAAAGCGCGTTGGCCACGCGGCGGAAATGGTAGCCGAGGATGGCCAGCTCGATGGCATGCGGGAACTGGCGCGGCCGCCGCAGAAGCGTGCCCCAGAACAGCCGCCAATAGCCCACGCGCCCGCGATGCCACACGCCCAGCACCCAGACGGATTTCAGGAACGCCTCGACATCCGCCCGCGACAGGCGCAATCGCGGCCCGGTCGGGCGATGGCTTTTGAGAAATGTGCGGATGCGCTGGTAATAATTCCCCGGCTCGTAAAGTTTCTTCACCAGCTCGCGGTAGCCGGTTTGCAGGTAGTCGCGGTTGAGCTTGGGTTTGAAATTCAACGTGGCTTCGGTGTTGTTGCCGGAGCTTTCAGCCTCCAGCCGCCCTTCGCTTTTCAGCCGCTGCCACAATCGCGTCTGCGGCAGCGCGGTGAGCAAGCCCACCATCGCCGTCGCCACGCCGGAGCGCTGGATGAATTCGAACTGCCGCTTGAAGATGTCGCGCTGGTCGCTGTCGAACCCGACGATGAACCCGGCCATGACCTCCAGCCCGGCGCGTTGCAGCGTTTGCACGGCGGCCACGAGGTCGCGGTTCCGGTTCTGGAGCTTGTGGCATTCCTCCAGCGCCTCGACCGACGGCGTTTCGATGCCGACGAAAACTTTTTTGAACCCGGCCTCGACCATCAGCGCGCACAATTCCGGGTCGTCGGCGAGGTTCACGGACGCCTCGGTGAGAAACCCGATGCCGGGTTTGGTGCGCCGCCGCCATTCAATCAATTCCCGCAACAGCGCCTTGGTCCGGGCCTTATTGCCGATGAAGTTGTCGTCCACGATGAAGACCATGTCCTTCCAGCCGCGCCGCACCAGTCCGTCCAGTTCGGCGATCAATTGCGCCGGCGTTTTGGTGCGGGGCATGCGCCCGTTCATCACGATGATGTCGCAAAACTCGCAGTCGAACGGGCAGCCGCGCGAGAATTGCACGGACATGGTGACGTAATGGCGGAAATTGATGAGGTCCCAGCGCGGCATGGGTGTGTGCGTGATGTCCGGCCGGTTTGCGGCTTGATAGATGGATTGCAATTGTCCGCTCTGCATGTCGGCCACGACCCGCGGCATCAGTTCCTCGGCTTCGCCGAGGACGAAATGCCGGATTTCGGGAAAGGCCTCGTGGCCGGTGGTGAACAGCGGCCCGCCCGCGATGACGGTTTTTTTCAGATCCGCGCAGCGCGCGGCGATTTCACGGACTGATTCTTTTTGCACGAGCATCGCGCCGATCATCACGTAATCCGCCCAGCGCAAATCCGTGTCCTTGAGCCGGCTCACGTTCAAGTCCACCAGCTTGAGATCCCATTCCGGCGGCAGCATCGCGGCCACCGTCAGCAAACCCAGCGGCGCCATGGAGGCCTTGCGGGAAACGAACCGGACGGCGTGTTTGAAGCTCCAAAACGTATCGGGCGTTCGCGGACTGACGAGCAGGATTTTCATCGGGACGATTGTATTTTCGGCAGGGTTAAACTAAGCCCGTTTTGGTGTCGCGGCGAGCAAAATCTGTGGCGGTGTCCTAAATTGGCAGTAGGGCGCCTGCCCGAGACGACTCGTTACCTCGTTGCCTACAAATCAGGACACCACCAAAATCTGTGGCGGTGAATCATTCGCGTGCAACTTGATTCTTGTCCCCGGAGCGCCGGTCTCTGGCCCGGCGGGTGTTGAAATTCGCCGGGTAATGCGCCGGATCGGAGACCGGCGCTCCGCGAGGCCGGTCTAATTGGGGGGCAGTGTCAAGCGGCACACACTCTTTTGAAGTTTGGAGTCTCGCCTTCAGGCGGTTCCGGGGCCGCGTGAAACGCGGGACTCCGGGCGAAGTTCCCAAATCCATGGGAATCTGGCTCACGCAATTTCAATCCCCACCGGGCAATGATCCGAGCCAAGCACGCCGGGGCGGATGAAGGCGCGTTTGAGGCGCGGGCGGAGGGATTTTGAGACGAGGAAATAATCAATGCGCCAGCCGACATTACGGGAACGCGCGCCGCCCATCACGCTCCACCACGAATAATGCCCCCCGCCCTGCTCGAACTCGCGGAACGTGTCGAGGAAGCCGGCATTCACAAACGCCGTGAACCCGTTGCGCTCCTCGATTGTGAAACCGTGGTTGTGGACATTGGCCTTGGGATTGGCCAGGTCAATTTCCGTGTGCGCCACGTTCAGGTCGCCGCAAAAGATCACCGGCTTCTTCTTCTCCAGTTTTTTCAGGTAGGCGAGGAAGTCCTTGTCCCATTTCTGGCGGTAGGTCAGGCGCGACAAATCGCGCTTGGAGTTCGGCACATAGACATTGACGAGGAAGAAATCGGCGAATTCAGCGGCAAGCACGCGGCCTTCCTTGTCGTGTTCGGCGATGTCAATGTGCGGCCTCACGTCCAATGGCCGCGTCTTCGTGAAAATGGCCGTGCCGGAATAGCCCTTCTTTTCCGCGCTGTTCCAATAGGTCGTGTATTTTGCCGGCCAGAGCTGCTCCAAGTCGTCGGGCGAACATTTGGTTTCCTGGAGGCAAAGCACATCCGGCTTCTCGGCGTCGAGAAATTCCAGAAAATTCTTCTTGAGCACGGCGCGCAGGCCGTTGACGTTCCAGGAAATCAGTTTCATGCCGCGAAATTACCGGAAACTTTGGCCGAACGCCACCCGTCTTGAACTGTCAGAACCAGCAACAACCATGCGCCATTTGTGGCCGGCCATCGCAGTCTTAATCTTCCTGGCAAATTCCCTGCCGGCGGAAACCGCCGCGCCGTTGCCGGCGCTGGACACCGTCATCCAGCGGGCGCTGGACCGGGCCGCGACGGAGGACGACAACGACCGGGAGTTCAACCAGCTTTACGGCTACACCCGCGTCCGGGTGACGGAATACCACAACGCCAAGGGTGAATTGAAAAAGCACGAGGAGAAACGCACGCCGGAAGGGCTGGCCAAGACAAACGCAGCCACGGCCGCCGCGCCCAAGCCGGTCGAGAAGGATGACGGGCCGGTTTCCGAGACCCATTCCAACATTCACGGGAAGCAACTGGCGGTGAAGGATTATTCGCTCACCAACCTGGTGAAGCGCTTCAGGTTCACGCTCGTCGGCCGCCAAATCGTCAACGGCCGCCCCTCGCTGATGCTGGATTTCCAGCCGGTGGACAAAAACCTGCCGGCCCATTCCTACAAGGACAAGCTCATCAACCAAGCCGCCGGGCGGGTCTGGGTGGACGAAGCCGACTACGCCATCGTCAAGGCGGATGTGCATTTGACGAAACAGATGAACTTGCTGGGCGGCGTGGTCGGCGCAATTTACACATTCACCTACTCGTTCGACCGCACCCGCACGCCGGAGGGCCTGTGGTTCTCACGCCACGTGGACTGGCACCTGGACGGACGCGAAGTGGTCTTCCATCGCATCGTGGATTATCACGAGTCGAAGATTGACGAGAAAAAAGTCCTGCCGCCGGCGCGTTGACGGTAAAGCCGCGGGCGGCTAACTTGGCGCGCGTCAAATTGCAAAAATCACCGTCAAGTCAGCCAGCGGCCCGTTCCACGAACCTGCTGGTTGTGAAAATCGCCCTGCCATTCATCGCCTGCGCGTGCCTCATGGGAATCCCCCTGGCTGCCAGTGCCGATGAACCATGGCAAGACGCGTTGAGCCGGATGCCGCTGGCCGTTCCGCCGGGCGCGACAATTGAACTGGGCCGGACGAATTGCGTGCCACTCCTGCTGGCATCCTTTCAATCCAACAGCATCGTGAAGGCGCTCATCTTCATGCCTGGCGCAACCGACGAACTGGATTTTTTCCGGCGGGCACACGCCGTTTTGACCAACGCCAATCCGTCGCTGCTGGACGCGGTGATGGCGTTGACGAATCAAACCTTCATCCAGGCGGCATTCCACCCGCCGCTGCTCCTGCTGCACACCACGGAAGATTCCCTGGACGGATTCGCCTCCGTCAAAAACAAATCCACGGCGGCAAAATTGCATCAGCGGCCGGTCCCGGGAACCGTGCTCCTCGACGACGCGGATTGGGGCAAAACGCGAGCTGCACTTAAGGGGAAATTAGTGATCGGCCTGCGCCCGTTTGAGAACGCGTTGAGAACGTATCACTTTTACCGCCACAACTTCGTGGCGTGCGGCCTGACCGATTGGGAGATGCTGGAAACGCTGGCGCTGGCGGGCAAGACGACGTTCACCGTGAACCGGCTCACCGCCGATTTTCAACCGGATCGGCGCGTCGTGGCTCCGCCGAAGCTGGAATATTTTCCGGCGCGGTAGAAATGCCTGGTCAGTCAGCCAGCACCGGAAAAATCGGGATTCATCCAATTATGGCCGGGCGCAAAGCACCGTTTCGCGCATTTCATGGTGTTGCGGGGCAGGTGCCATGGTGCGCGAGCCATAGCGTGTCGTCTCCCTGTCCAGTTGAATCAGTCGTTAGAAACACGTCGTGCCACAACTGAAGTTCCGCATGGCCGTCCGCAAAAGAGAACGAGGTGGAACGACCATGATTGACCGCCGGCCGGTCATTGATCCCGCTTCCGTCCAAAATATACAAAAACCATCCATCATTCAGGCTCAACGGATTTTCATCCAGGAACACAAAGCAATCGGAAGCGCTCATGGCGGCACTCCCAAAATCTGAAAATTTTATGAATTCCTTGTAATTAACGCCGTTATATTGCCCGGCGCCGTAAGTGTTGTTCCCCGGTATGGCAACAGTTCCGCATTGCAAGTTCATGGAACACGACCGGACACGCAGCACGTGCCAGTCCGGGTCCAGGTATTTATCGCCGGGGCAATGATATATTCCGGCCGATTTGGCATAGGGTCCTATGGAACCAACCAACGTCACCTCTGGATTCCCGCCCGTTCTCCCCTGCACTCCCAGATAAAAGGGATTGGTTGCGCATCCGGCGGGGCTCTCGGCGATTGTAACTCCATCAATGTCGGAGGACATGCTGCCGTCCACCCAGCAGGGTTTCCCGGTGGTCGAGTCGCCGCCAAACCCCGGCGAAAGCGGCACGTTGCAGGGCAGGCAATCGTTAAACTCATTCCCGTAAAGCATGGCGGACGTTTGCAACTGCTTCATATTGCTGGTGCAGGTGATTCCTTGCGCCCTCGCCCTGGCTTTGGACAAAACCGGCATTAGCAGGGCGGCAAGGATGGCGATAATGGCGATAACGACCAATAGTTCAATCAAAGTGAAACCATGCCCTTTTCCTGTGCAAGCAGGATGACAATCTGGATCGCGTTTGATGCTTCCTGATGATTGGCTCATAATCTTTCCACCTCGACCGGATTTCCCATGTATATCAACAGCGCCGGACAAAAACAGCTACAAAAAGAATGAAAAATTATCACCGGCGGCCTGCCCCGCCGTTTTCAGGAAAGACGCGCCAGGCGGCCAAATTTGTTCAAACCTTCAATCTTATATGTCCGCCGGAAGCCGAAAGGGGACAAAAATATCTGCCTTTGGGCGCCACATCCCGCCCGGCGAAAAATTTGAAGTTTAGAAAATGCCTCGTTTTCAATGCAGGACAATTCCCGCGCGTTTTTAACACTCCGGCAAGAAGGCCAGCGCGCTCAATGGCGCCAGGAAAAATTCCGCCGAAGCCGGCTGGTTGTGGCGTTACGGATTGGGAGATGCTGGAAACGCTGGCGCTGGCGGGCAAGACCACGTTCACCGTCCACTGGCTCACGGCAGTTGTTCAGCCGGACCAGCGCGAGGGCGTTACGCCAAAGCTGGAATATTTTCCGCAGCGTTAACGCGGAAAATTACTCAGTTATGCCAAAGTCTTTGTCTCCATTTTTGGACTTTAACGTTCTTAACATGATTGACGCTTGGCTCTTCTTCTGACCTCCTTGCGGCGCAGCCTGTGGCTGACGACGATAAACAGCGCGCCGAGACCCATGAACATGCCCGTCATGGGAACTTCCGGAACCACGCTGACCGCCAATTCGGCATAAGCCACACCCTTTGAGTAATCGCCGCCACTGTTGCCCCAGGCATAACCCGTGATAGATCCGCTCGACCCATTCGCTGTCGCGCTGCTGGAAGTCCAGTCCCAACCGATGCTGGTGGTCCCGGTAATTTGAATGCCATAAACCGTGTTCGCAGCGAGGTTTTCAGTTGTCAAACTCGCGCCCGAGAGGGTCAATAGTTGGACCCCTCCTGTTCCTACGGAAAGCGTCCCGAGTTCTCCAATCAAAGTCCCGGGGCTGGCGCCGCTGGGAGTTCCGCTGTAAAGATAAACACCCACGGAACCCCCTGCGGTGGAATACAAGGACAAAGTTAAGCTGCTGATTTGACCACCAATGGTTGGCGTGAAGTCTTGGACCAGTCCTTGGTTGGCCACAGTGTGCCCTCCGACTGAATCGGCAGTGTTATCCACGATGACGGCGCCATGTGAAGCCGGAGTGCAGGCGCAAAGGGCCGGCAAAACCACCCCAATGCCAAGGCTGGTCGAATGAAATATCCTTCTGATAAAGAAGGCAATTCGTTTGGAGGATGTTTTCGTGATCATCGGGCTCAAGATTCTGTCAGGCCCATTATGGAGCCGCCTTGGTTTTCCAAGGCAATCAGTTTAAATAAACATGCCCAAGGTTATAAGTAACCAAGTAATATGTCAATGCTCTTAAGCGGATTTTCAAGTTGACACTGCAAAGTTGTCCTCGGATTTTTTTATTCCGGTTGAAACACCACCGCGCTCAATGGCGGCAGATAAAATTCCGCGGAGTGCTGCCGGCCGTGGCAGGGCTGATTCTGCGCGGCCACACCGCCCAGGTTGCCGGCGTTGCTCCCGGCATAAATCCCGGCATCGCTGTTCAACACCTCACGCCATTTGCCGGCGCGCGGCAGACCGATGCGATAATTCCCGCGCGGCACCGGCGTGAGATTCAAGACGACGGCGAGTTGGTTCTTGCCGTCCGCGGTCTGACGCAGGAAGGAAAGCACGCTCTTCTCGCGGTCGCTGCAATCAATCCACTGAAAGCCGGCATGGTCGTAATCCGCCTGCCACAGCGCCGGCGATTTCAGGTAAAGCGCGTTCAAATCGGCGACGAACCGCAGCAAGCCGCGATGAAACGGCCCGGCTTCGAGCAGCCGCCAATCGAGCTGGCCGTTCTCGTTCCACTCGCGGCTCTGGCCGAATTCATCGCCCATGAACAGCAGTTTCTTGCCGGGGAACAGCCACTGATACGCCAGCAGTGCGCGCAGGTTGGCGAACCGCTGCCAGTCGTCGCCGGGCATCCGGCCCAGCAGCGAGTGCTTGCCGTGGACCACCTCGTCGTGCGACAGCGGCAGGACGAAATTCTCATGGTAATGGTAAAGCATCCCGAACGTGAGGTCGTTCTGGTGGTATTTGCGATGGATGGGTTCGTGCTTGAAATAGCCGAGCGTGTCGTGCATCCAGCCCATGTTCCACTTGAAGGAGAAGCCGAGGCCGCCGAGATAGGGCGGGCGCGTGACCTGCGGCCAGGCGGTGGATTCCTCGGCGATGGTCACGATGCCGGGAAACTCCGAGTGGGCGATGTGGTTGAATTTCTTCAGAAATTCAATCGCCTCAAGATTTTCGCGCCCGCCGTATTGGTTCGGAATCCACTCGCCGGCCTTGCGCGAGTAATCGAGATAAAGCATCGAGGCGACGGCGTCCACGCGCAGGCCGTCAACATGGAAACGGTCGCACCAGTAAAGCGCGTTGGCGACGAGGAAATTGGAAACCTCGTGGCGGCCGAAATTAAAAATGAGCGTGCCCCAGTCCTGATGCGCGCCCTTGCGCGGGTCTTCGTGCTCGAACAGCGCCGTGCCGTCGAAGCGCGCCAGCGCCCAGGTGTCGCGCGGGAAATGCGCCGGCACCCAGTCCACGATGACGCCGATGCCGGCCGCGTGCAGCGCGTTGACGAGAAACTGGAAATCGTCCGGCGTGCCGTAGCGGCTGGTCGGCGCGTAAAAACCCGTGACCTGATAGCCCCACGACGGATAAAACGCGTGTTCGGCCACCGGCAGGAACTCGACATGGGTGAAGCCCATGCGCTTGACGTATTCCACCAGAGGTTTGGCCAGCTCGCGGTAGCTCCACGATTCCGTCGCGGATTTTTTCTGCCACGATCCGGCATGGACTTCATAGACGCTCATCGGCGAACGCAGGGCGTCGCGCTCCCGGCGCTGGGTCATCCACGCGTCATCGGTCCATTTGAACTTGCTCGTTTCCCAGACGATGGCGGCGTTTTTGGGCGCGACCTCGAAGAAGAAACCGAACGGGTCGGTGTTCAATTTGACCTGGCCGTGCGCGTCGCGGATCTCGAACTTGTAATGCGCGCCCTGCCCCGCGCCCGGAATGAAAATCTCCCAGACGCCCGACGCGCCGAGCAGCCGCATGGGATGGAAGCGCCCATCCCAGTGGTTGAAATCGCCGACGACGCTGACGCGCTGCCGCGTTGGGCGCCCAGACGGCGAAGCTCGCGCCGGGCACGCCGTCAATCACGCGGAGTTGCGCGCCGAGCTTTTCGTAAATTTTCCGCTCGTCGCCCTTGCCGAACAGGAACAAATCCGATTCGCCCAGTGTCGGCAGGAAGGAAAACGCGTCGCGGGTGCGGCGGGCGCGGCCTTGGTGATCGGTGATGACGAGGTCGTAGGCATAGACCTTGTTCGCCGATTTGGTGACGGCCTCAAAAACATCGGTTTTGGGAATCCGGTTCAGCTCAAACGCCGGTTTGTCCTTTTCGTGCGTGGGCTGGATTTCGACCTTGGCGGCGTCGGGAAGCAAGGCGCGGACGACGAGTCCCGAGCCATCGCCCAGCGGGTGCAATCCCAGCAACGTGTGCGGCGACTGATGCGTCAGCTCCACCAGGCTGCGGAGTTCGTCTTTGGTCAGCAACATGATGGCAACGATAGCAGCGCCCGACGAAAGCAGCGATATAATTTCAAGCGGGATGGTCATGGGGAGTGGTAACCGGCATTTAACCACGGATGGACACGGATGGACACGGATTCAATACAGCCGCGAAAGAACGCAGAGAACACAAAGGCTTTGACACTAATTTCACGAATTGACGCGAAGTCAGGCAAATCCCAGCGCGAAGCTTTACGAACTGGCGAAAGCAGCGATATAAATTCAAATGGCATGGTCATGGGGATTGGCAACCGGCGTATGGCCGTTTAAAAATTGTCTGGATTAGGTTGGATTGGGTCGGATTCGGCTTGACTGGGTTGAATTTCCTCGGAATTGATTTCGCCGTCCGGTCCCGGCTCAAACAAATCGTCCAACGGCAGATCGAACTCAATGCGGTGAAGATACTCGGCAATCTTTTCCCCATTCTTGCCGCCGCCAAATAGCTTTGCCAAGATCTGCTGTTGCATCACAGAAAAACATATTCCGCGCAATCGCCTTTTGCCCTCCTGTTTCTGGCGCTCCAAATCCTCTGCATCTTCTCGTTCCACCTCCCGGTTCCAACGCTCGCGTTTGATCACCGTCCGCACGGCGCGGTGGTCATCGCGCCGCAGTTGGCACAATTCCCGATGCACTTCGCAAATGATCCTCGAGCGTTTTTCAGGATCGGCCTCCTTTTCCAATCGTGCCCTGGTCACAACTATGAGTTCCGCCGTCATCACACTGGCAAAACGGTCGCTAATTTCCATACCGTCCGCCGCATCAGCCAAATCTCCTGCCTGCTCGGTGAGCTTCGCGACCAGCGAACGGATTTGCTCCTGCCGTAACCAATCCGGATGGCCGCACTGCTTCCATTCGGACAGATTCTGTTCGGTAATGGCGCGTCCACCGAATTGTTTCTTGAGGATTTCCTGGACGCGCGGCTCGCCGTTGAGCCATATAACAAGTTCCTTGCCCGGCTCGCCGTCCTCGATGCGCCGCCCCAAATCGTCGCGGATGGATTTGGGCAAACGCCCGATTTTTCCAACGTGAGTGATGCTCATCAATTTTTCAGCGGTAGCGACCGCGGATGTGCTGGTTGTAAAACGCGCCTTTGGACGAGGCATGCAAGAGGCCAACGAAGATTTCATAGGGCACGCCGGGATGGAAGTAGGTGCCGGTGTTGTGGAACGTGACGGCAAGCACACCGTTTTCATAACCGATGGCGGCAATCGCACTTGAGTTGACGCGTATCATGCTCATGCCCCCATTTTAAGGTGGCATTGCTTTTGCGCTATGGGACAACTGCGGCATGGCCCAGGACATGCCGATTATAGGTCAACCCGACGGAGCGAGGGATTGCAGAGCCCTTATAACATCTTTCCGAATTTCCCGCCGTTGCTGACCCCGAGTCTTGACACTTGATCTGGCAATGATTGCCGAGAATTCAGGAACTTCGGAAAAGTTTTCATACATCGCAGTGATGTAAGGCATCAACGCCTTATCCGCCCATAACTTAGCGTTTGCCTTGGTGAGCTTGGGCAATGAATCAAAATCAATCTCGGCAATTCCCGGCACGTCTGACATCAATTCAATTGAAAATCGAAGTCCTTTCAACTTGCGCCAGACGAACCGGTTAATCGGCGTGCGTAGAGAATATTTTGCAACTTGAAGGCCGTTCGCGTTGATGATGCATTCAGAACCCAGCTTGATGTTGTCCAAATAAGCTGCAACAGGCTTGGCTGAAGTTTCATGCCGACAAAGCATCACCGGCCAGTTAGCCCGCCATGCTGCCCATTTTACCAATGACTCGGACTTTTTTCCCGCGATTGCTTCAATCGCCTCCGACATTTCGCAACAATGTCGCACCAAACATCTGATCGCTTGGTAATCGCCCGCCTTTGCATGATTGATTAGCCTCTGGATATAGATTGAACCAAGCGCGTTCAGTGCGGTAGCATACGCAGCGGCCGAAGGAGAATCATTTTCTACATTGGGTTTGGGCGTTGGCTCTAAATGCTTGATCCAGCTAGTTGCCTTGTTCAATACCTCGTTGAACTTCCGCTGCTCCTCCCGAGTGACGGTGGAGGGATTGTTAGCGGGTTTCTTGGATCTAGATTTCATAATATATGCCCCATTTTAATGCGGCATTGCGATTGCGCTATGGGAAACTGAGCCGTGACCTAGGACATGCAGGTTTTAGGTCAAGTCAGAGTAGCCCATTACCTGATCTCACAACCCCAGCGCTTTTTGCTCGTGTTGTTTCTTTTTTGATTCGGGCGCTTTTTTGAACGTGTCGTCCAGACTTGCGGCGCTGGTGGGGCGCTCAATGCCCTTGCCTTCCATCAATTCCTTCACGGTGCGGAGCTGGAGGCGCGGGTATTTCTGCCGGTTGGTCTTGTGTTCGTAAAAACCGGCGCTGGCGGCCTCGGTTTCCATCGGGCCGGTGGGCGGTTGCAGGGAAATCAAGATGCCGATGGCGGCCTGCTCGCGGTCCAGCACGCCGCGCAAATCGCGCACGTCCTTCACGCCGGTCTTGCCGCCCTTGACCTGAATGATGATCTGCTCCGGCCTGGCGGCCTTCGGGTCGTCGCGGAATAGGATTTTGCCGTCAATGCCGTGGTCCGCGCCCTTCTTCTGTTCGACGGGGCGCGCGCCGACGAGGCCCAGCGCCCACCATTGGAACTGGTATTTGTCGTCCTCGGCCAGCGTGGCGGCTTCGTTGGGCGTGGTGGGTTCGCCGATGATGCGGACGGTCGAAGTTCGACTTCCCATTTCGATTGATTCGGCAGGGCTGACCTGCTGGTCAGCCTGGCGGCGCGGCAGCGCCGCCCTACCTTCCGGCCCGCTCACGAATTTCAGGCGGGAGCCGTAGGTGTCTTGCAGGCGGTTTTTTATGAGGGAAATGGCGAGTTGGGTCACGTCTATGCCGATCCAGTCGCGGCCGAGTTTCTCGGCGGCGTCAATGGTCCTGCCGCAGCCGCAGAACGGGTCGAGATTGGCAAAATTCATTTTGGCAATTTCCCGCGTAGAATTTCTAGTCGTTTCTTGGCCCCGACCTTTGGATCTTTTTGGAGCGCAAATTCATAATATTCGATTGCTTGTGCAGTATCACCCCAAGCCTCTAACATTTCCGCTGTGACCCGATAAACCAGCGCGTGCTGTCTTTGATATTTTTCTGGAAGTCGTTGGGCTACTTTGGTCAGCTTGTCTAGAATCCCTGCACCTTTTTCCTTCTCAATCGGTTTCTCCGAACGCTTCCACTCATCGAGTGCTTCCGAAAGCAATGTGAATCCATCTTTGTTATCTTGCTCCAATTGCCGGTATGTAGCTGACTGCCCTAGTTGGCCGAGGTCGTCGTAAATTTTAGCGATTTTACTATAAACAGGCGCGCGTCCGTAACATTCAACCGGAATTTGCTCGACCCATGATTTAAGTGATTCCAACTGTTTTTCACGATAGTAATTTGCCTTTGCAGAATCTGTTGTTAATTCGAAAGCCTCGACGAGTAATTCACAGGCTGCCGCCTGTCGCTGAAAATCCCGGTCAGACCCCTGCTCCAATGCTCGCTCCAGATTTTTGATTTTTTCTGCCCGAACCTGCGGAGTGAAATATTCAGCCAATCTTTGGCGAAGCGCCAGATTGAAATTCAAATCAACTATAGTCGGTGCGACCTGCTGGTTTTGAGAAAGCAAGCCCAGCTTCTCTGCTTCATTGCGTGGAATTGCATCAACATCCATTCCGCTATCGAGATCGAACGGCGGAAAGGGTAAATGAAAAGCGCTGATATGAACCCAAATAGGATCATTCTTTAATGCAATCATTTCGTTTCTTGCGAAAATCCGGCCGCCACAATCTTGCCACTTCTGCTCCCAGTCAACAGGTTCTGCATGATGATAGCAGTCAAATAATTGAAGCGCCGGATAAATGTCCAACTCATCAGCATTTTCTTGGCCTTGCATCCAACGGAAATAGCCGTGAGTTAATCTGCTCGCCGTCTCGACACATAAGTTCAACCGGACGTCATCAACTTGTTGGCCGGTTTCGGTTAGCGCGGTCCGAACTTCGCAACGGGTGGTTGCTTGATTTGCATTTCCGCTCGCGTATTTCAGGACGATTTCCAGAATTTTCACTGCGGATGTCGGGCTTCCACCAATCGGCAAGAATTCATTGACGACAGTTTTGACAATTTGAATTTGTCCAAACGATAAGTTCATTCGACCGGATTAACCATCATGTCGTTGCCGCCCAGAAAGGTGTAGAAGGCCTGCATCACGTCGGAGACTTTGCCGGGCTGCCCGGTGACGGCGTCGTAGGCTTTCCTGGTTTCGATGTCCCAATGCCAGGTGTCGTCGAAGGCGCGGATCTGGCTGGCGGCGTCGGTGCCGTCCTTTCCGTGGAAGAAGGCGTTGTAGTTCTGGTCGGACTT
The DNA here is from genome assembly GCA_963764035.1 of uncultured Verrucomicrobiae bacterium. Lineage (GTDB taxonomy): Bacteria > Verrucomicrobiota > Verrucomicrobiia > Limisphaerales > UBA11358 > UBA11358. The sequence goes on from CAVXQV010000005.1 coordinate 61,789, forward strand.
GAAGGGCGGATCGAGATAGACGAGGTCCACGGATTCGTCCTTGAGGTAACGCCGGAGGATGTCGAGATTGTCGCCATAATAGAGCGTGCCCATGCGGCGAGTGTGCGCGGGAAAACGGGCAGAGGCAAGAAAGCAAAATCTGAAAGGTGAAACGCTGAAACACTGAAACGCTGAGAACGGAAAAGGGCTGGCGGCGCGGTAAAAAGTGTCACGGACGGGGCTTTACTTCTGATTGGCGACAATGGCCCGGTATGTCACCGGCACCTGCCAGTCGGCGTAATTGGGATCGAACGCCTTCATCGAGCTGACCATCCGCTGGCGGAAGGTGGTTTCGATCAAGGTTCCCTGCCCCGGCCAGATTTTGAAATGGACGCGAACAAAAGCCCAGGCGCCGGACGGCAGCGATTCCGCGCCGCCAACCGCCGGCTCGCTCAATATGAGCGCGCCAAACTCCGCCCACATCCCGGCGGCGACCTGCCGGATGACGGGGCCGATTTTTTCCCGGTCGGCGCCCGCTGGAATCTGAACGTCGCCATAGGCATCCACGCCGCCGCGCGGAAACCGGCTGACGTTGGCGATGGTGCGGTTGGGTATCAAGACCTGTTGATTGAAGAAATTGACCACACGGGTGAACCGCAGCCCGATTTCCTCGACGCGGCCGATGACCACAACCGTGCCGGCGATTTCCACCAGGTCGCCCACGTCCATGGCGTCGGAGAAAATCAACGTCAGCCCGGTCACGATGTCCTGAACCAAGCCCTGCGAGCCAAAGCTGATGGCCAGGCCGAGGATGGAGGCACTCGCCAGATAGGCGGTCAGGTTGACGCCCAATTCCTGCAGGAAGAAGCCCGTGGCGAAAAAATAGATGACAAAAACGACGGCGCTGACGGCCAGCCGGGACACGGTGATGAATTTGGGCTGCCGCGTCACAAACCCGAGCGGATTTTTCAGCTCGTGGTTCTTGTAAATGAACCATTCGCTGATGGCCCGGACAATCCGGACCAGCACATGAACGGCCACGGCCAGCGCGACAACGAGCAACAACCGCGTGGTGGTGGACGAGCCATGCGCGGAAAAATGAGCATAGACGCGGCCCATCACGGTCTCATTGACCTGGGCCAACACGTCATCGGGCGACTGATTGGTCATGGGCGGCAAACAGTTTCTGGCAACGGATTGATAACGTTCAATGTCTCCCGATCCACGGCAAGGAGCGCGAGCATGGAAGAATTGTGCGCCGGAAATTGGGCGGAGGCAAGAAAGCAAAATCTGAAAGGCTGAAAGTGGAAAGCGACACCTCACCTTTAATTCCAATGACTCGCTCGCGCCCGCTCGCTCGGCCCACAGCGGGCCTTCGCCTCCGGCAAATTCCTTTCGCCGCTTCCCAAGCGGCTCAAGTCCCCGTTCGAGGCGGAGAGGAAAACCAGCGGCGTGTCCATTTGAGCGTTGAGGGTTGAGAGTCAAGGCGGAAGGCGGATGAAAGCGGGAAAGGCTGCAGGCTAGAGCAGAAGCAGGCGGAGCAATTCTTATTTTACTTGTCGAATTCTTAAAATGGCTGTATTATCCAACCGGCCTGGCTGGGCTGGGCTGGGCTGTTTCAGAAGAATTGAACGATGAATCAAACCCGCCCTTGAATATGATACATTGGAGCAAAGAATTCGAGACTGGCTCCGCAAAACTGGACCAGCAACACCGGGCGTTGATTGACAACATCAATCTTCTGAAGGCGCAGTTGGACCACACCCATCCCACCCGGGAGGAGCTGGAATTCGCGGTTGGTCTGGTGAATTACCTGGAAATGTATGCCAATATTCATTTCGACGCCGAGGAGAAGTGCATGGAACGTTACCGGTGTCCGGCCCATGCGAACAACCAGCAGGAGCACGAACGGTTCCGGGGATTCATCCGTGATTACAGAAAGCTGTGCCAGGCCGAAGGTTTCAAAGTGGAACTGCTGAAGAGCCTGCATGGGGTCATACGAGGATGGATTGAGGAGCACATCCTGAAAGTTGACACCCGGCTCCGGTCCTGCATTCCCGCCTCCATGCCGGACGGTTCCGGCGCGGCGCCCGAATGACAGGCGGTTTGGTTCTTGCGCAAGGCAACCGGGGCTGGAGGATGCGGAGGTTGCCGCCGCAACCGATGGCGTCCGTTGCGAGGTTGAGGGTTGAGAGTTGAGGGCTGAAAGGCAAGGCCAAAGGCTGAAGGCCAAAAGCGGAAACCAGAGGGTGGAAATCAAAAGCGGAGGCGGAGGACGGGCGGGCTGACGGGAGGCCAGCCACCATTAAAAACGACCGCGCCGGGAAGGCGGAACTTTCCTTCGTCCCGGCGCAGCTGAAATTTTTTGCAGCACCAACCCGGCGTCAAAGCACCGGAGATTATTTCTGCCTGTTGCGGTCCGGGGCATTGTTGCCGGAGGGTCTGGCATTGCCGCCGGCGGCCGGGCGGTAGGAATTTTCCGGGGCCGGCGCGGCCGGCGCGGTTTTCTCGATATAGCGCGATTCAGACGGCCTGGCGGCAATGGTCGGCGTGTTCACGACTTCGCGTTCCGGGGCGGTGACGCGGACGGCGGGCGCGGGCGCGCTTTTCACGGGACTGGCCTGGCGCATGGGAGCCGGGAGGGCGGGCGTGGCCGCGGGCGGCCGGTTGACGGGGGCGGCGGGAGTGCGGGCGGCCGCCGGCTGCCGGGCGGGCGCCTCCCAAGCGGCGCGCTGGTTGCGGAGATTGCCGACCGTGGCGGCATTGGCGGCGAACTGCCGGCGTTCCGTGTCGGCGACGCGCTCGAACTTGACCGGCGTGGACTGCGCGGCGGCGTAAGTTTTTATGGGCTGGACCAGGGGCCGTTCCGGGCGTTTGGCGGCAGGCAGGCGATTCATCTGCGCCTGGAATTCGGCGTAGGTGCGCGCCGGTCGCAAGTCGCGGTTGGACTGGAGCTGCTTGAACTGCTGCACCTGGCGGCCGGCCCATTTCGGATCCGTGCGACCAAACTGCCACTTGTCATAGACATAGAGCGGATCATACCACGAGTGGACGGTCTCGCATTGGAACCACGGAAAAATGCCCGCGCGCTGGTAGGCGGCGTCGTAGTAGTCGCCGAAGCAATAATGGCTGTAGCGCGGATTGACAAAGAGGTTCAGGCGCAACATGCCGAGGTCCACGCACAGGCCGGGGCTGAACACGAAGCCGAGTTGCAGGCGGACTGACGCGGGGAAAAACACGGGGCTGAACAGCACGCCGCGATTGTCCAGGTCGTAGTCCCAGTGGCCGGCGGCGAAAATGCAGCCGCGCGGCGTCCACGCATAGTGGGACGGCACCCAGACCCAGCCGAGTTGCGGGGCCATCCAGTAGCCGTGGCGCTGGACGTAATGGTCCGCGCTCCAATACCAGCAGCCCGGCACCCAGAACTGGTCGGGCGCGGGCGGCGCGCCGGGCGCCTCGACTTCAAAGGCCGGCGGCGGGGCGGGAAGATACTCGATTTCCGGCGGCGCGTCCGCCGCCTGCGGTTTCCAGAAACCGGCGATCCATTCCCAGCCGCTGTCCACCTGCAACCAGTGGCCCGGCACCCAATAAGTGCCCGGCGGCGCGTTGCGCCAGCAGCCGCTGACCCAGATGAAGTCGTTGCGGTCCTCGTCCCACGCCCAGTAGCCGGGCACCCAGACGATGTTCGCGCCGACGGGCTTTTCGGCGGGCGGCATTTCCTGGATCGCCGCCGGCGGCGCCTGCGACACGACGAGCGGCGCCTGCGGGTCGGTGGCAACCGGCTTGGCGAAGGCTTCGTGAACGGGGCCGCGGGTCAGCAGCTCGCTGCCCGCCGGCAATTCCGCCGCCGGCACGGCGGGCGGCACGCCCGAATCCGGCGTCTGGGCGGAAGCAATCCGGAAGCCGGCCAGCAGCGCCAGCCCGGCGGTGAGGGTGAAGCGCAAAAACGGCAGAGGCCTGGCGTGCAGGTTGGTTTTCATATTTCGTTTCGATTTTAACCAAAGTCAAACGGTTTTCGGGCATCGTAGAGCACCCGCCGGGCGAGGCAACGCAAAAGCGATGGCGCGGGGAGCGGAGGCAGGGCTGAAGGCGAAACTTGGAAGAGGGGGGATGGCAGGCGGGAGTTGGGAAAAAAGCGGAAGGGGGGCGGGCAAGGCTAAAGGCTGAATGCCAAATGCGGAGGGTGGAAAAGGTCAGAGAACGGCCAGAATCCGGTCAATCTGCTGGGCGGTGGCGGCCAGATCGCCTTCGGTCCAGAGGACAAAATCGGAGCGGGGGATTTTCTGTTCGACGGGCATCTGGGCGGCGTTGCGCTGCGCGATTTGTTCGGGCGTCCAGCCCCGGGCGAGCAGGCGCTCGCGCTGGGCGGCGGCGGAACAGGCGACACAGACGATTTTGTCGAAATGGGATTCGGCGCGGGTCTCAAACAGCAGCGGAATGACGACGACGGCCAGCGGCCGGTTTTCCTCCCGCCAGATTTCGATTTGGGCCAGCCATTGCTCGCGGATGGGCGGATGGAGGATGGCCTCGAGTTTTTGGCGGGCGGCGGGGTCGGCGAAGACAATTTTCGCGAGTTCATCCCGGCGCAACCCGCCGTCCGGCGACATGACTGATTTTCCAAAAACCGCCTGGATTTCGGCCAGGGCGGGCCGGCCGGGCTGGACGAGCCGGCGGGCCAGTTCGTCGGTGTCCACGATTTGCGCGCCGCGATCGTGGAGCAGCCGGGCGGCGGTGGATTTGCCCATGCCCAGGCCGCCGGAGAGACCGCAAACCTTCATTGGCTGAAAATTTACGCGGACGTCAAGGCGTCGTCACGCGATAGAACCGGTCGGGATACGACGTCATGTTCGATTCGGTAAAAGTAAAAGGCGAAGCGAACGGCGACGGGTTGGTATAGATGGGCACCCAGTCGAGGAGGTTGGAGGAGGCCTGAACGATGTAGGGCTGACCGTTCTGGCCGTTGACGGTGAACTGGAAGGCGCCATTGGCGCTGACCACCGTGTTGGTCAGGTTGGGCGGCGCGCCGCTCCCGACAGTCACGGTGGCGGAGGCGAAAATGTCATCCGGATTGGGATCCGGCGTCCCCGCGTTGACGGAGGCAGTATTGACATAGGCGCCGCCGAAGGCGGGTTGCAAGGTCAAGGCCAGGGTTGCCCCCTGGAGGACGGTGAGCGAGCCGACGCTCCATAACGTCCCGTTGACAGAACCTTTGGTGGGGCTGGCCGAAATCACGGTCAGGCCGGGAGGCAGCGTGTCCGACACCAGCACGTTGGTGGAGGGCGAAGGGCCGTAATTGGTGACCGAGAGGTAGTAAACGATGTTGCTGCCGAAGGGAACCGTCGCAGCCTGACTGGTCATGAGCAGTTGATTGTCCGCCGCGCCCACGACCGGGCTGGCCAGGGTCAGGTCCAGAATCCAGCCGTTGTCGTTGTAGCCGCTGTCGAGGAGCGCGTCGTCCTGCACAAACAACTGCCAGGCGCCGTTGGGATTGCTGCCGTTAAAGGCGGACAGGGTGTAACCATAAGGCGGCGGCGGCGGGGAAGGCTGGACGACGGGGGCGCCCGCCAGGGCGGCGATCAGATTGTTCCCGATGGGCGTGCCCCAGCCGGTGCAGAGGTCATAACCCGGAACGGCGTCATAGCGGTCGGGGCTGGAGCTCCAGCGGTTGTTGCCGGTGGTGATGTCATGAAACAAGTTGGAAGCGTTCGTTCCCCGGGCGAGGGGGTAGAGCGTCGGGTTGATGAAGCCGAGGCTGGGCCGGCTGTTCACGGCGGCCTGCTGATTGACCAGCGCCATGAAACCCGCCCACAACGGCGTCGCGGCGCTGGTGCCGCCGAAAATCCCGGCCTGCCCGCCGCCGTAAATCACATACACATTGTCCGCCGTCAGCGCGACGTCGGGAAGATTTCGGAACGTGGCGGAACCCTTGTTGGTCGTCATGATGATGTTGGTTTGCCAACTGGGAATGGCGTAAACGGTGCTGATGCCGCCGCCGCTGCCGATGCCGCCGCCCCAGTTCCAGACCGTTTCCGAGGCCCAAGCGCCACCCGTCGTGGACAGGGTGGTGCCGCCAACAATGGTGATATGCGGGTCGTCACACGGCGGATACACCGAGCTGAAGCCGAACCAGGAGTCATAATCACCCGAGGCGTTGAAGAAGGACTGTCCCTGGGCGGCGAATTGCTGGAAAATCTGCTCCGTGACCGGGTCGGTGGAATAGGACCAGGAAGCGCTCAACTGCTTGATTTGATTGCTGGCCGCCATGGCGTTGAGAATGTCGTCGGTAAAACTGCCTTCAAAGACATAGACTTTGGACAGGCCCGGCGCCATGGAAATGGACATTTCAATGTCCAGGGACACTTCATCCGGCGCCTGGCCCAGGCCGCCATCGTAACCATTGAGCAAGATGGGCTGGACCGGCACAAGCGGCAGGCTGGCCAGAGTTTCATAAGCGGTGATGTCGCTCTGAAGGAAACCGGAGTCAAATTGCACCAGCCCGACCGACTGCCCGGAACCCGTCAGGACCGAACCGGGGACGTAGGCATTCCGGAAATCCGAGCCGAGATAACTTCCCGACGGGCCGGAACCCAGGGCCGGCCCGGCCTGCGAGGCCGGCTCTTTGTGCAACAACGGCCGCGGGATGACATAATTATCCATGCCGCTGATGTGCAACACGGGCACGTCCGCCGCCACCGTCGGCTCCACGTCCGGCGCAAAAAAGTTGCGCGCCTCGGCGGGATGCGGGTAGGTGCGCAGCGTGACGTGGAAGGCCTTCTCGATGTCCGCCACGTTTCCAGTCACATCCACGAGCATCCGGTTGCCGTTGGTGCGGCTGACTTGCAACCCGCTGGCCCGGGCAAACTCAATTACTTTCTGATAATCCTGCCCGGTCGGGCCGAACTGCGCGGTGAATTCCTCCGGGGTGAGGTAATGGCGGTAATTCCGGGCTGGCCGGGTCATAGAGTTGCTGGAGCAGGTTGCTCAACGCCGCCGGGTTCCGCAGCGGGAGGCCGATGGCCAGCTTCATTTCGGTGGAAGCGGCCAGCTCGCCATTTGGCTGGAGCCGCGACAGCACGGCGGGCACGTGGCCGCGCAGCGCGACCGGGCCGGTCTGCGCGGCAAGCCCGGAGAGAATCATGGCGCCGGACACGGCCATGCCCAGGACAATGGTCAATAACGTCTTCCGCATAAAAGCTGTTGGTTTGAGGTTGCGCATCGGGCATCAGGGGAAGTTGGGCACCGGCAGGTAGGCCGTGGGCCGGTAAACTCCGTTGGTAATCTGGCCGGCTTGGGGCAGGGAATTCGTCGCCGCGTCGTCAAAGTTGAGCGTGACGTGGCTGATGGCGTTCTGGCCGCCCGCGTGAGCCATGAACAGGGTGTCAAGCTGGTCGGGCGCGACCAGCAGGGCGTCAATGTCCGCCGGCGAGGTATGACTGACGTTGGTCCAGGTGAGCGTGGTCTTGACCACCGTTCCCGACAGGCCGCTGATGTTGATGACGGACGGATAGGGCGTGGCGGCCGCGTAGTCGTTGATGACGATGGGGGCCGTGTTCGAGAACGTGGCGGTCCAATTGCCCAAGGTGAAGCCAAAGACCGCCGTGCCAATGTTGCTGGCGCCGTTGGTGAGGCTGAAGGCGGCGGCAATCTGCTGGCCATTGGTGCCGGACGCGGTAAAGGTGAACGGCCGGGAAACCGAGTGGCCGAGGTAGACCAACGGACCATAATCCTGGGTGGACGGGCTGACCGGCGTGACGCCGTTGGTCGCCAGCAGGGCGGCTTGCAGGTCGGCCACGTTGGTGCCGCCGGCGACCCGGAAGGCGAACAGGATGGTGACGGTTTCATTCGTGTCAATGATGCCGTTGACCGGGCCGGATTCGGAGACCAGCGTGGAACCGGCCGGGATGACGTAGCTGCCGGTGTTGTCGTGAATGGTCAAGCGTGGCGGCATTGGGCGGGAGCAGGGTGGCGCCGGCCGGACTCGAACAACTGGAGCAGCACCGTCACATCCGGCCGCACGGTCGAACTGTTGACCAGCGGGACACTAAAGGTTTGGTTGGTCACGCCATTGGTGAACACCAGGGTGCCGGCGGCGGGCATGAAGTCCTGGCCGGTCACGGCCGTGCCGTTGGTGGCGAGGTATTGGACTGAAACCACGCTGTCGGTATAGCCGGTGCGCCAGACGTTGATGTTCGCCGCGCCCTGGGTCTTAAGCACGGAGTAGGCGGCACTGGAGAATCGCACGCCCGAGTTGCCGTCCACGATGGTCACGGTCTGGACGTAGGGCGCCACCAACCGTCCCGGCGCCGTCACGTTCGTGAGCGCAACGGTGAACGTCTTGTCACCCGTCACGATGGTGTTGTTCAGGATGGGCACGTTGAAGGTGTTGGTGCCGACGCCGTTGTCGAAGACCAGCGTTCCGCTCGTGGCCAGATAATTCTGGCCCGCGATGGCGGTGCCGTCGGCGGTGGAATAATCCACCGACACCGGCCCCAGCGACGGCTTGGAGCACACCACGGTGATGGTCGCGCTGCCCGCATTCTTGAGGACGCTCATGGCGGCATTGGTGAAGCTGACGCCCGTATCGGCGTCCTGGACGACAATGGTCGTCTGGAACGGGGGCACCAGCAACGAGCCGGGGTTGGGATTGGACAGGCCGAGGGTGAAGGCCAGATCGCCGGTCACGTTGGTGTCATCAATCAAAGTCACCGGGATGGTCGCGAGGTTCTGACCGGGGAAGAAGGTGAGGGTGCCGCTGGCGGACACGTAATTCACGTTCGCCTTTGCCGTGCCGTCCGCCGTCGCGTAATGGACCGTGGCGGCGGCATTCGTGTTGTTGAGCCGCTGCACGCTGATCAAGACGGTGTTGGGGATGCCATCGAACAGGAAGCCGCCCGTCTCGAGGAAGGTATTGGTGGCGGAGACAAAGGAGATGCCGGTGTTGGTGTTCAAAATGGTGAGCGTGGCATTGGTGGGGCCCACCAGCGTCGCGCCGCCCGTCGCGTTGGTGAGGAACAGATTCAGATACTCCGTGCCCTCCCCGGTGGTGGTGTTGCGGACCTGGACAATGAAGCTCTTGGGGGTGGTCTCACCGTCGCCAAAGGTGACCACGCCGTTGGTGGTCACATATTTGAGGCCCGACGCCGCCGTGCCATCAAACGTGCCGAAAGCAGCGGAGACCGCGCCCAGCGAACCCAGGTTGCGCAGAACGGTAACGGAAGCATTGGTATAGCCCACGCCACCGCCCTCGGTGACGGCGTAATTCGTCGCGGAGAAGCTCAACTGGCCGGGCGTATGCACCGTGTCCATGATGGTGAGCACCGCGTTGGACGGATTGTAAAGGAACGAGCCGACGGCGTTGGTCAGTTGCAGGCCCACCGTCTTGTTGCCCGTGGCCACATTGTTGTTAGTGATGGGAACGGTCAACGAGACGTTCGACACGCCCGGACCGAAGGTGACGAACACGTTCGTGGGATAATAATCCTGCCCCGCCACGGCCGTGCCATTGGTGGTGGTGTTGAAGAGGACCGTGGAGGTCCCGATGACGCTGCCCTCGCGGACAATGTTGATGACCGCCGCGCCATTCACGGCGTTCTTGGCCGCGGTGTAGGTTGCGGCGGAGAAATTGACCGCGCTATCGGAATTGACGATCGTGAGCGAGGCCGTGGGCTGATCGCCAAAGGCCGCCGGGGCGGACGGATTGACCGCCAGATTGGCCGTCAGATTGGAAGTAATGATTCCGTCATCCAGAATCGGGATGTGAACCGACTGCACGACTTCGCCCTTGGGAAAGTCCAGATTGTTGGTCACGGCCAGATAATTCACATTCGCCTTCGCCGAGCCGTCGCTGGTGGTGAACGGCACGAGGATGTCGCCCGAGGCGTCGGCATTCGTCCCGCTGGTGCCGCCGGTGCGCAGGATGGTCACGAGGACATTGGTGAAGCCCTCGGTGACCTCGATAGTTGGCCGAAGAGAATTCAAAGGCGCCCACACCGCTGATGGATCCGCCGTAAATCCGGGCCAGATTCGCATGCGGCTTGCCGTTGTATTGGGTGAACCCGCCGCCAATGATGAGCTTCTCGTCCGGAACGTCCGGCGGATAGCCGTAGATGGAGTCCTCCTGGACCGCGACGGCGGCCACAAAATTATCCGCGCCGGTGCCGAAATTGATGGTCGGGTCCACCGTGCCGTCGGTATTCAGGCGCGTGACGCGATTCCGGGTGACGCCGCTGCACTGGGTGAATTCGCCGCCCAGGACGATGCGGCCGTCGGCCTGCAACGCGATGCTGAAGACCGCGTCGTTGGCGCCCAGGCCGGGCTGGAACGTGCCGTCCACCGAACCATCCGTGTTCAAGCGCGCGATGTGGTTGAAGAGGACGCCGTTGACATTGGTGAAATATCCGCCGATGAGAATCCCGCCGGCCGAGTCAATGGCGATGGCGTGAACGGAATCATTCGCGCCGGTGCCCGGGTTGAAGGCCGGGTCCACGGTGCCATCCACATTCAAGCGGGCGATGTGGTTGAAATTGGTGTTGCCGTTGACGGCGGTGAAATCACCGCCGATGACGATCTTGCCATCGCCCTGCACCGCGACGGCATAGACGATGCCGTTGGGTCCCAAGCCGGTGGCGAAGGCGGTGTCAATCGAACCGTCGGAGTTGAGCCGGGCGAAGTTGTTGATGGGGTAGCCGCCCATGTTGGCGAAACTGCCGCCGACCAGAATCTTGCTTAAAGCGCCGACAAAGGTTTCGGTGAGCGCATAGACCGCGTTGTCCGCGCCGGAGCCCGGGGCGAACTGGCTGTCCAGCGACCCGTCATAGTTCAGGCGCGCAATGCGGCTCAAATTCACGCTGTTGAAATTGGTGAAGAAGCCGCCCACCAGGATGCGGCCATCGGCCTGGACGGCAATGGCCCGGACGGAGTCGTTGGCCCCGTAGGTGGACGACGGCAGCGAGAAGGCGGCGTCCACGGTGCCGTCGGAGTTGAGCCGGGCGATGCGCTGGCGCGGCACGCCGTTGGCCATGGTGAAGTCGCCGCCCACCACGAGCTGGTTGTTCGTCTGGAGCGCCATCGCATAGACGGTGTTGTTCAAGCCCAGATCGTCGTAAGTGACATCGTCCGACCCCGGCGTTTCGTTGACGGAATCGCTGTCAATGATGTTCAAGGTCGGCGTTGCTCGGGCTGCCCAAGGCATAGGCGGGCACCGCGTTGGTCAGCAGGATGGTCAGCGACTGGAGGCCATTGCTGATGCCGTTGTCAATGATCGGCACCCGGATCGTCTGGCCGATCTGCCCGTTGGTGAAGGTCAACGTGCCGCTGGTGGCCGACGTAATTCGCGCCGGCGACGGCCGTGCCGTCGCGCGTGGTGTAATCAACGGTGACAGGCCCGACGCTGCCGCCGGGGCGCACCACGGGAATGAGCGCGTAGCCGGCGTATTTCTTGACGCCATAAACCGGCGCGCTGAACTGCACCGTGCCCACGGAATCCACGTTTTGGATGGTGAGCGTGGCGTTGGTGATCAGCCCCCAGGTGTTGGTGGGGGCGGAGGTTGAGGGCGAGGTTGGTGAGCACCAGATTGACCGTCCGGTTGGAGGTGACCAGGGCATCATGGAACACGGGGATGACAATGATTCGTGGTCGTCAACAACTGCTTGTTGTTCCAGGTGATGGTGTTCGAGTAGGGGCTGTAATCCACACCCGGCACGGCGGAGCCGCCGGTGGTGAACACGGTCACGCTCATGGTGCCGATCGAACCGCCGAGGCGGCTCAACGCGACAATGGCGCTGCCGCTGATTTCGTTGGTGCTGAAATTGGTGGTGGTAAAGCTGACGTGTCCGCCGTTGAAATTATTGTTGACGATGGTCAGCACGGCATTGGACGCCCCGATGCGTCGCCCCGCCGGACGGATTGTAGAGGACAGGCTCAGCGTCTTGTCGGGCTGATAAGTCGTGCCGGCGAATGATCGGGACGGTGAAGGTCTTGGTGGTGTCCCCGTTGTTGAAGGTCAGGGTTCCGCTGACATTGGTGAAATCAATGCCATTGATGGCGGTGCCGTTGGTGGTGGCGTAGCTGACCTGGACCACATTCTGCGTGCCGTTGGTGCGCGTGACGGTGATGGTGGCGAAACCGGCGTTTTCCACCACGGTATACAGGGGTGAGCTGAATCCGAGCACGCCGGCATTGTAGTTGGCCTCAAGGATGGTCATGGGCGCCGCCGCATTCACCCCCAGCGCCACGCCGAGCGGAATGACCTCGCCGCCCAGGCTGAAGTTGCTGGCGGGATTGGACAGTTTCAAGTTGGCATTGAGATTGCCGGTGACCTTGCCCGTCATTGAAAATATTCACAAAGACGTCCGCATAGCCGAGATACCACGGAACCGTGTCATAATTTGGCCCCCAGACACCCTGACTATACATCCAGCCATAGGCCGTGGCGGGAATGGTCGCCCAAGCCGTAAACCAGGTGGGTGTCGCGTAAGCCGGAGACAATGAATAGTCAACGTTTGACACGGCGACGCCCGGTCCCGGGCGCGGCGGTGCCGACGGATAGCGTGGCCTGACAATGCCCAGACTGTTGTTGGTGAACGGATTTCCGCCGCCGACTCCATTGTTGTTGATGAGCAAACTATCGTCATTCGTGAGGTTGCGAACGAGCGAGACGTAAAGGTAATTGGCGTCTTTCGCCGCGGAGTAGTTGTTGTATTGGAAGGCGATATTGCCAGGCCCGGGCGTGTAAGGGCCAATCAGCCGGGCCACGTTGCTGCGGGGCAGGACCGCATCACGCCGGTAACCGCCCGAGGTGAGCACCCCGTTGACATATTCCTCGTCCGGGTAGTCGCCGCCCGATGCCAAGAAGCTGCCGCCGATGAGGATGTTGCCGCCGGTCACATTGGGAGTAACATAGACGTTGGTGGTGACCACGTTGTTGTTCGTGGTCAGGATCGTGGTGGTGACGTAATTGGTGAACCATTCCTGGGCCAGGGCATTGACAAAATTGCGGTCATTGACCGCGGGGTAAAGATTGGGGTTTACCGCATCGGGATTGTGATAATGGTTGATCAGCCCGGCAAACTGGTTGTAAGCCGTGTCCATGAAGCTGGTGTCCAGGCTGCCGTCGGCATACAAGCGCGCCACGCCCACGCGGCGGGTCTGGTTGTAGGTGGTGAAGTCGCCGCCGATGAGGATCTTTCCATCCGGCTGGAGCTGCAGGGATAGATGGTATCGGAAATGCCCGTGAGCGGATTGAGCGTGCCGGTGCCCGGGCTGAAACTCAAATCCACGGTGCCGTCCTGGTTCAACCGGCAGATGCCGTTGTAACTCACCAAGTCCAGATAGGAGAAACCGCCGGCGACCAGGATTTGTCCGTCCGGCTGCACGGCCAGGGCGTAAACCGGGTCGGTGGACAGCGTGAAGGGATTATACGTGCCGATGCCGGGGGCAAAGGCCGTGTCCAGCGAACCATCGCCATTGAACCGGACCACCCCGCCGGAGCTGGCCCCATCCGCCATGTCAAACGCGCCGCCCGCATACACCTTGGGCGTGACCTGCGTCGTAATCGAGGCGATGTAATCCCAGACGGTGCCCGGTTCGCCGTTGCCCTGGTTCATCACGATGGTGATGCGGTTGGTGGTCAGCCCGTTGGTCGGCCCGAAGGGGATGGTGAAATCGAGCCAAAGGTAGTCGCCCGTGACCGGATCGATTGGATTGTTGGTCAAACCGCTGTCAAAAACCAGGACCCCCGTCCCGCGTTCACGTTGGTGTCGCCGTAGAAGACCTTCATGTCGTCCTTTTGCGTCTGAAAATTCCAGTGGACGTTCAGGATGCCGGCGGTGGCGGAGCCAATGGTGACGGGGTTGACGTCCTCCAATTCGCCGCCTTCCGCCGCGCGGCTGATGCCGAAGGTGGAGGAGGACGGCACGGCGAGCGTGTAAATCGGGCCGTTGACGGAATCGCCGGGATCAAAGCCCGAGTCGAGCGAGCCGTCGGCATTCAGGCGCGCGACATATTTGCGGATGGTGTTATTGAAGGACGTGAATTCCCCGCCGATGACGATTTTCCCGTCGTTTTGCAGACTCACCGCCCAGACCATGCCGTTGGCGCCCAGACCGGGGTTGAAGGTGGTATCCACCGAGCCGTCGCTGTTGAGGCGGGCCACGTGGAAGCGGCTGTAACCGTTGAAGGAGGTGAAATTGCCGCCGATGATGATTTTGCCGTCCGGCTGCAAGGCCATGGCGGCGATGAAATCGTTCGCCCCGCTGTTGGGAGCCGCCAGGAAGGCGGGATCCTGATAGCCGTTCGACAGCACCCGCACAATCCGGTTGTAAGGATTGGAATCATACGAGGTAAAACTGCCGGCGATGATGGCCCTGCCATCCGGCTGCTCGGCCATGGCATAAACGGTGCCGCCGTTGCCGGACGTGCCGGGATACATCAAGCCGGGTGGAACTGAATCCGAGGTGTTGTTCTTGTTCCATCTGCGGTCCACCGTGCCGGCGGCCTGGTCGTTGTTGATGATCGTCACGATGGTATAAGCGATCTCACCGATGGTCCCACCCGGATCCGTCGGACTGCACGGCTGGGTTACCAGCGGCGTCCCCGGAATCGCATACAACTCGACATACATGTCGCGGTCGAATTCCGGATAATGGTTGTTTATGATCGGGATGGTAATGTTCTGTGCTTGCGGCGTGCTGTTGGCGGGAGCGAATGTCAACGTGCCGCTGACAGAAACGAAATCAATATTGGGGACGGCATAATCCGAACCGGCCTGTAGCGGAAATTGATCGTAGGTGTTGGCTGGCGGGCCGTAATCAATCCGGTAACCCACCGTCAAACCGTTGCAGGTGGCCCCGGTGCGGATTACAGTGACGGAAATGTTGGTGCCTGCGTTTATAACCAAATTGGTATCTTCAGTTGCCAATCCCACATTCTCGTTCACCCGGTAGGTGGAGCGCTCAAAGTTCAGAATCGCCGGTCCCGGCGGATAGTTGGGACTGAAGGCATTGATGAGCGCGGTCGGCTGCAAAATCAAGGGTGGAATCAAATCGGACGACTCCAAGGGATCCAGCCGCGGGTTCGACAACCGGAAGGTGGCGAGACTGGGGGGGTAGATGTTATTCGCGCCCGGCACCAAGTTTACCGGCACAATAACATCCTGGCTCATCTGGAAATCATCAAAGGCCAGCGTGCCGGAGGCAGGCCCGATGCCGCCGCCCGATATGACCACCACATTGGTGACCACCGACGGGAGCACAAAGACGTTGGTGGTGGAGATGGTAAGATTGGTGAAGGTGGTCCCATTCGTATCCAAAGTGATGATGCTGATATTGGTGACCGAATTAAAGGGCGGCAGCGGGGGCAGATAATTGGTATTGGACGTGAGATTAAAGGGCGGCGCGTTGGTCGGCACCGGCTGCAGGGTCAGGGTGGGACCGGTGATGGTGAGAGGATAGCCCGGCAGGGGCAGCCCGTTCGCGCCCAGGACGGTGATGACGGTTATGATGTTGGTGTAGGCGTTCGTCGTAGAATAGGTCTGATAACCGAGATTGTAAGAGCCGAACGTATTTGAAACGTAAATGGTCGTGAACGTGAAATTGGTGATGAACGTGCCGTTGGTGGCGACGCTGGTTGTCACAATATTTGTCCCGAAATAATTCGTGCGGTAGATGTTGGTGTAAGTGAGCTGCCCCACCGCATAATCCACCAGCACCCGGCCGTTGTAACCGTTGGTGCGCGTCACGGTGACCCGCGCCCCGGCCACGCTTTCTGCCGTGCTGTAGGTGGAATCATATTCGCTGGCCACAAAAACAGGGGTGCCCGAGGCATCGGGGGCCTGGCTGGTGGCAAAGGTGAAGTAGCCGGACGGAACCGTGGCGATGCTTTCCTGCCAGCCGAGGACGACGTTGCCCTCGGCGGGGGCGGGATTCTTGGACGTGCCATAATCAAATCCCTCGACGCAGATGTAGTAGGTCTTGCCCGCCGCCGCCGGGAAACTCAAGGCGCTGGTGCCCCCGGGCGTGTTGTCGCCGCTGTCGTCGTCGGCCACCAGGTTGGTGAGGGTGGAGCTGCAGAGGCCGCCGCTGGTGGTCCACACCGAAAGCACGGTGTCAAAATCGCTCCCGACGGTGCTAAAATGAGCGATGCCGGCAGCCGGCGCGGTCCAGGCATACCAGACCGAAGCTCCCACCAGCTCCACCTGGCCGTAATCCTGGACGTAAATCTGGTTGGTCTCGCACGGCGGTTCGAGGGTGGCCAGCACGTTGCTGCCGGAGATGGTGCCGGACGCCCCGGCCAGGTGCGTGGCGCTGGCAAAATTATTGTTGGCCGGCTGCGCCTGGACACTGTTGGCCAGCCCGCCCGCCAGGCACAGGCACACCAGTTTCACCCAGCCTGCGTTCCGGAGGAGGCTCCCCGCCCGCCGGCCTGAAAATAATCGCATGTTCATTTTACAAGTTTTTGTCTTCGGGCCGGGCGCAGCGCCCGCCGGATTTGCACCAACAAGTCATTCTTTCTGCCGCACCTTCTGACGACGCCCGTTAATACGGATACGTCAGCCACGGATAAACCATCACGCGATAATACCGCGGCGGCGTCACCATCGGGTCAAATATCGTCACATTGGTCGCCGGGCCGGTGGTTGGCTGCGGCGAAATGAAATTGGTCAACTGCTGGCTGAACGGCCCGGCGTTGTTCGTCGAGTAAAAGACAAAATTAGTGGCAAAGGGAGGTGTGTTCCAAGTGAGCGCCAGCGAATTGGGCGGGTTATTGGTCGCATAAGCCATCAGGTTCACCATGCCCGACACAAAGAACGGCATCGGGTCCGTCGAGTTGGGGACGCCATTGGCGTTGGAATCATACAATGAACTCTGCGCCAGGGCCGCGTTGAAGGAGTAAGGGACGCCGTTGTAGATAAAGGTCACGGAACTGAAAGCGCCCGCGTAGGCGGGCACCCAGCGGAGATGGCCGTTGTTCTTGCCGTCCAGTTTCTGCGCCACGGAAACGCCGTTCATGATCGCCTGCGCGTAATAAATCACCAGGTTGCTGTTGATGGTCAGCGCCGCGGGGTTCCCGAGGGGATCGCGGATGGTTGCCTGGTCGAGGAATTCCAGCGTATCCACGTAAAGGGCGCTGTTCGGAGCGGCGCCGCTGAAGACGAACTGCGTGTTGTTGGTGAGGCCTTGCGAGTCGAGCACGAGCATGCCGACCGCCAGATTGTTCGTAAAACCGGCGGGCGTGGCGCCGAAATCCGTGCCGGCCCAGATATTCTGCACAACCCGGTTGCTGGGCGCAAAAAGATCAATGGTCGTGCCCAGCAGCGAGTTTCCATAGCTGGCGCCGCCGGCTCCGGGCGGCGCGGCGAGCACCTTGAGGCCATTGCCCACGGAAGACTGCCCCACATACCAAAGGCCGCCATTGGCCACGCCGGTATCGGTGAACAGGTTCGTTGCCGTGATGGTCAGCGAGCGGTCGGCTTCCAGGTATAAATTACTCACCATGAGGCTGCCGGTGGTGATGGAGACATCGCCGCCGGCGAGGATATAGCCTCCCGCATTGCCACCGGTGAGCGTGGCCGTTTGCGAATGCAGGATGAACTGGCCAATATCATTGTAAAAGATGCCGCTGTTCAGGAAATTATCCGCCCAAATCTGCGAACCTTCATCTTCGATCAGGCCGTAGTTGAGGAGCGCCCCGTAAGGCGCCGCCGATGTGCCGAAAAAACCGAGCGAGTTGGGTCCGGTCAAGGGCAGGTAAATGTCGCCGTAGTTGGTCAGATAACGCAGATTGGGCGCAGAAGCCGCCCAACTGTTCGGTGGTGCCCTCCAAATTCAGCACCCCCATGGGCGACTGGGCGCCGGGGCCGTTGGTCGTCAGCGTCAGGCCCACGCAGTCCAGGCTCAAGCTGTCCAGAATGTTGTATTCGTCGCTGATGACGATGTTATTGGAGCCATGCAAGGCAAGGTCCCACACCTGCCGCGGGCGCGGTGGGCTGGCCTGGTTGGCGATGATGGCCACGCGATAATCGTTGGTGACCGCATAGGAATTGGTCGCGATGGGCACAGTCCCGTTCGTGTAAGTGATGATGGTATTGGTGATCAGATTGATCCACCGGGTGCTCCACGCCTGGGCGTAGCCGCTCCAAGCCGGCACGGACGGCGCAAGAGATTGGTGGCCACCAGGTTTCCGCTGGCGGCGCCGACGTTGATAGGCCGAATAAGGGGAGGAGATGCTCGCGTTCCCCGGCTGGTCATGACCAGGTTGGAAGCGGTCACGGTGAAATAATTCTGCCCGGTAATTTGCGCGCACGGCTCAAATCCAGGCTGCCGCTGGCATTGATCAGGATCTTGCCCGGCAGGACCGCCAGATAATTATTTGTGTAAAGGCTGACCGGCGTGGGAAGGCACCGTGGTGGGAACGCACTCGGTGTCCGCATACGAATAGTTGTTGGTAATAGCGCCCGCGGGAAAGGGATGGAAGGCCAGGTTGGGCGGGGTGTTCGTGCCGGAGGCCGCCAGTTGGACGCCGGAAACCGTGAAAGTAAAGTTATTGGGGATGCCCGTGGCCGCGACCAATTGCAAGTTGTTGGCGACACCCTGGACACCCTGGAGATAATCATCAGTGACATACAAATAATTTTGGCCGGGGAGCCCGGTCGCGGGATCAATGTAACTGCCCACAAACTCAACCGTAATCGGGTCTTGTCCCGGCTTGTTGCCGGGACTGGGATACATGTAAACATTGAAGGTGGTGGACGGATCGCTGTTCGCGACAAACACATACTGGTAAATGACGCTGTTGGTCCGGAGATCCGTTTCCACTTGATAGGGCGTGGTCGCCAGCGGCACCGGCGACGATAACTCTGGAAATGGGTATCCATCTCCGAATGGATAATACCACTGGGCCGGATTCACGTTGCCCATCCGGACGAGCGACGGGGTGGCGCTGGCGGCGGTCAAACTGGTGCTCGGATTCCAGTCCACATTTGTATCCAGCCCGAAACCGGCATAATAGATGGAGCCGGAATTGGGGATGGCCGCCACCGAACCCAAGGAGCCGCTGCTCGCCGACTCCAGCGTGATGGTGCTGCTGCTCAAATCCACGTTCTGGCCGACAAAGGAAATCAGGCCGCCCGAGGTGCTCCCGCCCGTGCCAACGATCACCGTGCCGCCGGGCATCGCGATGTTCGTCGCGTTGACGATGAACTGCCCCGGCAAATCAACCAGGTAGGTGCTGTAATAGGTGCTGAATTCCGAAGCGCAACTGATGACGCCGGGATTGTAAAAGTTGGCGGCCATCTGATGCACCGTGTCGCCAAAGGCGTTGGTGACCTGGGTGTCAAATTTGAACCCGGTGTCGGTGACCATCACGCCGTTGTTGGTGTAATTCAGCGTGTCCCACGTCTCAAAGAAGGTGAAAATGGAGGACGAAGCGAAATCAACTTCAAACGCATTACCGGCACTGTAACCATAGGCATACGAACCGGCGTTGTTGACGAAGTTGGTCGCGTGGATATTCGGCGGGTTGTCCACGTAGATTACCGGGTAGTCAATTTGATAGCAGCGGATCCGCCGCCATCGCCGGGCGCGCCAGGCCGAGACACAACAACAACATCCAGCACAGCGGCCATCGCATCAGCCGGGCGCCGCCGGTCACCAGGCGTTTAATGTGATTCCTCATGGCGTTCAATGGATCGTGATCGTGTAGTTCCAATTGACTGATCGCCCTACAGAGTCGGTCAGTTGAATGGTAAAGTCAAACGTGCCCGCCGCGTTGTTGGCCGGCGTCCCGGAAAACGTCCCGACGGAATTGACGGTGGCGATGCCCAGCCCCTGCGGCAGGGCCAGCGATCCGGGCGCCACTCCCCAGGCAAAAGGTGGAGTGAAGGCGCCGCCGCTCGCGGTGAAGGTGATTGGCGAATAAGGCGCGCCGTTGGTGCCGTCCGGCAAGATCCCCGGCGTCGGCGTGACCTGAATCAGCAACTGGTTGACCAGATTCTGGAGGCTGGTGCCGTTGGGATACACCACCGGATCATTCGTGGAGGCGTCAAACGAGGCCCAAATCACGCCCATGCGGCGATTGGGTCAGCTCGTTCAGAAAGAGACTCAATGTCGTCGAGTTCAAACCCAGACTCAGCGAGTTGGTGGTGAGGCCATAACTGGCCAGGCTGCCGTTCAGGTAGAGGTTGCCGGCCTTGTTGTAAGCTGAACGTCACCGGAGAGGTGATGGTGCCCGGGCCGGCGAGGTCCGGCAGGACATTGGCCGTGGTCGAAGCTGATGCAACGCCCAAAGCTGCCGTAAAAGGGCAGCGCGCTCGTGAGCGGCTCGTCGTTCGCCGCGAGCAGGATGTCCGGCTGCGTGACGACGCGCTGGAAGGTTTCCGGGACCTCCTGGCTGTTCGTCACGACCACCATCGTGTAATAATTGGTGATGGGCTGGAAGAACTGGCCCAGGTAGGAATCATAATTGGCCCGGACAAACTGAATCTTCTGAATGCCCTCGCGCAACCGGGCGCCTTCCGCCGTCAAGGTGCAAGTCCACGGTTGAACCTGCAGGTTGTGATTCGTATAGACGGAGATGACCGTCTGCGAATACAACTGCTGGGCGGTTGACGTCACCCCGTTCGACGAGAGAAGGGACGAGGTCGTGACCGTGGTGTTGGTCGTAAAGACCACATTGGTCAACAGCGTTGCCTGGACGGTAAAGCCGCACCAGGCGGCCGGGATGATGAAGTAGTCCCCCGTCGGCACATTCACCACGTTCGTCGCGGTCGTCACATTCGTCACCAGCATCCCCACCGACACCCCGTTGGTCGTATAAATGTTGGTCGTAATGATGATCACCTTGCTGATGGGCGCGTAGTAATTGGTGTAGATGTTCAGCAGCGTGTTCTGGTAATTCGTCACCACGGCGCTTATGAGATTGGTGGAAAACTGGAGAACCGGCTCGCAGACTCCCGGGGAAACCCAGAACTGGCCGTTGGTATAAGTATAAAGTGTCGTAAACGTGGTCGTGGAGGTCGCCGTGCCAGTCTGCGTATTGGTGGTGCCGCTGGTAACCACGACGTTGGTATAACTGGTCAGCACGGTGGGGATCAGGAGTTGCGCGGAAAAACCGCACCAGTTGGTGGGTTCGAGGAAGAAGTCTCCCGTAATGCCGTATTGACGGAACGAGGAAGATGCCGAGTTGGTGACCACCCCGTTGCCATAGGGCGCGCCGATCGGAATGCCCACCGCCACGGTCGTGGTGCTGACGGTTTGATTGGTTCCCCAGACAGAAGTGCTGCTGCGCGGGCTGACAAACGGAATGGGATCCGTCAGCGGATAAAACTGGGCGTTGCTGCGCAGCATCACGTTCCCGAAATTGTAACTGTAGCGGATCTCGTAATTGGTGTAGATGCCATTGATCACCGTCACGGTGGACACGTTGGTATTGCCATACGCCGAGCCGGGCGGAACGGACAAAAAGGTGACAAAATTTGTGGTGATGACGTTGGTGGGATAGCCCACGGGCGTGCCCACAACCACCAGCCCCGGATAGAGCGCCACCAATTGCGCGACGGCCGTGGCGGGGTCATAAGTCGTGCCGGTGGTGTTGGTCAGCGCCTGCTGGTAGAACAGGCCAAAATCCATCGTTCCCGACCAGGCGGTCTGCCCCGGCGGCGGCACGATGGAGTTGGGCGGCGGGTTCAGGAACCCGGGCGTGCCCAAATTGGTCGTGGTCGGCCCCGGATAGTTCGTGTAGTAGGCCGTCACGAAGTTGCCATTCGTGACATAGATGTTGGTGACGGTGGAGACCAGCAGGCCCGGGAACTGGGCCGCCAGCGTGGCCGGGTCGTTCGTCAACGCCTGCGCCAGCACGCTGAAGGGCTGGGTGGTGATGATCTGGGGACCGAGATTGTTGGTGCCGCGCAGCAGCGCCCCCGTGGCCGTGCTTTCCGTGGCAATGTTGTTCCGGCTGTAAAGATACCTCAGCCCGGCCACGTCATCCCGCGTCAGGCCGGTGTAGAAGGCGCCCGGCGACGGATTGACCGCCTCGCCGGACGTCAGCAGTTGCCCCGAACCCGCCACGGAGGTCCACGCATCAGCGAACGGATCCACCGGCACGCTTTGCGCAAAGAACTGCCAGTCGTAACCCGCGGGTATGACGCAGTTGGGCCAATAGAGAATGCCGAACGTGTAAAGCACGTCATTGACGTAAGGCGAGTAGAGAGCGTTGTCCAACAGGGTGGTTTCCACGGGGAAATTTCGCATCACCACCTCATATTCCGTCATCTTCCGGGCAGGTATCCGGCGGCCGGAGGCAGTATACGCCTGGTGCAGGTCCCACACGTAACGCTCCGGCCAGGCCAGCCCCATCTGCTCCACCAGCGCCCAGAGCGTTATGGATTTGATGTCCGTCAGCCCCAGACCGTAGCGCCTGATAGTTGACATGCTGCGAATTCAATGGGAATTCCTCAAGCGAACGACGAATAGCCATCCAGCCCGTTGGCCAATCCCGTCGGGTTGTTCGTGAAAGCGGCGTTCATGATCGCGAAGGCCTCGTCCGCCGGCTCGACGCCGTTCGAAGCGGAACCGAAGAACCCGAGAAAACTCGCGTCATAGGCGTAATAGATGGCCCCCTTGTTCTGGCGGTATCCCTCGCCAATGTTCTTCGGCCCCGTGGTCAAGGCGTCAATGGTGCGCTGCGCGATTGAAGCCGATGATCGGTGTCTGCCATGAATCGCCGAACCCGATTGGCAACGGCGACCGGTCCGGCCAGACAGCGCATATCCCCAAGCCGCCGGCACGCCGGCCACCAGCAGGGCCAGCCACCAAAATCGTTTGATTGTTCGCAACATGTTCATTTCTCAATACAGGAACAGGACCTGGTAAAAGCCCGCCGAGCCGCCGCCGACATAAATGGAATCATTCGTGCCCGCCGCAAACCGCGGCGCGCCCACATTGCTCCACGCGCCGAAATTCGTCGTCTGCCTGCACCTGATACGTCCGGCCCGGCTGCGTGTTCCAATTACAGGAACATCCCCTGTGGCGTCTGGCCGACGTCTGCACCAGCCAGACGTGGCGGCATCGACGGGATTGCCGCCGGCTCAAGAAAATCTTCAGATACTTACGGCCCGCCGCGTCGCTGGCCGCTGCCGGCCGACGGCCAATTGGTTCGTGTTGGTCGCCGAAATATATTGGTCATCCATTCATACGGGAATGCCGCCCCAGCTCATAGCCGCTCCAGGTCGAATTGGTCGTGGCCGCCGACAGCGGCGACCGACGCCCGCCGGTCCGTCATGTAGGCCACCTGGAACCCGTGCGTGCTGCCCGCCGTCAGACCGTTGGCCGCCGTCATCGTCCAGAGGTTGACCGTGCGGCGGACCGGCGCCATCGGCCAGGCGCCGTCCACATAAACCTGGTAAGCTGGAAACGGAGATGCCCTGCAGCAGCGGCCACGAAACCTCCAATTGCGGCTGATAGACGCCGTTGCTCAACGCGAACGGCGCCCAGACAAACGGCGCGGCCATCGGCGGGAGGATGGACGCCAGGTTGACATTGATGTAGCGCTGCGCAAACAAATCGAAATTATACGGCAGACCGGTGTAGCTGGTCCAAACCACGACAAATTGACTGGCGCCATCGGAGCCGACGGCCTGCTGCATTTGGGGGCCGGCCGTGGTGGTGTTGACGCGAAATTCGCCGCCCACCAGCCGCGCCGCCGCCGTTTAGAAACTGGCCGAACACCCCTTCGCGCGAACCGTCCTGGCCCAGACTGGTCCAGACCACCAGAAAATCCGTGCCGATGGCGCCGACCCGCGGCGCGTATTGATCGCCGGCAACGGACGTGTTCACCATTCCCATCGCGCCGCCCGCGCCGGCGCCGGTGAAGCTGCCGCGCGTAAATGTCCCAGCCATTGTAGAAGTTCACCAAGTCGCGCGCGCCCCAGACCACCAGGAAACCGCCGTCCGAGCCGGCGGCCACGGCCGGGTTGGCACAGGGGGAGGAATTTGAATTGACGAGAAATTCATTTCCCGCCGGCGCGCCGCCGCTGGTGTAAAGCCGGGCGTAAATGTCCACGCTCGGCCGCAAGCTGCCAATCGCCGGCCAGCGTGGTAGCGGTGGTATTGTTGCCCAGACTGGCCGCCGCCGTCCGCTGCTGTTCCGAAACCCACGCGACGACAAATCCGCCGCCGGCCAGCGCCGCGATGGCCGGCGCGCGCTGGTTGTAACTCGTGAACTGGTTCACCAGAAATTCGCCGCCGATCTTCTGGCCGGCCGGCTGAGAACATCTGGCCGTAAACATCCTGCATGCTGTTGGATCCCGCCTCGTCGGAACTGCCCCACACGACCACGACGTTGCTGTTGTTCAGCACGGCCACGGCGGGATTGATCTGGAAGTTGTCCGCGGGCACGCTCACCACCATGTCCGTGGTGGTCAGCCACGTGTTGGAGGGGCTTAAAAAGCGGGCGTAAATGTGCTGAAACCCCTTCAGGCCGCCCTGCCAGACAAAAGCGGCGCCGCCGTTTTTCAACAGGGCCACGCGCGCGTTTTCCTGGTCGTTCGCGCCCTGGACGTTGACGCGGAACGCGCTCAACGTGCCGGACAGCGTGCCGTCCAGCCTTTGCGCGCTCACGCCCGAGCCGCTGCCGTCCGTGGCATTGTCCTGCCACACCACAAATCCGCCGTTGGTCCCCGCCGCCACGTCGGGCCACACCTGATCGCCCGGCAGCGAGCCGGCGATGGCATACTCCATCCCGTTGGTGGTGTAATAATTGGTCTGGCCAAAAACGGCGGCGGGCAGCGCGAGGAGCAATCCCCAGCAAAAGCAAGTGGCGGCCTTGCGGGCAAACGACAGCGACATAGGCAACTCTCCAGAGATTAAACGCGTCGGCGTGTTTTGTCCAAAAGTTCCTTTGAAAAAATGCAACGGGCGCGGCAGCGCGCGCCGCCCGGCCGCGCTCACGCCCGCCAACCCATTCTTTGTCCAGCTTCGCAAATTCATTTTCCAGTTTCTAAATCAAATCCGCCTGCCGTCCGCCCGCCGCGCCTTCCAGCCCGGCGAGCAGGCCCTTGAATCCCCAGCGCGCGAACAACTCGCGCAACCGCCCGGTGTCCGCCGGTCTTTCCGCCAGTTCCGCCGGCGAGAAATCGCACGGCAAATCATCCCGCAGCCGCACCAGTTCGCGGTTGCGCCGCACCGCGTCCGCCGACCCGCGCAACGCGCCGCGCAGTCTTTCGGACTTCACTTCATCCAGCCGTCCGAACAAACCGGCCACCGAACCAAACCGGTTCAGCAAATCGGCGGCCGTTTTCGGCCCGACCCCGGGCACGCCCGGAATGTTGTCCACGCTGTCGCCCGTCAAACTCAACCAGTCCACGATCTGCGCCGGTTCCACGCCGGTTTTGGCGCGCACCTGGCCGTCCGTCCAGACCGTCTCGCTCTTGTCGCCCGGGTTCAGCAACCCGACCCGCGCCGACACCAACTGCATAAAATCCTTGTCCGAACTGGCGATGACCACCGCCATTCCGGCGTCCGCCGCGCGCCGCGCCAGGCAGGCGATGTAATCATCCGCCTCGACCCCGTCGCGGCAAAACGACGCGATCCCCGCCGCTTGCAAATAACCCACCATCTCATCCAATTGCGGCCGCAAGTCGTCCGGCATTTCGGGCCGGTGCGCCTTGTATTCCGGCAGCGCCGCCATGCGCTCGGCGCTCAAGCCGCCGTCCCAGACCACGATCAAATGCGTCGGCGCGATGGCCGCGCGCATTTTCGCCAGCATCTTGACGAAGCCGTAAATGGCGTTCGTCGGCCCGCCCGACGGCGACCGCAGCCCGCGAATCGCGTAAAACGCGCGATAGGCGTAGGCGTGCCCGTCAACAATCAGCAACCGATCCACAAATCTTCCGGGTGTTAAATCCTGTCCGCGATTGGCCGTCTGGCATGGGCGGAACCGGATCGCTATTTTGACGGAGTCACCACCACGGCGCTGACCGGACCGTTGGTGGCCTGAATCGTCGTTTGCCCGGTATCGGCCGCCGGCTGCGCCGGGATGGTCACCGGGTTGAACGGCAGCTCGTCGTCCGAATGCACGCGGTTGCCCGCCGGATCCACAATCGTGGCCGTCACAAAAATCATCAGGTTCTTCTTGTTCGAGGTCTTGGACTGGCTTTGGAACAGCCCGGCCCACGAGCGGCAGATCGCCCAGGAACGGCACCTTGTCCTTGGTGGTGTTGATTTCCGAGGCAACCAATCCGCCCAGGACGACCGTCTGGTTGTCCCAGATGTTCACCGAGGTGACGATGGAGCGCACGGTGAAGTGCGGCAGAACGGTCGGCAGGGTGGAAACCCCGCCCGGCGTCGTCGAGGTGGTCGGCGTGTATCCGGGCACCACGGGCACGGGATCGTATTGCAGGAACTGCAACACCTGGGGAATCAGCGTAAGATTGATGGTGTAGCCGTCCGACAGAACGTAAGGCACCACGTCCAGCGTCGGGCCGATTTCAAATTGCTGCGTCGTCGGCGTGATGGCGGAGTTGGGAGTGGACGAAACCGTGGTGCCGGTGGTCGGGGTGGTGGCGCCCACGCCGGTGGTCGCGGTGCCGGAATTGAAGGAAAAACCCGTCAAAATGTATTGGATGTCGGTTGCGCGCATCTGGGTCTGGCGACCGCTGGTGGTGACGGCTTCCGGTTCGGCGAGCTGTTGCACCCCGCTGCGCTGTTCCAAGGCATGGAGCACCACGCGGAAATTCGGATCGGTCATGATGCCCGTGATGGTGGCGAGCGTCGGAGCGGAATTGCGCAGGCCGGAGGTGATCTGTTGATCGGCCGGCCGCGCCTGGAATCACATTCGCCGCCGTCTGGCCGGGGAAATAGCCCGTGGTCGTCGGGTTGCCGTTGTAAAGCGAGGGCGAACTGCCGCCCTGCCCCACCACACCGCCGCCCATGTTGTAATTGCCCAGATACCAGTCGAAGCCCAGCGCCGAACTGTCGTTCTGCTGGATTTCGATGAACCGGGTCTTGATGTGAACCTGGGGCGCCACCGAATTCAGCGCCTGGATGGCGCGCTCGATGGTGTCCAATTCGCTGGGCGTCGCCCTCACAAACAACAATCCCAGCTTTTGGTTGAAGGCGAGGCTCCGGCCGGGCGCCGCCGCAGGCGTCAAATTGACGCCGATGGCGTTGAAGAAATTGATCGCCACGGTGGCAACATCCTGCATCATCGTGGTGCTGGGATTGATGTATTCCAACCCGCCGACGCCGGCACTGCTGCCAACGCTGCCAGCATTGCCGCCGCCACCGCCATTGACGCCACCGCCGCCGCCACCGCCACGGTTGCCACCGCCACCGCCATTGACGCCACCGCCGCCGCCACCGCCGCCACCGCCGCTCGTAACCAACACCGTCGGCACAGTAGCGCCGCCGTTGCCGCTGCCGCTGCCGCTGCCATTGTTGTTGCCATTGTTGTTGCCGCCGTTGTTGCCGCCGGTATTGCCCCCGGTATTGCCGCCGGTGGTGCCATTGCCGCCGGTGCTGCTGTTGTTGTTGGCGCTGCCGAAGCTGATGGTGGACACATTTTGCAGGCCTTCATAAAACGTGTTCGGGTCCACTCTGAACACGCGCATTTCCAGCGTCGGCGGCGTCGGCCCGGGCGGTTTGCCGGAAATAACCACCGCGTAATCCTCCACGGAATATTTGACACCGCCGACCCCGGCGGGAAAATCCGAGGCCACCATCACAATGGCATCCAGGGCGTCGTGCAGCGAGACATCACTCAATTGCAGCTTGACGTTGATGGTGCTGGGATCCACGGAAGTGGCGGCGGCGTTTGCCGCGGGCGGCTTCGGGCAATCCGGTGGCCGGATTGATCTGGCCCGGAACGGGAGCGGCGCCGGGGAATGCGCCTTGACCACCGGGAAACGCGCCTTGGCCGCCAGGGCCGCCGCCGCCGGTGGACGCGACGGAAGGCGCCTCCACGTTTGGATTGAAGATGAAATTGACGCCCTTCTTTTCCGGATCGCGCGCCTTGGCTTGCTCGTTGAGCCAGCGGATGACTTCGCTCAACGGCAGGCCGTCCGCCCACGGGATGTTGTCCAATCTGATGTTGTTCAGTTTGCGGTAAATGACTTCGCGCCCGACGCCGGTGTGAATGTCCGTGTTGGTGACGTAGGGATTCGGCACGGGCAGCCCGATGCCCACCTTGGGCGACCACGCTTTGGCGATCTCCACCAGGGCGTCGCCGGCGTGGGCGGCGCGATTATGCTCTTCGCGGCCATAGATGGCCTGTTTCACCAGGCTCAAGTAATAAAACGCGCCCTGGTTGTCCGGATCCATGTGTCAACGCCTGATTCAGCTTGTCCTCGGCCTCCTCGAATTTGCCCGCCTCGTAGAGCACCTTGCCGTCCTGCACCAGCGTGGCGGCCTGCGTCCTTTGCTCGGCAATGGCCGGGAGTTGCTCCAGCGTCTGGGTGTCGGGGATGTGTCCCTTCAAGGAGGCCATCGTCTGGTCAATTTCCGCTTTGAGTTTGATGGCGGCGGGGTCGTGCGGGGCCACCTTCAAGGCGCGGCTGACCTGCTCGTCGGCATTCGATCAAATCGCCGTCGTGTTGATAGATTGTCGCGCAATCTCCAGCCGCGTGGCGACCAGGCCGGAAATGGTCTGCGCGGTTTCGGCGTCAATGCCGGAACCGATATCCTGGACGAGCGCGTAGGCGTCCTCGTAAAGTTTGGCGGCGGCGGTCAGGTCGCCGCGCGCGGCGGCGGCCTTGGCGTCCTCGAGCTTCTGGCGCAACTGGATGGTGTAGGCCTGATCCAACACGGCCCGGTTGACCGCCATCTGGGCGGCGCTGTTGGTTTGCGCCGGCAACGCTGCGGCAAACATGAAGAGAAAACCGAGCGGGAGAAGAACAGCTTTTGTCATGGTCATTTCAGGTTCGTCGTGAATCGGCGGCGTGTAATCCGGGTATTCTAACACTCAAGGCGTGTATGGCAAAGTGTAATGTTTCTTGGTTCGACTGCGCCAACAGTATCACCTCGTTTTTGTCGATGGCAATAACATTGTAGTCGTCTCCGGCAAAACTCAGATGGTCTCCCGCCCGCAGCCCGGTGGCGTTCAATTTGTCCAGATCATATTTCAAATCCGCCGCGTAGGCGTCCACGCGCCGGAACGGTTTGGCCTTTGACACGGGGACGGGGGTTTGCGAGTCCGCCAGTTTCAAAAGCAATTGGTCCGGATTTTCCGGCGGCCCCTTCACTTCGACCACGGTGAAACCCTCGTCCTTTCCCGCCACTGATTTGTCCGTCACCTTCTCGCCCTTCGAGGCGTAATGAGGCCGCGCGCGGCGTTGGAACGGCAGGGCCGCCGACTGGTCCTCGATGCTGAACTTGTAGCGCGTGCTGGGCTCATTGGTGCCGACCGGCGGGGAAGTGATCCACGAATCCAGGCTGATGGTAAAATACAGCGGCGTGATTTTGGTGACCACGGCCGCGGCAGGGCCAAGCTGCCCGGCCTTGACGATCCGGCCATCCTTCATCCGCTTCCACGTCACCGGATTGAAAAGTTTGTTCGTCGTGGAAAAATCCAAATTGTAGGGCGACTTCAACCGCTCCATCGCCGCCTGCTGCCGTGACAGATCGAGCGGCGGCAGCGGCTCGGGCTTTTTGGGGTTAAGGATGCTCGTCACCTCCGCCATCTTCGCCTGGTCGGAAGAAATGATCCCCGGCATCAACGCGAGCACGCCCACCAATCCGAGCAGCACAATGCTCAAAATGATCTTCTCGTAATTTTTCTTGATGAATTCCATGCGTTCAATTTCTCGGCGTCAATTTCACCACTTCGACCTTCAGCGTGACGCTCAACAATTGTTCGTCCAGCACCGCCTGCAATCCGCCCTGGCCCGGGACGGCGGCGGGCGCCGCGCCGGGCGCGACGCCGGCGGCACGCCGGTAAGCGGCTATTGCGGCCTCCCGCGCCGCCTCGCCCGTAAGAGCATTTCCACCCGTATCGGCGGTGCTCGCCCCGGTTGAAGCGGCCGGCTGGACGCTTGATGGTCTTGACAATGAACCCGTGCGGCGCGGCGGCAAAACCGCCCAGCACGCGGGCGATCTCCGCGCTGAACCCGCGGAACGTGACCTGGTAGGGCGTCAGCACCCCCAGATCGTTGGTCACCGGCTGGTCATCCAGATAATCGGTTGCCGGCCCGGACGCGTCGTCGGCTGACACGCGCATCCGCTGGATGCCGTCCAGCGCGTTGATGCCGGCGGCGAAGAGAATTTCCGAAATGGCCTTCACCTCGCCCAACTGCGCCGACAACGGCTCCAGGCTGCCGCGGGCGAAAGCGACCCGGTTGCTTGCGCGGTGAACGAAAAATAAAAATCCGGCGGCAGCGCGACGTTTGCGGCGGCGGCTTCGTGCTGCAACTGGTCAATCGTCTGGTGCAGCGCGTCGGCAAACACCCGGGTCGTCACCAGGCTGTTGACGTGCGTGGGAATGGGTGCAATCGGCTGGAAATAATTCGTGGCCTGGTTGATCCACTGGCGGAGCTGGCGCTCCTCTTCTCCGCGGCCGTGCCAATGTTGTTGACCGTGTTGTTGCCGGGCGAAGTTCTGCTTGCCATCCCGCCATTTGACCGTGTTTTCCTTCAACTGCCCGTTGAGTTGAGTCCAATTGGCCAGCGCCTCGTTGTTGCGCTGATAGCTTTTGTAATCGTAAAAGCCGGCCGCGCCCAGCAGCCCGATGGCCACGAGGCCGCCGATCGCGAAAAACAGATTTCGTTTGAACCAGCCCATATTACAATTGCAATTTCAACGGGTTCTGCGGCGCGACGGTGATGGTGAAGGTGAACGTGCCGTTGGCATCCACCGGTGAGATTTGCGCCGATGGCTGCACCGACTTCGGATCGAACACCGGCGCGGCCTTCAATTCGCGTTCGACGGCATAAACGATTTCAGTTGTTGGCGCTGGAATCCACCCCCGACAAATCCACCGCGCGGCAGACCAGTGTGATGGCATTGGTGCTGACGTCCGTCTGGCTGGCCGCCGCCGGTGGCTGCTGCGCGCCAGCCTGCGTCGCAGCTGCATAGGCGCGCATTGCGGCCGCTCTGGTGGGGTCGTCGCCAGCCTGGAGGGTCGCAGCGGAGATGCCGGAACTGCCGGAGATGCCGGGCATCGTCATCTGCTCAATCCAGATGCCGGCTTCCAAGCCCTCCTTTTGCCCCGGGTGTTTTTCGGCGTATTGCTGGGCATACTTCTTGACAATCCCGTCCTCGGAACGGATGAGCGCCAGACGCAATTGCGCCAGCAGGTCGCCCCAGTAAAATTTGTCCTCCATCCAGGTGGTGATCTGGTCCACCTCGGTTTGCGTTGTGTTGAGCTGGTCAAGGGCCTGTTTGAAGCTGTCTGACCTTGCCTTGAATCACCTGATATCTGCGGCTGCAAATCGTCGCTCGCCTTTTCCTTGGCGGCCGCCAGTTTCTGGAACAGCAACCCGATCGCCCCCGCCACCAGCGCCAGCAGGAAAACCGTCGCCATGAAATACGGCTTCTTCTCGTTGAACGCCCGCCAGCGCAGCGTGCTGTCCGGCATCAAATTCATTTCCACCGGGCAGTTCGCCAGGTTGCGCAGCCCCAGCCCGACGACTTCGCCGAGCGAATGGGCCACCTGCGCCAGCTCCTCCAGATTCACCGCCGGGTCAATCTGGACGTTGCGGAACGGGTTGAAGTATTCGACCGGCACGTTGAGTTTTTCCGCGAAAAACTGCGCCGTGTAAGGCATGATGGACGCGCCGCCGGACAGGAACACCCGCTGCGGCGCCGAGCCGCCCTGCTGCCCGCGGTAAAACTGCATCGTCTGGTTGACCTGGATGTGCAGCTTGGTCATGAACTGCCGCGCGATCTTGGAGATGGCCGCCTGGTGCGGGCTTTCCGGCTCCTCGTAGGCGCCGCCGAGGCTGACAAAGCCCTCGACGATTTTGATCTGCTCGGCGACTTCAAATTTCAATTTCGCCTCGTTGGCAAAATCCTGCGTGATGGCGTTCGCGCCCAGGTTGATGCTGCGGGAAAAAACCTTGCCCTTTTCAAAGAACAGCAGATTGCTCGTCTTGGCGCCGATGTCCAGCAGCATCGTGCAATCTTCCAGATCGCCGTAATTGTAACGGAAGGCGTTGCACAGCGCCGCCGGCGAGGCGTCGCACAGGTTCAAGCCGCAGCTTCGCCTGCGCCGCCACGCGGAACAGTCCCTCGACGACCTCGGACTTGACGGCCACCAGCAGCACCTCGAGTTCGCCGCTGGGCGCGGAACCCAGGATCTGATAGTCCCAAACCACCTCCGCCAGCGGGAACGGCACGTTTTGCTGCGCCTCGTATTGGATGATCTGCGTCACCTTGTTCGCGTCCACCGGCGGCAGTTTGACGAATTTGGAAAAGACGTGGAAGCCCGGCGCGCAGACATTGACGTCCTGCGCCTTGATGCCCTTTTCGACGAGCGTGTCCTGCAGCGCCTTGAGGATGACCTTTTCGCGCGTGGCCTCCTGCGCGCCTTCCGGCCCGAGCGGCTTGATGGCAAAAGTCTTCAGACGCAAACCGCCGGCCTCGTTGATTTCAAATTCCGCCAGCTTGAGGCTGCCCGCCCCGAAATCCACCGCCAGAAATGATTTTGTGTTCAACATTGCCGTTCGCGTCGCGCGCCGCCCGCAAAACGCCCGGATTTTTCCGGTTGTATGTGGACAGCCCATGCTGACTACCGGAAATTTCACCACCGGTCAAATATAAATCGCGAAAATTCTCGAAAATTTGCACCGGACGCCGCGCGCTCCCGTAATAAAACATTGCGTCCGGCGCCCGGCTCTGGCTACATCTTCGTGTGTCGGGTCACACGTCAGGTGCAAAGCCGCTGTCGCATGCGGATATTTTATTCCGGCCACGTGCAGGGCGTCGGATTCCGCTACACCGCGAAAACCGTCGCCGCCGGATTTGAAATTTCCGGCGTGGTGCGTAATTTATCCGACGGTCGCGTCGAACTGATCGCCGAAGGCGACGCGGGCCGAACTGGAAGCCTTCCGCGCGGCCATTCGCGACGCGGGGCTGAAACCCTTTATCCGCGATGAAAATGTGACGTGGAGCGCCGCGCAAAATGATTTTCGCGGTTTTGAGATAGTTCATTAATGCAATGAAGTTTGCCATTATCGCTGACATTCACGGCAACCTGGAAGCGTTCCAAACCGTTTTGGAGGACGCCCAAAAACAGAAGCCGACGCATTACGTCTGCCTCGGCGACGTCGTCGGCTACAACGCCAATCCCAAGGAATGCCTCAAAATCGTCCGGGACATGAACATCCCCTGCGTGAAGGGCAATCACGACGAATACTGCTCCACCGACGATCATCTGGAAGGTTTCAATCCCGCCGCCGCCGACGCCGTCCACTGGACGCGCGACCAACTGGACGACGAGGAAAAAGCCTGGCTGCGCGACCTCAAATACACCAAGCTGGTCGCCAACTTCACCATCGTCCACGCCACGCTCGACGCGCCCCAGCGCTGGGGTTACGTCTTCGACAAGCTCGCCGCCGCCGCCAGCTTTCCCTACCAGAACACGCAGCTCTGTTTTTTCGGCCACACCCACGTGCCCGTCGCCTTCATGCGCGACACCGCCGTCCGCGGCGGCACCTATTCCAAATTCAAGGTGGACCCGTCCAAAAAATATTTCGTCAACGTCGGCGCCGTCGGCCAGCCCCGCGACAACAATCCCCGCGCCGCCTACGTCATTTACGACATGGAGGCCGGCACGATTGAACTGCGCCGGCTCGAATACGACATCGCCACCACCCAGAAAAAAATCCTCGCCGCCGGTTTGCCCGAACGCCTCGCCGAACGGCTGGCGTATGGCCGGTGATTTTTGGACCCCGGATGAATCCGGATTGGCACGGTTGATTTCCGCTTTGCACCCGGCGACAGATTTTTTATCCGTCTCCATCCGTGGTTGACTTGAAAATTTTAATTCTAAAGCCCAGTTCGCTCGGCGACGTCATCCAGGCGCTGCCGGTGCTGCGCCTGTTGAAACTCCATTTCCGCGACGCGGAGATTTTCTGGTGGATTGATTCCGCGCTCGCGCCGCTGCTCGAAGGCGACCCCGACCTGACCGGCATCGTCCGCTTCGAACGCAAACGCTGGGCATCCCCGCGGCACTGGCCGGAAATGCTCCGCAGCATCCGCTGGATGCGCGAGCAGCATTTCGATCTGGTCATTGACTTGCAATGCCTCGCCCGCAGCGGCGCGTTCGCCTGGCTCGCCAACGGAAAATTTCTCATCGGCCTCGACGAAGTCCGCGAAGGCGCGCGCGGCTTTTACGACCTCGCCGTCCGCCGCGCCTCATTTCACACGCACGCCGTGGACTGGTATTTGTCCGTGCTGCCGCCGCTCGGCGTGCCGGTCCATAATCATTTTCAATGGCTGCCGGAACGGCCGCAAATTGCCGCCGACGTCAAACGCAAATGGCCCGCCGCTTTCGCTTCCACTCTGCGCTCCGCACTCCGCGCTCCGCAATTGATCGTCCTCCAGCCCGGCGCGCGCTGGCAGAACAAACGCTGGCCGGCGGAAAATTTTGCCGGACTCGTCCGTCTGACCGCCAAGAATTTCCCCGACGCGCGCTTCGCCATTCTCGGCGACGCCGGAGACAAACCGCTCGGCGAAATCATTTCCCGCGCCGCGCCGGAGCGGTGCTTGAATTTGTGCGGCGAAACTTCCTTGCCGGAAATGATCGAATGGCTGCGGCTCTGCGATTTGATGGTGACGAACGACACCGGCCCGATGCACGTGGCCGCCGCGCTCGGCAAACCGCTCGTCGCGCTCTTCGGCCCCACCGAGCCGCGCCGCACCGGCCCCTACGGCCAGCTCGAAAACGTGTTGCGGATTGACCTCCCCTGCTCGCCTTGTTTCAAGTCGACATTGCACCTGGAAAAATCCGAACGAATGTCTGAAGGCCATTTCGCCGGCGATGGTTTTTGAGCGGGTGCGAAATCAGCTTCCGTCGTGCGCTTGACATGCAGCGAACGGCGCATCATGTTCGCACGATGATCCGCGTCCCAGGAAAAGACCTAATTGGCATGGCTCTGTTCTGTCTTGTCCTCGGCGATTGCCCGACATCGCCGGCACAAATTTCCACAAACGCCGGCGACCTTTCCGACATACGGCCCGGCACCAGATTCACCTACGGACTTTATTACCATCGCATAGAGCTTTTCAACGGCACGAATTTCGACGGCTTCACCTTCTGCATGAGGAACGACGCCGACCCGATGCAAACCTGGAGCGTGACCAACGGCGTCATCCATTGCAACGGCTCGGCCATCGGCTATCTGCGGACGAAACAAAGTTACAGCAATTACGTCGTCACCGTCGAATGGCGCTTCGTGAAAGTCGCGCCCGAAGGCCGACAACACCGGCGTGCTCGTCCACATGCAATTGCCGGACAAAGTCTGGCCGGTGTGCATCCAGAATCAGGGCAAGTCCGGCCGGCAGGGCGATTTTTTCGTGATGGCCGGCGCGGAATGCAAGGAACATCTGGCCTTGGGCAAGGACGCCAACACGCCGGTCCCGCTGCGCGGCGAACCGAATGAAAATCCCGATCGGCGAATGGAACACGAACGTGACGGTTTGCGCCGGCAACGAATGTCAAAGCCGATCATCAACGGCAAATTGCTGAACGAAATCACCGAATGCACCGTTTCGTCCGGCTTCGTCGGCATCCAAAGCGAAGGCGCGGATTTTGAAATTCGGAAAATATATTTGGAGCCGCTGAAATAGATCGGGACGCTTCACGAACCAGTGCGAATTCACCCTGCGGACGCAGTCTCACCAGCGTCGCGCCCCAGCCGCCAAATTGCGGATGATCCAGCGTGAACGAAATTACCTCCGGATGTTTTTTCAAAATGGCATGCACCGTCCGGCGCAGGTTCCCAACCCTTTGCCGTGGATGATGCGCACCAGCAGGATGCCGCGCGCCTGGCACGCCGCCAGATAATCCGGCACCAGATCCTTCACCTCGCGCGGATCGAACGTGTGCAAATCAAGCACGCCGTCAATCGGCAGTTCAATCGGTTCGTCCATTTTTTCCCGTAGCGGCATCTCGTCAAGCGCCGCTATTTTGTCATGCGGCTTTCTGCCAAACCGCTACGTCAGCTTTTTTCACCCACGCTTTCGCCTGCACGCCTGGTTTTCAATTCATCCGCCAGTTGTTTCTCGCGGATTTCGTCCAGCAACGCGCCCATCGCCGGGCCGGGTTTCATGCCCAGCTCGATCAAATCGTCGCCGGTGAGCAGCGGCGGACGAATCGCCGGTTTCTTTTTCAATTCCTCCGCCTGCTCCAGCAAAAAATCGTAATGCTCCAAATCGCCGTGCGAGCCGAGGCAATCCAGCCGGTGCAATTCCAGTTCCAGCGGAAACGTCTCGCGCAACAGCAACCGCCGCAGCGTCGCCTTGCGCATCTGCTTCACGTCCTTGAACTGCATGTGATGCCGGACGCACGCGACGATTTCGTCAATCTGCTTTTTGGGAAAACGCAGCCGGTTCAAAATTTGCTCGCGCCATTTCCGCGCCGATTTTTTCGTGGCCGTAAAAATGAATCGCGCCGGTCTGCACGTCGCGCTCCGCCGTCACCGGCTTGGCGATGTCGTGCAACAAAACCGCCCACGGCAACGATGCGTTGGCGTCCGGCGGCAGTTTTTCCAGCATCAGCCGGATGTGCTCGAACACGCTGCCTTCGGGATGATAATCCGGCGATTGCTCGCAGGAAATCGTCGCCGCCAGTTCCGGCAGAATGTGTTCCAGCAATCCGCTGTCGCGCAGCAAAACCAACCCGCGCGCGGCCGGGGAGTAATTTGTGATGTTGTCCGCCCTCACCCCACCCTCTGCCCCAGGAGAGGGAGTTCGCCTTCCCGCGCTGGGTAAATCTGAAAGCTCTCGATTCGCGCCGGCGTCCGCCGCGTCTCCCTCTCCCGAGGAGAGGGCCGGGGTGAGGGCGGTCGTTTCACTCCATGGCGGACGAACAATTTCAACAATTCATCCCGAATCCGCTCGGCGCTGATGAGTTTGATTTTCGGCGCGAGCGATTTGACGGCGGCAAACGTTTGCGGCTCGATTTCAAAATCCAGTTGCGCGGCAAACCGCACCGCGCGCAGCAGCCGCAAATGGTCTTCGGCAAACCGTTCCTCCGGCGCGCCGATGGTGCGGATGATTTTCGCGCGCAAATCCTTTTCGCCGCCGACCCAGTCGTGGATTTTTTCCGTGAGCGGATCGTAAAACAGTCCGTTGACGGTGAAATCGCGGCGCAGCGCGTCGGCTTCGGCATTGGCGAAAACGACTTTCTCCGGCCGCCGGCCATCCTGGTAATCCGCCTCGGCGCGAAACGTGGCGACCTGGAATTGCTGTTCGTCTTCGACGACAACCATCACGCCGAATTTTCTTGCCGACGGCGAATGGTTTTTTTGAAGAGTTTTTCGATTTGCTCCGGCCTGCGCGTCCGTGGCGATGTCGAAATCCTGCGGCTCGCGTCCGAGCAAAAAATCGCGCACGCAGCCGCCGACCCAGAACGCGGCGAAACCCGGCGGCTTGCAGGCGGCGGACGATTTCTGCGGCAGTTTCGCGCGGCGAAGAATTCACGCGGAAATTTTAACGCATATAGGCGCAGAGAGCGCAAAGGCGCAAGACATTTTAACTTCGCGGCTCCGCGCCTTTGCGTCGTATGCGCTAAAAATTATTCAGCGCCCCAAATCGCTTTCACGTGCGCGATGCCGCCTTTGACGGCCTCGACCGGCAGCGACGGACTCAATTCAAACACCTTGATGTGCTCCGGCTTCACGAACGGCTTGAGCGCGGCGAAATCAATCGTGCCGGTGCCGGGCGCGGCGTGGTCGCGCGCCGGGAAATTGCACGTCGTGAACGTGAAATCCGGCCAGCCGCGGCGCGAGCGATTCCAGATGCAGCGCGTGATGGATGAAGCCGAGGTTTTCCTTGATTTGCGCGTGGCCGCAATCGTGCCAGTAAACCAGGTTCGGGCTGTCCAACTCGCGGAACAGAACTGGAAATCGCTCTCGAGCGGAATTTCCTCCAGCGCCTGCCGGTTTTCGCAGCCGAGCTTCAGCCCGCGCTTTTCGGCTTCGGGCAGGATTTTCCGGAGCGTGTCATAAACGTTGCGCGACGAAACTGTTCCTTCTTCGCCTCGCGCGCTTCGGACGGCCTCGGCGCAGAGCTTTTCATATTTGGGCGACATCCTTCTCGCCGCGTTCGAGCATCGTCGCAGAATTTGCCGGTGTAATCCTTCAAGTCCATGCTGCCGAGGTGCAGCACGACGAGCGGCGCCTTGACGCGCTCGGCGAATTCAAACGTCTTGAGCGTGTGCTTGATGGCCAGTTCGCGCTGGCGCGGGCGTTCGTCGGAAAATTGGTAGAGATTCGGCGCGGCGTGGGTCACGCCCATCGGCAGCGGACAGAAATTGTGCAGGCTGGAAATCTTGATTTCGCCCGCGTCCACCGCCTCGAGGATGCCCGGGCACGAGGCTGACGCGGATGCCGTGGCTCAACTCGGCGTATTCAAAGCCGAGGTCGCGGATTTCGCGCAGCATGGCGCGCCCGTCCGTGTGGCGGTGGGAATTCCAGCAGGTCGAAAGCGAATACATGATTAATTGCCGATGGCCGGGTGGCGATTGCCGATTTTCAAAAACAAAACCGGACGCGATGAATGGATCACGTCCGGCGTGGCTGCAATTTCAAAATTACAAATCCGCGTAGCGCGCGGTCAGCATCGCGGAGAACCGCGCGACTTTTTCCTTGCGGCGGCGCTTTTCACTCGGCTTTTCAAAATGCCGGTGATTGCGCACGACTTTAAGCGTGCCCTCGCGGTCGACTTTTTTCTTCAGCCGCCGCAACGCACGATCCACCGGTTCGCCTTTTTTTAATCTTATTTCGGTCAACGCAACTCACATCCTTCCTGGGGCGAGAATGTCCGCTTACTGGCGGGGCTCGCAAAATGAACGCGGAGTCTAAGGCCCGTGATGCCGTTGTCAATGCCAAACGCCGCGTTGCTTTTGGCCGGCGCAAAGTTATCTTCCCGTCGTGAACAAACGGAACGGCAAAAAACCCGCCGACCCCGAATTACTGGCGCGGATTCAGGAACTCATCCAATTCAAGGGCGGCGGCCACAACGAAGCCGAAGTCGCCGACATCATCGAAAACGCCCTGAAACTGCTGACCGACGTGAAGGACACCGGCGACGTGCGCGTCATCCAGACCGCGTTGCGCGAATTGCGCTACTCGTTCCGCCTCTTCGCGCCGTACGCCGGCAAACGCAAGGTCTCCATCTTCGGCTCGGCGCGCACGCAGCCCGACAAAGTGGAATATCAGCAGGCCGTCGACTTCGGGCGCAAGATTGTGCAGGCCGGTTTCATGGTCATCACCGGCGCCGGCCCGGGCATCATGCAGGCCGGACACGAAGGCGCCGGGCCGGAAAACAGTTTCGGCGTCAACATCCGCCTGCCGTGGGAGCAATCCGCCAACCCCGTCATCGCCGAGGACAAAAAGCTCGTCACCTTCAAATACTTTTTCACGCGCAAACTCATTTTCATCCGGCACTCGGACGCCATCGTGCTGTTCCCCGGCGGCTTCGGCACGTTCGACGAAGGCTTACGAGGCGCTCACGCTCATGCAAACCGGCAAGAGCCAGCTCATGCCGCTCGTGCTCGTGGACAAACCCGGCGGCACCTACTGGAAAACCTGGGACCGGAACATCCGCGAACATCTGCTGCGCAACAAATTGATTTCGCCCGAAGACTTGAGCCTTTACCAAATCACCGACAGCACGGACGAAGCGGTGAAAATCATCACGCGCTTCTACCGGAACTTTCATTCCACGCGCTTCGTGAAGGAACTGCTTCGTCATCCGGCTCAAAAACGCGCCGGGCGAACCCGCCCTCGCCGCGTTGAACCGGGAATTTGCCGACATCATCCTCGAAGGCAAAATCAAGGCCATCAAGCCCACGCCGGAAGAACGTCGCGGACAAGGACCAATCTGAATCTGGCGCGCATCGCCTTCGCCTTCAACCGCCGCGATTACGGCCGATTGCGGCAATTGATTGATGTGTTGAACGGGCTGTAGCCCTGGGCTGCTGGACAATGACCGGGATTCCGAATAATTTGAACATGTGAAACAGGATAGGCTGAACTTGAAGAAGGATAGGCTGAATACCCAGCCTTCGATTATTTAGTTAGGCATCATCGCGCTTATGATTATTTGCCCACGATGTAGTCAGGGACCGCAGATACACAAAGTTTTTCTCCCGACTTTGCAGCGAGAGGCATTTCTGTGTTACGAGTGTGAGGCGCTTTATGAGACTTTGGACGATATTCGCCAGAAGAGATTTGAGGATTGCCGGACTTATTTGGAAAAGCGCGGAGCCATTCAAGATGATACGACGATGATCAAGAACGATGAGACTATTTGACCTGATGCCTAATATGAGGATAGACTGAAAGGCTCTCCGGCCTGTTGCCCACCCGACCACATTTTACCAAGCCGCGCGCCTGCAAATAGGTCAAATCCCAAAAATAGGAGGGGTTTCAGCCAAAACCGGCATGCCTCTTTCGGTCTTGGAGCACACTCTTTCGCCGTTCGAGCGCGCTCTTTTCGCGTGAGAGCATGCTCCCGTGCCGTTCGCGTGCGCTCCCACCGCGTTGGAGCGTGCTCTAACGCCGCGGGAGCACACGCCTGCGGCGTGGGCGTGCGCTCTTTTCCCGTTCGAGCATGCTCTTTTCCAAAAAGAGCACGCTCTTTTCCCGTTGGAGCGCGCTCTTTTTCCGTTCGAGCATGCTCTTTTCCCGTTGGAGCATGCTCTTTTCCCGTTGGAGCATGCTCTTTTTGCGAAAGAGGACGCGATTTTGGGCGGTTTTTACCGGCCTTCCCGGCTGGAATACGCGAGAACCAGTTTATTTTCAACGAGTTACGCTGTTGTTGTCAAAAATAGCCACTTTCAGGGGGTGCCAAGCGGGTGTTCCGTTGGCCTGACCGCCTCGGAAGAGAGGCCCGGCTTGTGAAAAAATTCACAAATAGTTGTTGACGTGATTTGGCTTACGGGTGTAACACAGTGCTGCAACCACTCAACAAAGGCAGCCACCAGACGGCACTGCATTGGGTCGGAGCCGGTTCGAGCGCCGCCCGCGTGGCTGCGGTTGCACGCCGGATCATTAAAAATATGTCGAAAATTCAACTGGACCTCACGCACATGAACGTCGCCGAGTCCATCCCCTATCTGCAAAAGATTGTGGGCAAGACCACCGGCAACGCGAAGTTCACCGACTTGGCGGCGGATGCCCTCAAGCTGGATACGGCGGTAACGGCGCTCGCCACGGCCAACACCGGTTATGAAAAATCCAAGAAGGACACCAAAGAGGCGCTCATCGTCCGCGACAACGCCTTCGCTGCGGCCGGCGCCGACGCCCATGCGCTGGCCAGCGGCGCCATGAAAATCACCACCGACGCCGCCGACCTCACCAGCGGCGGCTGGGACCTCGTGTCGGATGGTTCGCCCGTCGGCCAGATGACCCCGCCGGCGAATTTCCACGCCACCACCGGCGACATGACCGGTTCGGTGGACCTCGCCTGGGACACGCAACGCGGCGTGCAGACACACAAGTGGATCAACCGGCTTGACGCCACTCCCGCCCGCAAAGTCTGGCAGAACTACCGTGAGACGCGGCTGACTTACGAGAAATCGTATCTGGCACGGCTGAACTATGTTCATCAAAACCCTGTGAAACACGGCCTCGTGCCGATGGCGAACCAATATCCGTGGTGTTCCGCCCGCTGGTTTGAACGCACCGGCACGCCCGCGCAAATCAAAACCATCTTCCGCTTCAAGACCGATCAAATGAACGTGCCAGACAATTTCGAGGTCTCGCCCGACTGGTGATATTTTGGACTTTTTGGACTGCGCCGGCAGAGCGCAGCGGCGACGGCGCTTTCGAGCGGACGATGGTCTTTCAGATTTCCACGCGGCTTTGATCGCCGGCC
The DNA here is from genome assembly GCA_963764035.1 of uncultured Verrucomicrobiae bacterium. Lineage (GTDB taxonomy): Bacteria > Verrucomicrobiota > Verrucomicrobiia > Limisphaerales > UBA11358 > UBA11358. The sequence continues at coordinate 103,798 of CAVXQV010000005.1, forward strand.
GTTCCCGGCAGGGGCAGTCGCGTTCCGCTTCTGACAATTCGGATTCCTGAAAGAATCTCCGCTGCGGGCGGTTTTGGCTTGCGATTGCGCGACGTTGAACCAAACATTTCACAAAATGTATCAAGCCATCAACGCCTGCCGGATTTGCGAGTCGCGGGAACTGGACCCGGTTTTGCACCTGGGCGACCAATGTTTCACCGGCATCTTTCCGAAAGACCCCAACGAACCGCTGGCGAGCGCGCCGTTGGAACTCATGAAATGCGCCCGCTGCGGCCTCGTCCAGTTGCACCACAATTTCGAGCCGTCCATGCTTTATGGGCCGGCTTACGGCTACCGTTCCGGCCTGAACAAATCCATGGTCGAGCACCTGCGCGCGAAAGCGGCCCATCTGCAGAAAATCCGCCCGTTGCAGCCCGGCGACATCGTGCTGGACATCGGCAGCAATGACGGCACATCGCTCGGATTTTATCCGGCGGACGTGACGCGCGCCGGCTTCGATCCGTCGGCGGAAAAATTCCGGAAGTTTTATCCGCCCGGCACGCAGCTCGTGGTGGATTTCTTTTCCGGGAAAACCTTCCAGCAGCGGTTCGGCGCGAAGAAGGCGAAAATCATCAGCTCCATTGCGATGTTTTACGATCTGCCGACGCCGCCCGCGTTTGTCGAGCAGGTCCGGGACGTGCTCGCGCCGGACGGCATCTGGCATCTGGAGCAGAGTTATCTGCCGCTCATGCTCAAGGTGAACGCCTACGACACCATCTGCCACGAGCACCTGGAGTATTACGCGCTCAAACAAATCAAGTGCCTGACGGACCAGTTCGGGCTGAAAATTCTCGACGTGCAGTTGAATGACAGCAACGGCGGCAGTTTCGCGGTGACGGTGGCGCATAAAAATGCCGCGTTCCCCGAAGCGACGGCGGTGATTGAAAAATTCCTGCGCGAGGAAAAGGAAATGGGCCTCGACGGCGGCGCGGTTTTTCAACAATTCAAACAACGCGTCCACAAACACCGCGAAGAGTTGCCGGCGCGACTCGCAGAAATCCAGCGCCAAGGCAAGCTCGCATTAGGTTACGGCGCGTCCACCAAGGGCAACGTCGTTCTGCAATTCTGCAACATCACGCCCAAACTACTCCCGGCGATCCTGGAGGTGAACGCGGACAAATTCGGCTGCCACACGCCCGGCACGAAGATTCCCATCATCCCGGAAGCCGAGGGCCACGCGCGGAACCCGGATTTTCTGATGGTGATGCCGTGGCATTTCAAGGCCAACGTCAGGCAGCGGGAAGCGGCTTATCTCCAGCGCGGCGGCAAACTGCTGTTCCCCTTGCCGGAAATCCACACCGTCTGAAGTGAAAACCTCCCTGGTCATTGGCGCAAGCGGGCAGGATGGAACCTTCCTGACCGAACTGCTCGCCCGGCGCGGCGACCGGGTGGTCGGCGTGGACCAAGGCAAAATCTGGAGCGCGCCTGTTGAAAAATGGGAGGCGGTGGACATACTGAATCCAGATTCAGTTCTGTCGCTGCTCCAAAAGGCGCAACCGGCCGAGTGCTATTATCTTCCGGCATTCCACCATTCAGCGGAGGATGCAAGTTTGTTGTCTGGCGATCCGATGTTGTTTGAGAAAAGTTACGCGATCCACGTCCGCGGCTTGATTCATTTTCTCCACGCCATCGCGCAAGTCTCAAAGCACACGCGGCTGTTCTACGCCGCGTCGTCGCACGTGTTCGGTTCGCCGGGCCAGCAACCGCAGGATGAAAGCACGCCGCTAAATCCGGAAAATGTTTATGGCATCACGAAGACGATGGGCATTCATTGCTGCCGCCATTTCCGCCGGGAACTGGGCGTGTTTGCCGCCGCGGGCATTCTTTACAACCACGAATCCCAACTCCGCCCCGCCCAATTTCTCTCCCAGAAAATCGTCCGCGGCGTGCTGGCGTTTCAACGCGACCAATCCCGGCGTCTGGTGCTCGGCGATTTGAACGCCGTGGTGGATTGGGGCTACGCGGGTGATTACGCCGAGGCCACGGCGCGGATTCTCGGCCACGCGACGCCGGAGGATTTTGTCGTGGCCACCGGCGAACCGCACACGGTCAAAGAATTTTTACAGTTGGCGTGCGAAATCGCCGGCGTGGACTGGCGGGCGTGCGCCGTAACCGATGCGGGACTTTTGAAAAAGAAACCGGTCGTGCTGGTCGGCGACAGCGGCAAGCTCCGGCGGCTCACCGGCTGGCGCCCGCAAGTTTCATTCCGGGAAATGATTGAGATCATGTTGAAGGCGGCGCAGCCCGTCGGCGGTTCCAACCGCCAAAAAACCTAGCTTGTGATGGATTCGAAAATGAGATTGTCCGAGTGTTTCTGGCTGCAAGGCGAACTGGCCCGGATTCAACTTTTCCTTCCCGTTTCCAGGGCTTTGGAGGCGAGAGGCGTCCAGCCGCACATCCTACCGGCCAAATCGGACCATGACGGCTGGCGCAAGCTCAAGGAGCTGCTTTGGAAAACGGACCGGCACGTGATGCTGCACGGCTTGCGCGCCGATGAATTGAAGCATCTTTATCCGCTGTTCAAGGAGCGCCGGAATTTTTCCGTGTTCCTGGTGGATTGGTGGACGAGTCCGTTCTGGTTCACCCGGAACGCGGAGTATGCCCTCTTCCATCTTTACGGCGGCATCGCCGCCCGCACAAAGGGGGCGCGTTTCTGCAACAACTGGTCGCCGCCCTTGATCTCGTTCCCGGAGCGGCTGGTGCCGTTTGAACTCGCCAGCGCCGCGCTGCGCCCCGCGGCATTACTGGCATGGCCGTATTTGAACTCGCGGGACAAAGATCTGCGGTCAAAGGACGCGGTCCGTCCGGAGCGGTTGATTTACTTCCCGATCCCCGTCATCGCCGAGGATTTGCCGTTTCGCGAGGAACCTCCGGAATATGACATTTGCAGCATCGCCACGACCTGCGGATTCTGGGTGATGCGCGACCCGTATGCGCCGGCAAAATACAACTTCGTCAATTTATACACGGATCGAAAGCGGCTGCTCGATCTCTCGCTGCAATTGGAAGGCCGGCCCTACAAATTTTTTGACCGCCGCCGCCATCGGGGAAACTTTTCCTGGGAAACCTACTGCCAGTCGCTCCGGCGAAGCCGTTTTGCCATCAGCACCGGCGGAATTCACGAGGCGTCGGTTCCCAAATACATGGAATACATCTGCCTCGGCACGCCGCTGATCGGTTCCAGGCTGCCTTACGAGTTTCCGTGGGCCGACCAATGCCTGTTCCCGATTGACTGCCTGCGCGTGACGTCGGAGGAATTGAAGGAAAAACTGAAGGAGGCTTTTGAATTGCAGCCGAAGCTGAAGCAAAACTGCCTGGCGTTGCGCGACACGCTGCTGAAGATGTATGACCCGGTGCGCCTGTTTGACATGGCGCAGGATCAGATTGACGGCAAGCCGATTCCGCCGGGATATTTGCGCGACGCCTAACTTTTGTGGAATTGTTTCGCGTGCAACTCGCGTTCCGCCATGTCAAGGTCGTGTTCGACCATGATTTTGACCATTTCCGGGAATGAAACTTTCGGGCTCCAGCCAAGTTTCTTTCGCGCCTTGGTCGCGTCGCCTTTGAGAAAATCAACCTCGCTGGGCCGCGTGTAAAAGGTGTCGGTCTTCACGTGATCACGCCAGTTGAGTCCGAGTTGACCGAAACTCGCGTCCAGGAATTCGCGCACGCTGCGCGACTCGCCGGTGGCCACGACATAATCGTCGGGCTTTTCCTGCTGCAGCATCAACCACATCGCCTCGACATAATCCCTGGCGTGACCCCAGTCGCGCCTGGCGTCGAGATTGCCCAGATACAATTCCTTTTGCAGCCCGACCTTGATCCGCCCCGCCGCCAGCGTGATTTTGCGGGTGACAAAATTCTCGCCGCGCCGCTCGCTTTCATGGTTGAACAAAATGCCGTTGCTGCAATGCATCGCGTAGGCCTCGCGATAATTCACCGTGTGCCAGTAGCCGGCGACCTTGGCGATGGCGTAGGGACTGCGCGGATGGAACGGCGTGGTTTCATTCTGCGGCGGCGGCGTGGAACCGAACATTTCCGACGACGAGGCCTGATAATAGCGCACCGCTTTTTCCGTTTGTTTCTGGTAATCGCGCAGCGCCTCCAGCAATCGCAGCGTGCCGACGTCCGCCACGTCCACGGTGTATTCCGGCGTGTCGAAGGAAACGCGGACGTGGGATTGCGCGGCAAGGTTGTAAACCTCGTCCGGCGCGACGCGCGTGATGATGGTGCGCAATGACGAACCGTCCGTCATGTCGCCGTATTCGAGGTAAAGTTTTTCGCGTTCAAAATGGCGCGCCCGGTAAATGTGTTCCAGCCGGGTGCGGGCCAGTGAACTCGAACGGCGCACGATGCCGTGGATGGTGTATCCCTTGGCGAGAAGCAGCTCGGTCAAATAAGAGCCGTCCTGCCCCGTAATCCCCGTGATGAGTGCTTTTTTCATGATTGCAGCCGGTTGCGTCACCACTAGCTACCAAATTCCCGCGCCGCTTCAAGCATTGTTTATGCTTGCGGGAACACATTGTCTTCCTAGAAAGTTTGCGGTTTGATGAACAGCCAATCCCAACCCGAAGGCAAGTCCTCCGGCTCGCGCGTCGGAAACCTCCTGCAAAGCGGGATCATTTTTTCTGCAATCAGTTTCCTGACGCTCGCCGTCCATTGGCTTTTTCAATTCATCGTCAGCCCGCAGTTGGGCGGCACGGACGGTGAATACGGGGTGGTTTTGGCCACCATTGCCTTCGTCGCATTTCTTGGAATACCTGTGCAGATTGCCTCGCAGGCTGTCACGCATTATATCGCGCGTTTCCATTTCAGCGGTGACGACGCGCGGCTGCACGGGTTGCTCGTGGGCTGTCGAAAATTTCTGTTTTACGTTACGATCGCCGGCTCGATCATTGCCATCGTTCTCATCAAACCGTTGGGCGATTACTTCAAAATTCCACGAACCAGCCTAACCCTTGTTGCCCTCGGCTGCACGCTTGCCAGTCTCTGGGCTGCATACGTCACGGCCCTCTGCCAGGGACTCGGCTGGTTCAATCGGCTCGCTCTCATCGGACTGTTGACGGCAGTTCTGCGGGTTTTATTCGGCGGAATCACAACCAAAATCTGGCCTGTCGCCGAATGGGCCGTTGCCGCCTCGGGCGTAATGCTGCTGGCAAATCTGATTCTGCTTGTTTGGTGGAAGGAATTTCCCCGTCGAACCAGTATCGCCATTTCACCATGGACTCCTGAATTTAGGAATTTTCTTTTCATAAGCGCGGCATATGTCATCGGCTCAAATTTATTCATCCAGGGCGATTTGCTGGTGGCAAATAAGTTTTTTACAAAAGGCGAAATTGACGCCTATGGATCCGCCGGACTGCTCGCGCGCGCGCTGGCCACGGCCGTCGGCCCGCTGCTGATCGTTTTGTTCACGCACCGTTCCAGCCAGCATCACGGCGACGCCCTGCGCGCACAGTTGAAATTGATTGGCCTTTATGCTGCCGGTTTGATTTTTGGAGCCGTCTGCCTTTATCTGCTGCGCGGATTTTGTTTGCGCCTGCTTCATCGTGACACCCCGGAAGCCGCCGGCATGATTGGCCGGTTCGCCTTCACGATGGTCTTCGTCGGCTTGGTTCAAGCGCTCGCCATGTGGTCGCTCGCCAGCCGCTGGATGAAGATCTCGCTGCTTTACGGCGCGCTCGGCGTTGCCTACTGGCTCGCGTTGCTGTTCCTGGGCAAATCACCAGTGGAGTTGCTTCGGGTGATGCCCGTCGCCGCCGGCCTGGCCTTCGTGGCGGTCTTTTCCGCCTGGCTCGTCGCCATGCGCCTGCAAAAGATCAGCCCGCCGGAGAAGCACGTATGACGAGCCGGAATTTCCTTCAGAACATTCCGGGTGCCCCGCACGTGGCGTGCTGACGTGCAACAACAATCAGCTTGTGACAGCCTCCACTCGCTGATTTAATCAGGCGGTGCATGCCCGCTGAATCGTCCAGGAATGAATTGCCCCGCCAGGCCACCTTTGCCGCCGCAGCCAAGGCGACGGAAATTAAGCTTCGCGACCGGCACAAGCTGGCGTTCGACTGGCTGCCCGCCGGTTGCGGACGCGTGTTGGACGGCGGCTGTGCATTTGGCGATGGCGCGGCGCCTTTTGCCGCAAAGGCCAAAGTCGTTTGCGGCTGTGATCCGAATCCCGAGCTGATCTCGCAGGCGCGGAAAAACCATCCCGGCATCCAGTTCGAGATTTGCCCGCTGGAAAAAATGCCCTACGCCAATGAAGATTTCGACGCGATCACCCTGACCGATGTCCTGGAACACGTGGCCGACGAAAAGGCGGCGCTCGACGAGATGTTTCGCGTGCTCAAGCCCGGCGGGCGGCTCATCATCACCACGCCGCACAAGGGGTTTTTCGGATTCATGGATCCGGACAATTACGCCTGGCATTTGCGGACAAAATTTCCACGCCTCCATCGCCGGCTTTTCCGGATGAAACACGGACGCGACCCCGAACCCAAAGTGGGTTACGAATCCAAGCACCGGCATTACCGCCTCGACGATTTAAGGCGTTGCTGAACCATTCCGCTTTCAACGGCCATTTTGAAATCGAGAAGGTGTTCTACGGCGGATTGTTCTGCTACGCGTTTGCCAGCAATCTTTTTGAAGCCTTGTCCGTGTTGACCGGCGCGCGTTTCGCCGGGTGGCTGGTGCGACCGCTTGGGGAAATTGGCTGACTGGGATTATTTCATCAAGTTACGGGAGACTTTCCTACAACATCGGGATTCTCGTCAAAAAAATGTGAATGAATTCCGCTTCTCACAGCTTGAACCCGATTGCCTGGCTGCGCCCGGACTTTGATGCAAGAAGCATTTCCTTGCCGGCTCCATTTGGCTAGACTTGCGCCGTGCCGTCCCCCAAAGACGAATCCGCATCGTTGCCGCGCGTCAGTTTCATCATGCCGACGCTGAACGTCGAGGCGTTGCTCGACAATTGCCTCGCGTCCATCGCGCGGCAGACTTATCCGCGCGACCGCTGTGAAATCATCCTGGCCGACGCGCATTCCACCGACCGCACCCGCGACATCGCCAAAAAATATGGCGCGATTGTTCTCGACGACGACGGCAAAAACATGGAGGAAGGCAAACGCCTCGCGCTCCGGCACGCCACCGGCGAATTCATCGTCTTCGTGGACGCCGACAACGAAATCACGCACGCCGATTACATCGAACTGGCCGTGAAGGCGCTCGCCGCCAATCCGCAGGCGCTCGGCGTCGAGAGTTATTATCTGCCGTCGCCCAAAATGAGTTCGTTCTGCGCCTACCTCACGCATTTGCTGCACATCAGCGACCCGATTGCGTGGCTGATGAGCGCGAATCCGCAGCTCATCGCGCGCGACGGCGAAGTGGAACGCTGGACGCTGCCGGACGATTCACTTGCCTATCCGCTCGGCGCGAACGGCTTTGTCTTCCGCCGCGCGGATTTGGAATCCGTGAAGGCCGGCGAACATTTTCAGGACACGCACGCCGCGTTGCACCTCATGCGCGCGGGCAAACGCGAATGGCTGCGCATTCGCGGCCGGGGCGTCCATCATTATTACATCCAAACGCTTTGGGGCTTCGTGCAAAAACGCCGCCGCGCCACGGTGCATTTTCTTGCGCGTGCAGGAGGAGGCCAAGACCAATTGGATGAAGGAAAAGCCGCCGGTGCCGCTCTGGCTGGCGGCGGTTTATTGCGTCACGTTCGTCGGCCCGATTTGTCACACGCTGCGCGGAATCCTTCGCGACCGCGATCGTGCGCTGGCTCTGGCATCTGCCGGCGTGCCTCGGCAGCGTGCTTCGGCAACGCGTGGGGCGTCTGGACTTACAAAACGCGGCGGCACGACAAAAAATTGGTCGCGAATCTGAAACCGAAACAGACTTTGAAATGACGCCAGCCGCAAATTGAACGATTTGGAAGCGCCAGCGGCCAGCCGCTGGTCAGCATCGTCGTGCTGAATTGCAACGGCGCGATGTGGCTGCCGAAATGTTTTGAGTCGCTCAAGGCGCAAACCATCATCGGCCAGATTGAAACCGTCATGGTGGACAACAATTCATCCGATGATTCCGTTGCCGTCGCGCGAAAATGGTTTGCGGATTTTCCCAACGCTGTCATCGTCCGCAATTCGGAAAATCTCGGCTTCTGCGAAGGCAACAATTCCGGCGCGCGCGCGGCGAACGGCAAATGGCTTTTGTTTCTGAACAACGACACATGGCTGGAGCCGGATTGCATGGAAAAGCTTGATCGCCGGAACGGAAAAACTCGGCGCGGTCGCCTCCACGCCGCTCGTGTTGAATTATCCGGACAATTCGTATCAGGATTTCGGATTTTACGGCTTCGACATTTTCGGCCTGCCCAGTCCGTCGGCGATTGCCAACCGACACGCGCGAAATTTTCATCGCCGGCGGCTGCTCGTATTTGATTCGCGCCGATGTTTTCAACCAACTCGGCATGTTCGACGCGGAATATTTCATTTATTCCGACGATGCCGATTTGTCCTGGCGCGTCTGGCTGGCCGGCTACAAAGTCGCCGGAATTTTCGAGGCGAAGCTGCATCATCGCGGCGCGGCGGGCGTGAATCCGCAAGGCGGAATCACGACCGTGGAATTCCGCACCAACGACCGGAAACGGTTTTTGACGAACCGGAATTGCCTGTTGACTTTGCTGAAAAACGGCCAGCACATTTTGCTGCTGCTGATCATTCCGCTCGATCGTGCTGTTGTTTTTTGAATCGCTGGCCGGCGCGCTGCTTGTTGCGGCGCTGGTCATTTGCACGCGCCAGTTTCTGGAGCGTGCTGCACGATTGCTGGCGGCTGCGCGGCCACATTTCGCGGCAGCGAAAACTGGTTGCGGCGTTCCGCAAACATTCCGATTTTTGGATGTTGCGCTTTCTTAAATTCCGCCTGAACCGCTGGGACGAAGTGAAACGCACCCTAAAATTCGGCCCGCCGCGCGTGGATGCAAAATAGCCACTCCCTGGCAAGCTGGCATTAACAAGAAATGCTTCTGAATTCCAGGCTTGACATTTCGGCCAGCTTCTCTTAAGCAACCATGGGTGTTGTGGTTTTACCACCGCTCGACAACAGGGCCGGCATAATCTGATTGGAAATTATGAAAATCTTCCTTTATCTCGTGACGGCGTTCGGACTGGCGCAAACGCCCCTGCTGGCTCAATCGCCCACCATCACCAACCAACCGGCCAGCCAGACCGTGTGGCTGGGCAGCAATGCCACTTTCACCGTGGGGGTTTCGGGAACGGGGCCGTTTTATTACCAGTGGCTGTTCAACAGCAACTCGATTTCCACGAATGGCATCATCACAACGGTCGCGGGCGGCGGAGCGGGCGGCGGGACCGATGGCCTTGGCGACGGCGGCGCGGCCACCAATGCCATCTTCGATCAGCCATACGGCGCGGTGGTAGACGCCGCTAATAACTTGTTAATTGCGGAGGTGGGGCACAATCGCGTTCGCAAAGTGAACACCAATGGAATCATCGCCACGATTGCAGGCAATGGATCGGGAGGAACCTCCGGCGACGGTGGTGCGGCAACCAACGCCGCTATAACTACTCCTGATAGTCTGGCGTTGGACGGCTCCGGCAACCTCTATATTGCCGCATCGCAAAGTCATCGTATCAGAAAGGTCGACACCAATGGCATTATCACGACGGTTGCAGGTGGCGGTGCCGGTGGAGGAACTGATGGGCTCGGCGATGGTGGCGTTGCCACGAACGCCACCTTGCTCTATCCAAACGGTGTGGTGGTGGATGCCGCTGGCAACTTGTTTATTGCTGACTGGGGAAATAACCGCGTCCGCAAAGTGGACGCCAATGGCATCATCACAACCATAGCTGGAGGCGGAGCCGGCGGTGGAGTTGACGGGCTTGGCGACGGCGCTGCGGCTACCAACGCCGCATTAAATGGCCCGGTTGGTGTGACGTTTGATTCTTCTGGCAATCTGTTAATAGGAGACTCCAAAAACAACCGCGTTCGCAAAGTGGACACCAACGGCATCATCACAGCGGTCGCGGGCGGCGGGTCAGGCGCGCTGGGAGATGGGGGAACGGCTACAAACGCCACCCTGGTCAATCCCAACGGTGTTGCGGTGGATGGCTTCGGCAACCTGTTTATCGGCGACTCTGGAAACAATCGCGTCCGCGAAGTGTATGCGGGCGGTATCATCACGACCGTCGTGGGCGGCGGGCCAGACGGACTTGGCGATGGCGGTGCGGCGACCAATGCCACCATCTCAACGCCCATCGGAGTCACGTTGGATCATTTCGGCAACTTGTTTATTGCAGATTATGGCAACAACCGAATTCGCAAGGTGGCCGTCAATTTTAACGGCACACCCACATTGACGTTGAACAACGTGACGATGACTAACGCGGGCTACTATCAAGTCATTGTCACCAGCGCATCGGGCAGCGTCACCAGCCATTTGGCAACGTTGACTGTTCAGGTGCCGCCACGGATCGCGACGGCGGTTGCACTTGCGACCAACGGATTCGTGTATCAGGTCAACGTCACGGATTCTGGCTCTGGCTATACCAATATCCCGGTGGTTCGTCTTGTCGGCGGTGGCGGCAGCGGAGCGCAGGTCGTGGCGCTGGTGAGCAATGGGATGGTCACAGCCATCAATGTGGTCAACCCGGGTTCCGGTTACACAAGCGCGCCGCAGGTGGTCATTGAGCCGCCGTTTATTTTCAATCCCATTTTGGGCATTGCCCCAATGTCGTTTCTGTCATTTTCAAATCTCACGCTTGGCGGCAGCTACCAATTACAGCAGGCGGTGGCATGGTATTGGAGCAATCAACCCGTCAGCTTCACGGCAACCAATAATGTTTATACGCAACTGGTCGCCGGTGTGTTTGACGATGGAGATTTCCGGCTGGCGCTCAATCCCGCGCCGACGCAAGCGTTCGCGTCAGCCCAAATGGCCAACGGCTTTGTCGTCGGCGCCACAGTGACAGCCGGAGGATCGGGCTATGTCAGCAGTCCGGCAGTCACCATCATTGGCCGAAGTATTATCGGAGCGGGTGCGTATTCCTCCATATCCGGTGGCGTGGTGACAGGAATCACGATCACGAACGCCGGGTATGGCTATGCCAACACACCGACCATTCAAATTGCGCCGCCACCCGCCGCCGCCGTGTTTTCAACGGTGCAGCCCGTGATGCGATTGGACTCCGCCAGTCTGGCGCCGTATGGCAATTATCAAATTCAGTTCAAGCCGGACGTTGCCGGAGGGTGGATGAGTTGGGCCGGCGGATTGTTCAGCCCGACTGACACTACGAATTCGCAGTTCCTTTTTATCACGAACGGGGTCGGCTTTTTCCGCGTGCAATATCTGCCGTGATATGTCCGGCGGACGTTGCGGTTGCTGACTTTGTTCCTCTTTCGAGCCTACGAGCCAGCCTGAAAATGTGGAGGCAGGCTTCCAGCCTGCCGGTAAAGGCGGCATCCTGCCGCCATATCCTGGCCAGACTCGCGGCTGGAAGCCGCGTAACTGGCAGCCAGGGTGGTTGCCGCCACGACAAAGGAGGTATTTTCAGACGGATTTTAAGAGCGCGGCTGTGTTTTTTCGGCCGGTCGTCCATCCCAAAACCATTTCCGCGTTGCCTTGGGTCTCTTCTGTCCCATTTTGGGAATGCGCCTGTCCAAATGTGGGACACTATACCGTCCCCTGCCGGAGGCGGCACTGATCAAAAATGACTTTTTTCAGGCCCGGACGCCGTTTTGAGGTTTTTTGGGGGCGCAAATATGAAGGGTTTGGTTTCAGAAACGTTTTATATTGGTCCAGAGCCAAAGTTTTTTGTTCCAATGTAAAAGTGTGTTGCCGCAAAAACGAAGTCGCTGGTCACTGATGTGAAGTCGTTTGTTCCAAACACGTTTCGTTGTGGTTCATGGTGAAAGTTTCCTGTGCCAAAGACGAAGTTTGTCGCCACCGAAACGAAGTTGTAAGCTCCAACAACGTTTTTTTGTATTTTTAAGCAGCAGTTTTTTGTTCCAAAAACGAAGTCTTTTGTCACGGATACGTTGTTTTTTGCCCGCAATACGAAGTCTTTTGCGGGCGAATGCCGCAACCGGCGCCGACGCTTGTGAAAAAAATCACAAGTTGGCACGGGACGTGCTCCTATATTACGCTGCGATTGACCGCCTGTCAGTGTGTCCGTCGTCTTACTTCGGGGGAAAACGTAAAAACGGTATGAAAAGATCGGTCCGAGTCGGGCTGGGGTTTGTGAACCTGCCCAAAGGCGACTTCAACAACTTCGCGATCCTGTGCATCGTGTGCCTCAAGAACAACCTGCTGTTTCCCAACCTCCCTGTCACCATCATCGCCCTGACCGCGTTGCAAGCGGCGTATCAGGATGCCATGAACACCGCGCACATGGGCGGCCCCAAGGACACCTCCGCGATGTTGGAGGCGCGTGACAACCTCTGCCTGGCCCTCCGCCAGATCGCCGCGTATATCCAAAGCCTCAACCTCACTGAATCGCAGGTGCTCACCTCGGGCTACGACGTGATTGTCTGGAGCAAAACCAAAATCACCCTCGTCGCGCCCACGGGCATCGTCCTGGACAATTCCATCAGCGGACAGTTGGGCGTCAGCTTTCCGGCGGTGAACGGCGCCAAGGCGTATCACGTGCAGTTCAGCGCGGACGGCGGGAAGACGTGGCTGGATGTGGGCATCTGGCCGAACACCAAGGGCGTCATCATCCCGAACCTCACGCCGGGCACGGTCTATGGCGTGCGCATCCGCGCCGTTGGCGGGTCCACGCAATACAGTCCCTGGAGCGGCGTTTTTTCGTTGATGGCCACCTGATGGCCACTCGTCCCCCCACCCTGCCCGCCCGCCCGACGGGGGCAGCATCCGCCAGCAGGGGTGAGAATTCTCCGAACCCCATTTCGCGCTTTGAACCCCTGCAACCTCAAGATGCGCAAGTCGCTGATAATCAAGTTGGCGATCTTGAGGTTCATGGGGAGGGATCAATTTGCGGGCATGAAGAATCCCCCGCAATCGGGCGGTGGCAAACCGGCCAAAGCGTGCAACTCGGGTAAGATTGGCCGCCCATCGCCCGGTCATTTTTTTACCTCGGCACGATCGGGGCCGGATTAACCGCGAGCCACCCGGCGCGGCAAGGCCGCAGCCAAAGCAGCGCTGCATGATATTCTGTTGCATCGCGGATTGGCAATCCGCCGGCCACCGCCAGGCCGGACGCGCCCGCGAAAACTGATGCGCTGCCGAATGCCATTCGGCGACACGGCAGATTGCCAATCTGCGCCACGTCCAAAACCCAAGGAATCTTTGCGCGGGAACCAATGGTGTTTATACGCAGCCCGGCGCAATCACAAATTGCGACAATTGAAAGGTCGTGACGTTCCGCAAAGATTGTGATTTCCTGATGCCAATGTTTTCAAACTGTGTTTGGACCGTTGTGATGTAATGAAACACGCCTTCAGGGTCAGCATCTGGCGAACGGATTGCAAAATGAACAGCCATGGCCAACGCGGGCAAATATGATCTGGCGGTATGCTGCCGGATTTATCCGGGCGTGTCGCGCGATCCGATTTTTGGATTCAAGGACAAACTCGCGCTCACGCGGCTCAACCTGGAGACTTTCCGGGAAGGCGTCGGCGATCTGAAAATCAAACTGTGGGTGCTGCTGGATAACTGTCCGCCGGCGTATGCGGATTTGCTCAAATCGCTATTCCCCAAAACGCCGATGGAACTGATCCCCCTCGGTGGCGAAGGCAACGGCGCGACATTCATCCGGCAGGTTGAAATTTTGAGCGCGCAAATGGATGCCGATCTGGTTTATTTTGCCGAGGATGATTATTTGTATCTGCCGCGTTCGCTCGAACGCGCGGTGGCGTTCATGCGGCGCCATCCCCCGGTGGATTTTGCCACGCTCTACGATCATGCGGATTTCCACTCAAAATTTGTCCACCGGTTTCGCGGGCAGGAAATGTTTGAGGACGGGTGCCGCTGGCGCACGGTCGCGTCCACGTGCCTGACTTTCATGGCACGGCGCGAAGCGGTGGCGGCATCCGCGCCCGTTTTCAAAACCTATTTGAAAAATTCCGACCTCGGCATCTGGATGGCGCTAACCAAAAAGCGCGTCTGCAATCCCTGGTCCTGGATCAGAAGCTTGGGTGACGGCCTGTATTTTCCCGCTTCTCACGCGCTGGCGTGGCGTTATGCCTGGCGGCAAATTCTTTTCGGCAAGAGCCGGACGCTGTGGTCGCCGGAACCCGCGCTCATCACACACATGGAAAACAGCGGCCTGGCCCCGGGCGTGGATTGGGAAGGGATTTTCGGCGCACGCGCCAAGGCATTGCAGGAAAAGCTGGCGGGAGGTTAACCGTTTTTTTCCAGTGCCGCCCACGACGGCGGAAGGTTTCTTCTGACTTCGATGCCCGCAAACGGTTTGCCCTGGCGTGCGCCGGCCTTCTTCGCCCAAGCCGCCATTCTCGCGACACCTTCTTCGAGTGGAACATTTTTTATCAGATCGCCGAAATGTTTATGGACTTTTTCGTGCGCGGACCAGGCGTGAACGACTTCGTTGCGCGCTTCGAGATGCTTGATCTGTGATTTCGCGCCCATCGCCCCGGCGACAACCGTCGCCAGTTCGTTCACTGAATAAGGCTTGTCCGCACCGACGTTGAAAATCTGATTGTAACTATCCGGTCGCGCGATGCTCGCAGCGATCACCGGCGCCACGTCGTCAATGAAGCTGAACGCGCGCGTCTGCTGGCCGTCGCCGAAAATCGTCATCGGCTGGCCCTGCATGATCTGGTTCATGAAAATGCCGATGACGTTGCGGTAGCGGTCGCCGATGTTCTGGAATTCGCCATAGACGTTGTGCGGCCGGAAAATGACGTGGTTCAGGCCGAACATTTCGTGCGCCTCCTTCAAGTCCAGCTCGACGGCGTATTTGGCGATGCCGTAGGGGTCTTCCGGCTGCGGCACGGCGTCCTCGGTCATCGGCAATTGGTTCCGGCCATACACCGCGATGGAGGACGTGAAGACGAAGCATTTCACGCCGTGGTTGACCGAGGCATTGATGAGGTTGACGCTGCCGAGCAGGTTGTTGGTGTAGTTGAAATGCTTGATGAAATGGCTCAAGCCCTCGGCGGCATAGGCGGCCAGATGGAAAACGTGGTCGAATTTGCTTTCGGCAAACAACCGTTTCACCAGCGCCGCGTCCGTCACCGAGCCTTCAACAAATTTCACACCATCCGGGACGTAGTCGCGAAAACCGCCGCTCAAATCGTCCAAGCCGACGACCCGATGGTCCTGTTTCAGCAAATGCCGGCAGACGTGAGAGCCGATGAAGCCCGCCGCGCCGGTGACCAGAACCTGTGAACTCATGCCGCGAAATTACCGGAGAGATCGTCCGTGCGGCGAGGCTTTTTCGGATGCGCGGGTTGCCTTGACAGCGGGCGTGGCGCAAATGACAATCATTGTTCCGTTTGTTTGGACAAAACACCAAATTATGAAAGCTGCCAAACCGAAGGCCGTGGCCGCCACCGCGCCGACGCCGCGCGCGATATTCTTTGCCGGGTTGCTCGCCGTGGTTCTGGCCGGTTTGTTTTGGAAAAGTTTTGTGCCGGGTTACGTGCATTTCTCCAACGACGGCCCGCTGGGCCAGCAGAACGCGGCCTGGGCCAGGCTCCCGGCAGGATTCACCGGCATTTGGGGCGATCTGAACGACATCGGCAACAGCGGCGGCACGGCCTCACCGGATTTGACCACGCTTTTCCGCTGGCTGGTGGGCCCGGTCGGCTACGCCAAATTTCTCGCGCCGTTCGCATTGTTTATTTTGGGGATGGGCGCCTGGACTTTTTTCCGGCAATTGAAATTCACGCCGCTGGCGGCCACTCTGGGCGGCCTGGCGGCGGCGTTGAACTCGGCCTTCTTTTCCACCGCGTGCTGGGGTGTGGCGGCGCAGCAAATCGCCATCGGCTTGACTTACTTTGCGCTGGCGCTGGTGGTGTCCAACACGCCGGAAACGCCGGTGCTGACCCGCTGGGTGCGCTGGGTGCTGGCCGGCCTGGCCGTCGGCTATAACGTCATGCACGGCGCGGACATCGGCGCGATTTTCAGCGTCTTCATCGCGGCGTTTGTGCTGGTCAAGGCGTTGGTGGATGAATCCGGTCCGGTTGCCGTAAGAACGGCGCGCGCGCTCGGCCGGGTGGCGGTCATCGCCTTGTTCGCGGGATTCATCGCGTGGCAGGCCATTGTGTCGCTTCTCGGCATCGCGGTCACTGGCATTTCCGGAACCGCCCAGGACGCGGAAACCAAGGCGGGGCAATGGAACTGGGCCACGCAATGGAGCGAACCCAAGGTTGAAACGCTGGGCCTGTTTGTGCCCGGATTGTTCGGTTACAAAATGGACACGCCGGACAACATGGGCCTTTTTCAGGATGCTTATCGCGGCGGAGTTTACTGGGGTGCGATCGGACGCGATGCTAAATGGCTACAGTATTTTGCCAGCGATAGGAAAGGTCCTGTGCCCGACCGGCAACAATATTTCATCCGCCAAACCGGCGGCGGAGGTTACGTCGGCATTTTGGTCGCACTGTTGGCGGCTTGGGCCGTGGCGCAATCGTTCCGCCGGCAAAATTCCGCCTTCCAGGACAACCAGCGGAGGATGATTTGGTTTTGGTTCGCCGTTCTGGTCTTTGCCTTGCTGATGTCCTTTGGCAGGTTTGGATTTCTGGGCGGGTATCCTTATCGTTTGTTTTTCGATTTGCCTGAAGGTTCCTTGATCCGAAATCCGACCAAATTCATCCTCGTCTTTTCGTGGGCGATGGTGGTTTTGTTCGCCTACGGCGTGCAGGGATTAAGTCGGCGTTATTTGGCGGTTTCCGCTCCCAATATCAGATCTTCCATCTCGCAACTGCAAAGCTGGTGGAGAAACGCCCGTGGCTTCGACCGCCGATGGGCCATCGGCTGCGGGATCGTTTTTGCCGCCAGCGTTCTGGCTTGGCTGATTTATGCTTCGCAAAAGGCGAGCCTCGCCAGCTACCTGCAAAGCGTCCAGGCTGACGGCGATCCGATCGAGATTGCCGCCTTTAGCATCGGGCAGGCCGGCTGGTTTCTCGGCTTTTTTGCCGCGGCGATTGTTTTGTGCCTGCTTGTCATCGCCGGCGTTTTTTCCGGCAAACGCGCGAAACTCGGCGGCATTCTGCTCGGTGCGTTGCTCCTCGTGGATCTGGGACGGGCAAATCTGCCCTGGATTACTCACTGGGACTATGAGCAAAAATATGACATAGATCCCAACAATCTCAACAATTCCACGAACCCGATCATCAACCTGCTGCGCAACCAGCCTTATGAGCATCGCGTGATTCTGTCACCGTTCCCATCGGGTTCCAGGTTGCCGGGTTATGATGATTATTTCGGAGATGTCTATCGGATCGAATGGGTGCAGCATCATTTCCCGTATTACAACATCCAATCGCTAGACTTGGTAATGCGTCCGCGCGTCGGGTCTGAATTGGCGCTTTATGAGGGGACTTTGGCATTTCGCGGCACGATGGACACGCTTTATCTCCTGGCCCGTCGTTGGGAGCTGTCCAACAACCGGTATATTTTGGGAACCATGGTCACCCACTTGGCGTCGGGCGATGTTGACACTTTGAGCTTCTTGAATCAGGGTCTCGATCCGGTCAAACGGCGTTTCAGCATCCTGCAACGGTTTGACATCGTGCCAAAACCAGGGATTGAACAGGTTCACGGCCTCACAGACATGACCGCCAGAACCAACGACAACGGCGGCTGTGCGCTCTTCGAATTCACCGGTGCGCTGCCGCGGGCCAAACTTTATTCCGACTGGCAGTTGCCCATGAGCAACAAAGCGGCAGTGGATGGATTGACAAAAACCAATCTTGGCCCGGATGGTTGGGCAATGCTACAGACGGTCGGCACCAACGATTTTCTCACGCTGAACACTCTGGCCTCGCCGACGTTCGACCCGTGGAAAACCGTGCTGTTGGCAGAAACGCCGATGGTGCCGAGCCCTCCATCAACGGCTACTAATGAAAATGCCGGAACAGTTGATTTCACCAGCTACGCGCCCACGGATATCAAGTTGCATGCGCAGGCTGCCACGCCGACCGTGCTGCTGCTCAACGACCAATACGACCCGCACTGGAGCGTGACCGTGGACGGCAAGCCCGCGCCGCTGCTTGCGCGCCAATTTCATCATGCGCGGCGTTTATCTGACGGCGGGCGAACACAACGTCGAATTCCAATTCCGCCTGCCCATCAAGCCGCTTTATGTGACGCTGTCGGCCATGGCCCTCGGCGTTTTGCTTTGTGGCTTTCTGTTTGTTTTAACCCGCAATCCGAACATTCCCGAAAAGAAATAGCATCCGCATGAAAATCCTCATCACCGGCGGCGCCGGTTATCTCGGCTCGGTCCTCACGCCCACGCTCCTCGCGCAGGGCCACGAAGTCACCGTGCTCGACAATTTTTATTTCAACCAGAACAGCCTGCTCGACTGCTGCCAGTTCGAAAAATTCCAGGTCGTGCGCGGCGATTGCCGCGAGGAATCCGTCGTCAAGCCGCTCGTCGCCAAGGCCGATTTGATCATTCCGCTCGCCGCGCTCGTCGGCGTGCCGCTCTGCAACACCGACGCCATCGCCACGCGGACGACCAACCAGGAAGCCGTCGAAATGATCTGCCGCCTCGCCGGCAAACAGCAGTGGGTCATCATGCCGGTCACCAACAGCGGCTACGGCGTCGGCGAGAAGGGAAAATTCTGCACCGAGGAAACGCCGCTGCGCCCGATTTCGAGCTACGGCATCACCAAGGTCAAGGCCGAGGAAGCCGTGCTGTCGCGCGAGAACAGCATCAGCTTCCGGCTCGCCACCGTCTTCGGCTGCGCGCCGCGCATGAGGATGGATTTGCTCGTGAACGATTTCGTCTATCGCGCCGTCCACGACCGCGCCGTGTTGATTTTCGAGGGGCATTTCAAGCGCAATTACATCCACATCCGCGACGTGGCGCGCGCATTTCTGCACGGCATCGCCAATTTTGAGAAAATGAAGGGCAAGCCCTACAACGTCGGCCTCGACGACGCGAACCTCTCCAAGCTCGAACTCTGCGCCGTGATCCAAAAGCATCTGCCGAAGTTCGTTTTTGTCGAGGCGCCGATTGGCGAAGACCCGGACAAGCGCGATTACATCGTCAGCAACGCGCGCATCGCCGCGACCGGCTTCAAGCCGGAATGGAGCCTGGACCGCGGCATCGTGGAACTCATCAAGGGCTTCACGATTTTGCGGAATTCGATTTATTCGAACGTATAAATCCTCCTCCTCGTCGTCCTCGTAACCGAAAAATCGAGGACGAAGGACGAAGGACGAGAACGAGGACGAGGACGAGATGATAAATCCTGAACAAATCACCGCCGTCGTCCTTGCCGGCGGATTCGGCAAACGCATCCAACATCTGCTGCCGGGGATCTGCCCAAGCCGATGGCGCCGGTGAACGGCCGGCCGTTTCTCGAATGGGTCGTCCGCTATCTCGCCGCGCAGAAAATCCGGCGCGTGATTCTTGTCCACCGGCCATCTGGCGGAAATCGTCGAAAGACATTTTCAATCGCAGCCGGTGGAAAATGTCCAGCGTCAATTGCGTGCCGGAAACCGAGCCGCTCGGCACGGCGGGCGGATTTTTGAATGCGATTGCGCGGCAAGACAGCAAAACCGGCGGCGTGGCTGGTTTTGAACGGCGATTCGCTTGCGCCCGCGCCGCTGGAGAAATGTTCTCAATCGCTCGACGAGCCCGATATCGCCGGCGCGATTCTCGGCGTCCGCGTTGCCGACGCGTCGCGGTTCGGAACAATTTCGCAAAATGCGCGCGGTGAATTGGCCGGGTTCAACGAAAAGAAGCCCGGCGCGGGCGTCATCAACGCCGGAGTTTATCTGTTCCGCCCGGCCGTGATTGACCGTTTCCCGAAAAAAATGCCGTTGAGTTTCGAGACAGATGTCTTTCCGGCATTGATTGCGGAGAATGTCCGGTTGAAAGTTTGCGTGACGGACGCGCCGTTTTTGGATATAGGAACACCCGAATCCCTGCCGCTGGCGGAAGAATTCATCCGGCGGAACGCGGAATTTTTTGAATCATGATCATCAGCCGGACACCATTTCGGATTTCATTTTTTGGCGGCGGCACGGATTATCCGGCATGGTATCGCCAGCACGGCGGCGCGGTGCTGGCGGCGACCATCAACAAGTATTGCTACCTCACCTGCCGCTATCTGCCGCCGTTTTTCGAGCACCGCATCCGCGTGGTTTATTCCAAGATTGAAAACTGCCAGACGGCCCGAGGAAATCGACCATCCGTCCGCGCGCGAGACGCTCCGGTTCTTGAAAATGGACCGCGGCGTGGAAATCCATCACGACGGCGATTTGCCCGGCCGCAGCGGCATGGGGTCGAGTTCGTCGTTTACCGTCGGCTTGCTCCACGCGCTCTACGCGCTGCAAGGCCGCGCCGTCGGCAAGAAACAACTGGCCGGGGAGAGCATCCACATTGAGCAGGACGTGTTGAAGGAAACCGTCGGTTCGCAAGACCAGGTCTGCGCGGCTTACGGCGGCTTGAACCGCATCAGCTTTTTGCCGAACGGCGATTTTACCGTGCAGCCGATGACGCTTACGCCAGGAGCGGCTGGCGGAATTGAGTTCCCACCTGATGCTGTTTTACACCGGCATCAAGCGCACGGCGTCCGAACGTCGCCTCCAGCTACGTCGGCGGCATGGCGGAGCGCGCCGCGCTGCTGACACGGATGCGCGAATGCGTGGACCAGAGCTGCGCGATTTTGAACGGCAGGCAGGACCTGACCGCCTTTGGCGAATTGCTGCACGAATCATGGCTGGCCAAACGCGCGTTGAGCGACAAGGTTTCCAATGCCCGCGTGGATGGACTGTTTGCGGAGGCGCGGAAGGCCGGCGCCATCGGCGGAAAACTGCTGGGCGCGGGCGGCGGCGGTTTCATCCTGCTCTTCGTGCCGCCGGAAAAGCAGGCCAGGGTCCGCAAAGCCTTGAGCCGGCTGATTGAGGTGCCGTTCGAATTCGAATTTTCCGGCAGCCAGATTATTTTCTTCGATATGGAGGAGGATTTCGCCAAGCACGACAAGGCCCGCCGCCGCCGCCGCATCGAGGCGTTCAGCGAACTGGACGCCGGACGCGCCCGGCGCTTCCAGTTGAGCGATCCTGCCCCGCGACAACCCGTTTTTCACCGCGTCAAATCTTGACGCCGCGCGTTCTTTCCGGCAGTCTGACAAAACATGACGCCCGAAGACTTGATCGCCTTTGAGACGGAAATTGCGGATATTTTCAATGCCGGAAAAATCCGCGCGCCGGTCCATCTTTACTACGGCAACGAGGCGCAGATGATCGAGATTTTCCGCGACGTGAAGCCGGAAGACTGGGTGCTTTGCTCCTGGCGCAGCCATTATCAATGCCTGCTCAAGGGCGTTCCGCGCGAGGAAGTGAAGGCCGAGATTCTGGCCGGCCGCTCCATTTCGCTTTGTTTTCCGAAATATCGCGTCGTTTCCTCGGCCATCGTCACCGGCGTGCTTTCGATTTCCGTCGGTTTGGCGCTGGGCATCAAGCGCCGGGGCGAAAAGGCGCGCGTGCATTGCTTCGTCGGCGACATGACCGCGGAAACCGGCTCCTTTCACGAGTGCCTCAAGTATTCGACGAACCACCAGTTGCCGATCCGGTTCATCGTCGAGGACAACGGCAAATCCGTCTGCACCGACACGCGCGAAACGTGGAATCAGCCGGTGTTGAGCTACGAAAACAGCCGCCATCCGCTGGTGGTCTATTACAAATATCAAACCAAATACCCGCACGCCGGCGCCGGCCAGCGGGTCCAATTCTGACATGAAGTATTTTGACGAACTCTGCCGCTCAATGGAATTCCTCGGGCGCGATCCGCGGACGATTTTTCTCGGCCAGGCCGTCGCGGTCCCGGGCACGGCCATGAGCAACACGCTCAAGAATGTCTCCCGCGACAAGCTGCTGGAACTGCCCGTCACCGAGGAAATGCAGATGGGCATGTCCACCGGACTGGCGCTCGGCGGCCAGGTGCCGGTGTGCATTTATCCGCGCTGGAATTTTCTGCTGCTCGCGGTGAACCAGATCGTGAACCATCTGGACAAGCTGCCGATTGTTTCCAACGGCGGCTACCAGCCGAAGGTCATCATCCGCACCGGCATCGGCTCCGAGCGCCCGTTGCATCCGCAGCACCAGCACGTCGGCGATTTCACGGACGCGTTCCGCCTGATGTGCAAGACGATTGAAGTCATCCGACTGGACGAGCCGGACCAGATTTTCCCCGCGTATAAAAAAGCGTTGGAGCGCGAGGACGGCCGCAGCACCATCATCGTTGAATATGGCGACTACTACAACGAAAAGTAAGACCGCCGCCGCCGAATTGCGCGACTGGCCGCTGATGGAAAACAACATCGCGCGTGCGGACCTCGACGCGGTCATCAAGTTCCTGCAACAGGACGATCCGATTTTGACGCAGTCAAAAAACGTCGCCGCCTTCGAGGAGGAATGGTCGAAGTGGCTCGGCGTTAAATACAGCGTCTTCGTCAATTCCGGCTCGTCGGCCAACCAAATCACCATGGCCGCCATCCGCGAACGCTTCGGCGGCGGGGAAATCATCACGCCGACGCTGACGTGGATTTCCGACATCGCGTCCGTGGTGCAAAACGGCTTTGACCCGGTGTTCGTGGACATCAATCCGCGCACGCTCGGCATGGACACCCGGCAGGTCGTCAAAAAGCTTTCCAAAAAAACGCGAGCGGTTTTCCTGACTCACATCCTTGGTTACAACGCGCTGGACGCTTATCTGCTGGCAGAATTGAAGAAGCGCCACATCCCGCTCATCGAGGACGTTTGCGAATCGCACGGCGCGACGTTCAAGGGGCGGAAACTCGGCTCGTTCGGGTTCGCGTCGAATTTCTCGTTCTACTATGCGCACCACATGAGCACCATCGAGGGCGGCATGGTCTGCACCAACGACCCGGATTTTTACGAAATGCTCCGGATGTTCCGCTCGCACGGCATGGTGCGCGAGAGCAAATCCGACGCGCTGAAGAACCGCTACAAATCCGAATTTCCGGACTTGAATCCCGATTTCATTTTCGCGTTCCCGGCCTACAACGTCCGCAGCACGGAAATCAACGCCATCATCGGCCGCTCCCAGTTGAAGCGGCTGGACGCACGGAACAAAATCCGCACGCGCAACCTGAATTGCTTTCTCGACGGCCTCGACCCGAAGAAATATTTCACCGGCTTCGAGCGTGAGGGGAGCTGCAATTACGCCTTCACCCTGGTGTTGCGCGAGCCGGACCAGGCGTTGTGGGACCGCGTCGAGGCGACACTGCGCGAACGGAAGATTGAGTTCCGACGCGGCACCTCCGGCGGCGGCAACCAGTTGCGCCAGCCGTTCATGCGCCAGCTGATGCCGGATGAATACAAAAAGTATCCCAAGGTGAACCACGTCCATTTCTTTGGCGCATATATTGGCAATTATCCCGAACTGAAAACCACCCGCATCAAGGCGCTGTGCGAGTTGTTGAATGGAATCTGATTTATGAACCGGCCATTGGACGTCCTTTTCGTTAACGCGGATTCCTCCGCGCAAGCCTACCAGGAATTGAGCAAGGACTTCTCCGCCATCGAGCCGCCGACGTGGGCGTTGTTGCTGGCACAGGCCTGCCGCGCAAACGGTTTTGGCGCGGCCATCCTTGATTGTGGCGCCGAGCGGTTGTCAGATGACCAGGCCATCAAGCGCATTGAAGAAATGCCCGTCCGCCTCGTTTGTTTCGTGGTTTACGGTCAAAACCCCAATTCCGGGACGACGAACATGATAGGCGCGACGGCGCTCGCGCGGAAATTGAAGGCTGCGCATCCTGGAGCAAAAACCTGTTTTGTCGGTTCACACACCAGCGCGCTGCCACTGGAAGTCCTGTCGCTGCCCGAAGTGGATTTCGTGCTGCTGAATGAGGGCGTTTACGCGCTCCAAAATTTATTGCGAACGGATTTGCAGTCGGGCCTCGACGCGGTCAAGGGCATCGGTCACAAATCAAACGGCGCAGCCCTGCTGAACCCGCCCGAGCGCGTCGTGCCCAATGATAGGATGGATGTGGATTTGCCCGGCTACGCGTGGGATTTGCTGCCCTACAAGAGCAAACCGCTGGATTTGTATCGCGCGCATTTCTGGCACGCGGAGTTCAACCACGATTTGCGCACGCCATTTGCCGCCATCTACACCTCGCTGGGCTGCAAGTTCAAGTGCGACTTCTGCATGATCAACATCATCAACCGCGTGGACAACGCGGCTGGCGTCGTTTCGGCCAATTCGCCCAACATGCGTTTCTGGTCGCCGGCATTCATGCTCAAGGAATTTGAAAAGCTCGCCGCGCTGGGCGCAAAAACCATCCGCGTCTCCGACGAAATGTTCTTCCTGAACAAGAATTATTTCGAGCCGCTCGTGGACGGCTTGGCCGAACGCGACCTCGGCCTGCGGATGTGGACTTATTCGCGGATTGACACCGTCCGCCCGCAATACCTCGAAAAATTCCGCAAGGCCGGCATCAACTGGCTCGCGCTCGGCGTCGAGGCCGGCAACCAGACCGTCCGCCGCGAAGTTTCCAAGGGCAGTTTTCAGGACGTCAACATCCGCGAAGTCATCAAGACCGTCCGCGCTTCCGGCCTGTATGTCATTTCCAATTACATCTTCGGCTTTCCCGAAGACACGCATGAGACGATGCAGCAGACGCTCGACCTCGCGCTCGAGCTGAACACCGAGATGGCGAACATGTATCCGTGCCAGGCGTTGCCCGGCAGTCCGTTGTATTACACCGCCAAGGCTAATGGCTGGAAACTCCCGTCCACACTGGGCGGTTACGCGTTCCTCTCCTACGACAGCGAGCCGCTGCCGACGAAGCATCTCACCGCCGCAGAAGTCTTGAAATTCCGCGACAATGCCTGGCGGGCTTATTTCACAAACCCTGCCTATTTGCAGTCGGTGGAAAAAACCTTCGGCCCGCAGCAGCGCAGGAACGTCGAGACCATGGCCAGCATCCGGCTGAAACGGAAATTGCTGGGCGATTGATCCGCCATGAAAAAGGTCCTCATCACCGGCGGCACGGGATTTGTCGGCAAACATCTTCAGGAGGAACTCGCGCGGCGCAACGTCCCGTTTTTCGCCTTCGGCAGGCGGCAGTTTGATTTGACCCGGTGGGAGCAGGCTGAGGCTGTTTTCAAACAGCATCAGGACGCGGATTTGATTCTGCACCTCGCCAGTTTCCAGGCAGCCGGCGAATTTCCCGGCAAACACACGGCGGAACAATTTTTCGTCAACAACCTCATCCACAATCATGCCCTCGAGGCGTGGCGAAAATTTATCCCGGGCGCCAAACTCTTGGCCATCGGCGCGTCCTGCGCCTATCCCAGCGCGACGCAGGCGATGACCGAAGACAAAATTTTCGACGGCGCGATTCACGGCAGCGTTTATGCCTACGGCGCGACCAAGCGGCTGCTTTACACCGGCATTCTCGCCTACAACGACCAGTTCAAGCTCAACAGCAGCTGCGTCATTCCCGCCGCGATGTTCGGCGAGAGCGACGATTTCGACGAGGCCACCGCACATGTGCCCGGCGCCTTGATTGCGCGGTTTGTCCGCGCGGTGAAAATGGATCTTCCGGAGGTCGAAATCTGGGGCGACGGCTCGCAGGTCCGCGATTTTGCCGACGTGAAGGATTTTGTGCGCGGCCTCTTGGACCTCGCGCCGAAAATGGAACGAGACATCGTCAATCTGGTTTCCGGCCGCGGCACCACCGTCAAGGATCTGGCGCTGACCATCAGCGAAGCCGCGGGCTTTCGCGGGAAGATTTTCTTCAACGCCAGCCGCTACACCGGAGCGAAGGAAAAATTCCTGGACGCGACCAAGTTGCGTGAGAAATATAAAATGGAAATTCCGCACAACCTTGTGCCTGGTCTCCGCCGCACCGTCGCGTGGTATTCGCAAAATTACGAGGCCGTCAAGGGACGGCGAAAATTTGCCGACGCATGAACGCGCCGCCGATCCATCCCGGCGAAATCTGCCTCATCATGGCCACGCGCGGCCGGCCGGAATCGCTCGCGCAGGTTTTCGCCGCGCTGAAGACTACCACTGCACAAAAAGAAAAGGTTTCGATCTGGCTTTACGTGGACGAAGACGATGCGGCCACCCGCAAGACGATTGACAGCGGCGCCTTAAACGACGCCGGGGTTGGCATCCACTGGCACATCGGTCCGCAGACGGCCGGCCTCTGCGAAACCCAGCACACACTTTGGCGCAATTCCGGGCAGACGGCGGAAATCTACATGGTCATCCCCGACGACCTTTATTTCGGGACGCATGGCTGGGACAACATCATCCGCGAAGCGTCGGTCCGGTTTCCCGACGGTATCTTTCTGGCCGGCCCGCACGACCCGATGACCTCGGACACCTGCACGTATCCGATTTTCGGGTGGCGCTGGCTGGAGACGCTCCAGCACATTTTTCCCGGTCATTTTCCCTTCTGGTATGACGACCGCTGGGTCCATCAAATCGGACTGATGGCGGGCCGCTACCTCGAATTGCCGATTATCCTGCTTTCCCTGGGCGGCAAAGGCAAGACCCGCCGGATGCGCGACCTGCCGTTCTGGGCGCGCTTTTTTCAACTCGCGCTGGATGAACGCAAGGATTCCGCCCGAAAACTGATT
Organism: uncultured Verrucomicrobiae bacterium; assembly: GCA_963764035.1. GTDB lineage: Bacteria > Verrucomicrobiota > Verrucomicrobiia > Limisphaerales > UBA11358 > UBA11358. The sequence continues at coordinate 130,627 of CAVXQV010000005.1, forward strand.
GACGCCATGAACCTCGACCCTGAAAAGAAAGTCGCCGCTCTGAAGAATTTAGCGGAGCGCGCCGCCGAACTGGAAAAACAGCAGGACCAGTTCTCCGACCTCTACGCCGTGTTTCAGGAGGAGCGGTTCACCCTGCACACGCCGGAGGAGCGCCGCGCCTTCAATCCGCGCTACTTTGAGAAGGAGGCCGCTGCCGTCTCGCGGCTGATGCAATTCGCCCAGCAGCGAATCGCCGAAAAAAAATACGGAGAAGCCCTGAAATTGGTCGATGGAACGTTGATGTCAAACCTCCGCGTCCGGCAGGCGCAGGACATGAAGGGGGAATGCCTCCGCGCGCTGGGCCGCCACGCCGAAGCGGACAAGCTGGCGAAGGAAACGCTTGCTGCGTGGCCGGAAATGAATTTCTGGCGGCGGCTCTTCCGGCTGGCCGGGATGTTCGCCACGGAAACCAAGACCATGATTGTTGGTTTTCTGAAGGGTGGCAAAAAGGCCAAATGAATTGCGACGCCATCATCGTCGGCGGCGGCATCGTCGGGCTGGCAACGGCGTTTCGCCTGCTCGAAGCGCGACCGCAGACAAAATTACTGCTGCTGGAAAAGGAGTCCAGACTCGCCGCTCATCAGACCGGCAACAACAGCGGCGTGTTGCATTCCGGGCTTTATTACAAACCCGGCTCCGAAAAGGCGAAGTTGAGCGTCAGCGGGCTGCGCGAAATGGTCGCGTTCTGCCAAGAACCACGGCATCGCGCACGAACAATGCGGCAAAATCGTCGTCGCCACCGCCGAGGACGAATTGCCGCGGCTCGAAAATCTTTGGGAGCGCGGAAATGCCAACGGCCTGCTCGGCCTGCGGAAACTAAATCCGCAGCAAATCAAGGAAATCGAACCGCACGCCGCCGGCATCGCCGCGATTCACGTCCCGCAGGAAGGCATCGTGGATTATCCCGGCGTCTGCGAGAAACTCGGCGAACTCATCCGCAAGGCCGGCGGCGAAATCAAACTCAATGCGCGGGTTTTGAAAATCCTTCCGGACGGCAGCGGACAAGTCGTCGAAACCTCCGCCGGGAAATTTTCACGCAAAGTTCGTCATCACTTGCGGCGGGCTGCACGCCGACCGGCTCGTGCGCGCGGCGGGGCAAAAACCGTCCGCCAAAATCATCCCGTTCCGCGGCGAGTATTTTCAAATCAAGAAGGAGCGCCAGTTTCTCGTCCGCAATTTGATTTATCCGGTGCCCGATCCGAAATTCCCGTTTCTCGGCGTCCATTTCACGCGGCTCATTCACGGCGGCATCGAAGCCGGGCCGAATGCCGTGCTCGCCTTTGCGCGCGAAGGTTACAAATGGTCAAACATCAACCTGCGCGATCTGGCGGAATCGCTTTGCTATCGCGGGCTTGTGGAAGTTTCTGGCGAAGTATCCGAGCATGTGCGGCTACGAAATCCGCCGCTCGCTTTCCAAGGCCGAATTCACGCGCTCGCTCCAAAAGCTTGTGCCGGAAATCCGCGCCGGCGATTTGGAAACCGGCGGCGCCGGCGTGCGCGCGCAGGCGATGTTGCCGGACGGAAAACTGGTCGAGGATTTTCATTTCGAGGAGGCGCAGGGGATTTTGCACGTCGTCAATGCGCCGTCGCCGGCGGCCACGGCGTCGCTCGCCATCGGAAGAAAAATTTCCGAGCGCGTGCTGGCGCAACTGAAATAATTTATGATATTGGATTTACGATTTACGAGTCTTGCTGCTGTTCGACGAAGGCGCGTAAATCGGATATCGTAAATCGAAAATATGAGCCGATTCACGTCGGCTGCTACAAACCCGTCGGGTGATCCAGAAACTCCCACGGCAGCTTGAATTTCTTTGAGAGATGCGCCGCCAGCGCTTTCACGCCGAACGTTTCCGTCGCGTAATGGCCGCCGTAAAGAACGTTCAATCCCAATTCCTCCGCCAGCGCAAACGTCCAGTGCGGCCCTTCGCCGGTGATGAAAGTGTCCACGCCTTCATCCGCGGCAATTTTCAAATCGTCGCCCGCGCCGCCGGTGACGACGCCGATGTGCTCGCAAATTTCCTTTCCGCCGGGAATGATTTTGGGCTTCGCGCCCGTCGCGCGCTCCAGCCGCTTTGCCAGTTCCGCGCGCGAAATCCTGGCTTGCGATTTGAAACCGATGGTCTGGCCGTGCGTCACGTAAAATGGCTTCAAATTCTGCAAGCCCAGAGCGGCGCAAAGCTGCGCGTTGTTGCCGAGCTTGGGATGCGCGTCGAGCGGCAGATGCGAGCTGTAAACGGCCAGATTGTTTTCGATGAGCAGCCGGAGCAGTTCGTGTTTTTTGCCCGTCCACGGATGCGACGGCGACCAGAACAGCCCGTGATGGACGATGAGCAAATCCGCCTTGGCGGCGATGGCGAGTTTGACCGTGGCGAGGCTGGCATCCACGGTGGCGGCGATTCTGGTGATCGGCCCCCGCATCGTCCACCTGCAATCCGTTCACCGCGCCGTCGTAATCGCCGATTTCGCGGGTGCGGAGAATGTAGTCGCAAAATTTGACGATGGCGGTGAGTGATACTCTCGGCATGGCGCGATGAAATCAGAATTTTCCCCGGTTGCAAAGCCTGAAGCATCGTGACAAATGTTCATTCCCCCGGTTGCTTTCCCCATAGGAAGTTTTGTATTTTATTCCGCGTCAATATGATCAAGACCCTAAGTCACGTTTGCATCCTGTCAAGGGACCTGGAGCGGAGCCGGGATTTTTATTGCGGCGCGCTGGGATTCCAGCCGCACTTCAATTTTCTAAAGGACGGCAAATTGTTCGGATTTTACCTGCAAGTCGCTCCGGGCCAATTCATCGAAGTTTTCAAAACCGATCCGGCGGCGGAAATCCGCGGCCAGCGGATCCACCATTTCTGCCTCGAAGTGGACGATCTTGACGCGCTGCGCGACTCGTTGATCAAACGCGGCGTGGAGGTGACGCCGAAAAAACTGGGTTGCGACCAATCCTGGCAATGCTGGTGTAAAGACCCGGACGGAACCGACGTGGAATTTCAGCAATACACGCCGAAGAGTTCGCAGTTCACGCGGAAGGACTGCATTGTGGACTGGTGAAGGCCGCAACCGGCGACGACACAGAAATTTTCAAATACGATTTGACCCCTCGCGCCGGCCCTCTCCCCTCCGAGGGGCGAGGGAGAAGAAACAAAATATTTTCATTCCGCTGGTTGATTTCCGCGCGCGACGTTTTATAGTTCGCTCGACTGAGCCATTTGAGATGAGCAATTCACACGACGCGGCGCGGCCTTGGGACATCGAGGCGGCGCGTGCGCTTTACAACATCCATCGCTGGGGCGCGAAGTATTACGACATCAACGACGCGGGGCACGTCGTGGCGCGGCCGTTGCAGGAGACGGGCGTGGCGGTGGATTTGACGGACGTGATTGAGGAGGCCAAGGCGCGCGGACTGAAATTTCCACTGCTCATCCGGTTCCAGGATATTCTGCGGCACCGCGTGGAGGCGCTGAACCAGTCCTTCCGCAACGCCATCACGGAATACAATTACCAGGGCAAATACCGCGGCGTGTTCCCGATCAAGGTGAACCAGTTGCGCGAAGTGGTGGAGGAAATTCTCGACGCGGGCAAGCCGTATGATTTCGGCCTCGAAGTCGGCAGCAAACCGGAATTGTTCGCCGGCCTCGCGCTGCAAAACCAGCTCGGCTGCCTCATCGTCTGCAACGGTTACAAGGACGCGGAGTTCATCAAGATGGCCATGCTCGGCATCAAGCTGGGCAAGACGGTCATCATGGTCGTGGAAAAACTGGAGGAGCTGCGGCAAATCATCACCGTCTCGAAGCAGATGGGCGTCGAGCCGCTCATCGGCATCCGCACCCGGCTGTTGAGCAAGGGCGCGGGCCGCTGGGCCGGTAGCGGCGGCGAGAACGCAAAATTCGGCTTGAGCACGGCGGAAATCCTGGCGGCGACGGAAATGTTGAAGGCGGAGAATTTGTCGCACTGCCTCAAGCTGCTGCATTTCCACATCGGCTCGCAGGTGCCGGACATTTTGACGGTGAAGAAAGCGGTGCAGGAGGCGGCGCGGCTTTACGCCAAACTGCACAAAATGGGTTTCCCCATCGCCTACCTCGACGTCGGCGGCGGCTTGGGTGTGGATTATGACGGCTCGCGAAGCGCGTTTGATTCCTCGACGAATTACACGCTCCAGGAATACACGAACGACGTCGTGTATTACGTCGCCGACGTGTGCAACGCCGAAAATGTCCCGCACCCGGACCTTATCAGCGAGAGCGGTCGCGCCCTCGTCGCGCACCACAGCGTGCTGATCGTCGAGGTGTTCGGCGCGATTGAAAAGTTGCGGCCCGGTGAGTTTTTGAAATTCGGCGACCGGGAGCACGCGCTCGTCCGGGAACTGCTCGACATCAAAAAGAACCTCGGCAAGCTGAACAAGCTGGAAGCCTACCACGATGTGCTGGAGCGCCGCGAGGACGCGCAGCACATGTTCACGCTCGGCGTCCTGGATTTGCCGGACAAGGCGAAGATCGAGGATTTATACTGGCAGATCAGCCGTGAAGTGGTGGACAGCTTCAAGGGGCAGCATTACGTGCCGGAGGAAATCCGCCAGCTCGAAGACACCCTCGCCGACCAGTATCTCTGCAATTTTTCCGTGTTCCAATCGCTGCTGGACCATTGGGCGCTGGACCAGTTGTTTCCCATCATGCCCATCACGCGCCTGAACGAGCGGCCCACGCGCGAAGGCACGCTCGTGGACATCACCTGCGATTCCGACGGGCAGGTGAGCAAGTTCATTGATTTCCGCGACGTGCGCGACACCCTGCCGCTGCACCAACTGAACACCAACGGCAACGGCACGCTGGAACCGTATCACATCGGTTTCTTCCTGATGGGCGCGTATCAGGACATCATGGGCGATCTGCACAACTTGTTCGGGCGCGTCAACGAAGTTCATGTCTTCCTCGAACCGGACGAACCGACGGGTTATTATATTGAGGAAATCATCGAGGGCGCGACCATCGGCCAATCGCTCGCCGACGTGCAATACGACGAAAACGAACTCAAGCGCCAGATGAAGGCGCAGATGGACGAGGCCATCAAGTCCGACCGCATGAAACCGTCCGAGGCGATGCGGCTGCTGGATGATTACGAGCGCGGTCTGAAGGCTTACACTTATTTGAGTTTTTGAATGAAGTTGGAGGCTGGGCATTGAGGATGGAAATTCCTCCGCTTGCAAATTCCCTCCGCCATCTTCTATCCTCCACCCTCGCTTACATGGACAACCCTGCGCCCAATCCCGAATTGCTCCGTTCGCTCGGACGGCTTGTCCGGGGCCTGTCGGCATTATTCTGGGGGCTGCCCGTGGCGCTGATCGCCTGCGCCGAAACCGCGCGGGTGGACTGGCTCCGGCCCTGGGGCATGCTCCCTGCGCTCGTGGCGACGACCCTGCCGCTCTATGGCCTCTGGCTCATGGGCAGTTTTCAAAAACAGGAACGGCCCTGGCGCAATGCCCTCGACCGGGCGACGCTGCCAGCCCTCGTCAATTTCGGCCTCTGTCCCTTTCTTTATTGGCACAATAAGATGCCCGCCCAGCCGTTTTTCAACGCGGCCATCTTCGTCCTCATGATCTCGGCGCTGCTGTTTTTGTTCAACCTGAACGTCGTTCTCAAGCAGCTCGGCGCGATGCTGCCGGACGAAACGCTCCGGCTCGAAACCAGCCAGTTCACCGCGTTCAACCGCTGGTTGCTGGCCGCGCTGCTGTTCCTCGGCGTCGCGTATGCCGTGCTACAGTATGACCCGCGCCTGCCTGTCGCGCTCGGCGCGCTGTTCGACCGGCTGCAAGACCTCGGCTTCTGGGGGTTGACCGTCTTTGCGCTTCTGCCGCTGGCCATGACCATGGCGCTCATCTGGAAAACCAAGGAAACCATCCTGGACAGTGTTTTTAGCGCAAAATGAGGGAAAACATCGAACACTCAACATTCAACATTCAACATCCGACGCCAGCGGGTGGGAGATTGGTTTCCCGTTCGTTGTTCGCCGGATTTAAGAAAAACGCCGTCGCAGGCTGCAATGGCCAAACAAAAAAGGCCCGGGGCGTTGCCGCCCCGGGCCTTTGTGGGTAACGAATCGTTGATTACGGCAGGGCGTGCGGGGTGGACAAGGTGCTCAACGAGCAACTGATTTGCGGCGTGTCGCCGACGTTGCCGTAAGCGTAGACGCCGCCCGCCGGGCAACCCGGGACGCTGTTGGCGGCATTGAGCTTGATGTAAGCCGAGACCAGCGTTGCGGTGGGGGTGGCACCGTTGCTCTTGCCGTTTTCCAGCGCCCATTCATTGATGGCCGCGTCAATCTGGCGGAGGTTGTTGATGCAGGCGTTCTGTTGCGCGGTGGCGCGGGCTTTGATGAAGTTGGGGATGGCAATCGCGGCCAAGAGGCCGATGATGGCCACCACAATCATGATCTCCACCAGGGTGAAGCCCGCCTTGCGTGACGTTTTGTTTGTTTTCATGTTTAATGTTTCGTTCTCCATGCGGTGTGAACGACGCGACAGGCGGGTTATGTTAATTTATTACAGTCCTCGTTCACTGATTGCCTGTCGCAACCGCAACTGAATCCGATGTAAAGCATTTGCCATGCCGAGCCAGGCCGCTGGTCATTTTCGTTCGCCCACAAGCTTGGAAGACTGTCGTTGACGCCGCCGGCCTGCCATTTCGGCCTCCGGTTGAATTGGCACATGTCCAAATATTGGAATGTGTGTCCAATATCAGGACAAAGCCCGTTTTCAGATACAGCCGGTCGTGGCCACATCTGGTGCAACTTGAATTGTTGAATGAAATGCGCGTGTGCGTCGGTTGGGCCGATGGGCACCGATGGGGGCTGATTCAACCCACCTTCAAGAATTTTGCAAAGGTTTCGCGCAATGAAGAGGAGTTGGCCGGCTTAACGCATCGTGCGAATCTGCTGGCAATTGCGTTGCACGGGACGAATTAATGCCGGCGATACCGGATGAACAAAAAGGGCCGGCTTGAAGCCAGCCCCTGCGAAAATTTCAATCGTTCCCTTATTTCCGCGTGCCAACCGGATTAAGGTGCCGGCGTGACAGAGAGCACGCTCGCGTTGTAGTTAATGGGGTCGCCCGACGGGTCGAGGAATTCAAGCCTCACGTTTTTGCTCTCGTGCGGGTGCAGAACGCCGTCTTCGCCGACAGGAACATTGACGTAAGGGCTGAAGAGAGGCGCGAGAATGGTGGTCGTGCCATCGGCGATTGAGCAGCGAGGCGTTGGGACTCAAATTATCCAGCACCAGCCACAGCGGAGCGGGCACGGGCGTGTTGCCGGTGTTCGCCACCTGCACCGACTCGAAGTAGTGATGGGTGTGCGGATCGGGCACAAAATCGCCGGGCGTCACCGTCACGCTCGGAGCGGGAATCGCCCCGGGCACAAACAGGTCGCTCAAGTCATTGGCGGTGGCGACGTTGTTGTAGCCGCCGAAGTTGTTGGTTTCATTCACCGGAATGGGATTGTTGAGGGCCGGCAGGCCAAAGACTTCCTCCCAGGTTTTGATGTCGGAGGAATGGTTCATCAGCGCGGTGCTGGCGTAGGCGTTGCCCTTGGCCAGCGGCGAGATGATGATTTCGGGAATCGTGCGGTTCGTGCCGTCGCCGCCTTCGGATTCATCCCACCAAAGGACAATGGCGCCGTTGTTCTGGTAGGCTTTGGAAGCCATGATTTGCGGGATGACAATCGAGAGGAAGTTGTCCGCGGCCGCGATGGCAGACTGGTCGCCGGTGTAATGGGTGCCGATGATAGGTGAATCCGCCGTTCAGCGCGCTGTGCGCTTCGTTGTATTGATCGGGCGTGATCCAGTTGTAACGTCCGACCGTATTGTTGTTCAGGTCCTCGAACAACTGGGCGAGCGGATAGACATTTTGCAGGGCGGTGTCGGCGAAGAACGCCATCGGGTTGTGCTTCACGGCATAATTATATTGGGTGGTGCCGTTGTAGGGATTGACCGGGCCGTTGGTCCCCGAGGCGCTGTTGGTCGGGCTGGCGGCCAATTGAATGTCTTCCTGGTAGTTTTTCCACGGAATGCCGGCCGCGTTCAACTGTGCGGTCAGGTGGTTGGCTTGGTCGTAAATACATTGCCGTTGACGGGAGTGGGATCGGCATCGGAGTGGAACCCAAAATCCGAACCAGCCTCGGCCCAGACGTAGTTCGGCTCGGACGGATGGACGTTCATGCCCGCGTTGTAATAATTCAGCGCGTAGGAAACCTGCGCCGCGTTCGGATTGCCCGGCGTGATGAGACTGTTGAGGAACGGCGCGGCCGGGTTGCCCAGAATTTGCTGCGGACTTGTCTGCGTGCCTGGCTGCGTGAAGTTGTGATTCTCCAGCGCAATCACAAAAATGTCGCCCACGCCGTCGTTGTGCTTGTTTTTGGCCCAACCATCGTCGGCCCGAACCGATTGCGCTGCCAGCAGGACGCCGGCGACCGCCGCGCCGAGCAGCGTTATCGCGCGCCGACGTTTTCCGCCCGACCTTCCTTTGATTTCCAGCTTATTATCCAACCGATTGATATGTAGTTTTGTCTTCATATTTCTCCTTGTTCTATGTTTGATTTACGTTTCCGTTGGGTTCAGGTTCGCTTCCTTGTCCTGAATAAACCACACGAGGGGCAGGGGAGTAAACGTGACAATTGTGATAATCCGGTCACAGATGTGGCGGTCGGGTTTCAGTCCGGTTACATGTCTCGAAAGTGATGCGAAGAGGGGTCGAAAGAAAATTCCCGGTTAAAATTTCAGGACGTTGCCAGCCGCGCGGCGAAGGAATCGCCGGCGACGACGAAACCGCAACGGGATTTCGCCAAAAAAACAGCCCAGCCATGTTTGGCTGGGCTGTATGAAGGCAAAGATTATTGATTCAACGGCCGACCCACAGCACGTCGAGGTTGCCGGGACCGCCGCGTCCGCCGCCGCGCCGTCCGCCGCCGGCGGGTGCGGGTGCGTCCGCCGCCGCGGCTGCGGGCTGCGGCGCGCGTTCGGTGCAGATCACAATAATCCGGTTGTTCTTGGTATCGAGTGATGAAGTTCTGCAACCCGGCTTTGTTTCCACGGTTTGCTCAACCGCGAAACTGGTGGGGCTGCTTTCCTTGATGAGGGTCAGCGTGCCGTCGCCCTGCGAACTGAAGGCTTCCATCGTGTTCGGATTGAAACCGCCGCCGTCCGTGCCGTTGCCGATAGGGAGAGTCGCCAGGATCTTGCCGTCATCCGCGTTGAGCACGACGCAATTCCGGCTGTGGCACATGGCAAAAAGAATGTGGTTTTTCACGTCCAAACCCAGACCGCCGGGTCCCTCGCCCTTGTCGCCGAGATCATACTTGGTGATGACCTTCAAAGTTTTCATGTCCACGACGGCGACCTTGTTTTCGTCCTCGACGTCCACGTAGAGTTTTCCCTGTCCGTCGCTCTGGGCCTGCTCCATCGCGCCGCCGACGTCAATGGTGCCGGCCACCGTGCCGTCCTTGGGATCAATCAGCGTGATGCTGGGTGCGGAGTGGCTCAAGATCAGGATTTTGCCCGTGAACGGCTCCCGCAGGATGCCGTCGGGTCGGCCTGACACTTCAATGCCTTTGATTTTCTGCATCGTCTCGGTGTCGAACAAGCCGAGCGGGCTGCTGCTGCTGATGCCGTGGTGCGAGGCGGTGTCAATCGCCACGCCGTGGCCGCCGATGTTGGTGATGGCGCCGATGTATTTATGGCTGTCCAGATCGAAGACGTAAGTGTTTGCGCCACGCGGGACATAGACACGCCGGCCGTCGTTGTCGGCATAGACATAATCAGTGCCGCCGCTGCCCATGAGTTGGGCGGTGTCGAGAACCTTGTAGGGGGTGTCGGTTTGAGCGAGAACGTTGCCGGCCAGCAGGCCGATTCCCGCCACGGACAGGATGCTTAGAAGTTGTTTCATAAGGTCAATAAGACGTTGAAGGGTGTTGTTCGGATGCAGTTATTACAACTCGGCCGGCATTAAGCAACCGTTTTTTAAATTATGACAAAGAATTAATGGGCAACGTTGTCTCCGGCGCAATTCATCGGAATCACGGAATGCCAGTGATTCGCCTGTGTGGGCGCCTCAAAGGCCCTCAATTTTCGCCGCCGCCTCCAACAAAACCCGGGTCGCTGATGATGCCAATCAGCGGCAGAAACATGGCGATCACGATGCTGCCGACGACCAGCGCCAGGAAAATGATCATGACCGGTTCGAGCAGCGAGGTCAGGGCGGTGATGGAGTTGTCCACCTGCTCGTCGCAATCGTCGGCGATTTTCAGGAGCATGTCCGGCAGCGCGCCAGTCTGCTCGCCCACGTCCACCATGCCGCCGATCATCGCCGGGAAAATCCCGGACGCCTTGAGCGGCTCGGCCAGCGTTCCGCCTTCCTTCACGTTGTCGTGGATTTTGGCAATCATGCCGCCCACCACGACGTTGCCAGCCGTCTCCTTCACGATGGCCAGCGCCTGCAGGATGGGCACGCCGCTGCTCTGCAAGGTTCCCAGCGTCCGGGCAAACCGTCCCAGCGCCACCTTGCGCGCCAGTTTGCCGAGCACGGGCATGGCCAGTTTGAAACGGTCGAACCAGCTCCGCCCGGTCCGGGTGCGGACACAAAGCTGGAATGCGACCGCCAGCGCCAGCAGCCCCAGACCCGCCGCCAAGAAGTGGCTTTTGAACACGTTGCTGACGTTCAACACCGCGAGGGTGAACGCCGGCATCGGCTTCCCGTTCATCAGCCCGTCAAAAACCGACTGGAATTTCGGAATGACATAAACCAGCAGCAGCGTGAGAATGGCCGCCGCCACGCCCAGCACGGCCATTGGATAAAACATCGCGGCCTTGATCTTGCCTTTGATCTTGAGCGCCTTCTCCATGAACTCCGCCTGCCGCCGCAGCACCACTTCCAGAACACCGCCCGTTTCGCCCGCCCTGACCATGTTAACGTAAAGCCGGTTGAACACTCTGGGATGCGCCGCCAGCGCCTCGGACAGCGAGCCTCCGCCCTCGATGGTCTTCGCGACCTCCGTGATGATCCGTTTCAGTGTCCGGTTTTCCTCCTGTTCCTGCAACAGGCGCAGCCCGCGCAGCAGTGGCATGCCCACGTCCACCAAAGTCGCCAATTGACGGGTGAAAACAGCGAGGGCCGCCGGCTTGATTCCGCCCTCGGTCATCCAGCGCGGGAGCTGGACTGATTTGCGGTTCGTCGCCGAACGCGCCGGCAAAGGGAGACGCATCGCCTGTCGGACCTTGGTCGGGAACAGACCCATCTCCCGGATCCGCTTCAATGCTTCGGTTTGGTCAACGACATCCAGCGCGCCCTGATTCTTCAATCCGCTGGCATCCACCGCTTCATAAACATAATTAGACATGGCGGCCTCGGTCTTTCTTTGGGGTTCTATACCTCTATACGCCGCGTCGGGCAAAATAGCAAGCGGCCTCGGGCGATGGTAGTCACCTAATTTGAAATTCCCCGCCGTCATTTTCCCCTCGCCTTTTTGATTTGATATGAGACTCCTACCTTAACCGCGCTTTGGGCATCGGTCACAGGCGGCAGTTCCAAGATGGTGATAAATTCCTCCGGCTCGCCATAGGTCCAACCGTAGCAGCGTTTGGCCTTTGGATGGCCGGTCAAATCGAAAACCTCAACATCCCCTTTCCAAAGCGTTTGGCCACAAAAGATTTCTTCCACTGGCACAGAGCCGGCGTGCGTTGCGCTGGCCTTGTTCAGGTGGAAAATCACCTACTTTAACCGTTCAATGTAATCTTTATTCGCCACAGCGTTTAACGAGTTCTTCCACCGTCCATGCGCTGCTTTCGATGTCTGCGGCCTGCGCAGGTGTCATCCGCAAAGACTTGTGGGTTTTGCAAAAGTTGTAATACGCGAAATTGAGCGCAACCGCAGCCTGAAAGTTTTCAAATTTCTTGCTGAAAGCGTTCGTGAGGCGAGTCAGGCGGCGGCAGTGCATAACCGGCCACGGCGAATTGGATTAATCCGGTGAGAAGAACAATGGCATCCGTCAGATTCATGCCTGCAGTCTCCACCACGGGCCGGAAGATTAAAGGAACGGAATTTACCATTTGTCCGGCCTGCTCGTTGCCTGAATTCGGGTATGGCGGGGCGGCGGGTCTGGCATGCAACAGAGACAGGTGAGACAAGAAATCGGCCTTGAGACGCGCAGCCGCAGAGTCGGCTTCCGCCGCGGGAATCAGATGCTGTCCCGGCGTGTTTGTTAATGCGACCGCCCGGATTCCGCCCACAGGAGAAGGAGAATCGTCTTCACTGCCGTTAAAATCACCGGGCGCGCGGCGCCGTTCGTCAGAGGCCGAGCCGGGCGCAGGCTTCAGACATGGTTTTGCAAACCGCCACCTGCGGATGCTGCGGATAATGAAAGATCGTTGAGATGCTCAATCCGATGTCTTTGGCCGGGTCGGGAACCACGCGCACAATCAGGCCCACGCCGCGCCGGCCCAGCATTTCCATGATGCGGCCAATATCCGGGAGGCACTCCAGCTCCATCGCCTCCAGCCCGGTCAAATCCACGAGCTGCCGGAAACCCGTCGGCAATTCGGCCGCCAGCGCTTCGAGGTCCGGGCGGGTGCGTGACAATTCCGCCGGCGTCACCCGCCCGAGGTAGCTGACATACAACAACCGCTTCTCCTTGTTCGACGCGACGAAAACCATGGGCAAACGCTAGCAGTTCCGTTGCTGAATTAAATGCTAATTTCCACGGCGCAAGCCGTGCCGTCCCAGGATGCTTCCGGCCTCCGTCAACGCGGTTGGGCGCCGGCAGGAAATCCCGCGACCCCAATCCGGGCGCCGTGTCACGCAATCGTAACAAATCCGTTCTGTCCAATCCGTTCCGACTTTGCGAATTTTTATGGCTATGAGAGGATATCAATACCATCTGATAGCGCTGCCTGCCTCGCCAGGCGTTCCCGGTCCCGCCGTCGAAGCGTCCGCGGCGCAGAAAACCGTTTTTGTCCTATGAAACAATCTCTGCCCGTTGCCCTCACCCTTGTATGCATCGTGCTGGTGGCCGCCCTTTTCTTTGTTAAGCAGGGCGACAATGCCCGGCACGACAACGACACCGCCTCGATTGTGGACTTTTCCAACCGCCTGGATTCCGCGCAACTGCAAATCGCCACCGACACCGGGGCGCTGATCCTCGCGACCAACGCCTTCGACACATTTCGAGTGACAGCGCAGACGTTCTCAAACCAGTTGACGCAGGCCCAGTCCGCCCGGGTCCTCTCCGCGGACCAGATCACCAACCTGAACCGCCAGGTCGCGGAATTGCAATCGGAGAAACAGGGCCTGCAGGCCCTGCAAGTCGCTGCCGATCGGCAGGTCATGGATTTGACCAACCAGATGGCCGGCCTCGCGCAGCAGCTTGCCCTGACCCGGACCAATCTCGCCCAGGCCGGCCGGGATTACAGTCTCCTGGAAAACCGGCTGCGGCAGGACGTGGCCCAGCGCGTGATGGTGGAAAGGAAGTTCAACAGCCCTTCGGAATTGCAGGCACAAATTGAGAACCTGCAATGGAACGCGCCCCAGGCAGTGAGCGACCGGAGCATCTACGCCGGTTTGGACGTGCAGGTGAGAGCCGACGGCTCGTTCCGCGTTCTGGCCCCCAATTGAACCGGCGGCCCGCGCGGCCGCCTCCTTCAAGCCGTTCGCCTTGTCAACCACGCCGCCGCTGACGTGGGTGTTCTGATCCGCTCAACCCGCCCCGGCAAATTATGTCATCAACAAGACAATATCCGGTTAGTCATTTTCGCGGTCGTGTGAAACGGTATTCCCGTGCGGATAACGCGGGTAACTCGTGCAGGTGTGCCATGATAGAATGGAGCGAACAATTTAAGACCGGTTCAAAAGAGATTGATCAGCAGCACCAGATGCTGATTCACGCCATTAATCGCCTGGAGGGATTGCTGGCCGAGTCGAACCCGAGCCGGGAGAACTACGATTTTCTGGTCGGCCTGGTCAGCTATCTTGAGTCCTACACCCGGACGCACTTCCAGTTTGAGGAGGAATGCATGAAGCGCCACCATTGCCCGGCCGGCGCGGCCAATCAGCAGGCCCACAAGACATTTGTCGGGTTCGTCCAGCAACTCAAGGAAGACACGCGGCGCAAGGGCATCCGGCCCGAGACGCTCCGCACCCTGCACCGGACCATGAGCCGGTGGATTGAGGAACACATCCTGCGGGTGGACACCCAGCTCCGGCCCTGCCTCAAACCCGGCAAGTAAACCTCCTGTCCCAAGAATCAGGACTTTGGCGGTTTCAGCGAGGCGAGCCAGCGCTCATGACGCGGGTGGGGCACCCAACGCCGGATGGGCACGCGCGCCGGTTTCCAGCCGTTGCGAATCGTCGTCTTGTATTTGTGCCGGAAACACAACATGGCGGCATGACCATACGTCACCCCCAATTCCCGCGCCGCGCCGGAAATGGTGAGCAGCTTGGGCAGGCTTTTCATCCGCTTGCGCCAGTAAAAATGCCGCGCGGCGGGCAGGCCGACGAACTCATAACCCGCCATTTTCCCGTATTTTTTCGTCCGTTCCTCCGACAGCCCCAACTGTGTCGCGGCGGCTTCGGCCGAGAGGCCCGGCTTCAGTCCGCGGATTTGCGCGAGCCGGCGCTGCCGACGCTGGACCGTGGAATGAACCTTGGCGATTTTATAGAATTTTCGCAGCGCATGAACCGCCGTCCGGCCGATGCCCAGCATCCGCCCAATCTCGGCGTCGGGCTTGTCCAGGTTGCGGCGGATGAAGGCGAGCCGCGGCAGGGTCGCAGCGCGTTGCCATTTGAGTCGCTTTTGAGTTTGCATAGACCGGGAGACATCAACGCGATTTTTTACGGGAAATTCAAGCATAATCCAAGCGGGTTGAAGGTTGAGCGTTGAGATCAACGCAGGCGCCGGAAGTCGGATGCCACCGGAGCCAACTAGGGCAACGAAGCCAATCCTTCTTCGTTCCCTTTGCGCTCTTCTGCAAAAATTCATCATGGCAGACGCACGGGCGGTTCTGGCCTGCGGCGGCAACCGGCTTAGATTCGGTTGCGCCCCTTCTTGCACAGAGCCAGATGAAGTTTGGCGGGACGCCGGCGGTTTTGAACGCGCCGGCTAAACTCAACTTCACCTGTGCGCCGCCAAGGCCGGCCAACTGTCCAAAAAGTTGACGGGCTTTGCCCTGATATTGTTCGCGGGCCAGGGCTGCCGGCGCCGAAATGGCAGACGCCCTTTTCCAAATCAAGTCTGCGCGGCAAGAAATGTGGGAACGAGAACGCCATTTCTAATGTCCGGCACAACAACTGCTCACACATTGCGGTTGCCGCAGGCAAATCACGATTGAGGATGCCGTAATCGGCCCGGCCCGCCCTGGCTTCGTTCACACCGCGGAGGCGGGAAAAAGGCGGCGCTGGCTGTGGTGGACAGCGCCAGAAATAATGGGGTTTGCAGACCTGGTAGTTGTAATGGTTGGAAAAATATAAATTATGAAAACGGAGAAAAAAACAACAATCATGTTTGTCGAAGACAACCGCCTGGTCCTTTCGATTTACCGGACCTGGTTGCAACGATATGGATTCAAGGTCGAAGGCGCCCACGACGGCGAAGTGGCCGTGCAGGAGCTGCCTCTGCTCCGGCCGGATTTGGTGATTCTTGACTACATGCTGCCCAAGCTGAACGGGCTGGAAGTGTTGAAATTTATCCGGTCGCACCCGGATTTGGCCAAAACCCCGGTGCTGGTTCTGTCCAATGCCTTCATGGAAGAACAATCTTTCCAGGATTTGAGCGCCGGCGTGAACAAGCAGTTGCATAAGACGCGATGCACTCCGAAGCTGCTGGCTCAAACCATCCGCGAGCTGTTGGGGCTTTTGCCTCCGCCGAATTGGGAATCCGCCGCCTCCTTTCCTCCATCGGCCGGCCCCGATGAAGCGGCCGGCGGGAAACCGCGCGTTCGCGTGGACGGCCGAAGCTTTCAAAAATGCTTCACCCGGATCCGCGAAAAGAGCCTGGCCTTTGCCAAGGAGTCCCGCTCGCCCGCCGGCGCGGAGCATCTGAAAAGCCTGTATCAGCACGTTCAATTTATGGGCACGCGCGCCGCGCTGGAGGGTTGCGTGGGACTGGCGCACCTGACCAGTGCCTTGGAGGTGATGCTTCTGGAAATGAGCCTCGACAAGTCCCCGCTCACACCCTCCGGCATGCAAACCATCACCCAGACCGTGGATTGCCTGGGCCGTTTGCTCGGCAAAGGCGACCTCAATTGCCCGGTCGCCGATTCCGCAGCCAAAGTGCTCGTCGTGGAAGACAATCCGATCTGCAGTCTGGCGGCCGTGGCCGCCGTGAAACGCGCCAAACTCGAAGCCGCCAGCGCGCCTGACTCGGAGACCGCGCTGCAAATGGCGCAGGCCGCGCACTACGATGTCTTCCTGCTCGACATCAAGCTGCCCGGCATGAACGGCTTTGAACTTTGCAAGCAACTCCGCCTTCTGCCGCAATACAAAAAGACCCCCGTCATCTTCGTCACATCCGACGACGAGTTTCAAAACCGGACGAAAGCCGTGTTGAGCGGCGGCAACGACCTCATCGCCAAACCCATTTGGCCCCAGGAACTGGCGCTCAAGACGGTCATGCGCCTCACCGAAGCGTCGTCGCGACCGGCGGACAACCCGCCGGCCCAGCCGGCCGCGCGTCCCGCCGCCGCGCCGGCATCTCCCAATGGGGCCGCCAGAAACGGGTCTTCGGAGAGCGGCAGACTTGAGATGGCGAAGGCTGGACCGCCGGGAGCCGCGCCAAACGGGCATTCGGCCAAGGCGCCCGTTGCCGGGAACAGCTCGAACAATCGGGACGGTGACAACCTTTTCAACAAGACCACCCGCGATCTCGCGCGCATTGAATCCGCGCCCGTTCGCCAAAGCACTTCCGCGGGCAACGGCGGGAACCATAAAAAGCCCGTGGAAAACCAGGACGAAGGCAAACCTTTCGACCAGCTCACCCGCGAAATCGCGCGCATCCTGTTTGGCGAGGATGCGGTGACCGCGACCTCCCTGCATCTGACGCGCATCGCACTCGAAAGCCGCCATGTTCCGGATATCATCAATGACACGCTCGACGCCGGCGGCGCCAACGGCGCCCATTCCAGGCATGACGCTGATGATCGCCTTCACCAAATCACCCGCGAAGTCGCCCGCATTATTTTCAACGACGAGGACGTTTCCGAAACGCACCTGCGCCTGACGCGCATGATTTTGGAGCGCTGCCGCCTGCCGGAAATCATCCATCCGGATTGGTCGGCAGAAGACCTGGCGGAGTCTGCCCGGAGTCGGCCCAAACCGGTGTCCCGACCGCGTCGGCGTGAAAACGGGAACGGTTCTCAACACGCCGCCGGTGGCGCCGGGCGCTGGTAACGACAATGGATTTCAGGGCAAACGCCGCCCGCTGGTGCGGTCGGGAATGAAGGCAGGCCCGGCACCTGGGACTTGACGCAAATGGCGCCAATCCCCGCCAATTCAATTGGCGTTAATTCGCGCCATTCGCGTCAAACCCTTGCGGCAGCCGCCAAAGGTCGGGGCGGGATTTCATCGGCGTCAACAGCATCACCAACCCGCCGCTGACCGGGAATTTGTTCTTCCGGCTGCGCAGTCCGCAGTGGAAACAGTGGCTGGCGGATGATTTATGGTGGCTGACCGCATGAACAGGTTGCCGGGATGCATTTGTTCCAGTTCGCCGGCGAACCGGTGAGCGCGACCGGCCGGTTGCTCTTCCGGCAACGCTTACTTGGCGGGTTTGAACTTGAATTTCTGGCCGCCGACACTCGCCTCGAACATCAGCCCGCCCTTGGCGACGGTGAACACCGCCACGCCATTTTCATACTTGGCGGTCGCCGCCGCGCCCTCGGCGGCGGCCACGGCGCTGGCCTGGGCGCTGAAGGCAAATTCACCTTTCTTGAAAGCGTCCAGGTTTTCCTTCTTTTCGAAGAAGATGACCTCCGAGTAAACCTGGCCGCCCAGTTGGAAACCGATGGTGCCCTGGGACAGGGACGCCTCGCCAATCACTTTGCCCTGGTCAAAAACCTGGCCGTCGCCATACGCGCCGCCAATGCCAATCGCGCCTTTGGCGACGGACGGGAACACCACGTAACCGGCCGACGTGTCAAAGAACTTCTTTAGTCCGGTGTCCGATTTCTTGAACACCTCAACGGCATTTTGCACGTTCGTCGTCAACTCATCTGCCCCGACAGCGGTCAGCAAGCCGCTCGACAATAATCCGATGGACAGGAACAAGGTGGATAGAACGGGAGTTTTCATGGTTCCCGGAACGTAGGCCGGGCGGGCCGCGAATGCAACAGCTTTTTGGAATCGGCCCCCGGGCGCTTTGGGCGGGAATCTGTTTTAGCGCGACTTGCCGCGGCGAAATCCGATGATGGCGAAAAGGAATACGGATGACCCGGAGAGGAACAGTGAGATGTTGCCGCGCGTTTGGAGTTCCGGCTTCAGCCGGCCGCGCGAACGCGGAACTCCCAGCCCAATCACGCCGACGCCAGCCACCGCTCCCCGCGCGCCCAAATCATCCGCCCCGCCCCGGTCCAAACAAAATCGAATTTGACGGCGTTGAAAAAACGTGCGAGCGGTAGGTGTGAGTTCTGTGGCAGGTCAACAAAGGTGGGTGGATGTGGCGGTTTTTGAAGACGTTAACGACGCAAAAACCATTGAATCCTTCTTGATCAAGAAACGGCTGGCGGCGCGCACCTACCGGGAGAGGTTCTATTATGTCTTCCTGTTCCTGCACCCGCCCCGCGCGACGTATCAGGTGCAAGTCCGATTCAACAGCTTGAAATTTGCCGGGGAATTATTGGACGGAGCCGCGCCGGAAGCCCTGCAACGGGCCATCCGCTGTCCCGGCTGCCATTCCCTGCAAGTTGCCTACCCGCAGCTGACGCGCCCCTCCATCCTGTCCACGATCCGGCTGCATCTCGGACTCCTCTTTCACGTGACTTCCCACGAATGCTGCTGCCAGCGCTGCCATTGCCGCTGGAATCTGCCGGGAGAAAAGGCCAGACCCGCCCCGGAATCCGCCGGCGATACCCAGGCAAGCCATGGCGCTTTTGACGCAAAAGCGGAGGGTTGACAGAATGAACCAAATGAACCGAACAGTTTTAACCGTTCCATCATTCTCCTCCCCAATCACGCCAGATGCCGGTGTTGCGTAGGAGCCGGGGTAACGAGGTGTGGACTCCTTACGTCGTCCCCTGCGGAAATTTCCAGACGCCGGCGCCGGATTTAACAGAAGCCAATGTTTGCGGGGTGGCGACGACGCCCCCGACGCCGGGAACTTTCAGGCGTTTGATGCCAGGCCCCGGCTGCGACGAGGCGTCGCAGCCACGGACTGGCCAGCCTTTCCACACAGCGGCGCGGAGATCGAATTGAAGCGGCTGGCAGCGCGGCATCAAACGTGGCAATCTCCGGCCATTGGAAAATCAACCGACCAAAGATCTCCTGCCGCGGCTGATTGGCCGGAGCCTGTTCCAACAAATGGTGCTGGTCATCCTGCTGTTTGTTCCCGGCACCTGGCATTACTGGCAGGGCTGGACGTTTTTCGGCGTGAACCTCGTGGTCGCGATTGTTTTCTGCACCTGCTTTTACAAATACGACCGCGAACTGCTCGCACGGCGGATGTTGCGCAGGGAAAAAGTCGCCGCCCAGCGATTCATCATGTTCCTGATGAAAATTGTTTCCGTCGCTTTTTATGTGGTGTGCGGTCTGGACCATCGCCTGGGCTGGTCGCAAACCTGGCTGACGCCGGTGCCGTGGTGGCTGACGGTGCTGGCGCTGCTTGGCTACGCCGGATGTTATTCGCTGTTCATTCCCGTTTTCAAAGCCAACCGGTTTGCCGCCAGTGTCATTCAAACCGAAGCCGGCCAGACTGTTGCCGACCGAGGCCCTTACCGGTTGGTGCGGCATCCCATGTATGCCGTCTCGCTCGCCGTCTGGTTTTGGTTGCCGCTGGCGCTGGGTTCATTTATCGCGCTGCCCGTGGCCGCGCTCATTGCGCCGATCATTGTTTTGCGGCTGCTCAACGAGGAAAAAGTTCTGCAACGCGATTTGCCCGGCTACCGCGAATACTGCCGGCGCACCCCCTGCCGGCTCATCCCGTCTGTTTGGTAAAAAGTTCACGGCAGCCGCCAGGGGCCGCGAATTGATTGATGGTCAGGGCCGGCCATCATGTTTTCTGGTTTCTCAACGCGTCTTCAATGGTCTTCAAATCATCACGCGTCATTTGGGGCGCTGCTTTGCGCATCATTTTCAGGAACCAGTCCACTTCCTCCGGTTGCACCGGAAATCCGATGTTTTCGCCGCCCCCAACGTTGGACGGGCGTTTGGAATTTACAATTAGCACGCCATGTGCATCCAGAAACGCGGAATAGGGCAAACCCGCCGGGCCACCCAGTTTGGACAGCAGCGCGTCGCTTCCGGAGTTCTCCTGCGCCTTGTTCTTTTCATTTTCCTGAACCACCAGTTTCACCGGCACGAAATACTTCTCGAACACGGGCTTGATGCCGGGCTGGTCCAAAAAGGCGTCCAACTTTCGGCACCACCCGCACCAGGATGCCCCGAAGTGGACAAAAATGACCTTGTGCTCTGCCGTCGCCTTGGCTTCAGTTATGACCAGCAGTTGGTCGGCGGAAGGCGGTTCGGCAGGCGCGGCGAGTGAAAATAACGGGAATGCCGCGAGCCACAGTGCGACTGTTTTCATGGTTCCTTCTTACGCCCGGAGAAGGTTCAAGTCAAGGCCGGCCATCAGCCGGCAAAGCAGCAACCGCAAATGGGTGGATGATTGAGGGTTGAGGGTCAGGGCAGGCGCCGGAGGCCAATGCGGGTTTGGCCGGCGGTCGCGGGTCCCCGCTCCCGGTCATGACTTGACAAACCGCCGTCCAGTGTCACTTTAACGCCATGAAAACCAATCTCCTTTTCCGCCTTCCGGTTTTGCTGGCCGTCATCGTTCTCCTTCTGGGTCTGGTCGCGTCGGCGCATGCCCAAAACGCCAGCCCCGTAACGCTTTTGGACGACGCCTACGCGACACTGGCCCAGGCCAAGCACGATTACAAAGGCCATCGCGTCAAGGCGATGAAGCAGATCGAACTGACTCTCGGAGAAAAGGGCGCCAAGGTGAGCGGCAAAGGCAAGGTCCGCGAGCCGCAAGGCACCTCGGACGCGCAGCTTCGGGCCGCGCAGGCGCTCGTCCAGCAGGCCGCCGCCCAGCTTTCCGGCAAAGCCCTCAAGCACGCAAACGCGGCCATCAGCCAGATCTCCACCGCGCTGAAGATCAAGTGAACGGCAGGAACCGGGGCGGGTTATTTTCCGTCAGGGCAAGCGCCAGACTCCGAAACTGGCGTGAATCAATAATCCCAAATCCCGCAAGACTTCAACTCACGAGGGAAAAGCCGCGTTGAAATCGTAGCCGCCGTAAAGGTCCGCCTCGGAATCCTGCTCCTGTTTGGCCAGCAAACGCGCCTCGACGAGATTGAAAACCATTTGACCAAAGTCCTCGCATTGGAAGATGCCCCAGCCGTTGAACGTGGCCTTGGCCGCCTTGCCAAAATTCTCGACGGCCAGCTCCCGCAAAGCTCCCAATATCTCGGCGGCGGAAAGATGCCCGATCACGCCCACGCTTCCAAATTTCTTCTCTCTCGCCTTGTTCATCCCTTCCGCGAGGAAAACATACGCCTCCTTCGCGTAACGGGGATCAGACGCGGCAATTAATTCGAAAAGTATCGGATGCGGACCGTCCGTCATCACTGTCGAGGAGTCCATGGAATTCCCGACCTTGAATGGGTCGGCGAATTCCTTGCCGCAAATTTCGCACAAGTCCCGTTTGATCATCTTGTCGTCCACCATAAAGGTAAGATGAATCGTGGCGTTGCGTTCGTGGCATTTGTGGCAAAGCATGTCGCCCAAAGTATCACAATTCACGCCAGACGCCAGACGCGGGAAACCCGAATCCACAGAAGACAACGCAGGAAACGAAATGGTGCCCGACCGGAAGGTCTGGCCGTGCGAAAGCACCTTTGTTCCCTCTGTTTCCTTCAGTGAAGTTTCTGCATGGCAGACGCCAGACGCCGGGGCCATTTTCAACCACGGATGAACACCGATGGACACGGCTCACTTCGTCAGCGTGAGCAAAATGTCGGCATACCAGGCGCAGTTCAACCCCAGCGACTCGTCCAGTTGCAGGTCGCGGTCGCCCATGTCCATGCGCGAGGCGTGAACCCCAAGCAGTTTCCACGGCAACGGCGCATCCGTGGCTGTGTCGCGCATCACCACCGGTGCGCCGCTCATGCCACGGTGCGTGCGCGCATCCGTGAGAAAATATCCCGCGCCCTGAAAACGGATTCCGAAGGCCGAGGCGATGGCCGCCTGCCGCGCCACGGGCAGGTGATGCAGCGCGTCGTGGAAACCAAGCGGAAAACCGACGATGAGCAGCGAGGTGCCCACTTCCACCTCCTTCAATGAATCCAGCAGGTGCGCCGGAGTGAAACCGTGGAGCACCGCCGACTCCGGCAGCGCCTCCCGTTCGAGTTCGATCACCACCACGTCAATCCCGCCGCCCGTGTCCTTGCCCTGGTGCCAGACGCTCTTGCCGTCGCGATACAGCAGCACCGAGAAACCAATCGAACGGGTCAGGTTCTTCGCGTCGGTGTGGAGTTCGATTTCGATGCGGTCGGGAAAGTGCTTGCTCGGCTCGTCCAGCACCACGTGCCCGCTCGTCACGAGAAACAGCCGGTCCCCGCGCTCGAAGAAAAAGCCGCTGGCGCCTGTGAGCGGACGCTTGCCGTCGAACGTCGAGACCCGCGCGGTGGTCAGCAGCAGCGGCTCAATTGTGGCTCTCTTGCTCATCTGAAAAGGAGTTTGCGTTTAGCAGCCGCCCGCTTCAACCTAAATTCCGCAGCCAAGACGAACCACGGAATAGACGAGATTCACGTGGCGCTGGACGAGCGCGGCGCAGGCGCCTTCGGATTGTTCGGCGGCGTATTGCCGCAGCAACTGCATGTCGTCGAGTTCGGTCATCTGCCTGATAATGACCGCCGGCCGGGAAATGGGGACAGGAAAATATCAGGAATCGGGAAATACCAGTTCATGGGATGAATTCTATCAACTGTTCACGGCAGACGCCGGAGGCCAGGCCAAAGCGGAAATTCTCACGCCCGGGCGCAATGGCGCGAAGGCGTTCGCGGGGAAACCAGCTTTGCGTCTTGGAGTCTTAGCGTGGAAAAGGATTTAGGGCAATCGCCAGCGGCTGGGGCATCCGATGGCGGCTAGAGATGCAAATCCAGCAGAAACGCCCGGGTCGTCTCCTGCCTCCCGTCCCAATAATTTCCAACACCCACAATCTGTCCAACATCGTTGATGCCGTTGGCGCCAGTCAGTTCCACAAAACCCGGTCTGCCACCAACGCGGGTCAGTTTTACGAGATTATTCAGGTCGGTCATCCTTCCATTGGAGTAGATAAACGCGTGCAGGTCCGTGGCGGTCAAGGCTTGGCCCACAATCATGCCCCAATTGTTGATGGCGTAGGCCACGCTGACTGGGGGAACCGGATTGAACGGAATGTTATTGGTGTTGGGATTGTAATGTGCGCCGGGCAGCCTGCCCAAATCAATCATTTCTCCCTCCCGGTAAAGAAATGCGTGCGTCTCCTGGTTCGAGACCGTGCTGCTCCAGCCCACGACTTCGCCGCTATCGTTGACGGCGGTTGCCGTGGCGGTATTGCCGCCCAGCGTCCCCAAATCCTGCATCAGCCCTTGATGCCAAAAAAACGGAAATTCTTCGCCGGACGAGTTGTTTCCAGGTTGAACGGTTTTGAAACCCACGATGTCGCCATCGTTGTTGATAGCGGAGGCTGCCATCATGGTGACGGGGTTCGTCGGACAGGGCAGAAACGCCGTTGCGCCGCGTTGATATGCGAAGGCATACGCGGCAATCTCATTCAAAACAGAGATGCCGCCGACGATTTCAGCCTGGTTATTGATGCCTGTGGCGTAACTAGGATTGGTGCTTTCCAGCAGGGTTGGTGTCGTGCCCAGACGAAAAAGGACGGCTTCCGTGTTGACGATCACATTGGTCAATCTTACCACGTTCGTGGATGGAAAGCCGAGGTTCCGAGTCTCGATGTTCGTGGAATACGAATAGATGCTGCCCACAATCTGGCCTGCATCATTGATGGCGGTGGCTGTGGCAGGCTCGTTGCACAGTTTGCTGATCCGCCCGTGCCGATAGACAACAGCATGATGGACGCCGGCAAGACCAAGTCCGCCGCCGGCGGAACGGGCCGAGGTCCCCACAACTTCGCCGGTATCATTGATGGCCGCCGCCGTGCTGAAGCCATCGCCGCTTAACGGGGCCAGCTCAATCAATTCAACGCCGGGCTTCCCTGCGGCCTTCACCGGTGTCGCCAGAAAGGTGGCCATCATCTGCAACACGATCGGAACGCCCATGTTTCGGCTGCGGCCATTGGATTTCATGAGCATTAGGATGTCAAACTTTCGTATCCACGGCAAGGCATTTCAGTTCATGACGTTCCGCGATTGCAACCGTCTGGCCTGGCCCAAAGCGCAACGTGATGGCGCCGGGCCAAGGCCTTGGCGGAGGCAGGAGCCAGTCCCAATTGGGCGGGGAACCAATTTAATTTCGAAGCGAACCCGGAAGTTAAGCTTCCAGAGGATTACCGCGAGAACCGAAACGACCACTCCGACAAATGGAAGAAAGGCAGCGCAGCGATTACAAATGCCTTGAACATTTCCCGCAAAGGTTTATCCCCTTTGAGGTGCATAAACATCATCTGTTTGTCGTGGTGAACTTCAGATATTCCATAGTGACCAAGTCGCCTAAATTAGCAGCGATTGCTTTTTCGGCATTTGTGATGGCCACGGTCTGTTGAGTGTAGTTCTGTAAATCTTCGTGCAAATAACAATTCATGGTTTGTCCCGAAGGGACTATATCTAAATATCCGGCACTGCATTTTACGGTTGCGTATTGACGCCGAAGGTCAATAAAGACCACAAAATCCCAATTAGTGTCTTTCTGGAATTTCACATCAGCTATGTTTGTTGAATCCATGCCTATATCAACAAAATCTGGTATCCCGCTATATTCTGGAACCATCTTGTCTCCAAGCCGTTTAGCAAATTTATCCGCTAACAATTCGAGTGTCTTGACCGCATAGTCGTAATATGGCCCCCTTTCGGCTAAAGAATCTTGGGCTGCCTTTTCCTGTGTCCGCCTATCTTTTTCTTTTTGAATTTGTGCAGATGCCTTATCAAGCCGTAGCCTTTCTTGCAGCTGTTCCACCATGTTTGTAATGTCTAAAACATCAGCGCCGAGTTCATCAAACTGTCTACTTGAATCTATAATTCGCTGCCTCAGTTCGGGATTGATAAACTGATTTGTCAGCAATTGTTCCTGAAGGTTTTGATATTGTGTCCAAAGACTGTTTTGCTTGGATTTTACTGCACCAATTTGGGAAGCTAGTTCATTTTTCCCATTGTCGTAATTCGTTTTCAGTCCATTAAATTGTAAATCAAAATCCTTTTGCTTCGCATCATCACCCTTCCATTGAAAATAAGCGAGCACGAGCAAAATGATTCCAATCACAATAAAACATCCTCGCCAAAACCATCTTTGGCCTCGAGTCGTTGGGGGATTGTTGACCATTTCAATTCCAATAAGGGCAATTGCCAGCCCCAATATCGCTTGGAGAATTGTTATGGTCATAAACACATAAAGCATCCAGAAAATCCCCAATTCCGTCAATCCTGCATCTATTTATGCGAAGGGCATAATTTCGTAAAAGTATCACTGGCAGGCGCGCAAAACATCCCAAGCGAAAACCATCATCATTTTTGGATTCCCCCGTCCTCCGGCTGAATGATCTGTTGGCAGGGCGCGGTCGCCGGATCACACCAATGGTGCCCGGCCGGAAGGCCTGAAAACATTTCGGGCGATGAACAATGAAGGAAGGCCGTTCCAAACATTGTCCATCGCCCTAGTTTCACCATGGGAAAATCGGGAAGGAAGGTTGAGGGCTGGTTCTTGAGCGTTGTCGGATTGACTCCGCCCAACTGGCACCGTTGGCCCTCAACCTGAAATGTTACGTCACCACCACGGAGCCGCTGGTGCACCACGGGCTGTAACCCGTGCTGCCGCCCACGGCTCGCGCCCGCACCGTGACCGTGCTGGCGGAGGGCAGGTCTTCCAGCACAATGCGGAACGCCTTCGGCGAGATGATCGCCTGCTGCCACGTCTTGCCGCCGTCCAGGCTCGTCTGCACCTGATACGCCCGCGCGTTCACGATGGACGTGAGGCGCAGCAGCAACTGTGTGGGCGAGAGGTTCGAGAGCTCCAGAATCACCGGCTGGTCCAGCGGATTCTGCGCGCGATTGGCACTGCACGGGGTGAAACCGCACGAGAGCACCGTTTCGAGGCTGGGCGTCAGCGCCTCCACGCTGCACGCGTTGGCACGAAGGGCGTCCAGCAGCGGCACCTTGGCGGCGTTCATGGCGGCCGTGTCTTGCGGGTCGCCGGTCGCCGCCACAATCCCGTCGCTGAACGTCTGGTTGAGGGCGGTGATTTGCACCGCGGTGAATGCCGGATTCTTGAGAAGCGGATGGTTCTCAATTTTCACGGCGTGTCCGGTGGCGAATATCACGATCTGCCCGTTGGGGAAGGTCACGAATTCGCGTGAGCATTTGGTTTTCATTATAGTTCTTTTGTTGTGGCCTTCCTTTTTGATTATGGACCGTGATTTTCCCGGCTACCCCGCCGGGCCACTGTCCAAGGGAGAAAAATAGCATAAGTGGTGCCAATCGTGAAATTTTTCACAATGAGTCATCAACACAAACCTAGTTTGTTGCAGCTAAAACAGATACACATCCACCACGACTGCCGTGCTGTGGAGGATCCCGGTTCAAGAACCGGCGGCCCGTCTCCGTTCCCTGGGTAATTTCGGCGGAAAATTAGTTAATAATCCGGCTCCATTACCTAATTTAGTCACGCCGTTAGTTAATTTTGCGAAAAAGTTAGGTAATTTTGCGACGTCCTTAGGTAATGTTGCGACAAAATTAGGTAATGGTGGCGCAACATTGGCTAATTTTGGGACACCATCGGTTAATTCTGCTCCAAAATTAAGTAACTGCGCGAAAATATTGGGTAATTCCGCGTGAAAATTGGTTAATTTCCGGGAAAAATCAGCCTGTTTTTACGCCCTTTGTCCCAAAAATGGGCGCACCTGTATTAAAACAGGACAGCGGGGAGCACGGACATCCCGGCTCCAGCCACGGCAGTTTGGCGACGGACAATCCCAAAAGGATTAAATCATTCAGCCCGGTGTTGCCGATGAAATCGGACTACGCCGGGTAATCGGTGATGGATATTCACAACCCTGAAAGGGTTGAACCAATCCGGTGCAAACGGCGATGCAACCCTTTCAGGGTTGGAAATTATTTTGGATGATTGACCCAGGGTAGTCGCTCCGCTCCAACCCTGGGCTGAATGATTTGAACACCGTTGGTGTTCACGCCGACGGCAGGGTGGCCGGGGCTGCGTAGGAAGCCGGGGTAACGAGGCTGGGACTCCTTGCGTCGTCCCCTGCGGTAATCTCCAGACGCCGGATGGCAATGCATTGACACCGTTTGGCCCCGGGGTATGCTTCTGCCATGCCTGAATCCAACCCCATGAGGGGCATCCGGCGAATTGACCGTCCGCAAAAATCCATTCACGGTTTCGAAGTGCGGATCGAGCGCGACGGCAAATACCACAGCAAATTCTTTTCCGATGGCACCCACGGTGGGCGCGACCTGGCGCTGGCCGCCGCCCAGGCCCAATATCCCAAGTTGCTGGCGCAGGTTGGCCCGCCAGCCGAACGCGAGCGCGGCCCGCACATGAATCTGACATTGGGGGGCAGTCCGGCATTGGCTGCCTCCGGCCCGCCGCCCGGCGCGCTGGTGTGGGTGCAATGTTCGGACCGGCGCTGCATGGCCTACCGCGACAACCGGGGCCGATGGGTCAACTTCTACACCCGCCGGCGTTTGAAGGATTTTATCCGGATTGTTGGCTGAAGCAGACGCCAGAGGCCGGGGCGGCGTAGGAGCCGGGGCAACTCGCCCCGTCGCGTATCCACAACCAGTCCGGTGGTGCAAGTGTCGGGACCTGCTCCACTGGGCGAGGCTTGGACTCCTTGCGTCGTCCCCTACGGCAGACGCCAGACGGCGGGAGTTTTGACCGGTTGAACCGAATCAAATTTCGCAGGCCGGGTCAATTCCAACCGGCCGCTTCAGGAATTGGATGAAGTTTTCCTTTGCGGGCGAGTAGCCGCCCGTATCCAAGTAAATAACGCCCAGCGGCTCAAAATAGTCGTCTCCCTTGAACGGCACCGCCGCCAGGGTTTGACTGGCCACCTCCGACCGCACTGCGGCCTCCGGCAAAATCGAGATGCCCAGGTCCGACTCCACCGCCTGCTTGACCGCCTCCAGTTCCTCGAACTCCTGCACCGGCTGATAACGGAAACGCGCAGCCGCGCCGACCGTTCTCAAAAAGATGGACCACGGAATCTCCTTCAACGCAATAAAACGCTCGCCCTTGAGTTTCCTGAAAACGACCGGCGGGCCGGCCGCCAGCGGATGTTGCGGATGACAGACCAGCACCAGCCGCTCCTCGCGGAACGTCTCGGTCTCCAATTCGACCTCCCACCGGGGAAAGCCGATCAGGCCGAGGTCCGCCGCGCCTTCCAGCACATCTTCATATACCCGGTCCGGGTTGCCGTGGCGGACATGCACCACCACCCCCGGGTTCTCCGCCTGGAACCGCTGGAGAAGGGACGGGAGTTGGTGCAGCGCGATGCTGTGGCAGACGGCCAGTTCAAGGCGTTTGGCATGGGTGTCCCTCGTTTTCTGAATCTCCTCCTGCATCTCGCCCGCCAGCCGGACAATCTCCCGGCCGTGTTGCAGGACGGCCTGCCCTCGCGGCGTCAGGCTAAGGCCGGCCCCCGGGCCGAAGCCGTCCCGATCCACCAGCAACCCATAAAGCCTCCGCTCCAGGCCCGCGATACGCTGGCTGATGGCCGACTGGGTGACGCCATTCATTCCGGCCGTCCGGGTGTAGTTTGCAGTGTCCGCAAGGTCGCAGAAGATTTTGAAGCATTCCACTTGCATGGTGTCAACGCATCGCAGAACCGCCCCTCACTGTCAATCTCTAATGTGCAACCGGAGCGGGAACAAGAATCTACGGCAATCTCCAGACGGCGGCGCTGACGTGCGTCAACAATTTCGCGTCGCACAGGACCTGGAGTTGCTGGCGGATTTTGTCTTTGACCTGGCGGTTGTCCGGATGCAATTGCTCCAACTCGCTGGCAAAGGCATAGGCGTCGTTGTTGGTGAATTCGTTGGCAGGGGACGACGTGAGGAGTCCTTGGTTCGTTTCCGATTTTCCAGCCTTGGACTCGTTACCTCGTCCCCTGCCATCCACCAACCGCCGCGTGAGGTTCAGCACGTCCAGCGTCCAGCCGCGTTCCGCCACCGGGATATCCTTGAGCGGTTTGACGCGCGTGAATTGCCGGCGCACCTCGGCTGCGGGCGTGACTTCGCCTTCCCTGACGACATGGATTTGGGCCTCGATGGGGATGCGGCGCAAATCAAAATTGCAGCCGACCCAGCCGGCGCGAAACGCGTCCGGCCCCAGCGGCTCGCGCTTGACGATGGCCGATGCCGGAAAGGCAAAATGCGGCACCAGCAACAGGTCCCGGATGAGCCAATTCGAGCCGTCGTAATTCATGAAGAAGAAATTCGGCGTTTGGTCAGCCTCCATTGACCGCTTCAAGTCATCATATCCGCCAACCGCAGTGATGTGGCGGCCGAAGAGCCTTCCTTGTCTCCTGACCAGGCAGCCGAAGCCGCAGCGGGGGCAGGCAAATTCCGCCGACGCGGTGCGGTTCTCCCGCCGGTCCAGCTTGGGCGAGGGGCAATTGGGGCAATAAAGATTCTGTTCGCCCCAGGACTCGGTGACGATGCGCGCGAATTGGCCACGGCGTTTGTATCCCCACAAACCGTCGGCTGGCATCCAGAGGTTCACAGGACGATTAGAGCACCTTGGCCGGACGAACACAAGCCCCACGAATTTGGCGTCGCAGCGGACGGCCTAACTCTTGCGCTTTCGGGTCAGCACGGCATTTTCGGCTGCGAGCCAGTGTCTAAGGTGCTCGCCGTGGCGGCAGCCGCCCGCCAGCCAAAGCTTGTGGGCCTCCCTTTGAATTTCTTCCTTGAGCAGCTCCGCCGCCGGCGCCGGCCCGCTGCTCGTCTGTTGCGATTTGGATTGCATGGTGGAAATTTAACGTCCTGGCTGGCTTGGTCAAGCAGTCAGCCGCCAGAGGCCAAACGACCCAACCCACGGCAGACGCCAGACGCCGGAACCGGTGTGGCCATTGACAATAGCCCAGCCTTTCAAGGCTGGGGGAATGTCCCAAAATGCGATAAGTCCCGGAGGGACGGCAGAATTCTTTCGTCCCTGGCGGGACTTTGATGACCATGCGCCAGCAACCCAGCCATAAATGGCTGGGCTATTGTCAAAATCATTTCAGCGCGATGACCCGGAGGGGAACGGTGATGGACTCAAGGTAGGGCGGGCCAGTCCTCTGCCCGCCGCACAAATGTTTCCCGTGACGGCGCGCACGGAGTGACGCGCCCTACCACGCCGAGAGCGGAAATCACAGACCGGGCAGACAAAATCAACCACCTCGGTGTTGTCGCGCTGCCGGGACAGATTCGGGGACGAACCATTGGGACGGAAAAGATTCTGCTCGCCCCAAGCCTCCGTGACGACCCGCGCCCGTTGCGAACCGCTTTTGAAACGGTCGGCCAGCGAGCCGGTCATCGAAAGATTCATTCCAATGCCTTTTTTACCAAATTAACGCTCGCACCGAGGAAATCTTTATTCCTAATAAGCCAAGCCTCGCCTTTCTCGATTAGCGTCTTCTTTTCGCCACCAGATGCGTCAGGCAATTTATCCATGATATTTTCCAATTCATTACGCTCTGCTTGAGGAACACGACATTCTTTAAGTATTTGATGAACCGAACTGTAATCGTATGCAATAACTTTTGAGCGGCTAGACATTGATAATGTCACCCAATTCGTTGTTTTGGGACAATACCATTCTATTGCCGAAGACAGTTCAAAAACAACTGTCGTATTCACGCTGCCCAACAACCCTGGAAGCCTTTATGATTTTCTGACACCCCTTAAAGATGAGGGCGTGAATCTCACGCGCATTTTATCCCGCCCGATTGTTGGACACCCAGAATCTTATGTTTTCTTGGTGGACATCGCCGGAACCCAGAAGCAAAAAAATGTCAAAAGTGCTTTAGAAAAAGCATCAAAGCTGACTGCGACGATAAAAAACATCGGGTCTTATCCAGTCAGAAAGACATACGAATCTTAAGTTTTGTCCGCGAACCGGACAAAACGCATTTTAGGGTTCAAAATCCAGTTTCCAGCCGGAAGGATTCAGTCTGTATTGATTCCTAATACAGACTGCCAGCAACAATCCGCGACACCACGACCGAATCCCGCGAGAACAATGACTACGCTTTGTTTCAGATTGTATTCTTTCATTGCGTCAACGCCGTGTCCCAATCCTTCCACACCGGCTCGCAGCCGATTTTGCGGATCAAAATGTTACGTTGCAAACCTATGCTCCGGCATCCAGCCGCAGCAGGCAATGGCCGTAGTCCACCACCTGCTGGCCGGGGCTGGGCAGATACTGTTTCGGAATCTGGTAAAGCTGTCCGCGCCCCTGCGCCACCAGCCCGGCATTGCGCAAGACCGCGAGATGCCTGCCGGCATTCGCATACTGAACGCCAGCCACGGCGGCCAGTTCGCCAACCGCCCGCGCCTCGCCACAGGTCAATTCCTTGAGCATTTTCCAGCGCGTCTCGCTGCCTAACGCTTTCACGAGCCGTTTCCGATCCGGCAACGGCATTGTCAATTTTGGATTTTCCGGGCTTGAATTCATAAATATGCTGAATTTATTGGGAAATTGATACTCGTTATGGACGAAAATGTCAATCAAAATGATTCATTTGTTAAAATACATGATTACTTTGTTATGTTGGATAATTTCTATTACATCTGAAATCAATTTCATTACAACAGAGATGACTTACATTACAACAGAGATGACTTACATTACAATCGAGATGATTCACATTACAATCGAGATGATTCACATTACAACCGAGATGATTCACATTACAACCGAGATGATTCACATTACAACCGAGATGATTCATATTGCAACCGAGATGATCTCACTTGCAACCAATATGATCTCCCTGGTTATTAAAATAATTACTATCGTGCTTTGTATCACCACTCCATTGTGTCAGATGATCGCTGACCAGTCAGATCATTACTCCAATGCTCCAGATGACAACTCCGTTGTTTTTGAAATGCCACTCGGAGGGGCGGAGTGGGTTTGCTGTGCGCAGATTTGAAATTTACGTCGTCAACGCCGCGTCCCAATCCTTCCAAACCGGCTCGTAGCCAAGCTTGCGGATCAATTCCGCCACTTCGCCGGCGGAACGTTCGTCGGCGATGTTGAATTGCCCCGTCGCATTCGTCGCCCGGTTCGGCTGCGGCGCCCATTCGCTTGAGCCGGAGGCCAGTTCCACAATCCGGCCGCGCACGGTCTGATGCAGCTTTTCCTTGCCCGCGCCGGTGTAGCCACCCGGTTCGGTGTGGCTGCCGGCACTCATCAGCGTCACACCCAGCGGCACCAGCCCGTCGCGCAGCTTCGGCGTTTCGCGCGTCGAGAGCACGATGCCCACGTCCGGAAACATGATGCGCAGCGCACAGACGAGTTGCGCCAGTTCGCGGTCGCTGATGTGCGTGAGCGGCTGGAATTCGCCGGCGCACGGCCGGATGCGCACCGTGGAAATGGTCAACGCCGCCTTCCAGCAATTCCGCAGCAGATAATCCGCGTGCGCCGCCGCGCAAATCGCCTCGTAGCGCCAGTCGGCCAGTCCGTAAAGCGGGCTGATGCCGAGCCGGCGGAAACCGGCGGCGTAGGCGCGCTCCGGTGTTTCGAGCCGCCAGTCGAAATTCCGCTTCGGCCCGGCGGTGTGCATGTCCGCATAAACCTTGCGGTCGTAAGTTTCCTGATAAACCACCAGCCCGTCCGCGCCCGCCGCGACCAGCGGACGGTAATCCGGCGTTTCCATCGGCCCGACTTCGACCGATATGCCCGGCCATTCGGCGTGCAGCGCGGCAATGCAGTCGCGCAGATAATTGTTGGAAACAAACTTTGGATGTTCGCCCGCGACGAGCAAAATGTTGCGGAAGCCCTGTTTGCGAAGCGCGTCCGCCTCGCGCCTCACGTCGGCCAGCGACAGCGTGACGCGCAAGATCGGGTTGTCGCGCGAAAAGCCGCAGTAGGCGCAGTTGTTGACGCACTCGTTGGAAAGATAAAGCGGCGCGAACAGCCGGATGACCTTGCCGAAGCGCTGCTGCGTCATCGCGCGCGAGCGCCGGCATATAGGCTCCAGTGATTCCGCCGCCGCCGGCGAAATCAGATTGGCGAAATCGGCCAGCGACAATTTCGATTTCGCCAGACTTTCGCGAACGGCCCCGATGTCCGCTGCCAGCGATTTTTTCACCAGCGATGGCAGCGGCAACGAATTGAATTCAGCGACAAAACTCACGCTGGAAATCTACCAGAACGGCCGGCAAAGTCGAGGCGGCGAAATTTCGGGTGATGGCTTGATTTGCAGGCGACGAGGTGACGAGTCGTTCGGGCGGCACTCCTTACGTCGTGCCCTGCAACCAAATTTTGCCGCTGGCAAATTTCAGAGTTGAATTCCACCATGCTTTTCGCCGATGGTCTTGACGCATGAAACTCGGGCTTGGACTGTATCGGCATCAACTGAACGCGGAGCATTACCGCTTCGCGAAGCAATGCGGCTGCACGCATCTCGTCATCCACCTCGTGGATTATTTCCGCTCGTCGCGCAGCAATCAGCCCGGCGACCAGCCCGTCGGCGACGACACCGGCTGGGGCTTGGCCGGCGATCCAAACCGGCTGTGGACATTTGAAGAACTATCCGCCATTAAGAAAGAAATCAACGCCCACGGCCTTGAACTTGAGGCCGTTGAAAATTTCGACCCGGCGCACTGGCACGACGTGTTGCTCGACGGTCCGAAGAAGGTGGCGCAAATCGAAAATCTCAAAACCATCATCCGCAATGTCGGCAAGGCGGGCATTCCGATTTTTGGCTACAATTTTTCCATCGCCGGCGTCGCGGGGCGCATAAAGGGCAAATTTGCGCGCGGCGAAGCCGAAGCCGTCGGCATGGACGGCCCGCTCGATAAACCGCTGCCCAGCGGCATGGTCTGGAACATGGTCTATGATCCCGCTCGCGGGACCGCGCCGGGGAATACACCGTCCGCCACGCCGGAACAGCTTTGGTCGCGCCTGAAATTTTTCCTCGATGAATTGGTTCCGGTCGCCGAGGAAGCCGGTGTTACGCTGGCCGCGCATCCGGACGACCCGCCGCTGCCGACCGTCCGCGCCCAGCCGCGCCTCGTCTGGCAGCCGCAGCTCTACCAGAAGCTGATTGATTTGAAACCCAGCCTGCGCAATGCACTGGAATTTTGCGTCGGCACCATTGCCGAGATGAAGGACGGTGACATTTACGACGCGGTGGAAGCTTACAGCCGTCAGGAAAAGCTGGCCTACGTCCATTTGCGCAACGTCCACGGCAAGGTTCCGGTTTACAAGGAAACCTTCATTGACGACGGAGACGTGGACGTGCTGCGCGTGCTGCGGATTCTGAAGAAGAATGGTTTCACCGGCGTCATCATTCCCGACCACGCGCCGCAAATGAGCTGCGCCGCGCCGTGGCACGCCGGCATGGCCTACGCGCTGGGGTTTCTGCGCGCGGGGCTGAAGACGCTGGAGCGGGAGTAACATTTCCATTGCGAACGCGCGCCGTTCGTGAACACTTTTCGTTGATGGCCAAAATAAATTCCAAGCCGCCGGCCGCCGTGATGATTCTCGGCGTCGGTTCGTTTGCGCACAGCATTGGACAGACGTTGGCGGATGCCGGGGCGAACGTCTCGACGTATCTGACGCGCAATTACGGTCATTTCCCGCCAACGCTGGTTGGCAAAACGTTTTCGCAGGACGCTTTCGCAAGTCCGGTGCCATTGATTCGCGAGAACAAAATTGACGTCGTCATTCCGCAATCCATTGACTGGGCGCTCGCGCCGTGGGCGGACGATTTGGTGAAATCCGGCGTCGGCGTCTTTTCGCCGACCGGTGAAGCGATGCGCATCGAGCGCGAACGCGATTTTGCCCGGAAACTCTGCGCCGAGTTCAAAATCCCGTTCCCGCAGGCTTATGTTGCGTCCAACCGCATCGAAGCGGAGAAAATTCTGGCGCAGCACCCGCGGCCGTTTGTCATCAAAAATCCACTCTGCTCGCCGACCAGCCCGATTCATACAATTCTCTGCGAGACGGTTGCCGACACGCGGGCGTGGCTGCGGCACGTGAATTATGCCGAAGGCGTTTTCTTGCAGGAATATCTCGGTCGCGCCGAGGCTGGTCACATCGCGCTCGTCAGCGGCGGCGAGATTTATTCGCTCGTCACGAACCAGGAATACAAATACGCCTTCAACGGCAACCAGGGCATCGTCGCCGGTGCGCCGCTCGGCGGCTTGGTCGAACGCGACGAGAACGACAAATACGGCCTAGCGCGCGAGCTGTTGCATCCGCTCCTGCCGTGGTTTCGGAAGGTGAATTACCACGGCCCGATTCAGGTGACGGCGATTAAAGTGGCGACGACGCCTCCTCGCCGGGCCGCTGCGACGGGGGCGTCGCAGCCACGCGGCGGCAAATGGCACGTCATCGAATACAATATCCGCATCGGCGTCACCTCCGGCCCGATGATTCTGCGGATGCTGAACAATCCGGCGGAAGTGATTTTGCGGACGACGCAGAATGAAAAATTAGATTTGCAATTCAGCGACAAGTTGAATTTCGGCTGTTCGCTCACGCTGGCGGGTTACGGTTATCCGTTCACCCAGGTGCGCAGCCCGCATCTGCCGCTGGAAATGGACGGCCAGTTCGATTGCGACGTCTGGTGGAACGAGGTCGCGCGCGGCGCGGACGGCCATTTGGTTGCCACCGGCCATCGCATCGCGGACGTGATTGCGCTTGCACCAAAATTGGACACGGCGATTGCCAGGGCTTACGCGAACATCCGCAAAATCCGTGTCGTCGGCAGCTATTTCCGCACGGATGTCGGCCAAAGCCTGTGGCCCCCCGGAAGGGTTTGATTTTTCGTGTCTTTTGGCACGATTCGTGGTTAAACAATTCCCTGATGGGTTATGAATTTTGATTCGATGAATTTTCCGCAGCGGCCGGCATGGACCGAGATTGACCTCGGCAAACTGCGAAACAATCTGCGTCTCATCCGCCGCGACCTGCCGAAACATGTAAAACTGCTCGCCGTGGTGAAGGACGAGGCTTACGGCCACGGCGCGCTCGACGTGGCGCGCATCGCGCTCGAAGAAGGCGCGTGGGGCTTCGGCTTGAGCACGCTCGAAGAGGCGATGGCCCTGCGTGACGCCGGCATCAAAGCGCCGTTGCTGCTGCTCGGCGAACGGCAGGAGGCCGAACTTGAGTGGTGCGTGGCGCATGACTTGACGGTTTGCGTGAACGAGCCGCACGCCGTCCGCAAGCTCGCCAAAATCGCGGCGGATTGCGGCAAACAGGTTCCGGTTCATGTCAAAATCCACACCGGCATGAGCCGCTACGGCGTGCGCTGGGACGAGGCGCTGCCGCTCGTCGAAAGAATTCTCGCTGAAAAATCGCTGCTGCTTGAAGGCGCGATGACGCATTTCGCGCAATCGGACGAAACCGACAAGACGTTCGCCAATCTCCAGTTCTCGCGGTTCAAGGAAGTCTTGGCCGCGCTGGAGCAGCGGAAAATCCCCGTGAACATCCGCCACACCTGCAACAGCGGCGGCTTTCTCGATTTGCCGCAGGCGCATCTGGACATGGTGCGTCCGGGCATTTTGATTTACGGCGTTTTCCCGTCGCAGGTCTGCCGGCAGATTCCCGGCATCGAACCGGTGATGTCAGTGAAGGCGCGCGTCGCGGCGATCCAGAAATTGAAGCCCGGCGAAGTCGTCGGCTACGGGATGCGTTACACGGCGAAGAGCGAACGTCGCATCGCCGTCCTGCCCATCGGCTATGGCGACGGTTTTCCGCGCGTGCGCAACGAGGGCGGCGCGCTCATCCACGGCAACCGCGCTCCGCTCATCGGCGGCATCGCGATGGATGCGCTGATGGTGGACATCACGGACATTCCCGAGGCGCAGATGTGGGACGAAGCCGTCATCATGGGCCGGCAGGGCAACGAGGAAATCACCGTGCGCGACATCGCCGAGCTGAAAAAATCCGTGACCTACGACGTGCTGACGAACTGGCGGTTGCGCCTGCGCCGAAAATCGGTGAATGGAAAACAAGGCGAGACGCGGATTGCACAGATTGGAGCGGCTTCAACAGAAGCAGAACCACTTCGTGTAAATTCGTGAAATCCGTGTCAAAATCTTCCCCATGAAACTCCTTTTCTCCGAACAAAACTCCGACTACGAGCATTACCAGTTTCCGTATGCCATTTGGGCCGTGCCGGAGGAAGGCGAATCGCCGTCGGACATTTTCGACGCCGGGTTCCTGCCGTCGTCGCGCCAACTCGACCGCTTTTATCTCTGCCGCCAGATTCGCGTGGATTTGGCGAAATTCAAGCCGTCGTCGGAAAATCGCCGGATTGTCCGCAAAGGCAAAGGCATCGGCGTGGAATTGGTCCCGCGCGACAAATTCGATTACACGCCGGAGCAACGCCAGTTTTTCAAGACCTACGCCGACATCAAGTTCGGCAAGGACGTGATGACGTTCGAGCGGCTGGACGCGCTGTTCGACTCGCCCATCATTTCGCATCTGCTCGTGTTCACGGACGCGGAGACCGGTAAGGAAGTCGGCGCGGCCACGCTCTATCTCGAAGGCAAGGCGCTGGCGTTCTATTACTACGCGTTTTACGACCTGAATTACTACGCGCGCAACCTCGGCATGTTCATGATGACTTCGGCGGTGGAACTGTTCGCCGAACGCGGCGTGAAGCATCTTTACCTCGGCACCTGCTACTCGCACACCGCGCTCTACAAAACGCAGTTCGCCGGCGCGGAATTTTTCAACGGCTTCCGCTGGTCGGACGACCTGGACGAATTGAAATTCATCATCAAGCGCGACAAAAAGGAACTGACGCAACACCTGCTCGAAACCGAGGAATACCGCGACCAGTTCTATCAGGGCAAACTCGAGAAGCTGGCCGAGTGTGGCGGATTCAAAGTCAAACTCTAGGGCTATTCATTTCCGAGGCCAGCATCGGCTGGTCGCGGGTTTTGGCGTCGTAGGCTTGAGCCATCATCCAGCCGGCCAGCGCCACCACCAATCCTGCCAGCAGGTCCACGAAGTAATGGAAGCGGAGGAACAGCGTGGACCACCACAGGACCAGACAGGGCAGCAAATAAGTCCAAAAGAACCGCCGTCCGTTCTGCCAGTCGAACATCAACAAATACAAGGTTGCCGCGAGATGCACGCTGGGAAAAACATCCACGGCATTGCTGCCATCATTCACCGGCTTCAGAACCCAGTCCAACAGCAGCGGCCCATGCAACGGCGCGTGAAACGTCATCCAGCGCCACGGCCCGCCCGCCGGCATCACGGTGTAGCTTGTGAATGCCAATCCATACAATGTGAACAGGCCCACGATGCATTTGCGGAAGAGCCGCAGGTTGGCGACGCAATAAAAACCCGGTCCGGCGACGATGTAATAAAAGAAGAACAAATAGCCGGCCATGGCAATATCGGTTGTCCACGGCCCCATCCATTTTTCCCACGCCACGGACGGCGTTTCGCCAAGCAACGCCTGATCCCAGCCGAGCAGCAGCGTGTCCACTTTGCCATTGCCCAGCAACGGCACCGCCGCGCCCATCGCGTAAAATGAGATGCCCATGACCGACGGATAAGCCAGCAATCGCACCCGCCAGCGCCATGGGGTCGGATTTTGTTTCGCCCAAAAGAAAATCAAGGTGCAAGCGAGCAAACAGCCAAAAAAAACGAACGACCAGGTTCGGGCCGCGCCGGCATGGACAAACAGGCGCAGTGCCGTCAGCAAAAGGTAGGTTCCGAAAATCCATTCATGCGGCAGCACGGCACGCAATGTTGTGCGCCAATTGTTCGTGGAAGCCAAACGATTCGTCATCGGGATCAACACAACAAGGCTAGTCAGATGCCGACTTTATCACAAGCAGGTAGTTGGGCCGCAGACACATCGTTCAATTGCCGGCGGCAAGTCTAACTCCCCCATGCGCCCGCGCTTATACCGGAGGAGGGCGAAACGCCAGCGGGCATTTTCGAAGCGGACTTCCTTCCTTGCCGCGCAATCTCGACCGCTCTTCCCCCCGCCATCAAGATTGCGCGATTCTGGAAAGATTCAGGCCATCGTCCGGAAATTACAGTAAAGCGTGCTCATCCCAGCCACTGCGGATGTTGCGTGGTGCCATCAAAACCGGTGGACGTTTTGAAAGTTTCATATTTTCCGTCCGTCGCGGCATCGGCGGTGCGCGCGAGCAGCGCCGAGACCTCGTCCTTGCTCATCGGCTTGAACGTGCGCGCGGCGTCGAGCGCCTGTTCGAGAATTTCCATCCGTTCCATGCCGGTAATGACCGTGGATGTCGGCAGGTTCATCGCGTAATGCAGACATTCGACGGCGGTGACGGTGTTACTCCGCGGGATTGCGCCAAAACCCAGCGTTTTCATGGCCAATACGCCGATGCCGTTTTTCACCAGCACCGGCAAGACCTGCTGCTCGAAGCTGTGGAAATGCGCGTCCATTACGCTCAACGGCATTTGCACCGCGTCGAAATGAAATTTGTTTTCATCGGCGACCTGCAGCATTTTGAGATGAATGGCCGGGTCTTTGTGTCCGGTGAATCCAATGTAACGCACCTTGCCGGCCTTCTTCGCCGCCAGCATCGCCTCCATGGCGGCGCCCGCGGCAAAAATCTTACCGGGATCCTCCATGCGAATGATTTCGTGGAATTGCATCAAATCCACCCGGTCGGTTTGCAGCCGCTTGAGCGACTCGTCAATCTGCTTTGCGGCGGCTTCCCTGGTCCGCCCGTCAATTTTGCTCATCAGGAAAACCTTGTTGCGATAACCGTCGCGCAACGCCTTGCCCATGCGGATCTCGCTCTCGCCGCCGTTGTAATCCCAGCAATTGTCGAGGAAATTGATGCCGCGATCCACCGCCGTGCGGATGAGAGTGATGCTTTCGGCCTCGTCCGATTGCAGGCCGGTATGGTATCCGCCCAGCCCGACGACCGAAACCTTCTCGCCGGTGCTGCCCAAGGTGCGGTAAGACATTTCATTCTTTGGCGGCTCCGCGCATGCGGGCCAGACGCTGGCGGCCACGCCGGTGGCGACGGATAGTTTTACGAATTCACGCCGTGTTAAAAAGCGGCGTCCGGTTTCCCGATGGGTTTTTTTCATAATGTCCGCTGTTTAGTGACTTCTACTCCAACCGCCAGCGTAAAGCAAATCACATTATTGCGGACGGATCCCGAAGTATCAAAACGCCGCCGGCAAATCCAACGGAGTTTCCGGACCGGCCAGCGGCGGCTCCAATGACATCGGGTGGTCGTGGTTTAAGAAATTCTCGCAAACACGGAAAAAATCCGCCGTGGTCGTCACGCGGCGGACTTCAAAGAGAAATTGCCCGCCCACGCCTTCGCCAATGAAGTTCATGAATTTCTTCATCCGTTGAACCTGCGCGGATTCGGGCACGCCGGGTGTGATTTCATGCTCCCATAACTCGCGGATGTAGGCAACCACCACGCGGCCCGTCGGCAGCTTGACTCTCCCTCCGCACAGCTCCGCGCGAATCTGGTCAAACAACCACGGATTGCGGATTGCGCCCCGCCCGATCATCAGACCGCGCACGCCGGTCTCGGCGAGCAATTGCTTTGCCTGCGTTGCGCCGTGGACGTTGCCATTCGCCAGCACGGGACATTTCAATTCCCGAGCCGCCCGCGCAATCAAATCGTAGCGCACGCCGGGCCGATACATCTGTTTGACCGTCCGTGCGTGGACGGTGAGCAAATCAATCGGATGCCTGGCAAACAGCGGCAGCAGCGCATCAAATTCTTTTGGTGATTCGAAACCGACGCGCGTCTTGACCGTGAACGGCACCGTCACCGCTTCGCGCAACGCGCCGAGGATGGCATCAATCTTTTCCGGCTCGCGCAGCAGGCCGCCACCCGCGCATTTGCGATAGACGATGGGCGCGGGGCAGCCCAGATTCAGGTCAATCGCGGCGACGGGATATTTCTGTAATTCCCGCGCCGTGCGGACGAGCGCTGGTATGTCGTTGCCGATCATCTGCGCGATGACAGGTTTGCCGGTCGGATTTTGGGTGATGGATTCGAGAATCCATTTTTCCGGGCGCGAATCGCCGTGGACGCGGAAGTATTCCGTCCAATAAACGTCCGGCCCACCGTAACGGGCGATGACGCGCATGAACTGCAGCGTCGTCA
Source organism: uncultured Verrucomicrobiae bacterium (assembly GCA_963764035.1). Lineage (GTDB taxonomy): Bacteria > Verrucomicrobiota > Verrucomicrobiia > Limisphaerales > UBA11358 > UBA11358. Next base: position 172,375 of record CAVXQV010000005.1, read on the forward strand.
CGTCCTGCATCGGCGCGAGGGTCAGCAACGGCGCGTCGCCGCGGAGCAGGTTTGCAAATGTTTCAGCCGGGGTCACGGGCCGCAAAGTTAAACGAGTTAAACGCCGAAAGGCGAATAATTCTTGCCTTTGCCGATGCTGTCCTCAATTTGAAGCACAGACATGAACAAAAACATCTTCATCGGCACGGACAGCGGCGCGACCACCTCAAAAATCGCCGCCGTCTGGGGCAATGGCGAGCCGGTCACCACCAAAATCCTCCAGCGCCCGACAAACACGCAAAAAGGCACAGACGCGGTCATCGCCGGCTGGATTGCCGCGATCGGCGAATTCCTCGCGAAGAACAACCTTGGCTGGCCGAACGTCCAGGGCGTCGGCCTCGCGATTCCCGGTCCGTATGAACGTTACGGCGTGCTCGGCAAGACGGCGAATTTGCCGGCGAGTCTCGCCGGCTGGGATGTCCACACCGCGTTCAGCAATGCGCTGGCCCAGCACACCGGCCGCGTGCTGCCGTTGACGATGGGCAACGACGGCCATTGCGGCGGCGTGGCCGAGGCGCGGATTGCGCGCGGCGGCAACAAGCTTTCGGTGCTAATGCTCATGCCCGGCTCCGGCCTCGGCAGCGCATTCGTGGGAGCGGACGGCCTGCCGCTCGCCGGCGAGACGCTTACTGCCATGGAAACCGCCCACATGGCCGCGCCGTTGCACCTGTTCGGCCTCAGCGGCAAGGCGATTCCCTGCGGTTGCGGCAAGGACTGGGGCTGTGTGGAGCCTTACACGACCATCGCCGGCCTGCCGCATTTGCTGGCGGAAAATTTGAAGAAATTTCCCGGCCACGAACTCGCGACATCAACCGCTCCGATGAAGGAAAAGGTTTTGTTGCTGCGCAGCCGCGCGCAAAAGGGCGACGCGCTGGCGCTGGAGATTTTCGATTTCCAGGCGCGCGCGATGGGCTTCCACGTGGCGAACCTCGTGACGCTGCTCGATCCGGGCATCGTCATCATCGGCGGCGGGTTGATGGACCACGAAGTGACCACGCCCGATTTCCGCGAGCGTTACCTGCGCATTATCCGCGAGACGGCCGCGCCGCAACTCTGGCCCGCGCAACGGGCCAGCATCAAAATCATTCCCGCCGTTCTGGGCGAATTATCGCAGGCCATCGGTGCCGCGCTGGTGGCGCTTTACCAGGCGACTTCGCACCGTTCCCCTGAATCTACTTTGACGCGTTTGAACCCGTGATTTCGGCCACCTGTTGGAAGAACTCCCGTTTGCGCGCGGAGGAGATGCCCCAGTTCACCGGCACGCTTTGGTAACCCTCGTCAAAGCCTTCGCCCCTGCGGCGATAATCGAAGAACCCCCACGAGGCGTGCGCGCTGATTGCCGCCGTGAAGTTGTTTGTCGGCTGGTCGAAATCGTAGTGGTCGTCCTCATTGATCAATATCGGCTTCGGCGTGGCAGACAACGCGCGTGTCTTCCGCACCAGATCGGCCACCGCGGCGGGCCGGCTCATGCCGTTGCCGTGCAGCAACAGAAAATCGGCAACCGCCACGACATTCGTTCCGGCCACGGCGCCGCCGCCATATGACGTGCTCACCAGCAACCGACGACCGTCCAACTGCTGTCGCTGCGCGCGGCCGATCAACTCCGACACGCGCGCCGGTTTGAGAATGTCGTGGTGGTAGGACACGTTGCACTCGTTGTTGACCTCCAGCAGCACGTTGCGCCAGCCGTGTTCGAGCAGCCAGCGGGTGGTGTTGTCCACGGCGCGAACCACCGCCGCCTCGTCCGCCAGCCGCTGGTCCTGGCCGAAATAGAAACAGCCGACGATGACCACCATGCCGAGTTCATCAGCGCGATCCAAAATCCGTTCCAGCCGGGCGAAATCATTTGTTCGGAGTGAACCGTCCAGATTGAATGCGGAATTTTCCCACGGCTGCGCGTTGGAATAGCCCTCCGGCGAACCGCCTTGCAAATTGATCGTTACCGCCATTAAACCGTGCCGGCGCCAGTCGGGCATAGCCGCGATGAATTCGCGCGTGTTTCGGTCCGCATCCCAACGTCCGGAGTCCGGATACGCCCAGCGCGCGATGGTGTTTGTGTTCCGGTCGTCGAACGTGGCCTGCACCATCCGGGAGTTCAGCAGCAGTCCTTCGATTCGCTGCCCGTGCCAGACACGGCCGGCGTAAGTCGGCTGGCCGTTGATGTAAAAATCCTCCCCGACGATGGTCACCGTCGTGTTTGTGCGGCTGAACCCGCAGCGGGGAGCAATCAGCGCAAGCGTCCACACACAGCCAAGAAAAACGCGTTTCATCGGACAGGATTTTGGCCCGGACACCTGGCTTGACAAGAATTCTCTTCGCGGATTCGCCTATGGTTTGTAATCCCGCCACAGCCATTCCAGCGCCTCGGGCAGGGTTTGCAATTTCACGCCGCTGGCAACGTGCGCTGCATTGCGGGCAAAAACAAACTGGTAATGATAACCCTTGGCGCCAGCACGCGCGCCATGTTCTCGTTGGCGAGGACCCAGTCGTGCATCCCGTCGCGCATGGCGTTCGGATTTAACAGGTCGCGGTCGCCGACTTCGAGCCAGAGGCGGATCGGCTTGGCAGGATTGTTCGGGAATGAGATGTTCGTGAAATTCCCATGCGCCGTGCGGCGTGTCCGTGCTGGGCGGCCATTGCTGGTTCACGTAGGTGCCGGAATAGGTCAGCACGCGATGGTAAAGTTCCGGATGATACCACGCCATGATAAGCGCGCAGGAGCCGCCGGAACTGCCGCCCATCGTCGCGCGGCCGTCGGGGTCCTTGGTCAATTGCACGTTGCATTGCTTTTCCACGAGCGGCAGCACTTCCGTCTCGACGAATTCGGCGTAGCGGCCGGACATGGTGTCGTATTCCAGTCCGCGCTCGCTGCCTTGCGCGTCGCCGCCGCCGTTGCCGATGGAAATGGCAATCATCACCGGCACTTTCTTCTCCGCAATCAAATTGTCCAGCGCCGTGAACAACACGCGGTCGGGGCCGTCCGCGCCGACGATGAACGGCGCGGCGGTGCCGGGGACGTATTGCTTCGGCACATAAACCGCCACGCGCCGCGTGTAAGGCGCGGGGTGGCTGGTGGTGACGATCAATTTGGCCGGGTCGGCCGGGTCGGGCGTGCCAAACGTGCCGGGCTCGCGCGCGATGCCGGGGTAAATCCGGCTGTTGGTCGAACTCATGGTGAAGTTGTAAATCGTTCCTTGCGGCACGTTGGTGTTCACGGTCATTTCCGGCGCGAACGGATGCGTCGGGCCGATGATGAAATTGCCCTCGGCTTCCACCGGCGGGACCGCGCCGTCGGGCAACTCGGTGGCCGTCGACGAATCCCGGCGTGTGCGGGTCGCGCACGGATGGCGTGGAACGAGCCGGGCGGTTGGTGGTGGATTGGGCCATCGCCGGGTTTGCGCCGGCCAACAAACTGAATGCCACGCAGAACACAGTTGCGTCGCTCGCAATCCGGATGATTTTCATAATGTTGCTACTGGTATTTCCAATTCCGCGATTTTCCCTCGGCGATTTGCTCGATGGCGGTCTGCATTCGACGGCCGCGCGTCTCCTCCCGCTTGGCTTCGATAATCCACTGGACATATTCCCGTTTGTGGCTCGGCGGAATAGCCTCGAATGCCGCCAGCGCCTTTTTGTTTTCCTCGAGCGCCGCCAGAAAATCATCCGGCACGACCAGTTTCGCTTTTTCCTTGGGTTTAGGCCGGGCGGGGGTTTTGACGCCGGCTTCGTTCAGTTCCACGGCTTTTCTGATGCAGCCGGTCAGGATTTTGTCGTCGGGCAAATCGGAAATTGAAGTAAGGCGACGAAGCTTTGTTTTCTGGTCATTGCTCAGAAACAATCGGCCCTTCCAAAAGATGAGCGCGCAATGCTTTTTGAAGGCGGGCGTGGCGAGCAGGATACCGTTGTGCAAATAAAAGGGCGAATTCCATTTGATGGTTTCCTCGACCTGCGGGCACGCCGAGTGAACGAGCTTGCGAATGTGGTTAAGAATCGGTTTCGCGAAGTCGGCGGACTTGGCGATGTAAGCGTCCACGCGCGGATCTCTCTTTGGCATGGCCGGAGGATATAAAGGCGGTGGAAGTTTTCAACTCCGCTTAATCCGTGCCTCGACCGCACCCTGGCCCGTGCCTGTGGTTCCGAAAGGGCCAAAAAGGCCGTAAACCGCGGATTTCGTGTAAAAACCGAGAAAATCGGCGTCCAACGCATGGATTTTGCGCCAGAAATTTCCCCCCCGCGTCCAACGCTTGGAATTGGCGGTAGAAAAGGATTCGGAAGGCGCCAACGCATGGAATTGAAGCCGTAAAAAGCTTTGAATGCAGCCGACGCATGGATTTGTGGGCGAAAAAAGTCGCGGAAGGCTCCAACACGACGATTTGCGGGCGGAACAAACGCGCGCGACGGCCCCCGCCGCGATTCCCACAGCCGGATAAATGGCTCGCACATCCGCCTCCTCCGGCGCAAATTACTTAGAAATGAATTTGCCGGATGACATCCCGAATCTGCGCATGGCCCCGCCGGAATCGCCGGAGGACATTGCGCGGAAGCTGGAACGCGAACAGATTAACGCCAGCCGCGAACGCGAAGCCGGCCTCGAAGGGTCGCTCGCCCCGTTCCGCGTCGGCTCGGTGGAATATCTCAACGCCGTCCCGCTCACGCGCGGCATCGAGGACCAGATTGTTTTTACCACGCCCGCCCGCCTCGCCGAATTGCTCCGCCGCGACGAACTGGATGCCGCGCTCGTCAGCGTGGCGGAGGTCTTGATGACCGACCGTTATGACGTCCTCGACGGCATCGCCATCGCGTCGCTGGGCGAGGTTTACAGCGTGATCCTGGCGCATCGCAAGCCGCTGGATGAATTGAAGGAGATTCATTGCCACGCGGCGTCGTTGTCGGGCTTGAATCTCCTGAAAGTGCTGCTGGCCGAGCGCGGTTTGAAACCGGAGTTCAAGCCGTTGGCGGACCCGCGCCGGGCGGCGGAGCTTGATGCCGCGCTGCTCATCGGCGACCCGGCAATTGATTTCCAGCGTTCGCCGCATGAGCACCAGATTTTCGACCTTGGCGCGGCCTGGTTTGAGATGACGAACCTGCCGTTCGTCTTCGCGGTCTGGGCGCTGCGGCGGGGCATTGAGAACACCCGGTTGCGCCGGCTGCTGCGCGAGGCGAAGGGGTTTGGGATGGAAACGCTGGAGGTCATCATCCGCAATCACCCGGCTTACGACCTCGATTTCCGGCAGGATTACCTCGGCTGGCATGTTCATTTCCACCTCGGCTCGGACGAGAAGCGCGGCATCGCGAAATTCTGCGAGCTGCTCCGCAAGCACAACCTCGGCCCGGTGTTCGAGCCGAAGTTTGTTTCGTGAATTTACGATTTACGAATGGCGATTGACGCGCCGGTTTGAAATGGGCCGCGTAAATCGTAAATCGGATGTCGTAAATCAGAACTGGGTCAGTCTTTCCAGTTCTCTCACACGCTTCTCGATGTCGGCGCGCTTGGCCTTGGTGGTGGCGGTGAGGCCGAAGCCTTCGCAGCAAAATGACGCGGTGACGCTGCCATAAACCATCGCGCGGCGGATGTTCGCGTCAATCGAGCCGCGCGCCGCGGCGAGCCAGCCCATCATGCCGCCGACGAAGGAATCGCCCGCGCCGGTCGGGTCCTCAACGGTGTGCAGCGGATACGCCGGGCAGATGAAAAAACCTTTCGGTCCAGACAGGATCGAGCCATGCGAACCCTTTTTGATGATGACGTATTTCGGGCCGAGCCTGTGGATTTTTTTCAACGCGACGAAAATGTTGTCCTCCTTCGTGAGCTGCTGCGCCTCGCTGTCGTTGAGCACAAAGCCGTCCACGCGCGGGAGCAGCTTGAGCAAATCCGGCAGCGCGATGTTCAGCCAGAGGTCCATCGTGTCGGCGACGACGAATTTCGGGCGGCGCATCTGATCCAAGACATGGTGCTGGAGCGCCGGGGCGATGTTGGCGAGCAGGACGAACGGCGTGTCCTGGTGCGATTTCGGCAGAGCAGGCGTGAAGGTCTCGAACACGCCGAGTTCGGTCAGCAACGTCCGGCGGTTGTTCATGTTCAACTCATATTCGCCGGACCAGTGGAAGGTCTTGCCCGGTAGAATCTGGAGGCCGCTCAAATCAATTTTATGCCGGCGATAAAGCTGGAGGTATTTCTTCGGGAAATCCTCGCCCACAACGCCAATCAACTTTACCGGCGAAAAAAAGCTCGCGGCGACGGCGGCATGGCTGGCCGAACCGCCGAGCAGTCGCGGGTTTTCAGACTTCGGGGTTTTGATGGAATCCAGCGCGGTGGAGCCGACAATGAGAACGCTCATTCGATTTAAGTTGAGGGATGAAAGTTGAGGGTTGGGGAATCAGCAGCTGCCGCCCTTTTGAATCAATTCGATCTCGTAGCCTTCCGGCGCGTCAATGAAGGCGAAAATCGTCCCGCTCGAAGTCGTCGTCGGGCCGTCGGAGAATTTCAGGCCGTGCTCGGCGAGGTGTTTTCCAAATTCGGCCAGGCTGTCCACTTCGAACGCCAGATGCGTGAGGTCCGGCTGCACCTGCACCGGGCCGCTGCCCGGGAAATACGTGATTTCAATCTGCTCCTCGCTGCCGGCTGCTTTCAGAAAGACGAGTTCGGAGCCGCGCGGCGATTTGTGCCGGCGGATTTCCGCCAGGCCGAGAATCTCACGGTAAAATTTCACCGTGCGCTCCAGGTCGTTCACCCGGTAGCGTGTGTGCAGCAGTTTGGTCACTTGCGATGTTTTCATGTGGGGGACAGGTGGCACGCCGATGGCTCAATCATCCATTAAGGGAAATGCAGCCGCTGGTGAACAACAGGCCGAGGGCCGCCAGAAACAGAAAAATTTTGATTTTCACGCGCAAATTGTTTCGCAGGTTGCGTGGCGGCGCAAGCGAAATGTCCCCAGCGAAATGTCCCCGGCGCGGCGGCGGCGTTTCCCTGTCCCAAATTTCACCGGCAGTTTTTCATTTCCCGCCGCCCGGTTCTCCGGCATGATGGAATCGAGCTATGGGCAAACGACGCGAAGCGCGCGAACACGCGGTGCAATTTCTGTTCCAGCACGACCTGAATCCGCCGGAGGATTTGGAGCGGGCGCTGAATGAATTCTGGAACTCGCAGCGTTCCGCCGCCATCGCGGAGGAAAAAGGCCCGGCGACCTGGGGCCAGCCCCACGAACTGCCGCCGCCGACCGCCGAGGAGGCCGAAACCCGGCTCTTCGCCGAGCCGCTCATCCGCGGCGCGCTCCAGCACCGCGACTCGATTGACGGGCACATCAAGAAGCACGCGAAGAATTGGGACTTCCACCGCATCGCCGCCGTGGACCGCAACATCATGCGCCTGGCAATCTACGAAATGCTTTTTCGCGAGGACATCCCGCCGGTCGTCAGCATCAACGAGGCCGTGGACATCGCCAAGAAATTCTCCACGCAGCACAGTGGCAAATTCGTCAATGGCATCCTCGACAAAATCAAGGGCGAACTGATGCGACCGGCGAGAATTGTGAAATGAAATTCGCCGATCTCCATCTCCACACCTTTTTTTCCGACGGCACCTTCACGCCGGAGGAACTGGCCGGCCACGGGGCGCGCCTCGGCTTCGCCGCACTGGCGTTGACCGACCACGACTCGGTCGAAGGCTGCGCGCGGATGGCGGCGGCGTGCGCGGCAGCGGGCATGGAATTCATTCCCGGCACGGAGCTCACGGCTGAATACGACCACACGGAAGTCCATATCCTCGGTTATTTTCTGGATACGCAAAACCAGACGTTGCTCACCGAAATCGCGCGGTTCCAGGCGGTCCGGCAGCGGCGCATCCACGAGATGACGGCGCGTTTGAACGAACTGAACGTGCCGCTCCAGGTTGAGACGGTTTTTGCGCTGGCCAACTGCAAGTCGCCGGGCCGGCCGCACGTCGCCCGCGCGCTGGTGAAGGCCGGGCTGGTCGCCAGCCTGGACGAGGCGTTCGAGCGTTTCCTGAAAAAAAACCGGCCCGCCTGGGTGCCCAAAGCCAGGGTGTCCGCGCTGGAGAGCGTTGACCTGATTCATCAATCCGGCGGACTCGCGGTCATGGCGCATCCCGGTTTGAACCGGACGGACGAGATCATTCCCGGGCTGGTGGACGCCGGCCTCGATGGCATTGAATGTTTTCACACGAAGCATTCGACCGCGATGTCCGAGCGCTATCTGGAAATCGCGGAAAAATTCAACCTGCTCGTCACCGGCGGCTCCGATTGCCATGGATTCAGCAAGGGCAAGCCGCTCATCGGCGGCATCAAGCTGCCCTACGGTCATGTCGAAAAACTGAAAGCCAGGGTCGCGGAGCAAAAATTTGCAGCCACGGGTGAGCACTGACAGGCAAAGGACGAATGACGAATGTCGCTTGGAATTCCAAGGCGTGACGCCCCCATTCGTCATTTTATCCGGGGCCGTCGTGAGTTGAAGGCGAACGCGGCATTTTTCAATCATCAATCGTAAATCGTAAATCATAAATTCCCGATGGGTTTGTTTTCCAAATTCAAAGCCGGCCTCGCCAGGACACACGGCAAGCTGGTCCACGAAATCAAACGCATCGTCACGCGTTCGCCCAAGCTGACCGGCGAGTCCATCGAGGAACTCGAAGCGGCGCTCATCGCCGCCGACCTCGGCACGGCGATGACGGACCAGATCATTTCCGCCGTCAAGAAGGCCTACGAATCGCAGGGCGGCGCCGGACTCGATTATCTCGCCGTTGCCCGGGCGGAAATCGAGAAAAGCCTGTCCAACAACAACGCCGAACTCAAGAAAGTCCCGCACGGCCCGACCATCGTTTCCATCGTCGGCGTCAACGGCACCGGCAAGACCACGACCTCGGCCAAGCTCGCGCATTTGATTCAATCGCAGAAAAAGACCGCACTGCTCGCCGCCTGCGACACTTTCCGCGCTGCGGCCATTGAGCAAATCAAACTTTGGGGGGCGCGCTTGAAAATTGAAGTCATCGCCGGCGCTTACGGTGCGGACGCCGCCGCCGTGGCGCACGACGCCGTCACCGCCGCCCAATCGCGCCGGACGGATTACCTGTTCATTGACACGGCGGGCCGTTTGCACACCAAGCACAACCTGATGCAGGAATTGCAGAAATTGCACCGCGTCATCGGCAAGCAATCGCCCGGCGCGCCGCACGAAGTGCTGCTGGTGCTCGACGCGACGACCGGCATGAACGCGCTGAACCAGGCGCGCGAGTTCAACAAAGCCGTGCCGCTCACCGGCCTCGTCGTGACCAAGCTCGACGGCACGAGCAAGGGCGGCATGGTGGTGGCGATTCAGAAGGAGCTGGGCCTGCCCATCAAATTCATCGGCCTCGGCGAGCAGGCGGACGACCTGCAGCCCTTCGACGCGAAGCAGTTTGCGCAGGCGCTGTTTGAGGAATAGGATGGGGCAATTCATGAATCTTTTTGCCCGCCCAATTCATACGCCTTGCCCTCCGGCTCGCCCGGCGCGGCTACGGCGCGACTTCGCCCAATGTTTTGGGCTTTTGGCAGGTTGCCCACCGGAATGGTGATTTTTGATTATGGAACGTCAAAGGTGGGCGGTAACCGCGTAAAATGCTGCGGGGGAATGTCTTGATTGCCGTTCGCCGGCCCAAAATCGGCGGGGGAACGTCCCAAAACTCCGGGGGAAACCGCCAATTGCGCGGGGGAGCGGGAAAAAGCTCCGGGGGAAAGCACCAAAATATCGGGGGAACAGGATAATTGCCCGGGGGAACGCGATAAGTGGGCGGGGGAGCTGGCCAATTGTCCGGGGGAAAGCGTCCGGTGCGCGGGGAAACCGCGACAACTCCGGGGGAACATCTCAAATTTGCGGGGGAAACGGCCATGAGACCGGGGGAAATGACCGGTTGCCGGCGGGAGCATCCGCAAAGCTGGCTTTTGGCTTTGGCGTGACCACGACAGCGGCTACGATGCGCCCGATGTCTGACGCCCAATTCATGCACCTCGCCCTCCGGCTCGCCCGACGCGGCCACGGCGCGACGTCGCCAAATCCGATGGTCGGTGCGGTCCTGGTGAAGAGCGGCAAGATCATCGGACGCGGCTGGCACCGGCGCGCGGGTTTGCCGCACGCGGAAATCGAGGCGCTCAGCGATGCGCAGAAACGCGGACGCAATCCTCGCGGCGCTGCACTTTACGTCACGCTCGAACCCTGTTGCACGCACGGCCGCACGCCGCCCTGCACGGACGCCATCATCGCCGCCGGAATCAAGCGCGTTGTCATCGGCGCAAGAGACCCGAATCCGAAACACGCCGGCAAGGGTTTCAAGATTTTGCGGCGCGCGGGGATTGAAGTTGTTGGACTGCGCCGGCATGTTGGTGCTTTCAAAAGCGGTGACATGTCACCGCACTCCAAATTAGCCGACGAATGCACCCACTTGAATGAGGCGTTCAATCACTGGATCATCCACCGAACGCCGTTTGTCACCGTGAAGGCGGCAATGACATTGGACGGCAAAATTGCGACCGCCAGCGGCGAATCAAAATGGATCACCGGTGCAAAGGCCCGCGCGTTCGGCATGAAATTGCGCCAAGGTGCGGACGCAATTCTCGTCGGCATCAACACGATTTTGGCGGACGATCCGTCGTTGACCGCAAGGACGAAGATGGAAGATGGAGGATGGAAGATGGCAAAACCCATCCGACGCATCGTCCTCGATTCCATGGCGCGGACGCCGCTGACGGCCAAAGTGGTGAGAGATAAAACGACGGCGCTGACGACGATTGTTGTCAGCAAGCACGCGCCAAAATATCGCATGGCGACGCTGGCCAAACGCGTAAGGATTCTTGCCGTGCCGCCGCCCAAATGGGCAATCGGCAACCGGCAATCGGCAATTGACTTGCGCTGGCTGCTGAAAAAACTCGGTTCGGAGAATGTCACCAGCCTGCTGGTGGAAGGCGGCGGCGAGGTGAACGCGTCGTTTCTGCTCGGCGGATTCGCGCAGCGCGTGGCATTCTTTTATGCGCCAAAAATCCTCGGCGGGCGTGACGCGCACAAGGCAGTGGCGGGCGAGGGCGCGAAAAGCATGGCAGAGGCGCTGCAGTTGCAGGAAGTCGAATGGCGCGCACTGGGCGGTGATTTGTTACTGACGGCGCGTATCGGTTAAACGCGGCTCGACGGAGCCCCGCCCCACCGGTAAATTATTCGAAATGTTCACCGGAATTGTCGAAGAAGCGGGCGTCATCGAAAAAATCACGCCGGCGCGAAAATCCATTGAAATGATCGTGCGCGCCAACGTCTGCGGCCGCGGCGTGAAAATCGGCGACAGCGTGGCGGTCAACGGCTGCTGCCTGACGGCGGTGAAGGTCAAATCGCGCGGCAGGTTCAAATTGATCCAATTTGATTTGCTTCAGGAGAGTTGGAACCGGACGAATTTCCAGTTCGCTTCGCCGGGTTCGCTGGTCAATCTCGAACGGTCCCTGCGCGCGAACGGCGAGTTGGGTGGGCATTTTGTGACAGGCCACGTGGACGGCCTCGGCAGAATCATCCGCTGGGAGCGCGCCGGCAAGGACCACGTGCTCGACATCGCCGCGCCGGCGGACGTGATGCGCTACGTTATTTTCAAAGGGTCCATCGCCGTGGACGGCATTAGCTTGACGGTCGCGGGCGTGCAAAAGAAAAGTTTCCGCATCTGGATCATTCCGCATACGTTTGAAATCACAGCGTTGTGCGAGCGGAAGGTGCTTGACGCGGTGAATCTGGAGGCCGACTTGCTCGGCAAATACGTGGAGAAATTTCTATCGGGCCGGCGTCCGGCTTGAGTCCGGTTCGATGGCCCGCACACGGATGGACGGGATGGAATTCGTGCGGCCTGCGAGGTCGGGAAAACAAAGTTGAAGCCTTCGAGATGCGGCTTTTCCGCAGCCGTGATGCTACGGCCATCGTTGAGCGTGACAACATAATGGCGACTGGCGCAGCCGGTGAGCAACGCCGCGCCCAACAACGCTGTCAGGAATAATGGTTTCAGGGTGCAAGAGATCACGTTTTTCCTATAAAAGTGGTGCGCGCGAGAGGACTTGAACCTCCAACCCTTGCGGGACCAGATCCTAAGTCTGGCGCGTCTGCCATTCCGCCACGCGCGCAATGCCGTTAAGTTGCGCCGCCTGCCTCCGAATCTCAAGCCTGCTTTTGCCCGCCCGCAGCGCGCGATTGCGGGAGACGAGGGGTTCGTTTAACTTCACGTCATGCGATTCTGGACTCGATTTGCGTTTTGCCTGCCCGCCGTGCTGCTCGGCGTCGCGCTGGGCGGCTGCGCGCCGGGCGAGGGGCAGTCGGACGACGAAAAGGAGCCGCATTATGTCCTCGGCCAGAGCCGCGTCAACGCGATGGATTATCCGGGCGCGGTTGAGGCGTTTGAGGAGTCGTTGGAAGCGAACCCGCACTCGGCGGCGGCGCATTATCAACTGGCCGTGCTTTACGAGAACAAGGTCTGTGCCGATCCCGCTGCGGCGATCTATCACTACGAGCGGTATTTGAAATTGGATCCGAACGCCGGCAATGCGGACGCTCATCCGGCAGCGCATTGAAGGCTGCAAACAACAACTGGCCGCCGACGTGCTGGGGTTGCCATCCACGCTCCGCCGCGCAACAGCAACTGGAAAAACTGGCCGAGCAAAACCGCGCTTGCAGCAGCAGGTGGACCAGCTTCAGGACACGGTGAGACAGTGGAACGCCTATTACGCGAGCGAATTGGCGGCGCGGAGCAATTCACCGCCGCAAACTGTCGCCGTCGCACCACAAGTCACCAGCCCGTTGCCGGATGAGGTCACGGTGCATACGCCGGCGACAGCGGACGCGGCGCGGCCGAGGCCCGTGCCGGCGAAACCCGTCCGATCCGCGCACGCACACGGTCGTCGCAGGCGAAACCGCGGCTGCCATCTCGCGCAAATTCGGCGTGAAATTGAGCGCGCTGGACGCGGCGAACCCCGGCGTCAATCTGTCCCGAATCCGCGCCGGACAGGTGCTGAACCTCCCGCCGCCGTGAAAGCTGGAATGATTCCGCGCGGCGCATTTCTTCTGATCGCGGCGTTCTGGGTCGCGATGAACGTGCTGTTGTGGCGCGCGGAATACGGTTCGCGCAGCCGCGGCATGCCGGTGCCGCTGGATTTGGTCTGCCGGAAAATCCTGACCGCGCCGGACGCCTCGTCCTTGAGCGTGTATCAGGACGGGCAACGGATGGGCTTCTGCGAATTTTCCACCAGCGTCGAGCAGGAAATGGCCAAGCTCGACGAGGACAAGCCGCCGCCGGAAGGCCTCGTCGCGCGCGCGGGCTACCAAATCCGGCTCAACGGCAACGTGGCCTTCGGCGATTTCACCAACCGGGTGAAATTCGACGGGCGCGTCAAATTTTCGCCGCGCCGCGAATGGCGCGAATTGAATTTGAAATTGTCCACGCATTTCGCCACGGTCGAAATTCATTCGCTGGCCACCAACCAGACGGTGTCGCGTGCAAATCACCAGCGACGGCGCGACCGACTTCGCGCGCGTGTTCACGTTTGCGGATCTGCAAAATCCGAACACGCTGCTGCGCGCCCTCGGCCGAGAATTCCGGCGACGGCGGACTCTTCGGCGGACTTGGATTTGCCGTTCCTGCCGCCCGGCGCCGTCACGCTCGGCCGGAACATTCCGTGGGAGGCGCACCGCGTCCGCCTGATGATGGGCCGCGAGGCGGTGTCGGCTTACCGGCTGGAAACGCGCGTGCTGGGCCAGCCGATCGTCATTTACGTCAGCACGCTCGGGGAAATTTTGCGCGTGGAACTGCCCGGCGGCGTCACCGCCGCGCTCGACGACTGGAGCAAATCGTGATCGAACTCGTCCATCTCACCAAAAAATTCGGCGACCTCGTCGCGGTCAACGACGTGACGCTGACCATTCCGCGCGGGGAATTTTTCGCCATGCTCGGCCCCAACGCCGCCGGCAAGACCACCACGCTGAAAATGCTCGCCGGCCTGATGAAGCCGACCGCCGGCGCCGCGCGCGTCTGCGGTTTCGACATGCAAGCGCAGCCGCTCGAAGCCCGCCGCCGCCTCGCCTTCGTGCCGGATTTTCCGTTTCTCTACGACAAGCTCACGCCGTGGGAATTTTTCCGCTTCATCGGCCAGTTGTTCCAGACGCCGGACGCGAAAATTGAATCCGGCGCGACCGGAATTGATTGCGCGGTTTCATCTCGGCGAATTTGTGAATCTCCCGCTGGAAAGCCTTTCGCACGGCACGCGCCAGCGCGTCGCCATCGTCGTCCGCGCTGCTGCACGACCCGGAGGTGTTCGTGATTGACGAGCCGATGGTGGGCCTCGATCCGCAGCACGCGCGCGTCGTCAAGGACGTGCTCAAGGAACGCTCGCTCGCGGGCATGACCGTGCTGCTGTCCACGCACGAATTGAGCATCGCCGAGGAAATGGCCGACCGCATCGGCATCATCCACGGCGGAAAACTGATTGCCGTCGGCACGCGCGACGAATTGCGCAAACAAAGCGGCACGTCCGGCCCGCTGGAAGAAATTTTCCTGTCGCTGACGGCGGTGGAAACGTAGAATTAATGGCCGGTAGCGAGCTGTGCCATCGAAACACATTTTCAAAGCTTGACGAGTTGCTGATTGTGCCATTTTGCCTCTCCAATAATTGATTTTCGCCAATGGCTGCAACCAAATCCAGTTTTCTCGACAAGGTGCTTGGCCGCATCGGGCGGCTGGACGCGGAAGGCCTGCAGACCGTCGTCCAGCGGCTGGCGCGCGAGCGCAGTTTTCTCGAAACGCTGTTCAACACCATTGAGGACGGCGTGCTGGTGGTGGATGAACCGGGCGGGTCATTTATTTCAACCAGGCCGTTACGCGGCTCATCGGCCTGCCGCCGGACGCCGAGGATCTGCACGTCGCGGACATTCTGCCGGAACTGGATTGGGAAACGATTTCCAAGGCGGACCAGTGCAGGCGGCAAGCGCGGTCGTGCGCCACGAATTTGAGGTGCATTATCCCCGTCCGCGCTTTCTCCGGCTCTACGCCGCGCCGCTGGACGGCGAAGCCACGGGCAGTTCCGGCGTGGCGCTGATTTTGCACGACGCGACCGAGGCGCGGCAAAAAACCTTTGAGGCCATCGAAAGCGAGCGCGTCCAGGCGCTGACGCTGCTGGCGGCCAGCGTCGCGCACGAAATCGGCAATCCGCTCAACGCGCTGCACATCCATCTGCAACTGATGGAGCGCGAGGTGAAAAAGCTGAAGGGTGACGAGTGGCGCGTGGCGCGTGGCGGGAAAGCCGCGTCACCCGTCACCCGTCACCCGTCACTTCCCGAGGCCGCCAGCAAACTGGAGCAATATCTCGACGTGGCCAAGGGCGAGATCAACCGGCTGGATTACATCGTCACGCAATTTCTGCAGGCCATCCGGCCCGCGCCGTTGCAGTTGAAACTGGTTTCGCTGAACGACGTGGTCGAAAAAACCCTGGAGTTGCTGCGGCCGGAAATGGAAAACCGCGGCGTGACGGTGAAGACGAAACTGGCGCGCGACCTGACCGCGACGCCGGTGGACGCGACGCAGATGCAGCAGGTGCTGGTGAACCTCGTCAAAAACGCGATGCAGGCGATGACGACCGGCGGCACGCTGACGTTGCAGACCGGCGAGGCGAGCGACGGCGTCTGGGTGAGCGTGGCGGACACGGGCGGCGGCATTCCGCAGGAACAGATCAACCGCATTTTCGAGCCGTTTTACACGACCAAGAAAAAGGGCACCGGCCTCGGCTTGATGATTGTCCAGCGCATCGTCCGCGCGCACAGCGGCCGGATCGAACTGGAAAGCAACGTCGGGCGCGGCACGACGTTCCGCATCTGGCTGCCGCTGCACGAACGCAAGCCGCGGTTGCTGGAACAAAAAACCGCAACTGAATCGTCCTCGCCCTCGCACCTCGTCCTCGTAACCGAATTCAAAAACGAGAACGAGTGACGACGAGGATTGGGAAATTATGAAACCGACATTGCTGATTGTGGACGACGAGAAGACGACGCGCGAAGGATTGCGCGCGGCGCTGGAGGAGCGTTACGACGTTTACATGGCCGAGGACGCGAAGGCGGCGATGGACCTGCTCGAAGCGGAAAATTTCGACGTGCTGCTCACGGATTTCCGGCTGCCGAACGAGGACGGGATGAAATTGATCGCGCGCGCCAAGTCGCTGCCCAAGCCGCCGATCTGCATTTTGATGACGGCCTACGGCTCGGAGGAACTGGCGGTGGACGCGATGAAGCGCGGCGCGGACGATTACATCGCCAAGGGCCGCCTGCAGATTGACGAGCTGGAAATGCGGATTGCCCGCGCGTTGAAGCAGCAAAATCTGGAGGCGGAAAATGTTTCGCTGCGCCAGCAGCTCGATACCAAGTTCGGCCTGGAAAACATCATCGGCGAATCGCCGGTGATGCAGGAGATTTTTGAAGTCGTGCAGCAGGTCGCGCCGACGCGGGCGACGGTTTTGGTGACGGGCGAAAGCGGCACGGGCAAGGAACTGATCGCCCAGGCGATCCACCAGTTGAGTCCGCGCGCGAAGCAGCCGTTCGTGACGGTGCATTGCGCGGCGCTGGCGCCGACGCTGCTGGAGAGCGAATTGTTCGGCCACGAAAAGGGCGCGTTCACCGGCGCGCACGAGCGGCGCATCGGCCGGTTCGAGCAGGCGCAGGGCGGCACGCTGTTTCTCGACGAAATCGGCGAGATTGACGCGACCATCCAGGTGAAACTGCTGCGGTTTCTTGGGCGAGCGGACCTTTGAGCGCGTCGGCTCGAACAAAACCTTGACGCGCCGACGTCCGGCTGGTGGCGGCGACCAATAAAAATCTGGAAGAACTGGTCAAAGCCGGGAAATTCCGCGAGGATTTGTTTTTCCGGCTGCGCGTGGTGGAGATCGAACTGCCGCCGTTGCGCGAGCGGGCGGGCGACATTCCGCTGCTGGCGCAAAGTTTTTTGCGCGAGTTCGCGCAGGAAAACGGCAAGCCGGTGAACGAATTCACGGCGGACGCGCTCGAATGCCTGATGAAGTTATTCCTGGCCGGGCAACGTGCGCGAGCTGCGCACGGCCATCGAGCACGCGGTGGTGCTTGTGCCGGGGCGAGAAAATTTCCGCGCGCGACCTGCCGCCGTCGGTCCGCGACGGCGGCGCGGCGCGCGGACACCCGATTGCTGCAGGGAAATGATTTGACGGTGAAGGAAGCGGAGAAACAATTGATTGTGCGCGCGTTGAAAGAGACGAACGGCAACCGGACCCTGGCCGCCAAAAAAATCGGCATGAGCCGGCGGACGTTTCATCGCAAACTGCACGCGCATCATCTGGAAGGATTTTGAATTTATGCCGCTGTTGGAAATTATTCAGAACCTGATTCACAAACTGGAGGTCGGCGCCGGGGCGCGCGTTCTTCCGGATCACCGCCGTGCTGCTGGCGGTCCTGGCGCTGACGCTTTGCTATGATGTCCATGCCTACCGGAACCTCGCCACGCCGGAGGGCATGGACGCGGCGCAACTGGCGCGAAACATTGCCGAGGGCAGGGGCTACACGACGCTGTTCCTCCGGCCGTTGAGCCTTTATCTGGTGCAACGGCACAACGAGGCCGGCCCGCCGCCCGCGGCCCCGAACGCCGGCTTCGATTTCGCGCGCATCAAGACCGCGCACCCGGACCTCGCCAACCCGCCGGTGTATCCGCTCGTGCTGGCCGGCCTGATGAAAATCCTGCCGTTTCACTATGCCGTGAACGTGACGAGCCCCTTCTGGTCGCGAGAACGGCCGGTTCCAGCGTTACGAGCCGGATTTCTTGATTGCGCTGTTCAACCAGATTTTGCTGCTGGCGGCCGTCGTGCTGACGTTTTTCCTCGCCCGGAAATTGTTCGACGCGGGCGTGGCGTGGCTCTCGGCCATCCTGATGTTTGGTTGCGAACTGTTCTGGCGGTTCAGCGTGTCCGGCCTGTCCACGCTGTTGCTGCTGGTGATTTTTCTCGGGCTGACGTGGTGCCTGGTGAAGATTGAAGAACTTGCGCGCGAACCGCAGCCGCGCCCCGGCCGGCTGCTTGGCCTGGCGGTGGCGGCGGGCGTGTTGACGGGCGTCGGCGCGCTGACCCGCTACGCGTTCGGCTGGGCCATCATGCCGGTGATCATGTTTCTGATTTTGTTCAGCGGCCCCAAACGGGCGCTGCACGCGCTGGCGGCGCTGGGCGCGTTCGCGCTCGTGCTGGCGCCGTGGGTCGTCCGCAATTTCATGGTCAGCGGCACGCCGTTCGGCACGGCACGTTATGCGGTGGCGGAAGGGGCGGCCTGGTTTCCGCAGTTTCAACTGGAACGTTCCATCCATCCCGCCATGGGACATTTGCTGCGGCTGGCGCCGTATCTCCACAAGCTGACGGTCAACGGCCAGGACATCCTGGTAAATGGCCTGCCCCGGTTCGGCGGCAGTTGGGCCACCTTGCTGTTTTGGGCCGGTTTGCTGTTGAGCTTCCGGAGCGTGGCCGTCCGGCGGCTGCGTTATTTTCTGCTGTTCTGCCTTGGCACCTTCGTCGTGGTGCAGGCGATGGGGCAAACGCAACTTTCCGTCGAATCGCCGGAGGTGAATTCCGAAAACCTGCTGGTGCTGCTCGCGCCGCTGGCGTTCATTTACGGCGTCAGCTTGTTCCTCACCCTGCTGGAGCAGATCAATCTGCCGGCGCTGGAACTGCGCTATCCCATCATCGCCGTGTTTGCCGGGTTGTGCTGCCTGCCGCTGATCTTCGCCCTGTTCCCGCCCAAAGCCAATCCCGTCGTGTATCCGCCGTATCATCCGCCGGACATCCAGCGGACGGCCGGCTGGATGGAGGAGGACGAATTGATGATGAGCGACGTGCCGTGGGCCGTCGCCTGGTATGGCCAGCGCCAGTGCGTCTGGCTGACGCTGAATGCCGAGGACGACTTCAACGCCATCAATTACTGGCTGAAACCGGTCCAGGCGCTTTACCTCACGCCGGAGACGATGGACAGCCGGTTTCTTTCCGACTGGGCGGGGCGCGAACGCAGTTGGGGCAATTTCGTTTTGTCCGTGGTCACGCAGGGCCAGGTTCCGCCCGGCTTTCCCCTGCGCGTCGCGCCGAAAGGCTACCTGCCGGACCGCTTCTATCTGACCGACCGCGAACGGTGGAAGCTGACGCCGCAATGAAATCGCCTGCGTCTGCCTGAATAAAATAGGACTCCGCTGCCGAGGAAATGAGGGAAATAGCCGAAGGTTCCGGGATATTCGATGCGCGACTGCCTGGGCATGTCTGCTGGTTTACTCCCGCAGCCCACTCGCATCAATACCAGGACCCCCTTTACAAATATCGCGAACCCCTGTATAGCATTCAATCTTGCAGTTGTGGTTCCTTGAGGCTGACCAGTTTATTGGAGGCCTCCATGTCGCCTTGCGCGGCGGCTTTATTGAGCCAGAAAACCGCCTGCTGCCTGTTTGATTCGCAGCCCACTCCATTCAGATAATGTAACCCCAGACTAAATTGCGCCGACGCACTTCCATTGGTTGCGTTCAATTGGAGCCATTTTACCGCGTTAGTTTGGGATTGCCTAACTTTGTTCTGGTGCTGAATTTAGTATTGTTTGGCCGCTTCGATTTGTTGAGCTATCAATTCCGGTGGCGGACCGCAGGGGAATCCGTAGTCGAGTTTGTAAATTGTTCGTGAACCACCGCCCACAGTCGTGTAGGTGTAGGTTCCGACAAACCACGCCATAAGGTGCTGATCAGATTGGATGACTTGGTTTTGAACCACCATATAAGGGTAATTAGCAATGAAAAAGTCACTATAATCATACAGATCGGCTTCCGAATAGCTTGTCGCGAATAATGCACCGAATTGACCTTGAACTCGTATCCCATGAGGCGTGATGTCCATAACTTTGCCGCAAAACTCAACACCCTGCGGCTTGACATAGTTCGTCACGCCATCCAAGTGGCGCCAAGGGTCACGCGGGACAAAGTTTAGCACCTCCTGTTGTAGTTGGGCTGCTTTTTGTTCAGCAGCGAGCTGTGCTCTCATATTGGCTAAAACCTCTGCGTTATATTCGATCTTCGGACTGATAATAGGAGGCCCCGTTCCAAGACCGAAGACGGTGGAGCAGCTCGCCAAAATACAGATTAGCAAAGCACTGACATCGCGTTTAGCTGTGCGACAAATGCCTAAAGCAAATGCAATTGTGTGCAACGTAAAGTGGTCACCCAGTATTTTCTTCGAGTCGAAGTTCATTTTCATCGTCCGGTTCAGTTTTCATCTCTGTATATGCACCAGCGTAATCTCCATCCGGAGCCTGTCAATACCCAGAATTGACCCTTTTAAGTTTCATCGCTTTGTCTCTTTCCACGAAGCCCCGGCACGCTGCCAAGAGTTGCGCAATTTTTGCTTTTGTCGTTTTCCAATTTCCACCCGCTTTTAAGTGACTTATCCTTTTCTACGACCGGGCCGGAAATATTCAAGACGATTTTTTGGGCGCTGTCGGCCCAAATAAGGCCGCCAAAATGGATTTCAACCAATGCCTGCCAATAGTTTGTGACCGTTTCGTTCCCTGGAAAATGGCAATAAATGTTGCTGCCTTGCCAATTCTGTTCGTGGGCTTCGTTCCCGATATCGTGTTAGTATGGCGTCAAAGTTAAAACTTAAACCAAACACAACATCATGCACACGCTCCCCGAAAAAATCGGCATCGTCAATGAACTCATCGCCTACATGCAGAACCCGGACAGCCAGGCGGCGCTGACAGGGAAGAATTTCGACGTGGCGCCGCACGTCGCGCGGTTGCAGGGCAAGGTCAAATCGCTGGGCGACTTGTCGTCCGAGCAGAAGCTGCTGGACGTGCAGAAGCAGAACAAAACCACCGAGGTGAACGCCGCCGGCTACGACGCCTACAACGACGCCAGCGGCACGCTCGACGCGATGATCGGCCTGCTCGGCAAGGGCACCACGGAAGCCAGAAAGCTCCAGGCCATTCGCAGCAAAGTGCGCCGCCATAACGAGGCCAATCCGCCCGCGCCGACGCCTGCGGCAAAATGACAACCCGCTGATTCTGAAGCAATTGAGAAATGTTCCCGCCGGAAGCGCGATGTTTCCGGCGGGAAATTTCATTTTTCCCGCGGGAATGCCCGTTCTTCCTGCCGGAAGAAGAACAATTCCAGTCGCGGCTGCGCTGGGCGGCTTGGAAGCAAGGCCATTCCTGTCGGAAACATGACCATTCCAGCGGGAAGGATGATTTTTCCGGTCGGGAGCGTGACCCTTCCGACCGGGTTAGACGGGGTCGGACTGGAATTGGAATAATTCCTCCGGGAAGCGCGACAATTCCTGTCGGAAGGGAAAAGATTCCCCCAGGCAGGGAGGCGTTTCCAGTCGGAAGCGAAGCTGGGAGAGCGGGAAAAATCATTCTTCCGGGAGGAATTGCGGCTGTTCCCGTCGGAAGCGCAACGTTTCCCGTCGGAACGGCGACCGTTCCCATCGGAGAGGTGATTGTTCCCGCTGGTGTTGCGGCCATTCGCGAAATTCGCGTCAAAAGAGTCTTCCGCTGTCTGGCTTGGTTTGCAATTGGACTGAAACATCGCGGAGTATCTCTTGCCGCTGGCGATCTCGCAGCATCTTGGCAAGCGCCAAACAGGAGCGGTTGATGGGCGGCAAATAAAGCACGCCCACGCTCCGGATGGAGACTGCCGAACCCGCTTCCCCTCAAAACACGTATTTGACCGACAGCGAGACGAGGTGGCGCGTGTATTCGTGGCTGTTCGTCAACGGCTCCACGCTGGAGGACACCCGGCTGTCCACCCAGTCGTAGGAATACGCGAGGCCGGCGCTCATGTGCTTGCTGAAATTGTAATCCACCGCCGCGTTCGGCGTGTATATCCAGTCGTCGCGGTTCACCGGCGCCTGCCAGTCGCCGATGTAAAGCGTGAACCCGATCTGCGCGGCCAGCCGGTCGCTGAATTTGTGGCGCCAGGCCAGGTCGGTCTTGATGTCCTCATACATGCTGAAGCTGGAGAAGGCGGGCTGCTCGTAGCGCGTGGATTTGAGCGTGATGGTGTCATTCTTGTCCGGCAGCACGGTCGCCGAGGCGTCCCAGTAATAGAGCAGATTGTTCCGGTTGAAGCCGGCCGGTGTGCCGGAATCAAACTGGCGCAGATCCGGCCCGGCCAGCACGGCCAGTTTCAACCAGCTCGCCGGGCTGCCTTCCACGCCGGCGAGGATGCGTTCGTAATAATTGCCGTAATGGCTGTAAGTGGTGGTGCCGTTGGCCCCGGGCAGCGTGGACTGGTTCTGCCGCCCAAAGCGCAGGCCGGCGACGAGATAGGTGTTCTTAAATTCCTTGTAGCCGATGTCCGTGCCGCCGGCGAACTCGTCGCGGTCAATGTAATTCTCGTAACTGAACATGCTCTTCTGGGCGGATGTCTGGTAGCGCTGCTCGGTCTGGAAATCGTGGACGTAGGCCGAGGCAACCGGGCGGATGAACCAATTCCCGGCGGTCTGGGTCAGCCGGAAGCTGTTGCGGTCAATGAACGCCTGGCGGCGGTCGCGCAGCGGGATGCCGCCAATGGCGGGAACGTCGTCCGGGCGGGCAAATGTCGGCCCCTGCGTGCCGCCCTCGATGTAGGTGGCCGCATTCAGCAATTCCCAGGAGGTGTTTTCAGCGGCGCCGTTGAAATTGAGCGTGGCGCGATGCGTGATGTAATTCTCGTCCTCCGCCGAGGTGTAGAGCGCAATCTCCGGCGAGTAGGCGGCGGAGAGGTTGAAGGCCGCGCCGGGTTTGTAGTCGAGGCCGACCTTCGGCGTGACCGTGGTCACCATCGAACTTTTGTTGGCCTGCACGGGATTCAGGCCCGCCGCCTGCGCCGCCGCGACGTTGGCGGCGGAAGGGGCGTTGTCCTGAAGGTAAACGTTGCTGTCGTAGGTTTCCTTGACGGTGGTTTCGGCCTTCCACGTCAGATTGGTGCCGGCCGCCAGCGCGGGGCCGGCGAGCAACATGGCGCCGAAAATGAGGGATCGGCAGCGATCCGCGGTTTGCAGGGAAGGAATCTTGATTTTGTTTTCCATGGAGGTTTTTGTTTTTGGTTGGTGATTTTCATTTTTCTCCTCCCCGTTAAATTAATTGGCGAGCTTGAGGCCCGCGAGATGGATCAAGACGGCGATGTCCCTGGCCGATTTAATTTCCAGCCGGACGGCTGTGCCTTCGGCATATCGCCTAGCTTCGTTGATGGTTTTGATCACGGCTGGCGGCAGGCCGCTTTCGCGCGCCGCCGCGACCGCCTTGTCGCCGAGGGCGAAAGACGCCAGAAAGCAACTTTTGCGCGGCGCGAGATAAACAATGTTCCGGTCCTTGCGCTTCAGTCGCAGCGACCAGCCGGCCTTGGGCGAATAAGAATTCCATTCTTGAACCGTCAATTTGAGTTTGCCGGCCAGTTCGCCGAGCAATTTGTCCCAAAGCGCCTTGGCCTCGCCCAACGCGGCGGACAGTTCGGCGTCCGTGGGCGGCTTCGTCTGGCCGATGAAAGCGTTGGGAGTCACTGGCGGTTGCGTCAGGTTTGGAAGACCGCCGCCGGAGTCTGCGACCTCCGGCGGCGGTCAGGGTTGGCATTATTGTTTGCCCTTGACGAGCACCTCGACGACGTGCGGATCGGCCAGCGTGGTGGTGTCGCCGATCTGGTCCACCGCGTTCTCGGCAATCTTGCGGAGAATGCGGCGCATGATCTTGCCCGAACGCGTCTTGGGCAGGCCGGGCGCAAACTGGATTTTGTCCGGCACGGCAATCGGCCCGATTTCCTTGCGGACGTGATTGGCCAGCTCCTTCTTGAGCTCGTCGCTTTCGGGAATGTGGTCCTTGAGCGTGACGAAGGCGTAAAGCCCCTGGCCCTTGATGTCGTGCGGCATCGGCGCGACGGCGGCTTCGGCCACCTTGGGATGGCTCACCAGCGCGCTCTCGACTTCGGCGGTGCCGATGCGGTGGCCGGAGACGTTCACCACGTCGTCAATGCGGCCCATCAGCCAGTAATCGCCATCCTCGTCCAGCCGGCAGCCGTCGCCGGTGAAATAGATGTTCGGATACATCGTGAAGTAGGTTTCGATGAAGCGGTTGTGGTCGCCCCACGTCGTGCGCAGCATCCCTGGCCACGGCTTGGTGATGCACAGCTTGCCGCCTTCGTTCGCCGAGACGGGCTTGCCGTCGTCGCGAAGGATGACCGGTTCGACGCCGAAGAACGGCCGGCTGGCGCTGCCGGGCTTGAGCGTGTGCGCGCCGGGCAGCGGCGTGATGAGGATGCCCCCGGTTTCGGTCTGCCACCAGGTGTCCACGATCGGGCATCTGCCTTTGCCGATGACGCGGTGATACCACATCCACGCCTCGGGGTTGATGGGTTCGCCGACCGAGCCGAGCAACCGCAGCGAACTCATGTCGTGCTTGTTCGGCCATTCTTCGCCGAGCCGGATGAGCGAGCGGATAGCGGTGGGCGCGGTGTAGAAAATCGTGATCTTGAATTTCTCGACAATCTGCCAGAACCGCCCGGCGTCCGGGAACGTCGGCACGCCCTCGAACATCACGCTCGTCGCGCCGTTGCAAAGCGGCCCATAGCAAATGTAGCTGTGGCCCGTCACCCAACCGATGTCCGCCGTGCACCAGTAAATGTCGTCGTCGTGAACGTCGAAGATGTATTTGTGCGTGAGCGCGGTTTGCAGCAGATAGCCGCCCGTGCAATGGACGACGCCCTTCGGCTTCCCCGTCGAGCCGGAGGTGTAAAGGATGAACAGCGGGTCCTCGGCGTTCATGGTTACTGGCGCGCAATCCGCGGAGGCCTTGGCCATCAGGTCGTGATACCAGAGATCGCGGTTGGGCGTCATGTTGCACGGCGTCTCGTTGCGTTTGACGACCACGACCTTTTCGATGGTGGAAGTTTCCTTGAGCGCCTCGTCGGCCATGGTCTTCAACGGGATGCTCTTGCCGGACCGGAGCGAGGTGTTGGACGTGATGAGCAGCTTGCAGGCGGCGTCGTTGATGCGCCCGGCCAGCGCCTCGGCGCTGAACCCGCCGAACACGACCGAGTGGATGGCGCCGATGCGCGCGCAGGCGAGCATGACGACAGGCAGTTCGGGAATCATCGGCAGGTAAATCGAGACGCGGTCGGCCTTCTTGACGCCGAACGATTTCAGCACGTTGGCAAATTTGCAGACTTCCCGGTGCAATTCCGCGTAGGTGATCTTGCGCACGTCGGCCTCCGGTTCGCCCTGCCAGAGGAGCGCGATTTTGTCGCGGGTCTTGGTCTTCAAATGGCGGTCCAGGCAATTGACGGTCACGTTGAGCTGGCCGTCCTCGAACCAGGTGTGTTCGACGCGTTTGCCGGCGGTGTCCCAGACGTATTTGCGGCCCTTGGCCGGCTTTCTGATCCAATCGAGTGTGGCGGCCTGTTCCAGCCAGAAGCCGTCGGGGTCCTTGATCGAGCGCTCATACATCTTCTGGTATTGCTCGTGGTTGATGTAGGCGCGGCGGATCACTTCCTGATTGGGCGGAAAGGTCCGGCTTTCCTGCATCAGGGAACTGGTGGAAACGGTTTGGTTTGGTGTGCTCATGTTGTGCTCCTTTGTGGTTGTGGTTTATTCGCTGGTTCAATCCGTCCGGTCCCCGCCGGTCGCGCCGCAATGCCGTGCAACGGGAATACGTTATTAATTACAGTTTCAATCGTCGTCCGCAACTCCGGTTCGACGGCATGGCGCTGTTGCGTCGAGACGGGTAGGACTCGGTCGCGCAAGCCGCCTGCCCACTCGGTGCTGGCGAGCATCACGCCGCCCATGCCGAGGGCGAAATCGCAATCGTCATTCTCCCCGCAAAACGTCCGCCACGCCAGCGCCCAGCCGCGCACGGTGTTCTCGACGTGATACCCGCCGCCGCCCGCGACGAGGATGGGGCAGTTCCATTTCATCACCCGCTCGACGATTTCGACGACGACGTTGTTCGTCATGCGCAAATGCGTCAGCGGATCGCCCGCAAGAATGTCCATGCCGAGTTCGAGCACGAGCGCTTCCGGTTTGAAGCTTTCCGCGAGTGGCACGACCACGGAATCGAACGCCTCCAGAAAGGCCTCGTCGTAGGTCTCGGCGGGCAGCGGGACGTTAATGTTGTAACCGCGACCGGCACCTTCGCCGATTTCATCTTCAAACCCGCCCCACGGAAAAAGCGTCTTGCCGCTCTCGTGCAACGAAATCGTCATCACGTCCTTGCGGCCATAAAACGCCGACTGCACGCCGTCGCCGTGATGCGCATCCACGTCGAGATACAGGACGCGTTTGCCCGCGCCGGCCAGGCGCATGCAAGCGAGCACGGCGTCGTTCAAGTAGCAAAAGCCGGCGGCGCGTTCGGCAAAGGCGTGATGGAAGCCGCCGAGGAGGTTGAACGCGACGTCCGCACGGCCATGCAGCAGCAAGTCGGCGGCAGACAACCCCGCGCCGCACGCCCAGGCACCGTAATCGAACATGGCCTTGAAGACCGGCGTGTCCGGCCCGCCGAAGCCCATGCGCAGGCCCTCCACCGTCAGGTCGCCGTCCGCGGTGCGCTGCATTTCCTCAAGGTAATGGGCGGTGTGGAACTGCTTCAAATTGGCGATGGCCGCCGGGCGCGGCTCGAATTCAAAACGGTTGGCGTCGTCGAGCAGGCCGAAGGAATGCAGGCGCAGGCGCGTGATGCCCGCGCGCTGGACCTTGAAAGGGCAATCGGGCGGATAGCTCAACGTTTCGATTTCCGGTGAATAGAGATAGGCGAGGCTACGCGCGTTCATGGTCGGGGTTGCGCCCGGAGGCGGAAGGGAGGGTGATGCGGCGGCAGGGGCCGCGCGCGGAAAATGGACTTTGCGGGGGAGGCCCGAAGGCCTTCCCGGTTCTGTCCGTCTCGATCTGTTTGCGTCTTGAGATCATCGCCATCCTGTCCAGTCCGCTTCCCGAGGAAACTTTCCGGCGACCAGTTGTGATGCCTTTCCGCCCGGCGGCCCGTGACGCCTCCGCCGGCCAACCGCACACCATTCTCGCCCGGTTTTGCGACGCAGCGGCCCGCCCGGTTGCCCGGCGGTCCGCGTCGCGGGGGACGACGGATGGGTTACAGTGTTGCCAATAAGCTATCTGGCGCAACCGCTGGTGTCTCAACAAATATTGCTAATTGCTTGATTTTTTTTGGGGTGGTTTGGATGGGGGAGCGGGGCGGATGAGCGGGCAATCGAGCCTCCCCGGAGGCAGGAGTGTGGCCGGGATTTCATACGCACAATGAGAATGATTGCGATAGGGCGTTCACCCCCATTGCGCCGGTTCGGACCGCCAGTTAACCTCCTCGCTGTTAATCGGGTGTTTGTTGAATTGACGTTTAATTCCGCAAACACCCGAATTGTTTTTAACAACAAGAACTCAAACATTGCAATAATATGAATACATCTCCCGTTAAATCCGTGCCGCAAGGTAATTTTGTGGAAGTCAGCGCGCTCATGCAGGGCTGGGAAACCAGGTTTCTGTGGTTGGTCGGCCAAAGACGGCCGATCCTCTACGACATGTATCCCATGCCGGGAATTCCGGAGGAATTTCAGGCGCGTCTCCAGCAACAGGGTTATCAAGACCTGATTCTGGAGCGGGACCGCTGGCAGCATTTCCTGATTCCCAAATCCAATTGAGCCGGCTTTTGATCGGCGGTTTGAATCAGCAGGGCGGTGCAGTGACAATGCGGCAGCTTCAATGCGGGGTGCGCAAGAACGGCTCGCGGCGTCCTGGCAAACGGCTACCGTTCCGACCCACCGATTTTATGTTCTATTATGAGAACAAGGGCGAGGACGAAGGCCTACGCCACGGCGGTTATTCAAAATCCATCTCGTAGCTGTAAACGTTGCCGGCGAGCTTGCTGCTGACTTTGCAGTTGGATTTGTTGATGACGGCCTGCATCGGCTTGTTTTCCGTGAGCACCTCGGCGGTGAAGCCGCGAATGCCGTTGCGGCGCGCGATGCGCATCAGATGTTTCAGCAAAAATGTCCCGATGCCGTGGTTCTGCCAGTTGTCGCCGACGACGAACGCCACTTCCGCCATGTTCGTCTTCTGGTCGAGGTAATAGCTGCCGACGGCGATGATTTCCTCGCCGTAGGAAACCGGCAGGGTGCCGACGATGGTCACGTCGTTGCGGTGATCAATATAGACGAAGTCCTGAATCTGATGCCGCGTGACGCGCTTCTGGTGGCTCATGAACCGGTAATAAATCGTCGCCTCGGAGAGCTTGTAAAACAGGTCGCGCATCCGCGGCTCGTCGGTGGGATGAATCGCACGGAAATTCATCTGCGTGCCGTCGTTGAGCAGATAGCTGGTGCGCAGTTCCTTCGGTCCGACGAGAATTTTCCCTTCCTTGTCGGCCATTTCGGCGGAGAGATATTTCGCGGCGATGGCGTCGCGGAGCAGGTCGGCGCGGAATTTCGGGTGCGCGATGCTGATGAGCGCCAGCGCGCGTTCCTGGACGCTCTTGCCATGTAGGTAAGCCACGCCGTATTCAGTCACGACATACTGCACACCGGCGCGGGTGGTGACAACGCCGGCGCCCGGACTCAAATACGTCATGATGCGCGAGACGGTCCCTCCCTTGGCCGTCGAGGGCAGCGCGATGATCGCCTTGCCGCTGCGGGACTTGGTCGCGCCTCGGTTGAAATCCACCTGCCCGCCTACGCCGGAGAAAAATTTCGAGCCGATGGAGTCGGCGCAGACCTGGCCGGTCAGGTCAATCTCCAGCGCCGTGTTGACGGCGACCATCTTGTATTGCTGGCGGATGATGGCCGGGTCGTTGACGTATTCCGTCGGGTGGAACGCGAACAGCGGATTGTTGTCCACGTAATCGTAAATCTTTTTCGAGCCGAGGCAGAAGCTGGCAACGATTTTGCCCTGGTCAATCGCCTTGCGCTTGCCGGTGATGGCGCCGCATTCAATCAGCTCGATGAGATTGTCGGTGACCATCTCGGTGTGGACGCCGAGGTCCTTCTTGGCCTTCAAGAAGCCGAACATCGCCTGCGGGATCCGGCCGATGCCGAACTCGATGGTCGAGCCGTCCTCCACGAGCGCGGCGATGTATTCGGCAATCTGCCGGGTCGTCTCGGTCACTTCGGGCAGCGGCACTTCGAGGATGGGTGCGCTGCACGGCACCAGCACGTCAATGTCGTTGGCGTGGATGAAGCAGTCACCGAGCGTGCGCGGCATGTTCGGGTTGACCTGCGCGATGACGAGCGCGGCGTTCTCGGCGGCGCTCTTCACAATGTCCACCGACACGCCGAAGCTGCACATGCCGAACCGGTCCGGCGGCGTGACCTGAATTAATGCCACGTCGAGCGGCAGCCGCCCGCTGTCGAACAGGCGCGGAATGTCCGACAGGTGGATGGGCGTGTAGTCGCCCAGCCCTTCCTGGATCATGTCGCGCACGTTTTCGGCGATGAAGAAGCTGTTCACGCGGAAATACTGGGCCAGTTCGCGGTCCGCGTAGGGCGCCTCGCCGAACGTGAGCAGGTGGACGATTTCCGTGTCCGGCAATTCGGTGGCGCGCTTGCTCAACGCCGTCACGAGTTCCAGCGGTTCGCCGACGCCGGTGCCGATGAAGATGCGCTGGCCGGGCCGGATTTTCTTCACCGCCTCGGCGGCGGAAAGGATTTGCGACTTGTAAGCCTGCTGCCAGTTTGGGTCGTAGGAAATGGGTTTACTCATGGGCTTTGCCGTTGGTCGGAATGTTTGAAAGGGTCATCCGCGCGTCGGCCACGTAGGCTTGCACGCCAACCGGGCCGACGATGAACGGGTTGATGTCCAGTTCCAGGATTTGCGGATAATCCGTGGCGAGCTGGCTGATGCGCTGGAGCGCGCCGGCGATGGCGTCGAGATCCACCGGCGCCTGGCCGCGCGCGCCTTGGAGCAGCGCGTAGGAGCGCGTGCCCTTCAACATCTGCATCGCCTCGTCCGGCGTGATGGGCGCGAGGTGGAAGGTCACGTCCTTCATCACCTCGACGAAAATGCCGCCGAGGCCGAACATCAGCATCGGGCCGAATTGCGGGTCGCGCGTCATGCCCAGAATCACCTCGCGTCCGCGCTGGCCCATCTTCTCGACGAACCCGCCGCGGAGATGCGCGTTGGGCGCGCGCCGCTGGATGCGCACCATCATCAAATCAAACGCGTCACGCACCTGCTCGGCGTTGGCGAGGTTGATGCGCACGCCGCCGAAGTCGGATTTGTGGATGATGTCCGGCGAGGAAATTTTCAGCACGACCGGATAGCCGATGCGCTCGGCGATCTCGACCGCCTCGTCGCTGGTGCGGGCCAGTTGCCCGGCCAGCACGTTGAAATCGTAGGCGCGCAAAATCTCCTTCGCCTCGACTTCGCCCATCTGCGGCGCGCCGCTGCGGGTCTGCAAATTCATGATGCGGTCCACGCGGCGGCGGTTGACCGGGAAGCGCGTGACGATGCGGGCGGGCCGATTGCGCCAGGCGGCGTAATCGCACATCGCGCGCATCGCGGTCACCGCGCGGTCGGGCGAGGGATAATTCGGGATGCCCATCGCCATCAATTTTTCCTTCGCGGCGGCGACCTCGTTGCCGCCCATGAACGCGGCGAGCATTGGCTTTTTGCCCTTGTGCGCGGCGGCAAGCTTTTCCGCCAATTCCAGCGGCTTCGTCATGGTCTGCGGCGTGACGACGACGATGATGCCGTCAATCGTTTTCGTCCTCCTGCATCACCTCAAACGCCTTCGAATAAAGATCAGGGTCGGCATCGCCGATGACGTCAATGGGATTGCCGAACGCGCCGGTCGCCGGCATAAACGAGCGCAGTTTCGCGTCACTCGCCTTGCTCGGGGCGACCATTTTCAGGCCCAGGGTTTCCGCCGCGTCCGCCGCCATGATGCCGGGGCCGCCGGCGTTGGTGATGATGGCGATGCGTTCGCCGGCCGGCAGCGGCTGCATGGCGAAGGCCGTGGCGTAATCGAACAGCGCTTCAAAATTCTCCGCGCGGATGACGCCCGACGCGCTTGAAAGCCGCGCCGTAGGCCATGTCGGCGCCCGCCAGACTGCCGGTGTGCGACGAAGCCGCCTTGGCGCCGGCCTGCGTGATGCCGACCTTCAGGATGACCACCGGCTTGATGCTGGCGGCCTGTTCGGCAATGCGCAGAAATTTGTCGCCTTCCTTGATGCTTTCGAGATAACCGGCGATGACGCTGGTCGCCTTGTCCGCGGCGAGCGCCTGGATGAAATCCACTTCGTTCAAATCGGCCTTGTTGCCGAAGCTGATGACCTTGCTCAAGCCGAGCTTCTGGTTGGCCGCCCAGTCGAGAATCGCCACGCACAAGGCGCCGGATTGCGAAATGACGGAAATTTTTCCGGACGGCGGCGCGGCCGGCCCGAATGACGCGTTCATGTGGTGGTCCGCATTGAGCACGCCGAGGCAATTCGGCCCGACCATCCGCACGCCGGCGGACCGGCAGATTTCGACGAGTTCCTGCTCCGCTTCCAGGCCCGTCGCGCCGGTTTCCTTGAAGCCGGCAGTGATGACGATGACGGACTTGGCGCCCTTGTCAATCGAGGAGTGCAACGCGTCCTTCACGTATTTGCCCGCCACGACGATCACGCTCAAATCAATCTGGCCCGGGTATTCGTCGAGGGATTTGTAGGCATTTGAGGCCGAGGATTTCCGTCGCGCCGGGATTGACGGGGACGATGGCCCCCTTGAACCCGCCGCTGACGAGATTATTCAGCACGTCGTAGCCCACCTTCCCTGGCGTCCGCGACGCGCCGATGACCGCGACCGACTTCGGATATAAAAGTGTCTCCAGCATAAAGTTTTTCGCTTACGAATAATCGCCGCCGCGCCGGGGGGCTGCTCCACAATTGTTGTTAAAGGCTTTGCGTTTTTTGCAGGACGCTGATCGCGCCTTGAACCAGCGCCGTTTCTACACAGCATAACGCTTTCCAATAGTGTTCTCAAATCTGTCACGCGGCGAGAGCATTTTTTGACCGAATGATCAATTCCCGCCGCTCGACAAAACTTTCCCGCCGCGCCATCCTGAACGCATGGCATTTGAATCGGAATCGCCGCTCGACGCGCTCTGGAAGGAATACGGCCGGGCGTTCCAGGATTGGGACGACCTCACGCTGGCGCGCTGGCTGGCGCAGACGCTCGGCGAACTGGAAGGCCGCGTGTGGCGGCTGTCGCATCCGCTCGTGGGCGCCTACCGGCTCGGGGCGCAACTCGCGCACGACCGGCAAATCTGGTTCAAACGCCTCGCCACGCCGCCGGCGGCCTACACGGAATCCCCGTGCTGCCGCGCGCCATCCCTGCCGCTGCTCACGCGTGACGTGCGCGAGTCCGGCCTCATCTGCCAGCATTGCAACGAAACGCTCGTGCCGTTCGAGGAAATCCCCGCCGACATCCGCGCCGAACTCGATGCCTGGGCGCAACAATACGAACCCGTCCACGCCGTCGCGCACTGGGACGATCATCAACGCCGCCGCGCGGGCAATTATGACGCGGCCTACGAGAACGCGGCCGAGCAGGCGGAACAAATGCTCGCGCGCGCGGGCCGCGAGCTCGCCCCGAAACTGCTGAATTCCTACGCCGCCGCCGTCTGGGAGGACCAGGACGAATGCCTGGAGGTCCGGCCGGAGGACGTCGCGATTTGAGATTTATGATTTACGAATTACGAATTACGATTTGTTTCACAATCTGGGCACACGAGTAAATCGCAAATGATGAAATCGCTTTTCAAATGGCTGTTCCGGTTGATTATCGCCGCGGTGGCGCTGGTGGTGGTCGCCGTCGTCATCCTGTTGTTGTCCTACAACTCGATCCTGCGCGTGGTGATTGAGCGCCAGATCCGCGCGCAGACCGGCATGGACGCGGAGATCGGCCGATTCCATCTCGCGCTGTTTTCGCCGAGTGTCGAGATTCAAAACTTCAAGCTCTACAATCCGCCGGCCTTCGGCGGCACGCCGTTCCTCGACATCCCGGAAATCCACGCCGAATATGACCTCAACGCGCTGCGCAAAAACGAGATTCACCTCACGCTCCTGCGCTTCAATCTCGGCGAATTGGACATTGTGAAGAACCAGGCCGGCCAGACGAATATTTTCATGCCCAACCTCAATCCACCGTCAAAGAAATCCGGCGGCGGCGGCAGCAGCACCAATGCCCTGGCCGATTTCAAAAAGCAATCCGGCTTCGACTTCAAGGGCATTGACATGTTGAACGTCTCCATCGGCAAGGTGAAATTCATTGATCTCCAGAACCAGCGGAACAATCGCGAGCAGACCATCGGGATTGACAATCTGGTCGTCCCCAACGTGAAGTCGCAGACAGACCTCCTGGGCCTGGCAGCGGACATCGCCCTGCACAGCGACGGCTTTTTCGACTCGCTGGTCGGCCAGAAGAAAACGGGGCTGGACGCCCTCAAGCAGCTCGGATTCTAACGGGAGTCCAACGCCGGAAACTTTCCTTCATCATTTTGGCTCCAAATTCTTCCGTCCCGAGGGAAATGTGTCAATACCATTGACTGACAC
The DNA here is from genome assembly GCA_963764035.1 of uncultured Verrucomicrobiae bacterium. GTDB lineage: Bacteria > Verrucomicrobiota > Verrucomicrobiia > Limisphaerales > UBA11358 > UBA11358. The sequence continues at coordinate 205,991 of CAVXQV010000005.1, forward strand.
CTTTTTGGTCGTCCCCGACTCCACGTGTTTCGGCCAGGAGAACGTTCCTTGCTCCAGCCGCTTGGTCAGCACCCATAACCCCGTGCCGTCCCAGCACAGGATTTTGATCCGCGTGTGCCCCCGGTTGCTGAACACAAACAGCGCGCCCGCTCGCGGTTCCTCACCTAATCGCTCGGTGACCACGGCGTGCAGACCATTGAACCCTTTGCGCATGTTAGAGGTGCTTGGCGCGACGCTTACAATTCAATTATGGAGTAACCATACTATTTGCCAGCAATTACAAAATAGATATACCAAGGCTTGTCATTATTAAAGGTCGGGTGCGCGCTAAAAGCGTAGGTTTTATCACTGTTTGGAGCTTTAGCGTTGCCAGAACTGTATTCAGGTTGATCCATCCATCTATTACCGACTTTGTCGCACCAGGTGTTAAATCCTGCTGTATCTTTGCCCATCATTTTTAATAACTGATTTCCTAATTGCCGAATATCGTCAATGTTCATTTTTGGAGAATGTAAATCAATCCTTTGGATTTGATCGATCGTAACTTCAATACCAATGAAGTCAGCAGCATATTGAATAGTATCTCCGTTTGCCCCTGTTAAAGTTATCTTCGGAGGATTTGTAGCATCAATTTCTGCCATAACCCATGAACTATCATCACGAAAATGATGCGAAAGGGTGAGATTTGGTATGGCGCTTGTCCACTCCGCTATGTCCTGTATTTGAATGGCATCGATAAGGTTTTGCGGGCGTGCAGAAGCTACGGCGGTTGAAATTGCCTGTGTTACCGTGCTCGCTGTAGAATTATTTGTTTGTTCAACCGCAGCATTTAGACTTGTCACAATCGGTGTTGGCATTACTGGCGATTCATTTGCAATCGGTCGCTTTGGTTTTAACAAAAAAATAACTACAATGCCAATGATACCTATTAGTAGTATGAGAAAAGAGCGTTTCATAATCTTTAATAGAGAGGCAGCGAAGCCCAAGCATAGACATACGAAAGCCGTTGTGCCCGATAAGGAAGCGACATTTGCACATCAGTCATTCGCGCGGTAACCGTTTCGTGAAACCACAGCGGCATTTTTGTCTTTCGGTTGATTTTCGAGGACGGGAACAAAGACGTGCTGGATTGGAATGGGCTGGCAAGAGGGTGGAAATCCGGGCGGCGCGGGAACCCTGCCGGTCCCGACAGCAATGACTTCCCGCCTGAATGAATACTCCATTCCAAGTTTTCATCACATTCGATACCAATCAACGGCATTACGACTGCAATGTTATCCTTAAACAACAAGGGTAACTTTCCCCCTTACAAGTCAATTCGAGTAACCTTTGAGCTTTTGCAGGCGGCAATAACCTGCTACTTTAACTGGCCAAACCATTACAATAGGCTAATTGTAAAGTCAATAAAAACTTACCCACCACCACATGATTTGCCCTATAGACACGATTCTGGCACATGATTTCGACATACTGGCGGCCAAACAAAGCCGGCAACCCCAAAAATAGAAAACAAAAAATGTCCACAGATTAACAAAAACCGGCGAGCCGCGGGCGGTGGATTCCATATTATTGACTGCGTTATCAAAACAACCATGAGCCAAAGCCGCCAGCGTGGAACAACGCCTGTCGCCGGAGCCAACAAGACGCCGGCACAAGCTGCGAACGTGAAGCGGCATGGTTCCGGAGGAAAATTATATGACCAACAATGACATCGGCACCGCCCAATTAAGCGCCGATGACCTCACCGCCATCAAGGCCGCCTTTGCCATCATCGAGTCCAAGCTGCCATTCCTGCAACCCCTCTCTGGAACGCAGCGCAAGGAGATGCCCAAGGCCGGCCCCGAACGGCAGTCCTACATCGAGAACAGCCTGCAAGCCGCCCAGAACAACCCCGCGATCATGCCCGCCAGTTTCGACTCGCCGGGATTTGCCTCGCGCATGGACCTGTTCCAGGTCATGGGGGACATCAACACGACGGCGGCGCAACTGGCCTCCAAGATTGACGACACGCACATGAAGCTCGGCTCGCTCCTGATGGCTGACAGTTCGGACGCGCATAAATACGTCAAAACCGCCGCCAAGAATACGCCCGGCCTCAAGCCGGTGGCCGACCAGTTGGGAGCGCTTTATCAAAAGGCCGTGGCCACCCGCAGGGCCAACAAGAAGGCCAAAGACGACCAAGCCGGGGCGAAATAGGGGAAGGTTGATAGTTGAGAGTTGATGGTTGGAATGGCTCACGCCGCCCGCTTTCGGATTCCGGAAGCGGGCGGTTTGGCTTTGGCAGGGCGCGTCACTCCATGCGCGCCGTTGTTTGGCAATCGGCGGCGGACAGAGGATTGCCCGCCCCACCTGGAAACCGGCTGGTATTTAGCCAATTCATTGCAATTGAACCTGTTATTCACATGCGCGACGCGGCTTGCACCTGCGTGGACGCAGTTCGGATGTGCGTGAACGCTCCTCGGAGCTGCGTCCACCCAGTTCAGATGTGCGTGAACGCGGCTGGGAGGTGCGTGGAGTCAACTCCGAGCCGCGTGGACGCGCTTCGATGGAACGTGAACCAGGTTCGGCGGAACGTGAGAGCGGTTCGGACGCGCGCGGAAATTGCGCACTGGATTGAAACGCAAGAACGAGTTGACCACGGCCATTTTCGCCTTTTTCGCGCGCGGTTTTTTTTCTAACTTCCTTCCGTGCATCGCGCCGCGCTCCAATCCGCCGCCCGCCTCATCGTGAAACTCGGCACGGGCGTGCTTACCGACAGCCACAAGCAGCCCGACCCGACGCAACTGGAGCAGCTCGTCGCGCAAATGGCCGCGTTGCGCCAGGCCGGCAAGGAAATCGTGCTCGTCACCAGCGGCGCGGTCGGCGCCGGCATGGGCGCGCTGGGTTATGAAAAACGGCCCGCCGAACTGGCCGAGCTTCAGGCCTGCGCCGCCGTCGGCCAGTCGCGGCTCATGACCCTTTACGAAAAACTGTTCGCCGCGCACGGCCTGCACGTCGCGCAGGTGCTGCTGACCCACGACGATCTCGAACACCACGAGCGCCATCTCAACGCGCGCAACACGCTCGTCACCCTGCTCGGCCGCGGCGTGGTGCCCGTCATCAACGAAAACGACGCCGTGTCGTTCACCGAAATCAAGTTCGGCGACAACGACAAATTGTCCGCGCTGGTCGCCGCGCTGCTGCCCGCCGATTTGCTGGTGATCCTGACAACCGTGGACGGCGTCATCGAGAATTTCGGCAAGGCCAACCCGAGGACGATACCGCTCATCGAGAAAATTGATTCGGATTTGGAGAAAATCGCGCGAGGGACGGACAGCGAGACGGCGGTGGGCGGCATGAAATCCAAAATTGAAGCCGCCAAAATCGTGATCCGCTCCGGCATCCCGCTCGTCATCGCCTCCGGAAAAAAGAAGAACGTGCTGGCGAAGATCCTGGCCGGCGAAAAAGAAGGCACTTTGTTCGTCGCGCAGCCGAACAAATTGCACAGCCGGAAACGCTGGATCGCGTTTTTTCATCACCCGCAGGGCGCGCTGTTCGTGGACGACGGCGCGAAGCTGGCCTTGCGCGAGAAGGGCAAGAGCCTTCTGCCGCCGGGCGTCACGCGGTGCGAGGGCGAATTCGTCGCGGGCGACGTGGTGCGGATTTGCGACCTGGATGGGACGGAATTCGCGCGCGGCATCGCCCGGTTCGATTCCGCCGCCGTCCGCGCCCGCAAACTGCCGAAGGAAGAACTCGTCCATCGGGATGACTTGGTGATTTTGTGATTTACGATTCACGATTTACGATTGACGAGTCTTCTGGCAAACCGGCGCGTAAATCGCATATCGTATATCGTCAATGAAGCCGAATTCCGCAATTGCCGAGCTTCTCAAAGTCATGGCAAAGCTGCGCTCTCCGACGGGCTGCCCGTGGGACCGCGAGCAGAGCCACATGACGCTGCGCCGCCATGCCATCGAGGAGGTCTATGAATTGATTGACGCCATCGAGGCGCGCGACGACCACGAGATGGCCGAAGAACTCGGCGATTTGCTGTTGCAGGTCGTCTTCCACTGCCAGCTCGCCCGCGAGCGCGGCGCGTTTGATTTTGAAAAAGTTTGCCGCGTGCTGGTGGAGAAGCTCATCCGCCGCCATCCACACGTTTTCGGCAAAACGAAGGTCAAGGACGTGGATGAGGTTTGGGCGAATTGGGAGAAAATCAAGCGCGCCGAGAAGCACGGGACGAAACACGCGCGTCATTCCGCGTTTGACGGCATTTCAAAACATCTGCCCGCCCTGCTGCGCGCGGAAAAACTGGTGAAGAAAGCGCGCATGGTCCTTGCGGACGGCCACGATGCGGACGGCCGCCAAGCGGACCGCCTTGTTTCAAAACGCAAGATCGGGAAGTCCACGCTGGCGAAGGAGCTGTTTGAACTGGCGGCGTCTGCCCAGTCGCGCGGCTGGTCGGCGGAGGAATTGTTGTGCGCCGAAATGAAGAGGCGGGAGCGGGATTTCCGCCGCCGGGAGAAGCGGTAAGCCGCACTCTTTCCGCAGTTGACAACCGGCGCAACTAGCGCGAACTTCCGGTGTTGAATCTTTAGGTGCTGTTATGAAAAGTGGATATTTTCAAAGATCGCTTCTGGCTGTTGCAGCCATGACCACACTGGCCTTCACCGCAGGCAATGCCGCCGCGCAGGAACCCACCGCTGCCCCGGCCGCCCAATCTGTCCCCGCGAGCCAGCCCGCGCCGGAGCTTTCCTACGGCGTGCCGCAAGTCCTGCAACTGGTGCAGGCCAAGGTCAGCGACGGCATCATCGTCAATTACATACAGAATTCCGGCACCGTCTATGCCCTGCAGGCGAGCGAAATTGTTTATCTCAAGCAGCAGGGCGCGTCCGACACCGTGTTGAACGCCATGCTGAACCAGCGCGGCCGGCTGGCCGCTTCCAACGAAGCCGCCTCGACCGCCGCGCCAAGCGCAAACGCCAGTTATGCGCCGCCTGTAGCCACATCGCAGCCGGTGGCGACTTACGCTGCGCCGGTTCAATCGTCCACAGTTTACGTCATTCCCGACACGCAGACCTATCGGTATAACACTTGGTATTATGGCGCCACCCCGTATTACTATTATCCTTACTATGGCGGGTATTACAACGGATGGCCGGCTCTGTCCCTTTCGTTTGGCTGGGGCAGCTATAATTACTCCGGCTATCATGGCGGCTATTACGGCGGATACCACGGTGGTGGCGACAGTTATCACGGCGGTGGCGGTGGTGGATACCATGGCGGTGGTGGTGGACATCATTAACCCGCCGTTTTCCTTCGCGGTCTCGAACCGAACACAATTTTCCCGCGGGTGCCGTGAGCGGGGCTGCGCCTAAATCGTCAGCCAGTTGTAACTTGCCGCTGCCCGGTCGTGACCTGATCTCTGCCTGATGAATCCGGAGGATTTGTTCTGCCACGAAAACAACACAAAGAATCTTGCGCCCGGCGACGTGCTCTTCCGGGCGGGCGACCCCGGCGACGCCATGTTTGTTCTGCTTGAAGGCGCGATGAACGTGATGATAGGAGACAAGATTGTGGAGCAATCCACGCGCGGCGCCATTCTTGGCGAGATGACGCTTATTGACCAGTCGCCGCGCGGCGCCACCGTCATCGCCCGGGAACCTTCCCGGCTCGCGAAGATTGACCAGCGCCGGTTCCTGCATCTCGTCCAGTTGAATCCCTTCTTCGCCACCCACGTCATGAAGGTCCTGGCCGACCGCCTCCGCCAGATGAACCTGTTGCTCGGGCAAAAGACCGGCATCTGAATTGCTTTCTCGTTCTGCCCGGCTGGAGCCGCGGGTGAAATTTGTGTGAAATCTCAATCCAGAGCCGGGGGTGGCCTTGACTTTCCAGGCGTTGTGTGGTTGAGTTGCTATTGTCGAATCAGCCCTGCTGACGAAATTGAACGAAAGGATTTGACACATGAAAAAGATCCATCAGCCCGCACTGGCAAAGACAGGTTTAGCCGTATTTTGTTTTGCACTGACGCTTGCCGCCAGCACTATTGCCCAAAACAGTTTGGTCCCGGTCGTCACCGTGCAGGCGACCCAGCCGATTGCGACGGTGGCCAGTTCCGGCGTGTTTACGGTCTTCCGGTCGGGCAGCACGGATGCGACGTTAAATGTGTGGTATGACCTCGGCGGCACCGCATCCAACGGCGTGGATTACGCGGCGATTCCGCCACATCTGGTGACCATTGACGCCGGCACGACTTCCACCACCATCCTTATCACGCCGCTGACCAATCCGCCGTCGGCGAACGCGGCCAGGACGGTCGTGCTGACTCTGACCAATTCGCCGTTGTTGACTCCGGTCAATTACGAAATCGGCTCGCCCAGCCGGGCGGTGGTGTTTATTGCGGCAACCAATCCGCAGCCTGTCGTGGCCATTTCCTATCCCGCCAACGGTGCGGTGTTCAACGCGCCGGCCAACATCCCGCTTATTGCCAAGGCCTACGATGCGGGCGGCTCCGTCAGCAACGTGGAATTCTTCGCCAATGGCGCCGATCTGGGCCGGGGACTGCCGGTCGTGCTCGACCCGCCGGGCATGGGCGGCGTGACGGGGCTGGTCTATTTCTTCAACTGGCAGAACGTGCCGACAAATAATTACATCCTCACCGCCGTGGCCACGGACAACGCCGGCGCCGCGACCACTTCCGCCCCGGTCAAAATCACGGTCCAGTTGCCGCCGACCAATCTCCCGCCCGTCGTGCGCCTCATCAGCCCGCCCAACGGCTCCGTCTTTCGCGCGCCGATGCAGATTCCCATTTTCGCCTTCGCGGCTGACCTAGATGCTTCCGTGGCGTCGGTCCAATTTTTTGCCAGCGGCACCAGCATTGGCTTTGGCCATCCGGTAACTGCCGTCCCGCCGCCTTTGCCGCCCGGCCCGGTCCAACCGCCCATTCTCATCGTTGCACCAACCAATTTCTGGGAACTGACTTGGACCAATCCACCGGTGGGCGTCAACATTCCTCTGACGGCCGTTGCCAGCGATGACGGCGGCCTGTCCACGACCTCCAATCCGGTGCTCGTGAGCATTCTGCCGTCATTGCCGCCGCCGACCAACCGGCCAGCCATCGTCCGCATCGTTGCCACCGACCCGGTAGCCATCGAAGGCACTAACTGCTGGACATGGCCCGGACTGGTCGCTCCCGCAGCGACCTGGAGCAATTGGGTTGCGCCCGATGCTGTCTTTCATCTCTTTACCAACTGCGGTCCCCAAAATGCCACGTTCAGCGTGTTCCGGTTTGGCGACACCAACGGCGACCTTGACGTCGCCTACGCGATCGGCGGCACCGCCACCAACGGCGTTGACTATGTGACATTGCCGGGTGCCGTCACCATTCCCGCCGGGGCGCTCCGCGCGGACATCACCATCGTGCCGCTCGATGACGGCCCGCCGGACATCACCAGCACCGTGGTTCTCAAACTGGTTCCCGATACCATGGGCACCAATTATCTGCTCGGTTACCCGCGCGCCGCAGCCGCCATCATTCTGGACAGCCAGTCGCCGCGGGCGGCCACCGGCATCGTGCCGGGTTCCGCCTTCAACCTCGCCGCCGCCGGTCCCGACGGCGCGTGGTTCCACGTCGAATATTCCACCGACCTGATTAACTGGACGCCCATCTGCACCAACCAGGTCGTCAACGGCAGCATTGACTTCGTGGATCCGGACGCCGCGGCGAATCCGTTGCGCTATTACCGCACGGTGCCCGAAGCCGGCCCGCCGCAGTAAATTTTCCAGTTAAACTGAAAACTTTGCCTTTCGCGGCAAGAGCGGCTTGAGGGGGCATTCCTCGCAGCGCGGGGCGCGTTTCCGGCAGAAATGCTTGCCGACGATCGCCAGTTGCGCGTGGTAATCCTGCCAATAATCCAGCCGTGCGGCGCCGGAGTCCTGGTTCAGCGCCGACTCGCAAAGTGATTTCAATTCGTCGTAGCTGGCTTCGCTTTTTTTCCCGCTTTCCACTTTCTGCTTTCCGCTTTGCCTCCAATCGTGTCTGGAGAAAATCCGTTTCGTGTAAGCGTCAATCACAAAGCTGTGATGCCCGCCGGCGTAAAGCAACAGGCTGTCCGCGGTCTCCGGCCCGACGCCGTGGATCGCCAGCAGCCGTTCGCGCACGACTGACGTTTCTCCGGCGAAAAGTGTTTTCAAATCGCCGCTGCATTCTTCCACCAGCACGCGCAAAAACGACCGGAGCCGCCGCGCCTTGGCGTTGAAATAGCCGGCGGGCCGGATCAATTGCGCCAGTTTCGCTTCCGGCAAGGCATACATTTTTCCCGGCTCCATCATGTGTGCTGCCTTGAGATTGAGGATGGCGCGCTCGACGTTCGTCCAGGCCGTGTTCTGCGTGAGAATCGCGCCGACACAGACCTCAAACGGCGTTTCACCCGGCCACCAATGCTGATGGCCGGCCCGTGCGCACATTAGGTCATAAGCGCGGCGCAGCTTGCCCGCGTTTTTGCTGATTTTCGCCATGCGGATTTTTACCAGACCGGCGGCGTGGATTGAAGTTTGATTGCATCAAGCCGCCCGCGCGCCTAATCTTCGCGCCATGTTCGCCTCGCTGATTACGAACGTGCTGAATCCCGATTATGTGATTCACAACCCGTGGTTGCTGGTCGTAACGGTCTTTCAAATCTGGATGCTCATTCACGCGATTCGCAACGGCGAATGGCTTTGGGCTGTCTTCATCGTCATTGGTTGGGGCATTTCGGCGATTTTATATTTCTTCTTCGTCTATCGGGCGACGCCGTCCGCAATGCGCGGATTTGAACTGCCCGGCGCAGGCAGCCGCAAGCGCATCAAGGAATTGCAGGCGCAGATTCATCACCTCGACAACGCCTACCACCATTTCCAGCTCGGCGACGTTTATTTCCAGCGCGGACAACTGGCCGAGGCGGAAAAATGCTACCGCGCCGCGCTCGAACGCGACCCGGCCGACATTGACTCCCGCGCGCATCTGGGCCAATGCCTCGTCCGGCTGAATCGTCCCGCCGAGGCGCGCCCGCTGCTTGAAAGCGTCATGAACGAAAAGCCCGACCACGATTACGGCCACACGATGATGGCGCTGGCCGAAACGCTCACCGCTCTGGGCGAGACCGACAACGCGCTGCAATACTGGCAGCACATCACGCAAAACCATTCCTATCCGCGCGCCAAGGTGCAACTGGCCGAGCTTTATATCGCCAAAAACCAGTCCGAAATTGGCGCGGGCGGAATTGAAGGACGTTGTCAGCGACGACCAGCACGCGCCGGCGTTCCAGCGCAAGCGCGACCGCGTCTGGGTTCGCCGCGCGAGAAGTTTGATGGGGAAATGCGTTGCTTGATAGTCTTGGAACAAAGAAAAGGAATTGCCTATGGAAACTAACGTTGTTTGTCCGTGTCAGTGGTGTGGTAAACGAATCGAGTTTGACTCCAGTCTTTTTCAAGCGGGAAGCACCATCATTTGTCCACACTGCGGCGAAGAGACTATGGCGACCATTCCAACAACTCCAACGTTAATGGGCAGTAGAACCGGCTCTGTAATTGTGACGACCGGAAATGAGATTTCAGGCCGCACCATCGAAGGCTATATCGGCGTGGCCCGTGGAATTGTAGTTCGTTCACCAGACATTATTCAAGGGACGTTTGGTCAACTTAAACAAATTGTCGGTGGAAACATTGAATCTTACGCCAGCATTTGTGAAGAAACACGCAAGCAAGCATTTGACCGGATGATAGAACAGGCGAAAGCAATGTGTGCCGACGCCGTTATTGCCTTTCGATATGATGCAACAGAATTTGCTCCGGGAGTAGCCGAGGTGTTGGCGTATGGCACTGCGGTCAAACTTACAGAACGATCATAGCTCTTAAGCCGAAATTCGCATGAACCATGCATTACCATTTTTCCGGCGTGAGCCGCGAACACGTCGAAGCCGTGCTGAAACACGCCGGCCAAAGTCTGGCGGTCGCGTAACCCACGCGCTTGTCACGATTTCATTTTGATTTCCTGCGGTGGTGAAGTTTCCTATCCTACCAGCGTGTCAAATCTTATCGCCATCGTCGGACGGCCAAACGTCGGCAAATCCGCGCTGTTCAATCGCATCGTCGGCAAGCGCATCGCGATTGTCCACGACCAGCCCGGCGTCACGCGCGACCGTATCACCGCCGAGGCGGAATGGCAGGGCCGCCCGTTCACGCTCGTGGACACCGGCGGCATCGGCCTGCTGCGCCGCGAGAAATCCGACGATGTCATCCTCAAGGCCGCGCTCGAACAGGTGGAACTCGCGATTGAAGCCGCGAACGCCATCATCCTCGTCGTCAATGTGCAGGAAGGCGTCGTGCCGCTCGACCGCGAAGTGGCGCAGCATCTGCACAAAAGCGGCAAGCCGGTGTTCGTCGCGGTCAACAAGGTGGACACCCACCGGCTAGAAGGCGCGGCCACGGAATTCTCCCAGCTCGGCTTTGACAAAATCTTCCCCGTCAGCGCGATTCACGGCGAAGGCATTCAAAATTTGATGAATGAAGCAACGGCGTTGCTGCCAGCCGCCAGTCCACAGTCCACAGTCCACAGTCCGGCCGGCGAGCCGGCTGGGGACAGTGGACTGAAGACTGTGGACTCCGCCTTGAAACTCGCCATCGTCGGGCGCCCGAACGTCGGCAAGTCTTCCATCATAAACGCCCTCACGCAATCCTCGCGCGTCATCGTCTCGCCGATTCCGGGCACGACGCGCGACGCGATTGACGTGCCGTTCGAGGTGGAAACCGATGGCGTCCGGCAGAAATACGTTTTGATTGACACCGCCGGGATGAGGAAGACACGGCGGGTGGACGATTCCATCGAATTTTTCAGCGTCCAGCGCGCGGAGGAATCCATCGCGCGCAGCGACATCACGGTTCTGGTGATTGATGCTGACGCCGGCATCACCGAGCAGGATAAAAAAATCGCCGACGTCATCGTCGAGAACCGCAAGGCCTGCATCGTCGTCGTCAACAAATGGGATTTGTTCCAGGCCGAGGTTCTTCAGGCGCGCGAAGAGGAAATCGCGCGGCGCAATCGCCAGCAACGCACCGAAGGCCAGGGAAAAGAATTGACCACGCTCGGCGAGTTTGCCGAGTGGGTGCAGCGGAAATTGTTTTTCCTCGATTACGCGCCGGTGATTTTCACGTCGGCCAAGTCCGGTTTTCATCTGGACCGGCTGCTGGAGGCCGTCCGCTATGTCGCCGCGCAATTGCGGCAGAAAATCCCGACGGCGATTTTGAACCGCACCATCCACGACGCCGTCGAACGCCGCCAGCCCGTCAGCTCGCTCGGCCATCGCCTGAAATTTTTCTACGCGACGCAAGTGCGGCAGGCGCCGCCCACGTTCCTGCTGTTCGTCAACCGCGACGAATTGTTTTCCGAGCAATACAAAAAGCATCTGGCTTCCGAATTGCGCACCGCCTTCGGCTACGAAGGCTGCCCGATCGTGCTGGTGCCGAAAGCCCGCCCCAAAACCATCGAGCCGGTGCGCAAATTCAAGCCGGCGCACAACAAACCAACCGGCAAAGCAAGCAAGATGGAGGCCCACCGGAAGGCGCGGCACGAAAGATATTCCCGCACACGCGGGAAACAATCGCGCTGACGCTTCGGCTCATGGCGAAGCGCCGCCGGAATTTGGCTGGACGCAGTCGGAAAGTGGCGAAGTCTTGTGGGCGTGTGGCGAAATCCGGCCGGAATGTCGCAGCTTTTGGCCGGGATGTGGATTGTTTTCGTCGGGATGTGGCGAAATCCTGTCCGGGTTTGGCGAAGCTCCGCCGGGATATGGATTTCTGCCGCCGGGATGTCGCGAACCGTTGTCAGAATGTGGCGAAACGCATCCGGGATACGGCGAAATTATTTCGGGATATGGCAATGCCATGTTTTTCAATGGCTTGGCCAAAAACGGCCGTCGCAGTCTCAAAACCAGACGTCTTTACCACCAATCCCGATCTGGCGGCTGGTCATTGGCTTGCCCCTGTCCAAAACCGGAGTGGGCTGGCGCGTAGCTGCGACGCCTCGTCGCAGAATGGTGTTGGCGACGCCTCCGTCGCCAGCAGGCGCCGCATATCCGATTGCGGGAAAAGTTGCGACGAGGGCGTTGCTTCCACCCGGCGGCGACGGGGCGTCGCAGTTGCTTTCAAATGGCCGCTTCGGAATTCGGATTCAACGCTTCCCGGCTTTTGGCTGTGGCAAAGGAAGTCAATTGTCCGCCAAGAATTGCGAAGCGTTTTCTTTTTGAGGCTTTTATATTCTTAACCATGAGTGATCCAACACCTCCAGCTCCCACGCCCGAACCACAGCCATCCAAACGCTCGCACCTGCCCCTCGACAAGGCCCTGCTCGGCGAATTGGATTTGGCCGAACAACTCGTTGCCCTCGCCCTGCAAGACGGTTTTGCCGCCGCGCTGGCGGACGAGGAAATTGACGCCGCATTCTTGAACGGCGTCACCGCCAGGATCGGCGAGGCCGACGTCCTGATTGGCAACATCACCGGCGACACCGCCGGCAAGGAAACCGCCACCAACGCGGAGGCCATCGCCCAAAAGGCGCTCCTCGCCCAGATCAGCAAAGTCCAGAAACGCGCCAAACGCAAATACCCCGCCGGCGATCCCGGCCGCAAACAATACTTCATCGGCGAAAACCTTGACGCCAACCGTCCCGTGCTGGTCGGCTACGCCACCGCCATCATCAAGTCACTGGCCACCGACACCCTGCCCGGACAAAAAACGGCGGACACCGCCGCCCTTGCCGCCGCGCTCCAGACCTACAAGGACACCAAGACCACCCAGACCGGCGGACAAGGCGACAAACAGGCCGCCCACGCCCTGCTCGAAGCCAAGGTGAAGGAGATCGCCGGATTGCGCCGCCAGATTCAATATGCGGCGGACACCATCTGGCCCCCCGGCGACCCGGCCAACGTCGGCCCCCGCAAACAATTCCACCTCCCGCCCACCAGGGCGCTGAAATAACTGCGTCAGTAATCGTCAATCCGCACATTCCTGGCCCCGGTTGAAGCCAGCGACGATACGACTCACGCGAAGCGGGGAATTTTCCGTGGACGGCGGACAATTTCGGTTTTAACGGAAGAATCACGCCTCGGAATCGGCATGCCTTCCGCGATTTGAGAAAGGCAAAAGCGCCCTCTGGTCAGGGGCTGCTCTGCGCGGCATTGATCTGCGCGCGGAGCAAATCGTGCAGCGTGACCAGGCCGAGCAGCTTGCCGCTGGCGGCGTCGCAGACCAGCGCCATGCCGGTCGGCGATTCGATGAGCCGGGCCTGCAATTCCCGGATGGTCTGGCGCGGTTCGCAACGGATGATCGGCCCCAGCTTCGGCGCGCGTTTTTCGGCCAGCGCCCCGGTCAATTCGGCGCGCGTCGCGATGCCGGCCAGTTCGCCCGCCTGCATTACCGGGAAACAGGTGAAGGCGTGCGTCTTCAACATTTTCCCCACCTCGGCCGGTTCCAGGCTGGACAGAACCACCGGTTGGAAATTCGCAATCGCCGAGACGGGCAGCTTTTGCCAGCTCCGCAAATCGCGCGGCGGGAGCAATTTTTCCAGCTTGTGGCCGTCCTGCTCCAGGATGGCGTCGTAGAAATTCGCGCGCGTCATCCGGCGGCTGATGGCCTGGCTGATGAGCGCGCCAATCATCAGCGCCGGCACGAGGGAAAATTCATGCGTCATTTCAAACACGATGAGGATGCCCGTCACCGGCGCGCGCACGACCGCGCCGAGGCAGGCGCTCATGCCGACAATCGCAAGTGTGATGGTGTCCTCTGAAGGCAGCGGCGTCACCAGCCCGACCACGCCCGCCAGCAGCAGGCCGCTCATGCCGCCGAAAAACAGCGTGGGCGAAAAAATCCCGCCGCAACCGCCGAAGCCGTAGCACAGGACCGTCGCCAGCAGTTTTGCCACCAGGAGCACGCCGGCGATTTTCCAGGGCAACTGCTGGTTCAACCCGGCGGTCAGGTCGCCGTAGCCCAGACCGAACACGCCGAGGTGGCCGGTCAGGAAAAACACGCTGGCGCCGATGCCCCACGCGAGCGCCGCGCCCACGGCGGGTTTGAGCCAGCCGGGAAGTTTCCGCCATTGCATTTGCTTCGCCCGCAAATCGAGCGACGCCTTCTGAAAGAAAACACCCGCCAGGCTGGCCAGCGCCGCGGCAAACGGCGTCAACAAATACGCCCGCCACGTCGGCGTTTCGATGGTTTGAATGGAAAAGGCCGGCTGCCGGCCCACCAGGCCATGCACCAGCAGCGCGCCAATCACCGACGCCAGCAGCACGCTGCCCAGCAGATTGCTGTTCAGGTCCTGGATGATTTCCTCCAGCACGAACGTCACCGCGGCAATCGGCGTGTTGAAGGCCGCCGCCAGGCCCACCGCCGCGCCCGAGGCCGTCGCGCGCCGCCGGTTTTGTTTCGCCTCGCCGGCCAGTCCCGCGAGCGTGGACGCCAGTCCGCTGGCGACATGCACGCTCGGACCTTCGCGGCCCAGGCTGCTGCCGCCGCCGATGCTCAACACGCCGCCCAGAAATTTCACCCAGACCGCGCGCCACGGGATGACGCCGAAATCCTTCCAGAACGCCGCCTTTGCCTGCGGGATGCCGCTGCCCGCCGCCTCCCGGCAAAAGGAATTGAGCAAATAACCCGCCGCCAGCGCGGTGCCCACCATGACGAAAAAACTGCCGATTAAAAAAGTGAACGGTGATTGCGCCGCCAACTGCGTGAACGTGGCGTTATACAGGAGATTGATCAACAATTGGAACGTCACCACCGCCAGGCCCGCCGCGACACCATAAATGCAGGTCTGCAGGATGTTGCGGGTGTTCTGGGGCAGTTTCCCGAAATAACCGGATAGCGAGTCGGCAAACACTCCGCTGAAATATCCCCAAAATCGCGGCGCGGTTCAAGCATTCTGCGCGCGGAAAGGATCAGGAAGCCAAACGTCCGCCCCGGCTGATTTCATTGGTCGTTGCGACTTTGGTCGCCTCGTTTTCAAATTTTTTGGACGAATGGCTTGAACAGTAACCGCAAAAATCCGAGATTGGTTCATCATGCGTTTGGTGGTTGTTTCAAATCGGTTGCCGTTCACGGTGTCGTTCAAGGAAGGTTCGCCGGAGTTCAAGCCCAGCGCCGGCGGGCTGACCACCGGGCTGTGGAGTTATCTGGACCGCAAGGCGCTGGATGGCGCGGAACGTCCGGATTATCTCTGGATGGGCTGGCCGGGCGCGAGCGTCCCGCCGGAACACGAGGCGGCGGTGCGGACTTATGCCGAACAGCAGTTCAAGTCCAGCCCGGTTTATCTGCCGGAAGAAAGCATGGACCGGTTTTATCTCGGCTTCTGCAACAAGACCATCTGGCCGCTGTTCCATTATTTCCCGACGCTGACGCATTACGAGGAGGAAAACTGGCAGGAATACCGGAACGTCAACCGCGCGTTCGGCGAGGCGGTGGTGAACGCGCTGCGCCCGGACGACGTGCTGTGGATTCACGATTACCACCTGATGCTGCTGCCGAAGCTGGTGCGCGAAAAATTTCCCGGAAATGCCCATCGGCTTTTTCCTGCACATCCCGTTTCCGTCCTGGGAAATTTTCCGGATGCTGCCGCGCGCCGTGGCGCGAGGAAATCATCGAGGGGCTGCTCGGCTCGAGCCTGATCGGTTTTCACACGCACGATTACGTGCGGGATTTTCTGACCTCGGTGCTGCGCACGTCCGGTTATGAGCATCAGCTCGGCAGCCTGACGCTGCGCGACCGCGTGGTGGAGGTGGACACGTTTCCGATGGGCGTGGAGTTCGAGCGTTTCGAGCAGGCCGCCAAGTCCAAGGAAACCGAATTGCGCGTGGAGGAACTGCGCCAGAAATGCGTCGGGCAGAAGGTGATTTTTTCCGTGGACCGGCTGGATTACACCAAGGGCCTCATCAACCGGCTGCGCGGCTACGAAACCTTCTTGAAAAACAATCCGCAATGGCACGGCAAGGTGGTGTTCATCATTTCCGTCGCGCCGTCGCGCATCGGCGTGGACAGCTACCAGGCGATGAAGCTGGAACTGGAGCAGACGGTCGGCCGCATCGTCGGCGATTTCGGCAACGTCCATTGGACGCCGCTGGTCTATCAGTTTCGCATGCTGACGTTCGACGAAATCGTGCCGCTCTACCGGCTGTGCGACGTGGCGCTCATCACGCCGTTGCGCGACGGCATGAATCTGGTGGCGAAGGAATTCATCGCGTCGCGCCCCGACCAGACCGGCGTCTTGATTTTGAGCGAGATGGCCGGCGCGGCCAAGGAAATGGGCGAGGCGCTCATCATCAACCCGTTTCACCGCGAGGATTTTGCGAAGGCGCTGGAACAGGCGCTGACGATGCCGGTCGAGGAGCAAATCCGGCGCAACCAACTGTTGCAGGAACGGCTGCGCCGCTACAACGTCGTCCGCTGGGCGGATGATTTCGTGCAGGCGCTGCTGTCCACGCAGAAAACCGAGGCGGCCCGCCAGGCGCGGCTGCTCACCGGCAAGGCCTAGCACCGGCATGATCCAGCAATATCGCGCCGCCGACGCGCCGCGCGTTGTTGCTGGATTACGACGGCACGCTGGTGCCGTTTGCACACGGAACCCAAACTGGCGCAGCCGGACGCGGAACTGATGGAAACTGCTCACCGCGCTCGGTTCCGATCCGGCGAACCAGGTGGCCATCATCAGCGGCCGGCCGCGGCGCACGCTTGAGGAATGGTTCGGCAAACTGCCGATTTCGCTGATCGCCGAACACGGCGTCTGGCTGCGAAACCAGGGCGCAGACTGGCGGATGTTGAAGGACCATGACGGCGGACTGGAAGGAGCGCGTGCGCCCGATTCTGCAACTGTTACGTGGACCGCCTGCCGGGCGCGCTGCTGGAGGAAAAGGAATTTTCGCTCGCGTGGCATTATCCGCCGCGCCGACCCGGAACAGGCCTCGCTGCGCGCCAAGGAACTGCTGGACGACCTGGCCGGCTACACGCGCAACATTGACGTGCAGGTGTTCGAGGGCAACAAGGTCATCGAAATCCGCAACACCGGCGTCAACAAGGGCACCGCCGGCCTGGAATGGCTGAAGCAATTCACGCCGGATTTCATCCTCGGCATCGGCGACGACTGGACGGACGAGGATTTGTTCCGCGCGCTGCCGCCGACGGCGTTTTCCGTGCGCGTCGGCGCTGGCCAGCACGGCGGCGCGCTATTATTTGAGCGGCCCGGCGACCGTGCGGCGGATGCTGCGCGAATTGAGCGAAGCCTCGCGCGAAAAAACTGCCGACCATCGGCTGAACCAGCGCCGCGAATCCAAAAAGCTGGACGCAGAACAACGGGGTGATGAATTTGACGTTTCGCATCCGATTTGCCACGCGGGCCGGCCAGTCGCTCTGGCTGGCCGGCGACTGGCCCCGTGAAATGGAGCGCGGTCTTTCACGGGGCAAGCCGTTCGCCGCCGGATGCCGCTGCAATACCGCGACCGCGAATCGTGGGAACTCAAGATTCCCGCTGCCTGCCGCCGCCACCAAAAAGCCGCTGAATTATTCCTACATCTTGCGCAATCCAGACGGCGCGCAGACCACCGACTGGGGCCGCGACCGCGATTTGATTCCGGCCGAATTACAACTGCGAGGAACTGCTGGTCATTGATTCGTGGAACCATGCCGGCTACATCGAAAATGCCTTTTACACCGCGCCGTTCAAAAAAGTTCTGCTCGCCGGAAATTTCACGGAAGTCAAAACCGCCGCGCCGGAAAATCCCACGCACACTTTCCGCGTCAAGGCGCCGCTGCTGGCCAAAGGCCAGACCGTCTGCCTGCTCGGCGAAGGCGCGCTGGGCAATTGGAACACGCAGTCGCCCGTTCTGCTCGGCCGCAAGCCGGACGAGGATTATTTCTCCGTGCAACTGGATTTGCGCGGGCAGCCTTTTCCGTTCGCCTACAAATACGGCGTTTTCGATGTCGAAAAAAATGCCTTCGTCCGTTACGAGGACGGCGCGAACCGGATTTTGCACGACGAAATCGCGCCGGGCAAACACACGGTCGTCAACGACGGCTTCGTGCGGCTGCCGGCGGACCACTGGCGCGGCGCGGGCGTGGCCGTTCCGGTTTTCAGTCTGCGCAGCGAAAACAGTTTCGGCGTCGGCGAATTTGCCGATTTGAAACTGCTCGCGGACTGGGGCAAAAAAGCCGGCCTGAAACTCATCCAGCTTCTGCCCATCAACGACACCAGCGCGACGCACACCTGGCAGGATTCGTATCCTTACGCCGCGATTTCCGCGTTCGCGCTGCATCCGATTTATCTGAATCTCGCCGCCGTCGCCGAGCGCGAAAAACAAAAAGCTGCTGGCGGAACTGGAGCCGGAACGCCAGCCGGCTCAACGCGCTGGACGCCGTGGATTACGAGGCGGTGATGCAGGCGAAGCTCGGATTTCTGCGAAAAATTTTCCCGTCGCAGAAAGCCGCGACATTCCGCGCGACGGAATACAAGAAGTTCTTTGCGGAAAACAAGCACTGGCTCGTGCCCTACGCCGCGTTCTGTTTTTTGCGCGACAAATTCGGCACGGCGGATTTCAGCCAGTGGCCGGAACACAGCACTTTCGACGCGAAAAAAATTTCCGCGCTGGCGGAAAACAACGACGACATCGCGTTTCATTTTTTCGTCCAGTTTCATCTGCACCTGCAGTTGCAGGACGCGACGGCGCACATCCACGCCGCCGGCCTGGTTTTGAAGGGCGACATCGCCATCGGCGTCTATCGCCACGGCGCGGACACGTGGCAGCAGCCGGAGCTGTTTCACCTGGACATGCAGGCCGGCGCGCCGCCCGACCCGTTTTCCGCGACCGGCCAGAACTGGGGCTTCCCGACCTACAACTGGCCGCGCATGGCCGCCGACGGCTTCGCCTGGTGGAAGCAGCGGTTCGCGCAGATGGGAAATTATTTCGACGCGTTCCGCATTGACCACATCCTCGGCTTCTTCCGCATCTGGAGCAGCCCGGCGCACGCGGTCGAAGGCATCCTCGGCCATTTCGTGCCGGCGATTCCGGTTGAGCCGGACGAATTTTCCGCGCGCGGAATTCACCTTTGACCGCGACCGGCTGACGCAACCGTTCATCACCGACGCCGTGCTGCGCGGAAATGTTCGGCAACGAGGCGGATTCGTCCGGCGCGAATTTCTGACAGCGAACGGCGGCGGGCAATTATTCGTTGAAACCGGAATTTGCCACGCAGCGGCAGGTGGAAAATCATTTTGCCGCGCTGCAGCCGGACGAACGCAACGCGAAATTGAAAACCGGCCTGTTCAATTTGATCAGCAACGTGATCCTGCTGGAAGCGGAGGGAAAATTCCATTTCCGGTTTGCGATGGAGCAGACGCTGTCGTTCAAAAATCTGCCGCCGGACACGCAGGCGAAATTGCGCGAGCTTTACGTGGATTATTTTTTCCGGCGGCAGGACGATTTCTGGATGCGCGAGGCGATGCAGAAACTGCCGGCGCTCAAGCGCGTCACCAACATGCTCATCTGCGGCGAGGACCTCGGCCTGGTGCCCGCGTGCGTGCCGGACGTGATGAAGGACTCGGCTTGTTGAGCCTGGAAATCCAGCGGATGCCCAAGGCGCTGGGCGCGGAATTTTCGCGCCCGGCGGACGCGCCGTATTTGAGCGTGGTCACGCCCTCGACGCACGACATGAGCACCATCCGCGGCTGGTGGACGGAAGACCGCGCGCTGACGCAGAAATTTTTCAACCGCGAACTCGGCCTGCCCGGCGAAGCGCCGCGCGAGGCGACGCCGGAAATCGTCGAGGCCGTCGTGCGGCAGCATCTGGCGTCGCCGGCGATGTGGAGCATTTTCCAATTGCAGGATTTGCTCGGCCTGGACGGCGAACTGCGCCGCGCCGACGTGGACGCCGAACGCATCAACGTGCCGGCGAATCCGAATTTTTACTGGCGTTACCGGCTGCACCTGACGCTGGAAAAATTGCTGCGCGGAGGAAAAATTCAATTCACAACTGGCGCGGCTGCTGCGCGAGAACGGACGATGAAGATCTCATCAGTGACAACCTTCCAGACATTTAATTTTCTATCATGGCAAATGCCAATTGCCACCGGAACCCAAAAGCATTTTACTTTTCGCAGATTCGCAGGAATCTTGTCCGCAAGGCTGGATTTTAAGCGTGTTTTGCCAATTGATTTATGCCGCATATCAAAACGCAGCCGCGCCGGTCTGGGCCAGGAGCCGTTCTGGTATAAGAGCGGCGTCATTTACGAGGTCCATGTCCGCGCGTTTTACGACGCGGACGGCGACGGCACGGGCGATTTTCGCGGGCTGACGCGAGAAACTGGATTACATCAAGGACCTCGGCGTGACGGCGATCTGGCTGCTGCCGTTTTATCCCTCGCCGCTCAAGGACGACGGCTACGACATCGCCGATTATTGCGACGTGCATCCGATGTATGGCACGCTCGGCGATTTCAAAACCTTTCTGCGCGAGGCGCACCAGCGCGGCCTGCGCGTCATCACGGAACTGGTGTTGAACCACACGTCCGACCAGCATCCGTGGTTTCAGCGCGCGCGCAGCGCCAAGCCCGGCAGCCGCTGGCGGAATTTTTACGTCTGGAGCGACACGCCGAAAAAATACACGGACACGCGCATCATCTTCAAGGACGTGGAGGTTTCCAACTGGACGTGGGACCACGCGGCCAAGGCGTATTTCTGGCACCGTTTTTTTTCGCACCAGCCCGATCTGAATTTCGACAACCCGGAGGTGCATGAGAAGATCATCAAGGTGGTGGATTTCTGGCTGGACCTCGGCGTGGACGGCCTGCGGCTGGACGCCGTGCCGTATCTTTACGAGCGCGAGGGCACCAACTGCGAAAATCTGCCGGAGACGCACGCCTTTCTGAAAAAACTCCGCGCGCACGTGGACGAAAAATACGGCGACCGCATGTTGCTCGGCGAGGCGAACCAATGGCCGGAGGACGCGGTGAAGTATTTCGGCCAGGGCCGCGGCGACGAGTGCCACATGGCGTTTCATTTTCCGCTGATGCCGCGGCTGTTCATGGCGCTGCGCATGGAAGACCGGCTGCCCATCGTGGACATTCTGGAGCAGACGCCGCCGATTCCCGAAACCAGCCAGTGGGCGCTGTTTCTCCGCAACCACGACGAGCTGACGCTGGAAATGGTCACCGACGAGGAGCGCGATTACATGTATCGGATGTATGCGCAGGTGCATCAAGGCGCGGCTCAACCTCGGCATCCGCCGCCGCCTCGCGCCGCTGCTCAACAACGACCGCAAGAGCATCGAACTGCTCAACGCGCTGCTCTTCTCGCTGCCCGGCACGCCGGTGCTTTATTACGGCGACGAAATCGGCCTGGGCGAAAACATTTATCTCGGCGACCGCAACGGCGTGCGCACGCCGATGCAATGGAGTTCGGACAAAAACGCCGGCTTCTCCCGCGCCAATCCGCAGAGCCTTTACCTGCCGATCATTCTCGATCCCGGCCTATCACTACGAAGCCTGCAACGTGGAGGAGGAACTGGCCAATCCGCATTCGCTGCTCTGGTGGATGCGCCGGATGCTCGCGCTGCGCAAACGCTGGCGCGCGCTCGGCGAGGGCAAATGCGAATTTCTCCAGCCGGACAACCACAAAATTTTGAGCTACATCCTGCGCCACGAAAAGGAAACCATCCTCGTGGTCGCCAACCTCTCGCGCTTCACGCAGCCGGTGGAACTGGATTTGTCGGCGTTCAAAAACCTGATGCCCGTCGAGCTGTTTGGCCGGACGAAATTTCCGGCCATCACGGACGCGCCGTATTTTCTCACGCTCGGCCCGCACAATTTTTTCTGGTTCTCGCTCGAACCCAAACCGCAGCCGCTGGCCGCGAAAGCGGAAGGCGGCGCGCCGGCGGCGCTGCCGGCCATCGCCGTCGCCGAAAACTGGCAGGAAATTTTCGCCGGCAAGGCCGCGGGCGAAATTCGAGGCGGTCCTGCCCGATTACCTGAAGGCGCAGCCGTGGTTTTCCAGCCAGGCCAAAACCATCAAACTGGTGACGCTCAAGGAATGTTTTCAACGTGCCGCTGCCGGACGAAACCGCCGCCGCGCTGGCGTTGCTCCAGGTGGAATATGTGGACGCCGATCCGGAACTGTATCGCGCTGCCGCTGGCGTTTGCCGCCGGCGACGCGGCCGGGCCGTTCCGCGCGATCGGCGTCGCGGAACTGACGCTGCCGGACGACGCGCCATCCGGCGTGCTTTACGAGGCGTTCGCCACGCCCGGCGTTCGCCCGGGCGTTGCTCGAATTGATCCGCCGCCGCGAACGGCTCCACAACGAACAGGGCGAAGTGGAGGCCTCGCGCACGCCGGCGTTGCGGCAAATCCTGAACGGCCCGACGGTGCCCGGATCCGTCCTTGCACAACACGGACGAAGGCAACGCCACCTTGATTTTCGGCGACAAGATCGTCCTGAAATTTTTCCGCCGGCTCGGTCCGGGCGTGAATCCCGAACTCGAAATCGGCCGCTTCCTCACGGAGAAAAATTTTCCGCACAGCCCGCCGCTGCTCGGCGCGCTGGAATATCGCGACGCCGCCGGTGCGCAGATGACGCTGGCGGTCGCCAAGGCGTTCGTGCCGCACGCCAAGAACGCCTGGAAATTCACGCTGGACGCCATCAGCCGCTATTACGACCGCGTGTTCGCCTCCGCCGCGCAGGGCCACAGCCCGTCCGCCACGCCCGCCGTCGGCCCGCTCAAACTGTTGCATCACCAGCCCGCCCGCCGAAGCCGCGGATCACGTCGGGACTTATCTGGAATCCGCGCGGCTGCTCGGCGTGCGCACGGCGGAACTGCATCTGGCGCTGGCGTCCGGCGAGGCCGGCGGCGAATTTTCCACGGAGCCGATGACGCCGCATTACCTGCGCGGCGTGTTTCAATCCATGCGCTTCGCTGGCGGTGCAAAACCTGCGCCTGCTGCGCAAGCAGATCAAATCCCTGCCGCCGGAACTGGCGCCGGTCGCCCAGCGGGTCGTCGAACTGGAAGCCGCGATTCTCCAGCGTTACCGCCGGCTGGTTGAACAGAACTTCGCGGCCCGGCGCATCCGCATCCACGGCGACCTGCATCTGGGCCAGGTGCTCTGGACCGGACGCGATTTTGTCTTTCTGGATTTTGAAGGCGACGCGACGGTGCCGATCAGCGAACGCCGCATCAAGCGTTCGCCGTTGCGCGACGTGGCGCGGATGGTGCGCTCGTTCCATCACGCGGCGTATGCCGGTTTTCACCAGCAGGTGGAACTGGGCGTCATCGCCCGCGAGAACCTGCCGAAATTCGAGCCGTGGGTCCGGCATTGGAACCTCGCGGTGAGCCGCGCGTTCTTGCAGGCCTACTTCCGCGGCCTGGAAAAATCCGAAATCCTCCCGCGCGACGAGGAGAAACTGCGCATGATGCTGCTGGCCTACCTGCTCAACCAGGTCATGGACGAACTGGGCCGCGAACTGCGGCGCGGCATCGGACAACGTCCGCGCGCCGTTGCAGGCGATTGTTTATTTGACGGAGGAACCGCTGCCGCTGCAGAGTCCCGCGCCGGCCGCCGGCGCCACCGGCGCCCTGGCGCCGGTGCCGTGAAAAGCTTTTATGAACACTGGAACAGATGCATTGAATGACGTTGCGGCCGGATTGACCACGACATTTGAATTTTAAGACGACGTGGTAACGGTCAATCGCCGAAAGCAGCAAGGCGGCGACGGTGAATAAAAACCAGAACCACGGCAGCCGGTCGCGCTGCGAGCCGAGACGGAAACGAATTTGGTAAAACGCTTATCATTTCGCGGACATTTTCTAAACTCCGCGCATGGCCGATGTGTTTTCAAAGAAGAAACGTTCGCAAGTCATGGCCGCAATTCGGTCAACCATGTTCAACTGGTTTTGTATGAGTGAGTTCACGTTCTGGATGAGAAATTTGGCAGTTTCAAGGTGAAATATATCAAGTCCTTTTCACCCACGCTGGCCGTTTATTGGCAAAGGCCAATGTTTTATTGGCCTTTTCGGCATTGCCCGGCGGATGTTTGGGCGTAACCGTGCATTGCGCGGCGGCAGGCGCGTATTTCCCCAATGTTTGCGGGCATTGTTTGAACGTAAATGGCGATTGTTTGGCTGTAAGTCCCGATTGTTTGAACGTAAATGCCAATTGTTTGGCCGTCAGTGGCGATTGTTGACCAGTCGGCGGCGATTGCCTGGGCGTCAATGTCCGTTGCTCAATGGTCGGAGGCGATTGCTCGCTTGTAAATGGCGCTTGATTGAATGTCAGCGGGCGTCGAGCGGCGGCGGATTTTGGTTGCGCGATTGTCAGGGAGGATTCTCCGGCGGCGGAGTTTCCCGGCGCAAATGCCATTTGCCAAGACGGTCAAACCATTTTAGTTTTCACCCATGGAGGACAAGCGGGTTCGCAGCCCGGATTTAATCTTTTGTCCCTGCAATGGCGGGACGTTTCACCCGCGTGACTGAAACCAAGGCAACTGAAATGATGACTCGATGCAGACAATGAATTCAACTCCCTCCAGCAGCAATTTTTTGGATGGATTCGCCGCCGGTTTGGCGGGGCTGTTCACCCATGCAATCGAACGCCTCTTCGGAACGGGCGTTCATAATCCCGTGTTTGGCTCCGTCACCTGGGCGGACTTGATCGCCACGGCCTGTCTGATTTTGCTGGTGGTGGTGGCGCACGGACTCGCCGCCACCGTGCTTCATCTCAAGACCAAAAAGGCGAAAGCGGACGCCAAGGAATTGAAACATCACGTCTTTGGCGTGCTGGGAAAACCGCTGTATTTGTTGATCTGGATATGCGGCATTTACCTCGCCGCCACGCCATTGCTGCTCAAGCTGCCGCTGGACGAGGAATTGCAGGCGGTCCGCGGATGCTTCGACCGGCTGTTCGATCTCGGCGTGTTTGCGGTCCTGTTCTGGCTGTTCTTCCGGTTCACGCGCGTGCTCGAGGCGCGGCTGGCGGCGCTGGCCGCCAAAACCGCAAGCAAACTGGACGACCTGTTCGTGCCGCTGGTCGGCAAGAGCCTGCGCGTCATCGTGCCGGTGGTGGGCGTCATTTTTGCCCTGCCGATTCTCGAATCTGCCGCCGGAATACGCCGGCATCCTCGGCAAAGGCAGCAGCATCCTCCTGATCGTTGCCGTGGCGATCATCCTGTTTCAGGCCGTCAGCCTCGGCGAAAAGGCCGTGCTGACGGAATACGACATCAACGTGGCCGACAACCTTCAGGCGCGGAAAATTTATACGCAGGTCCACGTCATCAGCAAAACGCTTTACGTCATCATCGGCCTGTTCACGGTGGCGTCCATCCTGATGCTGTTCGAGGAAGTGCGGCGATTCGGCACGAGCATCCTGGCCTCGGCGGGCGTGCTCGGCATCATCCTCGGCTTCGCCGCGCAGAAAACGATTTCCAATCTCTTCGCCGGCTTCCAACTCGCCATGACCCAGCCGATCCGGCTGGACGACGTGGTCATCGTCGAGGGCGAATGGGGACGCGTCGAGGAAATCACCTTGACTTACGTCGATCATCCACATTTGGGACGACCGCCGGCTGGTCGTGCCGTTGAGTTATTTCATTGAAAAACCGTTTCAGAACTGGACCCGCACCTCCGCCGATTTGCTCGGCTCGGTGTTTGTCTGGATGGATTACACGATGCCGCTGGACGAGATGCGCCGGGCGCTGAAGGAAATCATTGAAAACCATCCGCTTTGGGACAAACGCTTTTGGAATTTGCAGGTGACCGACGCCACCGAAAAAACGATGCAAATCCGCGTGCTCGCCACTTCGGCGGATTCCTCGAAATCCTGGGACTTGCGCTGCGACATCCGCGAGAAACTCATCGCCTACATCCAGAAAAATCATCCGCAAAGCCTGCCGCAATTGCGGACGCAGATTGGCGGCGCGGGCTTCAACCCGCCGGTGAAGCTGTGAAATCCGCGTCGTCAATCCTGCTTGGCACGGCGGCCTTGTGCCTGTGGTTCGCCGGCAGCGCGTCTTCCCAGACCATGCCGGTGCCGCAAACCTTCTGGCGGCTCGTCGCGCAGGAAGACACCGACGGCGACCAGAAAATCACCGTCCACGACCACACAACGCCGTTTGAAATCCGCGACGAAACGGGCGCGGACGTCCGGGTCGTCACGAACGAATATCAATTGTCCGTGCTGTTGCAGAATCTCAAACAGGCGGAGGACAATCACACGCCGAAAATTTCTCTGGACCAGCTCCGGCTCGACGAAAACATCGTGGACCGCACGCATCGGCTCATCAAAAATGTCTATTGGAACGCGCTGACGCGGCGGATTGACGCGGCCCACGTTGACGAGGTGGTTCACGACCCGAAGGTCGTTTCCAAGGACGATACCATCTACGTTCCCGGCGCGGACACGGCGGCCGTGAATTATTTTCAAGCCGTCGAGAAGACCGCCACCGAGCAAAATCGTTCGCCTGCGCTGAAAGTCGTGCTGCTGCCGGCGCCGGACAAAATCACCGGCGCGTTCGTCCGCAATCTGGACGGCGCGCACGGCATTTTGTCGCTCGCGCTGGAAACGAACGCGGACGGCAAAATCAGCGGCGTGCCTTACGTCGTTCCCGGCGGGCGGTTCAACGAATTGTATTGCTGGGACAGCTATTTCATCACGCTCGGTTTGTTGCAGGACGGGCGCACGGACCTCGCGCGCGGCATGGCGGACAATCTGCTTTACGAGGTGCGCTACTACGGAAAAATTCCCAACGCCAACCGCACGCTATTATCTCACGCGTTCGCAGCCGCCGTTTCTGACGAGCATCATCCGCGCGGTTTACGAAAGCGGCGCGGCGGACAAGGCGTGGCTGGCCGTCCGCGCTGAAAACCGCGATGGCCGAATACCAAAACGTCTGGCTCGGCCCGGACCGGCTCGTGAAAATCGGGCCTTACGAATTGAGCCGTTATTGCGGCAGCGGCCTCGGCCCGTGTCCGGAAGTTCAACCGGGAGGCTACGATGAGCAAATCGAGCCGTGGCTGGCGCAGGTGAACGCAGAGCGTTCCCTCACCAGTCCTTCGGACACCCTCTCCCATCCGATGGGACGGGGTGAGGGTCTGACGCCGTTCCGATTTTTGAATCAATATCTTTACTGCGGCGATTACGCGGACTTGAAGGCGGACGGCCAGACGCTCGGCGAATTTTTCAAGAACGACCGCGCCGTGCGCGAATCCGGCCACGACACGACGCACCGTTTCGACGACCGCACGACGGATTTCGTTTCGATTGATTTGAATTCGCTGCTCTACAAATACGAGACAGATTTCGCGGATTTGATTGAAACGCAGTTCGGCGGCAGGCTGCCGGGCGTGAGCGGCGAGCAGGCGGAGGCGAATTACTGGCGGCAGCAGGCCACAAAGCGCAAGGCGGCGATGATGGCGCTGATGTGGGACGAGCAGCGCGGTTATTTCTTCGACTACGATTTTGTCAATGACAAGCGTTCGACCTACATCAGCGCCACCGGCCTGTGGCCGCTCTGGGCGAAGATGCTCGACACAAACAATCCCGAAGAGATGGCAGACGCAAAAAGAACCGCCGCGTTCGCCGGCGAAAAGTTGGAACAGAAGGCCGGCTTGGTCGGCGACGGCGCAGGAATCCGTCGAGTCTGCGCGCACGCACGATCCGCGCCAATGGGATTATCCCTACGGCTGGGCGCCGCACCAGATGCTCGCGTGGCAGGGATTCAAGAATTATGGCTTCGATGCCGCCGCGTCGCGACTCGCATATCACTGGCTATATTGCATCGCCAAAAATGCGCGCGATTACAACGGCATGATTCCCGAAAAATACGACGTCGTCACCGGTTCGCACGACGTGTTCGTCGAATACGGCAACGTCGGGACGAGATTTGATTACATCGCGCCGGAGGGTTTCGGCTGGATGAACGCCTCGTTTGAGGTCGGGATGAATTTTCTTTCGCCGGCGCAACAGGCCGATTTGGGCGCGTTGAAACCGCCTCCTCCGAAATGATTGAGGCGGTCACCGGCGTTTTGCGCCGGCACAAAATGTGCCGGAACGATTCACACTATTCACACAGGGTTCATTCACAGCGGCGAATAAGTCGCCACCGAGCCAATGCTCACGCGAGAATTCCGCTGATTTTATTTGGGAATAACGTATTTGTAACTTTTTTGAAAATTTTTCTTGAATTCCACAACAGGTGGTAGCATGATGGTTGCTGTTCCCCAACTAATTGGGGACTCGACAGTTTGTAGAAAGTCCGTTTTCGGTGGGGAATTAACAGTTTTTAGGCCCGGCTGGGTTCTGCTTGTCTTAAACCGCCGGGCATTGACGTTTCAAACATTAACTTGGAGATTATCATGATAGACGCACGCGAGGAAGTCTCGGCTCCGGCTCCACATGCCGCCGGTCGCCGCCGCGCCGCCAAAGTGTCGGCGACGCGGGAAATCAAAGGCAGCAAGAACATGGCAAAGAAATTTTTGCACGTCGAACGCGTCTTCAGCGACGCGAAGGTGAAGCCATTCGATCAAATCGAGTGGGAAAAGCGCACCGCCGAAATCACCGACGACGCCGGCAAGGTGATTTTCAAGCAGGAAAGCGTCGAGGTGCCGAAGTCGTGGTCGCTGCTCGCCACGAAGGTCGTCGTCTCGAAGTATTTTTACGGCGAGATGCACACCTCCGAGCGCGAGACTTCGGTGCGCCAGCTCATCCACCGCATTTGCCGGACGATTGCGGACTGGGGCATCGCGGACGGTTATTTCAGCAAGGCCGACGGCGAGGTTTTTTACGAGGAGCTTTCCTGGCTGTGCGTGAACCAATGCGGCGCGTTCAATTCGCCGGTCTGGTTCAACGTCGGGCTGTTCCACCAATACGGCATCGGCAAGAAATCCGGCAGGGGCAACTGGTTTGTCAACCGCAAGACCGGCGAGGCCGAGCGCGCCGCGACCCAATACGAATATCCGCAGGGCAGCGCGTGCTTCATCCAGTCCGTCCAGGACAACATGGAGGACATCATGCGGCTCGCGTCCAGCGAAGCGATGCTGTTCAAATACGGCTCCGGCACCGGCACGGATTTGTCGCCGCTGCGGTCGAGCAAGGAAAAATTGAGCGGCGGCGGACGGCCCAGCGGCCCGTTGAGCTTCCTGAAGGTCTATGACCAGGTCGCCAACGTCGTGAAATCCGGCGGCAAGACGCGCCGCGCGGCCAAGATGAACACGCTGCGCGACTGGCACGGCGACATCGAGGAATTCATTGACGCCAAGCAGAAGGAGGAGAAGAAGGCGTGGGCGCTCATCGAGCAGGGATACGATGGCTCCTATAACGGCGACGCCTACGGCAGCGTGATGTATCAGAACGAAAATCTGTCCGTCCGCGCCGGCGACGAGTTCATGCAGGCGGCCATTGGCGGCAAGGAATGGTGGACGCGCGCCATCACCACCAACAAACCGCTTGAAAAAAAGGATGCCGCGAAATTGCTGTTCAAAATCGCCGAAGGCACCTGGATTTGCGGCGACCCCGGCATGCAATACGACGGCGCCATCCAGAAATGGCACACCTGCAAGGGCACCGAGCCAATCCATTCCACCAACCCGTGCAGCGAATATGTGTTCATCAATAACACCGCCTGCAACCTCGCCTCGCTGAATCTGATGAAGTTCAAAAGCGCGGATGGCAAGTTTGAAGTGGAACGGTTCAAGGCGGCGGTGCGGATCTTCATCACCGCGCAGGAAATCCTGGTGGACAACGCCAGCTACCCGACCAAGGACATTGCCGAAAACTCGCACATCTACCGCACGCTCGGCCTCGGCTACGCGAATCTCGGCTCGCTCTGCATGAGCTACGGGCTGCCTTACGACAGCAACGAAGGCCGCGCACTCGCCGGCGCCATCACTTCGATTTTGACCGGGCACGCCTACGAGCAAAGCGCGGAGATTGCCGGGGCCATCGGCGCGTTTCCCGGCTATCACGACGCCCGCTGCGCGCACGTCGCCAGGCCGTTGGCCAAGGACAACGTGGATTCGATGCTCGGCGTCATCCAATTGCATCGCGACGCCGTCGAGGGAATTCATCCGAGCGAGGAATTCGGCTATCTCAAAACCGAGGCGCGCAAATGCTGGGACGGCGCGCTCGCCCGGGGCCGCCAGCACGGCTACCGCAACGCGCAGGTCACCGTGCTCGCCCCGACCGGCACCATCGCCTTCTCGATGGATTGCGACACGACCGGCATCGAGCCGGACATCGCACTGGTAAAATACAAACTACTCGCCGGCGGCGGCATGTTGAAAATCGTCAATCGCGGCGTGCCCGACGCGCTGCGGCGGCTCGGTTACAACGAACTGGAGATCAAGGCCATTATCGCCCACGTCGAGAAATTTGACACGATTGAGGACGTCGAGGAAAACGGCGCGACGGTGAAGAGCGGCCTCAAGCCGGAGCATTTACCGGTGTTCGATTGCGCGTTCAAGCCGCACCGCGGCAAGCGCAGCATCGGTTATCTGGCGCATTTGAAGATGATGGCCGCCGCGCAGCCGTTCATCAGCGGCGCGATTTCCAAGACCGTCAACATGCCGGCCGAAAGCACCGTCGAGGAGATCCGCGACACTTACGTTCAGGCGTGGAAAATGGGCTTGAAATGCGTGGCGATTTACCGCGACGGTTCCAAGCGCTCGCAACCCCTTAACACCAAACGAACCAGCGAAGGCGGAGACAAAACGGCCGCAGGCAGCACCTCCGCGCTCGAGTCCCGGATCAAGGAACTCGAGGCGGAGGTGGCCCGCCTGCACGCCGATACCGGCAAGCCGCTGCGCCGCCGGTTGTCCGACACGCGCACGGCCGTCACGCACAAGTTCGACATCGCCGGCCACGAAGGTTATCTCACTGTCGGCTTGTTCAATGACGGCCAGCCCGGCGAATTGTTCGTCACAATGGCCAAGGAAGGCTCGACCATCGGCGGTTTGATGGACACCATCGGCACGCTGACGAGCATGTCGCTGCAATACGGTGTGCCGCTGGAAACGCTGTTGCGGAAATTTGCACACCAGCGGTTCGAGCCGAGCGGGTTCACCAAGAATCCCGACATCCGCAACGCCTCCTCGATCATTGACTACGTTTTCCGCTGGATGGCGCTGCAATTCATTCCCGGCTACCGCGAGAGCATCACCGCCGCGCGCACGCAGCCGGAGTTGGCCATGCCCGGCCTGCTCGAGGAGATGAAGAAAAAAGTGAACCGGCCGGTGCCGGAATTGCCGGTGGCCGAGGACACTGACGTGGTGGAGGTGAAGCCCGGCAACGGCCATGACCGCCGCGCGCAGACATTGACGGCGATGATCACCAACCAGCAGGACGCGCCCACCTGTCCGAATTGCGGCCACGTGGCCGTGCGCAACGGCGCGTGTTACAAATGTCTGAATTGCGGCGAAAGCCTCGGATGTTCATAGCTCATTTTACTCATTATACCTGAAACAAGTCCTTTAAATAGGCTGTTTTGATACTCCTCAAGTGGGCTGTCCGCTACCAAGTGGATAGCTCATTTTTCTTTTGTCATTTTACTCGCTCAAACCCGGTACAGTAAGCAACTGGGTTTTGCTCGCGGCAAGTGCTGTGAAAATGCGCAATGCATTTGTCACAATGGGATCATTGATACTCGCGTCGGCAATGGCCAAGCGCTCCTTGCAGCGAGCGACAGTCTTTGGTGCTACTTTTGCGGCGTAATGAGTCCGTATAAAAGCTACTAGTTCATGGGTTGTCGCATCATTTATTGGCTTCTTGATTAGAAATCCCCGGTCTTTAAAGGTTATTATCCAATTCTCACGTAAAGCACGTAAAATCGGTCCCAAGTGCGCGTAGAACCGAGTCAGGTGCAGCATTAATTGTAAGAAAACCTCCGGGTTTCGGGCATAAGCTTTCGCAAAAATGGATTGGCCTTCTGGCATAAGCAAACCATCTCGGGAGAGGAGGATGTTTGGGTCCCGGACGAAAAAAACAAGGTACGGCAGGCGGCGAAGCACGGGCGGAGGGATCTGTTTGCCCTGCTTGGCCATGAATCGCTCGGCCTCATCGATCAGCAACCGGTCAAGGCCCGGTGGATGTATGACCGAGATTTTTCGTTTTATCGGTTGTCTTTTTGGGGCGCGTGCCATGCAAAACAGTAACAGAAAATGTGCCACACTTATCATGGGATTGGCGACATTTTTCAAAAACATGGGATTATCCACTTGACAAACCAATAATGGCGGGTTAGGTTGGCGGCATGAAAACGAAATCGCCGCTGAAAGATTTAACGCCCATTCAAATCATAGACCGCTTCCCCGATGACGAGACGGCGCGGAAACACCTTGAAGCCGTGCTTTGGAAAGACGGCCCGGTTTGTCCGCATTGCAAAAACCACAAGGAAAAGCCGATTTACAAACTCGAACCGCGCGCCGACAGCAAAAAGGCAGTCCGCGCTGGCGTCTATAAATGCGGCGCGTGCCTGAAACAATTCTCGGTGATGGTCGGCACGATATTCGAGGACAGCCATATCCCGTTGCGGAAATGGCTCATTGCTTGGTATCTGCTTTGCAGTTCCAAAAAGGGGATTAGCTCGCTCCAACTGAAGCGCATTCTGGAAATCGGCAGCTATGGCACGGCTCTCTTTATGTCGCACAGAATCCGCCATGCGTTGCGGGAAACCGGATACACCGAAAAACTATCCGGCACAATCGAGGCCGACGAAACCCTGATTGGCGGCGCGACCAGTGGCAAGGGGTCACGATTTCTTGGAAACAAAATTCCGGTGATAGCAATGGTTCAACGCGGTGGCACGGTGCGCAGTAAAATCATGCCGACGGTCAACGGCGCAAACCTGAAACAAGCCATCCGCGAAAACGTGCAAATCGGCTCCAATCTCCACACCGACCAGCATCCCGGCTACACCGGCTTGAAATTTGAATATGAACACAAATCAGTCAAGCACATGGCCGGAGAATACAGCCGCCATGAAGGGGAAAACGTAGTAACGACGGCCCATGTCGAGGGGTTCTTCAGCTTGTTAAAAAGAGGCGTAATGGGGACTTTCCATCACATTAGCGCACAGCATTTGCCGCTGTATCTGGCCGAGTTTGAACACCGCCACAACTGCCGTAAAATCAGCGACGGCGAGCGCACAGATTTTGGTTTGACCAAGGCCGTTGGAAAGCGTTTGATTTACAAAACGGCATGAATTTATGGCAATATCGAAACGTTTAAGAGCCATTTGGGAGGCAGAGGCAAAGGCAGCAGAAGAACGCCTGCCAAAAGAGCCGCCCGCGCCATTGCCGCCGTGGAGGGAGGACGAGTTAAAAAAGTTTGACCGGATGGACGAGATTTTGAATCAGGCCACTTATGACATGTCACAAGACATAGATTTGGTGTTTGAATTATTGGGATACGGACACCTTTTAGAATACAGCCTGCGGATGGCAGATTTAAGCATCAAAGCAAAGCGTTATAGAAAATTAACCCAATATGCCGCCAAAGAGAAATTGTGGGAGAAAATTCACGGCATTCTCTACGGTTTGAAAACCGAGGTTGCTTTAGCTAGGAACAGCAGGGATCGCGGGGGAACCAAAGTCCAATAAAGAACGGGGGTTTTCCACCTTGAAACAAACTCTCTGCGACCGTCATATATCCCGACGCTCCATGCGAAAACCTCGTCATGGAATAAAAGCAGTTCGGCATCTTTCGGGGGAATTTGTTTGCTGGCATCATAAATCCGCCCTAGTTTTGGTTTGACTGACATTCGTTAATAGCCGCCAGTCAAACATGCCCAAGACCAAAACAAACACGCCGGACTGGAAAGACGAGCCGCTGAAGTTCGCTTTCCATCCTGACGGGGCGTTGCGGCGGGGGGCTTTTGCCAACCCGCCGAAAGTCCAGGCTCTCAAAAAGTCCATCCGCGCCAGCAGCAGGGGACGCAGATAATCCACAATTAAGCCAGATTCAACGGCTTGCGGCTATTTTGGTTTGTCATCTGGATAATCCCAAAAAACATGTCGCCACCGAGCTATTCACACGGCTCTTGAATTAAGCAATTGTCAGAACATGCAAAACAAGTGCATACCGCAAATCTGCACGCACCTTAAACCACTACGATTGCTGAAACGATAAATAAATGTATTCAACAATCATCTGGTTAAATTGGGAGGGTATTGGTCAAACGCCTGCCATCGTCGATGATCAGGGCGAAGTTTTACGGTTGCCACTACTGTGGTTCGTGAAGCTCGCGAAGGAAGAATCTTCGCCTAGTAAATTGCGCGACAGTGCTTTGGGCCTCTGCCGATTTCACAATTTCTGGCAGCAATATCATGCCCAATTCAAAGTTGACCACGATCTGGGCCCAACAAATGAGGAATATGACCAAGAGGCAATTTTCCGGACTTTTTGGCGAGCGATGGTCGACGGCGATCCAAATCTCGCATGGTCCAGCATTGGTCTTGGAACGGCGGAAGCCTATTTCCGGACCGTAAACGCATTCCTCGATTGGGCGCTGGACGGGACGGACGCAGCTCACCCCAATCCTATCGTCGAGACGCAATTATCATGGTTCGGTCAGGCCGCCGCATATGTGCGTCGGATCAAGACCGACATGCTGGCGCATATAGTGCCAGCGGGAAACGCTGCCGTTTGGAGGTGCTGTTACCATTCATATTCGCAATCTGAACAAAGTGGTTCTAAACCAGCTAAAATTGATGTCAATGATTTTCAGATTCCTCACATTTTGACGACCTTTGATGACTCTGCTTGTCACGTTTGTCGCGGCTGGTTAACCTCCCGCCATGAGTGACGGCAATTCTTTCATCCGCGAGGATCCCTGGCGCATTTTCCGCATCATGTCCGAGTTCGTGGATTCGTTCCAGACCATGTCCCAGATCGGGCCGGCGGTGACGATTTTCGGCTCGGCGCGCACGAAACCCAACGACAAATATTACCGCGCCGCGGTGGCAATCGCCAAGGGGCTGGCGCAGCACAACCTCGCCGTCGTCACCGGCGGCGGACCGGGCATCATGGAAGCCGCCAACCGGGGCGCGGCACAGGGCGGCGGCAAATCCGTGGGCCTGAACATCGAGCTGCCGCAGGAACAGCACGGCAACCGCTACACCAATCTGCCGCTGCACTTCCATTATTTCTTCTCGCGCAAGGTCTGTTTCGTGAAATACAGTCTCGGCTTCATTTACATGCCCGGCGGCTTCGGCACGCTGGACGAATTCTTTGAGGTCGCCACGCTGGTGCAGACCGAGCGCATCCCGCAGTTTCCGCTCATCCTGTTTGGCCGCGACTATTGGAAGGGGCTGGTGCAATGGATGAAGACCCAACTGGACGGTCACGCACAAATTCATCGGCCCGCGCGACCTCGACCTGTTCAAAATCACCGACGACCCGGAGGAGGCTGTGCGCATCATCCTGGATTACGAGCGCCACGTCGGCACGCCGGCGACCTTGCCCAAGGCGTTTGCGTGATTTCCCCACGCCCGGATGTACGGATTTTTGGATGAATGGATTCCTAGAAAACGCCTTTGTTCCAGCGCATTCATCCATCAATCCATTTATCCATCCATCCACCGTTGCGTCATGCGGCCGCTGATCCAGGAAATCTCCACCGCGCACACGCCGGAATCGTTGGTCGAGCAGTTGCGGACGGCGGAGTGCGGAGTGCGGAATATGGTTTTGCTGCGCACTTCGTCGTTCGATTCGCCGTCGGCGCGCTATTCCTTTGTCGTGGCAAATCCCTTTCTCACGTTCCGCTCCTCCGGCTCGCGCTGCGAAATCACCGAGACAACTCCGCACTCCGCACTCCACACTCCGCATTTCGGCAATCCCTGGCATTTGCTCGATGCGCTCATGGCGCGATTCGAAATTGCTGGACGACATTGACCTGCCGTTTCCGCTCGGCGGCTGTTTTGGCTACTGGGGCTACGACCTGAAGAATTTCACCGAGCCGAAACTTCCGCGCCGCGCCGTCAATGATTTGGAACTGCCCGATTGCCACGTCGGTTTTTACGACAGCCTGGTCGTGTTCGACCATCAACTCGGAAAGGTTTTCGTCGTCTCGACCGGGTTGGATGCCGACGGCTCGCGCAGCGAGAAGCGGGCGAAGGACGCAGTTGGAATTTTGGCGATCCCAACTTGCGGAGGGACGGCGTGCCGCCGTCCCAGACGCGAATTGTGAGGAGTTCGGGACGGCGACACGCTGTCCGCTCCCATTTCCAATCTTTCCCGCGCCGATTTCATTGCCGCCGTCGAGCGCGCGCAAAAATACATCCGCGCCGGCGACATTTATCAGGTCAACCTCTCACACCGGCTCACCGCGGGATTCCTGGCGGAGCGCCGAGCATCCGTCGGCGCGCGAGTGAGGTCCAGAAACGCGCCGAGCCGGTGCTCGGCGCTCCGATGCCAGCTGGAAATTGTATCAGCGGTTGTGCGCCGTCTCGCCTGCGCCGTTTTCCGCGTTTCTTGACCTGCGGCGATTTCCAGATTGCATCGTCATCGCCGGAACAATTTCTGCGCATGAGCGGCTCGCACATCGTCACGCGGCCCATCAAAGGCACCCGCCCGCGCGACGCCGACCCGACGCGCGACGCGCAGCTCGCCTACGAATTGCAGACAAACGCGAAGGAACTGGCCGAACTGGTGATGATCACGGATTTGCTGCGGAACGATCTGGGCAAGGTCTGCGAATTCGGCTCCGTGCAAGTGCCGGAGTTGGCGAAGCTCGAGAAATTCGCGCAGGTGCAGCATCTCGTCTCCACCGTCGAAGGCCGGTTGCGCAAGGACATGACGCATTTCGCCGCGTTTGCGTCGTGTTTTCCCGGCGGCAGCATCACCGGCGCGCCGAAATTCCGCGCGATGGAAATCATTGACGAACTGGAGCCGGTTTCGCGCGGGCCTTATTGCGGCGCGATTGGCTATCTGGGCTTCAACCGCGAAAGCCAGTTGAGCATCACCATCCGCACGGCGGTGTGCAAGGACGGCCTCGCGCATTTCAACGTCGGCGCCGGCATCGTGGCCGATTCCGATCCGGAGGCGGAATACGAGGAGACGCTGGCCAAGGCCGCCGGTTTTCTGGCGGCGTTAAATCAACCACGGAAGAACCCGGATGGACACGGATTGAAGCCAGTTAAAAATGAGGCTCAGAAACCGTAGAGAATGGTGCGGCAAACACCTGAACCAAAGAGAAACAAATCAAAACTTTGCGTCTTTGCGTCTTTGCGTTAAAAATCCGGCGTGCTGGTTTTCCTCAACGGACAATTTGTGCCCGAAGCGCAGGCGTTCGTTCCTGTGAACGACCGCGGCTTCCTGCTGGGCGACGGCTTGTTTGAGACAATACGTGTCGCCGCTGGGAGATCGTTTCGTTTCAAGGAGCATCTGGGACGCATGGCGCGAGGCGCGGATTTCCTGAAAATCAAACTGCCGCTCACGCCGCAGGAACTGGCAGGATTCGCCAACCGACTCATCGAAAAGAACCAAATGCCCGAAGCGGTTCTGCGCCTGACATTGACGCGCGGGCCGGGCGGACGCGGTTACGCGCCCGGCAACGAAGCCAAACCAACGGTCGTGATGACGCTGCATCCTGTGCCGCCACCGCCAAATCCGGCCGGATGGAATTTGGTCACGTCGTCGTTCCGGATTCCAGCCGGCAATCCGCTGGCGTCGTTCAAGACAACGAGCAAAATCCTCCACGTCATGGCGCGCGCCGAAGCTGTCGAACGCGGCGCGGACGAGGCGCTGCTCTTGAACACAAAAGGGGAAGTCGCCGAAACCGCCGGGGGGAACCTGTTCTGGATGCAAGGCGACACCTTTTGCACCGTGCCGGCGGAGCACGGCGTGCTGCCGGGTATCACGCGCGGGGTCGTCCTCGACATTTGCCAGGAGTTGAACCTGAAAACCCGCCAGCGCACCATCAAGCCTGCCGCGTTGAAAAAATGCGAAGGCGTTTTCGTCACGCAAAGCGTGTTCGGCATCGTGCCGGCGGCGACATTCAACGGAAGGCCGGTCGCGCCGTCACCACAGTTGGATCAAATCACGCGCGCCTACAACGAAATGCTGCATTCACCGTGATCCCGCCGCGACTTCAAACTTGGGTTGGCGGCGAACTTCTGGCTTAATTCCCGCGTGCCTCGCCGCACCCAGTCCAAATATCAGTTGCCGCAGGCGCGCCGCAGAAAAAAACGCGGTGGCGGGGTGTTTTGGGTGGCGGCCCTGGCACTCGTCGCCGGCGTGTTCTGGTTCTGGCGGGCGCATGAGCACCTGATTAAAATTCCTCCCGCTGCCCCGGTGCCCAAACCCGTTCGGTCAACGGCCAAACCGCCAGCTCCGCTGCTGACAGCTTCCCGCCAGGTGCCGGCGGATTTTCCGCGACCGATCCGCGATGTTTTGGAAGCGCAAATCGCCCTGGCGCGCCGCGGCATTTCGCCCGGTTCAATTGACGCCGCGCTGGGTTCGCAGACACGCGCGGCCATTTCAGTTTTTCAGGAAATGGCGAATCTGCCGCCGACGGGAAAGCTCGACGCCGATACGCGGGCAAAACTGGCGCTCGACGGCCCGATCCTGACCAATTACACCGTGACCACGAACGATCTGGCGCGGCTTCAGCCGCTCGGGAAAACGTGGCTGGCCAAGTCGCAGCAGTCGGCGCTGGATTATGAAACGGCGCTGGAACTTGTCGCCGAACGGAGCCATTCGCATCCGCTGCTGATCCAGAAGTTAAATCCCAATGTGAATTGGACCAACCTCACGGCGGGAACGGTTTTGCAAATTCCCGACGTGAATTATCCTGTGCCGGCGAACCAGGCGGCGTTTGTCGTCATCCATCTGTCTGGAAAATCTCTGGAGGCGTTCGACGACCAGACCAACTTGCTGGCGCATTTCCCGTGCAGCATCGCGGCGAAAGTCGAAAA
This sequence comes from uncultured Verrucomicrobiae bacterium, assembly GCA_963764035.1. Lineage (GTDB taxonomy): Bacteria > Verrucomicrobiota > Verrucomicrobiia > Limisphaerales > UBA11358 > UBA11358. The sequence goes on from CAVXQV010000005.1 coordinate 244,935, forward strand.
ACGACCCGTCGGCGAGTTGCATGTCGTCGTGGTCATCCCGAATCCGAATTACACTGTGGACCCGGAGCTTTTTCCGGAGTCGTCCGAATTGCAGACCATCGGCCACAAATTGATTTTGCCGCCCGGCCCGAACAATCCCGTTGGCGTGGCGTGGATTGGCCTGGACAAACCGGGCTACGGCATTCACGGCACGCCCGCGCCGGAGCAGATCGGTCGGACGGAATCGCACGGCTGTTTCCGGCTGGCGAACTGGGACGCGGAATATCTGCTGCAATTGTCGTGGGTCGGCATGCCGGTGTTGGTTGAGCCATGATGACGGCCGCGCGCAAGCACCGATTCCAAAATTACCCGGAAATTATCATTGCCCGGCCGCGCGCTTTGCTTTAGCTGTTAATCAAACTTAACCAAAGGAAATTTATGGCTCTGGGACTAGTATTGATTATCGCAGCGGTGCTGGTCGTCGTGGTGTTGGGCGTCATCGCCTTTGTCATTGGCGGCTTACAACAAGCTCGTCACGCTGCGCAACCGCTACAAAAACGCCTACGCGCAGATTGACGTGCAATTCAAGCGCCGCTACGACCTGATTCCGAACCTCGTCGAGACGGCCAAGGGCTACATCAAGCACGAGCGCGAGACGCTGGAAGCCGTCACCGCCGCGCGCAACATCGCCTACGCCGCGTCCAAGGCCGCCGCCGCCAATCCCGGCGACGCCACCGCCATGAAAAACCTGGCCGCCGCCGAAACCGGCCTCGGCGGCACGTTGAGCCGGCTGATGATGGTTTCCGAAGCGTATCCCGACTTGAAGGCCAACCAGAACATGATGCAGCTCACCGAGGAACTGACCTCGACGGAAAACAAAATCTCCTTCGCCCGCCAGGCTTACAACGACTCGGTGATGACCTACAACACCGACCGCGAAGTGTTTCCGAGCAACCTCATCGCCGGCATGTTCAATTTCGGCCCGGCGGAATTGTTCGTCATTGACAAGCCGGAGCAGAAGGACGCGCCGAAGGTTTCGTTCTCGTGAATTTCGCTGAAACCGGACATTTACGATTTGCGATTTACGATTTACGCGCCCATTCAAATTGCGGCAGGATTCGTAAATCGTAAATCCAATATCGTAAATCAAATGGATTTTTTCGAGCAACAGGACCAAGGCCCACCGCAAGACCAAGTGGCTCGTCATTTATTTTGCGTCGCCGTCGTCGCGCATGATTGCCGCCATTTATATCGTCGGCGCTGCTGATTTTCACCGGCGTTGCAGTCGCATCACGACCGCCGCTACAGCTATCGACCAGGAGCAGCACGCAAGTTTCGCTCTGGAATCCGCAGATTTTTCTCGGCGTCAGCCTCGGCACGCTGGCCGTCATCTGCATCGGCAGCGCTTACAAAACCATGGCGCTCGCCGCCGGCGGCAGCGTGGTGTCGGAAATGATGGGCGGACGCGCTCGTCAACTCCAACACCACCGATCCCGACGAACGCAAGCTGCTCAACGTCGTCGAGGAAATGGCCATCGCCTCCGGCGTGCCCGTGCCGCAGGTCTATGTCATGGACGACGAGGACGGCATCAACGCCTTCGCCGCCGGCCACACAGCCCGGCGACGCCACCGTCACCGTCACGCGCGGCTGCATGAAACTGCTGTCGCGCGACGAATTGCAGGGCGTCATCGGCCACGAATTCAGCCACATTTTGAACGGCGACATGCGGCTGAACCTCCGGCTCATGGGCATCATTTTCGGCATCCTTTGCCTCGCCATCATCGGCCGCGTTCTGCTTGTACACGCGCAGCGGCGGCGGGCGCGGGCGCGGCCAAAATCCGCTGCCGATTGCTCGGCCTGGTGCTGCTGCTCATCGGCTTCATCGGCGTTTTTTTTGGCCGGCTCATCCAGGCCGCCGTCAGCCGCCAGCGCGAATTTCTCGCCGACGCCTCGTCCGTGCAATTCACGCGCAATCCCGGCGGCATCACCGGCGCGCTGAAAAAAATCGGCGGCCTCGGCGAAACCGGCTCGCGCATCAGCCATGCGCACGCCGAGGAACTGTCGCACATGTTTTTCGGCAACGGCGTCAGCGAGCCGTTCATCGGCCTGCTCGAAACGCATCCGCCGCTCGCGCAGCGCATCCGCGTCGTTCGACCCGAACTTGGACGGACAATTTCCGCCGGTTCGCTACGACGCACGCGATCGAACCGCCGGAGGAAATCTTCAAAACCGAAGCGCGCCAGCCGATGCCGAACCTTTTCGGCACCGTGCTCGGCGGCGCGATTCTTGCCTCGGGCGACGACGGAAAACCGCCGGTCATCCGGCCGCATGCCGTCCTGCCGAATCTCGGCAATCCCACGCCGCTGCATCTGAAATACGCCGAGCAATTGCGCGATTCGCTGCCCGACAGCGTGCAAGGCCGCCGCGCGCGAACCGCTGGACGCCGCCGCCTTGATTTACGCGATGCTGTTGAGCGACGACGAAAACCAGCGCGCGACGCAACTCGCCGAAATCGCCAGACGCGTTTCGCCGGCCGTTTCCGAAAAAACCGCCGCGCTGTTCCCGGACGTTTCCAACGCCGCCGCGCACGCGCATTTGCCGATGGTCAATCTCGCGCTCGGCGCGCTGCGGCATTTGACGCGCGGAACAATTCGACCAATTTTCGCAGACGCTCCAATGGCTCATCGAAAGCGACGGCAAAGTGGAACTGTTTGAATTCGTCCTGCAAAAAATCGTCCTGCGCCATCTCGCGCCGCAATTCGGCCGGGCGCCGCGCGCGACCGTGCAATTTTACTCCCTCAAGCCGCTCGTGCCGGATTGCGCCGTCGTGCTTTCCGCGCTGGCCAACGTCGGCAGCGGCGACGCCGGCGAAATTCAAAAGGCCTTTGACGCCGGCGCGCCCTATCTGCGCGCGCCGGACGATGGCGAGTTGAACTTGCTGCCGCGCGAACAATGCGGCGTGAACCAGATTGACGCCGCGCTCAACCGGCTGGCGCAGGCCGTCGCCGCTCATCAAGAAGAATCTGCTCGAAGCCTGCGTCCACATCGTCGGCGCGGACGGCGTGATTCTGGAAGCGGAAGCCGAACTGCTCCGCGCCATCGCCGACACGCTGGATTGTCCCGATGCCGCCAATGGTGGCGACGTAGGACAGGCGTCGCGCCCGTTTGAAAAATCAAGAGGAACAACAAATCAGAGACAAGCGCGACGCCTGTCCTGCTTTCACTCCCGCACCGTCGCCTTCAACTGCGATTTGAACGCTTCCACAATTTTCGCGTGCGCCGCGTTGACCTCGGCATCGGTCAGAGTCTTTTCCGCCGAGCGGTAGGTGAACGCATAGGCCAGGCTCTTCTGCCCTTCCGGCACGTTCTTGCCGCGGAACACGTCGAACAATTCCACGCGTTTCCAGATTCGCCGGCTTGGTTTGCTTGACCGTTTGCAACACGGCTTCGTGCGTCGTCGGCTTCCGGCACCAGCATCGCCACGTCGCGGCGGATGGACGGGAAATTGCGGCAGCGGCTTGAACGATTTGGCCGGATTCCGCCGCGCGAGCAATTGATCCAGATTCAATTCCGCGAGAAAAACCGCGTCGCGCAAATCGTATTTCTTCGCCAGCGCCGGCAGAAACTGGCCGAGTTCGCCCAGCGGCAATTTTCCGCCGAGCGCAATCGGCGGCGGATTCGAGAAACAGCGCCGTGCTTTCCGCGCGTTTGCGCGAACGTCACGCCGCGCAACGCCGAATTGCTCCAGAAATTCCTCGACGAGCCCTTTCAAATCGTAGGCGTCGAACTTCGCGTCGCGCTCGTCGCCGCTCCAGAAATTCAGGCGCGCGCTGGCCGGTGAGGCGATGGCCACGCGGCGTTCTTCCTTCGTCGCGCCGTTCTGCCGTTGCGTGAACACGCGGCCGATTTCAAACAGCGCCACGTCGTAATTCTTCCGGCTGACATTGTGCCGCAGCGAATGAATCAATCCCGGCAGCAAACTCGGCCGCAGCACGTCCATGTCGCTGAACTCAACGGATTCGCCAGCGCGACAATTTCTTCCGACTTCTGACTTCTGACTTCTGCACTTCGCAATCAGCGTTTGTCCTTGCGCCTCGTTCAAGCCAAGCCCGGTCGAGAATGCGGCGCGCTTCGGCAATCTGGTCATAGACCGAATCAAACGCGTTCGCGCCAATCGCGCCGCGCGGCGGCGTGGCCGGGAATTTTCTCCACGCCGTAAAGCCGCGCGACTTCCTCGATCAAATCCACCTCGCGCTTCAAATCCACGCGCCACGACGGAATGGTGAACGTGCATTCGCCGGGTTCCTGCTGCGGCGATGGTCCAGTCCGAGCCTGGTCAGAAATGAAATTTGTTCCGCGTGCGAAATGCCGATGCCGAGCAAATCTTTCGACTTGCGAAAACGCAGCGTGATTTGCTTCGGCTCGGCCGGTTTCGGATAAACGTCCACGACGCCTTCCGCCAACTGGCCGCCGGCGGTTTCCAAAATCAATTGCGCCGCGCGCCGGCTGGCCCAGTCGCAAATGCCGACGTCCGCGCCGCGCTCGAAGCGGTAGCTGGATTCGCTGCGCAGACCGAGCGCCTTGCTGGTGCGGCGGATGTTCACCGGCGAGAAATAGGCGCTCTCGATGAGCACGTCCACGGTCTGGTCGTTGATTTCCGTGTTCTGCGCCGCCCATGACGCCGGCGAGCGCGATGCCTTTTTGCTCGTCGGCAATCAGAAGCATTTCGTTCGTGAGCGTGCGTTCCTGATTGTCGAGCGTCTTGAATTTTTCGCCGGCAGCGGCGCGGCGGACGACGATGGTCGGCTTGTAGCAGCCGACGTCAGTCGGCTCTGACTTAATTTGAGCGGACTCGACGTCCGCTGCTACTGGAAATCAAATGATAATCAAACGCGTGCAGCGGCTGGCCGATTTCCAGCATGACGTAATTCGTCACGTCCACGACGTTGTTGATGCTGCGGATGCCGACTTTTTCCAGCGTCGAGCGCAGCCAATCCGGGCTGGGCCCGATCTTCACGCCTTTGACGACGCGCGCCGTGTAACGCGGGCAAAGCTCCGCGTCTTCGATGCGGACGGCGACGAGTTGCACAGCGTGGCAGGCGTCGCGCCTGTCTCTGCTGAATTTGGCTGAGACGGTCGCGACGCTGTCCTACTTCGGGAATCTTCAGCGGATTCCCCGTCACCGCCGCGATTTCGCGCGCGATGCCGATGACGCTGTTCAAATCCGGCCGGTTCGGCGTGACTTCCAAATCATAAACCACGTCGCCGCCGCTGCGGCCGAGATATTCGCCGAACGGTTTGCCGATGGGCGCGTCGGCGGGCAGGATGAGCAGGCCGTCCACCTTGTCCGGCAGGCCGAGTTCCTGCGGCGAACACATCATGCCCTGGCTCGTGATGCCGAAAACTTTCCGTTCCTTGATGACGAACGGCTCCTTGTCGCCGGGCTTCAGCGGCAGCGCGAAGTTCGGCAGGATGAGCGGCACCTTGTCGCCGGGCTTGTGGTTCTGCGCGCCGCAAATGATGGTGCGCTCGCCCTTGCCGTCGTTGACTTTGCAGACGGAGAGCTTGTCCGAGCCGGGCACGGGGTCGCGCGTGAGGATTTGGGCGACGACGATGCCGTCGAACGCGCCGGAGATTTTCTGCACGCCCTCGACTTCGAGGCCGAGCATGGTGAGCCGCTCGGTCAATTCCTCGGGCGACCAGTTGAAATCAACGTATTGTTTGAGCCAGTTAAGGGTGACTTTCATTGCCACCGGGAATTTAGCGTTTTAAGCAACGCGACTCAATTCACAAAAAAGCCTTCGCTCAAATCATGTCAACGCTTCCGCCACTCTCATCTGCAATCGCCGTCCGCTGTCAGGAAATCAGAAAAATCCGGTATGAACTCGCCGTCTGCGTGCAGGAAACCGTCATCCACTTGCAAACATTCGTCGCTCCCTTGGATGAAATTCCCGTCTGCTTGCAAGAGATTGGGAAATTCATGCAGGAATTTGGCGTCCGCTTGCACGAAATCGCCGTCCGCTGTCAGGAGCGCGGTCAATCCTGACTGGAACATGCGGGATTCAGTCAGGAGCACGGTCGATCCTGTCAGGCGGACCAGCAATCCTGACTGGAGGATGCGTAATCCAGACAGGCGGACGCGCCATCCTGACTGGAGAACAGCCCATCCTGTCAGGAGGACGAGCAATCCTGACGGGAAAACAGCCAATTCAATCAGGAGGGTGCGCAATCCTGACGGGAGCGCGGTCAATCCTGTCAGGCGGACGGTCAATCCTGTCAGGGGCGCGGTCAATCCTGACAAGATTATGGACATGGAAGGCAATCAAACCTGCTGATTTACAATGATTTCCGCGAAAGTGGTCAAAAATAGCCACTTTTGGAGGCAGGGCGCGTCACTCCGTGCGCGCCGGTCATTGCAGACAGCCATGTCGGACGCGCGGCGGGCAGAGGACTGCCCGCCCTGCCGTCCGGACCTGGTGAGCCACCCGGTCAATTCCGCTGGGCGACCAGTTGAAATCAACGCCCTGTTTGAGCCAGTTGAGGGTGACTTTCATTTCGAAAAGTTATTTCGCACGAACGGATTGGCTTCCCGAATAAACTTTCGGATTTTCGCTAATGCGACCGTGTTGGACGCCGATGATGTAAGCCTCGTAACAAGCGGCGCAGAATTTTCGCTCCGAATCTTCAGGACGCTTAACCGACACCGGCACTGTCTTTACAGCTTCGTTCTCACAGAATTGATTATCGCAGTATTCTGTTTTCATGTTCTTTGTGCGAATTAAGAATCTGTCTTTGCGAGCCAGAATTCCTTCACCTTCTCAAACTTTCCGATGCGCTTGTTAATCTTGACGATTTCACGCGGGTAGAATTGGAGAACATTGTCGCAAAATTCCAGCATCCAAGAGCGGCGCGATTTTGTGGAATCAATTTCAATATGCTTGGAGTTGGCGATTTGAATTTGCCCTGCGCCCAGCGCACCGAGCGTCAAACAACTCCATTTCAAATACTCAATCGGAACAAAGTGAACTTTGCTCACCTTCACTTTTGTTCCGGTGACGCCGTATTTCACCATCAGCATGACAAAGAAATTGGCATCGTCTTCGTAAAAGCGCGCCAGCCGATCCACCGAAGTCAGGTTCGGCATATTGAATGCCGTTTCTTCTCGGTGGGTTTTCACGTCCACAACGTAGTAATTATTGGGTTTGTCCTTGAAAGCCAAATCCGCCATCGCCCGACGCGCAAAACTTGCTGAATACTCCCCGCCGTGCTCGCCAAGTATTTCTTCAAAATTGTCCTCGATGATGGATTGAATGGCGTCACCGGCAGCACGAGTGCTTTCTGCGGTGTCGGCGGAAAGAAAATCCGCCTGCTTGTTTAACAAGCGCAAAACTTTTTCCTCGATTGTTTTGTATGTGCCAGAGGTGAAGATTGGAGATTTCATTTCTTTTGTTTCACGCGGACTTTGTATGGAGTCGGCTTTTCAAATAATGCCGGTTGAATTGATGGATCCATCTTTTCTTCACGCGATTGCATATTCAAAGTATTTCGCTCCCAAAAGACACCGCCGGAATATCCCTGAATGGTTTTATCGAGTTCCGCCAGTCCGACACGCTTGGCGGCCCAGCAGGCGTAAGCCTCATTCAATTCTATACCCAAATAAATTCGTCCAAGTTTTTTTGCGACAACCGCGCTTGTTCCTGAACCAAGAAACGGGTCGAAAACAAAATCGCCTACGCGTGAACTGGCAAGAATCAACTTGGCGATCAGCTTTTCCGGCTTCTGCGTCGGGTGGTCGGTGTTTTCCGGCATTGACCAGAACGGCACGGTCAAATCCGTCCAAAGATTTGATGGGTGCGTCAGCCGGAAATCACCTTCGTGGGTTTCTTCCCAGTCTTTGGGTAAACCGTTTTCCTTGTAAGGCGCAATGACTTTACGTTTAAGTTTCACGGCTTCAACATTGAAATAATAATCATCCGATACGGTGCAAAACCAAATATCCTCACTGGCATTTTTCCAATTTGTCTTCGCGCCGCGACCTTTTTCGCGCTCCCAAGTGATTCGATTACGAACAATAACGTGCTTTTCCAGCACCCGGTGCAACGCCGCCGAGGATTTCCAGTCACCGCAAACGTAAATTGTCGCTGTGTGCTTGAGCACAGGGAGCATTTTTACAAACCAGCCTTCAAACCACTTTTCATATTCCTCAAGTGTCATTTCGCGGAAGGTTTCACCGCCAAATTTTTTCGACAGATTATAGGGCGGATCGAGGATCAATAAATCAACAAACTGTTTTGGCAATTCGGGACAAACAATAAAAGCGTCTCCGCAAGCAATCTTGATTGAACAACTTGTCCACGCTTTTTGGCAAAGGCGGACGCAGCAATTGATCTGGATAATAACTTCCTTCCGACTCCGACAACACCAACGTGCGATTGCGCGGCGCGCGTTGTTTTTCGGTCGTATACATTGGTGAAAATTTTACTTTGTTCGTAAATTAACGCGAGTTTCAAAATTGTTTCAAGAACCGCACGTCGTTTTCGTAGAAGAGGCGGATGTCGTTGATGCCGTAGCGGAGCATGGCGATGCGTTCGATGCCGAAGCCGAACGCCCAGCCGGTCCAGACTTCCGGATCGTAGCCGACGTTCTCGAACACCTGCGGATGCACCATGCCGCAGCCGGCGATTTCCAGCCAGTCCTTGCCCAGCTTCTTCACGAGCGCGTTGCTGAAATCAATCTCGAAGCTCGGCTCGGTGTAGCTGAAATAGTGCGGCCGGAAGCGGATCTTCGTTTCCTCGCCCAGCAGTTCCTTGAAGACAAATTCCACCGTGCCCTTGAGGTCGCCGACGGTGACGTTTTTGTCCACGTAAAGCCCTTCAATCTGCTGGAAGGTCGGGTTGTGCGTGGCGTCGGCGTTGTCGCGGCGATACACGCGGCCCGGCACGATGATGCGCACGGGCGGCGGCTGCTTTTCCATCACGCGGATTTGGACGGAGGAGGTGTGGGTGCGGAGGAGTAGTGCGGGCGTCTCGCCTGCAGGTCTGGCGCGTCTCGCCGCCGGATCGGGAGCGGGACGCTGAATCCGCAGGCGGGACGTCTGCGCTACGTCCAGATAAAACGTGTCCTGCGTGTCGCGGGCGGGATGGTCGGCGGGCGTGTTGAGCGCGTCGAAGCAATGATACTCGTCCTCGATCTCCGGCCCGTCGGCGACGACGAAACCGATTTTGCGGAAGCTGCGGACGATGTCCTCGGTCACCTGCGTGAGCGGATGCAATTTGCCGAGCGCGCGGCGGCGTCCGGGCAGCGTGAAATCGGTCGGCTCCTTGCGGCAGCGCGGCTTTCAGTTCCAGTTCCTCGCGGCGCGAGGCGAGCGCGGCTTCGAGTTCGATCTTGGCGGCGTTGATGGGCTTGCCGGCGGCGGGTTTTTCCTCCTTCGAGAGCGTGCCGAGCTGTTTCATCAGCGCGGTGAATTTGCCGTGCGGGCCGATCCACGCGCCCTTGGTCTGTTCGAGCGCGGCGAGGTCGGGCGCGGCTTTCAACTCGGCCAGCGCCGCCTGTTTCAGCGGTTCAATTTCGTTCAGGAAGTCCAGCCATAACGAATTGAGGATTGCGAAGATAGCGCGATGGCAAGATGGAACACAAAAGCAAAACGGGCGAACCATTGCTAGGCCGCCCGTCAGTTGATTTCAAATTTGAGATTTGGGATTTGTTACGCCTTGATCAAGCGTCGCGCCGGGCTTGGCCTTCAGCGCGTTCTTGGCGATGTTGACCAGTTCGGTAAACGCGGCGGCGTCCTGCGCGGCGATGTCGGCGAGCACCTTGCGGTCGAGCGCGCATTTGGCGGCCTTGAGGCCTTCCATGAAGCGGCTGTAGGTCAGGCCGGCGGCGCGGGCGGCGGCGTTGATGCGGATCTGCCAGAGATAGCGGAACGTGCGCTTTTTGGTGCGGCGGTCGCGGTAGGCGTATTGCGGCCGTGGTCCACGGCGTCGGAGGCGTAGCGGTAAAGTTTGGAGCGCTTGCATGCGGAAGCCTTTGGCGGCGGTGAGCATTCTTCTGCGGCGTTTGCGGGAAGCGGGGGAATTGGTGACGCGCATCGTTTAGGTGAGGGTTGAAAGTTGATCGTTGATGGAAAATCAGTGGCTGAACGGCAGGCTTTGGGTGATGCGATAGGCGTCGGTCGAATGCACGACCGCGGCCTTGCCGAGGCGGCGGCGGCGCTTGGCGTTTTTGGATTGGGCCAGGTGGCGCCGGCCGGCGTGGAAAGCGCATGACTTTGCCGGTGGCGGTGATTTTGAACCGCTTGGCCACGGATTTCTTCGTTTTGATGCCTTTGGGACGTCGCATAAAATTCAATTCAATTGCAAAAGAGCGCGGAGATTACGCTACTCCGCGCTTTGAGGCAAGCGCGATTTTTTTGATTCTGGCCTGCCGCGGAATGTCTACGGGCTGTTGGTGTTCAACAGCGATGGCGCGGGCAAGCCGCCGGCGCTGCATTGGAGGGTGCGGTCAGGTCAATCGGCGCGCCGGCATTGAGCTGCTTGAGCACGTCCGACGGTCAAATCAACGTCATTGCCGCTGTAAACGACGGGCGAGGGCACGTTGACTTTGGCGGCGCCCAGATTGAGGGTTTCGGCGGCGGTGTTCAGAACCATCGCATAACCGCCGGCTCTGGCCTTGGCGTTCACCGCGGCCTGGATGTCGGCCAGGATTTTTTCGCTCATCTGCTGGAGCTGGTCGCTCAACGTGGTTTGCGCCTGCCGTTCGTAATTGTCAATGGCCGTGCGGCGCTCTTCCAATTGTTTCAGCTTGTCGGCGGCGGCCTGTTTGCGGCGGTCGCGCTCGTCGGCGGAAACGGCCTGGTCGTTTGCCTGCCGTCAACAGCTGCTGATAATCATCCGTTGCCTTTTTCAAATCGTCCTTCATGCCGTTGTCATCCTTGTCGAGCTGGGTGGCGTGGTCTTGAAGGGCGGCCTGCGCCAGCTTGGTCTTGTAATAATTGTCGAAAAGCTTCTTCAAATCCACGGTGGCGATCTTGGTCTGCGCCAGCGCGGAGCCGCTCAAAACCGTCAGCAGCAGAACCGCCGGGAAAATTGTTCGCAAAATATATTTCATAAATACAAGGAAACCAGAATCCATCCGCGAAGCCAAATCAAAACTCGCAGCAATCAAAAGCGCGCGGCGTCAATATCGGTGCAGCCGGAAGAACAGATCGCCCCCGGTGACGGGCAGCTGTGATGATCTGCAAACCATTGCTGAAGACGGACGGCGCCGGCACCGGCACCAGCGTCCAGGTGTCGAACAACAGATTGGTATTTGACTCCAACTGGTATTCGGGCAGCCAGGCGGGTTTGGTCAGGGTGATGGTTGGCGGGGCGGAGTCAATGGCCAGCGCCGGCGAAACCGCCGACAGCAGGATTTTGGCGAGGAACACGTCGTTCGTTCCGGTGCGGGTGGCTTGACGGGCGTTCAGGGTCGGGAAATTGGTGGAATCCGTGGACCCGGCCAGATAGGCGTTGCCCGCCGGGTCGAGGGCGATGCCGCCAGCGGCATCCTGGCCGCTGCCGCCGAGGTAAGCGGAGTAAAGCAGGTTGCTGGCGCCGGGCGCGAAAACGGTGACGAAGACATCATTCCGACCGGAATTGGTGCTCCGGAGAAGACCGGTGTTGTTCGTCGGATAACACGGAAAATTTGTGGAGGAGGTGGTGCCAATCACGAAGGCGTCGCCCAGCGCATCCACCGCGACGCCCTGGCCCACGTCAATGCTTAGGTTGGTGCCGCCGAAGACCGCGGAATATCCGAAGCCGGCCCGCGTGCCGTTCCAGACAATCTGTGTCAGAAAGGCGTTGGTTATCGGCGGCCAGTTGTTGTTCACGTTGTTGGTCACGCCGCTGTGCAAATAGGGGAGGTTCGTGACCGTGTTCGGGAAATTGGTGGAGATAGTCCAGCCGGTCACGTAGGCGTTGCCGGCGGCATCCACGGCGATGTGATTGGGAAAGTCGTTGTTCGCACCGCCCAGAAAAGTGGAATATACCAAGTTCGTGCCGTCGGCGGATAATTTGGTCACAAAGGCATCATAGGGGAAATAGTTGTTGCTGTTGGTGTAGCCATTCAGCCAGGAACCGTTGTAAAGATTGGTGCCGATGAATTGGTAGATGAAGTTCCTGGTGGGGAAATTTGTTGAGGCGGTAAAACCGGTCACATAGGCGCAATTGGCGTCGTCCACGGCAATGCTTTCGCCTTCGTCGAAGTTTGTGCCGCCCAGGTAAGTCGAATAAATCAACGGTGAACCGCCCGCGCCGATTTTGGCGACAAACGCGTTGGCGTTCCAATAGAAGGAAACGGGACACTGCAAATGCCTTTGAATTGCATTCGTCGTAACTGGGAAGTTAGTCGAAGAGGTGAAACCAGTGATGTAGGCATTGCCCGAATCATCAACCGCAATGCCTGCGGCGCCATCCACCGCTGAACCGCCGAAATAGGTTGAATAAACCAGATTGGTGCCGGCAGGCCCCAGTTCCGTGACAAAGCCATCAACCAGATAATAGCCGAGTCCTTTGATGACCGTCCCGCTGATGTTTGTTTGAAGCGCGCCGGACGTCGTTGGGAAATTGGGCGAATCGGTGTAGCCCGCCACATAGGCATTGCCGCTTTTGTCCACCGCCAAGCCGAGAACGACATTGTCGGCATTGCCGCCTAAATAGGTCTGATAAACCAAATTTGATCCGGTGTTGTCGAACTTGGCCACAAAGCCGTCGCCGGTGAGTGTGCTGCCCTGATAGTTCGTCTGAAATGCGCCGGGCGGGACCGGCCAGTTCGTGAATTGCGTCGAGAACGTCTGCCCCGCGATATAGACAAATCCGTTCGTGTCCACCGCCACCGCCCAGGCATCTTCGCCCGAAGTGCCGCCGAAATAAGTCGAGTAACTTAAAATCGGGTCAATCACCAGCGGCAGGCTGCGGTCATAATCCCCGACGGCAAACGCGACGGTGCGGGCGTCCAGAATGGTGAAGCCGCCGCTGATGGTTTGGCGGGCGCCGTTGACCGTCTGATAAATGACCGGCTTCGGCTGGAGGATTTCGCTTTCGCCCAGGCGCAAAACCAGGTCGCCGGCGGGATTGACGGAAATTTTGTCCGCGCCCTCAAATCGAATGGCGATGACACCCGGGTCCGCGCCCGGCGCAACGGTGAAATCATATTCCAGCTGCCGCTGGTTTCCGTAATAGGCCAGATTGACGCCGGGATAAAGCCCGCCGACGCGCACCTGCCCGAACGTCGCCACGCCGGTCTGCCAGCGCGCCGGGTCATTGCCGATGAGATAATTGATTTTGCCGGACAACTCCTCCGCGCCGGAAAGTTGCGCATGGTCGCTGGCGCCCGCGAATTGCATCCGCACCCTCCGTTCCGAAAACGCGGCGGCCGCAGCCGGTTTGCGCAACACGAATTGCGCCGCATCGGGCGAAATCAGGAACAGCGAATCGTGGCCGCGTGCGATGAATTGGGCCGGGGCATCCACCTGCCCGTGATTGGCCTCAAAATAAAGCGGCCGGTCAACCGGCATCATCACCGTTTGCGCCGGGGTGGCGGTCGCCAGCCAGCCCAGACAACCCGCGCCGGCGAGCCCGGCGAGAATGGGCTTTGCGAACAGATTTTTTGCCAAAGATGTCATCTTAAAACAGATGCGTGTAACCGACGGTGAACTGGAATTTGCCGCCACCGCTGTTGTATTTATCATGGGTGATGGGCACGCCATAATCCAGCCGTAACGGGCCGAGGTGCGGGATGTCCAGCCGAATGCCAGCGCCGGCGTCGTCGTCAAAATTGCCGGAGAAGGAATAGGATCCCGAGCCCACCGAGCCGGCGTCGTAGAACAAGGCGAAGCGCAGGCTGGGGCCGTTGTCTTTTTCGAGAATCGGCAGGCTGTATTCGAGCGTCGTCATCCAAAAACTGTCGCCGCCAATCGGCTCGTTGGGCATCTGCGGATATTGAATGTTTCCGAAATTAGGGTCGCGTGGCGCAATGCTTTGATAATCGAAGCCGCGCAGCGAGTAGGCGCCGCCGAGATAATATCGGTCGTAAAACGGCACGTCACCGCCAGTCAGACCTTCGGCCACACCGGCGCGGCCGTCCGCCTCCAGCACGTGGCCCTTGAACAATCCGGGGAAAAACCACGCGCTCTTGATCTGCAACTTGTAAAACGTCACGTCGCCCACGCTGAATTCCGGATCCAATTCCGTCCGCTGGCCGCGATTGGGCAGTTTGTTGCTGTTGCGCGTATCGTAAGCCAGCGAGGCTCCGAAGCGATTGAACACGTGATCGCCGTCCTGGTCCAGAATGGCCTGGGGAACATTGGGCGGCGTGGGAAATGCGGAGGATGGTATGTTATTTTCCCAGCCATGCCAGCCGCCATTCAGATTGATGCCGACGTCTTCGAGGGTGTAGCTGACGCTGCCGATCAGAAAATCGCTGCCCAAGGCGCGGGTCAGGCTCAAGCGCGCCCCGGTGCGGGTTTCATCGTAGATATCGTTGGGGCTTAAAAAATTCAGTTGGTGCCGGTAAAGGTCCACGCCCAGCGCCAGCTTGCGGTTCAAAAACCACGGCTCGATGAACGAGAGTTCGTAGTCCTGCCGCTGCGTGCCCAGCGCGACATACAGGCGCAGCTTCTGGCCGCCGCCCGTGAAATACGGCGGATGGAACAAATCAAAATTGCCCTGCGTGATTTCGGCAAAGCCGACGAGCGCGTCCACCGAACTGAAGCCCGCGCCCAGCGTGAATTTGCCGGTGTCCTTCTCCTGGACATCCACGTTCAGGTTTTTGCGCCCGGCAATCGGCGGGTCGGTCGGCTCCGGCTGCATCTCCACCTTGTCGAAATAATCCAGCCCTTCGAGGCGCTGCTTGCTGATCTTGACGCGCACCATGTCGAACACCTCGCCGGGCGCGATGGCCAGTTCCCGCCGGATGACCTTGTCCTTGGTCTTGATGTTGCCGCGGATGTTGATTTGCTCCACGTGCGACTGCTGCCCCTCGTCAATCTGGAATTCCAGGTCAATCGTCCCCGTGTCCACGTTCGGAATGCGGATGGCGCGCAGCGTCTGGCCGCGTTGCACGTCAATATAACCCTTGCTGCCGTAGAAATCCTCCACCGCCGTCAGGTCTTTGGTGAGACCGTCCGGCGTGAAGGTGTCGCCCACGTCCATGGGGAGACTATTGGCGCCCAGCTTGACTTTAGAGTGTTGAAAGTCGTGGACATATTGCAGTCCGGCGCGGATTTCGGCGAGATTGAACAGCTTGTTGCCCGAGAACTTGACCGAGCCGACCTTGTATTGCTTCCCTTCGTAGACGTAAAACTGCACCACCAAGGTGTTCGGGGTGGGATTCTGGAATTTCACGTCCTTGATTTCAAAATCGAGGTAGCCGTGCGTGCGGTAAAATGCCGTCAGCGCGTCCTTGTCGTCGTCAAATTCGTCCGCCTTGAACACCCCGCTGCCCGTCAGCCACGACCACATCCAGTGCCGCCGCGTCTTGATCTGTTTGCGCAAGACCTTTTGTGGAAAGTTCGTCGCGCCGATGAACTCGACGTCCGTCACCTTGATTTTCTTGCTTTCGACGATCTGAAACGTGACCGAGGCGCGGCCGGTGGTCTCGTCGAACGAATCGAAGACGTATTTGACCTGCGTGTCGGGGTAGCCATATTTCTCGTAGAGCTTTTTGATTTCCTGCACATCGGTGAACAATTTCTGTTCGTCCAGCGGCTGGCCGACCTTCACGGTGATTTTCTTTTTGATTTTCGAGTCGCTCAACTTCTTGTTGCCGGAGAGCTTGATGTCCGTGATCCGCAGCCGGGCCTGCACCTTGTAGGTCACCACCACGCCGCCGTCGCCCTGCGGGTCCACCGAAACCCGGATGTTGTAAAACTGGTCGGTGCCGTAGAGCGACCGGATGTCCTGCTCGGTCAGGTTCGGGCGGTAGGTATCGCCGGCCTTGAGGCTGATGTTGGCGAGGATGAATTGTCTCGCTGACCGATTCCGGGCCGACATATTGGATGTCCACGCGATCCACCTTCTGCTGCGCCCATGCGGCTTGCGCGCCGGCGAGCAAGAACCAGATTCCGAGAAGGCGGAGCAGGAATTTCATCCGTGGAGTTTTCCCGGCTCGCGCCGCGCGGCGGCAGAATGGCTGGTTGGATCACTGAAGGATGGGCAAATCCAAGGGCGCGTCCATCCGCCAATCCAATTACCCATTGGGGATGTCTTCGTCGCTGACTTTGGCTGCGCTTTCAAATCGCGTGTAAGATTTCAAGAACGTCAAATTCACGTCGCCCGTCGGGCCGTTGCGCTGCTTGGCAATCAGCAGATTGACCGGCAAACCGTCCGCTTCTTCCGCGTTGCCCTCGTCGTCCTCGCCGGCATTCGGTTTATACAACAGACCCACCAGGTCGGCGTCCTGTTCAATCGCGCCCGACTCGCGCAGGTCGCTCAACCGTGGTTTCCGGCTCTTGTCCTTCTCCAGCTCGCGGTTCAACTGGGACAGCACCACCACCGGCACCTTCAGTTCCTTCGCCAGCGCCTTGATGCCGCTGGAAATGTCCGAAATTTCCTGCTGCCGGTTTTCCTGTGAGCGGCGGGCAGTAGAATGCAGCAACTGCAAATAGTCAATCACGAAAAGCTTGATGCCGTGCATCTGGTGCAGCCGCCGCGCCCGCGCCCGCAACTGCAAAATCGAGAGCGCCGCCGTGTCGTCAATGAACAACGGCGCGTTCGCCAGCTGGCCCGCCGCGCTCGTCAGCTTGGGGAAATCCGACTCGCTCATGAACCCCTCGCGGATGCTCCGCAGGTTCACCCGCGCAATCGAGCACATCATCCGCAGCACCAGCGCCTCCGCGCTCATTTCCAGGCTGAACACCGCCACCGGCAGCTTGTCCTCCAGCACCACGTGCTCCGCGATGTTCATCGCCAGCGACGTCTTGCCCATGCTCGGCCGCGCCGCGATCACAATCATCTCGCTCCCGTGCAAACCGTCCGTCATCCGGTCCAAATCCGTGAATCCCGTGCCCAGCCCCGTCAGCGTGCCTTTGCGGCTGAAAAAGTTCTCAATTGTCCCGATGGCCTTGTTCACCAGTTCCTTCGTCGTCATCGCGTTGCCTTGCGCGCGCGATTCGGTAATCCGCAACACGTCGCGCTCCACCTCGTCCAGCAGCGCATCCACCTCGCCCTCGTAATCATAAACCCGCCCGACGACGCCCGTGCAGGTCTGGATCATCTTCCGCAGCAGGAATTTTTCCCGCACGATCTCGAGGTAATAACTTAAATTCGCCGCGCTGGGCACCGCGTCCTGCAATTGTGACAAATACGCGATGCCGCCGACCTGGTCCAGAAGCTGCCGGTCCTTCAGCCGCTGCTGAACCGTGATGACGTCAATCGGCTCGCGCGTGTTGAACATCTCCGCCAGCGTCTCGTAAATCGTCTGGTGTCGCAGGTCGTAAAACGCCTCCATGCCTTCGTCCTTCAATTTCTCGATGCACTCGCCCATGCACTCGTTCGGCGAAAGCAGCACGCAGCCCAGCACGCCCTGCTCGGCTTCAGGACTGTGCGGCGGCAACCGGTCCAATTTCATTGGGTCAGACATGGAAACATTCTTGCGGCGGCGCGCCTTTTTCAAATCAGCGGCGGCACCGGCGGTCTCGGAGACGGAATCAATCATGACCAGAGCATGAAAGGAATTTCGGAAAACAACAGAAATACCTTTTGGAACATTTCCCCAACCTTTTCACCAAGTTATTCGCCATCGCCGTTTCATCGGGATGACGATTATCGCAGATGTCGGCTATTTCATACTCGACCTGCAGCCGCGCGCTGTTCCACCAACAAATCCAGCCATGCCTTCATGCCGTCGCCGGTCTTGGCCGACAGTTCAAAAATCTTCGCGTGGTGGCTCACGCGTTCCAGATTTTGCAGCGCCAGTTCGCGGTTGAAGCCCGCCGCCGCCGCCATGTCGGACTTCGTGATGACCGCGACGTGCGCCGAGTGGAACATCGGCGGATATTTCAGCGGCTTGTCCTCGCCCTCCGTGACGGACAGCAGCACCACGCGCAAATCCTCGCCCAAATCGTAGTCGGCGGGGCAGACGAGGTTGCCCACGTTTTCTATCACCAGCACGTCGAGCTGGTCCAAATCCAGTTGCGCGGCGGCCTTGGCAACCATGTCCGCGTCCAGATGACAAACCGTGCCGGTGGTGATTTGCACGACGGGAATCCCGGCGGTGCGCAGCCGCGCGGCGTCGTTGTCCGTCGCCAGGTCGCCGACGATGACGCCGACGCGCAATTTGCCGGAGAGTTGGGCGGCAGTTTCCCGGATGAACGTGGTCTTGCCTGAACCCGGCGAGGAAACCACGTTCAGCACCAGCAATTTTTTGGCGCGGAAGAAACCGCGATTCCGTTCAGCCAGCCGGTTGTTCTTTTCCATCAACGAAAGGTTCAGATTCAACGTTTTGCCGGCATGTGAGTGGCCGTGATCGTGATGATGATGGTCGTGACCGTGAGCGTGGCCGTGGTCATGTTCGTGCGCATGGCCGCCGATTTTCACGTCGCCACCGCCGAGGCCGCATCCGCATTCTTTGCACATAAATTCAGATTTACCGCAAAATTCACGAAAAGGTTTGCCCGACAGGCGCAAATCGAGGTTCCGGCTTTTCCTTTCGTGTCATTTCGTGTGTTTCGTGGCTATACAATTTCCTCAACCCACTTCCACCGAGGCGATTTCCAGTTCGCGCCCGCGCCGCAACTCGCCGTTCGGATTGTGGCAGCGGGGACATTCGTTGATAAAATCCGCGCACGCAAATTCCGCGCGACAGACCGGGCACCAGCCTGCGGCGGGAACGGTTTCCATTTCCAGGCTCGCGCCTTCGGCCATGGTGCCGCGGCAAACCACGTCGAACGCGAACCGCAGCGCGTCCGGCACCGCGCCGCTCAATGTGCCCACGCGCAGCCGCAACGTCAGCACGCGGCTCGCGTCTGCCGACTTCGCGGCGTCCACCGCCATCCGCACCGCATCTTCCATGATGGAAACCTCATGCATGCTTCCACGGATATGTTCCATCCAAAACGGACCACGCGCATACCTTCTTTTGGCAATTCCTGTGCAAAGATTGGCAAGCGAAGGTGAAGGGCCGAACTGAATTCGGGGTAATATTTCATGGCAAATGAAGACATCCACCGTCAATCCAGATGTGCGGAAAGCCCGCCTAAAACTCGCCGTTCGCGGCGCGGTTCAGGGCGTCGGGTTCCGTCCGTTTGTCTTCCGGCTGGCGGAGGAACTGAAACTGAGCCGGCTGGGTCAACAATTCACCGCAGGGCG
Organism: uncultured Verrucomicrobiae bacterium; assembly: GCA_963764035.1. Taxonomy (GTDB): domain Bacteria; phylum Verrucomicrobiota; class Verrucomicrobiia; order Limisphaerales; family UBA11358; genus UBA11358. The sequence goes on from CAVXQV010000005.1 coordinate 264,261, forward strand.
TTTTCATCGAAGTCGAAGGCCCGCGCGCAGAGCTGGAAAAATTCCTGCTCCGGCTCGAAACCGAAAAGCCCGCGCGCAGCTTCATCCAGAGCCTTGAATCCTCGTGGCTCGACGCCGTTGGCTTCAAGAAATTTGAAATCCGCGCAAGCGAAACCGGCGGTGCCAAGACCGCGCTGGTGTTGCCGGACATCGCCACCTGTCCGGATTGCCTGCGCGAGATTTTCGATCCGGCCAATCGGCGCTACCGCTATCCGTTCACGAACTGCACGAATTGCGGCCCGCGTTTCAGCATCATCGAGGCGCTGCCTTACGACCGCGCGAACACCTCGATGAAGCAATTCACGATGTGCCCGCAGTGCCAGGCGCGAATACGACGACCCGCGCAACCGCCGTTTTCATGCGCAGCCGAATGCGTGCCCGGTTTGCGGGCCGCGCTTGGAGCTATGGCGCAGCGGCATTCGGCAGAACGCCGACGTGCCCGAGTCGCCGAATCAGCCACGCTCCGCCGGGCGCTGCAACGACGCCCTGCTCGCCGCCGCCCACGCCATCCGTGCTGGAAAAATCGTCGCCGTCAAAGGCGTTGGCGGATTTCATTTGATGGTGGATGCGCGCAACGAAAACGCCGTCCAATCGTCTTCGCGAACGGAAACATCGCGAAGAAAAGCCCTTCGCACTCATGTTCCCATCGTTGAAAAGCGTGAAGGCGGTTTGCGAAGTTTCGCCGCTGGAAGAACGACTGCTCCGTTCACCCGAAGCGCCGATTGTCTTGCTTAAGAAAATCGCAAATCGCAAATCGCAAATCGCAAATTCCGTGGCTCCGGGCAATCCCAACCTCGGCGTGATGCTGCCGTCGAATCCGCTGCATCATTTGCTGATGGCCGAACTGGGTTTTCCCGTCGTCGCCACCAGCGGCAATTTGAGCGACGAGCCGATTTGCACCGATGAACACGAGGCGCTGGAACGGCTTGGCGGCATCGCCGATGTTTTTCTCGTCCACAACCGCCCCATCGTCCGGCACGTGGACGATTCGATCGTGCGCGTGATGCTGGGCCGCGAAATGGTTTTGCGCCGGGCGCGCGGTTACGCGCCGCTGCCCATTCCAGCTCGAAGTCCACAGTCCAACAGTCCACAGTCCAAAGTCGTCCTGGCGGTGGGCGCGCATTTGAAAAATGCCGTCGCGCTGTCCGTCGGGAACCAGGTTTTCATCAGCCAGCACATCGGCGATTTGGAAACGGAGCCGGCGCACAACGCCTTCCGCCGCGTCATCGCCGATTTTGAAAAGCTTTACGATGCGAAACCGGAAATCATCGCCGCCGATTTGCACCCGGATTATCTCTCGACCAAGTTTGCGATGGAGCGCCGGCCTCCGGCCCGGCATGCTTCTGAAAACTCAAGCAGCCAACGTGCCGGGTCGGAGACGCGGCGCTCCGCAGATTGTTCAAGTCCAGCATCACATCGCGCACGTCTTGTCCTGCATGGCGGAAAATGAAATCGAGCCGCCGGCGCTCGGCGTTTCGTGGGACGGCACCGGCTACGGCTTGGACGGCACAATTTGGGGCGGAGAATTTTTCCAGGTTGCCGATAAAGCAGGTGGAACGCATCGCGCATCTGCGTCCTTTCCGGTTGCCGGGCGGTGACAAGGCGGTCAGAGAGCCGCGCCGCCCGGCGATCGGTTTGCTTTACGAAATGTTCGGCGAGGCGGCGTTTGAAATGACGCATCTGCCGCCATTTCAGGACATTCCGGCCGTGGAATTGAGCGCGCTGAAGGGAATGCTGCGGCGCAAATTGAACTCGCCGCAAACCTCCAGCATGGGCCGCCTGTTCGACGCCGTCGCCTCGCTCATCGGCCTGCGCCAGCAAATGCGCTACGAAGGCCAGGCGGCGATGGAACTGGAATTCGCGCTGGACGGAATCGAAACGGACGAAGCTTATCAATTGCCGATTGCCGATTGCGGCTCGCGATGACGATCGCCTCCGACAACACATCACGCACTCCGGACGTCCGAACTCCGCACTCGTTCTGGATTGGTCGCCGATGATTGAGGCGATTTTATCCGACGTGCAAAACGGCGTGGCCAGTGGCAGAATTTCCGCGAAGTTCCACAATGCGCTGGCCGAAGCCGTGGTGGCCGTGGCAAAACGAGTCGGCGAACAGCGCGTGGTGTTGAGCGGCGGCTGTTTTCAAAACCGTTATCTGACGGAGCGGACGGTGCGGCGGTTGCAGGCGGAAGGTTTCCAGCCGTATTGGCACCAGCGCGTGCCGCCCAACGACGGCGGAATCGCGCTGGGCCAAGTCGATTGCCGCGCTTCGCGCGGAGCATGAAATCGTAAATCGTAAATCGTAAATCAAAAATACCGATGTGTCTGGCCATTCCAGGAAAGATTGAAAGCATCACCGGCGACGACCCGCTGTCGCGGATGGGCAAGATCAATTTCGGCGGCATCCTGAAGGAAGCCTGCCTGGCCTATGTGCCGGAGGCGAAGGTCGGCGATTACGTCATCGTCCATGTCGGTTTTGCCTTGAGCCGGGTGGACGAGGACGAGGCGCAAAAGGTTTTCGAGTATCTGAAGCAGATCGAGGAACTGGGCGAATTGAAGGAGGCGGCGCCGTGAAATTTCTCGACGAATACCGCGACGCCGGAGCTGGCGCGAACAATTTGCGCGCGAGATCCACCGCGTCACGACGCGGCCATGGAACATCATGGAGGTCTGCGGCGGCCAGACGCACGCCATCGTCAAGTTCGGCATTGACGAACTGCTGCCGAAGCAAATCACGCTCATCCACGGCCCGGGCTGCCCGGTGTGCGTGACGCCGCTGGAGATGATTGACAAGGCGCTGGAAATCGCCGCGCGGCCCGAACGTCATTTTCACCTCGTTCGGCGACATGCTGCGCGTGCCCGGCAGCACGACGGATTTGCTGTCGGTGAAGGCCAAGGGCGGCGACGTGCGGATGGTTTATTCGCCGCTCGATGCCGTGAAACTGGCCGAACAAAATCCGGCGAAGGAGGTCGTCTTCTTCGGCGTCGGTTTTGAAACCACCGCGCCGGCGACGGCGATGGCCGTTCACCAGGCGGCGCAGAAGGAATTGAAAAACTTTTCGATGCTCATCTCGCACGTGCTCGTGCCGCCGGCCATCGAGGCGTTGATGTCGTCGCCGAATTGCCAGGTGCAGGGATTTCTCGCCGCCGGCCACGTCTGCACCGTGATGGGGTTCGAGGAATATTTTCCGCTCGCGGCGAAATACCGCGTGCCGATTGTCGTGACCGGCTTCGAGCCGCTGGACATTTTGCAGGGCGTGCTGATGGCCGTGCAGCAGCTCGAATCCGGCCGCGCCGAGGTGGAAAACCAATATGCGCGCGCCGTGCGCCGCGAAGGCAACCAGCCGGCGCAGGAATTGATCAAACGGATTTTCCAGGTCGTGCCCCGCAAATGGCGCGGCATCGGGGAAATTCCGCAAAGCGGGCTGGGCTTGCGCGAGGAATACGCCGCGTTCGATGCCGAGAAAAAATTCGGCGTCGCCGAATCGCGCGTCGAGGAATCCGCCGAGTGCATGAGCGGCCTGGTGTTGCAGGGACAAATCAAGCCGCACGAATGCCCGGCCTTCGGCGTGAAATGCACGCCGGAACATCCGCTCGGCGCGCCGATGGTTTCGAGCGAAGGCGCGTGCGCGGCGTATTACCGCTACCGGCGGCACAATTGAACCAGCTATGAAGAAACATTCAACATCCAACATTCAACATCGAACACCCGATTATTCGGACGGGCGCCCGCTTCGATTCGATGTTGGGCGTTGAATGTTGAATGTCGAATGTTCAATTTCTGAATTTTTATGGATTTCAACCCAGCCTGTCCGATTCCGATTTCGCAATATCCGCACGTTTTGCTCGCGCACGGCGGCGGCGGCAAGTTGATGCACCAGCTCATCGGCAAGATGTTTCTGGCGGCGTTCCGCAATCCGCTGCTCGAAACGCAGCACGACGCGGCGGTGTTGGAATTGACCGGCAAGAAAACTCGCGTTCACGACGGATTCCTACGTCGTGCGCCCGCTGTTTTTCCCCGGCGGCGACATCGGCTCGATGGCGGTCCACGGCACGGTGAACGACCTGGCCATGGCCGGCGCGCGGCCGCTTTATCTGAGCAGCGCGTTCATCATCGAGGAAGGGCTGCCGATGGAAACGCTCTGGAAAATCGTCTGCTCGATGCGCGACGCGGCGAAAAAGTGCGGCGTGCAAATCATCACCGGCGACACGAAGGTGGTGGACAAGGGCAAGGGCGACGGCCTGTTCATCAACACCGCCGGCATCGGCGTCATCGAGCACGACCAGAAAATCGCGCCGCAAAACGTCCGGCCCGGCGACGCCATTCTGGTCAGCGGCGATGTGGGCCGGCACGGCATGGCCATCATGGCCGTGCGCGAAGGGCTGGAATTCGAGAGCGAGATTGAAAGCGATTCCGCGCCGGTTCACGAGGTGGTTCTGGAATTGCTGAAAGCCGGAATTGAAATCCATTGCCTGCGCGATTTGACGCGCGGCGGGCTGACGAGCGCGCTGAACGAAATTGCCGAAGCCGCCGAACCTGACGCTTGCGCGTCGAGGAAAAATCTGATTCCGGTGCGCGAAGACGTTCACGCCGCGTGCGAAATGCTGGGGCTGGACCCGTTGCACGTCGCGTGCGAAGGCCGGTTCGCCGCGTTCGTCGCGGAGCGCGATGCGGAGCGCGCGCTGGAAATTCTGCGGCGTCACGACGTTGCAGCCGGCGCCTGCGCCATCGGCAAGGTCGTCGGCGAAGTCACGCGCCGCTGGTGTCTGCTGAAAAGCGCGATTGGCGTCCAGCGCATTCTCGACATGGCCAGCGGCGAGCAGCTACCGAGAATTTGCTGAATGGGCGATGACGCCGTCGAGCATCTTCATCGTCCGCTGGAAGGTTTCGTCGGGCACTTTCCCCGCCATGACCGTCACCAGCAGGCCGCGTTTCTGGTAAAAATCAATCAGCGGCCGGGTGCTTTTCTCGTAGGCCGCCATGCGCACGCGGATGGCTTCGGGCCGGTCGTCCTCGCGCTGGAACAATTTCCCGCCGCAATGGTCGCAAACGCCTTCGACGCTTGGGCGGCAGGTCCGTGACGTGATAGACCGCCTTGCAGCTGGAGCAGGTGCGCCGGCCGCCGAGCCGCGCGACGATTTCGTCAATCGGCAGTTCGTAATTGAGCACCGCCGTCAGCGGCACTTTTTCCCGTTTCAACAAGTGATTCCAGCGCCTCGGCCTGGGCGACGGTGCGCGGAAAACCGTCGAGCAGGAAGCCGCCGCAGCAACGCAGGCAGCGCACGCGCTCGCTCCACCATGTCCAGCACGATTTCGTCCGGCACCAGTTCGCCGCGGCGCATGAAGCCCAGCGCGTTGTCCAGCGCGGGGCTGCGTTCGCCGTCCGCGAGGCATTTGGCCGCGCGGAAAACGTCGCCGGTGGAGAGGTGGCAGGCGCCGAGCCGTTCGGAGAGCAGCTCCGCCTGCGTTCCCTTGCCGACGCCCGGCGCGCCCAGCAGCACGAGCCGCCAGGCCTTGCCCGCGGCGGCGCTGGCGGGGTGATGCGAGCAAACCGCGTCGCCGCCCTTCAGCCAGGCGGCCCGGTCATTTTTTGCATTCATGGCCGCAAGCTTACAGCGAAATGCCGCGTCCGTCTCCAATGGGAACGGCGCATATTACCAAAAGATGTTTCTCTTTGCCAAAATCTGCGAAATGCGCGGCGCCGCTGGTGAGTCGTCAATTCCGCCTGACAACCCCGCGATTGCCGGCCACAAAGCATGTCAAGCATTTGACAATAACCGTGTAGTCCGCCAACGCCGTCCGCGTTTAGAGTTTCTAGTGAAAATTGTGGAAGAAATCAATGGACAAAATCTCGGCGGCCAACGGCCAGCCGGAAAAGAAGCGGCACCTCCCGGCGCGCGAAATCGCGTTTGACCGGCCGCGCGATTTTCTGAACAACCGCTTCGTCTATGCGGTGCATCTCGCCGCGGGCGCGCGGCCTGTACGCTGGGCGTGAACATGAACCCCGACAAGCGGTGCAATTTTGACTGCGTGTATTGCGAGGTGGACCGCCGCACGACGCCCGCGAATCGGCCCCGCTGGACGTGGGCGTCGATGGCCGCGGAACTGCACCGGACGCTCGTGCTACGTCCAGCAAGGCCGGCTGCGCGAACATCCGCAATACCAGTCGTTGCCGGACGAATTGCTGCAATTGCGCCACGTGGCGTTGAGCGGCGACGGCGAGCCGACCTTGTCGCCCCAGTTTGCCGAGGCCGTGCAGGCCGTCGTCCACGTCCGCGCGCTGGGCGGGTTTCCCTTTTTCAAAATCGTGCTCGCTCACCAACGGCACCGGGCTGGACCGCCCGCAGGTGCAGGAAAGCCTGAAGCGCTTCACCAAGTCGGACGAAATCTGGGTGAAGCTCGACGGCGGCACGCAGGAATATCTTGAACAAAGTCTGCCGGCTGCAGGACGTGACGCTCGGAAAAATCCTGTCCAACATCCTGCACGCTGGCGCGCCAGCGTCCGGTGGTCATCCAAAGCCTGTTCCCGGCCATCAACGGCGAGGAGCCGTCGGCGGAAGAAATCGAGCAATACGCCCAGCGGCTCAAGGAATTGAAGTCCGACGGCGCGCAGATTTCGCTGGTGCAGATTTATTCCGCCAGCGCGCCCCATGTCGCACGCCGAATGCGGCCATCTGCCGCTCAAGACCCTTTCCCACATCGCGCAAGTCGTCCGGCAGGTGACCGGATTGCAGACGGAAGTGTTTTAATCGCGACCAACGGTCGCGCTGGACCGGAGCGCCGATCTCCGAATCGGCCAGAATCAGTTGAAGCCCATCGAGCCGAATCGGAGTTCGGCGCTCCGAATTTGCGCTAGACAAATCCTTCCGGCAGGCGCGTCATTAAGGCGACATGCGGCGCGAGACCGAAATCGAACGGCTCTACGACGGGCACGCGCAATCCCTTTTTGCCTTCCTCCTGAACCTGACCCGCGACGAAGCCGACACGCGCGACCTGCTCCAGGAAATCTTCGTCAAGCTCGCCCGCGAACCGAAACTGCTGGCCGGCGTCCGCGACGAACGCGCCTTTCTCATCCGGCTGGCGCACAACGCGGCGATTGATTTGATTCGCCGGCGCGGCACGCGCGACCGGACGAAGGAAAATTTTGCCGCCGAAAAGATTTCCGCCTTTCGCGCCGGCGAACGATCCGGACGAAGAGATTCTTCCGCCGAGAACTGGCCGAAGCGCTCGCCGAATTGCCGGCGGAACAGCGCGCCGTGGTGCATTTGAAACTGTGGGAAGGGCTGACGTTCGAGGAAATCGCCGCCGCGCTGGAGATTTCGCCAAACACCGCCGCCAGCCGCTATCGCTACGGGCTAGACAAATTGCGCGACCGGCTGCGTCCCCTTTACGAAGAAATCAAATAAGGCGTAGGAGACGACGTGAGGAGTCTCTGATGAGGGATCGAAAGTTTGAGCCTCGTTACTTCGGCTCCTACAACGCAAAGAAAATGAAACCGGACGATTTTGAACAAAGGCTCCAACGCCAGCCGTTGCGGCAGGCGCCGGCGGAATGGCGCGCGGAGATTTTGGCGGCGGCACGCGAGGAGCAAGCCATCCGTCATTCGTCATTCGTCATTTGTCATTCCTGGCTCTCAACCCTTCTGTGGCCTCATCCCAAGGCCTGGGCCGGGCTGGCGGCGGTTTGGATTTGCATTTTCGTCCTGAATTTTTCGATGCGCGACAAAGCGCCAGTCATGGCCGAAAAATCCGCCCCGCCGTCGCCGGAAGTCATCGTGGAATTGCGGCAGCAGCAGCGGATGCTGGCGGAATTGATTGGCGCGAACCAGACGCGCGAGGCCGAAACGCCGAAATTTCTGCCTTTGCCGCGCAGCGAGCGGGTGGAGATTTTGATGACGTAAGAACGGAGGAGACGACGTGAGGAGTCTCAAACTGAAAGCGGAATGAAAGTTTAAGCCTCGTTACCTCGGCTCCTACAAAATGGAAATTTATGAACGAAGAACCCAAAAGCATCTGGAAAAAATCGTGGACCGGCTGGCGCGCCCTGCCCATTTTGATTTCACTTTTAGTTTCTGCCGGTTTTTTGGCGGCGTTGGCGGGCAGCCTCTTTCACTTCGTCAACGGTAAAATATTCGACCTGTCTTTTTTTGTATACTGGTTGATTTTCACAATTGGAGTCATCGTAACCTTTCTTTTGGTGGTTGGGCTTTTTCGTTTCGTCCGCTGGCTGTGCTGCTGGCAAAATATTCGACGATTTCTTTTTGGCCTCGCCTGTTTTGCCACGCTGATTGCGCTGTTTTATGCCGAGGAAGACTGGCGCGGCTGGCACGCCTGGAACCAATTCAAGCACCAATGGGAAGCCAAAGGCGAAAAGTTCGATTTCAAGGATCTTGTCCCGCCGCCTGTGCCGGCCGACCAGAATTTCGCGCTGACGCCAATTGTTTTTTCCAGTTACGGCCAAATGCTGACGCGGGTGGGAAAGGAAATTCCCGCCAACCAGCGCGATGACAAATTCGTGGACCGGTTGGAAATGCCGGTGGTCCTGAACTACGCCGACGAACCGGCCGAAAGGCGGTGGCAGTTGGGAGAAAGCGAAAATCACCGATTTGAAACCGTGGCAGGATTATTACCGCAAACTGGCGGCCACAACGAATTTCTTCCCGGTCGCGCCACAGCCGCAAACCCCGGCGCAGGATGTATTGCGGCGTTGAGCAGATACGATCCGACGATTGAAGAATTGCGCGCGGCGAGCAAACTGCCTTATTCGCGGTTTCCAATTGAATACGACAAGGACGAACCGGCGGCGATTCTGCTGCCGCATCTGGCCGTGATGAAGGAGTGCGTGCGGATTTTGCGATTGCGCGCCATGGCGGAATTGCAAAACGACGAAAGTCGAAAAGGCATTGGACGATGTGAAATTGATGCTGTATCTGACGCAATCCATCGCGCACCGAGCCGGTTTTGATTTCGCATCTGGTCCGCATCGCGATGGCGGCGATCACACTCGAGCCGATTTACGAAGGGTTGGCGGAACATAAATGGTCGGACGCGCAGCTTGCGGAACTGGACACGGCCCTGGCCAAACTGGATTTTCTGGCGGATTACGAATTTTCCATGCGCGGCGAGATGATTTTTGGAATTTCGGAAACGGAATATCTGCGTTGCAGCCGGAATTTCCAGGCGTTGGATTATTCCGAAAACGGGAGCCACCAAAATCCGGCTTCGCAACTCGGCTTTCGGCTCGCACCGGCATCGTTTTTTTACCGGAATGAGCTGACCATCGCGCAGATGCACGAACGTTGGACGTTGCCGCTGGTGGACATGACGAACCGAGTTGTTTCTCCCAAAAAAGTCAGCCAAAATACGGCGGCTGCGGACAAGGCGTTGCAGCACGGCTGGCCTTACAACATTTTGGCGCGGATGATTTTTCCGGCAGTCGGCATGGCCGTGTTCCAATATGCCCGCGCTCAATCCTCCGTGGACTTGGCGCGCACGGCCATTGCGCTGGAGCGTTACCGGCTGGCGCACGGCGATTATCCCGATTCGCTCGACGCGCTCACGCCGCAATTCATGGAAAAAATTCCGCACGACGTCATCGGCGGCGGGCCGCTGCATTATCGCCTCACGAGCGACGGGCAATTTGTTCTCTATTCCGTCGGCTGGAATGAACGGGACGACGGCGGAGTCGTGGTTTTTTCAAAAGGCTCAACGAAGGCCGTGGACATCAACCAGGGCGACTGGGTCTGGCGGTATCCGGAGAAATGAGAATGGCAGGGCAGAAGGCCGAACTGTCGTTTTTTGCCCATTTGCCGTGGATCAGGGCGCAAGGCGGCCTCGAAAGGCCGGATTTGACCATTTTGAGGTATTTTCAGCGATTTTGGGCCGGTTTTTAGTCTTTAGTCTTCGGCACCGGGTCATTAAGCTCCGGGACTGGCTGACGGAGCTTAGCGACCGGCTGACGGAGCTTAATGACTCGCCGCCGGAGCTTCGACAGGGAGTGCGGGAGCTTAATGACCCGGTGCCGGAGGCTAATGATTTCCTGCCGGAGCTTCGTTTTGGCCCCCGGGAGGCTGAAGGCGACCCGTTGGATGCGTGTTTTCGGTTCAAATGTTTCCGGCCTTTCCCGCTTCCGTTTCACTTATCGTGGCAATCCGCGTCCATCTGTGGTTAAATTGCGGTTGTGAACATCACGAATTTGAATCCGGACACGGACATCGGCGCGAGCGCGTGGCTGGTGGAGATTGGACGAGCACCGCATCCTGCTCGACGCCGGGATGCACCCGAAACGCGAGGGCCGCGACGCGTTGCCGCTGTTCGGCAAGGCCGGGACGACGGACGTGGACGCGATCGCGATTTCGCACTGCCACCACGATCACGTCGGCGCGCTGCCGGTGGCGTGCCGGCATTTTCCCAAGGCGCACGTGCTGATGACGGAGTTGAGCTATTTCATCGTCGAGCGCGTGCTGCACAATTCGGTGAACGTGATGACGCGCCAGCGCGACGAGCTGGGCATCCGCGAATATCCGCTCTACTCGCACGACGAGGTGGACGACATCGCGCCGCAATTCCAGGGCTTCAAATACAACCGCGAGATCGAATGGGCGTTCATTCCAAAAAACGCGCGCGGGGCTGCCGTCGCCGACGCTGGAATTTTTTGACGCCGGCCACACGCTCGGTTCGGCGGGCATTTTGATGCGCGGCAAAAAGGAGACGTTGTTTTACACCGGCGACGTGTGTTTCCACGACCAGACGATTTTGCGCGCGGCGCGGTTCGAGGACGTGAAGGCCGACGTGCTGATCATGGAAACGACGCGCGGCAACCGCGAGGTGCCGGAAGGTTTCACGCGCGAGAAGGAAATTGACCGGCTGGTGGCGGCGATTCACGAAGGCGCAAAAAAGAAAAGGTTGCGTGCTGATTCCGGCCTTCGCGCTGGGGCGGACGCAGGAGATGCTGGCGCTGCTGGCGCTGCTGATGCGCGAGGGGAAATTGAAGCAACAGCCGATTTACATCGGCGGGCTGGGCCGCGTGTTCACGGAGATTTACGATCTGGAGGCGCACCGCACGCACCGGCAGCACACGAACCTGCAATTGCACGAGGCGCTGCAATTGATCGTGCTGGAAAAGGGCCAGGCGGAAAACATGAAGTTGAGCGGCGGGAAAATCTTCGTCATCACCGCCGGCATGATGAGCGAGAACACGGCGGCGCATGATCTGGCGGCGCGGATGATTGGCGACGAGCGGCAGAGCATTTTCTTCGTCGGCTATGCCGATCCGGACTCGCCGGCGGGCCGCTTGAAGGCGGCGAAGCGCGGCGAGACGTTTGTGTTCAGCCCGAGCGCCGGGCGCGTGACCAAGAATTGCGACATGCAGGATTTCGATTTGACGGCGCACGCGAACCGGGAGGAGTTGCTGGAGTTTGTCGGGCAGGTTTCGCCGCGCGCGATTTTGCTCGGCCACGGCGACGATTCCGCGCGCAAATGGTTTGAGGAGCAAATCCGTTCGCGCTGGCACGAAGATCAAAATCTTCCAGCCGCAGCCGGGCAAGACGGTTGAGTGTTGAGAATGCAAGGTTGAGGGCGGGAAAATCCCCCGACCTTCAACTTTCAACCCTCAACGTCCTCAATTGCCGTTGACGATGTTGGCGAGGTTGAAGATGGGCAGGAACATGCAGATGACCATGCCGCCGATGACCACGCCCAGGACGACAATCAGCATCGGCTCGATCAGCGACATCAGGCCGGACAGGGTGGTTTCAATTTCTTCGTCAAGGAAATCCGAGACGCGCTCAAGCATGGTGTCAATGTTGCCGGTCTGTTCGCCGGCGGTCATCATGCGGATGATCATGCTGGGGAAAACGGGATGTTTGGACAGCGCCTGGGAAATGCCTTCGCCGCGCTCAATGTCGGTGGCGGCGGTTTTGACGGCCTTTTCCAAAACCGTGTTGCCGACGGTCTGGGAGACAATTTGCAGGACTTCCAGGATCGGCACGCCGCTGCGGACGAGCGAGGCCAGGGTGCGGGTGAATCGGGCGAGGCAGATTTTGTGCGCGATGGGGCCGAAAATGGGCAGTTTGATGCGCTTGGAATCCCAGAAATCCCTGCCTTTCTCGGTTTTAATGTATTGCAGCCAGCGCATAAACCAGCGCCACCACGAGGGGAATGATCCACCATAACGAGTGCCGTAGCAGATCGCTGATGGTCATCAACACTTGCGTCGGGCCGGGCAGCTTGGCGCCGAAGCCGGAATAAATGTCCTTAAAGACCGGAATCACCTTCACCAGCAGGAAAACGGTGATGCAAATCGCGACGGCCGTCACCGCCGACGGATACATCATGGCCGTCTTGACCTTTTTCCGGAGACGGTCGCTGTTTTCCAGGTAGGTGGCCAGCCGCGCCATGATTTCCGCCAGCAAACCGCCCTTCTCGCCCGCCGACACCATGGAGACGTAAAGCCGGTTGAACGCCTTTGGATGTTTTTGCAGCGCCTCGGAGAAACTCTCGCCGCTCTCGACCCGGGTGCAGACGTCCTTGATGGTATCCCGCATGACCTTGTTGGGCGACTGGTCGGCGAGCGCCTGGAGCGCCTGCACGATGGCGATGCCCGCGTCAATCATCGTCGCCAATTGCCGGGTGAAAACCACCAAGTCGGCCAGGGCCACCTTGCCGCCCTTGGTCTTGCCCTTTTTGCCGACGCGTTCCTGGATGGACAGCACCAGCAGATTGCGGTTGAGCAGCGCGGCGATGGCGGCTTGTTCATTCACGGCGTCCACCAGGTTGCGGACTTCGCGTCCGGTGGCTGTCTCCCTTGCCGAATATGTAAATGTTGGCATATTTGGCTCCGGATACGCAAGATTCGTGCCCCGCCGGGAAAGCCCCAAAAGCGCCTGCATTCACCATTTGCCACTGTCTCAAATATGGGCAAAAGCAAACTTTTGACATAATAAGTTTATTATCAATTACTTGCGATGTCTATATTTGATAAAAAAAAAGTTGCCAATTGAAGCGGATTTTTCTACTTTCGTTGGCAATCGCACCAAATGGTGCCGGGGCAAACTGGATTTGCCTCGAGGCGCGTGAAGCGCGAGACAAGAGAAACATTAACAAACAGTAAACAAAACAACATCGGAGGAACCAGATGAAGTTTAATAAATGGACAATGGGTCTGGCGGCAGTCGGAGTGGTCAGTCTTGCTTCGGCGGCGCGCGCGGACGAAACCAAGATGAGCCAGGTGCAAACCGCGCTCTCAAACACCACCTTGAGCGGCTACGTTGATACGTCCGCCATGTGGAATACTGGGAGCCAGATACGGTGCGCTACGACGGGTGCCGCAATCGGCGGACAACTTCCGCCTTATACCCCCGGCGGCACGCACGGTGACGGCTTCAACCTGAATGCCGTTGACATCGCCCTCGACAAGCCGATGGACGAAAGCCCGTGGGCTTCCGGCTATCATGTCGAAATGATGTTCGGCCAGGACGCGGTTGGCATGCAAGTCACTATCGGCGTCCGGCGGCCAATGGCATCGCACTGCCATCCGCCAAGCCTATTTGGCGTTGCGCACGCCGGTCGGCAACAGTGCCATTGACTGGAAAATGGGCGTTTGGGACAGCCCCTTCGGTTATGAATCCAGCAGCGACCGACCGACCCGAACTTCACCCGCTCTTACGGGTGGTTTATTGAGCCGACGACCTTCACCGGTCATCTTGGGCACCTACAAGGTGAATGATGGATCTCGTTCACGGCTGGCGTTGCCAATGCGCAACAGGGCAATGCTTCGAACGGGAATTATCCCGGCACGAGTGCGAATGGGGTTCCTTACGAAAGCCAAAAGGCCTACATGGGCGGAATTACTCTTACTGCTCCGGATAGCTGGGGTTGGATGAAAGGTGCCACGCTGACGGGCGGAGCCATTGTTGTTGACAACGGTGTCAGCACTCAACTTGCTGGCAACAGGCGCAACTTGGATGTATGTGGGAGGTGTCATTCCTACGCCATTGGAAAAGTTGAAATTCGGCGCGGCATTTGACTATGTTGACTTCCACAATGGCAGCGTTGCCGGCAACAACGACAACGACAGCATTTGGGTGGCTGGTGCTTATGCCAATTATCAAGCCACCGACAAGTTGAGCTTCAACGTGCGCGGTGAAAATTATGCTGCCACAGGCTGCAGTGTTTACACATTGACGCTGGCGGTGACCATGCCGCCGCAGGGCACAATGGTCAGGAACTCACGGGCACGATTCAATACCAGTTGTGGGCGAACGTGTTGAGCCGCTTGGAAATCCGTTGGGACCACGCTCTAGTGAAGGCTTGGGATAACGGCAACACGGCGATGGACGACACTGGCTTATGGCCCCGTTCACAAGAACGAAGTCCTGTTGGCGGCCAACTTGATTTACCAGTTCTAATTTAATTTGGAACACACGCCCCTTCCGGCCAACCGGAAGGGGCTTTTTGTTTCTCTGTTTCGTCGCAGCGGACGCAAGTCTGCTCACATCTTTCTTTCGTGACCAATCAGAGCCGAATCACGTCGCGCTGCTACAACAAAACTTGGCTTCGCCCGCGCTTCCGTCAATAATCCCCCGACCTGATGCAATTCATTCGCGACATTTACGCGGCCAAGCGGGCGGCCAACCGGCCGGTCGTCTCCTTTGAATTTTTCCCGCCCAGGACCGAGGAGGGCGACCGCGCGCTGCTGGAAAAGCACATTCCCGTATTGTCGGCGGCCAAGCCGGATTTCTGTTCCGTCACCTACGGCGCCGGCGGCAGCACGCGCGACAAGACGCTCAAGATCGTGGATTGCATCCAGCGGCAGCACGGCCTGACCGCGCTGGCGCACCTCACCTGCGTCAACCATACGCGCGATGAGGTGGGTGCGCTGCTGGAAAATATCCGGGCGCTCGGCTGCCGAAACATCCTCGCCCTGCGCGGCGACCCGCCCGGCGGCGGCGAATTCCAGCCAACGCCCGGCGGCTTTGAGTTTGCCTCGCAACTGGTCCAATTCATCCGCGGGCAAGACGGGTTTTCCATCGGCGTCGCCGGATTTCCCGAAGGCCACATCGCCAACAAGTCCGGCAAGCACAATGACTGGCGGCATTTGCAGGAAAAAGTGGATGCCGGAGCGGATTTTGTCCTGACGCAATTGTTTTTCGACAACGCGGACTATTTCGCGTTCCGGGATTTTGTGGCCGGCCAGCTCGGCGTTTCGGTCCCACTGGTGCCGGGCATCATTCCGATTGTGAGCGCGCCGGGCATCATCAAATTCACCCAGACCTGCGGCGCAAAAATCCCGCCGGCGTTGCGCTCGCAGTTGGACCGGTTTTCGAACGATGACGAGGCCGCCGCCGAATTTGGCATTGAATACGCCACGCGCCAATGCGAAGACCTGCTGCGCGCCGGCGTGCCGGGACTGCACTTTTACACGTTGAACAAGTCCCGCTCCACCATCCGGGTTTTGAAAAACCTGGGGCTGGCGTGAACATTTACGATTTACGATATGCGATTTACGAAGTGCCGGAAATTTTGCGCGGCTCGTAAATCGTCAATCGTATATCGTAAATTTTACAGTCCAAACTGGTTCGCCATGATGCCGATGACGGTCAGCGGCCCCTGGTCTTCCAGACTGTCGGCGGCTTTGTCAACTTTTTGCAGCGTGACCTTGGCGTTCGTGTAAAATTCCTGGTCGTTGACCAGTTTGCCGATGGTGCCCTGGCCACGATTGACCTTCAACAGGATCTGGTTGAGGTTTGTCATCGAGGCGGTGGTCGCGTTATAGAGCGTGTCGTCCGTCACGAGCTTGCCCACCGTGCCTTGGCCGTTGGTGATGCCGGTGACAATCGATTGCACGCCAGTGATGGCCGAGCGCGCCTCGGTCAGCGTGTCCTGCAAATTGGTGACCGTGCCGAGCGCGGAATTGTAAAGATCGTCCTTGTAAATCAGCCTGCCGACGGTGCCCTGTCCGCTGGCGATCTGGCCGGTGATGTTGTCAATGTTGGTGATGGCGCTGCCGATGTTGCCGCTGTTTTGTTTCACGAAATCCACCAGCGGGCCGACCAAATTGCTGATTTTGTCGCCGGAAAACGCCTCACCAAACCGCTTGATGCCGTCAGCGGCGTCATTCAGCTTGACCATCACCGCATTGAGATCGGGCTGCTCCTCGGTCTGCAACACCGTGCCTTCCGTCACCTTGGGCGCCTCGATCGAGCCGAAACTGACGGAGACAAAATTCTGCCCCATCAGGCCGGTGAACCGGACGCTCGCCTTGCTGTCGGTCCTCACGACGACGCCGGGATGAATCTTCATGGCGACCTCGACGCTCTGATTGGTGAGCGTGATGCCCTCGACCCGGCCGATTACGACGCCGGCCATTTTGACGTTGTCGCCCACCTTGAGGTCCTGCGCGGTGCTGAACAGGGCATTGAGGCGATAACCGCCCTGGAACATTTGCAGGCCGCCCAGGGTCTCCATGATGGCCCAGGCGGCGAGCACCACCAGGACCACAAAAATACCGAGCTTGGTTTCGAGTGAGTTTTTCATAACTATGATTTGTTTTCCTGTTTGAAATCCGCGTTCAAGAATTTCCGGACGAGCGGGTCGTCAAATTGTTTCACCTCGTCGGGAGTCCCGATTTTCAAAATGCTGCCGTCGTTGATCACGGCGATACGATCGGCGATGCCGAACGCCAGGTCGCGGTCGTGCGAAACCACCAGCGTTGTGACGTGATTGCGCTGATTCAACGCCAGAATCTCCTCACCGATGACCACGGCTGAAAGCGGGTCCAGTTCGCTGGTCGGTTCGTCGTAGAGAATCAACTGCGGCTCGATGACCAGCGCGCGGGCGATGGCGGCGCGCTTTTTCATGCCGCCGGAGAGGTCGCTGGGCATTTTGTTCTCAGTGCCCTTCAGCCCGACGTCTTCGAGCTTCTCGGCGACGATCCGCGAGATTTCCTCGGGAGATTTCAGGCGATGCTCGCTCAAATACAGCCCGATATTCTCGCCGACCGTGAGCGAATTGAGCAGGGCGCCGGACTGGAAGACGAGCGCCATGCGGTATTTGGCGGCGATTTCCGGTGTTTGAATGGGCTCGCCGTTGATGAGGATTTCACCGGCATCGGGTGGTTCCAGGCCGATCAGGTGTTTCAGCAAAACGCTCTTGCCGCTACCGCTGGGCCCCATGATGACGAAGATTTCGCCGGGCTTGACCTCGAAATCAATGCCCTTGAGGACTTCCTGGCCGGCAAAACTTTTGCGCAGCCCGCGCACCTGCAGGCTGACACCGGAACCCCGGCTCCCGCTTTCGGGGGAATGATTGTTGGCAGGGGTGTTCATTTCAAAAGAATACGCGTGAGCAGATAATCAAATATCACAATCAGCACGATGGAATTCACGACCGCCTTGGTCACCGAACGGCCGATGCCGCGCGGCCCGCCGATGGTGACGAGTCCCTGGTGGCACGACACCACACCGATGATCAGCGCAAAGCAGAAACTCTTGAACACGCCGTTGGCGACGTCCTTGGGCTCCACAATGTCGCGCAGATCGCTGAAAAATGCCTGTATTGGAATGGAAATGTTGTTGTTCATTTCCGCCACCACGGCGCCGCCAAACCAGCCGACAAGAATGGCAAAAACCACCAGCATCGGCAGCGCGGCCGCGATGGCCAGCACCCGCGGCAGCACGAGGTAATGGACCGGATTGATGTTCATCGTGCGCAACGCGTCAATTTCCTGATAAACGTGCATCGAGCCGATTTCCGCCGCCATCGCCGAGCCAATGCGGCCCGCGATGAGAATGGCCATCATAACCGGCGCGAGTTCCTTGGCGATGGCGATGCCGACCACGCCGCCCACGGCGCTGGACAGGCTGCGGCTTACCAGCACCGGACCGGTTTGCAGCGAGATGACCGCGCCGATGAAAAACGACAGGACGCAGACCATCAGCAGGCTGGCGTTGCCGATCTCAAAAAACTGGTCAAAGACCTTCTGCCGCTGCCGCCACGCGAGCGGCAGCGCCAGCAGCGTCCGCCAGAACAGCAAAAAGATTTCACCGATGTTCTCAAACATAATGTGCGCGCCCTTTCATTTTGCGGATTGGCCCGCCGGCTTGTGGGTGTTCATCACCGGAATGTAAAACAGGCGCAACCGCTTATTTTCCCCACCCGATTGATACTGGAAAAGGCCGAACAGGAGCGAGCATTTTTTCGAGTCCGGCGTCGTGTCGCGCCGGTAAAGATTCCACAGCAGGGACTGGCTGGCGGCGCCGGTTTTGGGGTTGTGCTCCTGCCGCCACAACGACCAGAGTGGCGACCAGTTGCGCTCGACGCCGCGGTTATTGGGCAGCGACGGCTCGACGAGCGCGAGGATCTGTAGGCGTTCGTTGCCGTTGTAATCGCGCCGCCACGTGAAAAACGGCCACATGTCCCGGCGCTTTTTCTCCGCACCGGTCTGGGTGTTCTTTTCGGTCGCGGCCACGTAAAGGTAAAACAGGACGCTGTCGCGCGTCAGCGCCAGCGGGTCGGAATGCACCGCCTTGTGGCGGTAGATCGGCCAGAGATAGGAATCCTGCTCCAGGGTTTGGTTGTGCGACAGGCTGAACAGCGGGAACACGCGCGAGGTGGTCTTGCCTTCGCCGCGCGCGAAAATCACGATCGGCCACGGCGCCTGCCATTCGCGGTATTGCTTCTCGCGCTGGTCCATCCAGGTGAAGAACGGCCAAAGCACGGTGGTGGAATCGAACTGCGGTGACCGCGTATAGGTATAAAGGGGCCAGTTGGCACGGAATTTCCAAGCGTTGGTGGTGCCGATTCCGTTGTTCTGCCAAAAATGGATTGGCCAGAGCGCGAAATACCGGTCGTAGCCGCCGATGATTTCGGTTTCGCTGAAGCCGTTGGTAACCGTGGTCATCACTCTGTGCCGGACACCAAAGAGCGGCCAAAACTGCCAGCCGTGCAGGCCGTCGCCCCGCTGCACGTCAAAAAACGGGAAGAGGTAGTTGTCGGTGACGATGTCGCGCTTTTGCGTCTGGCTGTAAAACGGGAACATCACGAAGAAAATCCGGTCGCGCAGCAAGCGGTCCTTGAGATGGCCGTAAAAAGGGACCAAGGCCGTGTAATTTTCGTTCGTGTCTGGCGAGCGTTGCTGGAAATAGAACGGAAAGAGGGTGACGCGCCTTTTTTCGGAGTTATTCGGCAGCTTGCCACCGGAGAAACTGAACAACTGGAGGAGCTGCCAGCGGTATTCCATGCCGTATCGTTCATAAGTCAGAATCGGGTAAAGGAAATCGTCTTCCCGTGATTCGATGACGGGATTCACGTCATGCGAAAACAAAGGCGGAATCGCCCAGGTCGCTTCCGAACCCTTTTGCTGGTCGTAATAAAATGGTCCGACGGCTTCCGCGCGGTTGCCCACATCCAGCGTCAGCGAAAATTGGTCGTAGATCAGGCCCGCGTGGAAAAAATCCCCGGCAATGACCGAAGAACAAATAAACAAAGCCAATCCAATGCCACAAATTCGCAAACAGCCGAAAAGGCTTCGCGATAATTTGTGTTTGAACTTGAAAAACGCGTTAGTAATGCCTGAAATCAAAATTCTACGTTAACGTTATTGTTGTTCGTTTAATGCCTTAATCTGGAAAATTCGTGTCAATTTTAACATTGATGATAACATTCGTGTTGACTTTCGCCGGTTTTTCGTTAATCTTTCGGACAACTGAGGTTTTCACCTCGGTTCCTCCTGACCCGGTGTCGGCAATGTATTGTCGGCACTGGGTTGTTTTATTAACGGGTGCCAGCGGCCCAGCAGGTTCAGCAAGGCCGGCAAAAAAGTCAAACCCGCAATCATGCACGTGGTGATCCCAACCGCCATCATGGAACCCAGACTGTGAATGCCCTGATGTTTGGCGAGCATCAGACTGCCGAAGCCGGCGATGGCCGTCAACCCGGAGACAAGCACGGCCTTGCCGGTGCTGCGCGCCAGGATGTTCGGGGTTTTCTCCTCCGCGAACCGGTTGAGAATCTGAACGCCGTTGGTGACCCCGATGCCAATAACCAGCGGCAGCGTCATGATGTTTGCCAGATTGAACGGGATGTCGAACCAGCCCATCAATCCCGCCAGCCAGAGCGTTCCGATGCCGACCGGCAGCAGGGACAAAATCATCGCCGTCAGGCTGCGGAAGTGGACAAGAACCATGATGGCGATGGCAATGAGCGAATACCACGCGGCTTGAACGTAACTGTCCCTCATCAACGTTTCGTAGTAGTAAAATTGCACGGGTGTGCCGGTGGCTTTGGGATCCACGGTCTGGATGTCGGTGACAAACGCTTCCTGGTTGGCACGCTGCCAAACGTCGTGCTTCGGGAAAATCTGTAGGAGGATTTGCCCGGTCTTGCCCACGAACTGGTCGCGCAACGTGGCGGGCAAGTCGCCCAGCTTCAACGGCGCGCTGACGTCCTGGTTTTGGAGGGACTGGAACGTTTCCCGCACGTCGTTAAATAGCGCCTGCTGGAACGCCGCCAGCTTGTTCGCATGTCTGGTCATCGCGTTGGTGTCGCCGGCCAGCATGGTCTTCCGCAGGTTTTGGATGGCTTGCTGCAGGGCGACGAACTGCAATGCCAGGTCGGGATCATTCGTCCGCACTTCGTCCAAGGCCATGCCGGCATAGCCGAGGGTGCTGAATAGGGTCAGGCTCAAGTTGGAAATGACCACCGGGTTCGGATCCGCCGGGCTGAACTCCAACGGTGCGACCGTCTCCTTGATTCCCCGGATCAATCCCAGCTTTTGTATCTGGTTTTGCTCGATAAAATCCTCAAGCATGCTCGTTGGCGGTTCGACGTCGGCCACGGTGTTGGTGAGCATTTTGAGCCTTTCATTCAACGCGATGGCCTGGTCCAGATTTGTGGCCACAATCGCGCCGGCCAGCGTTGATTTGTCGGCATGGGTCAGTTTTTGCGCGAACACGACCGACGGCAGGCCGCGGCTTTGCAGTTCAATGAGGTTGTAATCGAACCGCACCTTGCCCCGGTAAATCTGGGTGTAGGCCAGCGCGCCGAGGACGACGGTGAGGCCGATGACAAGCCCGGGGCGCTGCAACCAAAAATTCTCGATGCGCGCGCGGGTTTCGTCCTCCTTGTGCCCGTGGTCAATCACGTTCTGCCGGCCACGCAACAGCAACACCGGCAGCAGCGTCATCATCGGGATGAGGCAGAGCAGCAGGCCGCCGCCGCAAATGATGCCCATCTCCTGGATGCCCTTGAAATTCGTGAACGCCATGGCGAGGAACGCCCCGGCCGTCGTCAGCGAGCCGGTGAATATCCCCTGCCCGGTGTAAACCATCGCCTTGGCCAGCGCCTCCTCCCGCGACCGGCCGTGCCGCAGTTCCTCCTCGTAGCGCGTGATGAGATGGACGCCGTAATCTATCGCCAGTCCGATGAGCATGGGCACGAAGGTGATCGTCAGCACGTTCAAATGCCCGATGGTGAGCGTCGCAAATCCCAGCGTGTAAGCCATCCCGACCAGCAGGCAGATGGTCGCCTTCACCGGCCGGCCGGTTTCGTTGTAGCCGTAAATGAAAATCAGCGCGCACAGGAACAGCGACGCGATGCTGGCCAGGGTGATGTCCTTTTCCGATTGCGTCATCTGGTCGTAATCCAGCACCGGCTGGCCGGTCAGGCCGACGTTGACGCCGGGCACTTCGTCCTGGGTCTGTTGAATCAACCGGCGCAGATGCTTGATGGCGTCGCCGGAGAGTTCATCGTTGGGCGCGTGCGTGGTGAGCAGAAAAATCCGGCCTCCATTCAGCGTAATGTAAACATTGGTCACGTTGTCGGCGCCGAACAACGCCGCCACGCCCGGCGACGGCGGCTGGCCGGGCATTTGCATCGCCGCGTTGGCCTGCGTCAGGATGCGCGTCAATACCGGCAGCGACTGGACCAGCGATTCGGTCTGCTCGTTCGCTTCGTGCGGCGTGGTGCGGAAGGCGGTGTTGATCTGCTCGAAAAACGTGACCAGATTCGTCGTCTGCGTGAATTTCTTGATGAATGGAAAATCGTCGCGGATTTTGGCCTGGATGGACGCCAGATCGTTCGTCGGGACAAAAAACAGCGCCTTGGTCCCCAGAACCGCGAAGTCCTGCTGGTAGAAAATGTTGAGAAACAGGTTGGTTTCCGGCGCCATTTTCATGGCGAGGCGCTCGACGAACTGCCGGTTTTTCTCCACGTCCTCGCTCTCCACCACCACCACGAGGTCGTCGCCCTGATTCGGAAACTCCTTCTGCAACGCGAGATAATTCCGGTGATACTTCAGGTTCGGACCAACGAGGTTGTCCTGATTCATGTCGAATTGCAGGAACCCGACGGTGACCGCGACGCTCGCCAGCAGCAGTCCCAGTTGCGGATAGACGAACCAGCGCGGATGGCGGCAGACCGCCGCCGCCAGCCACGCCAGCACCCGCGCCAGCAAAGTGTCTGCGCTCAATGCCTTCATTCCAGATCGGCGGAAAGACTAACCGTGGAATGCCTGGAGGGAAATGACGAACGGCCGGCCAGGCGGCAGATTTTCTTTCGCCACCCGTCATTCGTCATTTGAGGTTCATCCGTCATTCGGATTTGGGTTTCAGTCATTGCTCAAGCCGGCTCCGGGGGGGGGATTCGGCGTTGGAGAAAACTTCCTTCACGTCGTCATGCTCCTCCAGGTCTTCGATCAATTTGTTGACCGCGCCAATCGCGTTCGCGTCCGCCAGCGGCACGGTTATCGTCGGCAGTGAGGTCACCCCGGCCGCCTCGCAAGGGATGCCTTTGGCCTCGATCTTTTTGTGGATGACTTCGAAGCCACCCGGGGCAGTCAAGATTTCGTAGCCGTTTTCATCCGCTTGGAAATCCTCCGCGCCCGCCTCCAGCGCAAGTTCCATCAATGCGTCCTCGTCCGCCGCCTCCCTGGAAATGATGATTTGTCCTTTGCGATGGAACAAGCGGCTGACGGATCCCGCGGTGGCGATGCTGCCGCCGCCCTTGGTCACCAGGCTGCGAATTTCCGAGGCCGTGCGGTTGCGGTTGTCCGTGCTCAACTCCACGAGCAGCGCCACGCCGTGCGGCGCGTAAATCTCGTAGGTCAAATCCTCGAAGTTCGCGACCTCGCCGCCGCCCGCGCCTTTTTTGATGGCGCGCTCGATGTTGTCGCGCGGCATGCTGGCCATCCGGCATTTCAACAGCACCATGCGCAGGCGCGGGTTCATGTCGGGATCACCGCCGCCCGCCTTCGTCACCACGGTGATTTCGCGCCCGAGCTTGGAAAAAATCTTCGCCCGCTTGGCGTCAATCGCGCCCTTGAAGTGCTTGACCTTCGCCCATTTGCTGTGACCCGCCATCGGAATTTGTGATTGATGATTTACGATTGGCGCAGGGCCGTCGAATTCACGATAAAATCGCATGCCATAAATCGTAAATCGTAAATCTTCAGGCTGCTTCCACAAACACCGCCGTGCCGTAGCACAGCACCTCGGTGATGCCCGGCGCGATTTCCGTGGCGTCGTAGCGCACGCCGATGACGGCGTTGGCGCCCAATTCGCCGGCATGCGTGAGCATCAGGTTGAAGGTGTCCTCACGGGCGCGTTCGCACAGGTTGGTGTAAAGCGAGATGTTTCCGCCGAAGATCGCCTGGATGCTCGCGCCCACGTTGCCGATCACCGAGCGCGACCGGACCATGATGCCGCGCACCACGCCGAACGACTTGGTCACGCGATAACCGGGCAGATCAAACGTCGTTGTTGTCAATGGATGGGTCTGACTCATGCTGGAATTGAACACGAGTTGGGGCCTTGGAAAAAGCGAAAAGTTCGCGCCATACGGCAAAACCCGCCGGAGCGGTTTCTCATTCCGGCGGGTTGTCGTGAACCGGGGAATTATTTGGCGGTTGCCGGCGCCGCGGTTTTTTTCCGCGTCAACCCGCTCGCGCGCGCGCTTTTGCGCACGTAACCCATGCCCTCATACAAATCGCTGTCCTCGCCGAAATTCACGTCGCCCTTGACGCCGTCCACGACCTGTAGGTTGATGGGATTGGTCACCGCATCGGCCTTGTCGCGGTCGGCTTGCAGGTCTATGAGCTTGCGCCGGGTTGCCGCGATTTCCGTGCGAAGGTCCACGGACGGTTGCACCTTGGTTTGATACTGCGTCAGCGTCATGCCGGCGAAGGTGGCGTCGGGCGCGTGTTCCTTCCACGCAGTGATCATTTTATCGGTTTTATCCGCGAGCTTTTTGGGAGCTTTGGCCATAATGTGCCTTTCGTTTTTGTTTAACTGCTGCGTCAGGGTGAAAACCACGGAAATGCCGCCTGCGCCGCCTCCCCGATTTTGGCAAAAGATGGACGGAAATTGCCTGATCTATGGCCACAGGAGCGCAGGATTGCAGCGGGATACAGCGATATTGCACAGGGATATTGCGATATCCCAGCGTGGTATCAAAGTATCTCGTCGGGATACGGCAATACCCCGGCAGGGTATCGAGGCATCACGGCAGGATACGGCGGTATCGTGGCGGGATACGCCAGCATCGTGGCGCGGTATCGCGGTATCATGGCATGATACGGCAGTGTCCCGCTGCAATTTCAGGCATTTTGGCTGGATTTCTCCAAAATTCCGCAATTATGCCTGAAAAGTCGCAAACCCCTGCCTTTTTGCTTCGACGGCAACTCAATAAACCAGCACCGGCACCGCCGCCGCTGTAGGAGACGAGGTCACGAGACTTGTTTTAAGCAGAGACTCCTCACGTCGTCTCCTACTCAATAAACGAGAACGAGGACGGCGGCATCCTGCGCCGGCTTCACCACCTCCTACCTCCTCAAATTTCCGGTCATTCTTCCAGACCGGCTTACGTAGGAGAAAGAAATGAAAACGCCGGCAGATTCCGCAGCACGGTGAAAATCACGGCGACGGCGAGCAGCAGCCACAAGGCATTCGCAGGGAGAAATTGTCCGACCGGTTTGCCGAGAGATTTTTGGCCGGCCAGCCACGCGCCGCGCAAGCCGATGACCGGCAACAGGAGAACAAACAGCGCGTTGTCCTTCAGCGCCAGCGCGAGATTTCCATGCAGCAGCGCGTAAACCGAGCGCGTCCCGCCGCAGCCCGGGCAGTTCCAGCCGGTCATTTGGTGAAAGAGGCAAACCGGATAAAAGCCGTGCGTGCTCGGGTTGAAGAAATACACCACCGCGCCCGCGCCCGAGATTGCCGCGCCCAACACCCCGACCGCAAAAAAGCCGAGCCCCGGTGACTCGATTTTTTTTATCTTTGGCGGTATGGATTGCGATTGAGCCTGCATGGTTTTGGTCAATACCACCCGTTATTGAATGAAACATGGAAATTGTCGGTTGCCATGCTCCAGATCAGGCAAAGAAGGAACGCCAAAATGCTCAAAATCGAGAGAACCAGCCCGGCAATGGCCTGGCCGCGGTCTCCGTAAAGCCCGGGATGCCGGTTGGTTTGCGATAATCCAATCAGTGAAAATACCAATCCGAGCAGGTTGAATGGAAACCCGGCGCAACAACAGACGAACACCCATGACAATATTCCGCAAACCATTCCCGCCGTCGCGAAGCCGCTGGTTTTTTGCGGGTGAAGAGGAGGCGCAATGGTGGGCGGCGCCGCTGTTTTCGGAAAGCAACCCGCGAATTCCGGCAGCAGGCCTACGAACGTCCAGTCCTTCGCGCCTTCCACAAACGCCGGCGTCCGGCTTTCGGCGCGGCCCTCGGTGATCCATTGCCGCAATTGGTCGCCGGTGACCGGCCCGTATTCCGTATTGCTTCCCATCATCGCCGATGATCTTGTAGGTCGCGCTCATTCGTCTTCGCCTGGTTTGGTGCCGTGGCCAACATCCGAACACACGCCGCGTTTGGAGTCGGCGATGAAGTCTAACATGACCTTCGCCGGCGCGCTGGTAAAATCCTTCCGCGCTTCCGTCACCGCCGCGCGCAGGTTTTTTCCGCTGCGGAACAGCAGATGGTAAAGCCGTTTCAATTCCGCGCGTTGTTCCGCGGTGAACCCCGCGCGGCGCAGGCCGACGGCGTTCAATCCGCAGATTTCATTTTCCCGTTGCGCGATGGTGAACGGCGGCAAGTCCTGGCTGATGCCCGCGCCGCCCTGCATCAGCGCCAGCGCGCCGACACGCGCAAACTGATGCACGAGGCAGTTGCCGGAAATGAACACGCGGTCCTGCACCGTGACGTGGCCCGCCAACAACGCGCCGTTGGCCAGGATCACATGATTGCCGATGATGCAATTGTGGGCCACGTGCGAATTGGCCATGAAAAAATTGTGCGAACCGATGATGGTCTCCGTATCCGGCTTATTCGAGCGGTGAACTGTGACGTGTTCGCGAAAAACATTATCGTCGCCAATCCGCAGCCGGGTCGGCTCGTTCTTGTATTTCAAGTCCTGCGGCGCGTCGCCGATAACGCAACCGGCGTGGAACTGGTTGCCGGGACCAATCGTCGTCACCCCGGTGAGATAAACGTGCGGCCCGACGACGCAGCCCGCCCCCAATTCAACGCCTTCATCAATCACGGCGAACGGCCCAACGCTGGCGGTGGGATCCAGTTTTGCCTTCGGATGAATGATGGCCGTCGGATGAATCATTTCGGCCACAGGTTCACAAAGATGAATGGCCGATTCAATCTCGAAAGCGATTGCAAGGAGAAACAGCCGGCATGATCATCCTTTGCAGAGCATGTTTATGCCGGTTTCCCGGATTCCTTTCGTGTATTTCGTGCATTTCGTGGTTAAATTGAGTTCAGAATGACCGCCACGATGGCAAATGAATTAAGTCGGCAACCGGCGATCGCCCATCGGCAATTGCCAGAGTTGCTCGCGCCCGCCGGAGACTGGGAGTGCGCGAAGGCGGCCGTCGAAAACGGCGCCGACGCGATTTATTTCGGCCTGGACCGGTTCAATGCCCGGATGCGAGCGCAGAATTTCACCGAGGCGGATTTGCCGAAGCTGATGGAATTTCTCCACCGGCGCGGCGTCCGGGGCTACGTCACGCTCAACACGCTCGTTTTTGAAAACGAACTGGCCGATGCCGAAAAATATCTGCGCACGATGATCGCCGCCGGCGTGGATGCAGTGATTGTGCAGGACGCGGGCATCTGCCGGCTCATCCGCGAGCTGTCGCCGGATTTTCCCATCCACGCTTCGACGCAGATGACCATCACCAGCTCGGCGGGAATCGAATTCGCCCGTGACCTCGGTTGTAATCTTGTTGTGCTGGCACGTGAATGCTCGATTGCGGAAATCGAGAAAATGCAAAATGCCGCGCTGGCAGTTCCGCCCTTGGGCCGCCAGGCCGACAACCCGCCTGAAGGGGGAACTCCAAACGGTCTGCCGCTCGAAGTCTTCGTCCACGGCGCCCTTTGCGTTGCCTACTCCGGCCAGTGCTTGACCAGCGAATCGCTTGGCGGCCGCTCCGCCAATCGCGGCGAATGCGCGCAGGCCTGCCGCATGCCCTACGATTTGATTTCCGACGGCAGGCAGGTTCCGCTCGGCGACCGGAAATATCTTTTGAGTCCACAGGATTTGGCCGGGCTGGAGGTGCTGCCGGGATTGATTCACGCCGGCGTCGCGTCGCTAAAAATCGAAGGCCGGCTCAAGTCGCCCGAATACGTGGCCAACATCACCCGTATTTACCGCCAGGGGTTGGATAAACTTTGCAGCAGCCGACGTGAGGAGGCTCATCCGTCCGCCCCCGAATTGAAATCAGCGCCCCCTCGCGTCGGCTGCCACAACGACAAATATGACATGGAAATGGCCTTTAGCCGCGGCCTGTTCACCGGCTGGTTCGGCGGCACGGACAATCAAAAGCTGGTTCACGCGCGGTTCGGCAAAAAGCGCGGCGTGTTTCTCGGCGAAGTCAGAAGGGTTTTGCGCGATGGTGTCGTAGTAAAACTCGAAAGCCCGCTCAAGCCGGGCGACGGCGTGGTTTTCGATGCCGGCCGGCCGGAGGCAAGGGAGGAGGGCGGAAGAATTTACGAAATCGGACAGTGGAAAGTGGAAAGCGGAAATAGGCAAATGGTTGAATTGCGTTTTGGCCACGGCGACATTGATTTCTCGCGTGTTCATGCCGGCGATAAATTATGGAAGACAGATGACCCGGAACTGAATCGGCGCCTGCGCCACAGTTTCGCGGGCGACGCGCCGAAATTTCAGCGACCCATCGAAATCGAAGTCCATGGCCACGCCGGCACTCCTCTCTCGGTGATTGCCCGCGACGAATTTGGTAATGTGGCCAAGGCGGAATCCGCAATGCGGCTGGCAAAAGCCAAAAAGCTGCCGCTCACCGAAGAAAAATTGCGCGAACAACTCGGCCGGCTCGGCGGCACACCGTTCAAGCTCGGCGAGTTGAAGAATTATGTCGCCGGCGAAACCATGCTGCCAGTGAGCGGGCTGAACCGGCTTCGTCGCGAGGCCGTGGAAGAACTGGAAAAGCTCCGCGCCCGGCCGAAGCGGTGGAAATTGAATGAGTGCGGAGTGCGGAGCGCGGGGTGCGGAATGAAATCCAGCCCGGTCGTCGCCAACACTCCGAACTCCGAACTCCGAACTCCGGATTTAATTGTCCTCGTCCGCAACCTGCCGCAGCTCGAAGCCGCGTTGAATTGCAGCGTAACGACGATTTATTGCGAATTTGAAGACCCAAAGAAATACCGTGAAGCCGTGCAGGCACGCGACGAGTGCCGTGTGGCGAGTGACACGAAAGATGCCGGCTTCACGTCACCCGTCACCCGTCACCCGTCACGACTCTTCGTCGCCCCGCCGCGCGTTTTCAAGACCGGCGAGGAGTGGATATTGAGCCAGGTTCGCTCCAGCAACGCCGACGGTTATCTCATCCGCAATTACGACCACTTGAAATTTTTCGCCAACGACCGGCGCATCGGCGATTACTCGCTGAACGTCGCCAACCGCATTTCCGCCGATTATTTCAAAAACCGATTCGGCCTGGAGCGGGTCACGGCAAGCTACGATTTGAATTTCCAGCAACTCGAAGCGCTGCTGCAAGCCGCGCCGCCGGAATGGTTTGAGGTGACGATTCACCAGCATATGCCGATGTTTCACATGGAGCACTGCGTCTTCTGCGCGTTCCTGTCCAGCGGCAAGGACTATCGCGACTGCGGCCGGCCCTGCGACCGGCACGACGTGAAACTGCGCGACCGCGTCGGCGCGGCACATCCCCTCAAGGCGGACGCCGGCTGCCGCAACACAGTTTTTAACGCGATTGCCCAGACCGGCGCGGAGTATGTGGATAAATTGCTCGCGCTCGGTGTGCGAAATTTCCGCATCGAGTTTCTGACGGAAGCACCGGAGCAGGTCGAGCGGACGATTGCCAAATACCGCCAGCTTTTGCGCGGGGAAATATCCGGTTCGCAGCTCTGGCGCGAATTGAAATTATTCAACCAGATCGGCGTCACGCGCGGACAAATGGGCAAATGAGCGGAATGCCGGTCTCCGACCCGGCTCGCTCATAAACCGGGAGGCAAAGCGCCGGGTCGGAGACCAGCGCGTCGTCACTCACGCGTAAAAATACCCCAGTTCCCGCAGGGACGAATAATCCTTCGGCCGGCCCGGCGTCGCGCGGCCGATGATGAGGTGGTCCACCACCTCAATCTTCAGCAATTGGCCGGCGCGGATCAAATCGCGCGTCACCTTGATGTCCGCTTCGCTCGGCGCCGGGTCGCCGCTGGGATGATTATGCACCAGCACGATGGCGGCGGCGTTGGCCGCGATCGCCGCGCGGAACACCTCGCGCGGATGCACCAGAATCGTGTCGAGGAGGCCGTGCGAAATTTCCTCCGTGCGAATCAACCGTTTGCGCGTGTTCAACAGCAGCACCTGGAACGATTCAACCGTTTGGAGCCGGTTCCTCTCGCGCATGAAATCCACGACCGTCGCCGGGTTGTCCAGCACGGGCGATTCTTCGCGCCGTTCCTCCTCCATGCGCCGGGCCAGCGCGAACGCGGCCACGAGCGTCGCCGCCTTGTCCCGGCCGATGCCGGGGATTTGCTTCAATTCATCCACCGTCGCCAGCGCCAGCGCGTTCAGCGAGCCGTCGTATTTGCGCAGTAGATTCTGGCCGACTTGGACAACATTCGCGCCCTTCAAGCCCGTGCGCAGCAAAATGGCGATCAATTCCGCCTGGGTGAGTGCGTCCGGCCCGCGCGCCACGAGCCGTTCCCGTGGCCGTTCGTTCAAAGGCTGGTCTTTGAGCCGCAAACCTTCTGACATGGTGATTTACGATTTACGCCTTCCGCTTTACGATGGAAAGCGAAATTTTTAACAGGCCGCGTCAATTACCAACAGCCAATCACTCAAATGGAGTCGCCGCGCATGAAAAACGACCGCCTGACGCCTTCGCAACGGCGGGCCGTCGCCGCGCGCGGCAATGTGCTCGTCATGGCCGGCGCGGGCACCGGCAAGACGCACACGCTGGTCGAACGATGCCTCGATTGCATCGGCCGGGAACGCGCCGCGCTTGACGAAATCCTCGTCGTTACCTTCACCGAAGCCGCCGCCGCCGAAATGAAACAGCGCCTCCGCCGCGTGCTGGAGGAAAAATCATTGGAAAATCCCGATGGCATTCATTGGCATGAGCAACTCGCGCTATTCGACGCGGCAAACATCGGCACACTGCACGGTTATTGCTTCAAGCTCGTGCGCGAGCATTTTTGCAAGGTGGGCCTCGACCCCCAGCCCGCCGTGCTCGACGAAGGCGGGGCACGGCTGCTGGCTAATGAGACGCTCGACGAGGAATTTGAAGCGCAATACGCGGGCGAAGATGAACTCGCCGTGTCGGTGCAAAAGCTGATCCGGTTTTACGGCGGCGCACGCGACGAAAAAGTCCGCTCGCTGGTTTTGCGCCTGCACAATTACGCGCAGACACGGCCTGACGCCGATGGCTGGATCGCCGGACAAATGGCAGCGTTTTCCGCCGCCGAACCGACGGCTTGGCGCTCATTGCTGCTCGATGCCATCCGGGATTGGCGCAAGGAATGGCTGCCGGTTTTGGAAAATCTTTCGGCCAACGAGAAAGCTGTAGAATTGGCCGGCATTCTCAAGCCATTGCCGGAGAATTGTTCGCGCGCGGCCGCCGCCGATGTTTTGGAGCAAATCATTGCCGCCGACGGGAACTGGCCGGCGACACGTAAAACAGTTTTGCGGAAACCGCTCGTAGATTTGCTCGACGACGCGGCGTTTCTCCGGTCGCTGGCGGCGGTAAAAAATGGCAATGACCCGCTGGCGGAAGATTGGTCCTGGGTCCGCGACCACATGACGGCCTTGTTGCGGCTAACGCAACATTTTGCCGCACGCTTCGCC
This sequence comes from uncultured Verrucomicrobiae bacterium, assembly GCA_963764035.1. Taxonomy (GTDB): domain Bacteria; phylum Verrucomicrobiota; class Verrucomicrobiia; order Limisphaerales; family UBA11358; genus UBA11358. The sequence continues at coordinate 295,640 of CAVXQV010000005.1, forward strand.
GCGCGAAAGCGCGACGATGGGGTGTTGGACTTTCACGACCTCGAACAGTTCGCGTTGAAATTGCTCTGGGATGTTTCCGCCGATAAACCAACACCGGCGGCGGAGCGCTGGCGCGGGAAACTCCGGTTTGTTTTCGTTGACGAATACCAGGACATCAATGCCGCGCAGGACAAAATCATCCAGGCCTTGAGCCGAGATGAGTTTGGAGTTCCGCCTTCAGAAGGTTCGGTGCTGACGCCTGACGGCGGAACTCCGAGCTCCAATCGTTTTCTCGTCGGCGACGTGAAACAGAGCATTTACCGCTTCCGGCTGGCCGACCCGAAAATCTTCCGCGATTACGCGAAGCGCTGGCACGACGGGAGCGGCACGACAATTCCGCTGGCCGACAATTTCCGCAGCCGTGAAGTCCTGCTCCATTTCGTGAATTCCGTTTTCGGGCTGCTGATGCGCGAAGAGGTCGGCGGCGTGGCTTACGGTGCTGGAGCGGAATTGAATTTCGGCGCGCCGGAATCGCGCGCGGAACTTTCCGCCGCCAAAAATCAGCCGCCGCCGGCGGAACTGCTGTTGCGATGGAAAAAGGGACGCAGCGACATTTCCGACAGCCAGGAGAGCCAATTGGCTGGCCTGGATGAAACGGAGAAAGAGGCGCGCTTGCTGGCACTCCGGCTGCGCGAGTTGAAGGATTCCGGCCACGAAATCTGGGATGACGAAACCAAAAAGTTCCGTGCAACCGGATGGCGCGACATGGCGGTGCTGCTGCGTTCGCCGGCGGGCAAGGCGGAGATGTTCGCGAAGCAATTCGAGCGAGCCGGCGTGCCGCTGGTGGTCGCGCGCGGTGGATTTTACGGGAGCAGCGAAATTCTGGATTTATTGAGCCTGCTGCAACTGCTCGACAATCCGTTGCAGGACGTGCCGTGCATTGCCGTGCTGCGCTCGCCGCTGGTCGGTTGCTCGCTCGACGAAATAGCCGAAATCCGTTTGGCGGCGAAGGGCGAACCTTTCTGGACGGCGTTGAATCGGAGCGGGGAGCGCGGGCGTCCTGCCCGCGAGCTTGGCCATCGCGCGGACGAGCCGTCCGCGCTCCGCTTGCGCGCGAAAGTCGAAATATTTCTCGAACGGTTTTCGCGGTGGCGAAAATTGGCGCGGCAGGCGTCGCTCTCGGATTGTCTTGAGGAAATCCTGGCGGAAACGCATTTCGCCGACTGGCTGCGGTCGCAGCCGCGAGGCGGGCAGCGGCGCGCGAACGTCGAACAGTTTCTCAACCTTGCCCGGAAATTTGACGAGTTTCAGCGGCAGGGGCTGTTCCGCTTTTTGAAATTCACCGAGGCGCAACGCGAGGCGGAAATCGAGCCGGAAGTTCCCGCCGCGCCGGCGGAAAAAGCGGTGCGGCTGATGAGCATTCATCAGAGCAAAGGGCTGGAATTTCCCGTCGTCGCCATCGCCGATCTGGCAAAACCGTTCAACCTGCAGGATTTGCGCGGCGAGATCATCCTGGATGAAAATCTCGGCCTGTGCCCGCGCATCCAGCCGCCGCAAACCGGCGCGCGGTATCCGAGCCTGCCGCACTGGCTGGCGCAACGGCATCAGCGCCGCGAATTGCTGGGCGAAGAGTTGCGGCTGCTTTATGTCGCCATGACCCGCGCTCGCGACACGCTGATTTTGAGCGCGAGCATTTCGGAGAACAATTGGGACGAGAAATGGGCGCAGCCGCAGCCGGTGACGGCGCAAACAATCGCCGGCGCAAAATGCTTCGCGGACTGGCTGGGACTGTGGTTTGGAGCGCGGAGCGCGGAGTGTGGAGTGCGGAATGATAGGAAAGGAGAGCCGCCCGAGTTGCGCTTGCGCATCGCGGATGATTCCGAGTTGGCAGACCAGCCTGAAAGCCAAAATCGGAAATTTGAAATTGAGCCGCTGGTGCTCGACGCGGCGACGATTGACAAATTGCGGACGCGGCTGGAATGGAATTATCCGTTCGCGGCGGCAACGCGACGCAAAGCAAAGTCATCCGTCACGGCACTGCGCCGGGAGGCGGAGGAATCAGACGGTGAAGCCGGGCAATTGTTCGCGGAGAATCGCTTCGTAAGAGTTCGCACTCCGCAATTAACCGCAGCGGAAACCGGCATAGCGCACCACAAGTTTCTCCAGCACGTCGGGCTGGAAAAATCGGGCGACCGTGCGGCGCTGGAATCAGAGTCGCGGCGGTTGGAGTCCGAAAATATCTTGTCTGCGGAAGAGCGCGCGGTGCTGGACTTGGAGGTGCTGGCGGATTTCTGGAATTCGGAAACCGGGGAAAGGATCCTGGAAAAACGTGAATGGGTGAAACGCGAACTGCCGTTCACGGCTAAATTCAGCCCGGTGGAACTGGCGCAAATCACCGGCGCGAATGCGGAACCCGGATTGGAAGGCGAATTTGTCGTGGTGCAAGGCGTGGCGGATCTGGTCGTGCTGCTGCCGGAAGAAACCTGGCTGCTGGATTTCAAGACGGACGAGGTCCGCGCGGGCGGCTTGGCGGAGAAAACCAAGATTTACGAGCCGCAACTGAAGCTATACGCCGCCGCACTGGAGAAAATCTATTTGCGCCCAGTCGCGAACTGCTGGTTGCATTTTCTCGGCGCCCGGAAAACCGTGGACGTGGAAGTTTGAGCGCGAACGGAGCGCGGATGGCTCGTCCGCGCTGACAACCTTCAGCCGGGCAAACTCGCGGACGGGCCGTCCGCGCTCCGATCAATCCGGCGAGCCGAGCGGAAGCTGCTCCTCGGAGCTTTCGCCTTCCGGCGGAGCGGGCGGGGTGGATTCTTCGGGTGCGGCCTCCGGGGCCGGACTTTTTTCTCGCAACCGCACGAGCGCCGGACGCAGCAGCCGGCCTTGGAATCTGAAGCCCGGGCCGACGGTTTCGGCGACCACGGCGTCGGCGGACGGCTTTTCCTCCGTCGCGACGGTCTGGTGGTGTTCGGCGTTGAACGGTTCATCCGGCTCGGCGACAAACGGCGCGAGGCCGATGCGCCGCGCGGCATCGCGGCAGGCGTTTTGAAAACCGGAGATTTGCTCCACCAGCTTCGGCTGGCCGGAACGCGCGGCGGCGGCGTGCAGCAGAAAAACATGGTCGAGGATGCGCACCAGCACCTGCAGCCATTCGCCCTCGCTGCGCCGGAACTTTTCGAGTTCAAGCCGGAGCGCGGCCTTTTCGCTGTCGTTCATCTTCTGCATGAACTCGGTAAACTGCCGGGCTTCGCTGGCCATTTTGTCGGCAATCTGGTTCGCACCATTGGAAATTTTTTCGGCCTGCGTCTGGACGTTCAGCCATTCGGTCGTGGCGGCGCTGATTTGAGCGGCGACCGTTTCAAGGCCCTGGATTTTTTCGCCGATGGCGCCGAGCGCGCCGACTTCGATGACTTTGACAATCGCGCGGTAATCGAGGATGAACGGCAGAGCGCCGAGCACCGTGCCGAGCGCCACGCACGAGGCGGCGGTGACAATCTGCCAGCGGCCAATCGGATGCGGCGATTGCAGGATGAGAAAATAAGCCGCCACCAGCAGCGCGGCGTCGCCGAGCAGAAACGGCCATTTGGGAACCGTCCAATGTTTCGAGTCGTTCACGGTGCCAGTTTCGGAAAAATCCGTCGCGGGCGCAATTGAATTGAATTGAACGGCCGCCAAAAAACACGAAGAACGCAAAGCAAGATGACTTTTCGCGTTCTTTGCACTCTTGCGCGGCTCATTTTCGTTGTTCAATTTGGCCGTCGGATTTGAAATCATCCGCCGGTGCGCATCTGCGTCATCTTCAATCCGGCGGCCCGCGGCAACAAGGCCCGGCACTTCCGCCGCCAGCTTGACGACATCGGCTCGCAATGCGCGTTGAAGGCGACCGCCGCGCCGGGCGACGCCCGCCGGCTCGCGGCGGAGGCGGTCGGCGAAGGATACGACCTGGTGGTGGCCGCTGGCGGCGATGGCACGGTGAACGAGGTGTTGAACGGCATCGGCGACGCGCCGGATGGCTTCGCGCGCGCGCGGTTGGGCGTGCTGCCGCTGGGCACGGTGAATGTCTTCGCGCGCGAACTCAAAATCCCGCTGCGCATTGAACGAGCCTGGGCGGTGTTGCAGCGGGGGCGCGAGATGAGGATGGACCTGCCGCGCGTGGAATTTTCCGCCAACGGCAAAAGCGACCGGCGTTATTTCGTCCAGCTCGCCGGCGCCGGCTTCGACGCGCGGTCCATTGAACTGGTGGACTGGCAGCACAAGAAGAAAGTCGGGCCGCTGGCCTACGTCGTCGCCGGGCTGAAGGCGATGCGTGAAATGAAACCCAAAATCACCGCGCAGGCGGGCGGCGAACGATTCACCGGCGAACTGATTTTGATCGGCAACGGGAAATTTTACGGCGGGCCGCTTGAGATTTTTCCGGAGGCGGATTGGCGCGATGGCCTGCTGGACATTTGCGTCCTGCCGCGGGTTGACTGGCCGGCGCTGCTGCGCTCGGCGCCGGGCCTGCTCGCGTGCCGAAGACTGCCGGCGAGCGTCATCCGGCGTTTCCGCGCGCCGTCGTTTGAACTGCATGTCGAAGGGGCGGCGGGATTCGAACTGGATGGCGAATGGGCGGGAAAATTGCCGGCCACATTTTCTGTGGAACGCGAGCGGCTGCGTGTCGTTTGTTGAAACGGAGCGGAGGAATGGTGCATTTGTATCGTGCCGCTCGAACCTTTTTTCAAGGACAGACCATGACTCCTACGGGTGCGGATGACAGGACTTGAACCGTTTTAGGGTATCCCCACACCCTTCCCCACATGGGGAGGGGTGCTGGTTGCAAAGCGTCCTTTGTTCACATGCATTTTGTCGCTTTTTGCCCTCGTGTGCCATCCCCGACTTCGGTCGGTTTTGCCGCTCACGCGGCTGTCGGGCTGCGCGCGGCCAAGAGGCCGTGCTCGCCCAAAACCTCCCTCGTCGCTGACGCGACAAACGGGTTCACCCACGGACGGGATTACGGTGTTATTTCCGGGCGCAGTTGATCGGTGTATTGATGCGACAGTGTGAGGCACAGCCGGTATTTTCGCGCTTCCGATAAAACGGACACGAATGATTCCGAAGTGAACGACTGGAATTCGTCCACATACAGGAAAAAGTCCCGGCGTTCCGCTTCCGGCACATCCGCCCGCGACATGGCGGCGAGCTGGAATTGCGTCACCAGGAACGCCCCCATGAGATTCGATTTGTCCGCCCCCAGTTTGCCTTTGGACACGTCCGCGATGGCCGAAAAGGAGCATGACGACCTTGCACGATCTTCCCGCGCCCTTGTGCATGACAAGGAGATTGAATTGGCCACCATCAAGGAAAGCCTCAATCGTTTGGTCACGATCTATGTGAGCCAAGACATAGACCGTGAATCATTCCTCGCGAAGAAGGAGGAGCTTCTTTCACGAAAAAAAGCCCTCCAAGAGTCAATCGAACAGAATGAAAAGGGTGTTTCCGAGACGTGGCTCGAACCGTTCCAAAATTGGATAATCGCCGCTAGAAACGCGGGCGAAATCGCTGTTAATGGTTCTCCACAGGAGAGAAAGGTTCTAGCCCAACAAGTGTTCGGCTCGAACCTTGTCCTCGACTGCAAAAAAGCCCGTGGTTCTTGCGTCAAACCGTGGTCACTACTCGTCGAAAACTCGTCGAGTGGTGGAATGGTGGGTTGGCAGGGACTCGAACCCTGGACCAATGCCTTAAAAGGGCACTGCTCTACCAACTGAGCTACCAACCCACGGAAATGGTTCAAACCTGCCAAATGGCAAAGCGAAACAGTTTCGCAGATTAACCGCCGGCCTGCGGACGCGCAAGGATTTTCAAGACGGCGCCGGTTTGGATTTGTCTTTTGCGCGCGGCAATGCTCTCATTGCCGGCGTGACACGGCTGAAGTTTTGGGGCGTGCGCGGCTCTATTCCCACACCGGGGCCGGGCACGGTGCGCTATGGCGGCAATACCTCCTGCGTGGAGGCGCGCCACGGCGATGATATTATCATCCTCGACGCCGGCACCGGACTGCGCGCCCTCGGCAGCGCCCTGCTGGCGGAATTCAAAGATCAGCCGCTGAACCTCACCCTGCTCGTGTCGCACACCCACTGGGACCACATCCAGGGACTGCCGTTTTTCGCGCCGATTTACAACCCGCGCTGCCGGCTGCGGATTCTCGGCGCGCCCGGCACGCGGGAGAGCCTGGTCAGCGCGCTGACGGGCCAGATGGAAAGCCCCTATTTTCCCGTGCCGTTTGCCAAGGTGCCCGGCAACATCGAAATCGAGGAGGTCAAGGACCTCAATTTCAACATCGGCCTGGTGCAGGTGCGCGCGCAGCGCTCCAATCATCCCGGCTTGTGTTTCGGCTACCGGCTGTTTTCGCCCGACGGCCTGATTGTTTTCTTTCCCGATTCCGAGCCGCGCGGCGGCGGCGAAGACCGGGAAATGCTCGACTTCATCCACGACGCGGACCTGCTGATCCTCGATTCGCAATACGACGCCGCCGAATACCAGACCCACGTCGGCTGGGGCCACGGCTGCCTGGACGACACGGTGACGCTCGCGCTGAAAGGCGGCGTCCGGCACCTCTGCCTGTTCCATCACGACCCCGACCACAACGACAAAAAGGTTGACGCCTTCGTGAAGCGCGCGCGCCAGATTGTGGCGAAGCACAAGGCGAAAATGAAAGTGGACGCCGCGAAGGAGGGAATGACCATCCGGCTGGTCGGGAAAAGTTAGGACGAAAATTTGCGGCCTGGCGCCGGGCTGCGCCCTTCTTCGGTAAAAGCTGCGCCTTCTTTCCATGAACCACACGGTAGGGCGCGTCACTCCGTGCGCGCCGGGCCCGAATACCGGTGACGACGGTGCGCACGGAGTGACCCCCCTGCCAGCGCCAGCATCGAGTATCAGCCTCTTCCCTCCGTCTCCCCCTCACCCATTCTGTTGTTCGCCGGCGCCGTCCCGTCGTCCGCCTCGGCCCGCACCGGCGGCTCGGGCGGCGGTTTCGAACTGTTCGGGACGCTTCCCGAACCCTTCGGGACGAGCGCCGAACCCTCCAGGACGAAGGCCGAACCCTTCAGGACGGGCGCCGAAGCCTTCAGGACGCTTCCCGAAGCCTTCGGGACGAGCGCCAAACCCTCCAGGACGAAGGCCGAAGCGTTCGGGACGAGCGCCGAAGCCTTCGGGACGAGGGCCAAACCCTTCAGGACGGGTCGCCAACCGTCGGTTTTAACGCCTTTTTCGCGGAAAACCGCCATTTTACCAAAAAAATACGACTTTTCAGCCCAAACCCGCACCCTCCAACCATTTTGCAGCGGGCAGCCAGTTCACGCCGCCGTGGAAATGGCCGGCTCGATTGGCAGTGAAACGCGGACGATGCCGTGTTGCCCGGTCTGCGGCGGGACAATTTCCAGCCGGCCGCGGTGCGTCTCGATGATTTTCTGGCTCACGGTCAGTCCCAGCCCCAGCCCGACGCTGCGCGTGGTGAAAAAGGGCGAGGGCACCTTCCCGACGGCCTCGGCGGTGAACCCGGCGCCGTTGTCCTGCACTTCAATCTGCACGTTCTGCCCGCCCTGGCCGTTGGCCCCGGTCTGCAGCCGCACGCCAATCGTCGGCGTCTTGGGGTTGGCCTGGAGCGCGTTGAGCATGATTTCGGCCAGCGCGTGCTTGAGCGCGGCGCGGTCGCCAGTGATGACGATGGGCTTGCCGCCGTTTTCGCATTTCAACTGCGCGGCCTCGGCGGGCTGGTGTTTGCGCGCCTCCTGGTAGGCGTCCTCGACCAGCTTCTCGACGGTGAACACTTCGCTGGTCCAACTGCCCTTCGCGCGCGAGGAACCGCATCTGGCTGACCAAATGCGTGATGCGCTTGACGCTGTCGGCCATCGCGTGGTCGAGCGATTCGCGGAATTCCTTGTCCTTGAATTTTTCGCCGAGCAACTGCTGGTGCGTGGAGAGCGGCACCATGGCGTTGCCGACCTCGTGCGCGAGGCGGTCGGCCATCGTCTTGATGAGGCGCAGGTTGGCGGCCTCGACCTCCAATTGCTGCAATTGCTCGGTCTGGGTGAGGTCGTCGGCGGTGAGCAGCGCCGAAACCGGCACGGTGGAGTCGCCGCGCTGAAACGGCACGACGCTGATGTTGTAAATCGTGCCGGGCGAATTTTCCGGCTCGTAGCGGAACGGCCCGATGGCCGCGCCGGTTTTGAGCACCTGGTAAATTTTTGCGCCGAGCGACTGCGGCAGGTCGCTGAATTCCAGTTCGCCGGTGCGCTGGTTTTTGCGGCCGAAATGACGGCGCGCGGCCTTGTTGGCGTGGAGCACCTTCAGGTCGCGCCCGACGACGATGCAGGCGCTGCTCAATTCGCGCAGCACGTCGGTCATCATTTCGTGGTTGCCGGCGAGCTGGTCGTGCAGCCAGATGTTGCGGAGCGCGAGGCCGACCTGTTCGAGCAGGTGGAAAATCAATTCCAGCTCGACGTTGACGAGCGGCTCGCCGGTGACGCGCCCGTCAAACACGGCGACGCCGGCGATCAGCCTCGCGGTCGGGAATGGGCACGGCGACCTGCGCGCCAACAGTTCAAATTCCTTTTGCGTCTCGACGTCGGCGCGCGCCTCGTCGCTGTCGCGCCGCAGGATGCGTCCGAGCCGGGCGAGCTGCCCGCCGATGCCGGAATCCAGCGACAGCTCAAAATGTTCGAGCAGGCCGGAGGAAAGGCCGATGGCGGCCGCGGCGCGGAGCCGGCGGCCGTCCTCCGGCGCGAGCGCCTCGGCGAGCGGCGTGACGGGGCGGTTGAGGAAAATGGCGGCGCGGTTGACGCTCAAGATTTCGCGGAGGAACAGCAGGAATTGTTTCAGCATCGCCTCGGCGTCCAGCGAATGCGTCAGGATGGACGAAAAATCGCGCAGCATGTCGAGGGTGTGCGAGGCGTTGACGAAGCGGGCGGCATCGGACACCGGCTCGGGCGCGCGGAAGAATTGCGTGGTATGCCCCGACGAGGAAGGCGGCAACGAAACCGGAAGCGCCGGGCGGGCGGGCGGCGCGTTCCACAGGCGTTCCAGCAACGAATTCAGCAGCCGGCCGCGGACGGGTTTGGTCAGCACATGGGTGACGCCGTGCAGGAAGGCTTCTTCCTCCCATTCGGACTGGCTGCCGGTGGTGTAGGCGATGACGGGCAGGTTGGCGGCGCGGCGGCGCAGCCGTTCGATGACCCAGACGCCTTCGACGCCCATCAGGTCAATGTCGAGAATGCACGCGGCGGCGAGGCCGTGCGCGAGCAGCGGTTCGGCTTCCTCAACGCCCAGGCGGTGGACAACGCGGTATTGCTCCGAATTCAGGCCGGCGCGGATGGTTTCCGCGAAATCCGGATGAGCGGACAGCACCAAAATGGTTTTCATCGAGTTCCTCAACAGATCAAGCTTTGTCCTGGCCAATCGCTTCTGAAATCATTTCACAGCCCCCTCCGGCAGGTCAATGGAAACTTGAAACGGCGATGCAACTTTTTTGGCAAGCAGCACCGGCAAAATCCGTCAACCGCCGGCAATCAGCTTTTGCCAGAGCTCCTCGTTCAGCAGCGCCTTCTGCAGAAAATCCGCTTCGTCCGGCGGCGTCACGGCGGGTTCGGGTTGCAGCGGCAGCCGGAGGGTGAAGGTCGTGCCGCGGCCGGGCTGGCTTTTGGCGTCAATCTTTCCGCCGTGATGATGGACGATGAAAAAACAGGCCATCAGATTGATGCCGTATTCGGACGGCACGCTGTCGCGCACCACGAACGGGTCGAAAACGACGCGCAACGCGTCCTGCGGCAGGCCCGGGCCGTTGTCGGTGATTTGCAAGACGATTTCCGGCTTGGCGGCGGCGCCTTCCAGTTCCGCCGAAAACGTGACGCGGCTGCCGGCGGGCAGCGTGGCCAGTTCCTCCTTCAACAACAATTCAAACAGCCGGTTGAATTTGGGCTTGTCCACGTTCAGCGCGGGCAGCGAGTCGGGAATCTGGTTTTCAACTTCAATCTGGCGCGCGGCGAACTGTTCGCGGAGCGTGGCCAGCGCCTCGTCCACGGTCTGGCGCAGGGACACTTCGTCGGCAAACGGCGCGGAGGGATTTTCCGACGCCGTCCAGCAGGTCCTTCGAGCAGGCCGTTGATTTTTTCGATCTGCGACTGGACGTTCTGGTGGTAGTCCTTCCAGAAATCGGGATTGCGCAGGCCGTTCGTGTCCGCCCGTTCCTCGGCCATTTTTTTCGGGCGCGAGGTCGAGGAAGGTTTTCACCGCGACGAGCGAGTTGCGGATGTGATGGCTCAAGCCGGCGGCGAGCAGGCCGAGGCTGACGATGCGGTCGGCGATCATCATGTTGCGCAGCACGGACATTTTTTCGCGGCAGCAACTGGTCGCGCTCGGCCTGCACCATGAAAAATTCCAGCCCGTGCCGGAGGGTGAGTTCAAACTGCGGCGGATCCCACGGCTTGCTGACGTATTTGTAAATCGCGCCGCTGTTGACGGCGGCAATCGCGGCGTCGAAGTCCGCGTAGGCCGTGACGAGGATGCGCAGGATGCGCGGGCGCAACTGCCGGGCGCGTTCGAGCAGCCAGACGCCTTTTTCGCCGGGCATCCGCTGGTCGGTCAGCAGCAGGCCGATTTCGTCGGCGTGCTGTTCGAGCAGCTTGAGGCCGTCCTGCGCGTTCGCGGCGGTGAGCACGCGGAAATCGTCGCCGAAGGCGCGCTCGAAATACTTCAGCGATTTTTCCTCGTCATCCACGTAGAGGATGGCGAATTTTTTGTAGTCGTAGAGATTTTCCATGTCCGGCTTTCAATTCACAGCCTGATTGGTTTTGACCGGGAAATTCCAGCGTAAATTCGCAGAATTTTCCCGGCTCGGTTTTCACCGAAATTTTTCCGCCGTATTCCTGCACGATGCTGTAACAGATGCTCAAGCCCAGGCCCATGCCTTCGCCCACGTCCTTGGTGGTGAAGAACGGGTCAAAAATCTTGTCCAGATGTTTCGGGTCAATGCCCGTGCCGTTGTCGCGGACGGACAGGATGCTGTGCCCGTTTTCGACGCGGCCTTCGATCCAGATGGCCGGCTTTTCGCCGGCGGCGAAGGTTTTGTCTTTCAGCGCGTCGAGCGAGTTTTGCAGCAGGTTGACGACCACCTGGATCAGCTCGGTTTTTGTTGGCCAAAATGGTCTGGCTGCTCCGCGAAGTTCTGTTCGATTTGCACCGTGTCGCGCCATTCGTTGCTCAAGAACCGCAGCGCCGGCGTGACGACCTCGGCCACCGGCACCGGGTCCAGCTGCTCGGTGTTGGGATGCGTGAACATCCGCAAATCGGAGACGATGGTCTGCACGCGCTTCAGGCCGTCCTCGACGTCGGTGAGGATCTCGGCGTAATCCGCCTGCTGTTCCGGCGCGAGGTGCTTGCCCTTTTTGCGCAGGGTGAACAGGCCGGTCGTGGCGAAGTTCAGCGGATTGTTGATTTCGTGGATGATGCCCGCGCTCATGCGGCCCAGCGACGCGAGTTTTTCGGACTGCACCAGTTGCATCTCGTTTTCCTTGAGCTGCTGGAGGCTGGCTTCGAGCGCCTTGCGGCTCTTGTCCAGTTCGCAGCGCGCGACAAATTCCCGCATCCGCACGCGGCTGTGGAAGTAGGTGCCGGCGATGATGGCGATGCCGGAGGAGGTCAGGAAAAACAAACTGTCCACGAACAAATGCCGGTTCAAATGGCCGTGGCGAAAACAGACAGGCGGCCACATAAAGCACCAGAACCAGCAGAACCGAAACGATGCTTTGCCAGAATCGGCCAGTCCAGCACCACGGCGAGCACCATCAGCACCAGGTCAGCCCGGCATAATATGGCGACGCCGTTCCTTCGGTCGCATAAACCATCCACGCGATGGTCGCCGAGGGCAGGAACAACAGGACGAGGCCCTGAAAATGATAATATTTCCTCCCGAAATTCGTCTTCAAAACGAAGATAGAGACCCGACCATCAAAGCCGAGCAGAGCAACCGCAAAAGAAGAAATGGACCGCGCATAATTTGGATAAACATAGAAATCCAGCAGGCCAAAGAGCGGCACCATCACGATTCCCAGCCAGCAGCCCCACTTCGTTTTGCGGATGGTGATTTCCCGGTCATACTCCCGATAGGCGGCGCGAAATTCCTGGGGGATGGATTGCATATCAGTCCGGTTTGCGGAGGTGCAGGAACAGATTCACGGAGGCCGGTTCCGCGATCACGCGGGCCGCCTCCCGGCAGCGTTCGGGCACGAGCGACAGAATTTCCGCGGCTGTCCCGGTAAATCAACTGCCAGTCCAGAACGAATTCGATGAAATTGCGGAACGGTTTTGAGTCGGTCATGTTCGCGACCAGCATCAGCCCGCCGGGCGCCAGCGAATCGTGCCACAGGTCCATCAGCGCGCGGCAGGTGTCCGGCGCCAGATAATCGAAAAGCCCCGCGCAATAAATCAGGTCGAATTTTTCCGCGCCGTCGCTGTTTGCGCTGCGTGCGCTTCAACAGTTCATACACGGAAACCTGCTCGCGTCCGGATCGGCGTGCGCCGGGAAAACTGGCGTTTGGCCTCCACCAGTTTCTGGCCGGCGTGAAGCAGGGTTTCCTCGTTGAAATCAATCAGCATGAAATCCGCCTGGTTGCTCAACTGCGTTTCCTTCAAAAAATCCTGCACCTCCCGCGCCGGGCCGCAGCCGACGTTCAGGATGCGCGCGATCTTTCCGGCGCGGGCGGCGCGGGCGGTTTCAGTTGAGGATGTTTTCGCGGAGATGGGCGATGCGGTTGCGGACGGATTTTGCCGGCCACTGGCTGACCAGCAACAGGTGAATCAATTTCTCGAAAAGCGAACGGCCCTCCGGCTGGTTCCGGTAAATCATGTTCATCATCTCGTAATCGCCGGCGTAGCCGATGGGCTTGTGATACGTGCGATGGCCGAACGGCGAACCCAAAAATAATTTGTGCCAGTGCCGCCGGACAAAATCCTGATGCGCGCCGCGCGCTTCCGGCGGCAGCGCGTAAATGATTTCCTCAAACCGCTCGTGCCGGCCGTTGAACGCGGCGATGATCCGCGGCGCGACGGCGTCCAGAATGGCGCGCTCCCGCGCTGGCCGGTCGGCCGCCGTGCCTCAGGCCGAATTCCAGTTGCTCCAGCCAGTGCCGCACGCCGGTGAGGTAGGACTGGACATCGGCGACGAGCACTTTGAACTCGTTTGAAATGCGGTAATTGTTCTGCCACGCCTGAAAAAACGAATCGTAGGCCTGCGCAAGATTGGCGGGCGATTCCGCGGGCGGCAGAAAAAACGCCGTGTCCGGACCGAGCTCGTCCAGCTTGGCCTCGCACATCAGCGACCCGCCGGCGTGGAGACGTTGCTCACCACGGCGCGGCCGAAATAGATGACGCGGCCGCCGGCGGTGATTTTGAAATTGGCCAGCACTTCCGAAGTCCGCAGGGCCGCCGCGAGATTGGTCGGCCTCGAAAGTCGCCGCGTGCCGGGTCAGCCGCGCGAGCCGGGCGCGCAATTCCACGCCTTCCGCCGTCTGGAAAGCGACTTCGTTTTCCGCGGCGGGGTGGGGGGCAGCGGCCGGCATTCGGCCGGTTTTCTTTTCGGGCCGGCGAGCCGGGCTGTTCGCGCCGTCCCGCTGGTTTTGACAACGAGGCTCATCTCGCGGCCAGAATGAAACATTTTCCGCGCCAAAACAACGGCGATTATTTCCCAATCAAATCAAACTTGCGCAGCAGGGACAGGAGGGTGGCGTTGAATTCCGCGGGTTTTTCCAGCATGAGAAAATGTCCCACGCCTTCCATCATGACGTAGTCCGATTGCGGCGAGAGCGAGCGGACATAGTCTTCGTAATGCCGCCGTTCCACCACGGACTCGGAGCGTTGATGGCGGCGACGGGCGCGTTGACCTTCTGCAAAATCCAATCGGGCTGGTCCGGGCCGAACATGCCCAGCATCGCGCCCAAGCATGACATGCTGCGGCGTGGCGAGCATTTCCGACATCACGCGGTCGCGCAACGCTTCGGTGCCGGGAACGGGAAAAAAAGTGCTGATGAATCGCTTCTGGCGTGATCGAGATATTGCGGCGAGCCGAACGGCCCGACCAACGCCCGCGCTTCTTCGGGCGTGCCGGGCGGCCGGCAGAGCAGACCGTCCACGGAAACCAGCGCGGCGAATTTTTCCGGCGCGTGATGGTAAACGCGGCAGAGGACCGCCGCGCCCATGCTGTGGCCGATGAAAATGGCCTTGTCCACGCTTGGCGTCGTCGCAGCACGGCGAGCACGGCGTCGGCAAAAAAATCCATCGTGTAAGCCGTTTGCGGTTTGTCGCTCTGGCCGTGGCCGGGAAGATCAATGAGAATGAGCCGCGCCTTGTCCGCCAACGCCGGAACTTGTTCGCGCCAGAAACCGAGATTGCCCGCCCAGCCGTGAATGAAAACGATGGTGCGGCTGCCCTTGCCGGCGGTGACGTAATGAATCCGGTTCGCGCCGACGGAAATAAAATGCGATTGGGCGTCGGCCACGCTTGCCAAAGGGGCGTTATTGGTCATGCCAGAAATTCCTTCCTCTTAATAAAGCAGGCGCTTGATGTTACGTCGCCGGAGCTGTGCGTGTGCAAACAGTTAATTGGGATGCCGGTTCAAGCGTCATTCAAAAACGTCCAGGCGGGATTAAAAATGCATCCCGCCGACACAAAAAAGCGCATGGCTGATGAAACCGATAGGTGCCGTCGGCGGTCTGCTCCGGCTGGATGCCGTGATGGCTGTGGTCGAGGGAGTGCTGCCGGTGACCGTGTGCGCCGGGCCGTAGCCGAACTGATAGGCGACGTCGAAATCAAAAGTCTTTCCCCTGAACCCGGCGCCGACGCTGAAGAAATGCCGGTCCATGTCCGCCGCCAGCGGCGTGTAATACTGGTTCGGCACGGAGTTCTCGTTGAAGACATAGCCGGCGCTCACATGCCAGCCGTTGTCAAAATACCGCGTCACGCCGAACTCATACATCCAGCTCGCCTGCCAGTCCAGATTCACCGGGATGTTTTGAATCAGGGGATTGCTCACGGGCGGCGCCGACTGCTCGATGGTGATCGTGCCAAAGCTGCTCCAGTCCGTGTAGTTGGCGTCAAATTCCAGGTTCCATTTCGGCGTGGGCCGGTAGGAAACGCCGAAGACCGCGGTCAGGGGAAAGTCGAACTTGGCCGAGGCATCGCGCTGCTGCGGGCGAAGGGTAAGGTTGTGGTTGCAATTCGAAATCAGTGTTGCCTTGAAAATTCATCTTCGCCGAACTGCGGAAGGTGGCCCCGAAGGAAAGTTTTTGACAGCGGCTGCCAGAGGATGCCCGCGTTGTAACCCACGCTCCAGCCGTCGCCATTGAAATCGAAATAGTTGATCCGCCGCGATGTCTGTGACTGCAGAGCCCTGATCCATTTCGAGCTTGCCGTAATTCACCATCACGCCGCCGCCGACGGAAAGCCCGGGCAGCACTTCACCGCCACCACCGGATTGATGGTGATGTATTTCAGCGAGCCGCTGATGGCGACCGAGCGGAAACCCGTGTCCTGCGGCCAGTTCATGCTTGCCGCCGAAGGGCGCATAAACGCCCAGCCCAAAACTCAACGGCACGTCCTTGACGGTGTGCGTGTAAAAGAACTGGGGCAGCCAGGCGAAATTATCCGAACTGTCGTAAGTCTTGCCGCTGTTGGGCTGGCCGGACGGGGGCTGAAAGCTTGGCTCGTAGATAAACACTGTTCAACCCGCCGCGAAAATTGTCCCCCGTGAGCTGCGTGATGCCCGCCGGGTTGTAATAAATGGCCGACGGATTGTCCGCCGTGGCGACAAACGCCTCGCCGCGCGCCGTCGCAAACGCATCCTGGTCGGGCAGCCCGAAGCCGTTCGCCGCCGCCTTCCAGGCCGGGACACCGGAAAGCAGTATCGCCAGGAGCCTCCGGGTTTTGCGTCGGTTCATGATTCCCGAAGGCTTGGCTCCCGCTGTTGATGAATGCGGCGCTGGTGCATGGCCGATGCGTTTTCGAGGCAGCTTACCGGTTGCCTTGCGCCGTGCCAGCCTTAAATGTCGCGGCCTCAAACAGCGCGGTTGGGATCCTTTCGACCAACAGGATCAATCCGTGAAAGCGCCCAATTTGGATGCGGTAATACTTCCGTTCGGCGAGGTCAACCCAAAGCTTTGACCCAAGAACCCGTGACTTTTGAGTTTTCCTGCCTAACTCGCTCGGTTCCGGCCTGTTTTGCTGATTTTCTGCCGTTTTCCACCCAGAAACTGGCTTTTTTTATACAGGGTTCCAAGCAGAACCATGACGGTTCCAAGCAGGTTCGTTATATTCCCAAGTAGAACAATCGCGTTTCCAAGCTGGTCGGCGACGTTTCCATGCAGAATTGTCACTGACTTAAATGGAACCATGAGTTTTTCAAGCAGGTTCGTCACGCTTCCCTGCAGAATCTCCAGAGTTCCATGCTGGTCTATGACCTTTCCAAGCAGATGCATGACGAACCTAAATGGAACCGTGATGGTTCCAAGCATGTGCCTTACAGACCAGCGCTTCTCTCCGGCCAAAACGGGCTGGTGCCCCGGCGAAATACCCGTTTCCAGAACGGCAATAGATGTATTGCAGTTGGCAAGGAATGAGTAGTCCCGTTTCCAAAGGCAAATTAGAATTGCGGCAAAGTTGAATCAGGATCAAATGATGAAAGCCCACGTTTCTCTTGCCTTTGCCAAAATGCGGGTGCGGCATTTGCCGGATTTCACGACTGGCGTGTTCGATGGCATGACGAAGAATGCAGGGATCTTTGACAAGCCGCCGGTGACGATGGCGGCTTTGGACGCGGCCAACCAGACCTTGATCAGCGCGGTGGCCGCCGCTGTGAGAGGAAGCGAGGCGCAAACGGACGCGCGCGACATCGCAGCGGTGGTGGTCATTGGCCTGTTACGCCTGCTGGCGGCATACGTCGCCGACGTGGCCAAAGGTGATGAAACCATCATCGCCCTGTCGGGATTCAAAGCGGTCCAACGCGGTCCCCGCCCGCAACAGCCGCTGGTCAAGGCCATCATTAAGGTGATCCGCAATGAGATGAGCGGGCAATTGCTGCTGCGCCTGAATTCGCAGGACAACGCCTATGGCTATGAGGGCCAGATGAGCGCCGATGGCGGCGCGACCTGGCAGTCCATCGGCTTTTTCCAGCAGGCGCGCCGCGTGGTGGTGCCGAACCTG
Source organism: uncultured Verrucomicrobiae bacterium (assembly GCA_963764035.1). GTDB lineage: Bacteria > Verrucomicrobiota > Verrucomicrobiia > Limisphaerales > UBA11358 > UBA11358. The sequence continues at coordinate 312,845 of CAVXQV010000005.1, forward strand.
ACGCCCGGGGTCACTTACACTTTCAAGTTCCGCGCGTTGGGGGGCAGCACAAACGCCGGTGACTGGAGCGACCCGGTGAGCCACATGGCGACTTGAACGATTGAGAATGGGCGAACGAAGGCCGGGATCGGCTTCCGGCTTTTCTTTGACGCGCGCCTTGCGGGCAAGTTGTTTTAATTGAGTAATTTATATCAAGTTTCCTGTCACGCAGGATGGCCTGTATCAGGGGGCTTGACGTTTTATTGAATTTTAGCTAGACTTTCACTATGACTACTAAACGTCTGTCTCAGTTGGCGTCCGTCCTGTTCCTTTTTGGATTGACGGTTATTCCAGCCAATGCGGGTTTCAAGTCGTTCTATGTCTTTGGCGACAGTCTTTCCGCCACGGCGGACAGCAATGCTCCCGGAGGCCCTTATTTTTATGGGCAACGGGATTCCAACGGTCGGGTTTGGGTTGAAGTGCTGGCCCAGCGGCAGGGGTTGGTGCTGGATAACTCCAAAAACAGTTCCTACTGGGATCACAACAGTTCCAATTTGGTTGCTCAACTCAAGACTTTCGTTCCGCCAGCCGATGTCGCGAACGATCTGTTCGTCGTCTGGGTCTGCAATGCCGACACGTATGATGCGGCATCGGCTCTGCTCTGGAATTCAAGTTACCCCTACATCAACGCCAACATTCAATCGCAGGCCAACCACCTGCAAATCATCACCAGTCTGTATGCCATGGGCGTCCGCACTTTGATTCTGCCTAATGCGGTGGACCTTTCCAAGATTCCAGCCTTTAACGCCGGCACCGCAGCCAATTTAATTCACGCCGAGTGCGTGGATTTCAACACCCGGTTTGCCAACACCATCAAGCAAGCGAGGGCCTTGTGTCCCGGTCTGACGATCTATACGCCGGACTTTTACACCCTGATGAACAACGCGCTGGCCAATGCCGGCTACTATGGCCTGACCAATGCCCTGTCAGCCAAAGGATACAGCATTGACGCATACAGCGACCCAGCAATTCAAAACCTGACCCTGAACGGGCAAGGCACCAATTACATTTTTTGGGATTCGCATGACCCGACCGCGAAATTCCATGCCGTCATGGCGGATGTCGTCCAACAGTCCATCTCGCCGGTGCAAATCAGCGGGATTGTGGCGCTCACCAGGAGCAACCAGTTGGTCGTGGCCAATGTGCCAATGGGTCTGAACGGTTTTGTGGAGGCCACCACAAATGTGACGTCTGCAAACTGGCAGGTTGTGCAGAACATCACCAGTTCCAGTCCGGCGCTATCAGTCCTGCTTCCTGCTCCGACCAACACCACTTCGATTGTTTCCGCATTTGACGGATCTGGATTGCCGCCGGGAGGAACGCCCATCCTGACCGCGGTGCAATTTTACCGGCTGCACTTCCCTTACGCGTGGCAGTGGCCGTAAGCCGCGGAATTGACGGGATTCAATCAGGACACGGCCACGGCGGCGGGCCTGGCCTGTGACAAGGCCGCGTGTCCCCAGCGCAGCATCCGCTCGGTGGTTTCCCAACCGATGCACGAATCGGTGATGGAGACGCCGTAGCGCAGATCCTTCAGATTTTTCGGGAATCGGCTGGTTGCCTTCGTGCAGGTTGCTCTCGACCATCAGGCCGATGAGCGAGCGCGTGCCGTCGACGCGCTGTTGGATCACGCTGCGCCACACGTCCTCCTGCCGCGCGAATTGTTTTTCGGAATTCGCATGGCTGCAATCCACCATCAGCACCGGCGGCAGCTTTTCCGATTTCAATTTCTCCTCCGCCGCGCGGATGCTGTCCGCGTCGTAATTGGTCTGCGCCCGGCCGCCGCGCAGCACGATGTGCGCGTGCGGATTGCCCGTCGTGCGCACGATGGCCGTCGACGCCGTCCTCGTTGATGCCCAGAAAACTGTGCGGATGCCGCGCCGCGCCCATCGCGTCAATCGCCACCTGCAGGCTGCCGTCGGTGGCGTTCTTCAAGCCGACCGGCATCGAAAGGCCGCTGGCCATTTCGCGGTGCGTCTGCGATTCCGTCGTGCGCGCGCCAATCGCCGCCCAGGTGATCAGGTCGGCGGTGTATTGCGGCACAATCGGGTCGAGAAATTCCGTCGCCGCCGGCAGGCCCAGGCCGGTGATTTCGAGCAGCAGCTTCCGCGCGATTTTCAAGCCGGTCTCGATGTCCTGCGAACCATCCAGATGCGGGTCGTTGATCAATCCCTTCCAGCCGATGGTCGTGCGCGGTTTCTCAAAATAGACGCGCATGACGATTTCCATGCGGCCGGCCAATTCCTTTCGCAGTGCGCTCAGCCGCGTCGCGTATTCCAGCGCGCCCTTTTCGTCGTGGATGGAGCACGGCCCGATGACGACGAGCAGGCGCGGGTCTTCCTGCCGCAAAATGCGGATGACCCGTTCGCGGCTGCGCGCGACCGTGGCGTTCGCGGCCTCGGGCGTCGGCAACTGCGCCTTCAATTCGCGCGGCGTCAGCAGCCGGACGATTTCTTTGACGTGTAAATCCTGCGTCCGAAACATGAAGGCCAGTATAACACAAGGCGGCGGCGCGGAAAGTCCGAACTGATCGAGGATGGACATGGCGCGGCTTTTGTGTATCGTCGCGGACGGATTTACAAGGAAATGAGCGAACCGCGATTGAACACCGGCCAAAAGGCGCTGCAAATCAATCTGGACGCCCGGAAATACGGCACCTTTGCCGAGATCGGCGGCGGCCAGGAGGTCGGCCCGCTGGTTTTTCCACGTGGGCGGCGCGTCCGGCACGGTGGCCAAGACGATTTCCGCCTACGACATGGCGGTGAGCGACGCGATTTACGGCCCCGCCGACCGTTACGTCAGCCGGCAACGCTTGCAGGCGATGCTCGATTACGAATGGGATCTGCTGCTGCAACGTCTCGACAAAACACGCGGTGACAAGACCACGTTTTTTGTCTTCGCCAACACGGTGGCCACGCACAGCTTTTCGCGCCAGGAAGAGGGCCATGGCTGGCTCGGCATGCGGTTCCAGACCCAGCCGCATGAGCCTTCGTCCGAAATCATCATCCATGTCCGGATGCTCGACCGGGAAAATCTCCGCGAGCAGGAGGCGCTGGGCATTCTCGGCGTGAATTTGATTTACGGGGCATTCCACCTTCACGGCGGGCCGGCCAAGCTCATCGGCTCGCTCCTCGACGACTTCTCCCGCGAACGCATCGAGGTGGACATGATCAAATTTTCCGGCCCGCGCTTCGCCGATCTGGACAACCGGCTGATGAGCCTGCAGCTCGTGCAGCAGCAGTTGTCCGACGCCGCCATGTTCACCGCAGACGGCGAGGTCGTCATTCCCGGCGAGGTGCTTTACAAAAAGCCCGTGCTCGTCGAGCGCGGCAGTTTCCGGCCCGTCACCAAAACCACCCTCGACATCCTCGACCGCGCGCACGAACAGTTTCTGCACGAGGAGGAAACCCGGAACGAGGATCCCATCATCCTCATGGAAATGACCCTGCGCAGCGTGCTCGCCGACCCGACCCTCGCGCACAAGGATTTTCTGGACCGGGTGGACATTCTGGGCGCGCTGGGCAAGACGGTGCTTATCTCCAATTTTGGGCGCCATTACCGGCTCGCCCAGTATCTCACCCGCTACACACAGAGAATGCACGGCATTGCGCTGGGCGTCCCCAGCCTGGCGCGCCTGATGGAGGAAAAATATTACACCGACCTCGACGGCGGCCTGCTCGAATCGCTCGGCCGGTTGTTCAAGGGCGCCACCCGGATTTATGTCTATCCCGTCCGCGACGCGGCGACCGGCCGGATAATCACCGCCGAAAATCTGCAAGTCGCGCCGCATTTGCGCCATCTTTATGCGCACTTGCTTGAAAATGGCTTCATCACCAGCATCCAAAATTTCAATCCGGATTACCTCTCGTTGTTCCCGCCGCTCGTGCTGGCCAAAATCCAGTCCGGCGACGCCTCCTGGGAAAACGACGTGCCGCCAGCGACGGTTGAAATCATCAGGCGCGGCAAAATGTTCGGGTGGAAGAAAAAAACGGAAACAGTCGCGGCGTGAAATTCGGAATCGCCCGGCGATTTCTGAAGCTTGTGTCGAATCGTAATAAAATGGCTGCGCCTCTCCGCCGCGTGTGATAAAAAACGATATGGCAAGCTCTCCAATTTCAAACTCGTTGCAAAAACATGAGATTCCCGGCCGCGTCGCCATTGTCAACGGCCAGGGCGGTTTGCCGAAAGTGGCCGTTGTCGCCAACTCCAACACGGCGGAGATTTATCTGCACGGCGCACATGTCACGCACTTCCAGAAGAACGGCGAGCCGCCGCTGCTGTTCATGAGCGCGCAAAAGTCATTTTGCCGCCGGCGAACCGATTCGCGGCGGCGTGCCGATCTGTCTTCCGTGGTTCGGCAACCGCGACGGCGGGCCGTCGCACGGTTTCGCGCGCATCACGGAATGGGAGCTGGTCAAAACCGCCGCCGCGCCGGATGGCGCGGTGACACTGCATTTTGCGCTGCCGCAGATTCGCGGACGCGAGGCGTGGAAGAATCTGCGCACGGAATTCACGTGACGGTGGCCGACACGTTGACGATGGAATTGATGGCCGCGAATGATTCCTGCGACGAGACGTTGGAGATTGAAAACTGTCTGCACACTTATTTTCACGTCGGCGACATCACGCAGGTTTCAATTTCCGGTTTGGAGCGTGCGCCGTTTGATGATTTTGCCGCCGGCGCCGGCGGCGCGCGCAAGGCGGCAGACGAACGCTGCGCTGCGCATCACGAGGGAAACCAACCGCGTTTATCCGAACCACGCGGGCGTTGTGGAAATCCGCGACGAAAAATTGCGGCGCGCGATTCGCGTGGAAAAATCCGGCTCGAACTCCACCGTCGTCTGGAATCCGTGGACGACGCAGAAATTGCCGGACGACTTCGACCCGGCGGAACACGCGCAGATGGTTTGCGTGGAATCCGGAAACGTAAAGCAGAACAAAATTTCCCTCGCGCCGGGCCAGACAGCGGCGCTGAAGGTGGTTTTGAGCAGCCAGCCGGTTTAAGCGATGATTTCCATCATCGAACAACAGCCCGTCGGAAGCGGCCATGACCTCATAAAACAGGTCGAGGAGATTTTTTCGCCGACGGGCATTTTGTCGCGGGCGAAGAATTTCGAGTTCCGCCCGCAGCAGCAGGAAATGGCCGTGGCCGTGGCGCGGGCGCTGCAAAACCGCGAACACCTCGCCGTCGAGGCCGGCACCGGCGTCGGCAAATCACTGGCCTACCTGATTCCGGCGATTCTGTTCGCCGTTGCGCGAAAAGAAAAAGGCCGTCGTCTCCACGCACACCATCAATTTGCAGGAGCAGCTTACGAAAAGGACCTGCCGATGCTCGCGCAAATCCTGCCGGTGAAAGTTCAGTTCGCGATGCTCAAGGGCCGGGGCAATTATCTCTGCACCCGCCGGCTGCAAAAGGCGATGCAGCAGGGCGGCAACCTCTTCACGTCGTCGGAAGGCCGAGGAACTGCAGCGCATTTACGAATGGTCGAAAACCACCACGCGACGGCAGCCTGTCGGATTTCGACGTGGAGCCGGACCCGAAGGTGTGGGCGCAGGTCTGCTCCGAGCACGGCGCTGTGCTCGCCGAAGAAATGCGGCTTCCCATCCGACTTCGCCAAGGACAATCCGCGTCTGCTTTTTTCAGCGCGCGCGCGAGCAAATCCTCTCCTCCGACGTGCTGGTGCTGAACCACACGCTGTTTTTCACGCTGCTCGGCGGCGGTGGACGAGGAGGAGGAGGGCGGCATCCTGTTCAAAAACGATTTCGTCGATCTTCGACGAGGCGCACCGATGGAGCACGTCGCGTCGAGGCACATCGGCTTGAGCGTGTCCAGCGGCCAGGTGCGCTACGCGTTGAACCGGCTGTGGAATCCGCGCACGGAAAAGGGCCTGCTCGCGACGTTGCGCAGGGCGCGGCCAGGCGGTCAAGCTCGTGGCCGAATCGCTTCAGGAAGTCGGACGAGTTTTTTGCCAACGTCGAGCAGGCGTGCGAGGCAATTCAGAAGGCCGCCGAAGCAGCGGAGTTTCGGCAGCGGGCGAACCGCGGCGCGGCTGGACCGAGCTGCGCATCCGCCGCGCCGGAACTGGTGCAGGACAACGTCACTCGTGCCGATCCAGCGCCTGCGCGAGGCCGTCAGCGAGATGATCAAGCTGAGCGAGGACAAGGAGATCCGGCAGGAATTGATCGAGTGCAACCGGCGGCTGGCCGAGTTGCGCGACGAGGTCGAAGGAATTTCTCGAACAGAGCGCGCGGGACCACGTTTATTGGGTCGAGCGCGGCGGCAAGGCGCACAAAAATCTCGCCCTCAATGCCGCGCCGATTGACGTCGCGGAATTCCTGCGCCGGCGTTTGTTTGAGAGCGACACGAGCATCATCATGACCAGCGCGACGCTGGCGACTTCCGTCAATTTCAAACCTGACATTTCGAACTTGAGATCGAAACCGGCCAAGACGCAGGCGGGCTTGAATTATTTCGCCAAACGCGTCGGCGCGGAATCCGCCACGCAACTGCAGGTCGGCACGCCGTTCGATTACGAGCGGCAGATGAAATTGTTCGTCGTCAAAAAAATGCCCGACCCGCGCGAGACCGGTTACGCCGACGCGCTCGAACATTGGATCGGGCATTTCGTCAAGCAGACCCACGGCAAGGCGTTCGTGCTGTTCACCAATTACAAGCTCATGCGGGAACTCGGCGAGCGGATGGAGCCGTTTTTCAACGAGCTGGGCGTCGCGTGTTTCGTGCAGGGCACCGGCACGCCGCGCTCGACCATGCTGGAGAAGTTCAAGGACGACACGGACTCGGTGCTCTTCGGCACGGACAGCTTCTGGCAGGGCGTGGACGTGCCGGGCGAGGCGCTCTCCAACGTCATCATCACGCGGCTGCCGTTCGCCGTGCCGGACCATCCGCTCATCGAGGCGCGCATCGAGGCGATTGAGGCGCGCGGCGGCAATTCCTTCGGCGAATTTTCCCTGCCCGAGGCCATCCTGAAATTCCGCCAGGGCGTGGGCCGGCTCATCCGCACCAAGACCGACACCGGCATCATCGTGGTTTTGGACAACCGGATTTTGACGAAGCAATACGGCCAGGCCTTTCTCGACGCCCTGCCGAAATGTCCGGTGGAAATTGTGTGAAAGGAATATAATTCATCCGCGAATTGCGCGAATTTTCGCGAAATGGAGTTCAATCGCGGCCGTAGCCCGTCAATTTGCGCGTGGACATGTCCCTCGGGCCCGAAAGGCTGCCGCAAAGGTCCTTGCTCAAGTCATGAAGTGAAATGCGCCGTTTGCGGCTTGGCCGTTTGTCTCGCGTTTGATTCGTTTTTGACGGGGCTTTTTTCATGCGACAATCTTAAACGCGCGCCACCAGCGGAAATTTTTCGGGATGTTCGATGCGTTCCAAATCCAAATCCACGTCCAGTTCTGGCCAGTGAAGATGATTGCCGTGGGAGAATTCCACGTTGAACAATTGTCTTACGGAAGCATTCCGAAACCACGGGAAATCGTCGAAGCCGAGAAAATGCTCCTTGCCTGCCGCGAACAGCCAGAAGCCGTGCGGCGAGACATTCAGCACTTCAGCTTTTGAAATGTCGCTGCCAGATTTCATTTTGCCAATTTCAAGCCCGTAGGGCTGGCATCTTTGTAGTTTGTGCAGGTTAATGAATCAAGCTCCGTCAGGAGCGAAATCGTCGGGACAATTCCGAATATGCCGCTCCTACGGAGCTACATTAATTTTGCATTTGGGTTCTACAAAGATGCCGCGCCTACGGCGCTGTTTCTCGATGCCCTGCCGAAATGTCCGGTGGAAATTGTGTGAAGTTTCCGTAGGATGGGCGTCGCGCCCGTCTCTGATTAAAACAGAAACGCCTTAAGGCGGGGTTTCAGATGGAGACAGGCGCGACGCCTGTCCTACGGCGCTGGATTTACCCCCCCCCGCCGCATCCAGCCGCAGCAGGCAATGGCCGAAGTCCACAACCGGCTGGCCGGGCTGCGGCAGGTATTGCTTCGGAATCGAATAGAGCCGGCCGCGTCCCTGCACAATGGCGCCCGCCTGACACATCACGCGCAGCGATTTGGCCGTGGCGTCGGGGCTGCGGCCAATCAACTTGGCCAGTTCCAGCGTCATGCGCGGTTCGCCGCCGCTCAATTCCTTGAGGATTTGCCAGCGGGTTTCGTCCTTCAAGACCAAGCCCAGCATGGAGCGATCGGGCAGGGGTTGAACCGGAGCAGGAGTTTGGGTCGTGTTCATGATAAAATCGGTGTTTGCCGGCATATTACAGATTCCGGACGGCTAAATATGCGTTTCGCAATCCAGTTTCAGAGTGCAGGAATACAATTTCCAATTGCTTGAGTCTAAACATATATTGTCGAAATCATGTATTTTATTGCCATATGCAATGTCAAGCTTGCCGAGATCAGAAATAGGCCGTAGAAAATCAAAGTAACGCTTTCCTGAATTCTATATTGGCTTCCTACAATCAAGTATGTGCTTCCTACAATAGAGTGTAGGCTTGCTGGAGTAAAAATTACGCCTGCCGGACGAGGCTTTTGGGTGATTTTGTTCGCGATCAGGGTGGCGATCGCGGTATTTCCGAGTCGCGGACACCAACTCGACAAGTGCAAAGCCAATCTTTAACCTTCGGCCATGACGCGCACGGAAAAACTGCTGGCTGAACTCATCGCGCTGCCGAGCGTGAATCCCGCCTTTCTGCCGCCGCGCCATCCGCACGCCGGTGAGAAGCGCGTCGCGGATTTTCTGGCGGCCATCGCTGCGCACGCGGGACTGGAAGTGGAATTTCAAAATGTCTTTGGAGTGCGCGGACATGTCCGCGCTTTGGAAAGCGGCGACATGTCGCCGCACTCCCAAACTGAACGCCGCAACATCATCGCACGGCTGCTGCCGCGGAATAAAATCCGTCAGACCATCCTGCTCGCGCCGCACCTCGACACCGTCGGCGCGGAGGATCCTCAATTCATTCCGCGCCGGAAACATGGCCGCTTGCATGGCTGCGGCGCCTGCGACACGAAAGGTTCCGTCGCTGCCATGCTCACCGCGCTTTGCGAATTGGCGGAATCCAAGAATCGCCCGCAGGAAACGGAGATTATTTTCGCCGGCCTGGTGGACGAGGAGCACGCGCAGGCTGGTTCGCGGGCGTTCGCAGGACAGGCGTCGCGCCTGTCTCCATCTTTCAAAAAAACCAGAGACAGCCGCGACGGCTGTCCCACGCTCGCCATCATCGGGGAACCGACGCGGTTGCAGGTGGTCACGGCGCACAAGGGCGACCTGTGGCTGGAACTCGAAACGCGCGGCGTGGCGGCGCACGGCGCCATGCCGGAGACCGGCCAGAACGCCATTCACGAAGCGGCGCGCATGGTGGACTGGCTCCAGACGGACTACGCCGCGCGATTGCGGCGGCGGCGGCATCCGTTGCTCGGCACGGCCACCGTGAGCGTGGGGATGATTTGCGGCGGCGTGCAACCGAACATCGTGCCCGACCGTTGCGTCGTTACGATTGACCGCCGCACGCTGCCGGGCGAGACCGACGCCGGCGTGAGGCGTGAAATCCAGCAATTTCTCCGGTCAAAAAATCTCTCGGCAGCCATCGCGGACAAAAAACTCGCACCCGCCCTGCCGCTGGAAACGAATCACAACCTGCCGCTCGTTAAATCATTCATGAATTGCGCCGGCCAGAAGAAACCTGTCGGGGTTCATTTCTTTTGCGATGCGGCGATATTGTCGGCGGGCGGGATTCCGAGCGTGATATTCGGTCCCGGCAACATTGCGCAGGGGCACACGACGGACGAATGGATTTCGCTGGCGGAACTGGAGCGCGGGAAGGAATTGATTTTGAATTTTTTGAGGTCACTGCGGTGATTTCTTGACAACGAAACACACGGACCACACGAAAATGAAGCTTCATAATTCCTCTTTCGTGTCATTTCGTGGTTGAAACATCTTTTCTCCAGCGGCCTCATCCGGCAAGCTTTGCCCGCCCATGTCCGAAGCAACAGTTGGAAGCCATACCGACGATTGACCACAAGCCGCACGCGACGTTTTTTCGCCAAAGCGGCTGGCTGATGATGGCGACGGTCATCCAGGGCGGCATGTCCTTCGGGCCGCATTTGCTCTCCAAGAAAATTTCCCCCGCCGAATACAGCATCTTCGTGACGATGCTGATGATGACGTCGCTCATTCCCACGATGCCGCTGCAAATGGTCTTTGCGCAGCAAACCGCCGGGACGCTGGCGACAGACCGCGGACGCCAACTGTCGTTGATGATCCGCTGGGGCTGGCTGCTGACGTTTTTCGCTTGGGCGGTGGTGGCCTTGTTCGTTCTGGCGTTTCAAAGCCGCATCATGGCGGGTTGGGAACTCACAAGCGCGGCGACGTTGTGGGTGACACTCGCGGCATTGCTGATGAACCTGTGGATGCCGATGTTTTCCGGCGTGCTGCAAGGGCGGCAGGATTTCTTCTGGCTGGGCTGGGCGTCCATCATCGGCGGCATCGGGCGCGTGGCGCTGGCCGTATTGATCGTGCTCGCTGCTTCATAGCGGAGCGACCGGCATGATGTTCGGCGCGTTCGCCGGCCTGGGCGCCTGGGCGGGCATCGCCATCTGGCGTTCGCGCGATTTGTGGCTGGCAAAGCCGGAACCGTTCGATGGGCGCGGCCTGCTCAAACAGGCCGCGCCATTGATGCTCGGCTTCGGCGCGTGCAGTTTTTTTCACGACGGACACGATGTTCGTGAAGGCGTTTTTCCCCGGCGATGAAACGGCATGGCGTCCTACGGCGTGGCGGGAACCTTGTCGCGCGCGCTGCTGTGGCTGGTGCTGCCGCTGGCGGCGGTGATGTTTCCCAAGATTGTCCACGCCACCGCGAAATCGGAAAAGACCAATCTGCTCGGCATCGTCCTGCTCGGCACGGCGATTCTGGCGATTTGCGGCGCGGCCGGGCTGTGCGTCGTCGGACCGCTGGTGGTGAAGCTGGCCTTCAAGGCGGAATACGTCGCCGAGACCACGAAACTGCTGCCGTGGTATGCGGGCGCGATGATTCCGCTGGCGCTGGCGAACGTGCTGGTGAACGATTTGCTGGCGCGGGCGAAATTCAAAGCCGTCCCGCTGATGGTGCTGGTGGCCGTGGCCTACGGATTCACGCTGCCGTGCGATGCTGCGCAAATTTCCCGGTCGCATGGAAGTGGCGCTGCAAACGCTCGGCGCGTTCAACCTGTTGCTGCTGGCGATTTGCGCCTGGTTCTCATTTTCGAAGTCCACAGTTGGCAGTCCGCAGTTCACAGCCGTGACCTCATTCGGCCTTTGACTTTGGACTTTGGACTTTGGTTGGAGAATCCGGCCGCGGCAACGGCTGCGGCGCGCGGAGTTTTTTGTAAATCCAGCCTTCCAGCGGACGCAAGGGGCGCAAGAGCCGGTAAACCCACGGCCAGTAAATCAGCCGGACCCGCACGACGGACAGAAACATCGACAGCGACGAGCGGAACAGCGACGACGTGACTTTCGAACCGCGCCTTGTCCGTCCATTCAATCGGCACTTCGAGGATCTTGAACCCGGCGCGCTTGATGGACGACGAGCAGGTTCACGTCGAACGCGAGGTCGGCGATGCGCAGCGTCGGGTGGATTTTTTCCACCACCTCGCGCCGCATCAACTTGCACGGGCATTGCGTGTCCTTGATGCCCATGCCGAACAGCACCTCGACGATGAAATGAAAGACGCGGCTGAAAAACTTCCGCAAGGTCGTCTGCTCCTGATGCAACACGGAATCCCGCAGCCAGCGCGAGCCGACGACGCAATCCGCCCCGCCGATGTGCCGGGTCAATTCCAAACAGCGATTGCGGCGGCGTCGCGCCGTCGGCGTCCACGTAGCCGATCAAATCCCCCTGCGACGCGAGCTTGAGACCCTCGATGAGCGCGCCGCCCTTGCCGATGGGCTGCTTGAATTCATCCGCGCGGACCACGGGAAATTCCGCCGCGACCTTCTGGACGACGCCGAGCGTGTTGTCCGTGCAGCCGTTGAGCACGACGACGATCTGGAATTTGCCGGAATAATTCCGCCCGAAGAACTGCGCGTAATCGCGCAGCACCGGTTCGATGCGCGCTTCTTCGTTGTAAGCCGGGATCAGGATGAGCAGGCTCGGGTCGGGCACGCGGATTCAGTAGCAGAAAAGGGCGGAGCAATCAATCTTGGGAAATGGGTGAAGAAGAATGGCCGTAACCATCGTTCCCCATCCGGCCGACAACCTGAAACAACACGGCGGCGGTTCTTATACACCAATGCATGCGCAATGGGGAAGTGTCCCTGCGAATGGCCTTTTGCGATTGCGCGCCAATAGAAATGCTGCAACCACATTCCTTGGAACAGAACATCCAAATCCAGGCGGCTCGAGCCTTTTCTTTAGTCCGGGTGAAAGCTGGCTCATACCCGCCGGTGATAACAAAACCTATTTTCTGTCCGCCACAATCTCGTCGCAGCCAACCAATTCCAGTCCAGACGGTCACGCTGTCTGGCAGGGAAAGCTGGAACTCCCCGCTGTCAAACTGTCCGCCGTCAAACATTGAACCGGCAGCGCCGTCTGGCGCGGCATATTCGTATATGCCGCTCCTGACGGAGCTTGAATTCCTTTGGGTGCGTTTCTACAAATATGCCGCGCCTGCGGCGCTCAAATTTACTTTCCGCGTAAACGCCTCCCAAACTTGAAACTTGATACTTGCAGCCAGACACCCTTTAATCAGGGCATGGATTCCCGCGAAGCCCTAATCGCGCTGAACCTGATTGACCACGTCGGCCCGGTGCGCACGCGGCTGCTGCTGGAACATTTCGGCGACGCGCCCCAAATTCTCGCCGCCTCCAAATCCCAATTGCTCCGCGTCCGCAACATCGGCGACGAAACCGCCGAGGCAATTTCCAGTTGGGAAAAGACGATTGACCTCGCCGGCGAGTTGAAACGCATTTCGGATTTCGGCTGCCACGTCTTGATTTCGCCGGATGAAAATTATCCCGCGTCGCTCCGCGAGATTTACGACCCACCGCTCGTGCTTTACGTCAAGGGCGATTTGACGACGAAGGACAAGAACGCCGTGGCGATGGTCGGCTCGCGGCAGACGACCCATTACGGCATCGAGACGGCGCGCAAGCTGGCGTATCAGCTCGCCTACGTCGGCGTGACCGTCGTGAGCGGCGGCGCGCGCGGGATTGACACGGCGGCGCATCAGGGTGCGCTGGCGGCGAAAGGCCGGACGGTTTGCGTGCTCGGCACGGGCGTCAACATCGTGTTCCCGCCCGAAAACAAGGATTTGTTTGAGCGGATTGCCGCGAACGGCGCGGTCATCACGCAATTTCCGTTCAACCGCAACGGCGACAAACAATCCTTCGCCATTCGCAATCGCATCATCGCCGGCATGACGCTCGGCACGGTGGTGGTGGAGGCGGACTTGCACAGCGGCGCGCTCATCACGTCGAATTTCGCGACCGAATACGGCCGGCAGGTTTTCGCCGTGCCGGGGCGGATTGATTCGCCGCGCAGCAAGGGCTGCCACGATTTGATCAAAAAGGGCGCGAAGCTGTGCGAAGACGCGGAGGACATCTTGAGCGAGTTCGAGTATTTGTTTCCGGGGAGCAACAAGCCGCCGTCGCCGGGAGAGACCGGCGTTTTGCCGGCGATTGAATTAAGCGAAAACGAGCAGAAGGTCTATGACGCGCTGAACCATGAGGAGCGGAGCATTGACGAGGTGATCCGCAAAAGCGGCCTGCCCAGCTCGGCGGTGAGCGTGGCGCTGTTGAGCCTGGAAATGAAACGGGCGGTGAAGCAACTGCCGGGGAAATTGTTTGTGCGGAACTCGTGACCGGAGCGCGGACGACTCGTCCGCGAGCTGTTGAGTTGCTGGAGTTCAAGCTTCGACTCGCTTGCGAGAGCCGGGCCAAAGCTCGAACTCCAACTGGCGGACGAGCCGTCCGCGCTTTTGGATGAAACGGGCTTGCATCAAAGCGGGCAATAAACTAGAAGTCAGCAAACGCGGGAGAAAATTATGGCTACCTACACCATCATTGGCGGCGACGGCAAGCAATACAGTTCAGTTCTGGCGGAGGATTTGCGCCGCTGGATAGCCGAGGGCCGGCTTAACGCGGGGTCGCTGGCCAAGGCCGAAAGCGACGCGGAATTTCGTCCGCTCTCGACCTTCCCGGAATTTGCCGACGCATTTGGAAGCGGCACGTCAGGTTCGGTTCCTTTTGCCGCACCGCCATCTTTTCAATCAGGCGGCGAACGTGAAGCGGCGCTGCAAGCCGTCAAAGGCCCGGCAATCGCCCTGATCATAGTAGCCAGCTTGGGGGTCGCTTATTATGGATTCAGCGGCCTTTTCACCCTGTTCACGGGCGGCATGATTTTTCATCAAGAATTGCCATCGGACGTTCCGCCCCAGGTGCGGGCGCTCATTGAAAACATGCGCGGGCCGCTGGCGGCCGTTATCAGTCTGGTGGTCGCGGCGGTGAATGGATTTGTGCTGTTTGGCGCATTAAAAATGTTGCGACTGAAAAATTTCGGGCTGGTGATGGCGGCCGTCATCGTCGCGATGCTGCCCTGCCAATGTTGCTGTCTGCTGGGCTTGCCTTTTGGAATCTGGGCACTGATGGTTTTGAACAAGCCGGAAGTGAAGTCGCATTTTGGATGAAATTTGCGTGAGCACCATCGAAATCTAAAAGGCTCATTATGTATGTCTTCGTCGGCGGCGACGGCAAGGAATACGGGCCTGTTTCGGGCGCGGTTTTGCGCCAGTGGGTTTCCGAAGACCGGCTGGACGCGCGGTCGTTGGTCAAGGCGGAAGGCGGCGCGGAATTCCGCCCGCTCTCGGCGTTCCCGGAGTTTGCAGATCTATTTGGAATTGCGGGGCGGGTTTCGAACACACCGCCACCATTGGGTTCAGCGGGCGCCGGCAGCCGCGAAATGGCACTGCAACGGATCAAAGTTCCCGCCGTGGCATTGATGGTGGCCTCCATTTTGAACATCGTTCTGGCGCTGTGGGACCTGGTTGAAATGGTTTTTTTCAAACCGAACCTGCAACAAATTAATTCGGCATTGGACCAGCTTAACAATCCTCAAATTGAACAATTCGCGCAAAAAATGCTCCATCTGATGTATGGTCCGCTGGGCATCGTGAATGTTATACTTGAGTTGGCGGTGTCAGTTTTGATCCTGGCGGGCGCAAAGAAAATGAAGTCGTTGCAAAGTTACCAATTTTCATTGGCCGCCGCCGGCCTGTCGGTGGTGCCGTGTTTGACGCCGTGCAGCGGCTTCCTGCTTGGCCTGGCTTTTGGCATCTGGGCACTGGCGGTTTTGAGAAGGCCGGATGTGAAATCACATTTTAGTTGAACCTCATGCCTGTTCCGTCCGAACGCTCATTGAGCTCTGATCGCGCGTGGGCGTGTGTCATGCAAAATCTCGCGACTCCTGGAATCGGTTCGCTCAAGGCGCGCCGGACTTTCGCCGGGATTTGCCAGTTGACGCTCGCGATCGCCAGTTTTTTTTTGATTTGCGCCTGGGTCATCGAATGGACTTACCAGATTTATCAGGCGCAACTCGGCGAAACGATTCCGCAGAAGCCATCCGGCTGGCTGCTAAAATGGGCAATCGTGTGCTTCGGCTTGAGCTGGCTATGGGCCATGATCACCTGTGTGAGGCTGGTGCTGCAGGCAAAGGCCGCGGAACGCAGAAACCCGCGGCGGATTCCGCCGCGACTTGGAAATTCATCAGGCAAGCCGCCGAAGCTTTCGTAAAATGTGCGGAGTCGTGGAATGGTTTTGATTTTTTCGGGCAATGAACGATGTTGAACTGTGAAAAAATCCACCGCCGACCAAATCAAATCCGCGCTCGCCACAATTCCAGATTGGAAACAGGAAGGCGCCGTGATTTCCCGCACGTTTCAATTCAAGGATTTTCCCGCCGCGGTGAAATTTGTGGACGCCGTCGCCGTCGCCGCCGAGCAGGCGTGGCATCATCCCGACATTGACATCCGCTGGAACAAGGTGACGCTTGACGCTCACGACGCACGACGCCGGCGGTTTGACGCAGAAGGATTTTGACCTGGCGCGGCAGTTCGACCAGTTGTCACTTCGCTGAACCCTCGCGCGGCGCGGTCGCCGGAACCGTCGGCGGCGCGGTGCCGGGCAGCACCGGGCGCGGCAGCCGGCCAATCCAGATGTCGCCGACGCCGTGGTTCCATTCCAGTTGCGGGATGGGCGGCGGGCTGGCGCTGCCGCCGCGGATGACCAGCCGGTCTTCCGGCCGCATTTTGTCCACCCACGGCTTGTAGGCCTTGGCGTCGCCGAAATTCCACAGCACGTTTTGATAGACCTTGAAATCCTCGTCGGGCATCAGCGTGGATTCAAAGCCGAGCATGTAGCGCCAGTCGGCATTCGGATTTTTGAAAAACGTCTGGTAAAACAGCGATTGGTCCACTGTGTAAAAAATCCCGCCCTTGTCCGGCAGCCAGCCGGCGATTTCAGGTTCGTCGGGCGTCAGGTAGCGCCACGCGAGATGGTTGGTCCAGCGGCTGTTGAAATCGTTGGTGGTCACGGCATACATCGTCAACGCCAGCCCGCACACCAGCGCCAGCCGCTGGAACGAATCCGCCGCGAACCGCGATTCAAAAAACAACTGCAAATCGCCCGCCATCAAAACCGCCAGCGCCGGCAGGCCCCAGTCCTCCCAAAACCGGAACGTTTCGCAGCCCAGCACCCAGCCCAGCGCGACGAGCCAGAACGCCGGATGGCGGACCAGCGGCGGCGCGTTCAGCTTCGCCAGTTGCCGCAGGACAATCACGCCGCCGAGCAGCAGGATGGCTGAAGATGTCGCCGCCGGACGGCTGCAATTCCGAGACGAGCGTGACTTGCGTCTGGTGCATGCCGACGGCGCGCAACGCCAGTTGGAGCGCCTGCAAGATGCTTTCAATCGGATGGCCGGTGAGCGCCGAACCCAGGAACGTCCCCAAAATCCAGCTCGCCGCCAGCAGAAAGCACCAGCGGAATTGTTGCGCGAGGAAGAAACGCCGCAATCGGCAGCGCCCACAAATACCAGACGCCGTGCAAAAAAACCGCCGCGGCAATCAACGGCGTCATCCACAGGACCGTCCACCATTTGGGCGGCGACGAACCGTGCCGCTGCCAGACCAGCAAAATCACCGCCATCGCCGCAATGCTCAACACAAACGGACGGCCCGAGCAGAAAACGCTGCGTGAAGTCGGACACCTGCGGTTGCGCCACGAGGATGAACGCCGCCAGCCACGCCTCCGGCCGTTTCAGGCACGCCACCACCGCGCCGTTGCCGACGAGAAACAGCATCACCACGGAAAACACCACCAGCGCCCCGGCGTCCCAGTTTTCACAGAGATGAACTTGCCCCAGCAGCCAGTGCCAGCCCCAGTTGGGATCGAAATGAAACGCCGGCCCGAGCACGAGGATTTCCGGCCACGGCTTGCCGCTCACCGCCTTGGCCGCGTGCCGCAACGCGTCGTCCCCCGGCAGATAGCCGTAGCTGATGACCTTCAGCGGGATGAAGAGGAGGAGCAGAATGACAATCGCCCAGGCCGCCAGCGGCACATAGCGGCGAAAAGGTTCGAGAAATGAAAAATCGAATTGGCGCTTTTCGTCCGTCATTGGCGGCGACAGAAAACGGATTTCGCGCGGCGTGTCAATCTGATTTCTATTCGTGCTCGTGCTCGTCCTCGTCCTCGATTACTTGCGATTGCGATTGCGAGGACGAGGAGGACGAGGAGGATTGAAGGTTCAAAACACCACCGGCACGCCTTCGTCCAGCACGCGCAGTTTTTTGGTGAGATTTTCCCGCGCGGCGATTTCGCGCAGCCAGCGCGGCGGCTCGTCCAGGCCTCGAACGACAGCCTGAACGTCCCGTAATGCATCGGCACCAGACCTGTCGCGCGCGCAAATCCTTGAACGCCTTCACCGCCTCGTCCGGCCCCATGTGGACGTGGCGGAACGTTTCCGGGTGATACGCGCCGATGGGCAGCAGCGCGATTTCCGGCGCGAGCCGCTCGCCGATTTCCTTGAACCCGTCGAAATACGCGCTGTCGCCCGCGTGATAAATTTTCCGGCCCTGATGCTCCAGCACAAATCCGCCGTAACCGCGGTGATGGTCGTGCAGCGTCCGCGCGCCCCAATGCTTGCTCGGCGTGAACGTCACCTTCCAGTCGCGCTGCGAAAAACTCTCCCACCAGTCCAGCTCGATGATGCGCGCGAAGCCGAGATTCTGCGCCAGGTCGCCGACGCCCCAGCGGCATCACGCCGATTTTCGGATGCGGCAGTTTGCGCAGTGTCGGCTTGTGAAAATGGTCGAAGTGCGCGTGCGTCAGCAGCACCAGGTCAATCGGCGGCAGGTCGCGGATTTTCATGCCCGCGCGCTTGATGCGCTTCAGCAGAAACAGCCAGTTCGCAAAATTCGGGTCAATCAGCACGTTCAAATCCGTGAACTGGATGAGAAACGACGCGTGGCCGATCCACGTGATGGCGACCTGCCGGCGTTTGAGCTTCGGAAAAATCGGGCGGCGATGCAGGCCCGTGCGCGGCGTGAGCCACGCCTTCCAGATCAGTTCCTGGAAAAACGTGCGCGGATTGAAATGCTTGCGACGGCGTCAAATCCTTGAACGAGCGCGGCAATCGCCGGCGCGGCGGGACGGGACGTTGTGGAACCGGCTTCGTCATACGAATGTCTGGACTTTAACCCCAAATCATCCGGAGTGAAATGGAAAATCCGCAACGCCAGTGAGCGCGGGCGGCTCGCCCGCGAGGTCCAAATCTTGTTTCACGCGGATCAAGCCGTCCGCGCTCCATTTATCCGCGACATCCGCGACATCCGCGGTTAAATTCTCCGCATGAAAAATACGGTGAAGCAACTGGACACATTCCTGCGCAAAACGCCGAAGCTCGGCAAGGGCGTTTATCTCGCCAAGACCGCCGTCGTGCTCGGCGACGTGACGCTCGGCGCGCATTCGAGCGTGTGGTATGGCGCGGTGCTGCGCGGCGACATCAACCGCATCGTCGTCGGCCACCACTCGAACATCCAGGACAACGCCGTGCTGCACCTCGCGGACGATTTCCCGTGCATCGTCGGCAACTGGGTCACCGTCGGCCACGGCGCGATTGTCCACGCCTGCACCGTCGGCGACGAAGTGCTCGTGGGCATGGGCGCGGTGATTCTGGACGGCGCGGTCATCGGCAAACAATCGATCATCGGCGCAAAGGCGCTGGTGACGCAGGGAACGAAAATCCCGCCCGGCTCGCTCGTCCTCGGCGCGCCGGCGAAAGTCGTCCGCAAACTGACACAGGAAGGAACGCGCCGGACTGAAATGGTGGGCGGAAAAATACGTGGACAACGGCGCGTATTGCCTGAAGCACGAAATCAATGTCGGCGCGCCACTGTCGTAAGAGAAAATGCAGGAGCCGAGGTAACGAGACTCCAATTCCGGCGACGGTTCCGAGACTCCTTGCGTCGTCTCCTACGATTGAGAAACGAACCGCAGCCGGCAGAAGCCGTAATCCACCACGCCCGGCTCCGGACGGAACTGCTGCGGGATAAAATACATCAAAAAACGGCGGTCTTTCCCCGCCTTGCGCTGCACCGCGCCGATTTTGTTCAGTATGCGCAGTTGTTTGGCCGAGATGTCAAACTGCCGATGGGCCGCCGCCGCCAGTTCGCTCGCCGATATCTCCTGGCCGTTTGCCATCATCGTCACTGCCTGCCAGCGGACGGCATTGCTAAGGCCGGAAAAGATCGCCAGCGGATTCAGTGACGGCGTTTCCCGATTCAGTGACGGCGTTGCCGGATTCGGTGAAGGACTGGCGGGACTCGCGGGAAGCTTGGACTTGCTCATGCGAGGAAAAGTGCGCCTCGCAGCCGATGTTCGCAAGCCAATTCCCGATGCTTTTAGTCCGGTAATCGAATGAAAAAGGTCCAACGTTGATTCTTTTAGTCCGGCAATTGAATGAAAAAGCTTCGACGCCGAACCTTTTAGTCCGGTAACAGAACGAAAATCATTCGACGTTGAACCTTTTAGTCCGGTAATTGAATGAAAATCATTCGACGTTGAATCTTTTAGTCCGGTAATTGATGCAAAAAGAGTCGGCGGAGTGGCATTTTTAGCGAAAAAGCCTTGTTTTTGATGGATTTAAGAACTTTGGGGCTGAAATAGCAGACGGGAAAAATACGGGGGACAACGGCGCTTATTGCCTGAAGCACGGAATCAATGTGGGCGGACCGCTGCCGAATTATACTTTTTCGTGATGAGAAACACGTTTAGTTTTTTCTGATGAAAAATCGGTTTCTATTGTATCTGCGCAACCCATGGAGCATCTACTATGTTGAAGACTCCGTAACCGGCAAACAACAAAGTCTTCGCACTCGTGACCGCGCCGAGGCCATGACGCTTTTTCATGCGCGAAATGAGGCATTCCGCCAGCCGTTTCTGAATCTTCAAATCGCCAAGGCATATCTTGCCGGGACGGATTCAGGCGTTACAACCCGAACCTGGCAAAACGCCTTTGACGCGGTCACTGAAACCAAACAAGGCTCAACTCAACTTCGCTGGCAAATCGCGGCTAGACAAAAAGCGTTCGATTTAATCCGGCATCGTGTCATTCTCGAAACGCAACCGGAACAATTGCTGGCCTGCCTCAAGGCTGGCACTGTCAGCACGAACGCTCACCTGCGGAGGCTTCACAACTTCTGCCTTTCAATGGGCTGGCTCGCGTGGCCGATTGTTCCGAAACGTCTTTGGCCGGCGGTTCGTCATCAGCCGAAGCGCGCCATCACGCTCGAAGAACATCGCCGTATCGTCGAGCGTGAAAAGAATCCGGAGCGACGCAACTTCTATGAATTATGCTGGCATCTCGGCGGTTCACAGGGCGACATCGCCAGTCTGACAGCGGAAGACATTGATTGGTCGAAGCAAACTATTGCCTATGAAAGGCTGGCTGCAGGAATTGGCAGCAATTCACAGTTCCGCACGGATCCTCAAATTATTTGAGGATATATGTCAACGCCGGTGCCCGCAATTGTCACAAAACCTGTATAGTTTTTGTGACAGTATTGAATGAGACGAGAGCTTCAATCCATTCATAAAAGCTTACTGCGGGCGTTGCGTTGCCGCCAGTAGCTGCTGATGGCGTCGCTGGCCCGGGCAAGCCATTTTTCATCACGGCGCAATTGCTCCAAAATTTGCGCCGCAAAGTATTTCCGGCTGTTGCGAGCGGGATGGCCGAGGGGTTTCAACAGTCCAGCAGCGACCAGCATCGGAATCTCGTGCGGCTCGAATCCAAGAAGCCAAGCGGCCTGCGTGGCGTCAAGTCGCGCGGGGATTATTTTCCAACTCAAGAATTCAGTTTGTTCGGCCGAGAGAATCATAAGCTGAAAGTTACGCGTTACGATGTTCGTAACAACAAATTGTAAAGGTGTCAAAATGCATGCCCTGACTATTATGCGACCAATTTAATCTTCAAGTCTTAATTACTCCCGGCCACTTTTACAAAATGTATGCACTTATCAATAATTGCATACATTCTGTAATCTAAGATTCTTGCCCTCCGCGATGGGAACACAAAAAAGCTTTGAAGATTTACGAATCATCGGCTGTTGGGTGGGCAAGAATTACCTCCGCAACATCCCCGGCAGGCCGCCGCCCATGCGTGCCATCATCTTCGACATCTTGCCCATCTTCTTCATCATCGTCTGCATCTGGAAAAACTTGTTCAGCATCGTGTTCAGCTCCGTCAGGCCAGCCCAAGCCAGAGTTTCACTTTTTCCTCCACGAGTTTGATTTGGGCAGTATTCAGAACGGCGCGCCTGCGAATCAATTTCACGGCAGGAATGGTGTAAATGCTTTGCGCGTCAAATCCGCCTTCATCGAGACCGGCCACGTTCATCGGCATTTCGTAGCGCGAACCGCGCAGCGACCGCGTGTGATAAACCACCGCCACGAGCACGCGATCCTCATCCGCAATGTCGCAGCCCAACACCAAAGCCGGGCGAACTTTGGCCGCCAGACCAAAATCTACCTGCCAGACTTCACCGCGTTTTGCGCTTGGCATATCGGGCTTCCCGCCGGTCTAGGGCGCGCGCGCCTTCAGCTGCGATTTGCATCATTTCATCATTGCTCAATCGGTCGGAAATCTGCGTTTGCACCCAACGCGCTAGCTGGATTTTCTGGCGCTCGGGCAATCGCGTGACTGCTTCTTTAATTTCAGCAACCGTGCTCACAGGGTTATTTTGAATCAATTCGCTTGAAACTTCAAGCCGCGCATTTCATCTTCGCAACATCCCCGGCAGGCCGCCGCCCATGCGGGCCATCATCTTCGACATCTTGCCCATCTTCTTCATCATCGTCTGCATCTGGAAAAATTTGTTCAGCATCGTGTTCAGTTCCGTCACGCTCACGCCGCTGCCGGCGGCAATGCGGCGGCGGCGGTTGGCGTTCAGGATGGCCGGATTCTTGCGCTCCTTCACCGTCATCGCGCAGACCATGCCTTCCATGCGCTTGAATTCCTGTTCCTGCTTGCCGATGTCCACCTGCTTCAAGGCCTCGGAGCCGCCGGGCAGCATTTTCATGACGCTCTCCAGCGAGCCGAGCTTTTTCATCGCGCGCAATTGCTCCAGAAAATCCTCCAGCGTGAACTCGCCCTTGCGCATCTTTTCCTCCATGCGCCTGGCGTCCGCCATGTCCACGGCCTCGGCGGCCTTCTCGACGAGGCTCACGACGTCGCCCATGCCGAGAATCCGCGACGCCATGCGTTCGGGATGAAACGGCTCGAACTCGTCCAGCTTCTCGCCCGTGCCGGCGAACTTGATGGGCCTGCCGGTGGCGGCCTTCATGCTCAACGCCGCGCCGCCGCGCGCGTCGCCGTCGAGCTTGGTCAGGATGGAGCCGGTGATTTGCAGCGCCTGGTCGAAATGCGTGGCGACGTTGACGGCTTCCTGGCCGGTGGCGGCGTCGAGCACGAGCAGGATTTCCTGCGGCTTCACGAGGTCGCGCAGGCGGACGAGTTCCTGCACGAGCGGCTCGTCAATCTGCAACCGGCCGGCGGTGTCGAAAATCAAAACGTTGCGGCTGTTGGCGCGGGCAAAATCGAGCGCTTCGTGGGCGATTTTCTGAACGTCCTTTTCGCCGCGCTTCAGAAAAACGGGGGTCTCAATTTGTTTGCCGAGCGTTTCCAACTGGTCCATCGCCGCCGGGCGGTAAACGTCCGCCGCGACGAGCAACGGCTGGCGTCCTTGTTTCTGGAGCAGCCGGGCGAGTTTGCCGCTGGAAGTCGTCTTGCCGGAGCCGTGCAGACCGACCATTAGAATGGAACTGGGATTTCCGTCGAGTTTCAGCGCGGCATTTTGCGAGCCGAGCAGGTCCACCAGTTCGTCGTGGATGATTTTGACGATTTGCTGGCCGGGCTGGATGCTTTGGACGACTTCCGCGCCGATGGCCTTGGTTTTGACGCGCTCGATGAAGTCGCGGGCGACCTTGAAATTCACGTCGGCCTCCAACAGTGCCATGCGGACTTCGCGCAGGGAATCGCCGACGTTGGCCTCTGAGATTTTGCCGAGGCCGCGCAAATTGCGGAAGGCGTTCTGGAGCTTGCTGCTTAACGAGTCGAACATTTGCCTATTTTAACGCAAAGACGCATGGACGCAGAGGAAAATTTTGGCCCAATCCTCCTCGTCCTCGAATTCCGACTTTCGATTACGAGAACGAGGACGACGACGAGAACGAAGCGGAAATTGACAAGCACCACACGGCATGGTTTAATATTGGCCCTTGCGTGGTAGGTTACCCAAGTGGCCAACGGGGGCAGACTGTAAATCTGCTGGCTATGCCTTCGATGGTTCGAATCCATCACCTACCACCACTTTTGTTAAAAGGACACACGACGAGAACCGGGAAGAATGGCTGTCCGACATGGATTCGAACCAACTTTCAGGGCGTTCTCGCCACTTCCCATGATTGCCTCTAGTTGAGTATTCATTGCCCTTCAATATACACAGACAATCAATGTTTGCAATCATTATCCGTGCATTTGTGGGAAGCTGCGGGAAGAAAAACGTGTGCAAATCGTGTGCAAGAAAGGCGACTGTGCAAACTTTGTGCAAACCGAACTCGCCCCGGAATCTGTGCAAACCCTGTGCAAAAATTTTGGCCTGCCGTGGCGCGTGGCTGGCCTGTGGCGCGTCCGGGCCATCGCCGGGAGGGTCATGGCAGCGTCCGGGGACTCAAAACACGCCTGCTATCGTTTTTGCCGGCGGACTTGGTCACGGGCAAGCGCGGCGTGGATAAATTCCGGGTCGAGGCGGGCGTTTGTCTGGCGCAACCGCGCCAGTGCGGACGGCAGTTCAATGAGTCCCCGCGCCGCCGCCTGTTCCAGCAAGCCAATCGTGCCGACTACGGCCAGCCCGCAGTGAATGGCCGCGCTGCGTCCGGCGCGGTCGTCCATCAATACGGCGTCGGCATGGATTTCCTGCGCCAGACAAATGGCTTCCAATTCGCCCGCATCCACGTCCAGCTTGAGATTCACCGTCTTTGGGCGACTGGACGGCAACCCACGCTGGCAACGAGGCTGCCCACTGGCGCACAGGCGGCGGCGTGTTCGGCTGTTGCAGTTCACGGAAGACGGTCGGCGGAATCACCACTTGGCGGAACAGGCGGGGCAGAATGTTTTCCGCGCCGCACAAAATCAAGTAGTGCAACGGCGAAGTGTCAGAGACGACGACGCTCACGAGCGGGCGAGAATTTTTTCCAGCGTGGCGTTGTCAGCGGCAAGATCGGTGGCGGAATAATTCAGCGGGACAGCGCGTTCATTCAGAAAAGCTTCCGTCTGCCAGTAATCGAGTCCCAGCATCGCACCCACTTGCCGCTGCGTGAGGCGTCCGGCGCGATACCCTTCAATCGCCGCGTCTTCCATGACGTGACGGCCAACCGTGTCCGGGGTTTCTCCCCACTGACGGGCGACTTGATCGGGCATTTCCACTGTAACTTGCATAACACTGTCAATCTAGCACGGCAACGGCAGGTGTGGCAAACGACTTCTGACGCTTGACCAATCGCGCAATGTCACGACTGTCCGCCGTGTTGGTAACGCAGCAGCGCGGCCTCGACTGACGGCCAGTGAAACAGGATGCGACGCCCGCCCAGCCGCACGCATGGAATTTTGCCGGACGTGCGCCAGTTGAACAACGTGCGGCGACTGATTGGCAACCATGCCAGCAATTGTTTTTGGTCAATGAAGCCAGCCGCGCCTGGCGGTGTTTGGTTTTGACCGGCGCGGATTCCACTGTCCCGCACGCCCGCACTGGCTGGCGGCGTGCGGATGGCACTCTGAAAATCTTTTTCACTGTTCATACGTCCGATCTCCTGTTCATCGTAATTGAGGATTCTACCTGGAGCAGGACGGGCGAGCGTGTAATCTTTACACAAAATGACGTGAGGGATTTTGGGCGTAACCGACGGGAATTTTACACCGGCTGCAAGGCCGGTTCGGGCGGCAAAATGAGTTCTCAAGCCGCCAGCAATGGGTGGCCAAAATGTTCACCATGACGTTGCTGTTGCAGCCGCAAAGCGCGCCATGTTTCTGCCGGTTTCCATTCACCGAGTCTGCATCCGCAAATTACAGAACAACCATTGAAATGGAGTAGAAGCCGAACCCCTTAACCGATTAAGGATTCTGTGCAACGCGCATTGCGGCGCAAAAGTTGCGTCACTTGCTGCGTTTGGTGCGCACTTTGACGCCAACCCAGATGCGGCGTCCGGCGTTGCGTTCGATGCCACGCATGATGCCAACTTTGTTGCGCACTGGATTGTTGCCAAGTCTAGTCACACGTCATCCGCTGCGTATGCCGCCAACTGATTTCCGACGATCTTCCGCCGGAATGTCCGCTGTGTTGCCGGTGAGCATCCGCAAATTTCCCGTGTGATGTCCCAGCCAACGGCTGCGACACTTCCCGCGTGAATCCTTAATCGCCAGTCTGACTTCCGGCGAAGCGAGCATCGTCAAGGTGGAAGTCGCCGGGCATTACGGCGAAACTACCTTGACGACGCGCAGCGAGCCACACAATCGAAGGGCGATTCACGCGGAGCCGAAGGCATACCTGGCGCGGATGCGCGATGTTGAATTGCGTTGAACCTGTCAACACCGTTCAACACGCTGGCCGGTGCGTGGCCGGTGCGTGGACAAAAAACCTTGGTTCAGCCAAGGAGTAAGGCGTCCGTGTGATAAAAGCCTTCGGCTGAAGGCGGCAAATGGCGGCAAATTCGCGGTGGCAAAAGGCGACAAATTGCGACAAGTTCGTTGCCGCCTTTTGCCGCAATTTGACACTGGTGCGGATGCGGCTCGTTTCGTTGGCCGAATGGTTAAGGGGATGGTGTCTTCCGAAAATTGCCCGCAGATAAGGGCAAGACAAACGCGAGAAATTCGCCTTGATGCGATGTTGGCGGATGCTCCGCTACTGACACCGGGGCCGTGCGCGTGAATCAGAGGCGTGATGGTGTGTCGCCGGTCGTCGCGTCAATCTATTGCTCGCCTCATCCGGCTGCGCTCCACATTGCACCCGCCGCCCGGCTCCGGGAATTTTGCCTCTATGATTCTGCGCCCGGAGAATTACTGGCGGCAAATTAAATTGACGCCGAAAGCTACCGCAACGCCCGCAGCAAACGTTTCGGGTGAACCGGATGCACCGGCGAAAGATCGGCTTCGTTGAACGCCAGCAGCAGGGCGTCCTCGTCAATGTCCAGCAGATGTTTGTCGGAAGTCACCAACAGGGGAATTTCCGCCAGCGACGTTTCGGCCAGAATCAGGCCGTCGTTAAATTCGTCATCGGGAATCAGGCGTTGCCGGAGCAGGCCGCGCACGAATTGCTCGCAAATGGCTTCCGCCGCCGAGTCCACGTCAAAGGGCCGGATGCCCCATTGCTTCAAGTGCGTCAATGCCGTCCGTGCCAGTTCCCGTTCCGCTTTGGTGTCGCCGTCAGTGAAAATGACGTGCAATTCGTGCGCCGCCGTGGGCGGCAAAACCAAGGCGTAGCCTTTGCTCTGAAAAACCTCCCGGAAATCGTGGGCGAAGTCTTTGTCCCCGGCGAGATCGAAGACGAGGTTAGCGTCGAGCGAGAGTTGCTTCTTTTGCGCCGCCATAAATCATCGCCATTGCCCCGTTGAAATGTTCCCGGCGCTGTTCCGGCGTGAGCTTGCTGGCGAGCTTGCGGGCTTTGGCGGCCAGACGGCTGCCGGAAGTTTCCGCCGGGTAGTCGAGCTTCTTTGCGGCGCGTTGTGGCGATTTCATAACCAGTTAAATCTCCCGTTTGCCGGCGGCGTTGTCAATAAATAATCTGTTGACATTCGCCCGGCTCCGGGTTTTTGCCTCTATGATTCTGCGCCCGGAGAATTACATTGCGAAGATTAAGGCGAAAATTCCCATTCACTTCGGCGTCAGGATTACTTGCGCGGCTTGCCTTTGCCGTGTGAGGGCAGGGGCGACAGCAGCCCAGACACTTCCAACCCGTGCGCCTTGGCCAGCCGCTCCAAAGTTGAAAGCCGCAGATCGGGCTTTTTGCCAGTCTCCACCGCTTGATAGTATTTGTATGAAAGCCCCGCAGACTCGGCAAATGCCTCTTGCGTCAATTGCCTTGCTTGGCGAAGCTGCTTCAAGTTGGTCAAAAGACACTTTAGCGTTGGGCTTCTCACACCGGAAGCGTCGGTTTTATTTGCTGTGATTTACACCCCGCTATCGGTAGTGTTGACCCGCTGGTGAGATTAAACGAAAGACGAAGATGAAACGACTGACGGCTGCAACAATCCCGGTTTGTTTTTTGGCCTTCACATTTCTGTCCCGCGCCCAACCCGGCTCGCTCGACATCACATTCAATCCTGGCAGTGGAGCAAGCGGCGGGTATGGCAATGCGACCATCACTGGTTTGGCCCTGCAACCTGACGGGAAAGTCGTGCTGATTGGGGATTTCGCAAAATTCAACGGGACAGCTCGCAATGGAATTGCGCGGCTCTCCGCAGACGGCAGCCTAGATACCAGCCTTGACCCCGGTGACGCTGTGAACCTCTATTCGCAAACGTTGTCCGTTCTTTCTCTGCAAACCAATGGAGCTTTGATCGTCGGCGGATTTTTCAGCGCGATGGACAACGTTTCGCGCAATTCCATTGCACAATTGCGGCCGGACGGGAGTTTGGATGCCAACTTCAATCTTGTTTCGGGAGTCGCTGGCATCGGCAACATTGGCTATCCGCAATTCTCTTGCTTGGCTTTGCAAACGAACGGGCAAGTGTTGGTTGGCGGCTTGTTCACGGCCACGATTAACGGGACGTATTGCAACAACGTCGCCCGATTGAATGCTGATGGTTCACTTGACACCAGCTTCAACCCCGGCACGGGAACGCCCGGCGCGGGAACGGGCAGTCATGTAAATTCAATCGCAGTTCAACCAGACGGAAAGGTTCTGATCGGTGGCAACTTCACCAGCATCAACGGCACAAATTGCTATGGCCTTGCCCGGCTCAATTCAGACGGCAGTTTGGATACCAATTTCACTTTGGTTCCAATCGTCGGCTCGCCAGTCATCAACTGCATCGCGGTTCAAACCAACGGACAAATTTTGATTGGTGGTCAATTCTCAAACATCAACGGCTACACACGCCACAACATTGCCCGATTGAATCCAGACGGCACGCTAAACCTTGCCTTTAACGCGACAGCTATTCCCAGCGGAGCGGTGGTTAAAGCACTGGCTCTGCAACCGGACGGAAAACCAATTGTCACCGGTTGGTATTTCAATTACGTCAACGGGGTCGCCAACGCCAGCTTGGTCCGCTTGAACATCGATGGCAGCTTGGACGGAGGTTTTGCGCCAACCGCGATTACTGGTTCTTACGGCGGCTCAATTTCTGCGACGGCTCTCCAGCCGGATGGTAAGGTTTTAATCGGTGGCAGTTTCGCACAAATCAACAGCACGAACATCAACCGCATTGCTCGTTTGAACGGCGACACCACGCCCGCGACAAATCTGCAATTTCTGGTGTCCAGCCTGTATTTCGGAACGTATCTGCAAGGGACAGTCAGTAACACCTACCGGATTGAATGGACTGCCAATCTCAACACACCGTCGCTCTGGACTCCGCTTTTCAACGTGATGCTGCAAACCAACCCGCAATTCATCCTCGACCCCAATCCCGCAACCGGGAAGCGGTTTTATCGGGCGGTTCAAGTGTCGCCTTGAAACTGCCCGTGTCACTTTTGCGCGGGTTCGCTGCTCATAGCGCTTTCCAAAATGGATTGTAACTGGGTCAATTTCTCCGTCGGTAGTTTTCCAAAATCAACTGTATCGGCTCCCGACTGACTCGGTTTGTCATCCGGCGCGGCTATCTCCGCACGGATTCTGCGTCCCCACTTTTGCGGATACCGCCGTTCCAACCGCCATGCCGCCGCCTGCCAGTGACCGGCTTTGGCCGCACGTTGGATTAGTTCCAAATCGTGAACCTCTGCCATTGCCATCGCCTTTTTTATAGCGTCAGAAAACTCAATCAGCATGGCTTCTTCCGCTGTCAATTGTTTCCGGCCTGCCGCGCCTTCTTTTTCCAGCTTGGCGGCTTTTTTGAGCCAGTCGTAAAATGTTTCCTTGCTGATTCCACACGCGGCGGCGGCGGTTTCGATGTAACTGCCGCCGCGCAGGAACGAAATAATTTTTTTGATAAGCGCGGGCGTCAGGACGGTTGGCCGGCCAGTTTTGCGATGATAAATTTTCATGGTTTCAAACTTCGATCTGCTTTTTGCAAGGGTCTTTGGCCATGCTATTGGCTATGCTTCCGCGCCCCCTCCGAGCGCGATTGCCTGACGGCAGGACAACGGCTGGAAACGCACCACTCCCTGATACAAGGAGTGGCACGCTTTAGCAAACGCGGTTGCCCGTCGTTCAGGAATCCGTGTGGTTTCCGCATACCATTTTCTTGCCCTGCCGCTGCTGGCGAGTTGCGGTCATCCTGTAAACTCAACAGGCAAGATTCTCCGGGCTTGCGCCCAATGACGGTCGTGGCTGCCTCGCGGTCATTAACGCCACCCGTCGCCGTGTTGATTTACGAGTTCCGATTTATCTATCGCCCGCTGGCGGCCTTCGCGTTTTGCGTTTGGCTCGTTCTAACTCGACGCCGTTCCATTCAGCTTTCGGCGTGTCCAAAATTTCCTCATTGATCCGCACCGCGTTGCATCCGCAGTAGCGCGGCCTCGACACTTTTCCAATGAAACAGAATTTTTGTCCCGGCTTGAACGCTTGGAAGCCAGCCAGCTTTGCGCCATGCAAAAATTGTCCGGCGACTGACGGGAATTTTTTTCTGGAGTTCGGCGACGGTCAGAAATGGCCGTTCGTATTCCGGTGGAAGTGCCGGGAGCTTTTCGGCAGGAAAATCAGCCGCGCCGGCCGTGGTGCCGTTTGCCGCCAGCTTCGGTGTGTCCGTGGTGTGGTCAGACTTGCTTCTTAATGGTGCGTCTTGCATGGTCTGACTTTCCCATGCACATGAAAGAGTTAATACCGACAGCGAATTTATTCAGTGTCGGAATTTCTACGCGGTCGTCCGCGTGGCGGCAACGGAATCCCCAATCGCTCGAAGATTTTCTGGGCAGTTTTCAAGAAAGTTTCTTTGTGTTCAGAGTTCGGATGCTTCTGGAAGTATTCAGCGTAAGTCATGCCGCCGGATTTAGTAGCATGTTGGGTAATCAGTTCGCCAATTTCCCGCGCAGTCGCGTTTTGGCGAATCAGTATTTCGACGGCGCGGCGCTGTCGCAGCAGTGTTTTGTAAATTAGCAACGTCTCTGTGGCAACCGCCGGTATCCAACCATCTTCACGGCCCTGGCACTCAATACCGTAGGCGCAAGCCTTTCAGGTAATCAGCGACCTCCGGCAACTTCCAATTGGCCAGCACTTCAGTTGCTCTGCATCGGCACGCATTCAAAGTCGGTTCGTAGATTCTTGCCAACTCCTCATGCACCTGTCTCTGTTCCGATTCTGGCGGCAAACTTTTACAGGCTTCCAATCGTGCGGTTCGTTCCCGTTGGATAGCCGAGTAGGCAAAGCCAAAAATAGCAGCGTCGTAAAACTCCACCGACATGCCTTTTTTGGGCGGCAAGATTTTCTCAAAAAGTCGCTCGTAGATTTTTTCCACCCACGCTGGCAGAGCGTCCGGCGACAGGCGTGGATCGTAGTCGAGAGGCCGAAGTGCCACAGGAATTGCAGGCCATGTTCCGTCCAGTGGTAACGTCTGACGTGCCGGGCAAGAAAGTCTGACAGCTTTGAATTTGGCTTGGTTTTCGTAACAGGGCATCAGGCATTGGTTGCGACTTTCAACGGAATCACATTCTTGGCGGCTTTCGGCGGCATAACTTTGAACCATTTTTCCGCCTCTTTCTTTGTCGCCAGCCCTTTGTAAGCCGAATGAATCACGGCGGGACTGTTTCCAGCCTGTGCCGCCGTCAAATTCTCGTTGTCATGCAGCGCGAAGTGGTAGGTGCAAAAACCGTGGCGCAATCCATTTTTCCGCGCCGGGATTTTTTGGGATTCGCGGAGTTCGACAAACGCCGCGTGGTAGGTGTCGCGGCTTTGTGTCCACAACGAGCCTTCATGCTGGCGATAGGGTTCAAGCCATGCGGCCAATGCCGGGCAGATTTCAACCAAGCGGCGGCTGCGGGTCTTGGATTTCGTGGCGGAAATGGCGACGTGTCCCGCCGTGCCGAAAACATCCTGCCACGTCAGACGCTGGGCTTCTTGCAGTCGAATCCCGGCCAGACCTTGCAGCGCGATAATCGGGCGCATGGTGTCGTCTGCCGCATCCAGCATGGCCCGCAATTCAGCCGGGCGGAAAAAATCCGTTTCGCCGCTGTCGGCTTTTTGCCGCTTCATGCCAGACGCATCCATCAAGCGGTGGTTCGCGGGCAAATAGTCTTTCTTGATGCACCAGTTCAAAAACATCTTCACCGTGGCGCGAAGATGATTCTTGGACTTGGCGGCAAGGTGGCTGCGTCCGGCCATGAACAAGTCGAGATGCTCCCTTGTCAGGTCGCAAACCGCCGTTGCCGGAAAGGTTTTTTCAAACCAGCCAAGCCAGAGCTTCGTATTGAGGAAATAGCTTTTGCTCAATTCCGGCCTCTTGCCGTTCACCGATTTCGTCTCGGCCTCGCGCCCGTCCACAAATTCTTTCACGGCTGCGGCCAAGTCCACGCGCTTGACCGTCGCCACGGTGTTCAAATAGCCCGTCACGGCAGCGGACAACGGGACATTCAACCGGCCAACCGCGTCCAGATAGTCCGCCACGGCGGTATTGAGGCTGATGCGCTTTCCTTTGGATTTGAAGTAGCCGTCCAGCCGTTCAAAGGCGGCAAGGGCGTCGCGGGACTGGCTGGCAGAGAGCGCGGCGGCCTGTGATCCGTTCGCCAGTTCGCGCACGATGCGTTCGGCGGCGGCTTTGGCGTCGGAATAGGCGGCGAAGGTCTGCATCCGGCGTTTGCCCGCCGTGGCGTAGGCGACGCGGTAGTAAGCGAACTTCCCGGCAGGCGCGTAAATCTTCGCGCTGCTGGCGCGGTGTCGGATGGTGACAGGGAATCTCACGCGACGGTCAGCAGTTCGTGCCGGTTGTTGTGCAAATTCTGTGCAAACATCCACAGAACCCGCATTTTCATTGGTAAAATTGGCTGTCCGACATGGATTCGAACCATGAATAACGCCTCCAAAGGGCGCTGTGTTACCATTACACCATCGGACAAACCGCGCAAACATTAAGCTTTTTGCGCCGCTTCGCGCAAAGCGAAAATCACCCGCTGAGCGATTCGGCGCACGAAAGAAAGTTTGCCCGCAGCTTTCCTTGCGGACACAATCATCAATTGATAATGAGCAACGTTTCAACCGCGCCACAAGCCGCCGCCAGCCGAATCCGCTTCGGCGGCAGCGGCCGCGCCTGATTTTTCCAAGCCGGTCGGCGCGCCCAAAGAAAGGCGTGCTCAAACTCATCGGCGAAGTCCTGAACCACGGCGGGCCGGGCTATCTCCAGTTTGCCATCACCAACATTTGCAATGCCGACTGCGATTTCTGCGGCTTTGCGCGCTCCAAGTTCGATCCCAAGGCCCGCCGCAGCGTGACGTTGGACGAGGCGAAGCGAGGTCATTGACATCGCCGTCAAAAACCACATCGGCTACCTGCTCTTCGTCGGCGGCGAGCCGATGGTGCATCGCGATTTGCGCGCCATGACGCGCTACGCGGCCGAGCGCGGCATCCACCCGATGATTTGCACCAACGGCGGTTTGTGGACCGAGGAAAACATGCGCGGCCTGGCCAGCGACGGCTTGAGCAGCGTCATCATGTCCATTGACGCGCACGACATCGCCAAGCACGAAAAAAACCGCGGCCTGCCGGACGTCTGCAAAAAAATCAAGACGCGCGAACGAATTTTTCCACTCGGTCGGCATTCAGACCACCGCCAGCATCACGGCCAGCCGGTTGATTGACGATTACGACAAACTGCCGGCGTTTCTCGAATCGCTCGGATTTCAGAAGCTGCACGTTCAGCTATCCGCTCACGTCGCTGGCGAGCAGTTATTTGAGCTTCAGCGACAGCGGCCTGGTGAATTACTCGAAGGACGAACTCATCGAGCTGTTCGAGAAAATCAAGCGGATGAAGCGAGCACAGCCATTTCCCGGTCGTCAACCCGACGGAATCGCTCGACCGAAATGCAGCGGCATTTGCGCGGCGAGAAGGAGAAATTCGGCTGCCTCGGCGGGCACAAGTATTTTTACCTCGACTGGAAGCTGGATTTGTATCGCTGCCATTTCTGGGAGAAGCCGATGTGCAAGGTCTGGGAATGGGACGACTCGAAGCTCATCCGCGACGGCTGCACGCGCTGCATGATTGACTGCTACCGCGACCCGAGCGTGCTGCAATTCGTCGCCATCAGCGCCAGCGACGCGTGGAACAACTTGAAGAAGGGCAAATCTCGCCGCCGCGGCAAAGAACATTTTCGACTCGCGCAACCTGACTTCGCATCAAGGCCGTTTGGGAAGACCGCAAGTGGATTGGCGGCGTTTAAAATTCCCTCTTGTCATCGCGTGTTTTCCTGATAAACTTGCGTGCCCTTTTTTATGAAGACGGACATTCATCCGAAATATGTGGATGCGGAAATCCGTTGCGCCTGCGGCAACGTGATCAAGACCCGCTCCACCAAGCCCGCCATCATCGTCGGCATTTGCAACGTCTGCCATCCGTTTTACACCGGCCAGCAGAAGTTCGTGGACACCGCCGGCCGCGTGGACAAGTTCCAGCAGCGCGCCGCCAAGACCGCAGGCCGCCCAGGCCGCGTTCGCCACGAAGAAAAAGAAAAAGGTTTAGCTGCCCGCTTTCATTCCGCCCGCAGGTGCCTCGTCACATGCGGGCGGATTTCTTTTGGCGATAATGGATCTGACGCCGCACATCGAAAAATTCCGCCGCCGCTTTGCCGAGGTCGAAGCCGCCTTGAGCGACCCGAAGGCCTTCGACAACCCGCAGCGCGCGCAGGAATTGTCGCGCGAATACGCCCGGCTCAAGGAATTGGTCGGCGCAGGGCGACAAGTTATCTGAAGACGCTGGCCGACCTGGAGGAGAACCGCGCGCTGCTCAAAACCGAACCGCCGGAATCCGAACTGGCGCAGATGGCGAAGGAGGAAATCGCCCGGCTCGAAGCGGAGGAAAAGAAGCTGTCGCAGCAAATTCAATTCGGCCTCGTGCCGCCGGACCCGACGGATTCGCGCAACACCATCATCGAAATCCGCGCCGGCGCGGGCGGCTCGGAATCCGCGCTGTTCGCCGCCGACCTTTACCGGATGTATTGCCGCTATGCCGAGGCGCGCGGCTGGAAGGTGGAGACGCTGGATTCCAGCCCGTCCGACCTCGGCGGATTCAAGGAAATCATTTTCCAGATCACCGGCACGGACGTTTTCAAGCGGCTGAAATACGAGAGCGGCGTCCATCGCGTCCAGCGCGTGCCCGCGACCGAGGCGCAGGGCCGCATCCACACCAGCACCGCCACCGTGGCCGTGCTGCCCGAGGCCGAGGAAGTGGACGTCGAGATCAAGCCCGACGAAATGGAGATCAACGTCTGCCGCGCGTCCGGCAAGGGCGGCCAGGGCGTGAACACCACCGATTCCGCCGTGCAAATCATCCACAAGCCGAGCGGGCTGATTGTGCGCTGCGCCGACCAGCGTTCGCAGCAGAAGAACAAGGCCCAGGCGCTGACCGTGCTGCGCTCGCGTCTGCTGGAACGAAAGATCGCCGAGGAAAACGCGAAATACGCCGCGCACCGCAAGGCAGCAGGTCGGCACCGGCGAACGCAACGAAAAAATCCGCACCTACAATTTCCCGCAGAACCGCGTCACCGACCATCGCATCGAGGTGACGCTTTACAATCTGGCGAACTTCATCGAAGGCGACATGACCCGGCTGATCGAGCCGCTGATGGCGCATGATTTGGAGGAGAGGTTAACGGCGTTAAATGGTTGAATCGTTAAATCGGCTCCGGCTGCACGAATCACGATTTGACAATTCAGCAATTCAACAAGCATGAAATTACTCGCCCACATCAAAGGAATGATTTTCGACTGTGACGGCACGCTGGCCGACACCATGCCGCTGCACTGGCACGCCTGGCAGATTGTCACGCAGCGGCACGGGCTGCATTTTCCCGAAGACCGCTTTTATTCCTTCGGCGGCGTGCCGTCGCGCGACATTTTGAAAATGCTCGCGCAGGAGCAGGGCCGTTCGCTGGACCACATCGCCGTCGCGCATGAAAAGGAGGAGGCTTACCTGCCGCTGCTGTCGCGGATCGGGCCGATGCATGAAGTCGTGGAAATCGCGAAGGCGAACCACGGCAAAATTCCGATGGCGGTCGCGTCCGGCGGCTCGCAAAAAATCATCGGGCTGGTGCTCGACCATCTGAAAATCCGGCATTTGTTCGACGCCGTGGTGACGAGCGAAATGGTGAAGCACCAGAAACCCGCGCCGGACATTTTTCTGGAAGCCGCGCGGCGCATTGGCGTGGAGCCGAAATTTTGCCGCGCCTACGAAGACACCGAACTGGGCTTGCAGGCGATTCGCGCGGCGGGCATGGAGGCGGTGGACGTGCGGGAATTGCGCGATTAGTTTTTTCCTCCCAGCTTCTTCGATTTCTCCGTCGCGGCGCGGACGGCGCTCATCACGGTGGCGCGCAGCTTGCCTTTTTCCAGTTCGTGCAGGCCTTCAATCGTCGTGCCGCCGGGGCTGGTGACCTGGTCCTTGAGCGCGCCGGGATGCTGGCCGGTTTCCAAAACCATTTTCGCCGCGCCGAGAACGGTCTGCGCGGCGAGCTTCGTCGCAATGTCGCGCGGCAGGCCGGCGGCCACGCCGCCGTCGCTCAACGCCTCGATGAATTGATAAACATAGGCCGGCCCGCTGCCGCTCAAGCCGGTCACGGCGTCGAGCAGCGGTTCCTTCACTTGAAACGCGACGCCGACGGCGGACAAAAGTTTTTTCGCCAGTTCGCCGTCCGCCGCCGTCGCGGATTTGCCGAGCGCAAAGGCGGACGCGCCCGCGCCGACGAGCGCCGGCGTGTTGGGCATGACGCGGATGACGCGCGCGCCGGCGGGCAACGCAGCTTCCAGTTTGGCCAGCGTCACGCCGGCGGCGATGGAGATGAGCAGATGATTTTTGGTGAACGCGCCGGAAATTTCCGCGAGCGCGGCGGCAACCTGGTCGGGCTTGGTCGCCAGAATCAGAACGTTGGCGAATTTCGCGACTTCGACGTTTGACGCGGCGACTTTCGCGCCGATTTCGTCGGCGAAATGTTTCCGCGCGGCGTCATGCGGATCGCTGGCGATGATTTCCCTGGGGAAAACGATTTCCGCGTTGATGAAACCCCTGGCGAGCGCGGTGGCCATTTTGCCCGCGCCGAGAAACCCGATGTTCAATCTGGAAGCCATGGCTGTTTTGTAACAAGCCGCGCGCCGGAGCGGAAGTGAAAACGCCGCTTGAATTTGGGCGGAGAGAACTTATTCTTTGAGCGTGGCAAGAAAAGTGCCAGGTGAAATGAGCAACCGCCGCACATGGGAGACATTTGAAGCAATGCGCCAGGCCGCCGAGGAAGGCGACCCGCAGGCGCAGTGCTATCTTGGCGTCTGCTTCCAGAACGGCCAGGGCGTGGCGCAGGATTATCAGGAGGCGGTGAAATGGTTCCGGCGCGCGGCGGAGCAGGACGATCCGGTGGCGCAATGTTATCTGGGCGTCTGCTATTTGAACGGCGCGGGCGTGCCGCAGGAATTCGGCGAGGCGGCCAAGTGGCTGCGCGAGGCGGCGGAGCAGGGCGATCCGGCGGCGCAATTCAATCTCGGCATGCTTTACGAAACCGGCCAGGGCGTGCCGCAAAATTATGCCGAGGCGGTGAAATGGTATCGCGAATCGGCCGAACGCGGTTATCCGGCGGCGCAGTTCAATCTCGGCGTTTTTTACGAGACCGGCCAGGTCGTGCCGCAGGATTACAAGGAGGCCGTCCGATGGTATCTCGCCGCCGCCGAACAGGAATGCGCGCCCGCCCAATGCAATCTCGGCCTGTGCTACCAGACCGGCCGCGGCGTGGAGCAAAACCAGCAGGAGGCGGTGAAATGGTTCATCCGCGCCGCGCGGCAGGGCGACAAGACCGCGCAGCACAATCTCGGCCTGCACTACGCGGCGCTGGAACTCAAGGAAGCGCGAGGCCGCCGAAGCGGCAAAAGACACGCCGCGCTGAATCAGCGCGCGAGTTCCGCAAGCTTTGCGCCCGGCCTGGCCGCCGTCAATGGTCGCCGCCGCCAGATCCCAGCCTTCCGCGAGCGATTTCGCTTTGCCGGCGACAAACAACGCGGCGCCGGCGTTGAGCAAAACCGCGTCGCGCTTCGGCCCGCGCTCGTCGCCGCGCCAAAATGCGGCGGACGATTTCGGCGTTTACCAATTTTGTCGCCGCCGAGCAGATCGGCGAGCGTGCGCCGGCTGCAACGGGAAATTGTTCCGGCGACAGGGTGGAGACGGTGAAGCCGCGTTCCTGATAAAATTCCGCGATCGTGATTCTCGCCGAGCGTCGAAAGTTCGTCCAGAAATGCCGGTGCCGGCAGACTTCGCCGCAGACGACCATCGCGCGCCGGACGCCGAGCGATTGCAGCACGCGCGCCAGCGGCTCGCAAAGTTCCGGGCGCGGCACGCCGACGAGCATCGCCGACGGCCGCGCGGGATTCAGCAGCGGGCCGAGGAGGTTGAAAATCGTCCGCTGGCCGCGCTCGGCGCAGAGTTTCCGCGCCGGCGCGATGTTCTTGAACGCCGGATGAAAATTCGGCGCGAAGAAAAACGCGAAATTTTGTCTCGCGCAATGAACGCGCGGCCTCCGCCGGCGTCAAATCAATCCGGATGCCGAGCGCCTCGAGCACGTCGGCGCTGCCGGCCTGCGAAGTGACGGCGCGGTTGCCGTGCTTGGCCACGGTCACGCCGGCGGCGGCGCAGAGGATGGCGGCGGTGGTGGAGATGTTGAACGTGCCCAGGCGGTCGCCGCCGGTGCCGACGACGTCGAGGATTTCGCGGGAGTCGCGCCAGGCGTTTTCAATCGGCGGCGGGATGGATTTGTCGCGCAGGGCGCGGGCGAAGGCGGCGATTTCCTCGCGGCGTTTCGCCCTTTTTGCGCGAGGGCGGCCAGGAAATCGGCCTTGGCTCCGGCGGAAACTTTTTCGCTGGCAAGCTGTTCAACCGCCTGCCATACTTGCGCTTCTGCAAGCGTCTGCGCGGCGTTGAGTTGTCGGGTCAGTTGTTCGAGCGGTTCCGGCACGGGCGGATTGTAAGGCTACGCGCGCCCGGCTCAAATCGAAAGTTGCATGGACAAACAGCTTGAATTTCGTAACTTAACAGGCTCAATAGCGTCCTGACTTTTTGACAGTTTATCTGAATCAAAGCTTATGGAAACGAAACGCAGTGGCGGCTGGATAAAGTGGCTGGTGATTTTTGCCGTCATCATTGTGGTTGCAGCGGCCGGCTTCTGGCATTTCAAACACGGGTCCAACGACGCGCCGCAATACCAGACCGATGGCGGTCGCGCGCGGCGATTTGACGCAGGTGGTCACGGCGACGGGCACGTTGAACCCGGTGGTGAACGTGACGGTGGGCAGCCAGGTTTCCGGGCGCATCATCCGGCTGTACGTGGATTTCAATTCGGTGGTGAAGTCGAACGAGGTGATCGCGGAGATTGACCCCTCGACTTACAGGCCCAGTTGAACAGGCCGCGGCCGACCTGGCCAACGCGAAGGCCAACCTGGAATTGCAGCAGGCCAAGCTGAAGCGCAGCGGCGGAATTGTTCACCAACAAATTGATTTCCGGCTCCGATTACGACACCGCCGTCGCCACAGCTGCGACGAGGCGGCAGGCGACAGGTGAAAATCAAGCAGGCCTCGCTCACCAACGCGATGGCCAACCTCGACTATTGCAAAATTCGTCTCGCCGGTGGACGGCGTGGTGATTTCGCGCGCGGTGGAACTGGGCCAGACGGTCGCGTCCAGCTTCAACACGCCGACGCATTTTCCAAATCGCGAACGACCTGACGAAAATGCAGATTGACACCAGCGTGGCCGAGGCGGACGTCGGCGGCGTGGCGGAAGGCCAGAGCGTGGATTTCACGGTGGACGCGTATCCGAACCGGACTTTCCACGGCGTCGGTCACGCAGGTGCGCAATTCGCCGACGACGGTCAACAACGTCGTCACCTACGACTGCGTCATCGGCGTGACGAACGCGGATTACAAATTGAAACCCGGCATGACGGCGAATGTTTCCATCATCATCGCCCAGCGCGAAAATGTCGTTGACCATTCCGAACGGCGCGCTGCGCTTCCGTCCGCCGGATGACGCCGTGCTGCTGACCAACTCGGTTGCGGCGCTGACTGCCGAACGCAACCAACGGCGGCAATCCAGCCGGCGGTCCGGCTGGCTTGGGCGGGCGACGCGGCGGCGGGCGCGGGTCGGGCGCGGCGGCGGGCGCGGCGGCGAACGTCCGGTTTTCCACACGGTTTATGTGCTGTCGGGCGACGGTCACGGATGCGAAGCTGAAGCCGGTGCAGATCAAGACCGGCATCAGCGACGGCATCTCCACCGAAGTGCTTTCGGGGCTGGACGAAGGCGCGCAGGTGGTGACCGGCGTGGCTCGTGACCGGCCCGCAGATCGCCGGGGCATCCAATCCGTTTGGCGGCGGTTTCCCGCGCGGCGCCGCTGATTTGATATCATAATTTTTCCGTGCAGACCAATCCTGTCATCAAGCTCGACGGACATCCACAAGATGTATCACACCGGCGAAGTGGACGTGCATGCCGTGCGCGGCATTTCGCTGGAAATTTTTCCCGGCGAATTCGTGGCGCATCATGGGCGCGAGCGGCTCCGGCAAAAGCACGCTGATGAACATGATCGGCGCGCTGGACCGGCCGACGCGGCGGCAGTTATCTGCTCGACGGCATTGACGTTTCCACGCTCGACCGCGACGCGCTCGCGGACGTCCGCAACGAAAAAATCGGCTTTGTCTTCCAGGGTTTCAACCTGCTTTCGCGCACGTCGGCGCTGGAAAACGTCGAGATGCCGATGCTTTACAACCGCCACCGCATCCACTCGCACGAGCAGCAGGAGCGCGCCCATGCAGGCGCTCGAACTGGTCGG
This sequence comes from uncultured Verrucomicrobiae bacterium, assembly GCA_963764035.1. Taxonomy (GTDB): domain Bacteria; phylum Verrucomicrobiota; class Verrucomicrobiia; order Limisphaerales; family UBA11358; genus UBA11358. The sequence continues at coordinate 353,632 of CAVXQV010000005.1, forward strand.
CCTCGGCACCCGCGCCGACCATCATCCCAACCAGCTTTCCGGCGGCCAGCAGCAGCGCGTCGCCATCGCCCGCGCGCTGGTGAACCAGCCGTCGCTGCTGCTCGCCGACGAGCCGACCGGCAATCTCGACAGCCAGACGAGCATCGAAATCATGGGCGTGTTCCAGAAATTGAACGACCAGGGCATCACCATCGTCATGGTCACGCACGAACTGGACATCGCGCGTTACACCAAGCGCAAGGTCATTTTGCGCGACGGCAAAATCGTCACGGACGACGATGGTGGCCAACCGCTCTGAACGCGGAAAAGGAATTGGCAACAGCTTGCGCGCAGGCGCAACAAGCCGTCAAACTCGCGTCATGAGAATTTTCGCCTCGCTCAAAATCGCCGGGCGCGCGCTGCGCCGGAACAAGATGCGTTCGCTGCTGACGATGCTCGGCATCATCATCGGCGTCGGCGCGGTCATCGGCTCGGTGAGCCTCACCACCGGCGCGACCAAGCAGGTCGAGGACCAGGTCGCCAGCCTGGGCGAAAATGTGATCACGGTTTTTTCCGGCAATTTCACGCATGGGCGGCATGCGCGGCGGCTGGGGCAGCGCGCCGACGCTGACCGTGGAGGATGCCAAGGCGATTGCCAAATTGCCGCATGTCGCTGGCCGTCAGCCCGGAAGTGCGCGACCGCGCGCAAATTCTCGCCAACGGCTTGAACTGGAACACGCAGGTGATGGGCGAATCGCCGGATTATCCGCAAATCGTCAATCGCACCATCGCCAGCGGCGCGATGTTCAGCGACCAGGACGTGCGCAGCCTCGCCAAATCCGCCATCATCGGCAAAACCGTCGTGGACCAGTTGTTTCCCGGCGAAAATCCGCTCGGCCAAACCCTGCGCATCCGGAACATCCCGTTTCAAATCGTCGGCGTGCTCACCCCGAAAGGCTTCAACCTGTTCGGCCAGGACCAGGACGACATCGTCATCGTTCCTTACACCAGCCACATGCACCGGATCACGACGCGCACGTTTGTGAATGACATTTTGGTGGAGGCCTCCAGCGACAAAGACCATCAACCAGGCGCAGAATGAAATCACCGATTTGCTGATGACGCGGCATCGCAGCAAGGAGCCGGATTTCACCGTGCGCAACCAGGCGGACCTGATGGACCGCGGTCTCGGCCTCGTCGCGGGCGATGGGATTTTTGCTGGCGGGCGTCGCCGCCGTCTCGCTCATCGTCGGCGGCATCGGCATCATGAACATCATGCTCGTCAGCGTCACCGAACGGACGCGCGAAATCGGCATCCGCATGGCCGTGGGCGCGCGCGGCGGCGGACATCCTCGTGCAATTTCTGATTGAAGCGGTGACGTTGAGCGCCATCGGCGGCTCGATCGGCATTGCCGGCGGCATGAGCTTTTCGTGGCTGATCGCCGCATTTCAAAGACTGGCCGACCGTCACTCCCAGCGTCTGGATTGTCATCGCGTTCATTTCCAGCGCGATCATCGGCGTCATCTCCGGCTTTTATCCCGCGTGGAAGGCGTCCAAGCTCGACCCGATTGACGCGTTGCGCTACGAATGATTGATGGAATCGTCCTCGTCCTTCGTCCTCATCCTCGAATTTACTTTTCGATTACGATTACGAGGACGACGACGAGGAGATTTGATGGCCAATGAAAACGGAAATCCTCTCCACGCACACGCCGGAGTTGTTCGCCGCCGCCGTGAAACGCGCCGCGGAACTGCTGCGCGCCGGCGAAGTCGTGGCGCTGCCGACGGAAACGGTTTATGGCCTTGCGGCAAATGCGCTGGACGAGAAAGCCGTCGCCAAAATTTTCCAAATCAAAGGCCGGCCGGCGAACAATCCCATCATCGTCCACGTCGCCGGCATCGAAATGGCGAAGCGCTGCGTGACAGAATTGCCGGCGGCTGGCGGACAAACTGGCAAAAGCATTCTGGCCCGGCCCGCTGACGCTGGTGTTGCCGCGCGCGGAAAAAATTCCCGACAACGTGACGGCGGGCGGCGAAACCGTCGGCATCCGCTGGCCGAGCCATCCGTTCATTCAGGCGGTGATTCGCGAATGCGATTTTCCGCTGGCCGCGCCGAGCGCGAATTTGTCCGAGCCGCATTTCGCCGACGAACGCGGAGCACGTCCGCGCACAGCTCGGCGGCGAAAATTCCGCTGATCGTGGACGGCGGCCAGTCGCAGGTCGGCATCGAGTCCACGGTGTTGGATTTGACCGTTTCGCCGCCGCGGATTTTGCGGCCGGGAATGATTCACGCGGAGTCGCTCGCCGCTGTGGGCGGAGAACGTTCAACAGTTCAACAGTCCAACGTCCAACATCCAACGTTGCGCAGTCCGGGCCTGCTGCAAAAACATTATTCGCCAAAGGCAAAGCTGGTAGTCATGAATTGGCGGGACGACGCGGATTTGTGCCGTCAGCTCTCAACTCTCAACCCTCAACTTTCAACCGTCCACGTCATCGCCCACACCCGGATTCCTTCCGGCGAAAAACTCGGCGGCGTGAGCGTGATCCCGCACGATGCCGAGGCGTTTGCGCGGGCGCTCTACGCGGAGCTGCACCGCTGCGACGAGGCGGGCGCGCAGGCGATTGTGGTGGAAGCGCCGCCGGATTCGCCGGAATGGGCCGGCATCGCCGACCGCCTGCGCCGCGCGGCGGCGTGAATTCCCCGGCGCGTGCCGGAAGCAATGCTTTTCCGGCGGGCTTTGGCGCGCTTCCAATCGAATCCGTCTCCGTTCACGCGCGAATTGCCGCAACGTCGGCGGGAAACGTTGCGGTTCCGACGGGAACGGCCGCAATTCCTCGCGGAAGAATGATTTTTCCCGCTCTCCCAGCTTCGCTTCCGACCGGAAGCGCCTCCCTTCCGGCGGGAATCTCCTGCCTTCCGACCGGAATTGCCGCGCTTCCCGGAGGAATGATTCCAATTCCGGTCCAACCCCGTCTAACCCGACCGGAAGGGTCACGCTTCCGACCGGAAAAATCATCCTTCCCGCTGGAATGGTCATGTTTCCGACCGGAACGGTCTTGCTTCCAAGCCGCCCAGCGCAGCCGCAACTCGAATTGTTCTTCTTCCGGTCGGAAGAACGGCCATTCCCGCCGGAAACATCGCGCTTCCGGCGGGAACAATTCTCAATTGCTTCAGAATCAGCGGGTTGTCATTTTGCCGCAGGCGTCGGCGCGGGCGGATTGGCCTCGTTGTGGCGGCGCACTTTGCTGCGAATGGCCTGGAGCTTTCTGGCTTCCGTGGTGCCCTTGCTGCCTGCGGCAAGGCGGCTGACGTTGGATTCGGACCGGGGAATGCGCGCCGCAAACGGACGTCAAGAAGGATAGTCGTCGTCCGACACTTCACCTGTTTCCTCCCCGGTGGAGGCCTGGAGGCAGAGAGAAATTCCATCCCGCGCGAGCGAATTCGCCGGGCACGGAACTGATCAGCGACGATCGGAGTTCAATCGGCGGTTAAATTCATCGCCCGCAGCGGGCGATTGCAGCCGAATTTGTCCAAAATTGACCCGGCCGGAGCAACCTATGTTGCTTCTTTGCCAAAAAAAGTGGGGGTCGCCGGCCCGCCCTAATCTATTCTAATTCCAGAGCCGTCGGCGATGAGGAAGGCCGGTTGGATTCCGTGCCGCAACGACTTTGAAATTTTCAATAAATATGAGCACAAGAACAAAACTTACTCTGGACGGCAATGAAGCCGTCGCCCACGTCGCCTACCGCCTGCAACGAAGTCATGGCGATTTACCCCATCACCCCCTCCTCGCCCATGGCCGAGTGGTGCGACCAATGGGCGTCCGAGGGCAAAAGCAATCTCTGGGGCACCATCCCCGTCCATCGTGGAAATGCAAAGCGAAGGCGGCGCGGTCGGCGCGGTCCACGGCATGTTGCAGACCGGCTCCATCGCCACCACGTTCACGGCGTCGCAGGGGCTGCTGCTCATGGTGCCCAACATGTTCAAGATCGCCGGCGAATTGACTGCCGACGGTGTTCCACGTCACCGCCCGCACGGTGGCCACGCACGCGCTTTCCATTTTCGGCGACCACAGCGACATCATGGCCTGCGCGCTCGACCGGCTGGGCGATGCTCGGCTCGGCCAGCGTGCAGGAGGCGACGGACTTCGCGCTCATCGCGCAGGCGGCCACGCTGCGCTCGCGGATTCCGTTCGTGCATTTCTTCGACGGCTTCCGCACGTCGCACGAGGTGCAGAAGATCGAGATGCTGAACGAGGCGGATTTGCGCGCGTTGATTGACGACAAGCTGATCGCCGAGCATCGCACGCGCGGGCATGACGCCGGACCAGCCGGTGCTGCGCGGCACGGCGCAGAATCCCGGACGCGTTCTTCCAGGCGCGCGAGGCGTGCAATCCGTTTTACGCCGCCTGCCCGGACATCGTGCAGCAGGCGATGGACGAGTTCGCCGAAGCAGGTCGGGCGCAGCTACAAGCTGTTCGAATACGTCGGCGTCGCCGCACGCCGAACGCGTCATCGTGCTGATGGGCTCGGGCTGCGAGGCGGCGCATGAGACGGTGGATTATTTGAACGCGCGCGGCGAGAAGGTCGGCGTCGTGAAGGTGCGGCTGTATCGGCCGTTTGACAGCAAGCGGTTTGTCGAGGCGCTGCCGGCGAGCGGTGCAAGGCCATCGCGGTGCTCGACCGCACGAAGGAACCGGGCGCGGCGGGCGAGCCGCTGTTACCAGGATTGCGTCGCGGCGATTCTACGAGGGCATGACCAACGGCTGGGGCAAGTTCAAAATGCATGCCGCAAGGTCGTCGGCGGGCGCTACGGTTTGTCCTCCAAGGAATTCACGCCGGCGATGGTCAAGGCGGTGTTCGACAATCTCGCGGCAGAAGCAGCCGAAGAACCATTTCACCGTCGGCATCAACGACGACGTTTCCCACACCAGCCTGCCGGTGGACCACGAGTTTTCGACCGAGCCGGACAAGGTGATTCGCGCGCTGTTCTACGGCCTGGGCGCGGACGGCACGGTGGGCGCGAACAAGAATTCCATCAAAATCATCGGCGAAGGCACCGACAATTTCGCGCAGGGCTATTTCGTCTATGACTCCAAGAAATCCGGCAGCATGACGGTGTCGCATCTGCGGTTCGGGCCGGAGCCGATCCGCTCGACCTACCTCGTCAGCCGCGCCAATTTCGTCGCCTGCCACCAGCCGATCGTTCCTGGAGCAATACGACATGGTCAAAGCCGCTGGTGCCCGGCGGCACGTTCCTGCTCAACACGCCTTACTCGAAGGACGAAATCTGGGCCAAGCTGCCGACGCCGTTGCAGGAGTCGCTCATCGCCAAGAAGGCGAAGTTTTACGTGATTGACGCGACCAAGGTGGCGCGCGACAGCGGCATGGGCGGGCGCATCAACACCATCATGCAGGTCTGTTTCTTCGCGCTGTCCGGCGTGCTGCCGCGCGAGAAGGCCATCGAGGCCATCAAATATTCCATCAAGAAAACCTACGGCAAAAAGGGCGAGGAAGTCGTGGCGATGAACCTCAAGGCCGTGGACAACACGCTGGAACATCTGCACGAGGTGCCGGTGACCGAACCAACGTGAACGGCAGCGGCGGGTTGCTGCCGCCGATCTCGCCGAACGCGCCGCGAATTCGTCAAGACGTGCTCGGCCGGCTGACCGCCGGCGAAGGCGACGAACTGCCGGTGAGCGCGTTCCCGGTGGACGGCACGTTCCCGACCGGCACCGCGCAATACGAAAAGCGCAACCTCGCGCTCGACATCCCGGTCTGGGACGAGAAGGTCTGCATCCAATGCCTGAAGTGCGTCGCCATCTGCCCGCACGCGACGCATTCGCGCGAAGGTTTATGAGCCGGCGGCGCTGCACCGGCGCGCCGGCGACGTTCAAGAGCACCGACGCGCGCGTCCCGATTTCAAGGGCATGAAATTCACGCTGCAGGTCGCCGCCGAGGATTGCACCGGCTGCGCGCTGTGCGTGGACGTCTGCCCGGCCAAGAACAAGACCGAGGCCAAGCTCAAGGCCATCAACATGCGCCCGCAGGCGCCGTTGCGCTCGGCCGAGCGCGAGAACTGGAATTTCTTCCTCGACCTGCCGGAAATCGACCGGCGCAAGGTCAAGACGACGCAACTCCGCCAGCAGCAGCTCATGCGGCCGCTGTTCGAATTCAGCGGCGCGTGCGCCGGCTGCGGCGAGACGCCTTACATCAAGATGCTGTCGCAGCTTTTCGGCGACCGCGCGGTCATCGCCAATGCCACCGGCTGCTCCTCGATTTACGGCGGCAACCTGCCGACGACGCCGTACGCGAAGAACAACGACGGCCGCGGCCCGACCTGGTGCAATTCGCTGTTCGAGGACAACGCGGAATTCGGCCTCGGCTTCCGCGTCTCGCATTGACAAGCAGAAGGAATTCGCCAGCGAACTGCTGAAGAAACTCGCGCCGCAAGCTCGGCGACGACCTGGTCACGGCGATTCGTCAACGCCAACCAATCCGACGAAGCCGGCATTTACGACCAGCGCGAACGCGTCGCGGCGTTGAAGCAAAAATTGCCAGAAACTGGATTCGCCGCGAAGCGAAACTGCTGCTCGGCCTCGCCGACAAGCTGGTGAAGAAGAGCGTCTGGATCATCGGCGGCGACGGCTGGGCCTACGACATCGGCTACGGCGGCCTGGACCACGTGCTGGCCAGCGGCCGCGACGTGAACGTGCTCGTGCTCGACACGGAAGTTTATTCCAACACCGGCGGGCAGATGTCGCAAGTCCACGCCGCGCGGCGCGGTGGCGAAGTTCGCCGCCGGCGGCAAGCCGATGGGCAAGAAAGACCTCGGCCTCATCGCCATGACCTACGGCCACATTTACGTGGCGAGCGTGGCGATGGGCGCGAAGGACGAGCAGACGCTCAAGGCGTTCGTCGAGGCCGAATCCTATCCCGGCCCGTCGCTCATCATCGCCTACAGCCATTGCATCGCGCACGGCGTGGCGATTGACATGGGCGTGGGCGCGCGGCAGCAGAAGCTCGCGGTGGATTCCGGCCAATGGCTGCTCTACCGCTTCGACCCGCGCCGCGCCGAACGCGGCGAGAACCCGCTGCAACTGGATTCGCCGGCGGCCAAGGCCAAGGTGCAGGATTATCTGCTGTCGGAAAACCGGTTCAAGATGCTCACCAAGAGCAAGCCGGAGGACGCGAAGAAGTTCTTCGCCCAGGCGCAGACCGACGCCGACCGCCGCTGGAAACTCTATCAATTCATGGCCGCGCGCGACTCGAAGACCGGAAACGGCGCCGCCCGCCGCGCCGAAACCGGCCGCCACGGCGGAGCAACAACCGTAAATCAAATGATGACTGCCGACGTAGGAGGCTCTAATTGAGACGTCAAATCAATAGCCATCTTACCTCGTCATGCTCCAAATCATTAAATGTCTATGAACCTCAACACCACTTATCTCGGCCTGAAACTGCGCACGCCGCTGGTGCCCGCCGCGTCGCCGCTGTCGGAGGAAATTGACGACATCAAACAGATGGAGGACGCCGGCGCGTCCGCCGTGGTGCTTTACTCGCTGTTCGAGGAGCAACTGCGCCAGGACCGCGCCGAACTGGAGCATCACCTGGAGCAGGGCACCGAAAGCTTCGCCGAGGCGCTCACTTATTTTCCGGAGCCGGAGGAATTCCACCTCGGCCCGGAGGAATATCTCAAGCACATCGCCAAGGCCAAAAAGGCGGTGCGCATTCCGGTCATCGCCAGCCTGAACGGCTCGTCCACCGGCGGCTGGACCGACTACGCCAAGCAGATCCAGCAGGCCGGCGCCGACGCGCTGGAGCTGAACATTTATTACATCCCCACCGACCTGAACCTGACCTCGGCGCGAGGTGGAGCAGACCTATCTGGACATTCTCAAGGCGGTGAAGAAGGAGGTCACGATTCCCGTCGCGGTCAAACTCAGCCCGTTCTTCACCAACTTCGCCAACATGGCGAAGCAGCTGGACGACGCCGGCGCGAACGGCCTGGTGCTGTTCAACCGCTTTTACCAGCCGGACATTGACCTGGAAGCGCTGGAAGTGAAGCCGAACATCCTGTTGAGCACGCCCATGGCGATGCGCGCTGCCGCTGCGCTGGATTGCGATTCTGCACGGCCGCGTGCGCGCGAGCCTCGCCGCCACCAGCGGCATCCATCGCGCCTCCGACGTGCTGAAGATGCTCATGGCCGGCGCGGACGTGACGATGCTCTGCTCCGTGCTGCTCCGCCACGGCATCCCGCAAATCGGCGTCATCGAGCGCGACCTGGTCGCGTGGATGGAGGAGCACGAATACGAATCCGTCGCGCAGCTCAAGGGCAGCCTGAGCCAGAAGAACTGCCCCGCGCCCAGCGCCTTCGAGCGCGCCCAATACATGCGCGCCATCTCCAGCTATCCGCTCGCCAAGGCGTAACGAACACGGATTCGTTCACGCTGCGTCATTTTGCGCGTCGTTTTGGCGACGCGCCAATTCATACCATTTTTAGTTTGAGATTGCACTATTCTGGGAATGCGTGCAAAGAACGACATGCCGAAGCGATACCACTTGAACCGGCCTGATTTAGCGCAGGCTGTGGCGGTTGAGTTGCGAACTTGTCGGGACGTCAAAAGCCAGCAGCGGCTGCTGGCGGCGCGACTGGCCGCCAGTGGACAGATGACCGCCGCCCAGATCGCCGAGCAGTTGGGCATCAGCCGCCGCCGGTTTTTCGACTGGATGAACGCGCTCAAGGCCGGTGGGTTGGCTGGCTTGCTGGAACGCCAGCACGGCGGCGGGGCCGTGCCCCAGGTGCAGGGCGCCGCCCTCCAAGAACTACAGGCGGGACTGCGTGCGGGCCGTTGGAAGCGGGCCAAGGAGATTCAGCACTGGCTGCGGGAACGGCACGCGGTGGGTCTGAAACTGCCCGGCGTGTATTACTGGCTGGGAAAATTGGGCGGGGTCTTGAAAGTGCCGCGCAAGACCCACGCGCAAAAAGACGCGGCCGCCGCCGCCGCGTTCCAACAAACGCTTGGCGAACAGTTGGCGAGCTTGAACGTGGCTGGTGGAAGGCCGGTGCGCCTGTGGGTGGCCGATGAACACCGTTACGGTTTGATTCCGGTGGTGCGCAAGTGCTGGACGCTGCGCGGCGTGCGTCCGACCGTGCCGTATCGGACCAAATACGAATGGGGCTATCTCTACTCGGCGCTGGAAGTGGACGGCCAAAATACGGCGGAATTTTTGTGCCTGCCGGCAGTTAGCCTGGAGATGAGCGGCTTGTTTCTGAACCATCTGGCCGCGAGCGACCCGGCGGCGGAGCACATCGTCATCTGGGATCAGGCTGGGTTTCACCCCAAACCAGACCTGCACGCGGTGCCGGAGCGGGTGCATCTGGTGTCCTTACCACCCTATAGCCCGGAACTCAATCCGACGGAAGCCATCGGCGACGTGGTGAAGGATCGGATTGGCAATGTGCTGTGGGATACGATGGCCGACCTGGAGCAATCCATCGGAGAGGAACTCCGTCCGTTGTGTGAAAACCCAGAATGCGTGCGGAGATTGGTTTCCCACCCTTGGCTCGTCGAACAAGTAAACGCTACCGTAACGGAGAATAGTGCAATCACATGCTCAACGAGGTATCATTTGCCCATTTGCGGCAGAACCAGAGCGGAATGAGTCCGAACACGCCAAAGGAGCAATCAATCAGTTGCCACCAGAATGGAATTCCGCGCAGGCCGCCGAATACGAGCGCGTAGGGAATCACGAGCAAACAAGCAATCAAACCGAAATCGAAAAGCCAGCGATTGCGAACCGGATTGCGCAATGCACCGATGAAAGCAATCGCAATGACAAAATGCCCGAACGCCAGCCAGTCCGTGCCGTAGAATAGAATCGGATTTAGTGCCTGTGTCTGCGCCAGCGCATCGCGAACCTGGACCAGCCATGTCACCCAACCGGTGGATCCGTGGTCCGGCCCAAGATTCTCACCAACAGTCGCGTCTCCTCTACCAAGGGAATCGCCGTCGCGCCGCTCAAGACCAGCTCGGCAATGAACAGCCATGTCACCAGTTTAATCCGGCGACGCAAAGTTTGTTCGCGATTCATGATATAACCAACTTGCACACCGCGTTGAAAATTGTCTCGAAAAAACTGCCCTGAAAACAATTTTGCCCGATGAATTCCACCGGACGGTCCGCGTCCCAGATGAAGGGCCGCAGCACCCAGCAGATCTGGCTACCGAGAAAAAGATTTTCCGCCAGCCACGCGAGCAGGACGTTGCGCGCCGCGGTCGCGCTGCAAGTCCATCGCCGCAGCACCGGCACGAGCCGGACGTTGCCCATCACGCCGGCCAGCGCCACGAACATCGCCAATGCCAATTGCAGGAACCCGTATTCCGGCGATGACGACGTTGTTCCCGCTGCCAGCGCCGCGTGTTCCACACAATGAACAGTGCCACCGGGCTCAACGCGCCCAAAACTATCGCCGCCAAGGCAAAGCTCATCAGCACCACGGCGAGCGACTGGCGGAAGGTCACGTTCAGGCCAAGCAACGGCGCGAGCATCCCGTTCAGCAGGCCGTTGCCCAGCGCGGTCAGCAAAATCACCAGCGGAAGTTTGATGCCGGTATAGAGCGCCTGCAACGGGTCACGCCACCAGCCCATCGCCGCCCCGTAACTGCCCGCGCCGATCGCAATGGCCACGACGCAAAAGACCGCAACATTTCCCTGCCGGCACAACATCCATTCGTGAAAACGCTCCGGCTCGGCGCGCAGAAAAGCGCTGATGGTTCGTGGGGATTTGGAGGCGGTAATCACAGTTGACAACGTTCATGTCGGGGACATCTTATTCGCGCGCCTCGGATTTCAAAGCCTTGCCTGTCGCCTTCAGGCAATCGGTCCAGTGCGCCCCGAAGAATTGTTTTTCCTTCGGCAAAAAGGTGTCCGCTGTGCCGAGGATCGGACGGAGGGCCGTCGTCATTTGCAGCGCCACGAGCAGGAAGATGATCACCCACGTGTGGAAACCCGCGTGCGACCGGGCGTTCGACTGGGAAAATCCGGCTTCCAAAAACCGCAACCCGAAGATGACCGCAATGAACCAGAAGACCAGGTGCAGCGTGCCCATCCAGGCCAGCGAATCGGTGGATTGCGAGAAAATCCACGCCACCGGCGCGAAGCCGATGAGCAGAATCGTCGTCAGCATCAGCAGCCCCGCCAGCAGCCCGAACACCTCGACCAGCCGCGCCTGCGAGCCGCTCAAGCAGGTGAAGATGTAAAGGCTCGGCAGGCAGATCAGCGCCGAAATCATCAGGCCCGCCGCGATTTTGGCCGGCGCGGCCCAGAGTTGGTCGCCGCCGGAGAAGGTCCCGGCCACGACGCCATAAATCAGGCTGCACACGACCGAGACCAGCAGCATCATCGCGATTAACTTGCCCGCGTCCGGCTGGCGCAACTGGAACATCACCCGGCGCGGGTGGCGCAGGATGGCGTCAATTGCCGCAACCACATTGGTGATGGGCGCGCGCTCGGCGGGGTCATCGCCCAGTTGCAGGGCGCCGCCCGGCGTGGCGACGGTTGGGATGCGCGGCGGGATTTGAGGCGGGAGGGGATTTTGTTCATTCATAGGTCAATGGCGTTGAGGGTTTAGTCGTTGAAAAATTGCAGCACGGTATGGAAGACGTTTTCGTAAAAATTTCCATGCAGGGCTGTTTCGCGATAAAATTCCACCGGCAGATTGGGCGCGCCGATGAACGGCCGCAAAATCCACGAAAGCTGGCTGCCAAGAAACAAATTCACCGCGAGCCACGCGAGCAGGACGCGCCACGCGACCGTCCGACTGCCGCCAAGCCGTGCGAGCGTTTGGAACAGGCGCACGTTGCCGGTCGTGCCCGCGAACGCGGTCACGGCGACGTTGGCGAGCTTGATGAGGTTGTAGGTGGTGCCCTGGATGGTCTGCGGCGAAATCGGCGGGGCGTTCCAGACCATGAACGCCATCACCGGGCTGAACGCGCCGAGAATGGCCGCCGCGATGGTGAAGCTCATCAGAATCGCGGAGAACGATTGCCGGAACGGAATGTTCAAGCCCAGCAACGGCGCGAGCATGCCGTTGATGAGCGCGTTGCCGGCCACTGTGAGCAAAATTATCAGCGGGAATTTGATCGCGACATAAAGCGCCTGCTGCGGATCGCGCCACCAGCCCATCGCCGCGCCGTAAAGGCCCGCGCCCAAAACAATCACCGTCAGGTGCAGCGCGAACCGTTGCGGGTGCCACCGCTCCAGCCAGCCGGCAATGGACTGCAATTCGCCGGCCAGCAATGTGCGGATTTCGTGCGGATTCAATTTTTCCGATGGCGTGCGCATGAAAATTCTTCGGTTGCACCGGCGACTTCGTTTTTGTTGAGTCGCGTCAAAAGCTGCCGGCCATTCTGAAATAAAGGCGCGGACATCAACGCCAGCGCCACACCGAACGCCAGCCAGTCAAATCGTTGTGGAATCATTGTGCGGATCGCATCCATCCCGCGATGCGATGCCGCAATGGCATCCGCCATGAAAACGTAAAGCGCAAGCGCGACCCCGGCGAAATTCAGAACCCATGCACGCCAATTTGACAGTGAAGGGGTGCGCCTCCGTTCAAATTGACTGGCGAAAGTGCCCCATAAAATCATCAACAGCGAAATCAGCACCGGCGCGAGCACCGGTCCCCACCACGGCAGCGGCAGCATAAACAGAATGTCCCAGTCCAGCAACGAATGCGGCCAGCCGCACATCATTTTCAGGAAGACGTAGTAAAAAATGTCCCACACGCGAAAGCGATGGCGGCGTAGCCCAGCCGCGCCCGCCACGTCCGGCCCGCGAGCCAACCGACGGCGAACAGCATGACGAGCGTGGCGAATTCGCGCGGCAGTTCCACCGCGCCAAACCCGCCAATGACGGGGAATGGATCAGGTTGATACGGTTCGATTCGGTCTATCATGTAGCGCAGGTAGAATACGACCGCCGACTCCACCCAGGCCATGCCATGGCGTAGAGGACCACAATCCACCAGAGGGCGAAGTTTGTTTGAGTTTTTTTCATACGCTTGCAGGGACGGGCATTCCGCACGCCGCCGGAAATTTATTCTGTGATTTTTCGAGCTGGATGCGGTAGGCCAGATGCCGAAGGCGCGTCAGTTCCACCAGCGGCCGCCAGACGGCGTGAACGAGTTGGTGCTTGATGAGAAACCGCCAAAGCCGGTTCGAGCGTTTGTAGAGATAACAGCCGGCAAAATACGCAGGCAGCGCGGATAGCTCTGTCGGCTTGCGCCGCCAGATGGAAGCGTGCGAAAACAGCCGCCGGTAAAGCCAGTCGTAACCCAGCAGCAATTCTTCCGGCGTCATCTGCTTCGGCTGGAAAACGACATGCGCGGTGTCGTATTTTTCCCAGTCGCGATGCAACAGCCGGCCTTCCGCCTCGAACTGCCGGAACAGCGGCGTGCCCGGATACGGCGTCAAAATGTGAAACGTCGCGCACTCCATCCGGTTCGCTTCGATCCATTGCACCAGCGTCGTGAACGTGTCCTTCCGGTCGCCGTCGAAGCCGACCACGAAACTGCCGTTCACCTGGATGCCGTGCTCGTGAAAAATTCGCACGCCGGCGCGCATAATCCTCCGCGCGCGGCGTGCGTTTGCGGGCGTCCGCCAGGTTTTGGTCCGTAAGCGATTCAAAGCCGATGAAAACGCCGCGTGCAGCCGGCCAGCGCCATTTCGCGCACCAGCGCCGGTTCGTCGGTCACGTCCAGCGTCACCGCCGCGCTCCAGATTTTCCGGGCGGGCCGCAGCGCGCGGCAAAGTTCGCGCAGATAATCGCGCTTGGAGCCGAGATTGTTGTCGATGAACACGGCGTAAGGCTGGCCGTCGGCCTCAAATTGGCGCCGGATGTCTTCCGGTTCGCGGACGCGATACGGCATCCGCAAACCGTCGGTGGCGAGATAACAAAAACCGCAGCGGTTGTGGCAGCCGCGCGTGGCAATGAGGCTGGTGGTCGTCAGAAAATTTTTCCGCGGCAGCAAATCCCGGCGCGGCGGCGGATCGAGCGCGAACGGGCGTTCGTAAGTTGGCTTCGTAACGCGGCTTCAGTTTGCCGGGTTCAATGTCGCGCAAAATTTCCGGCCAAAGCTGCACGCCGTCGCCGATGGCCAGCGCGTCGGCGTGCGGAGCGACTTCGTCCGGGACATGATTGCGCGTGCAAGCCGCCGAGAATCACCTTGCTGCCTTGCGCACGATACCAGCGCGCCAGTTCATAAGCGCGTTTTGCAAACGTCAGATGCACGGTGATGCCGACCACTTCCGGCAGCGGCTCGCTGGGCGGCGGACCTTGCAGCAGATTTTCATCCCAATACCGCACCTGCCAGTGCGCCGGCGTCGCGCCGGCCAGCGAGGTCAGCGCGAGCGTCGGCGTGAGGACATGTTTGCCGAAGCTGCCGTGCGGCGATTTGGCGTAAAACGGATTGATGAGCAGCGCCGTTCGCGGCGTGGGTTTGCAGCGATGCTGGCGGCGGGAGTTCTGGCGCGCTGGACATTTCGGGCGGCAGCCAGAGCGGTTTGCGCGGCTGATAGAACGGATCGTCCGGGACATTTTCAAGCAGCTTGGAAAGCCGGTTCATGCGTCTCCCTGGTTTGATTGGATTGAACCACCATGCGCGCGGCAACCTCCCGCAGCCAACGTTCCACTCCGCTGATCGCCTCATCCGGGGTCGAAGTGCCGGCGGTGATGCCGATGGCGTCATGCGCATGAAACCATTCCTCGCGCAAATCGGCGGCAGTCTGGACGTGATGAACACGCGCGACAAAAACGGGAGCAGGTTTTGACCAACTCATGCGTGTTGTTGCTGTGCGCGCCGCCGATGACGATGACCACATCGCATTTCTGCGCCAGCTCGACCGCCGCGTTCTGCCGCTGCTTTGTCGGCTGGCAAACGGTGTCGATGAATCGCACTTCGGACTCGGGAAACCGTTCGCGAATCAGCCGGACAAGCTGCCGGACCCTGTCAATCGGCTGCGTGGTCTGGGCGATGACGCCAAACCGCGGACGCTCGCGCAGACTCGCCACGTCGGCCTCGGAAAGCACCACATCAAACTCGTCCAGGTCTTCCGTCATGCCGCGCACCTCAACATGGTCGCGTTTGCCAATGATGACCGGGTGAAATCCTTCCGCGCACCAGCTTCGCCAGGCTGCGATGCGCGACATGAACCAGCGGACACGTTGCTTCCAGCACGTTCAATCCCCGCCCGCGCGTCTCGTCCTTCCTGCGTTCCGACGCGCCGTGGGCCGTGACCATCACCGTTTGCGTCGCGACGTTGCGGGCTTTTGCGCGATGCTGATGCCGCGCGCCCGCAATTCCGCCAGCACGGTTTCGTTGTGGACGAGGTCGCCCAGAATGGTGAGCGGCTCGTGCCGCGCGGTTTCCAGCGCCAGCGCGATGGCGTCCTTCACCCCGAAACACATGCCCAGATGTTCAGCGCGGATGATTTTCATATTTTGAAGGAGCGCGGGCGGCTCGCCCGCATGGTGCAAACCCCAGAACTCGCGGGCGAGCCGCCCGCGCTCCGGCTCATGGCCAGATTTGCCGACGGTTTCGTATTGTCGATTAACTTTGTATCACAAAGTAAAAGACCACGACCGGTTCGATTTTGTTCAAACATATTTATTTGGGTTTATTTTGCCGGACGATTTGTTCCAGCAGGTTGATGTATTCGGCAAATGCCTTGCGGCCGGCGGCCGTCAGCGAGCAGGTCGTGAGCGGACGGCGGTTTTGATAGGACTTGGCGACGGAAACATAGCCTTCCTCCTGCAATGCGCGGATGTGCGTGGTGAGGTTGCCGTCGGTCATGGCCAGCAGCGTCGCGCAATTCGGTGAAGGACAGTTCCGGCGAGGCGGCGAGCATGGACATGATGGCCAGCCGGCCTTTCTCGTGGATCACACGGTCGAGCTGGAGAAAAGGTTCCGGGTTCACGCCGCATTCTTTCCTTTTTCGGTCAGATACAAATACGCGCCGTAAGCCAGATGCAGCACGCCGAAGAAAAGGCCCATGAGCAGATGCGGATTGTATTGCAATCCAGCTGATCGGCTTGGTGCAAAAACACCAATCAACAATGCGCCCGCGATGAACAGCCAGCCAAGCCAGCGCACGCCGCGCGGCATGAAAAATCCCGCAGCGTGAAGCGCGCACCCGTAAAATAGAATCCAAAATACCGCTAGCAAAGAAGCAGATTCACGACCTGCGCCGAACCAGACACCGACAAACAATCCGACCCCCAGCGGCGCCGAGAGTGCCTGCGCCACCCGACGCGTGGGCGGCGACCAAAACGCCTCCTTTTCCTTCAACGCCTGTTGCCGTGCAATCAGAAACGCGCCCGCCACGACCAGGGCCGCCGTGGCGAGCCAGAGCGCTCCAAAGGCTCGCATGGAATCCAGATGAAACCGGAATCCGATGGCCGCTGCCGCCACGCCCAGCACGCCGGCGAACAGCATGATCGGCGCGAGCGCGCGGCGATAAACGGCGGAGCGCTCCATCAAGGTGCGGATGGTTTGCAGGTTTTCCTCGGCCCAGTTCGGATTCATGGACAGACTTTGCATTGCAAAGTCAGATTTGGCAAGCGCAAAAGTTGACAGAGGGCAGCGAAGGAAACAAAGGCCGAAAGTCTTCGCTCACTTTGTTTACTTCTGTTCTATTTGGGAAATCAAAGGTCGTGACGCACAAAAATGTATGTCCATCCATGTCCTTCTGTGGTTAATGTTTAGCGTGCCGCCGCCAAAAAAGATATCCGCCCGCCAGCGCGTGCTTGCGCAGTGGCGCGGCGTGGATTTGTCGCCGGTGGAAACTGCCAAGGCCGTGCGCGCCCGCCCCGTCGGCGACGTGATGTCCAGGTTGCTGACGGATTTGCGAATAGATTCGCGTCGCGCCGAGGCCGAGGTCGTCAAAGTCTGGAATTCATTGATTGACCCGAACATCGTGGCGCACGCCCAGCCGGCCGGCTTGCGTAAAGGCACGCTGTTCGTCATCGTTGATAGCAGTGTTTGGCTTTCGGAAATCGTCCGCTACCGCCGGAAGGAAATCCTCGACCGCTTGCAGCACAGCTTCGGAAAAAATGTGATCCAGAAAATTTCCTACCGCGTGGGCTGATCTTTCCACAGAAGGTAACAAAGGAAACAAAGTTTTTATTTCCATTATCTTTGTTTCCTTCTGTGTTAAATTCTACGCCATCAATTCCATCTGCGACGGCGTGAGAAACCAGATGAGCCGGGCGCACTGGCCATAACCCAGTTCAGCGACGTCCAGCTTGCACAGGCCGCCTTTTTTCATGTCCACCGCCACGTTTTCATCCTCCGAAACCAGCAGCGAAATCAGCCGGCTCAAATACGGCTCGTGCCCGACGAGCAAGACATTAGCCGGCGCGGGATTCCACTCTTTCAATTGCCCGATCAACGTTTTCATGCTTCCGCCGCACGCGAGCGCGTCGGAAAACTGCAGGCACTTCTTCAATTTCAATTCCTGGGCGACGATTTCGGCGGTTTGCCTGGCACGCCGGAACGGGCTGGAAAGAATCAGGTCGAAAGACAACTCCATTTTTTTCATCGCGGCGGCCGCGGCGCGCAGGCGGCGTTCACCCTTCGGAATCAGCGGGCGGTCCGCGTCGTTCTCAAAACCGGGCGTGCCGAATTCGACCGCGATGCCGTGGCGCAAAATGAATAGATTCATGCGGGAAATCTAGTCCCGCCGGCGGCGAATGCAATATCCGCGAAATGTAACAATTTTGACTTTGGTTTCAGCACCGGCGTTTCATATTTTAACCGCCTCAATGGAAGCCATCCGCCGCGCCGTCATTGACGTGGGCACCAACTCGGTCAAATTGTTGGTGGCGGATGTGCGTGGACGCGACGTGCAGCCGGTCCACGAAGAAAGCAGGCAGACCCGGCTCGGCAGGGGTTTTTACGAGACGCACCGGCTCCAGCCCGAACCCATCGCCCGCACCGCCGAAGCCGTCTGGGAATTCGTTGAAATCGCCCGCGAAAGAAATGCCGACACCATCCGTGTCATCGCCACCAGCGCCGCCCGTGACGCGGTGAACCCGATGGATTTGACCGGGTCCATTTTTCGCGCGTCCGGGCTGATGACGGAAATCATCACCGGCGCGCGCGAGGCCGAATGGGTGTTTGAGGGCGTGACGACCGACCCGGAACTCGCGCGGCATCCGCTGTTGCTGTTGGACGTGGGCGGCGGCAGCACGGAATTCATCGCGGGCGGTGGCGGAAAAAAGCATTTTGCGCATAGCTTTCCGCTCGGCACGGTGCGGCTGATGGAAAAATTCCCGCACAGCGACCCCCCGGCACGCGCAGAGTTCAACGCCTGCCGTGGCTGGCTGAAAAACTTTCTGCGCGCCGAGGTCAGGCCACAGGTGGAACCGGCGTTGCAAAATGAAACCGGCGAAGTCCTGCTCGTCGGCACCGGCGGAACGACCAGCATCCTGGCGCGCGTTGAAAAAAAGCTGGAACGATTTGACCGTGAAAAAATCGAACGGGCGGTGTTGAGTCACGAACAAGTTGTCGCCCACCGGAAGAAACTCTGGCGCCTGCCGCTCGAGGAACGCAAGGAAATCGTCGGCCTGCCGAAATTGCGGGCGGATGTGATCCTGACCGGCGTTCTGATTTACGAGATGGTGATGGAAGAATTCGGCTTCCAGCAACTGCGCATCAGCACGCGCGGCCTGCGCTTCGCGGCGGTGATGGAGTAGTCATTTACGATTGATGGTTTACAATTTACGATTGTGGGGCAAAACCACAGTCGTGAAGCTAAAACGCAATTCATTCATCGCGGCTCCCGCGAAACTCCGCCGCTGGCAGGAGTGCGCGCGGCCGGCCTGCGGGTGGCGAACTTGGAAACTTGCGGGCGGGCCGCCCGCGCTCCTATGAAATGCCTGATTGTCGGCTGCGGCTACGTCGGCCTGCCCTTGGGGGTCGAACTGCTTAGGCGCGGCCATGAAGTTTTTGGGCTCCGCCGGAGCGCGGCGGACGAATTGAAAGCCGCCGGCATCCATTCGCTTATGGCCGACATCACCGAACCGGAAGCACTCGCTAAATTGCCCCACAACTTTGATTGGGTCGTAAATTGTGTTGCGTCCGCCGGTGGCAGCACGGATGATTACCGGGATATCTATTTGGAGGGAAATCGCAATTTGATTTCCTGGCTCGCCGGCACACCGCTGGAGAAATTCATTTACACCAGCAGCACGAGCGTTTATGGGCAAAACGACGGTTCGGTCGTGACCGAAGAAAGTCCGGCGGAACCGGAGGTGGAAACCGCACGGGTTTTGGTTGAGGCGGAAAGATTACTGCTGGCGGCGGAGGCTGAACGCAAATTTCCCGCCGTCATTTTGCGGGTGGCGGGAATTTGCGGGCCGGGACGCGGGCGCCGGTTCAGGCAATTTGTGAGCGGCGAGGCGCGCATCGAGGGCAACGGCTCGCGCTGGCTGAACATGATTCACCGCGACGACGTGGCCGGCTGCATCCTCGCGGCATTGGAGCGCGGCAACCCCGGCGAGATTTACAACGCGGTGGACAACGAGCCGGTGACGCAGTTGAAATTCTTCGAGTGGCTGGCGATGGAATTGAAACGCCCGTTGCCGCCGGAAATTCCGCCGGACGCGGCAATCCTGCGCAAGCGCGGCGTGACGAATAAGCGCGTCAGCAACGCCAAATTGCGGGCGGAGTTGAAATATGAATTCCGGTTTCCCGATTTCCGCGAAGGCTTCGCTGCGGAAATTGCCAAGCGGGGCGCGGACGGCTCGTCCGCGTGACCCAAAGCCGGAAACTCGCGGGCGGGCCGCCCGCGCTCCGGTCGTTCAGGCTTATTACACTGCCGTCTTGACGCGCTCCGCGTCACGGCCAGTTGAGCACGCACGCACTGTTGGCGGGTTCGTTGCCCGATTTAATGGAATCCGCAAGCCACACTCCAGTCAGTTCGCGAGCGCCGGCGGCGCGTTGGTTTGACCGGCCGTTGGTTCGGCCAAAAGTTGTCCGCGCTTTTTCAACAGCGAGTCCACCGCGTCGGCGGGCACCTGATAAATCCAATTCCCGAATTGCTTTTCCTTCGCCAGCTTGTCGGCGAGGGCTTTTTGCCGGTCTTGAAATTCCTTGTCCGATTTGGCCGTTTCCGCGGATTTTTCGTCCTTCGCGGCGGCGCGCTGCGCGGGCAGATTGGCGGTGACGGAAATCGTCAGCGGACAATTCCCGTCGCGCTGCGCCCCGATCTTTGCCGCGTAAGTAAAACCGTCAAATGTCTCCACGCTCAACGTGGTTGCGTTGGTCAGGCCGGATATTTCAGGCGGTGTGTTGCCGGGCAAAACGTCGCTGAAGCTGGGCGAAGTGAATGCGCTGGTGACGCTGGAGATTTTTGACGGATCCAGTTCCTCGCCGGGCCTGGCGTCGGCCAGCTCCCAATCATTCGTCTCGGCGGTGCGCGTGAGCTTCCAGGAGTTCGTCGCTTCGGAAAATTGCGCGGCAATCGCCCGCGGTTTTTCGATGCCGAAGAAATCCCTGTTCAGCCACGACTCCGGCTTCGGTTCGGCGTTGTCCAGCGGGTCGGAAATTACGACGACGCTTTTCGCGTCACCGGCCCGGACGTAGCGGCCGTCCGGCCAGCCTTCGCCGCCGTAGGGCGAATCCGTTGCCGGTTTGTTCAAATGTTTCTTGCCAAGCAACACGGAATCGAACGTCTTGCCGCCGGCGTCCTTGAATTCGACGAGCGTGCCGGTGTTTGTGGCCGGACCGGGCGGCAGCAGATCGAACCGGCCCAGTTGCGACGGCCCGATTTCCTCGGTCTGGACAATTTTCAAGTCGGCGAATTTCAGGAGCAGCTCGCTGATCTGTGAAAAGTTTGCCGGGTAATCGCCGCGTTCATGCACCCGCCAGAGGTTGTCGCGCTTGGCGAGGTTCAATTCATTCGTGCCGGACTTGACGGTGATCTGCGCGACGTCGTTGACGGCCAGATTGGGCAGGAGTTTCTGGCCGATGGACTGGCTGGAATTTTGCCAGGAAGCGCGATTGCGCTGGCGCACCAGCAGCCCCGCGCCGCCGAGGATGACGACGAGCACCAGCAGAATGATGAATTGTTTCCGGTTCATTTGGCCGAAGTTTTTCTGCGTTTGATCAGCCGCCATCGTCACGCCGGCCGCCGTGACCGCGAGCGGCATGGCCAGAATGTTGAGCCAGGTGAGCCGCGTCTGCAGCGAGACGACCTCTTTGCGCAAATCCTTCTGCACCTGGCGCAATTCGCGCCCGACCTCCGCCTGCTTCTTGCGGAAATTGTGCAATCTCGGCCTGCTGTTCCGGCGAGAGGATGAAGCGCTGGTCCTTGTCGTTCTTCTGTTGCTGAAGTTCGCTTAGGCGCTGCTGCGTGTCGCTCAAGCTCTGCTGCAATTCCTCGATCTTGGCCTGGCCGCGCGCCTCGGCCTGGGCCTCCATTTTTTTCACGCGCGTGAACGGGCGGCTCAACGACGCGCGGCTGCGCACGGCGATCAGGTTGCTGTCGCCGGTCATCTGCTCGACGAGGTTCTGCGCGAGGTTGAGATTGGCGTTCATCGGCCGTCTGCATCGCGCCGAACGGGCTGTCAATTTTGCGCAGCGAAAAATCGTCAGCCAGCATGTCGGCGTCGCCGACCAGCACCACGGATGTTTCACTCTTGGATTCCTTCAAGGAATTGTCGGCGGCTTTCGCGACGGCATTTGTGTCCCCGACGTCCTGCGGCTCGCCGTCGGGAAACGCGGTCTTGAATTTGCCGGTGAGGCGGATCGGCAAGGTTGTAGTTCACGCCGGACGGCTTGAAATCCTTCATCATGCTGTCGCCGGACAGCTTGGCCATGAAGCCTCCACCAATTGCGAGTCCTTGGAGCTGTGGAGCAGCACGGTTTCCTTGAGGCCGGCGGCGGGCGTGCCGGTGAACGCGCCGCACATCGGCAGCCAGAGGCTGTCGAGCTGGCTGGTGACGATGTCGTCCCGGTTGATGCCGTCGGGCGTCAGGCCCAGCCACGCCGGCGCGTCCTGCGGCTGGCCGTTGCGATCGCGCAACTGCATTTTGAAATTCAGATCGGCCACGACCTTGCTCGTGTCGAACTGGATGCCCCAGGCCTTGAGCAACTTGTCGAGCGAGGACGAACCGCCGCCGCCCATGTTGCCCATCATCTGGATTTTGCTGGCGGCTTGTCGGCCAGGCACTGCGGGTCGAGGAACGCGATCAGTTTGCCGCCGCGCATGATGAACTGGTCAATGGCATATTGCGCCTTGTCGGAGATGTCCTTCGGATGCGATCACCAGCAGCAGCTTGATGTCGTCGTCAATCTTATCGGCGTCCATGCCGACGCGCTTGACGTTGAAATCGCTGTTCAACTCGGTGACGATGGTCCACGGCTGGCTGCCCTGCTGGCCCATCTGCTGCATCATGGGGTTGGAGGGCACGCCGAAAACCGGCAGCGGGCTCATGATGCCGATGGTCGGCTTTTCCGGCGTTCCAGCGCGGGAGATGGCGCGGGTGATGTCGTATTCCAGCAGCCGCTCGCGGTTCGGCGCGAGGAACGGAATCGCCTGCGCTGCGTCGGCGCACTTGACCGCCAGGCCGAGATAAAACTTGTCGCCGCCGGGCAGTTGCTGCGGCTCGATGCCGTCCAGCCGCGCCGAATCCTCCGCGTCCGAATCCGGCTGCGGGTCGTATTTCTCGATGATGAGCTTGCTGCCGGCGACCTGCTTGTATTCGTCCAGCAGGTCCTCGACCTTGCGCGCGTAGTCTTTCAGGTACACGGTCTCCGGCGTCGCCGTCTCGCTTTGCGTGCAGTAGAAGCGGATGGTCACCGGCGTATCGAGCTTCCTGAGAATCGCCTTGGTGCCGGCGGAAAGGGTGTAGGCCTTTTCCTGCGTCAGGTCCAGCGCGCAGCGGAACCGCGCC
The DNA here is from genome assembly GCA_963764035.1 of uncultured Verrucomicrobiae bacterium. GTDB lineage: Bacteria > Verrucomicrobiota > Verrucomicrobiia > Limisphaerales > UBA11358 > UBA11358. The sequence continues at coordinate 376,573 of CAVXQV010000005.1, forward strand.
GGCGATGAAGTTGACCGCGATCAGGATGACCGAGCATCACCACGATGCCGCCGAGTCGAATAGAGAATTGTTTGAAGCGATTTCTTTTGCATCGTTGCCTCCGGCTCAGCCCGCGCGATGGGTGCGCAGAATCACACTGGTGGTGAACAGCGAAAACCCGATGACCGACAGGAAGAAAATCACGTCGCGCGAATCAAGCACGCCTTTTTGGAAGCCGTCGAAATGCGTCATCACGCTGAAGGACGTGACGATGTCCACGAGCCATTGCCAGTTGGCGCAACTGTTCCAGCAGATTGATGACCGGCGGAAATCCGGCCAGAATCAGAAACAGGCACAGCCACCACCGAGATGATGAAGCTGACGACCTGGCTGCGCGTCATCGCCGAGGTGATGCAACTGATGGCCAGATAGGCGCCGGCCATCAGCCAGCTCCCGAGGTAGGCGGTCAAAATCACGCCGTTGTCCGGGTGGCCGAGGTAGTTCACCGTGAGGACCACCGGGAACGTCAGCACCAGCGCCAGGCCCAGGAAAAGCCAGGAGGCCAGGAATTTCCCGACGATGGCCTGCCAGGCGGTGATGGGCATGGTCAGCAGCAATTCGATGCGTGCCCACGCGCCGCTCCTCCGCCCACAGGCGCATGCCCACCGCCGGCACAAGGAACAGGTAGAACCACGGATGCCACATCGAAGAAGGGTTCGCCAGCGACGCCTCGCCGCGCTCGAAAAAGCCGCCGACGAAGAACGTGAAGAACCCGCACAGCAGCAGGAAGATCACGATGAAGACATAGGCGAGCGGCGACGCGAAATACGCGCCGCAATTCGCGCTTGGTGATGGTCCAGATGTGTGCCGAGAGAATTCATTTGAAATTTGACGTCATTTTTCGTGTCCGGCATGGTGATGCTGCGGAAGACTTCGTCCAGCCGGCCTTCCTCCGTGCTGCAATTGCTCGATCTGCCAGTCGTGCGCGGCCTCGCCGATGGCCTCGCGCGCCAGCGCGCCGTTCGCGCCGCCGTTCGGGAAACCCGGACCGTCACGCGGCCGTGCTTTTCATCCAGTGGCGACTCGTTTGACCAGCGGCACCTGGTTCAAGCTTTCGCCGTCACCGCGCTCGCCGCCACGCCGTTGACCCGCAGCGTCACCGCGCCGGCCCATTCCGATTCTGCCGCAACTCCTGCGGCGTGCCGTTGGCGACGATCTTGCCGCGGTCAATGATGATGGCCCGCGAGCAGACCGCATCCACTTCCTCCAGAATGTGCGTGGAAAAGATGATCGCCTTCTTCTCGCCCATGCGGCGGATCAGCTGCCGCACCTCGTGCTTTTGGTTCGGGTCCAGCCCGTCCGTCGGCTCGTCGAGCACCAGCACGTCGGGATCATGAATGATGGACTGGGCGAAACAGGTGCGATGGCGGTAGCCTTTGGAAAGCGTCTCGACGCTCTGATGCAGCACCGATTCGAGGAAGCACATTTCGACGACGCGGTTGACGGCCTTTGTTCCGGGCGTCGCCGCGCAAGCCGCGGATTTCCGCCGCGAAATTCAGGAAGCCCATGCACCGTCATGTCCGTGTAGGCGGGCGCGTTTTCCGGCAGGTAGCCGATCAGCCTCTTGGCGGGAATGGGATGCTCCACCATGTCGAAACCGCCGACGGTCACCGAGCCGCCGGTCGGCGGGAGGAAGCCGGTGATCATGCGCATGGTGGTGGATTTGCCGGCGCCGTTGGGGCCGAGAAAGCCCAGCACCTCGCCGCGGTCCACGGAGAAAGAAATCCCGTCCACGGCCCGTTTTGTTCCAAAATGTTTCGCCAGATTCTGAACTTTAATCATATCAACCGCTTGCAATTTCCGCGAAGGATGCGAGCGAAATTACCAATGAACCGAGAACAACAATTCACACGATTTTTGAGAACTTTGACAATTTAGGAGGAAAATGTTCAAAAATAAATTCAAAGACGGGAAATCCTGCGGCGCCATGTCAGGATGCGGGCACTTCCGGGGACGGGGCGCGAAAATTCCCGGCGCTCCCGGTCCTTCAAGCTTTTTGCAACGCCGCCTTGACGCGCTCCGGCGTCATCGGCAATTGGAACAGCCGCGCGCCGGTCGCGTCATAAACCGCATTGGCCACCAGCGCGCCCATCAAGACAATCGCCGGCTCGCCACCGCCGCCGGACGGATTTTCGTTGTTCTCGATCAGCACGGATTCGATTTGCGGCACCCAGGAAAAACGCGGCAGCTCGTAGCTGTCGTAGTTCGTGTCCAGCACCTGGCCGCCCTTGAAATGGACTTCCTCGGTGAGCGCGTAGCCGAGGCCCATCGTGACGCAGCCTTCCAATTGAATCTTCGCGCCCTCGGGGTTGATGACCACGCCCATGTCCTGCGCGCAAACCACGCGCTTCACCTGGACGGTGCCCTTGTCCTTGTCCACGGCCACCTCGGCGATGGCGGCGACGTAGGTGTCGGCGTCAATGCCGCACGCCACGCCGAGGCCGCGCTTGCTCGGCCCCTTGGCGGGCGTCCAGCCGAATTTGTCGGCGGCGGCCTTGAGCACGCGGATCATGCGCGGGTCGCTCAAATTGTTCAGGCGGAATTGCACCGGATCAATGCCCGCGCCGGCGGCCATGATTTCAATCTGCGATTCGCGGGCGAAGGTGTTGGTGTTGTTGCCGGGCGCGCGCCAGGCGCCGGTGGCAAACGGATGCGCGTTCGACCCGCCAAAGCCGCCGCCGCGCGACGCCGTGCGATGGTTCGGCACGGTGTAAAATTGCGCCGCGCCGCGTTCGCCGGCGAAATAAACGTCGTAATCCCAAAAACGCCATTTTGCCCGCGGCGTCCACGCCGGAAGCGATTTTCACGACGGCGGCGGGACGGAAGGTGTCGTAGAAAAATTCCTCCTCGCGGCTCCACATCACCTGCACCGGCTTGCCGGCGAGTCTTGGCCAGCCGCGCGGCCTCGACCGCTTCCTGGTTGTTGGTCTTGCCGCCAAATCCGCCGCCGACAAACGGCGTGATGACGCGGACTTTCTCCGCCGGAAACCCAATCGCGCCGGCAATCTGAGTCGCGCGCGCCGAACGGATTTTGCGTCGAGGCCCAGACCGTCGCCTTGTCGCCTTCGATCTGGCAGAGCGCGGCGTGCGGCTCCATCGGCGAATGCGCGACGTAGGCGTTGAGGTAGGTTGAATCGAATTGTTTCGCGGAATTCTTTTTGCCCTCGTCCAAATCGCCGCCGTGCGCCAAAGTTCGCGGCTGCGGCGCGACGCTTTGCAAATGGTCGTAAACTGTTTTGTCGTCGAATGTCGCCGCCGGCGTGTCCCAATCGGCCTTGATTTTTCCGAGCGCGACTTCGGCCACATCGGGAAATTGGTGCAGCACGGCAATCAAATCGCCATCCTGGATCACCTGCGCGCCGGCAACCGCCTTCGCGGCTGACGTGTCCACGCTCTTCAACGTCGCGCCGTGCGCGGGCGGGCGCAGAATTTTCGCGTAAAGCATTCCCGGCACGCGGATGTCCGCCGCGTAATGCGCCTTGCCCGGTGACCTTCGCCTCGCCGTCATGGCGCATGTGCGATTGGCCGACGACTTTGAATTGCGCCGGGTGCTTTGAGCGAAGCGTTTGCCGACAAATGCCGCTCAATTTTTTGTCCCTTCGCCAACTGGCCGTAGCTGATTTTGTTTTTCGGGTCCTGCGAATCGGAAATCACGCCGTCCTTGGCGACGAGTTGCGGCTTGCGGAACCTTGAGTTGGTCGGCGGCGAGTTCCAGCAAGACGCCCCGGGCTTCCGCCGCCGCCGCGCGCAACGCCGGGCCGAACATCCGCGTCGTCATCGAGCCGAACGTGCCCATGTCCCACGGGCACAGGTCGGTGTCGCCCATCACGATGTCCACCATGTCGAGCGGCGCGTCCAGTTCCTCGGCCACTTCCTGCGGCAGCGAGGTGATCGGTCCCTGGCCCATTTCGATTTTGCCGGTGTAAGCACGTCACGCGCCCGTCCTCGCCGATGCGCAGGATAGGCGTTGAAATCCGACGGCAAACCGCCCCGGCCGCCGCGCGGACGCGGCGCTTCCTCCTGGCCGAACAACGCCTCGTTGATCGCCATGAAAATGACGATGCCGCCGCCGACGCGCTTGAGAAAATCGCGCCGGTTGCTGGTGAAGAAATCCTCGTAGCTGTGGATGTCGCGGAAATTGGCCGCCAGAAAATCGTTCGTGTTCATGATTACGCTCCTTTCAATTCGGCGGCGGCCTGCTGCATGGCCTGGATGATGCGGACGTGCGCGCCGCAGCGGCAGAAATTATTTTCCAGGCCCGAGCGGATGTCCTTTTCCGTCGGCTGCGGATTGAATTTCAGCAGGCTGACCCCGGTGAGAATCATGCCCGGCGTGCAAAAGCCGCATTGCATCCCGTCGTGGTCCATGAACGCCTTTTGCAGCGGATGCAGTTTCCCGTCCTTCGCCAGACCCTCGATGGTGACGACTTCCTTGCCCGCCACGTCCTTGACCTTCAGCAGGCACGACCGCGACGCGCGCTGGTTAACGAGCACGGTGCAGCAGCCGCAAAAGCCCGCGCCGCAGCCGAATTTGGTGCCGGTCAGTCCGAGGTCGGTCCGCAACACCCACAGCAGCGGGCGCTCGCCGTCCACGTCCAACTGGACCGGCTTGTCGTTGAGTTTGAAAGCAATTGTGTCGGCCATATTGTCCTCCATTCAAAGCGCATTCTCATGCGCGCCTGGCAAACGGGTATTCACGTGCTGTTCTTTACCCCAATCCGCCCGGCTGTCAAACGGGAAATGTTGACAATCCACCCCGGCTTCAACCGGCGGCCTAGCCGGTCAAACATTTGCGTCCACCGGCCGAACCAGTGAACTCGCGGGCTGACCCATTGAATCCGCAGATCCAGGAATTGGAACCGCAGCTTCTGCTCGCGGATTCGCAAGTTCAACCTTTGGACCCACAAGCTCACCTCCCGGTTCAGCAACCTCAACCGTCGCGTCCGCAGGCTTAACTTTGGGATTCAAGACCTGAATCTTTGGTCTCACAGGTTCAACCATTGCTCCCACAGGCCGGGGTCTTGGGTTCACGACATCAACTCGCGGATTCCCAGGTTCAACATTTGGCCTCAAAACCTCAACTTTTGGCTCCAGAGGTTGAACCTTCGGACGCAAAAGTTCAGGTCTTGGACCCGCAGATTGGGCCTAAAACCCTCAAAACCGGCCATTTCGCCAAAAAACACACAATTTCTGGAAAAAATGGTTGAGCCAGACGCCGGCAGGTCTGATGGAATGGCCCATCCGTGTCCGTCCGTGGTTGAACTTTGCGTATCAAATCCTTTCCGCCAATCGTCGCTTCGGTTCGTGTCAGGCAAGAATTTCATTTCGACTTGGCGGAATTCCGCCTAACTTTGGCCGATGGCCAGCGCCGAAACCCAACTCACGCCCATGATGGCGCAGTATCGCCGCATCAAGGGCGAACTGCCCAAGGACGCGCTGCTGCTGTTCCGGCTCGGCGATTTCTACGAGATGTTTTTCGAGGACGCCCAGGCCGGCGCGCAAATCCTCAACCTCGCGCTCACCGCGCGCAACGGCGTGCCGATGTGCGGCCTGCCGCATCACGCCGCCAACGCCTACATCGGCCGGCTGCTCAAGGCCGGACGCAAGGTGGCCATCTGCGACCAGCTGGAAGACGCGCGGCCCGGCAAGCTCGTCAAACGCGAGGTCACGCAAATCCTCTCGCCCGGCACGCATTTCGACGAACGGATGCTCGTCGCCGAGCGGAACAATTTCCTGGCCGCGGTCTGTCCGGCGGGAAAAACCTTCGGCCTCGCGCTGGTGGATTTGACCACCGGCGATTTCCTGACGACGGAACTGGAGGCCGAGCCGGCCCTGCTGACGGAACTGGAACGGCTGCGCCCGGCGGAAATCATTTATCCGGGCGAAGCGACGCGCGTTGCGTGATTTGCTCCGCGACGCGTTCAAGATCCTGAACGGTTACGACGACTGGACGTTCGCGCCGGAAACGGCGTTGTTCACCGTGCGCGAGCATTTCAAGGTCGCGTCGCTCGACGGCTTCGGGTTGAAGGACGAAACCGCCGCCATCGGCGCGGCGGGCGGCGCGCTGCATTATCTGACGCAGCATTTGCGGCGCGACGTGAAGCACCTCACGCGGATTTCGTTTTACCAGCGCAGCGATTTTCTGGCGCTGGATTACACGACGCTGCGGCATCTGGAAATTCTGGAGCCGCTGCACCACGACGCGCCGCGCAACGCCTCGCTCTACGGCGCGCTCAACCGCACGGTCACGCCGATGGGCGCGCGGCTGCTGCGCAACTGGCTTTCGCAGCCGCTCGCCACCGTGGAGCCGATTCGCCGGCGGCAGGAGGCGGTGCAGACGTTCATCGAAAATTCCTTCGGCCTGGACGCCTTTCGCGCAGCAACTGGCGAAGGTGCGCGATCTGGAGCGCACGATTGGGCCGGTTGAGTTCCGGCAGCGGCAACGCGCGCGACCTGGTCGCGCTTGCGGATGGCGCTGGAGCAAATCCCGGCGGTGAAACGGACGCTGCAGAAATCGGAGCGCGGACGGCCGACGTGCGGAGGCTCGATATTCTGAACGAGGAAATGCTCAGAGCCTCCTTACGTCGGCTGCTGCAGACGAATTCGAAGGACGCGCGGACGAGCCGTCCGCGCTTGCTGGCGAACTCTGGAATCGCAACTCGCCGAATCGCCCGACCTGGTGGAGTTGATTTCCCGCGCCATCGTGGACGAGCCGCCGCTGGCCATCAAGGAAGGCGGCATGATTCGCGACGGCTTCGACGCCGCGCTCGATGAACTGCGCACCGCCCAGCGCGGCGGCAAGGATTGGATTGCCAAATTGCAAGCGGACGAAATCACGCGCACGGGCATTTCGTCGCTCAAGGTGCGGTTCAATTCCGTCTTCGGCTATTACATCGAAGTCACCAAGGCGAACCTGGACAAGGTGCCGCCGCATTATCACCGCAAGCAGACCATTGCCAACGGCGAGCGGTTCATCACGCCGGAGCTGAAGGAGATGGAGGGCAAAATCCTCGGCGCGGAGGAGCGCAGCGTGAAGCTGGAATACGAATTGTTCCAGCGCGTGCGCGAGGAAGTGCTGGGGCAACTGCCGAAAATCCAGCAGACCGCCTCCGCGCTGGCGCAACTGGACGTGCTGGCGTCCTTCGCCGAAACGGCGCGGCTGCATAATTACTTGCCGTCCGCAGGTCGGCGACGAAGGCGTGTTGCAAATCCGCGACGGCCGGCATCCGGTGCTGGAGCAGCAGCTCGTCGAGGAACGCTTCGTGCCGAATGACACGGGATTGGCAAGCTGCGGATTTTCTTCTCCCTCTCCGCCGCAGAGCGGGGGAGAGGGCCGGGGTGAGGTGGCGCAAATCAATTCCCCTCACCCGGCCTCCGGCCACCCTCTCCCCGCTTCGGGCGGGGCGAGGGAAATACGTCCTCAAATCGCGCTCATCACCGGGCCGAACATGGCGGGCAAAACCACTTACATCCGGCAGGTGGCGCTGCTCACGCTGCTGGCGCACACGGGCAGTTTTGTGCCGGCGGCGGAGGCGCGGATTGATCTGGTGGACCGCATCTTCACGCGCATCGGCGCGAGCGACGATCTGGCGCGCGGCCAATCCACGTTCATGGTCGAGATGACCGAGACGGCGAACATTTTGAACAACGCCACGCCGCGCAGCCTGATCGTGCTGGACGAAATCGGCCGCGGCACGAGCACGTTCGACGGCCTGTGGCTGGCGTGGAGCATCGTCGAGCATCTGCACAATCAGGTCGGCGCGAAGACGCTGTTTGCCACGCATTACCACGAATTGACGGAACTTTCGGCGCGTCTGCCGCGGCTGAAGAACTTCAACGTCGCCGTGCGCGAGTGGCACGACCAGATTGTGTTTCTGCGCAAAATCGTCGAGGGCGGCACGGACAAGAGCTACGGCATCCAGGTCGCGCGGCTGGCCGGCGTGCCGAAGGAGGTCCTGGAGCGCGCGAAACAAATTCTCGGCAACCTGGAAGAATCCGAACTCACGCCCGAAGGCAACGTGCGCCAGCCGCGCCGCCAGCAGGACCGCGACAAATTGAAAGCAGCTGGCCCCGCCGCCGCAGATGGATTTGTTTGGCCGATAATCCAAGCCGTCACGGCTTCAGCCATTTCACAAACCACTCGATCGCCGCGCGTTCGGATTCGGGTTTCACCTGATGGCCGGTGTTTTTCTGGATGATGACTGCGAAATGGTCTTCGGCTTTGTCGGCGGCATAGACTTTTTGCGCGGCGTTGACGCATTCATTGACGCCGGGCAGCGGCGTGTGGTTGTCCGAATCGCTGTTGATGAACAGCAGCGGACGCGGCGCAATGAGCGTCACCAGCTCTGGCCCGTCGAATTCGGAATAAATTCCAGGCACGACGCGGTCGTAAAATTTCTGAACGAATGCGGAGTCAGGTTTCGCCACGCCCGCTTCCTTCGTAATCGTGTTAAATGCCGGTCGAATGGTGCCAATGCGCCCCTGCCAGTCGCGGTTGTCGAGCGCCCAGCGAAAACTTTCCATGCCGATGCACGGCACGGCCACGGCGATGCGCGGGTCGGCTGCCGCCGTGAGATAAGTTTCAATGCCGCCCTTGGAAATGCCGATGAGGCCGATGCGCCTGGCGTCCACGTCGTCGCGCGTTTGCAGATAATCCACCAGCCGCATCACGTCCCAGACGGTGTCGTAATAAAACGGATGTTCGCCACCGTCACGCCACGCGCGGACGACGGCGTCATTGTAATCGGTTGAACCCCGGCCGGATTTGCGCTCGCCGTGATAGCGCCCGTCAATAGCGACCGCGATAAAACCCGCGTCCGCCAGTTTGCGGCAGAGCGCGGCCATGTTGTTTTTATTTCCGCCCGTGCCATGCAAAGCAATGACGACGGGCCGGCGACCGGGAAAATTAGCGGGCTCGATCAAAATTCCCGGCACGCGATTGCTCGCGTCCGCGGCGAATGAGAAACGAATCTGAACGAGGCCGTTCGTTGCCGGCAATTCTTGAACTTGAGCCGCCACCGGAACGCGAGGCCGGTCGATGAGCTTGAGAAAATCCGCGCGGGTGCGAGGAGCGTGGACGCATCCCGCCGCCAAACAACCGAAGACAACTGCAACCAACAAGGAGAAACGTTTCATGCCCACTTTTCACGCAACCAACATGGGAGTGCAACCAGCATTTGCGATCGCGGCTGAAAAGTCAACCGCAAACACAGCGCGACAACTTCCGAATCTTGCTGCCACTGGTGCCAAGTTCAACTACCCTCATCGGATGCGCATTACCGGCGGCCAGGCGGCGCGGCGGATTCTGAAAGTCCCGAAAGGACTCGACGTCCGACCGACGCCCGATTTGGTCAAACAGGCGGTCTTCAACTCGCTCGGCGCGCGGGTTGTCGGCGCGCGGGTGCTGGAACTGTTCGCCGGCAGCGGCGCGTTGAGCCTGGAATGCTTGAGCCGCGGCGCGGCCTCGGCGCTGTGCATTGAGAAATCGCACCGCCACGCCGAATTCATCCGCAACAACGCGGCCACGGCGGGGTATGATGGAATCATTGAGGTGCGAACGCAGGACGTTTTTCCCGCGATGCACCAGCTTGCGAACAATGGCCGGCAATTCGATTTGATCCTGGCCGACCCGCCTTACGGTGAGAAAAACGTGAACCGCCGCTCCACCTCGTTCGCGCAGCAACTGCTCGACGACAAAAATCTGCCGAAGCTGCTTGCGCCCGGCGGAAGATTTGTCCTCGGCCACACCAAACGCGACACGCTGGAACTCGTCGCGCCGTGGACGGAGGCGAAGATGCTCAAGCATGGCGACACCGTGATGCGATTTTTGGAATTGTCGTAGGACCGGCGTCGCGCCTGTCTCTAACTTCAACTGAAAATCGAGGCAGGCGCGACGCCTGTCCTACAACGCCTCCTCCACCGCTTCGCGAACTGCGTCCTTGAATTTCTCGATGCCTTGGTCAAACGCGGCGGAAATCGGCAGGAGCGAAATCTTTTTGATCTTCTTCTTGAATTGCTTCAAGTTTTTCTCGGCAACCGCCTCGTCCATTTTGTTCGCCACGACCAGGCGCGGCCGCTCCAAGCAGCGCGGGATCGTAAAGTTCCAGTTCCTTGAGCAATTGCTTGTAATCGTCCCACGGTGCGCGGCCGTCGGTGCCGGCCATGTCGAGCAGCAGTACCAGGATTTTGCAGCGTTCGATATGCCGGAGAAACGCGTGGCCGAGGCCGACGTTCTGGTGCGCGCCTTCGATGAGGCCCGGCACGTCGCAGACGGTCAGCCGCTTCCAGTCGGCGTATTCGACGATGCCGATTTGCGGGTGCAGCGTGGTGAACGGATACGGCGCAATTTTCGGGCCGCGCCTTGGAAATGGCCGTGAGCAGCGTGGACTTGCCGGCGTTCGGATAGCCGACCAGGCCGACCTCGGCCATGATGCGCAATTCCAAGAGATATTCGCCCTCCGTGCCGGGTTCGCCCGGCTGCGCGAAACGCGGCGTCTGCCGGCGCGCGGTGGCGAAATTACGGTTGCCCAATCCGCCGCGCCCGCCTTTGCATAATACAAATTGCTGGCCGTGCTGCGTGAGGTCGGCGACGAGTTCGCCTTTCCACTTCATCGCCGGCGACAGGCGAATCCATCGCTTCCTTGCTCAAATCAATTTCCTGCGCAAACGCGCTGCCGGCGTGCGAATCAGCGGACGCTGGCTCGTGCTGGCGGCGAACGCCGGTTTTTCGTCCTCCTCCCCATCCTCGTCCTCGGAACGAATTTTCGTTTCCGTCGGCGGGGTGGTGTCCTTGAGCCGCCAGACGAGCGTGCCGCAGGGGACCTTGATGACCAAATCCTTTCCGGCGTGGCCGTCCATGCCCTTGCCCAGGCCGTGCTCGCCGTCCTTGGCGATGAGGCGCGGCTGATAATACTGCGCGATGAGATTGTTCAGGTCGTGATCGGCCTGAAGGATGACACTGCCGCCGCGTCCGCCGTTGCCGCCGCTCGGGCCGCCCTTGGGCACGAACGCCTCGCGATGGAACGCGACGCAGCCTTTGCCGCCGTGGCCCGCTTTCGCGTAAATTTTGATTTCGTCAATAAACATTTGTCAATTAACGATTTACGCGCAGGGTTTCAACTTCCAACCGGCTCGTAAATCGCAAATAAAAAAGGCGAGGCGGTTGACCTCGCCGGCAAAAACATTCCCTGCAAATTTAATTTGCCGCAGCGGCCTCGGCCACCACGTTCACGCGGCGGCTGTTTTTGTCGAACTTCACTTTGCCGTCGGTGAGCGCGAAGAGGGTCCAGTCGCGGCCGATGCCGACGTTCTGTGCCAGCGGTGAACTTGCTGCCGCGCTGGCGGACAATGATGCTGCCGGCGGTGACGAACGTGCCGCCAAATTCCTTCACGCCGAGCCGCTTGCTGACGCTGTCGCGACCGTTGCGAACGCTGCCTTGACCTTTTTTATGTGCCATAAATGGTTGAGAGTTGCAGGTTGAGGGTTGAGTATCAAAAATCAGCCGTTGATGGCGGTGATTTTCACCACGGTCAGTTCCTGGCGGTGCCCGATGCTCTTGTGATAACCCTTGCGGCGCTTCATCTTGAACGTGAGTTTTTTCTCGCCGCGCTTGTGCGCGACCACGTCCGCGGTGACGCTCGCGCCGGCCACGGTGGGCGAGCCGACGCTCAATTTGCCCTCGTTGTTGACGAGCAGCACGCGGTCAAACGTGAACGGCTTGCCCGCCTCGGCTTCGAGGCGTTCGATTTCCACCGTGTCGCCGGCGACGACGCGATATTGTTTGCTTCCGGTTTCTAAGACGGCATACATAAATTTTCCCGCAACGGGCCGGATATTGAACCAGATTTGCGCCGGGTGTCAATGCCGGATTTTAAGAATGTTCGGTGTTGGAAGTTGAATGCTGAATGTTAAGATTCTTTCGCCATGAAAGCCGCCTTGTCCGCTTTATACCGCCGCACGACGCTGCCGGCCATTTCCTGGCTCATGCACTGCGCGCTCACGCGGCCCAGGCTCATTTCGCTCGCCGCCGGCTTCACGGACAACGCCACGTTGCCGGTGGAAATCTCGCGCAAACTGCTCAACGAAATTCTAAGCTCGTCCAAAATTAGCCGGCCGGCGCTGCAATACGGCATCACCGCCGGCGAAACGAATTTGCGCGTATTGACCGCGCTCCACCTGCGGAAATTGGATTCACAATCCTCCTCGTTCTCGTCCTCGTCCCTCGCCCTCGAACAAAAATCGAGGACGAGGTCCAAGGACGATAAGATTCACCCGCCCGCCCGCCTTCTCATCACCGGCGGTTCGCAGCAATTGCTTTACATGACGCTCGAAGCCCTTTGCGACGAAGGCGACATCGTGCTCGTCGAAGACCCGACGTATTTTGTTTTCCTGGGCATTCTGCAAAGCCAGGGCATCCGCGCACGCGGCGTCCGGCTGGAACGAGACGGGATTGATCTGGCGCATCTCGAAAAGGTTTTGGAACGGCTGAAAAAATCCGGCGAACTCCGCCGCGTGAAGGCGATTTACCTCGTCACCTATTTTCAAAACCCGACTGGCGCGACGAGTTCATTCGCCAAAAAATCCTGCGCGCTGAAAATCCTGAAGAAATTCGAGCGCGCCGCCGGCCATCCGGTTTATCTGATTGAAGACGCGGCGTATCGCGAATTGTCCTTTGTCAGGGACGCCGCGCTGCGGCGTCCTCGGTCGTCCCATCGGGACGCCCCTACCGTTCCGCCTTCGGCGCTGATGGTGCCCGGCGCGGAAGGCCGCGTGATTTACGCCGGAACTTACAGCAAGCCGTTCGCGACTGGCGTGCGCGTCGGCTTCGGCAGCCTGCCGGAACCGGTGTTCACGGCCGTCGAGCGCATCAAGGGCAACCACGATTTCGGCACGGCGAATTTGCTGCAACAGCTCCTCGCCCGCGCGCTGGAAACCGGCGAATACGACCGGCACGTCGCAAAAATCCAAAAGCGTTACGGCCAGAAGGCGCGCGTGATGAAGCAGGCGATGGCGGAACATTTTCCGCCGGACGTGAAAATCTGGGAGGCCGGCGGCGGACTCTACTTCTGGGCGCGACTGCCGAAAGGCGTTTCCACCGGCATGAGATCAAAAGTGTTCCAGACCGCGCTCAAGAACGACGTGCTCTACGTGCCCGGCGTGATTTGCTATGCCGACGACCCGTCGCGGCGCAAGCCGGACCGCGAAATGCGCATCAGCTTCGGCAGCGCCAGCGAGGAAAGCATCCGCGAAGGCATCAAGCGCCTTGGAAATGTGTTGCGGAAATATCTGTGATCACCCCGGCGGCCAGGCCATGGGGCGTCCGCCGAGAATGTGAACGTGCAGGTGTGGCACGGCTTCGCCGGCATGGGGGCCATTGTTGATCACCAGCCGGTAGCCGCCCTTCTTCAAGCCCAGTTGGTCCGCAACCCCGGCGGCCTTCAGCAGCAGATGGCCGAGGACTTCGTGGTCGTCCGGTCCGGCTTCGGCAACGCGCGGGATGGGTTGCTTGGGAATAATCAATACATGCACCGGCGCCTGTGGTTTGATGTCGTGGAACGCCAGCACCAAATCATCCTCGTAAACGATGTTCGCCGGGATTTCCCGCGCAACGATTTTTTCAAACAGGGTCTTGCTCATCAAGACGTTTTGACGCGTATTGCGCGAATTGTCACGAATTATTTCGAACTGTGAAGACACTCATCCCTCTGTTTTTCATTCGCGTTAATTAGTGCCGGTAACGAAACGCACGGGAGCTTGTGGACATTGCGTTTGGCGCGGCTGCCAGTCTGCGAATGTTGAAGTATTGATTGAAACTTTTCAGGGAATTGGTCGTCTGAACCTGCAACCTTCATCGCCATGCGCCAACGTTACCCGTCCGAACCCGACCTCCAGATCACGCCCATCGAAAAGATTCGTCTGCCGCTCAAGAGCCGGGACGAACTGCCGCCGCTGCTGGCCGGACTGCAATGGATTTGGATGCACTCCACGCTCAAGGCGGAGATCTTCGCCCTGCTGGAAGCCAAGATTCTGGCCGGCAAGCAGGCGACCGGTCGCCCGGGCATGGACTTGTGGCAAATTCTAGTGCTGGGCGTCGTGCGGCTGGGTCTGGACGCCGACTGGGATCGGATGGAAGATATGGCCAATCATCACCTGCTCATCCGCCAGATGCTGGGACTGCCGGCCACGCCCTGGGATGACCAGGCAAAAAGGTTTGGCCACCAGACGCTACGGGACAACGTCGCGCTGCTGGACGAGGAGTTGCTGCAACAGATCAACGCGCGCATCGCGGCGGCCGGAAGAGAGGTGTTCGCAAAAAAAGACGGCGCGCCCGTCGCGGCGCTTGAAGTGAAGGTGGACACTTGCGTGCTGGAAACCGACGTGCATTTTCCCACCGACCTGAACCTGCTCTGGGACGCGGGGCGCAAGTGCGTGGATTTGATCGTGAAGTATCGTGACCCGTTGGGTTATGCCTTGGCCGACGTGGACCGGAGCGTGCCCCTGGCCGACCGGTTGTCGGGTCGCTACGGCGCCGGCGCGGTGGCCAGTTTGAGTTTCGACAAAGGCTTCACGCGGGAAGCAGACCGGGCGTTGTTGAGCCTGTATGTGCCGACGGTGGTGATGCCCGCGCGGGGCAAAAAGAACGCGGCGCAGACCCAACGCGAAAATGAAAAACGATTTGTGGCGCTGCGCCAACAGCACAGCGCGGTGGAAAGCGACATCAACAGCCTGGAGCATCACGGCTTGAACCGGTGCCTGGATCTGGGGATCAAAGGTTGTCTGCGCTACGTGGGCTACGGCGTGATGAGCTACAATCTGCATGTGATCGGGCGGCAACTGCTGGCGCGAACACCCAACTGAAGTCACCTGAACCAACGGCGCGCCAAGACCGACAGAAGCGGTGTCGCCGTCACCGGAGACTTTCAACGATTTGAGCCAGGTCGTGCCGAAAAACCGGGCGGCACCGTAGCACCGCCACCCTCAATGTCCCAAAACGTTTCCAAAATCGGGAGTTTCCGGCCAAATACTAATTAGCGAAATTCGAGTCCAACTTCATTCCACCACCAGCGCGCACTCTTTCTGCTCCGGTTCGGCGGTCAGGCAGCCGCGCAAATACTCGACGATCTGGTCCTGCAATTGTTCGCATCGGAAACTCCAGCGGCGCGCGCCGGCAAGCTGCTTGACGCAGCCGCGCAATCCGCGAAAACCGCACGAGGCGCGGCGATTGCCGGAGCTGGGCGCGCAATTCGTCGCGCAGGCGCGGATAGAAGAACAGCTCCAGGCTGTCGGCGGATTCGCGCGCGAGCCGGCCGAGGTCGGTCTCGCCGGTTTCCCGCGGATCGGTTTCGATGCCGCCGGCGCGGATGGTAAAGCCGAGATGACGCAGGACTTTTTCCAGCGCTGCGGCGAATTCGCCGACGGTGACGGTTTCGCGTTCGAGTTCGCTTCTGAAATAGTGAAAGACGGACGCGGCGGCGTGGCGGAGCACTTCGGGGTCGAGCACGCCGCAGGCGTTGCCGGTGATTTCGAAATTGATCATCTCCGCCGAGCAGGGGACGCTTTCGCCGTTGGCGAGCCGGAAGATGCAGGCAGTCGGATTGCAGCGCGATCATTTGGCGGCCTCCAGTTTTTTGACTTCCTGCACGAAATCGGTGGCTTCCTGGAACCGGCGATAGACGCTGGCAAATCGCACGTAGGCGACATCGTCCAATTCGCGCAGGCCGTCCATGACCAGTTTGCCGATGAATTCGCCCGGCACTTCGTTCTCAAATTTTTCCGTCACGGCGGCCACGATGTGGTCCACCAAATCGTCCATCGCCTTCGGGCTGATGGGGCGTTTCTGGCAGGCCTTCTTGATGCCGGACAGGAGTTTTTCGCGGGAGAACTCCTCGCGCCGCCCGTCGCGCTTGAGCACCATCAACCCTTCGTGTTCCAGTTCCTCGTAAGTGGTGAAGCGGTGTCCGCATTTTTCACATTCGCGGCGGCGGCGGATGGTCGCGCCTTCGCGCGAGGCGCGCGAATCAATGACCTTATCTTCCTGACAACCGCACTTCGGGCAACGCATAAATCCACAGCTAATTGTGGTCGGCAATTTGTAGCACACAAAACTTTGGGGTGTCAAGCGGGTGTTATTCACAGCAAACGACCCGTTTTATCCACTGCCAACCCGATTTTTGCTGAAATCGCCTCTTGCCTTCGTCTTATTTTCGGTTATGTTTCGCGGCTCGCGTTCTGGGAAAACCAGCGCACTGATTTTATTTTTATGGCAACAGCAAACGATCTTCGCCGCGGCATGGCGATCAATTACAACGGCGACATCACCGTCGTCCTCGACATGCAGCACCGCACGCCGGGCAACCTGCGCGCGTTCGTGCAGGCGACCCTCCGCAGCATCAAAACCGGCAAATCCTCCGACGTGCGCTTCAGCTCCACCGAACGCATCGAGCCGGTGCCGATGATCACCAAGAAAATGGAATTCAGCTACAAGGACGGCGAGGACTTTGTTTTCACCGACCCGGAAAACTATGAAACGGTCACGCTCGCGGCGGAACTGGTCGGCGACGCGAAGAATTATCTCGTCGAAAACGGCCTGGTGACGGTCACCTTTGTCGAGGAGAAGGCCGTGACCGTTGAAATTGCCGTCGAGCGTGGTCCTGACCGTGACCGACGCGCCGGAAGGCATCCGCGGCGATTCGGCCAACAACGTGCAGAAACCCGTCACCATGGAAACCGGCATCACCCTGCAGGTGCCGCTGTTCATCAAGACCGGCGAGAAAATCAAAATTGACACGCGCACCGGCAAATACATGGAACGCGCGTGATTCAATCTCAAATTTGGGATTTGAAATCTGAAATTTCCAAGGCCCGCCTCGTGCGGGCATTTTCATTTTTTTGGCGGAATTGCTTTGCAATGGCACGGGCTTGGGTTATTTCTGAATACAGCGCATGTCAGGCCAGCTTAAGGGAGAGAAAGTGTATCGCGGCATCGCCGTTTCCGCCGGTGTTTGCCGCGGGAAAATTCTTGTCCTCCGCCGCGCCCGCCACGTCATCGCGCGGCGCGAATTGGCCGACGGCGAGGTGGTCGAGGAGGTCGGCCGTTTCGAGCAGTCGCTCGTCAAGACCCGCCAGCAAATCACCGAGGTGCAGCGCCGCGTCGCCGCCAGCATGAGCGCGGCGGAGGCGGACATTTTTGACGCGCACCTGCTGATGCTGGAAGACCGCGTGCTTATCGAGGAGGTCATCCGGCTGATCCGCGAGCAAAAGGTCAACGCCGAGTTCGCCTTTCATTCCGTGGCCGAACGCTACGTCGCCGCGCTGGCGGACGTGGATGACGAATATCTGCGCGAGCGCGCCACCGATTTGCGCGACCTCACCGGCGCGCGTGCTCGACAATTTGCTCGAGGTCAAGGACGCCTTCGATCTGCGCCATTTGTCCGAGCCGTGCATCCTGGTCAGCCACGATTTAAGCCCGTCCACCACGGCGCAACTGGACAAGAAATTCGTGCTCGGCTTTGCCACCGACATCGGCGGCAAGACCTCGCACACGGCCATCATGGCGCGGTCGCTGGACATTCCGGCGGTCGTCGGCCTGCAAACCGTCAGCGAGGAGCTGGAAACCGGCGATTACGCGCTGCTCGACGGCTACAACGGCACCGTCATCGTCAATCCCGACCGACCAGACGCTGTTTGAATACGGCCAACTGGCGAAAATCAAGGCGTCGCTCGACGAAAAGCTGCGCGAAATCCAGCGCCAGCCCGCCGTCACTCTCGACGGCAAGACCATCCACCTTTCCGCGAACATCGAGGACCAGCACGACGTGGAATCCGTCATCGCCCACGGCGCGGAAGGCGTCGGCCTGTTCCGCACGGAATTTCTTTTCATCAACCGCGACAGCCTGCCCGGCGAGGAGGAGCAATGCAAAGTCTATCGGCGAGGTCGCCGCCGCGTTGAAGCCGCATCCGGTCATCATCCGCACGCTCGATTTGGGCGGCGACAAATTTGCGTCGCACCTGCAGCTCGCCCGGGAGGTCAATCCGTTTCTCGGCTGGCGCGCCATCCGGTTCTGCCTCGCGCAGCCGGAATTGTTCCGCGCCCAGCTCCGCGCCATTCTGCGCGCCAGCGCCGAGGGCAACGTGAAGATGATGTATCCGATGATTTCCGGTCTGGACGAACTGAACCAGGCCAACGCGCTCGTCGAGAAATGCAAGGCCGAATTGCGCGCCGAAAACATCCCGTTCGACGGAAAACCTGGAAATCGGCGCGATGATCGAGATTCCGTCCGCCGCGCTCGTCGCCGACGCGCTGGCCAAGCGCGTGAAATTTTTCAGCATCGGCAGCAACGACCTCATCCAATACACGCTCGCCGCCGACCGCACGAACGAAAAGGTTTCGCACCTTTACGAGCCGACGCATCCGGCCATCCTGCGCCTCATCAAGGCGACCGTGGACGCCGCGCACGCCAACGGCATCTGGGCCGGCGTCTGCGGCGAGATCGCCGGCGACCCGGTGCTCGCGCCGCTGCTGATCGGCCTGGGCGTGGACGAATTGAGCGCCGCGCCGCCCGTCATTGACGAGGTCAAATACATCATCCGCCGCATCAAATTGAGCGAGGCCCAGGCGCTGGCCGCGTTCGCGCTGCAATGCGAATCGCCGGCGGAAATTTTCGCGCGCTGCCTGGAGCTCGCCCGCGCCTCCGCGCCCAGCCTGTTCGAGAACAAGGCCGCCGGCGCGGACTCAACTTCCTGACCTATTGCACCTGACGCGCAGTTCTTCGGCTGATCGGATTCTCCAAAGCCCTTGCCGGAATAATGTTTGTCGGATTTGGCCCGCCGGCGGCGATATACTCTCAAAAGCATGACAAGCGACTTGGATTTGCTGGAGCAATACGCGCGGCGAAACTCGCAGGACGCCTTTGCCGAAATCGTCCGGCGGCATTTGAACCTCGTCTATTCCGCCGCGCTGCGGCAGGTCCGCTCGCCGCAACTCGCCGAGGAAATCGCGCAATCCGTCTTCGCCGACCTCGCGCGGAACGCCGGCAAACTTTGTAGGGCACGACGTGAGGAGTGCATTTCGGAACGACTCGTTACCTCGTCGCCTACAAAAGAGACGGATAGCCCCGCCTGTCAGTTCCCTGACGCCCTGGCTTTACGCCGTCACGCGCCGGACGGCGATTGACGCCATCCGCAAGGAATCGCGCCGCCAGTTGCGCGAACAAATCGCCGTGGAGATGAACAACATGAATGCGACCGCCAACGACTGGACGCAAATCGCGCCGCTGCTCGACGACGCGATGGCCGCGCTCGACGAAACCGACCGCAGCGCGGTGCTGCTGCGCTATTTTGAAAACAAAAGCCTGCGCGAAGTCGGCGAGGCCCTGGGCGCGTCCGAGGACGCCGCCCAAAAGCGCGTGAGCCGCGCCGTGGAAAAACTGCGCGAATTCTTTTCCCAAGAGAAAATCACCGTCGGTGCTGGCGGACTGGCCGTCCTAATTTCCGCCAATGCCGTCCAATCTGCGCCGGTGGGGCTGGCCGCCGCCATTTCTGCCGCTGCACTCGCCGGGACTGCCGTCACCACTTCAACCGCCATCGCCACAACCAAAATCATAGCCATGACTACTCTGCAAAAAACAATTATCGGCGCGGCGCTCACCGCCGCCATCGGAACCGGAATTTTTGAAGCACACCAAGCCGCGCAATTGCGCGAACAAAACCAAACGCTCCAGCAACAACAAGCGGCGCAGGAACAGACACGCCAGCAATTGCAACAGGAACGCGATGAGGCTGTGAATCGTTTGGCCGCCATGAACACCGGGAATGCCGGCTCTTCAAACGGAAACAACGAGTTGCTGAAACTTCGCGGAGAAGTCGGCGTGCTGCGAAATCAGGTGGCCGAGGCCGGCAAACGAGCCGCCGCCGCAGAAACGAATTTCAAGGAGGCGGTGTCCGCCCAGGCGCAGTTTCAAGCCCACCAGGTCGCGGTGCAGAATGCCACCAAGCAACTGGGTCTGGTTTTGCGGATGTTCATGAATGACCATGCAAATCAATACCCAACAAATAATCTTCAGTTCAACAAATATCTTATCGGCAAGATCAGGGACGGCACGCTTAACGGCGGTGCCTTTGATGCGGGCGGCGTCGAATTCATGACCAACACCATGACCGGCACGGAAGCGCACAACGCCCTGGCATTTCGCGAACGGCTTGCCCGCCAGTCTCCTGATGGAACGTGGCAGCGCATTTACGGTTTTACCGATGGTAGCGTGCAGACGGCGATTTCCAACGACGGAAATTTCGATGCCTGGGAAAAAGTGAATGTCGATTCGGCGGCTCCCAAGCCGTAAATTTTCAAAACGCCTTCGCCGCGATGTCGCGGCGGAAATGCGCGCCGTCGAAATGGATTTTCCCTACGGCGGCGTAGGTGGCGTGGTGGCTTGAACGGCTTCCGAACAGGCAACTGTCGTTTTTTGACCATCCCGGGAGGCGGTTGGGCGGAAAAAGCGGCTTTTGGCGTAAATCATTCTGCCGCAGGCTACACTGGACCCGCTTTTTCAAAAAGCGGGTCCGCCTTTCAAAAAAGCGGGTCTGCCTTCGCCAACGGCGAGTCCGCCTTCGTCACCGGCGGATCCGCCTTCGTCACCGGCGGGTTCGCCTTCGCCAACGGCGAGTCCGCCTTCGTCACCGGCAGGTCCGCCTTTCTCACCGGCGGGTCCGCCGTCGGCAAAGGCGGGTCAGGAGTCGGCGACGGCGAACCGGCCTTTCTCAAAGGCGAGGCCGCCGCTGACAAAAGCGGGTTCGCCTTTCAGGCCGGCGGAGTCGCCGACGCATACAGCCGGTCAAGAAAGCAGTTAAAACGCCTTCGCCGCGATGTCGCGGCGGAAGTGCGCGCCGTCGAAATGGATTTTCTCCACGGCGGCGTAGGCGGCGGCCTGCGCGGCTTTCAAATCTTTGCCCAGCGCCGTCACGCCGAGAACGCGGCCGCCGTTGGTCACGATCTGGCCGTCCTTCAACGCCGTGCCGGCGTGGAAAACTTTCGTGTGCGGCAGTGCGTTCGCGGCATCGAGGCCGGAAATGATTTTGCCCTTTCGGATAATTGCCCGGATAACCGCCGCTGGCCATCACCACGCACACGCTCGCTTCCGGACTTCCATTTCAATTCGATTTTGCCCAGCGTGCCGCTCGCGCTGGCGTCGAGCAGTTCCACCAAATCGTTTTCCAGGCGCGTGCAGATAAACCTGCGTTTCAGGATCGCCGAAGCGCGCGTTGAATTCCAAAACCTTCGGCCCGTTTTTCGTGAGCATCACGCCGGGATACAGCAGGCCGCGATAATCAATGCCCTCCGCCGCGCAGCCGCGCATGAACGGCTCAAGGATTTTCTTCGCGGTGTCGGCAAGTTGCGCGTCGGTCAAAAACGGCGTCGGCGAATACGTGCCCATGCCGCCGGTGTTCAGGCCGAGGTCGCCGTCCGAGCGCGCGCTTGTGGTCCTGCGACGTGGGAAAAATTTTGCCGTCTTGCCGTCGCACAGCGCGTGCAGCGAAATTTCCATGCCTTCGAGAAATTCCTGAATGACCACGCGCGCGCCCGCCGCGCCGAACGCCTTGCCGACCATGATTTCGTCCACGGCTTTTTCCGCCTCGGTTGGTTGGCGCAAATCAAAACACCTTTGCCGAGCGCGAGGCCGTCGGCTTTCACCACGCATTTGCCGAGTGACGCGGCAAATTTCTTCGCGGCGACCGGCTCGTCAAACGTTCCGGCGGCGGCGGTCGGGATGCCGTATTTCTCCATGAACTTTTGGGAGAAAACTTTGGAGGACTCAAACTGCGCGGCCTTTTGGTTCACGCCCCAGATTTTCAGTCCGTTCTTCTGGAACAAATCCACGATGCCGAGCGCGAGCGGATTGTCCGGCCCGACGACGGTGAGATCAATTTTCTTTTCCTGCGCAAACGCGAGCAGCTTGGGCAAATCTTCCGCGCCGATGTTGACGCATTCAACCGGCTTGCTCCGTTTTCTGCCGAGTCGTTCCTGTGCGATGCCGGCGTTGCCGGGCGCGCACCACATCTGCGTGGCGTGCGGCGATTGCGCGAGTTTCCAGACGAGGGCGTGTTCGCGTCCGCCCGAACCGATGACAAGGATTTTCATGAAAATGCCGTCCGCAGATTACGCGAGCGGCGCGATTTCTAAACAAAAAATTCACTCAAGTTCGCCGTTGAGCGTCCTCGCCTTGCCAGGCTTCAGGGTGAATTCCGCCACTTTGCCGCCGTAGCGGACTTTGCAATGGCCGTCGCCGGAGACATTTTTCACCGTGGCGGAAACGAGTTTCCCATCCTTCCACGCCACGTTGACTTCGTAGCCGCCGCGCGCGCGCAGGCCGGAAATGTTGCCGGTCGGCCATTCCTCCGGCAGCGCGGGCAGCAGTTCAATTTCGCCCGCCTGCGATTGCACCAGCATTTCCGCGATGCCGGCGGTGATGCCGAAGTTGCCGTCAATCTGCATCGGCGGATGCAGGCCGAACAGGTTCGGGCAGGTGTTCCGCGAGGAAAACAATTGCTGCAACATCAGGTGCGCATTTTCGGCGTCGTGCAGCCGCGCGTAAAGCGCTGTGCGCCAGGCGAACGACCATTCGCGCACGTCGCTGTCGGGCGCGATGCCGCGGGCGTCGAGCGAAACCTTTGCGGCTTTCGCCAGTTCGGGCGTTTTCGTCACGCTGATCTCGTCGCCGGGATAAACCGCGAACAGATGCGACGTGTGGCGGTGATGATCGTTGGGATCGTCGCGGTCAGTCATCCATTCCTGAAGCTGTCCCCATTTGCCGATCTGCGGGGTGACGAGCCGGTCGCGCATCGCGGCGATTTTATCGCGGTAATCCTTGTCCACGCCGAGCGCGTCCGCCGCCTGGACATAATTGTTGAACAAGTCCCAGACGATTTCCTGGTTGTAACTCACGCCGTCCTCGTCCGGGCCGTGTTCGGGCGACCAGCCGTTCGGCACCACGAGTCTTCCGTCCGGCAGCGCTTTGAGATGGTCCTCCCAAAATTCGCAGGTTTCCTTCATGATCGGATAAGCCGTCGCGCGCAGATAATTTTTGTCGAGGCCGAACGCGTAATGCTCCCAAAAGTGGCGGCAATACCACGCGTTCGCCGTCTTGTCCCATTTCCAGCCCATGCCGCCGGTGATGTTGTGCGAGGTGCGGATGGCGAAGCCGCGCTTGGCGAAATTTCCGTCGGCGGTTTTGAACTCCGGCGCGGCCTGCGTCGTCTTGCGCCACGCGGGCAACTGGCTGGCGATCAAATCAAAGAACGGCGTGTGGCATTCGTCGAGATTGGCGACTTCGGCCGGCCAGTAATTCATCTCCACGTTGATGTTCGCGTGATAATCGCTGTGCCACGGCGGCGAATTGTTGTCGTTCCACAGCCCTTGCAGATTCGCCGGCAGGCCGCCGGGGCGCGAACAGGAAATCAGCAGATAGCGGCCGTATTGGAACAGCAGCGCTCCAAGTCCGGGATCAACTGTCGTGAACGCCTCGAGCTTGCGCTGGTCGGTGGGCAGCGCGGTCTGCGCGTCGCTGGACGCGCCGAAGTCGGCGCTGACGCGATTGAACAGCGCCAGGTAATCCTTGATGTGCCCGGCCTCCAGGCTGGCAAAACTTTTCTTTGCCGCCGCGTCAATCTGCGCCGTCACCCGCGCATGCGGGTCTTCGCCGTGGTAATTCCTGGCGTAATCCATCGCGTAATCCGTCCCCGCCGCGACGAGCAGCGTAAGGCTGTCGCAATCTTTGAATTCAATGCGCGTTGAATTGGTGTCCGCCACCGTCGCGGAGCCGCCGCGGTGCAGCACCAGCACCTGCCATTCGAATTTGCGGCCGTTGTTCAACGCGCCGGACACGGTGAAGCGGTTGCCGTCAAGAACGGCCTTGGCGCCATGGCCGTCGCGCAATTCAATGCTGCCGGTGTAAGCGCCTTTTTTGTCCGCCGTAAATTGCGCCACCGTTATCCCCGCCGGATGGCTGGAAAAATACTGGCGCTGAAAATTCACGCCGTCCGCCGAGTAACTGACGTGTGCGATGGCGTCGGCCAGATCGAGGTCGCGGCGATAATTGGCGGAATTGGCGTGCGCCGGCAGGTTGATGAATACGTTGCCGAGCACCTGATACGAACCCATCGTGCCGTCCTCGCCGCCGGGATTGTCGGTGCCGGTCCAGAGGCTGTCTTCGTTCAGGCTCAAGCGCTCGCGGTCAGGTTTGCCGAAAATCAGCGCGCCCATCCGCCCGTTGCCGATGGGCAGCGCCTCGTTCATCGGCTGGTTGTCGGCGGCGGGCTGCCGATACCACAGCGTCAAATCGGCGGCGGGCAGGTTCGCGGCACCGGACAGGGCGGCGAGAAAAATGGCGGCAAAGGTTTTTTTCATGGCAGAATTGTCTGGCAAATTATACGAGTAACGCGCATTTGGAATCCAAAATCCGCCGCCCATCGTGTTGACAATTTCAGTTGGAGCGCCGAGCCTGCGGCTTGGTCTTCGGGCCGCAGGCCCGACGCTACACCACCTGCGCTTCACCCTTGCCTTTAACGACTTCGCCGATGAGCCAGGCATTGTGCTTCTGTGCGCCGATGAATTTCAAAATCGCGTCCGCCTTGTCCGCCGCAACGATGGCGACCATGCCGATGCCCATGTTGAAGACCTGATACAATTCCGCGTCCGGCACGCCGCTTTTTTCGGCGATGATCCGGAAAATGGGCAGCATGTCCCACGAGCCTTTTTTGATGACCACATCGAGCGACTTGGGCAGCACGCGCGGGATGTTGTCCACAAACCCGCCGCCGGTGATGTGGGCGAACGCCTTGATTGGATGTTGGATGTTGGATGTTGAATGTTGAATGTTGAATTTCTTCATCAGCTTCTGCACCAGCGGGCCGTAGCTGATGTGCTCCTTCAACAATTCCTCGCCAATCGTGCATTTCAACCCGGACACGCGGCTGGACGGTTTCAATTTCAACTGCTCGAAGAAAATCTTCCGCGCAAGCGAATAGCCGTTGGTGTGCAGGCCGCTCGACGCGATGCCGATGACCGCGTCGCCGCGCTTCACGGTTTTCTGGCCGTTGAGCATTTTGCTTTTCTCCACCACGCCGACGATGGTGCCGCTCACGTCGTATTCGCCCTTCTGGTAAAAGCCCGGCATCTGCGCCGTCTCGCCGCCGATGAGCGCGCAATGGTTTTCCGCGCAGGCGCGGGCAAAACCCTTGATGATGTCCGTGAAAACGTGCGGCTCCAGCTTGCCCGTGCCGAGATAATCGAGGAAGAACAGCGGTTCGGCGCCCAGCACGGCGATGTCGTTCACGCAATGGTTCACGAGGTCCGCGCCGATGGTGTCGTGGCGGTCCATCGCGAAGGCGATTTTGAGCTTGGTGCCGACGCCGTCCACGGAAGACACGAGGACCGGCTCGCGATATTTCTTGAGGTCGAGCGCGAACAGGCCGCCGAAGCCGCCGACCTTGCCGAGCACCTCGCGGCGATGCGTGGCCGCGAGCAATTGGGGCAGGGTGGCTTTGACTTTGTTGCCGAGGTCAATGTCAACGCCGGCGCGCGGCGTAGGCTTTTTGTTTCATGCGGCGGAAATTAAACCGGCAAAATGATGCGCGGGCGAGAAAATTTCTCGCATTCGCGCTTCTTGACGCCGTTCCGCGAATGCGTTATCCGAACGCGCTCGAATGAACAAACGCGCCATCCTCAAAAAAATCGTCGCCCGGCTGGCGGACGAATTGGAAACGTATTTCCGCGCCGCAAACGCCTCGCGCGCCGAGGCGACGCACGAGTCAAGCAAGGCGGAGAACAAATACGACACACGCGGCCTGGAAGCCTCCTACCTCGCCCGCGGCCAGTCCCGGCAGGCCGCGGAAATCAAATCCGCCATCGCCGAATTTGAAAAGCTGCCCGCGCGCACGTTTGGCGCGGACGAACCGGTGGGCCTCGGCGCGTTGGTGGAATTGGACCAGGGCGGCGAACGCAGCTTTTATTTCATCGGCCCGCGCGCCGGCGGCACGGAAGTCGTTCACGACAAAAAGGAGATTCTCGTCATCACGCCGCAATCACCGCTGGGCGCGCAACTCGCTGGAAAGAAATCCGGTGAAACCCTTCAACTCATTTCAGGCGGAACGAAACGGTCGGCGAGGATTATCAGCATCGCATAGAAATAGTTTTCATCGGCGACGCCGTGAGAAACGCTGACCGCTGCCGGATTTGATCAATGGCCGTTGCGTGGTGGAAAATGTCGAGCCGGAGGTCTGGAACGTGGCCGGCTTTGGATTTTGTAAACGAGTATTTTGCGAACGCGTTGCGGGTTGACGAGATTGATTCTGACGCGACGGTTGCTGACGTGTTTGCTGTGGGCGCGGTGCGTTGAACTTGCGTTCCTCGACGGCGAGCTGGAAGTCCACCTGCTTTTTGAACGTGTCCACCCGGGCCACCTGCACGGTCAACTTGTCGCCCAATCGAATCATGCGGCGCGTGCGGCGGCCCACCAGGTTGCGGCGCGCTTCATCGAAGACATAAAAATCGTCCTCCATCAGCGACAGCGGCACCAGTCCGCTCATTGCCAGGCCGGAAACATCCACGAAGAAACCGAAATTCCGCACGTCCGTCACCAGCGCGGGATAATGCTGCGGCGCGCCGGACGCCAATTGCGCCTTCAGGAACGCGAACAATTTCACGTCCTTGCTGTCGCGCTCGGCGTCGGCGGAATTGCGTTCCGTGACGGAAATGTGTTCGGCGATTTCCCCGAGCGCGGCCGTTGAGCCGGAATTCTTATCGAACAACGCGCGATGCACCACGAGGTCGGCGTAGCGGCGGATGGGCGAGGTGAAGTGCGTGTATTTCTTCTTGGCCAGGCCGTAGTGGCCGAGCGGTTCGACGGCGTAGCGCGCCCGCATGAGCGATTTGAGAAATCCGATCTTGAGCGCCGGGCCGATGGGCAGCGTGCCGAGCTTGTGCAACAGCTTTTGCACCTCGGCGGGATGGCTCAAGTTGCCGCACGGAACAAAATGCGCCAGCACTTCCTGCCGATACTCCAGCAGGCGCCGCGCGTCCGGCTCCTCGTGGACGCGGTAAATCGCGGGCGTGCGCAAATTCATCAGCCGCGTCGCCACCGCTTCGTTCGCCAGCAACATGAATTCCTCGATCAACTGGTGCGACACGTCGTTCTCGGTTTTCTCGATGCGCAAAATCTTTCCGTGTTCATCGAGGCGGATTTTCGTTTCGGGAAAATCGAGGTCGAGCGAGCCGGCCTTGAAACGCAACCGCCGGATGCGCTGGGCCAGTTCATGCGCCTGATGCAGCATCTGCTCGATGGGATCGGACGACGGCTGGCGCTGAAGGATGGCCAGCACTTCGCCGTAATTGAAGCGCCGCTGCGAATGGATCACGGCGGGATAAAATTTCGCGTTCAACACGCGTCCGTCGTTCGACACGAGAAATTCGACGCACTTCGTCAGCCGGTCCACGTCCGGTTTCAGCGAGCAAAGTTCGTTGCTCAACGCCTCCGGCAGCATCGGGATGACGCGGTCCACCAGATAGGTCGAGTTGCCGCGTTTGCGCGCCTCGGTGTCGAGCGCGGTGCCGGGCTTCACGTAATGCGACACGTCCGCGATGTGGACCCACAACCGCCATTGCTCCGGCGAAACGCGCTCCAGGCAGATGGCATCGTCGAAATCCTTTGCGTCGTCGGGATCAATCGTGATGACCCGGTGCCGGCGGCAATCCACGCGGCCCGGCCGTTTCCTGCGGATGGACCGTCGTCCCGATGGCGTGGGCTTCCTGCAGCACGGCCCGGGGAAAATGCAGCGGCAAATCGTATTGGCGCAGCACCGAGAGCATGTCCACGCCTTCCGCATCCGGCGCGCCGAGGACTTCGACAATCTCGCCTTCGGGACTCGTGTGCGGCGAATCCCATTCCCGCAACTCGACCACCACCTTGTCGCCGATGCGCGCGGGCCGGCCCACGTCGCGCGGTTCCGGCACCAGAATGTCGTGCGGCATGCGCGGATCATCGGGCATGACGAAAAGAAATTGCCGGCCGCGCTGCAACGTGCCGACCATCTGCGTGCGATGGCGTTCCAGGATGCGGACGACCGTCCCGGTTTCCGGCGCGTCGTCGCCGCCGCGGAGACTTTTTCGCCGCACGTCGCGCCGCACCAGCACGCGGTCTTCGTGCAAGGCCGTGCCGGTCGCGCTTTCGGGAACGGCAATTTCCTTGAGGGTGGAATCATCCGGCTGAAGAAAGCCCTTGCCCGCGCGGTTCATGCGGATGCGGCCGGGGATCAAATCCGCCTCGCGCGGCAGGATGTAGCGGTTGCCCTTGATGCGCGCAATCCGGCCCGCCTGTTCCAGTTCGCGGAGCGCGCCCTGCAATTCCTGCTGACGCCCCGGCGGCAGCCGGAGCAACCGCAGCAGCTCCGGCACATTCGCCGGAACATAATCTTTCTGTCCCAACAACCGGACAATTTGGTCTTTCATGATGATTCAAAATCCCTGCCAGACGCGGAGAGGGTTGACAGAATTGCGCCAATTGACACGAACTATTTTTGGCAGGAACGGCGCGAGAGAATGCTGCAACCGGGCGAAGAACCCGTTGCTGCGCAAATCACGGCTGGATTCCGATGGGGTTCAATGCTTGGACCCGTTTGCCCGGATCACTATCCACGCCGGCGGCGGCGCGGGTTTTTTGTTTCATGCGACGGAGACTAAACCGGCAATTTGTTTTGCGGGCGAGAAGATTTCGAACGCAGCCGCCAAAACCGCCCGCCCGCGGCCGCCATCGTCAAATTCCGCGCTTGCCAGCCCGCGGGCGGGACGTTAGTAATCTGCGCTCTATGTTCGGAAACTTGCTCGCCTTTGCCACGTTTGAGGTCAAACGCTGCCGGTTCACCCGGTTGATCCATCATCCGCGCGTGGCCAAATGGATCCACCCGCACGGCTTCGAGCCGGTCGTCACCCGCTGTCTGGTGGACACGGATTGGGGCGGACCGGTCTGGGATGTCGGCTCGAATGTCGGCAACATCGCCTACGAAATCGCCCAGCGCCACAAGGTCTTCGTCTTCGAGCCGAATCTGAACCTTCTTTATTATCTTGGCTACAAGCTGAAGGATTGTCCCAACGCGACGGTGGTTCCCTGCGCGCTTACGCTCGATGGCAAACCGATGCAATGCTCGATTGAACCCAATTTTTCGCTGCCCAACAACGGGCCGATGGCCGCCACACTGTCCGTGGACGAGGCGCTGAAGAAATTCGGCCGGCCCGGCGTCATCAAGCTCGATATCGAGGGCGGCGAATATGAAGTCATCAAATCCCCTTCGCTCACCGGGCTCAAGCTGCTGGTGGAATGGCATCGGGAGGTTCCGATTGCGCTCGACCGTTGGAACATCAAGCCTCTCGACGCCACGCACACGCTGCTCACGCCGAAATGAAGGCTGGCTGCGCCTTTCATGCGTAACATTGCGCCACGCCGGCTGTTGGGGTAGCCTGCCATTGTCACATTGACGGCATGAAAGGTTTGGCCCGCAATCTCGGCTGGCGCATCTACCATTTCGTTCACACGAACGGACCGGTTGCCGACTTCGTTTATTGGGGCGCCTATTACGTCCAGAATTTCTTCCGCGCGCGGCAATACAGCCGGTTCGCCAAGCACCACATCACGCCGGAGGAACTCTTCGCCCACCGCCAGCTCGCGCCGTCCGCCTATCTCGTCACCGGCGTCACGAACATCTGCAACGCCAAATGCACCTTCTGCGCCTACCCCAAGGTCGTCGCCAACAAGACCCTCGAAACCGGCGTCATGTCGTTCGACGTATTCAAGAAGGCCGTGGACGAATGGGCTGCGCTCGGCGGCCAGAGCCTGGATCTCACGCCCGTCGTCGGCGACCCGCTCGTGGACCCCGGCATCCTCGAGAAGGTGGATTACGCCGTGAACACCGCCGGCCTCAAGGACGTTTACCTGACCACCAACGCCATCCTCATCAACAAAAACGACACCTACAAGAAGCTGATTGACCTCGGCATCGCGGCGGTGTTCATCAGCACGCAGGGCGCGAGCAAGGAGGTTTACGAAAAAATCTACGGCGTGAAGCGTTACGACGACGCCATGTCCGGCATCCGCAATCTGATGGAATACAACCGCTCGAAGGGCGAGCCGGCGCGCATCGTCGTCCGCTTCCGCAACCACGAACGGCCCAGCCAGATCATCCGCTCGCCCGATTTCCAGAAGAACATCCGGCCCTATCTGTCCGAGCGCGTCCGCGTCAATTACACCGTGGACTTCGACAACTGGGGCGGGACGATACGCGACACGGACTTGAGCGGCTCCATGCGGATGCGCCAATTGCCGCCGGCGCTGAACGTGCCGTGCAAGAACCTGTTCAACTTTGCCGTCCGCCACGACGGCCGGGTGCGGCTCTGCGGCTGCCGGCTGGCCACCAACGACAACGACGACCTCGTGGTGGGCAACATCAAGGACAAGACGCTCAAGGAGATTTCCGAGAGTGACGAGGCATGGAACAAAATCAAGGGTTTTTACGAGGGCAAACGTCCGCACACCTGTCTGGAATGCACCTTCTACCAGCCCATCAACCAGCACTGGTTCGAGCAGCGCGCGAAGGACAACGGCGCAAGAGAGTGAAGAAATCCGCCTTGAAAAGCATCGGTAAGAATTTAGATTTAAGTAAATCCATGAAATACAGGGTCACATTGATTGAACATGAGGACGGAGTTTCCGTGAGTTGTCCGAGTTTGCGCGGCTGCCATTCCCAAGGCCGGACCCGCGCGGAAGCATTGGCCAACATTCAGGAAGCCATCCGCGAATGGCTGGCGGCGGAAGCGGACGAGGCCAGACTCTTCAAGGTCAGCGAAGCCGAAGTTGCCATTTGACTTATGCCCAGACTGCCGGGCATCCGCCATCAGGACGCCGTGCGCGTTCTTGAAAAGTTGGGCTACCGCATCCTTCGGCAAAGCGGGCACATCGTCATGTCCAACGGCGAAACCCGGCTGGTCATCCCGCGCGCCAACCCGGTTGACCCCTTCACCATGGGCGCGATTGCCCGAGACGCCGGACTGACGCCTGATGAATTCAGGAGACTGCTCTGAACTTCTCCAGGGCGACGAGGCGTGGGGCATCATCAAGGGCTTTTACGAGGGCCAACGCCCGCACACCTGCCTGGAATGCACCTTCTACCAGCCGATAAACCAAGAATGGTTCGAGGAGCGGGCGAAAGACAACGGCGCGAAGCCGTGAAGGCACGGCTTGCAAATTCAGGCCTTTGAGCGCAATTTGAATTGCTGAATTCAACTGAATTGACCTTATGCCAATAACGCTTGATGAGATTGTCAAAGAAACCCGGAACTGGCCGCCGGAACAGATCGGCGAACTGGTTGGCCGCCTGACGGAAGATCTGCACGCGAGCGACCCGGAAATCAAAACCGCCTGGAAAACCGAGGTGGATCGGCGCATTGATGAAATCCAAAGCGGCAGTATCAAAGGCATTCCTGCCGAAGAAGTCTCCGCCCGCATCCGCAAAATCCTCCAGCGGTGAAGCCGCATATTTTTCATCCTGATGCGGGTGAAGAATATGCCCGCGCCGTCGAATACTACGCTGCCGTCACTGCCGAACTGGGCCATCGTTTCCACGACGAGATCGAACGGCTCATCCACGACATTCGCCTCCAGCCCGCCCGCTTCTTTCGCTTCAACCCGCCGGCTCAACGCGCCTTGGCCCGCAAATTTCCCTGCTCGGTGGTTTATCTGGATCAACCGGATCGGGTGTGGATTGTGGCCGTCATGCACGCCAAGCGGCGTCCCGGCTACTGGCGCGAACGGCTGAAAATTCCAACGACATGAAAACCAAACTGACCCAACGCCGGATCAAGGCGCACAAAGCGAGCGCGTGCGGTTTGTGCAAACCGTGGAAACAAGGCTGGAGCGACAAGAAAACCGTCCGCGACATCCGCCACGCACAACGCGCCGGGCAACAACTCCGTGAAGCAGGGTTTTGAAGCTAACGCCCGCACACCTGCCTGGAATGCACCTTCTACCAGCCCATCAACCAAAGCTGGTTCGAACAGCGCACGAAGGATAATGGCGCAAAATGACCGAGTTTAGTGAGCGGTCCCGGCTGGCGATGGTGTTTGATTTGTTTCCGAGTGAATTGGCTGGCTTCCATTCGTGGGGCCGCCCTGCCCGGAATACTCTTTCATAACCCGCTGGCGGGCGGTTTCGTAATTGCCAAGAATCGTCTTTTTCTGTGCTGCGTCAGTGTAGCCCCGTTCATTCTCCTTTGCGATGCACCAGTCAATAAAATCCATCTGGATTTCCAGCCGTGATTTGCTCTTAGCCCATTCAGCCCATGCTTCTGCGCCTCGGGCATGCAAATAATCCCCGAACGAAAGATACCCTCCACCGGAATCCGACGGCACGTGACGAAACAAGTAGCCACTGTGCATGTAATGACCATCGTCGAGGATTTCCACGACGGCGTCTCCAACACGACAGTTATCCCACGCATTCACCACTTCACTGTAAGAGTAGCGGTCATCCCCCAGATGCTTTACGAGCGCCGGAAATATCGCCGGCCCCATTTGCTTCAGACTCTTAATGGCCGCCGCCACTTCGGGAGTGCTATAGCGATCCGCAAATACGACTGCAACCGGTGGGTCAGAGTAGCCCGAACGAAAGGGTGCCGGACGTTGCGATACGAGTTTACAAACCAAGGCATCAACGTGCTCGTTGCCTGATGCCTCGACTGACACTGGATATCCGGCTTTGGGAATCTCAAATTGTTTCTGCACATCATTGGTCGTTGCTGCCTTGCAGCCGAATAAGAGGCCAACTCCCACAAGAACCATCATTGCTTTGGCCCTTGTCAGCATGGTTGGGCTTGGTTGAGGCGGATTGAGTCTGAAGGCTTTCATGCATTCGACCTTATTCCTGTCCCAGCGGGGTTTCAACTGGAAAAATCGGCGGATGGCAGATGGCGGAGGGTTTTGGTAGGGCGCGTCACTCCGTGCGCGCCGGTCTTTGCGGACGGCCACCGTCGCGCGTGCGGCGGGCAGAGGACTGCCCGCCCTACCTTCCAGCGCCGCCGGTGCTGGGAGCCAAAACCACCCGGCAACCTCCGTTTTCCCGTCCCGAATGCCAAAAATGCCCAAATTCAGCGTCATTCTTCAATCCTGATGCTTCAGGTTTCATGGTTGGAGCACCAATTTTGAAGTTTGTGGCATCAGGATTGAAAGTTGGAGCATCCAGCCTGACAATTGGGGCATCAAGTTTGAGGCCGGAAGCATCCAGCTTCGGGCTGGGAGCATCAGGATTGAGACTTGGAGCACCAACCTTGAAGCCGGAATGTCCAGGTCCGGCACTTGGAGCATCCAGTTTCACGCCTGAAGCATCAACCTTGAAGCCGGAACTTCTAATCCTGACACCGGAAAGTTCCAACCTGGCGCCGGATGCCCCGGGTTTCAGGATTGAACATCCAGGGTTGACGCCGGAAGGTTCAATCGCCGGGGAGGAACGCCGCCGGTTCGGGCGGGGAAATTGCCACTGAAGAAATGCCCCAAACGACTCGCCCCGTGAAATGGATTTTCTTTCGCTGCCGCAAGACCGTGCGGTGGATATGTCACGGGGCTCGCCCCGTTAAATAAACTGGGAAGCGTCAGTGGGGCGTCCGGCGGGAGGTATTTCACGAGGCGAGTTACCTCGTCGCCTACAAATTAGGACGCCTCCGTCGCGCGAATCTGGGGGGCGCTCCCTGGCCGGCCTTTGATCGCAGGCCGGCGTTAATCAGAACATGGCTTCAGCGATGCGCTGAATCTTGAGCGCCTTGCCGGTGATTTCGTCAATTTCAATCACCGCGCCGTGCAGCATCACCCGCTCCTTCGCCACTTCAAACCGCTGGGGCATGGCGGTGAGGAACTTTTTCACGACCGGCTCGATCTCCCGGCCCAACACGCTTTCGTGCGGACCGGTGAAGCCGGCATCCGTCAGGAATGCCGTGCCGCCGGGAAAAATCTGCTCGTCCGCCGTCTGGACGTGCGTGTGCGTGCCCACCACCGCGCTCACGTGCCCGTCCAGAAACCGCCCGAAGGCAATCTTCTCCGACGTCGCCTCGGCGTGAAAATCCACGAAGATGATGTTGGTCAGTTGGCGCAGGCGTTCCACCACCTCGAGCGCCATCGGGAACGGATTTTCCAGCGGCGGCTGCATGAACGTGCGGCCCTGGGCATTGATCACCGCAATTGAAACCTGACTTTGGAATTCAGACTTTAGGCTTTGGACTTCAAAGACGCCGCTCCCGCGCCCCGGCGTGCCGGATGGATAATTGAGCGGCCGGAGAAACCGTTTTTCGTTGGCGAGCAATTCCATCACTTCCTTCTGGTCCCACAAATGGTCGCCGCTGGTGATGACGTCCACGCCGGCCTCGAAGATTTCCGCCGCTATCTTGGGCGTGATGCCGGAACCGCCGGCGGAGTTCTCGCCGTTGGCGATGACGAAATCCAACCCGTGCCGGTCGCGCAATTCAGGCAGGAGAACTTTGACCGCGTTGCGTCCGGGCTGGCCGACGATGTCGCCGATGAAGAGGAGTTTCACGCCGGAGATTTAACCAAGAAATTCGCAAAAGACACGAAAAGAAAAACGACCGATTACCCTCACCCTGACCCTCTCCCATTGGATGGGAGAGGGAACTGCAAGCGATGTTCCACAATAATCCAACAACTTCCGGTTTGCCGGCCAACTGACGATTATTCTCCCTCTCCCGTCGGACGGGAGAGGGCCGGGGTGAGAATTCTCCCAAACGGAATTTCGCGCTTTGAACCCCTGAACCGGCGCAAGGTGGCGCCGCCGTCCCCGGCGGCGAGTTCAGGCGGCGTCTCGCCGCCAGTTTCTTTCGCTGGGCGGGACGCCCATACAACCCGCCGGCGGGACGCCGACGCTACGAGGTTTATGAGGAGGGAATCACAACGCTGCCAACACGCCAATCATCACGGCCAGCAGCCAGAGCAGCAGCACGGCGCGGGTGCGGCTCAAACCGGCGCGCACCAGCCGGTGTGAAAGGTGATTGGTGTCGCCAATCCAGAACGGCTTCCGGTTGAGCGTGCGCAAAATGACGACTTGTGCGAGGTCAATCAACGGCACGGCCAGCACGAGCAACGGCGAGAGCACGGCAAGCGGGCGCGGATTTTGTTTGGTGTAAAAGTGCGGCAGGATGGCCATGACCGCCAGCAGATAGCCGACGAGGTGGCTGCCGGCGTCGCCGAGAAACGCGCGGGCGTTCGGGAAATTCCACGGCAAAAACCCAATGAGCGCGCCGCACATCAGAAAGCCGGTCGTGGCCACGAGATATTCGAAGTTCGCCGCGGCGATAATGGCGAAGAGCAGCGCGCCGATCGCGCCCAGCCCGGCGCAGAGGCCGTTCATGTTGTCCATGAAATTGAAGGCGTTGATGACGGTGAGAATCCACAGGATGGTGATGGCGTAGCTGAACGCGACGCTGGGAACGAACAGCGTGATGCGTTTGCACGCCAGGGCGACGGCGACGGCGACGAGCAACTGGCCGGCGAATTTCGGGAGCGGCTTCAGCTCGCGCTTGTCATCGAGCCAGCCGAGAAGCGTGATCGCAATCGCGCCGAAGGCAATGGCCGCCAGTTCGAGTCCGCGCCGCTCCAAGCCATGCTGAATCGGCTGGGCCTGGCTCAAGACGTTCGCGCCGGTTTTCGTGAGAATCGCGCCGGCAACGAGCGGCAGCAAAATGCCGGTGAGCACAGCCAGCCCGCCCGCGAGCGGGATGGGCTGGTCGTGAATTTTGCGTTGGCCGGGGTCGTCCACGAGCTTGATGCGCAGGCACCATTTGCGCCAGAGCGGCAGCGCGAGCAGCGTCGTCAGAAACGCGCCCGCAAAGGCGGCGAGAAAATAATTGAAGGGAAAGCTCACAAGCGGTTGGAATCTCCACTAAGCAAAAGCGCCAATAGGGATCACTTGTTGAATGCTTTTCTCGTGGCCTTCACCGCTACAAATCCGGCAATAATCACTATGAATGAGGCAGCCGCCAACCACCGACTGGAAATAGGCTGGAGGCTGATATTTGGGTTTTCGCTTTGAACTTGTTTTGAAATATGAACGGCATTGAAACACACTGCCGTGAAGCTACAAGCTGTGATAAAGAGAAGCCACGCTATCACGCAGCCAGTTAGTCGGATGATTTTGGGGACTCCAGACATAAGCAGACACTCAAGGAAAATCTGTTTGAAGTCAATTAAGCAGTTTTGGCGGCCAATTTCAGGTAGAGATGGTAAATGGCGTCCACCATCTTTTCGACGCCAAAATGTTCGCGGACAAAGGCCGCGCCGGAGCGGCCGAGTTTTTCGCGCAACGCAGCGTCGCCGGACAATTGCAGCAGGCGCTTCTTCAGCATGGTCAAATTGCCGGGCGGCACGAGAAAGCCGGTTTCGCCTTCGCGACAAACTTCTTGCGCGCCGTCACAATCATAGGCCACAACCGGTTTGCCGGCGGCCAGCGCCTGCGGCAGGGCGCGCGGCAGGCCTTCGCGCAGTGACAGATGGACGAGCGCGTCCATGATTCCGACGTGGTGCGGGACTTCAGCCGGCGGAACGAGGCCGGCGAAGATGAAATGTTTTTCCAAACCGAGTGACTTTGCGATTCCTTCAAATCTTGCGCGCCATTCGCCATCGCCGACCAGCAGGAATTTGATTTTCGGATTTTGGCGGACGAGTTCCGGCGCGACGGCGAACAAATCATCGTGGCCCTTGAGCTTGAACAGCCGCGCGATCTTGCCGACAACGAAGTCGTCCGGTGCGATGCCCAGTTTCCTTCGGAAATCCAAATCGTTCTTCGCCGCGAGAAACGGTTCGAGCGCAAAACCGCTGAAGATTTTCGTGTATAGCTCCGGCCGGCCGATGCCGGCGGCGAGGTATTGCGTCCGCATCGCTTCGGCTACTACGACGAAATGGGTCGTGGCACGGGCGGCGTATTTCTCGGCGGCGCGGAAGATGAAATTGGCGGCGGCATTTTGAAATTTGCCAAAAGACGGGCCATGAATCGTGTGGATGACAATCGGCACGCCGGCGCGCCGGGCGGCGAGCCGGCCAAGAATTCCCGCCTTGCCGCTGTGGGTGTGGACGATGTCCGGCTTTTGTTTGAGCAGGATTTTTTCAAGCTGCCGCAATGCGAGCCAATCCTTCAACGGATGCACCGGCCGGACAAGTTGGGGAACGATGATCAGGCTTGAAGTTCCGCCTTCAGGCGGCAGGCCGCCGGGAACCGCCTGAAGGCGGGACTCCAAGCTGCCTTCCGGACCGGTGGTCGGGCCGGAAAGCAAACTGACTCCGATGGGGTTGGGACTCGCGGGCGAGCCGCCCGCGCCCCGCTGGCGCAGGCCGAGAACGGTGGCGATGGTATTTTCCTGCGCGCCGCCGACGACGAGCCGCGTGATGATGTGAATGACACGCATCGCGCAGGCAGGATGATTTACTTGTTCAATTCGCGCAACCGTTCCAGGACGGTCTGGGCCTCGCCGGTGTTGGTGTTGGCGTTGGCGAGATAAATGGTGTAATTGCGGACGGCCTCGTTGGTGTCGTGCTGGCGCCAGGCGATTTCGCCAAGGCCGTAGGCCACCGGGAAATAGTTGGTGTAGGTTTGCTGCAACTGCAAATAGTCGGCGCGCGCGGCATCCAGGCGGCCGCTGTCCAGGTTGGCGATGGCGCGGTTGAAGAGCGCGGTGTCGTTGTTGGTCTGGATCGTCAGCACGCGGGTCAGGGCGGTGATGGCAGCGGAATAGTCCTTGAGCTGGATGCAAACGTAGCCCCGGGTGTAAAGCCAGGCCGGGTCGTCGGGCGCGGATTTCAATTTGAGGTCAATGGCGCGGAGCGCCTGGCCGAACTGGCCATGCGACATGAAGCCCTGGACGGCGGCGGCGAGCAGGTTGTTGTTGTCCGGATGGCGGGCCATCTCCGTTTCGAGCAGTTCCGTGGCGCGCGCATAATTCGTCAGTTGAAAATAGGCCGCGGCGGCGAGGACGTGCAACTGGACTTCATTTGTTTCCACCAGCGCGAATTTTTCCGGATGCTCCAGCGGTTCGCGCAGCGCGTCCAGCGCGCGTTCGGGCAGATGCACCATCAGGTAAGTCTGGCCGAGCAGGAAGCGCGCGGGCAAATACTCCGGCGCCAGCTCGCGGACGCGGTCAAATTGCGCCAGAGCCTGATTCACCAGCGGCAGCGGCCGGCCAAAAGTTTCGTTCCGCAAAAATCCGTTCCCCACGACATAACAGAAGCTCGGCTCGTCGAACGGGCCGTTGGCTTTCAGGGCGTCATTCCACGTCGGGTATTTGCCCAAATGGTCGGGGTCGGCTTGGGACAAATCCACCGTCGCCGGATCGCCGGCGCGGAGCGATTGGTTGAAACAGAGATTGGTCTGGGCGACGACGTTGTTCGGGTTGGCCTGAAGCGCGTTGGTGAAGCACGCCGCGGCCGGTTCGAGCTCGCCGGCGCGCTGCAATTGCACGCCCCAAAAATCCAGGCTGCGCGAATAACCCGCCCCGGCCAGAACGGCCATCGGGCTGGGTTCGCGCGACACATGGAATTTGGCCAGCATCCGCTCGCCCCAACTCCGCGGGGCATTCGGATCCGTCGGCGCGACGGCGCGTTCGATGGGCGCCAGTGCCGGCGCCGCGGCCTGCGTCCAGAACGTTTCGTTCTCGGCAAGCAGGTTTTTGTCCGGCACCGGCGGCAGCAGCGTGTCGTCCGGCAGCGTCACCATTTTGTAAACCAGCCCGTGCGGCTCCAGGTAAAAGCGCTCGAAATAATAGCCGTAGCTCGGTTGCAGATAATAGAAATCATTGGTTTGGGCCAGGTGAGCCACGAGTTGGAACAGCCCGAGCGGATTCAGCGCGTTGGTCTGGTCGGCCGAAACCACTTTCGGCCAGCGTTGCGGAAATGTCCGGCACAGGTAGCGATGATAGGCGGGCACCATCAGCGATTGCGTGTCGAGCGGCACAAAATCCCGCGCCCGTCCGTCCCGCGCGAGCGCCGCCTGCACCAGGACCAGTTGCTGCGGGTCGTCGCTCATCAAATAGCCGCCCGCCGCCGGCAGCTTTTGTTCGGCGAGCGATGCGTAGTGCCGGAGCGTGTCGCCGTTCGTGTCGCGGATTTGCGGCGCGTTCCGGTAGGCCAGCCCGGTCACGGCCGCCACGGCCAGCAGCCACACACCTGCAACGACCGCGCGGTCCACCCATTTCATCCACTGGGGTGGCCGGGCGCGCGGCGCGCAGGATTTTTTTCCCGAAGACCAGGAGCAAATAGCCGCTGTAATAGCCGATGCTCAACGCGATGAGATAGTAAAACCGCAGGCCAAACCCGCTGTGCCGGGGACTGAACGGCGGATCAAAAAGCAGCCAGATGCATCCCGCCAGAAAAGCGGCGTGCAGCAGGTGAAAAACAAAACTGGCCAGCGCCACCCCCACCCGGCTGGTGTCGCCGAAGGACGACTTCCAGCGGATCGCCAGCATGAGCAGCGGCATCAAGTAGGCCAGCAGCAAGCGAGAGTTGCTGGAATATTGCTGCGGATGCGCAACGGAAGAGAAGTAGGCCCGAATAACAGCCATACGAAGGCGTCAGGTTGAATTTCAAATACTGCCAGAAGGTGTATGGCAGTTTATGGGAGGCCACGGCCACCACCGGCAGCAGCAGGTAAAACAACATCCCCGCCAGCCCGCACAGCGTCATCCGCCCCAGAAAGCGCAGATTGAAAAAACCGAAGCCGCGCAGCCACACGATCGCCAGCACAAACAGCGGCAAAAAGCCCACCATCCCCCAATCGTCCGCCATGCCCGCGGCGAAAAGGAGGGCGGCCAGCATACAGCCGCCCTTCGCGCTCGTCCAGCCGGTATTCCAGCAGCGACCAGATCACGACGGCGAACAGCAGCAGGTCGAGCATCTCGCCCGTCCAATTGGTCGCGCGCTCCCAAAACGTGAGTTGCAGGCCGCAGACCACCACGGCCAGCAGCGGCGGCAGCCACGCGCTGCGGGTCGTCAGACAGCGAAAAAGCGCTCCCTTCGCGCTGGCGCTGCGCATCCGTCCGGTCGTGCGGCAGCAGCGCCACCGACCGCGCCAGCAGGCCGAGCGCCAGCGCCGCGCACACCGCGGAAAACAAATTCAACGCGAGCGGAATCGCTGTCGCGGGCAGCCAGCGAAGCGGATACGTGACCAGAAAAGTGACCGGCCCCAACACCTCCGGCTGCCAGGTCCAGCCGGAAATTTTCGCCACGGAATTGATGATTGAACAAGCGATACCCAGTGGTTCAGCGTCAGCCAGTAAACCAGCAGCATCGCCGCCGCCAGCAGCCACGGCCAGCAGGCGCGGAACAAAATTCTTCCGCGGGTCAGTTTGTGTTTCCATCGCCATGAGTTGGGCCAGTTGAATCCATATTCTGCGGTTTGGCAAGGTTTTGTCCCGCGCGCAAATCCGCCACGCATTCCACGTGCTGCGTCTGCGGAAACATGTCCAGCGGCTGCACGCGCGCCAATTCAAAGACACCCCCGCCGCACAAAATGTTCAAGTCCCGCGCCATCGTCGCCGGATGGCACGACACATAAATGACTTGCGCCGGCCTCGTTTCGCGAAGCAATTGCAGGATTTCCGGCTGGCAGCCTTTGCGCGGCGGATCGAGAATGACCGTCGTTTTCTCCGGTGAAAATTTTTCGAGCAGTTCCGGAAAAACGTCTTCCACCTTGGCGGAAACGAATTCGCCGTTGGAGATATTCCGCGCCGCGGCATTTTTGCGCGCGGCCTGAATGGCGAGCTGGTCGTATTCGACGCCGACAAACGACTCCACCGCGTCCGCCAGTTCGATGCCGAAAAATCCGACGCCGCAATACAAATCAATCAAATGCCTGCGCGCCGCTGCCGACGAAGAAACCCGCGCGACCGTCTCCGACCAGCTCCGGCAGCAGGAAAAAATTGTTCTGGAAAAACGAATCGCGCGGCACGTCCCAATCTTCCGGCTGCACGCGCAGCACGACCTTGATGCCGCCCTTCGGCGGCGGATGGGCGCGGACGTGCCGGATTTGCTCGTTCAACGCCGGCTCGGCGATTTTGCATTCCTCGATGTCCTCGACCAGGCCGCAGTCGGCGCGCACGAAGCCGATGTTCAATTTCTGCTCCGGCTTGTTCCACTGGCTGCGGATCATGATGCGGTTGCGGTAGCCGTAGGGCTGCGGACACGGAATGACCGGCGCGATTTTGTCCGACGGAATCTTCCCGACGCGCTCGAACAAGTCCGCAATCTGCTTGTGCTTGAGCCGCAACTGCGCCGGATAGGCGATGTGCTGATACTGGCAGCCGCCGCACGCGCCGAAATAGCGGCACGCCGGCTCCACGCGCTCCGGCGACGGCTGCTCCACCCGCAGCAATTTCGCCCGCGCAAAATTCTTTTTGACCTCCGTGATTTCGGCGTCGACGGTTTCGCCCACCAGCACGAACGGCACGAACACGACGAAATCGTCCACGCGCCCGACGCCTTCGCCGCCGAACGCGATGTCGTGGATGGTCAGGGAAATCTTGTCGCCGATTTTGAGAGACACGCGCGGAAATTAGACGACTGCGGGCTTCTAAAAAAGATTTTTCATGCCGAATTGCAGCGAGGCGATGCCGGTTCAACGCGGACGGATTCGTCTGTATTGAAAACCAAGAGTCAACGCTCCAAGCACGGCCAGGGCAAACACGCTGGGTTCGGGAATGGGAAGCGAGGAAAATTGGATGTTGTCAATTACATCACCGCCAGCGAATGGATTGGTGCCAGAGCCCGTAAATAGCAGTTGGCCAGTTTGGCCAGCATATGTTGAAATATCAGCTCCATAAATTGTTGTGTAATTCAGGGTGTTACTGATGGCCATGAATGAAAGCGGCTGTCCGTTGAATGTAATTAGCATTCCGCCGACATTTTGGCCCCAGAAAGAGAGCGTTTCCGCGGTGATTGGAATTGTCCCGGTCTGGCCGATGGAGGCTGAAGTTTGTGTGCCTGCTGTTGACGACAGCAAGAGCACGCTATAGTTTCCTTGGATTACGGTTCCTTCAAAAGTTGCATTCGTATCTTGCAAAGAAACCATTGCTCCACCAAGAGCGATTCCATCTAAATCGATCACATTTTGAGGATTTCCATTTAGGTAGGCTGTCCACCCTGGAATTGCTTTAGTAGGATCAAGATAAAAAGTTGTGCCCAAGTTCGTTTGGATAATCGCGCTTTCAAAATCTAGATTTATAAACCCTTGCGCCCATCCATTCAGGCAGAGGGCCAGCAGCAGGATTAAAATTTGGCTTCCGATTTTCATACTGTCGCGCTATCCGACTTTACGCCCCTTGTCCGGCGAGACAAGCATGATTTTGGGCGCAAAAAGATTTTTCAGCCGCGCGGGTCGCTTTTTTCGGCGATGGCCTCGGAGAAGATCGTGAGCAGTTCCGCGCGGGCAACGGCGCCGACCAGTTTGTTTTCCACGAGGCTGTTCACGACGGGCACGTTGCGCAATTCGCTCTCCAGCACCACCGGCAGCGCGTCGAGCAGCCGCTGGCCGGGCGTGAGGCATTTGGGCGTGGGCCGCATCACGTCGTAGGCGATGACGCTGTCCAGCTCCTGCGGGTTGTGCAAAAATTCCTTCAAATCCTGCAACGCCACCACGCCGAGCAGCCGCTTCCCGGCGTCCACGACCGGAATGAAATTGTTCGGGCTGGACAGGAACCGGCCGGCGATTTCCCGCAGCGGCGTGTTTTCGCGGATGGGGGCGACCGGCGCGCGCATGAAATCGCCGACCGTCTGCTCCATCACCGCGCCGGGCCGGCTGGTTTCCCGGTCCAGCGCGAGGCCTTTCACGCGCAAATGCTCGGTATAGACCGATTCGCCATGCAACTGCCGCGCGACGAGGATGGAAACGACGCACGCCAGCATCAACGGCGGCACCAGCGAGTAATCCAGCGACAATTCAAAAATCATGATCATCGCCAGCAACGGCGACCGCGTCGTGGCCGCCAGCGTCGCGCCCATGCCGACCAGCGCCAGCGCGCCCGCCGGCACGTCCGTCGCGTGGCCGGATTGGTGCAGGGCGCCGCCAAACAGCGCGCCCGCGCCCGCTCCGAGAAACAGCGTGGGCGTGAACACGCCGCCGACCGTGCCCGCGCCGACCGTGGCCGACGTCGCCAGCATTTTGGCGAGAAACAATCCTGCCAGCCACAAAAGCGCGTTGGCGGCCGGCGACAGTTGCAGCGGCCAGAATTCCGGCGGAAATCTGCCGTGCAGGATGTCGTTGGTCACCGAATAGCCATTGCCGCACACGCCCGGAAACGCCACGGCGATCAGCGCCGACGATCAGGCCGGCCAAGGTCAGCCGGAGATAAACCGGCCAGTTCAGCCGGCGGAATTGCTCCTGACTGGCGTGCAGCCATTTCAAAAAAACCGCGCCGACCGCGCCGCAAATCAACGCCGAGCAGCACGAACCACGGCAGTTGCGGCAGCGTTGGGGACGGAAACGGCGGAATTTGATACCACGGCTGGATGCCGAAAATGCTGCGCGAAACCATCGCCGCGATGACCGAGGAGCAAACCAGCGGGGCGAACAGGTTCATCGAAAAATTGCCGAGCACGATGAGCGCCGAGAAAATCGCGCCGGTGATCGGCGCGTTGTAGGCCGCCGCGATGCCCGACGCCGCGCCGCAGCCGACCAGCAGCCGCAGCCGATACGGCGGCCATTTCGCCACCTGGCCGAGTTTGGACGACAGGGTCGCCGCCAGTTGCGTGATGCCGCCTTCGCGCCCGATGGACGCGCCGGTGGCGATGCTGATGATGGCGGAAATCGTTTTGACGAACTCGGTGCGGAACGGCAGCCGTCCGTCGCCGGCCACGACGACTTCGAGCAGATTGGTCGAGCCTTGCGGCCCGACGATGCGAAATCCCAGATGCAGGACCAAGCCCGCCGCCAGCCCGCCGAGCGTGGTGATGGAGACGCGCTCCCAACCCGACAGCCGCTCCGCGA
This sequence comes from uncultured Verrucomicrobiae bacterium, assembly GCA_963764035.1. GTDB lineage: Bacteria > Verrucomicrobiota > Verrucomicrobiia > Limisphaerales > UBA11358 > UBA11358. The sequence goes on from CAVXQV010000005.1 coordinate 420,669, forward strand.
CTTCCACCGGGTCGCCCGGCTGGATCAAATGCACCGCGTAATAGAAAAACAGATTGACCAGCGCGCCGATGAACGCCGACGAAACCGGCGAGCACGAGGTGGAGCGCTTCCTCCTTGAGCACCAGCTTTTCGCGCAATTGCAGCGCGCGCTGCCAGTGCCGGCGGAGAAATTCCTGCGCCTTGGCCACCAGGCCGTTGTTCAGCCACGATTGCACGCGGCAAATTTACGCGTGAAGGGCGGTTCTGACGAGGGAGGATTTGCCGCTCAACCTTTTTTCAATCCGGCAATGGCGGCCTGCATCTCGTTGAAATGCAGGTCGGGATTGCCCGAGTCAGTGACGTGGACAATTTTTCCGTCCAAGCCTATAAGGAAGCTCACACGCTTGTCCATATTCTTGCCCGGCATCCGCACGCCGTAAAGGTCGGCGATTTTCCCGTCCGGGTCGGCGAGCAGCGTGAAGTTCAACTTGTTTTTGGCTATGAATTGCTTGTGGCTCTCGGCGGAATCGAAGCTGACGCCGATGACCTCGACGTTGTTCTTCTGCAATTCGCCCATGCGATCCCGGAAACCGCAGGCTTCCTTGGTGCAGCCGGGCGTCTGGTCTTTCGGATAAAAATACAGCAGCACGATTTTTTTGCCGATGGAGTCGGCCAAGTTCACGGCCTTGCCGTCCTGATCGCTGCCGGTGAAAGTCGGCGCGGCGTCGCCGGCCTTCGGCATCGCGGCAAAGCCCGCCCCGGCGGAACCGAGGATGGAAGTTATGATCAACAATGTGGTGAACCAATTCGCTTTCATGGTGAACGTCCTTTCGTGGAAGTTTAGGCTCCGCCGCAGCCGAAACGTTCAGGCGTTTCACGCCTTTTTGCGCGGCCAGCGGCGCAGGCCGTTTTGCAGCCAGAGCCACCAGACCATCCAAAAAGCCTCGACGACGATGTGCCGGGACAATTTGGAGCTGCCCTCGACGCGCTCGGTAAACGTGATTGGCACTTCCGTGATGCGGAAGCCATCGCGCCACAGCCGGTGGGTCATTTCAATCTGGAAACTATAACCGTTCGAGTGGATTTCATCGAGATTGGCGGCTTCGAGAGCGCGGCGGCGGAAACATTTGTAGCCGCCGGTCGGGTCGGTGAACGGCATGCCGGTAATAATCTGGACATAAATGCCGGCGCAGCGGCTCAACATCAGCCGTTTGAGCGGCCAATTCAGCACGCGCACGCCGCCGGCGTAACGAGAACCAAGCACGAGGTCGGCATTTTGGGCGGCCTTCAGGAAGTTCGGGATTTCCTGCGGATCGTGCGAGAAATCGCAGTCCATCTCGAAGACGAACTCGTAATTTTTCTCCAGCGCCCATTTGAAACCGGCGAGGTAGGCGCGGCCCAGTCCGCTCTTTTTCGTTTCGTGAATAACGTGGATTTCCGGATGTTTGGCTGCCAGGTCATCGGCGATTTTACCAGTGCCATCGGCTGAATTGCCATCCACCACCAGCAAATCCACCTTCACCGGCAACGCCAAGATCTGCTCCGCCAGACGCGGAAGATTTTCGCGCTCGTTGACGGTTGGCACGATGATAAGCGTATCGTTCATGAACGGAGCGCAAAAATTAACCGGAAACGCGCCGAAAACAAGCCGCAACGGTGCCGATTTCAGTTTTGCTTTCCCGCCGACAATCCATTAAACATTGCTCATGCGTTCCTCATTTCGTCTTTTACTGCTGACGTCCCTGGCGTTCAGCGTTTCCTTCACCACCGCGCGCGCCCAATCGCTGACGCGGATCGAGGAGCACGATTTCGGCACAATGCCCGACGGCACCACCAACCAGCAATTCACCCTGCGCAATGACAAGGGTGTGGTCGTGAAAGTGATGACCTTTGGCGCCATGCTCTGCGAAGTCCAGGCGCCCGACCGCAACGGCGCTTTCACCAACGTCGTGCCCGGCGCCAGTTCCTTCGACGCCTATCTGCGCAACTCGTTCGGCCCCTATTCCCAAACCATCGGCCGGGTCGCCAACCGCATTGCCAATGCCCGGTTCACCCTCGACGGCGTGGAATATCAGCTCGACCCCAATAACGGCCGCAACCAGCTCCACGGCGGGACCAATGGCTTCGGCCACCGGATGTGGCAGGCCCAGATGTTGCCGCCCGGCACCCATGACGCCGCCGTCCGGTTCACCATCTTCAGCAAGGACGGCGAGGACGGCTACCCCGGCAATTTCAACGCCGCCGTCACTTACACGTTAACCGACGACAATGAACTGCGTCTCGATTACACCGCCGCCACCGACAAGCCCACGCCGGTGAATCTGGTCAACCACACCTATTTCAATCTGGCCGGAGGCGGCGCCTACGCGAATCAAGAACTGTGGCTGAACGCTGATAATTACACCATCGCGGACGCCCAGTTGATTCCCACGGGCGAAATTGCCCCGGTCAAGGGCACGCCGCTGGATTTCACTACTCCTGCGCTCATCGGCGAACGCGCCGCCCAGCTCACCGGCCGTTCGCGGAGTTTCGACAACAACTACGTCATCAACGGCGGCGGCGAATCGCTCGTGCTGGCCGCGCGGGCGCGCGATCCGCAAAGCGGGCGGGTGCTGGAAGTGCGCACCACCCAGCCCGGGATTCAGCTCTACACGGGCAACCGCAGCGGCTTTGCCCTGGAAACCCAGCATTATCCGGACTCGGTCAATCACACCAATTTCCCCTCCACCATTCTCCGGCCCGGCGAGACCTTCAAGAGCACGACCGTCCTGTCGTTCTCCGCGAAATAAAAAACTGTTTCCTCCGCGCTGTTCGCGGTTAAACATTTTGGCGTCTGCATGCGCATGACCGCAAGGAACGCAACTCGTCCCGCGCCGCGGTGTTTATTCTTCCATGCGCTTTTCATCCGCAACCATCAAACCTGTTGACACCATGAAGACATGCTCCCTGATAGTCGCTGCCCTGCTCGTCGCCATCGCCTGCCAATCCCAGCCCGCGCCCGCCGGTGGGCCGCCGATGCCGATGCCGCGTCCGGCCATGCCGCCGCCACCCATGATGCCCGCCGCCGCACCCGCCAAGCCGCCCGTCAACTATCTCATCCGCGTCGAGTGGCGTGAGCCGAAGGGCGATCCGAAGTCGTTGGAAGTGGTCACCACCGAGGGCCGCGTGCAACTCGACACGCTCCAGAAAAATTCCGTGAAGATCAACAACAACGACGTGCCCGTCACACTCCGGTTCACCGGCACACTGACCGCGCTTAACGACGAGAAGGGCCGGCTCCAATTGTTCCTCGGCCGCACCGTGCCCTACGTCACCGGCACCAGCGGCAGCGGGCCGGACAGCCGTTCTACCTACCAGCAGATGAACGTCGGCTTGGATGCGACCTTCATCGTCACCTTTGGCAAACCCCTCGTCATCCAGACCGATGAGAACGGGCAAATCACCGTCCTCGTCAAACGCGTGGAAGATTGAGCCGCACCAGCCGGAACCATGCAGTTGCCGAAGTGCGTGGTTGCGACGCCCCGTCGCAGAAACTGGACGCGCCGCCCGCTCACGGCTTCTTCGAATTTTCGAGTTCTCGCTTTGCCGTGGCCGGTCCCTGCGGAAAAATCTCCTTTAACTCAACGGTCAGGTCCAGGTTCGTGTCCCCGCGCCGGCACGTGAGGTTGATTTTGGTTCCCGCCGGCTGGCTCCAGAAGCGGCTCAACGGCAGAATCCGCGGGTCCGTCCGCCATTGCGTCGCGTCCAGGTCGCCAATCCGGGTGAGAACGTCGCCATCCCGGACGCCTGCGGCGTAGGCCGGACTGTTCGTGAGCACCGTGGCCACCAAATCACCGCCCCGGATGTCGCGTGGCGCAAACAACGCCCCGATGCGGTTGTAATCGTAACTCCAAGCATTGGTCCACGAGGAGTTGGACTGGATGTAAATCTCCCCGCCGACTCCGTCCACCACCACGTCCAGGCGCGTCAGCGCGTAAAGCCCCAAAGCGCACTCATAACTGTCCATCGCTTCCTCCGAATCCGTGCATCGCGACAACGGCACGTCCGACAACCGCAGCGCGCCGGCCAGGTCCAGCCGCTTTGCCCAGTATTCCTCCCGCACCACCAATCCGTCCGCCAGTCCCGGATAGTAGTGCGCCACCAACGACACCGGCGCGGCGGGATTGGTCGCGTGCCAGGCCTGGAATAATTTGCTGCACAAACGCACTCCCTCGTCCGAACCCGTGTCCAGGTAGATGGCGTTCCGGCTGCGACGGTTTGTTTGCACTTGGAATCCCAGCCACTGCGACGCCATCTCCTTTCCGGTCGGGTCCACCAATTTCCAATGCGGCCATTGCCTCACGTCGTCCGGCACTTCGCTCAACAGGGTGACGCTCTGGCGCTGCCCCGAAATCAGGACGATGTTGCTGCGGACATCGCCCCAGGCGAGGACGCCGTCAAACGGCATCGGCAGCGCGGAGTCCAGCACCCCGAATGAAGTGGTCACGACCCGGTCGCCCAGCGTCAAGGAGAACGGTTCCGAAGCCGGCACCCAGATTTCCCCCGGCCGGCCCGGGCCGCCGGGCTGGCCGTCCGCGGCCTTGATGCCCAGCCGCGCCGCCGCCGCCCGGAACAACACGCTGTGTCCGCTGCCGGTGTCGAACGCCAGCCGCGCCGGCTGACCGTTTATCCGGACCTCCACCAGCACCTTTTCGTTCAGGGCGGTTCCCGTCTGAATCATCCCGGCGACCGCCAGACACACCAGCGCTGCAAACTTGACCTGGACCGTGGCGCTTCGGAAGACGGGCTTTGATTCCATGAATGAATCCTGCGGGAAATTCCCGTTCCAAGTCAATACCTGCCATTCCCCACCACGCTGACCGAAAAGCGCTTGAACCACGATGCGGAAAACCGCTGCCCTGTTGCGCCGGCTCGGATTCAGACCGATGGAAAAATGTCGAGCGCAACGGCTTCGAAGATGCCGCTGCGCTCGCTGGCCGTTTGGCAACTCTGCCACCGGCGTCTGTTCTCCCCCTCGGCGCCTTGGCCCAAGCTATGCCGGCTTGGGCTTGGCCACCGACACCCTCCATCCCACCTCCTTGGCGGTTCGGAAAAAAATTTACGGGTCTATCCCGTCACGTTGCGGAAAATGCCCGCGTTCCTCTGACACTTGAAATGGCCGCCCACCGCATGAACCATCACGGCGTTAAAAAGTAAGTCGCATTCACCGGCCAGAACAATCCCGCGGCCAATACCAGGCTGATGATTCCCGCCAGCCCGGCCACCAGGCGAAGCTCCCTTTGACTTGGCAACGACCCCGGTTTCTTTCGATGAATGCCACGGTTTGGAATGGAATTCTTTTAATCTTAATCCCACATCACCGCCCGCTGCTATGGGGGTTTACCCCACTGGGTGTCCCGGGCGTCCCGGTCATCGCGGGGAGGCGCTTCGCCATTTGGAAATTGTCACCCGCAATTTACTTTCGTCTCCGGTCTTCAGCCCTTAGCCTTCGGCCTTAAATTTTTACGCCAATGTGGAACACCTCTGCCGCCCGCGTTTCAATCGCGCTACGATTCGCGCTGCTCACCGTCTGGCTGCCCGCCGTCCCCGCCGGCCTGGCCGCTGACACCAACGCGCTTTCCGCCGCGTCCTATGACTACGCCGTTCCCAAACTCGTCACCGGCACGCTTTACGCCATCGGCTCGGACCGGAAACAAATCCTCTACACCTTCCGCCGCACCGCCACCCGCGTCGGTGACACCGTGAACGTCGTTCGCCAATTCCTCGCCACCAACGGCGCCGTCGTCGCCGAGGAAGACGTCACCTACACCGCCGGCCGGCTCGTTTCTTTTCAAATGCGGGAATTCCAGGCCGGCGTCTCCGGCGCCATCCGGATTGAACCCGACCCGAAACATCCCGACCGGCAGAGGCTCTTCATCAGCTTCGGCCACAGCCTGACGCCCCCGGCGAAGGGCGACGCCCAGACCCTCGCGCCGGACACCGTGATTGACGACACGCTGTATCCGTTCATGATGGCCCACTGGGACGACCTGATGCGCGGCGAGGCCGTGAAATTCCACTTTGTTTCCCTCGAACACGAGCGCACCTACGAGTTCCGCTTCGTCAAGACCGGCGAATCCCAGCAAGCCGGCCGGACCGTGGAACAGATCAAGATGGAGCCGGTCAGCAAGTTCTTGGCCGCCTTTGTGGACCCGATGTGGTTCACCGTGCAAAAGGACAGCCCGCACCTCATCCTGTCTTACACCGGACGCACCACGCCCCGCGTCCAAAAGGGAAAATCCTGGAAATATCTCGACGCCGAAACCGTCTTCGATTGGTAATGGCGCATCCCGGCCGGCGACTGGCGGATGGAAGTCCGGGTTCGCAACTCGGAATTCAATGTCCTGCCGGGCGCGGGCGCTTCAGCGGTGAAAGAGGAAGTCGGGCGAGTTTGCCACCCGGTAAATCACGCCCAGAATCAGCAGGCAGACGGCCAGCAGCAGCGCGGCCAATGCTCCAATCTGCCCTTGGTGTGGCCAGAGGTCGAACAGCCAAAAGCAAAATCTTTTCCATTGAGAAGCGCGCTTTGCCATCTGTTCCGGCGTCCATTCTGCCGCCCCGCCGCGCCGCGGCAATGGAGTGTTTCCCCTCGGTCATTCCACCCAACCGAGACAGGCCCGCCATTCTGAATGACCAATCCTCCATCCTGAATTCTCCATCCGTGCTGGGTTCCATTTCCGGCATCGCCGCCAAAACGCGCAAAGGGCGCAACAGAAAACCACTCTGCGTTCCCTGCATTGCACTCTCACGGAAAAATCCTTTCAGCCTTCAGCCTTTAGCCTTTGCTTTCGCTGCCGCAAGACCGTGCGGTGGATATTTCACAAGGCTCGCCCCGTTAAATAAACTGGGAAGCGTCGGTGGGGCGTCCAGGCGGGAGGCATTCCACGGGGCGAGTTACCTCGTCGCCTACAAATCAGGAAACAGGAAACCACCCAGGCCGGACGCGGCTTGACAGCGGGTGTCCACCGGCGTAAAAGTGCGCCAATCCCATGGCAACAGAACGAACCAGAACGGCGGTCATCCTTGGCTCGGTGATTTTGGTCGTGGTGCTCGTCCTGGGCGGCCTCACGTTTCTCGCCGTCAAAATCCGGGCACAGTCGGCCCAGCGCCGGGCGCTGGAAAGATTGAAGACGGCCAATCCGGTGGAGTATTACATCCTGCACACGCCGATGGCGCAGTCCGGGGACGACTTGCGGAACGCCATGGTGGGCACTTGGGAATTGACGGGCGCGAAGTCGGCACGCACCGGCGGATTTGTCAGGCTGATGTCCCCGCAGAACTATCACAAGACATTCACGCTCACGAATTGGGCCATCGTCACCTGTGACAGCAATTCCAACGTCCTCTACACCGCCAGCGGCCATTACACCTTGCAGGGCGACAGCTACACGGAATCCATCGAGGCGGCGACGGGCCAGATGACGCAGTATCTCGGCGCGCATCCGGCGTTCCGCATCCGGGTGGACGGCGACACTTACTATCAGATGAGCGCGGGCCGGAATTCCAATCCGCTCGAGGAGATGTGGCAGCGCGTCCAATAACTGCGCGTCCACGTCCAGCCGCAATTGCCAGCCTGATCACCAAAATGCGCAAAACGGATTCTTAACAGAAGGCAACCAAGTTAACAAAGACGCTGGGACATTTTCAACCAGGGCAAAAGAGGAGAACAAAGGTCTTCAGAAAGAAGGAGCGAAACCGTCTCCGTTCCCTCCGTTACCTTCTGTTCAAGATTTTCATTGGTCTGTGCCTTCTGCGCCTTTTTGCGGCAAAAAAATTTGTGCCCATTCGACATTCGCAATGTCCAATCGCGCCCGTCGCCAGCACCCCGGAGTTGCGATTTGCCGGCGGTCTGCTAGCTTTCAGTGTCACAGTTGGCAGCGTAAGCAACTGCCCGAACGATGCCCAAAATCCTGACCACACCCGCGCCAGTTGTTTTGCTCGTCACCGCCCTCCTGGCGGCGTGCCTCCCCGCCCGCGGCCAGATCATCATCACGAACTTTCCCGGTGTGAACCTGTCCGACGCCGAGGCCTTCGGGCCGGGCTTCGCGCCGCCCGACACCATGGGCGCCGCCGGCACAAACCAGTTTGTCGAGTTCATCAACGGCGCCTTTGCCGTGTATAGCAAGGCGGGCGTCCGGCAACTGCTCATTTCGGACAGCAATTTCTGGGCAAACGCCGGCATCAGCCCGGCGACGCTGGCCCCCGGGCTGACCGACACGCGCATCATTTACGACACCGCCAGCAGCCGCTGGTTTGCCTCCGAATTGACGTTGGATCCGACTGGCAGCCTGTTGCTCCTTGGACGATCAGATTCAGCCAACCCCGGCGGCACTTGGAAGGCCGTCAGTTTCCTGACCACCACAACCGAGGGCGACTTCGACACGCTCGGGGTGGATTCGCAGGCGGTTTACGTGGGCCTGAACAACTTTGACAGCATCGGTAATTTCACCGGCGTCTCCCTGTTCTCCATTCCCAAGCCGGACCTCCTCGCCGGCACCCCCACGCTCTCGAACATGACCCGGTTCGACAATCTGGACGCGAACACCTACGGCTTTTCCCCGCAGGCCGTCAACAACCCCGACGCCGGCCGCGGCTACGGCGTCATGGTCGCCATAGACAACGTGTCTTTCAATTACCTCGACCGGACGACCATCAACAACCCCGGCACCGCCGGCGCCACCCTGTCCATCACGAGCTATATCTTCTCCGGCTACGACGGCTATCCCAATCCCGCAGCCCAGCCCGGCGGCGCGACCTTGAACCCCGGCGACGACCGTTTTTCCGCCGCCATCCGGCAGATCGGCGGCTACATCTTCATGGCCAATTGCGTTTTGAACACCAACAACAACCGCGACGCCGTCCACTGGCTCGTCCTCAACGAAACCAACAACACCGTCACCAGCGAAGGCATCGTCACCGATCCGAATTTCGATTTCATTTATCCTTCCATCGCGGCCAGCCACGCGGGCAGGGTCCTGCTGGGCTTCAACCGTGTTGGCGCCACCGCGCCCGCCGGCGACATCAGCAGTTGGGCGGCGCTGGGCACGGTGGTCAACGGCGTGGCCACGATGGGCGCCCCGTTCGTCCTGAAGCCGGGCAGCGTCAGCAACTACCGCGTCTCCTTCGATTCGTCGCCCTATCGCTGGGGCGATTACAGCGCCACGATGTTCGATCCCACCGACGAAAACCTGGTCTGGACCATCCAGGAAATCCCCGTGTCCTCGTCCATTTGGGGCACGCAAATCACCCTGTTGTCCCTGGCCACCAACGCCCCGGCGCTGAACCTGGCCCGCGCCGGCAACACCGTCACCTTCTCCTGGCCGTTGAGCACCGACCCGGCCTACGGCTTGCAATCCAATGCCAACCTGGTCAATGCCGCGACCTGGGCCGCCATCGCCACCCTGCCGGTCATCAGCATCAATCAAAACCTGATCACGCTCAACATGAGCAACCAGCCGGCCTTCTTCCGGCTCAAGAAATGACCCGCCGCCAGCACGCCCAAGAGACGCAAGACCGATTTTTACAGAATTCACAAAAGCCCCCTTATTCTGAACATTCTGTTCATTCTGCAAAAGTCAGAATGATCTTGCGATCTTCCCCGATTCGTCAAGGGATCACGGCGCATGGCCGGCGTGCCGCAAATTGAAACCGAGCGCATCTTTCACGAGACGAAGTTCGTCTTCCTGCCTCGTGCGCATCCGGTTGTCTCCGCCACAAGTGCCCTGCGCTCGAATGGATTGACTTGCCTGCTGTTCGCGCCTATCAAAAGAGCCTCCATGAAAACCGTTCTGTTCTGGTTCGTGTTGGGCGCCGGCATTGGGTTCACCCTTTGCGCTGCGCGGGCCGGCGAACCGGCCATGGCGGCGCAAATCAATACCCCAATCAACAGCACCAACGCCGCCATCGTTGCCGTGCCGGTGCCGCCTGAAAAAGCCGTCCGCCGTTATCATGCCACCATCGCGGTTGGAATCACTGCCATCATCTGGAGCTTTTTGTCGCCCGCCCTCTTTTTGTTCACCGGCTGGTCCGCCCGGATCCGCTCCTGGGCGGAGCGCCAGGGGCGGAACTGGTATTTCACTTTCGTCCTCTACGCCCTGGCCTTTGGCCTGCTCTGGTTCCTCGTCAATTTGCCGCTGGACTACTACGCCGGCTTCGTCTTTCCCCACAGCTTCGACCTGACCAATCAAACCTTCAGCCGTTGGCTGGGCAACACCGTCAAGAGCGCGGCGGTGGTGCTGGTCATTGGCCTGGCGTTGGGCTGGATTCCGTTTCTCATCCTCAAGAAAAGCCCGCGCCGCTGGTGGCTCTGGCTGGGAATGCTGGTGCCGCTGTTTCTTTCCGCACAAATGTTCATCCAACCGGTCCTGATTGACCCGCTGTTCCATCAATTCCGGCCGTTGCCGGACAAAACGCTCGAGGCCAAAATCCTTGCCCAGGCCGCGCGCGCCGGCATCGCTGGCAGCCGCGTTTATGTGGCCAACTTGAGCCTGGACACCAAGCTGGACAACGCCTATGTCACCGGCCTGTTCGGCACGCGGCGCATCGTGTTTTGGGACACCGCGCTGAAGGATTTCAATGACGACGAACTCCTCTTCATTCTCGGCCACGAAATGGGCCATTACGTCCTGCACCACGTCATCCAACTGATCGCCTGCGCCTCGCTCCTGTCCTTCCTCTCGCTCTACGCGTGGTATTGGCTGGCCGGCCCGGTGATTGGCCGGTTCAAAAACCGGTGGGGCTTCGACACCCCATCGGATTTCGCCGCCCTGCCGCTGATGATTCTCGCCTTCCAACTGTCTGTGTTTGCCGGCCTGCCCGCCTACATGGCCTTCAGCCGCCACGTGGAACACGAAGCCGACCGGTTCGGGCTGGAACTGACCCACAAGAATCACGCCGCGGCCACGGCCTTTGTAAAAATCGTGCAAAACGCCGGCTATGTTTACCGGCCGTCGCCCATCATCCAATTCTGGTATGGCTCCCACCCCACGCCGGCGGAACGGATTGAATTCTGCAATCAATATCGTCCGTGGGAAACCGGCCAGCCGTCAAAATACCAGGAATACTTCCAGCCGTGAGCTTGCCGGAAGCCTGGGCCAAAACGCCGAACGGCAAGAAACGCGAGACGACGCACATCATCCGCTGCGAGACGGAAATCTTTCGGGTGGCTGGAAACAAATAAGTTTGATATAAATTGTGGCGATGTCAGAGACAAAAGCCACAGGTCTTATAGGAGTGTCAGTGGAAGCTGCCGCGCCTGTTCAGAACGTTATTGGCGTCAACCAAGCGGTCAACCGCACGTCTGGCGGGCTGCCAGCACAAGACCGTGCTGGCCGTTCTGAACACCATCGGCGAGAAATGCGCCGCGTTCCTAGACCGCACCGCCCGCAATATCAAAACTGACTCGCTGCAAATTGATGAACTTTGGGCTAGGGTCGGAATCAGCCAAAAACGCACCACGCCAGCCGATGAACTGCGCGGCAATCAATACACCTATTTGGCCGTCACCGCCCGCGAAAAGTTCATCGTGAGCTACCCAACAGGAGCAAATTCTAACATCGTGAGAGTGTTGACCGGAGATAATCCGCACAAGATGGTGTTCTTAAATATTCGCAGATCATCTGAACATCCGAATGAAATGGTTGATCCTTGGGAAACGCCTTACCAAATCGAATTTTCGCAACAGACCAATTTCATTGTTCGTTCGGCTGGCCCGAACAAAAAATTTGGCGACACGGATGATATAATTTTCAACAGCGCAATCGGTATTGCAAAACCATGAATTTGTTTGTCACCGCCAACGGAAAGCCAGTCGAGGCGCAACTACCGTGCTGGATTGAGGAATTCCCAGTCGTGCCCGCCTGATTCGTGGTTTGATTGCGGCACGGAAATTGCGCACATTTCAAACCGGTCATCATGTTTACAGCGCGCAAAATTGTCCTGGCCTGGTCGCTCTTCGCGGCGGTTTCGACCTGCACCGCGGGCGAGACGAATTATTTCTGCGTCGTCTGCGGCAAGGGGCCGTTGACCGGCCGCGTCTGGCTGTCCAAGTGGGGCGCGGTCTGCGATGACTGTGACAAGCTGGAAAACCATTGCTCCATCTGCGGCCTGCCGATCCGCGACGGCGATGGCTCGGTCAAGACGGGCGACGGACGGTTCATCTGCCGGTTCGACAAGACGAACGCCGTGCTGGATGCCGCCGCGGCGCGGGAGGTTTTTGAAGACGCGCGCCGTGATTTGTTGAGTCTGTTCGGGCCGGACTTCGCGCTGCGTTACCCGGACGTCACGGTGAATCTGTTTGACGTGGATTACTGGACGGAAAAGGGGCGCGGCGACGGCCTGCACAAGTTCGGCTTTGCCAGCACGCGCCGGGCGCCGGACGGCCAATGCACGCACGAGGTGGTGATGTTAAGCGGCCGGCTGCGCGACGAAATCGCCGCCACGGCCGCGCACGAATACACGCATTTGTGGATCAATGAAAACCTCGCCCGGCCGCCAGTATCGACCGGGAACACGGTTGAGGGCATCTGCGAACTTTCCGCCTACAAATTGATGGGCTTGCGGTCGCTACAGGATGAACAGCAGAAAATCCTCGACAATCCCTATACGCACGGCGAAATCAAGAAGCTGGTCGCGGTCGAGGAGGCAAACGGCATGGGCAGCATTTTGGACTGGGTGAAAAACGGCACGACGGAATCGCTGGAGGAGGGGGAAGCGGCGCTGGTGCCGGCGGCGCTGCCCGCGGCGATGTTTACCAGCGTCCCGACGCCGCTGCCGGAGACGCTCAAATTCGGCGGCCTGATCACGCTCGGACCGAACCTGCAGGCGGTCATCAATGGAGTGGCGTTCGCGCCGGGCGACACGAAGCGCATCAGGCTGCGGGGCAAAACTGTGTCTGTCCATTGCCGCCAAGTCCGGCCGGAGGAGATCGTGCTGGATGTGGGCGGGGTCGCGGGACCGGTCACGTTAAAAAGCGGCATGGAGACTGCGGCGCCATGAACGAGATCATCGCCAACGGAAAGCCAATCGAGGCGCAACTGCCGTGCTCGATTGAGGAATTTCTGGTCGCGCAGAAGCTGTTGCCGCGCAGCGTCGTGGTGGAGCACAATGGCGAGGCGGTCGCGCCGTCGGAATTTGCCCGGCGGCAATTGAACGCCGGCGATAAATTGGAAATCGTAAAAATCGTCGCCGGCGGTTGAACAGAACCCCGGCCGCAGAGTCCCAAAGAAAACTCAAATGAACAGCCAGTCATCCACCGTAGCGGCGTCTCGGCAGAGCGCCGCCAGCCTTTGGAAATTGAATGGTTCGGCTTTCTGCCGAAAGCCGCTACGCTGCGTTTGCAGAGGTTTTAATTCGTTCAAAATGCTCGCCGTCTGTCTGGGGGCGCTGGCTTTGTTGACGCCAAGTGCCCGCGCGGACGGGACGAACCTTGCGGAGGCCGAGGCGTGGACGGTGCTGACAAATTTCCCGTTGCCGACGCCGCCGATGGCGTGGGCCACCAACCCGCCGGCGCAGGCGGACCTCGCAAAATTCGACGACGAGCTGGCCGCGCAGGCGGGCGTGCTGGCCGACCGGGCGCGGGATTTTTACACGCGTTTTCCCGGCGAGCACAAATGTCTCGCGGGCGCGGGTGACGGAAGATGCAGGCGCTGCAACTGGCGGTGCATTTCGGCGCGACGAACCGGCTGGCGGACCTTGACGCGCGCGAGGAGTCGCTGATTGCCGACACCAACGCGCCGGAGGAATTGCGCTACCAGTTGCGGCTGGACCAGATCGGGCGCGAACTGCAGGCAGCGTCGGCGTCGGGCGCGGACGCGAATGCGGAAATGGAAAAGGCCGGGCGCGAGCTGGTGAAGGAGTTTCCCGAGGGCCCGACGGGCTACAACATTTTGATGGACCTGGCGATGAACGCCGACCTGCCGAAAATGCGCGAATTCGGCGAGTTGATGGCCAACAGCGGCGGACCGACGGAATTGACGGATTTGGGCAAAGGCTTGTTGCGCCGGATCAACGCCGTGGGCAAGCCACTGGCCATCGAATTCATGGCCGCGGACGGCCGCGCGGTGAATCTTGACCGCGCTATCCAACAAGGTGGTGCTGGTGGATTTCTGGGCGACGTGGTGTCCGGGCTGCGTGACGTTGTCGCCGGACATTAAAAAACTTTACGACCAGTTTCACGCCAAGGGGTTTCGACGTGGTCGGCATCAATTTTGACGATGACACGAATCCAGGCGCAGCAGTTCATCAAGACGCGTGAACTGCCCTGGCCGCAGTATTTTGGCGGGCGCGGTCCGGGCAACAAATTTGGCCAGGAATACGCCATCAACGCCCTGCCTGCCGTCTGGCTGGTGGACCGCAAGGGCATCGTCCGCGACATCCACGGCACGACGGATCTGGCGGCGAAGGTCGCCAAGCTGATGGCGGAGTAAACAAGCGAACCGCGGAAGCCGGGAAATCAAATTGCGGCGGCGGTTGATTCCGCAACTTCCTGCTCCAAATCCGGCGGACGCCGGTTTAAGCTGCGGGCGTTATGGACTGGCTCACCAATGTCATCTGGCACGACGGGAACTTTTTCGGCATCCATTGGGGCACTTGGAAAGTCATTGGCTGGCTCGGCAACGCCATTTTCTTCTCGCGCTTTTTCGTCCAATGGTATGCCACGGAAAAAAAGAAGCAGGTGGTCGTGCCGGTGGCGTTCTGGTGGTTGAGCATCATCGGCTCGGTGACGCTGCTGTGCTATGGGCTGTTTCACCTCAACGATTCCGTGGTCATCTTCGCCTACGCCTTCACGTGGATTCCCTACACGCGGAATTTGATCATCCACTACCGCCACCAGGAGGCGCATGCGGATTGTCCCGGCTGCGGCCAAAGCTGTCCGCCGCAGTCGAACTTCTGTCCGAACTGCGGCGCGAAATTGCCGTAAGCCTTCTACTTCTTTGGCGCAACAGGCGCGGCAGGCGCGGCGGTGGTGGCTGGCGGCGGATTCCAACCATATTTTTGCAGCACCGGCCGGAAGTCTGGATGGGCAATGGCGTAGGTGCTGACCTGGGCGACGAAATTGGACAACATCACTGGATTCAAGGCACGCCTTGACCTGGTTGTAAGTTTGAATCGTCTTCATCGCTTGCGGCTTGATGCCGTCCACGGATTGGCCCATGAGGCGGGACTGATAGCACAGGTAGGTCGCGAGAGACGCCGCTGACGACAATAAGCGCGAGCAGCAGGATGAAAACTTGGCGGCGCAGTGATTCGATCTGCTGCGCGAGCTCGGGATTGATTTGATCGGTTCCAGAATCGTTCATGACAGTTATTTTCCGGCGGGTTTGACTTGGGCCGCTTGCAGGATGCGGGTCAGTTCGGGGCTGGGATGGCTCTTGCTGTAGTCCGTCACATCGCGGGCCAGGGATTCCAACTGTTCAATCTGCGCCAGCATCGCCTGGTCCTGGATGGCGGCGATTTGCAGCGAGCGGAATTCACGGGTATGATTGATGGTCTCGCACCGCGAAAATCACGTCCAGCAGAATCAACGCCCAGCACAAAAGTCAGCACCGAGTTCATGGTTTCACATTTCATAAAGGTGCGGGGAATTTAGCGGATTGGCGGCGGAAGTCCACCGCCTTTTTGCGCAAAAAGGGGTTGATTTTGCGCGGCGCGGATGGCATTAATCTCCAACCCTTTTCCGCGCGCCGTGGCCAAAGAAGAGCCGATCGAACTGACGGGAAACGTGAAACAGGTGCTGCCCGGCACCATGTTCCGGGTCGTATTGCCAAACGGCCACGAGGTTCTCGCCCACATCTCCGGCAGGATGCGCAAAAACTTCATCCGCATCTCCATCGGCGACCAGGTGAACGTCGAGATGTCGCCCTACGATTTAAACAAGGCGCGTATCACCTACCGGCATCCGTGACGCGTGAAGCGTGAAACGTGATTGCCATTTCACGTTTCACGCTTCATGTTTCACGGCCATGAAAATCCATTTCTTCGGCGCCGCGCGAACCACCACCGGTTCCATGTATCTTCTGGAAATCAACGGCAGGAAACTGTTGCTCGAATGCGGCCTGTTCCAGGGCCATCGCCAGGAATCGGAACAGCTCAATAAAGTCCTGCCATTCGACACGCGACAGGTGGACGCCGTCGTCTTGAGCCATTCGCATCTGGACCACGCCGGCAAATTGCCGAGCCTCTGCAAGAATTACGACGGCCCCATCCATTGCACGTCCGCCACGCGCGACCTTTGCGGCATCATGCTGCTCGACTCCGCGCACATTCAGGAACAGGACGCCATGTTCGTATCCAAAATTCATGCACGGAAACATCAGCCGCCCGTCGAACCGCTTTACACGACCGCCGACGCCCAGAAATGCGTGACGCAACTCGTCGCCCACGATTACGAAACGTCCTTCGAGCCCGTGCCCGGCGTGACTGTCACGTTCCGCGACGCCGGACACATTCTCGGCTCCGCGCAGGTCATTCTGGACATTCAGGAAAATGGGCGCAAATTCCGCTGGCTGTTCACCGGCGACATCGGGCGCGGCGGCGATGAATTGTTGCGCGACCCGATTCCCGTCGAAAACGTGGATTATCTCCAGATCGAATCCACCTACGCCGCGCGCGTCCACGAGCAGCGCCCGGATGCGGACGATCTGGTCGGCAAACTCGTCGGCGAAACGCTCAAGCAAAAGGGCAAGATCATCATTCCCGCGTTTTCCGTCGGGCGCACGCAGCAGATTGTCTATGTGCTGCACGAACTCACCTGCGCCGGCAAACTGCCCCGCGTCCCGATTTTCGTGGACAGCCCGTTGAGCGTGAACGCGACGGACATTTACAACAAACATCGCCGAATCATTGAAGCCCACCATCCGCGACACGCTGTGCAACAATGAAAATCCGTTCGGCATGGCAAATCTGACCTACATCGCCAGCGCCGACGATTCCAAGAAGCTCAACGAACGCCAGGAGCC
Source organism: uncultured Verrucomicrobiae bacterium (assembly GCA_963764035.1). Lineage (GTDB taxonomy): Bacteria > Verrucomicrobiota > Verrucomicrobiia > Limisphaerales > UBA11358 > UBA11358. The sequence goes on from CAVXQV010000005.1 coordinate 437,645, forward strand.
GATGATCATCATCAGCGCGTCCGGCATGTGCGAAGGCGGGCGCATCCGGCATCATTTGAAGAACAACATCGGCGACGCGAAGAACCTCGTTCTGTTCATCGGCTATTGCGCCGAAGGCACGCTCGGCAACATGATCACGGCGGGCAAAAACCCGGTGAACATTTTCGGCGAACCGCACGCCGTCCGCGCCAAAGTGGCTTCCCTCGACACCTATTCCGGCCACGCGGACAAAAATGAATTGAAGACCTACGTCCAGAAACTCACCGGCGACATCAAGAAAATCGTCTGCATCCACGGCGAGGAGAAGCAATGCCTGGCCCACGCCGAGACCCTGCACGCGATGAAACCGAAGGCCCAAGTCATCGTGCCGAAATACCAGCAGGTCGTGGAAATTTAACCGCCGGCGCCGCCCTCCGCCTATGGTGTTTTCGCCGGCTTCGCCGCCGGCGCGGGCGTGGGCGCGGATTTGGCGGCCTTCGGCACGTAGGTGGTGGGAATCGTGCTGCGAATCATCTGGCCATCCGGATCATCCGCCGGGAAAAAATGGGTCGCGTCGTTATACCAGCCCACATTGGTGTCCTCCAGGCCGGCGCACAGCCCTTTCAACTTGGCATTTTCCTCCGTCATGGTGGCATCGGCATTTTCCACCGCGATCTTCAAATTCTCCGCGCACTGTTTGCGCAACGTCGCAAATGCCGCGAACGTGTTCGTGGTGGCTGGCGACCACGTCGCGCAAAGCTGGTTCCACGCCGCATAGCACCCGAGCGCCTCGCTCAACCTGCCCTCGCGCGATTTGCCCTCGGCCACCAGGCCGCTGACCACGGCGAGATTGGCGGGATCGTTGCGATATTTATTTTTCAGGCCGGCCAGCGCCTGCTGGGTGCGGCGATGCAGGTCGTCGAGGCTGGTGTCCCACGCGCCAATGGCGCCGGCATGGGCGCGGTCCGCGTTGGCGGCGATTTCATCCTGACCCACCACCGGGGGCGTGCCGTCGGGATTGCCGACGACGGCATCGAGGTTGGCGGTCATGTCCGCAACCGTGATTTCCTGGTAAGTCCAGCGTCCGGCCACCTTTCCGGCCGCGGCGATGGTGAGGCGCGCGCGATTGACGAAGAATTTGCTTTGTTCGGTCATCATAATACAGCTCCGGGTAATGGTTGATTTTTGCCGACACTCAATTGAAGCAAAAATTGGCTTGAACGTAAAGAAGAATCTTTTTGCAGACAGAAGTCTTGAACATGGCGTTTCTAATTCAAAGTATAATGAAAGCTGTGCCGGGAAACTTGAGAACATCCGCGGGCGCGCCCGGATGATTTCTCAACACCCCCGGCGGCAAAAAAAGCATCCCCGACGACGAAATCAACACTCCCGCCGATGAAATCAGCATCCCCGGAGGCCAAATTTACAGGCCCGGCCCGGTTCAAAGCATTGCCGGCGATGAAATGAACAATCCCGGCGCACATCTCGACACACCCGGCAAAGAAACAAGCACTCCCGGCGGGCTTGCGAGCAATCGCGGCAAGGCAGGCAAGCGCCGTGAGGCGCGGCATATTTGCAGCGGCGACGATCCGAACAATCGCCAGCTCCGTCAGGAGCGCCTCTTTGGAAAAACGGGCACGCCTCCCGCCATCCCGAAGGGATGAGTGACAATAGCCCGGCATGCCAATGCCGGGTTGGATGGCCGAAGAATCCAGTTCCGCAGGAACGGCTGACATTCCGCGCGCGCCGTCCGCCCATTTGGCCAATCCAGACAGGCACACAATTCCATGTTGCCGAAATCCTGCCATGGGAGTTCAATAGTCGGCATGTCCTACGTCAGTTCCTATTTTCATTGCGTCTTCAGCACCAAGGATCGGCGGCGGCTCATCACGCCGGAATTGCAAGCGCGCCTCTGGCCGTTCCTCGGCGGCATTGCCCGGCAAAATAAAATGAAGGCCCTAGAAATTGGCGGGGTGGAGGACCACGTTCACCTTTTGCTCTCGCTGCCGGCCACGATGCCTGTCGCCAAAGCCATGCAACTCATCAAAGCCGGTTCGTCCAAATGGATTCATGATACGTTTCCCGCACACCGGTTGTTTGCCTGGCAGGAAGAATATGGCGCCTTCAGCGTCAGTGTTTCGCAGCTGGACAAGACAATGCAGTATATCCGGCGCCAGCCGGAGCATCACCGGGTCATGACTTTTCAGGAAGAACTCCTTGCGTTGCTGAACCGGCACAAAATTGGCCACGACGAACGGTATCTGTGGCGGTGAAATGCAGCCGTCCCTCCGGGACTCATGCCCGCCGGCACGTCCACCCGGCGTTGAAACGCCGGGCTATTGTCGGAAGTCCCTGCGGGACGATAAAAACTCCCCCCGGCGCCAAGCATGGCATTGCCAGCACAAAAAATCACTCCCTGAAATTCACAAACTGGACGGCCACGGGAAATTCCTTGGCGCGCACGGCGGCGATGACGGCCTGCAATTCGTCGCGGCTCTTGCTGTTCACGCGCACCTCGTCGCCCTGGATCTGCGTGGTCACCTTGAACTTGCCGTCGCGGATGAAGCCGGTGATCTCCTTGGCCACCGCCGTCTCGATGCCTTTCTTGATCTTGATGACCTGCCGCGCGTGGCCGAGCGGCGAGATGTCCGGGTCGCATTGCTCCACGCTTTTCAGGCTGATGCCGCGCTTGGCGAGCTTGCCGATGACCATCTCGTTGAGCGTGGCGACTTTGAACTCGTTGTCGGCGGTGAGCTTGATCTCGGTTTTCTCCAGCACGATTTCGGCCTTGCTGCCCTTGAAGTCGAAGCGGTTGGCGAGTTCCTTTTTGGCCTGGTTGACGGCGTTCTCGATTTCCATCGAGTTGACCTGCGAAACAATGTCGAATGAAGGCATGGTGATGTAGATTTATGATTTGCGATTTACGATTTACGATTTGGCGCGCGGGCGCAAATCTTAAATTGAACATTTCGAACAAACTTTGCCAGTTTCCGGCCAACCGAGCCGAATTGCGCGAATGCCAGAGCCGAAATCAAATCCAACGCCGACATCGAGCCGTGCCTGTCGGTGGTCATGCCGGTCTTCAACGAGGCGGCCACGGTCGCGGAAGTCATCAAGATGGTGCTGGCGCAACGGCCCGTGCAGCAACTGGTCATCGTGGACGATTGCTCGACCGACGGCACCTGGGACAAATTGCAGCCGCTGGCGCAAGGACGAACCGCGCATCAAACTCATCCGCCACGAGGTGAACCAGGGCAAGGGCGCGGCGTTGCGGACGGGTTTCGCGCACGCCACGGCGCCCATCGTCATCATCCAGGACGCGGATTTGGAATACGACCCGGCGGAATATTTCCGGCTGCTGACGCCGATTTTGTCCGGCAAGGCGGACGTGGTGTTCGGCTCGCGGTTTTTGGGCAGCCCCGGCGGGCACCGCGTTTTGTATTACTGGCACTCGGTGGGCAACAAAATCCTGACCACGCTTTCCAACATGGCCACCGGCTTGAACCTGACGGACATGGAGGTTTGCTACAAGACGTTCCGCCGCGAAATCATCCAAAAAATCAAGATCGAGGAGAACCGGTTCGGCTTCGAGCCGGAAATCACGGCCAAGGTCGCCAGATTGAAAGTGCGGATTTACGAAGTGGCCATCTCCTATTACGGGCGCACTTATGCCGAAGGGAAAAAAATCGGCTGGCGCGACGGCGTTCACGCGTTGTGGTGCATCTTCAAATACAATTTCCTTTGAATCCAAACCATGCCGGCGATTGCCATTTGGATTTGGTTTTGCGCGTATCTCAATTGCGCCGGCTGGGCGCTGTCCGCGGTCCATCAATTGAACGCCGGCGGCTATGCCGTCGCGCTGCTGGTCTGGCTCGCGGCCCTCTTCGTCTGGCGCAAACATTCCGCCGCGCACATTCCCGCCGCGCCTCCGGTGGCGCAAGTTCCGCCGCCGTTTTCGCCGGCCGTTTCCGCTGGCATTTTTGATTCTGGCGGCGCTGGCCTTTGCTCGGCGGCGCCGGTGTATGCGCCGACCAACTACGACGCCCTGGCGTATCGCGTCCCGCGCGATTTTGCACTGGCTGGCGGCGGACCAGTGGCAATGGATCCACTCCATCTTCCCGCGCCTCAACAACCGCTCCTGCGGCATCGAATGGGTTTCCGCGCCGTTGATTGCGCTGTTCAAGACCGACCGGCTGGCTGTTCCTGATCAACCTCGTTTCGTTCCTGTTGCTGCCCGGGCTGGTGTTCAGCGTGTTCACCCGGCTGGGCGTGGCGCGCCGGGTCGCCTGGCACTGGATGTGGCTGTTGCCGACGGGTTATTGTTTTCTGCTGCAGGCCGGCAGCATGGGCAACGACCTGTTCGGCGCGCCGTTTGCGCTGGCGGCGGTGGACTTCGCCTTGCGCGCGAAAGTGTCGGGGCGGCAACGCGACTTTTTTGCCTCATTGCTGGCGGCGGCGCTGTTGACGAGCGCCAAAACCAGCAGCCTGCCACTGGGGCTGCCGTGGGCCATTGCCATCCTGCCGTCGTTCCGGCCGGCATTGCGGCGGCCGTTGAGTCTCCTGGCCGTCTGCCTGCTGGCGATATTTGCCTCCGTATTGCCGACGCTGGTGTTCAACCAGAATTATTCCGGCAATTGGTCGGGCGCCGACCTGAATGATCCGGGAATAAACAACGTCGCCCTGCGCACCGGCGCAAATGCCGTCCTCCTGGCGGCTCAAAATCTGGCCCCGCCCGTGTTCCCGCTGGCCGACCGCTGGAACCGCGGCGTGGTGAACGCGCTGCCGCCGGCCTTGAACGGGCGCCTGCACGCGGTCATCGCGGAAACCCAGGCCATTGACGACATGCTCCCGCAAATGCAAATCGAGGAAGGCGCAGGTCTGGGCTTCGGTGTCTCGCTGCTGTTGTTGGCCGGGTTTCTTGCGGCGCGATTCCACCGGTTGCCCGAGCCTGCCGCGCCGGCCAGGCGCCACGACGCCTGGCTGACGTTGCTGCGCTGGTCGCCCGCCGTTTCCCTGCTGGCCCTGATGACACAATTCAATCTCGCGGTGATTTCCCGCATCCTAACGCCGTATTACGCGCTGCTGGTTCCGATTATTCTGGCCGGCCGCGCCCAGGAACGGCTGGTGCGAACGCGCTGGTGGCGGGCGGCGGCCGGCGGAGTTTTTGTCATTGCCGGCGGATTGCTGGCCATCCAGCCGGCGCGGCCGTTGTTTCCGGTGCTGACCCTCGCCGAATACCTCCAGGCGCGCCATCCGGACTCAAAACCCCTGGCGCGTGTCGTCGAGGTTTATTCCGTCTATCACAACCGCAATGACGCCTTCGCCCCGGCCCGCGCGGCCTTGCGGCCGGGTTTGGAAGTTGTGGGGATGATCACCTTTGACGATCCCGAAACGTCGCTGTGGCGTCCGTTCGGCGCCCGGCGGATTGTCCACGTTTGCCCCAAGGATACGGCGGCGGACCTGAAGGCGCGCGGCGTTGGATATGTCTTCATCAAGCCGGCGATGCTTGAAGACTTTTTTCATTGTTCGCTCGACGACTGGCTTAAGCGGACAAATGCGCAGATCATCCAGAAAATTTCCCTGAATCTCCGCGCCGCCACCGGCCCGTCGGAATGGCTGCTGGTAAAATTGAATTGAAATCGCGCTCGCCAAGCCGCCGGACCGTCAATTAAATTCGCCGCGTGGCCGAGCCCGTCGAACTTACCATTGTCATGCCGTGCCTGAACGAGGCGGAAACACTCGCGCGCTGCATCGAAAAGGCGCGCGTCGGAATCCAGCGCTCCGGCGTGCGCGGCGAAATCATCGTCGCCGACAACGGCAGCACCGACGGCTCGCAGGCCATCGCCGAAAAAGCTCGGCGCGCGCGTCGTGCCGGTGAAGGAAAAAGGCTACGGCAGCGCGCTGCGCGGCGGCATCCACGCCGCGCTCGGCAAATGGATCCTCATGGGCGACGCCGACGACAGCTACGATTTTTCCGAGGCGGACCGGTTCGTGAAAAAATTCCAGGAAGGCTATGAACTCGTCATGGGCTGCCGGCTGCCCGTCGGCGGCGGGACGATCCTGCCCGGCGCGATGCCGTGGAAAAACCGCTGGCTCGGCAATCCGGTGTTGTCGTTCATCGGCCGGCTGTTTTTCAAATGTCCGGCGCACGATTTTCACTGCGGCCTGCGCGGGTTCACCAAGGCGGCGTTCGAAAAAATGGATTTGCAGACCACCGGCATGGAATTCGCCTCGGAGATGGTCATCAAATCCACGCTTCAAGCGGTTGAAAATCGCGGAGGTGCCCGTCACGCTGCGCCCGGACGGGCGCTCGCGCCCGCCGCATTTGAAGCCGTGGCGCGACGGCTGGCGGCATCTGCGGTTCATGCTGCTGTTCTCGCCGCGCTGGCTGTTTCTGGCGCCGGGGATCTGCCTTGTCCGCGCTGGGCGTCATCCTGGCCGCGGCGCTTTCGTTGCAGGACATCAAGATTGGCGGCATCGCGTTTGAACGTGGGCACGCTGGCGGTGGCGTGCATGACCGTCATCGTCGGTTTTCAACTGGTGGCCTTCGCGTTTTTCACCAAGGTGTTTGCCATCGCCGAGGGGCTGTTGCCGGACGACCCGAAGTTCTCGCGCGCGTTCAAGTTCTTCAACCTTGAAAAAGGCATCTGGCCTCGGCCTGCTCGTGCTGCTGGCGGGCGTCATCCTGCTGGCCTGGGCGCTGTGGATCTGGCGGCAGGCGGACTTACGGCGGTTTGCAGCCACGAGGAAAATCTGCGCCGGCTGATTCCGGCGGCGACGCTCATCGTGCTCGGCGTCCAGATCGTTTTTTCGAGTTTCTTCATGAGCGCACTGGGATTGAAAACGGTGTCACGCAAACCACCCGCGCTGCCGGACCGGGATTTTGCGCTGAAGCAGGGTCATTCATGAAGACGATAGACCGCGTGCTCCAAAGGTGGCGGATCGGCAAGGCCCGCCCGTATATCGCCGCGGGTTCCCGCGTATTGGACATCGGCAGCGCCGACGGAGCGTTGTTCCAGCACGTGCGAACCCTGGCTGACAGCAGCCTGGGTATTGACCCCTCGCTCAAGGCCGCTGTCCGCGTGGCGGGACACACGCTGCTGCCGGGATGCTTCCCCCAGGACATGCCGGCGGTGGCGCCGTTCGACGTGATTACCATGCTGGCGGTGTTGGAGCATTTCCCGCCGTCGGAGTATGCAACTTTGAAAAGCGGGTGCGCCCGGTTTTTGAAACCCGGCGGCCTCCTGGTTCTCACGGTCCCCTCGCCCAAAGTGGACCGGATTCTTGCCGGGCTGAAATTCCTGCGTTTGATTGACGGCATGTCGCTGGAGGAACATCACGGTTTTGACATTGGCCAAACGTCGGCGATTTTTTCGGGGGAAAATTTCAAACTGCTGCGCCATCGTCCATTTCAACTGGGCCTGAATCATTTGTTCGTTTTTGAACATATTCCCGGACCGGGTGCGACCCGCGGCTGATTTTCAGGCGATTCACCGGCCGCAAACCCCCGCAGCCGCGGCGCAATTGACTGTCATTTCCCAACTCCGATGTCGAACGGCTCGCTTTGCCAGTGCAACTCTGCCGCCAAGGCATCGGTTGCGGCATTCAATTTCACGATCGCGGGGATTGCCGCCAGCGGCGATAGCCGAGCAGCAAGCCGCCCAAAGCGAACAAGCCTACCGTGCTGGGTTCGGGAGTGGGAATCGAGGAAAATTGGATGTTGTCAATGTCCCAGTTATTAGCTCCATAGATTGATTCTAAAGCTGAAAAGGTCAACGTTTCTGTTTGCCCAGCGAAGGCTGGAGAAATATTGCCGCCATACAAAGTATAATTTGAATCTGCTGAAAGGGCAGAAAATAGAATATTTTGACCGCCCAAAGAAACCACGAGACTGCCTGGTATTGCCGCAAGACTAGACTGCGCCTCAAATTGAAGTGACTCCGTGCCGACTGGCACCAAACCAGTCTGGCTGATTGAAGCAGAGGAATACGTTGAGCCACCTTGTAACCCAACACTAAAGTTCCCGCTTAATGCACCATTCGTAGCAATAAGAAAAACCCAGGTTGATCCTAGAGCAGGAGTATCCGTGATTTGCGACTGCTGGCTTGAACCAAGATAGACAGCCCAGCCAGGCAAGGCGTTTGTCGTTGCTATGCTGTATGGCGGATAATCAGCACCCTGCGTTAGGGGAATTACCTGGGCCGATTCAAAGTCCAAGTTTGCAAAACCTTGGGAGAATGCCAAACACGCGCTGGCAAGAAGCAGGGTGAAAGCTGACAGAATGGCGAAAGTAAAGGGGGCAGTCCTAGTTTTCACACGGGATTGAGTTGAATTTGATCATGGGTTGCTTTGGCGTGTTTCGTTTGCTTCAATGGGCTGGCCACATACGACCCGCTTCCCATCTTCAATTCCCCGGCAATCCATTTCAACGGCACGCTCGTCCTGCACGCAATTGCCGTGGCATATCCGCCCTTCTACTCCCGCTGCCCCCGCTTGTCAAGCCCGGGACTGGCCTCTTTGTGAACCCTTTGTGGAAAATTGACCAGATGGGGCCTCTGCAAAACTCCCGATTGACCGTAGCGGCGTCTCGGCAGAGCGCCGCAAACGCCAGATAACAGAAGAATGCGGCTTTCTTCCGAAAGCCGCCACGCCGGTTTTGCAGAGGTCACAAGATTTATTTTCCGGCGTTGGCCGAAGGCGTCGGCGTTGGTGTGGGCGCCGGGGTTGCCTCCGGCGGATGATTTTTGGGCGGGAATTTGCCGAGGCGGAAGTCCGCCAAGATCTGCGCGTTGGCCGGGTCGGTCTCCGTCCATTGCAGCGTGGCCGCGTGCTGGATGGTTTGCAGCCGCTCATACAAATCCACCGCGCTGGCGTTGCGATTGCAAATCGTGCGGCTTGTGAACGCCCACTTGAAATTGCTCGTGCAATTTCACCGTCTGGCGTTTGAAGGCCAGCCGGGCGGTTTTGCGCGCCTGCATTTTCAAATGTTGAAACGCCGCGACCTTGTCCAGTTGCTCCCGGCTCAACACGGCGGCCTGGCCGCGTTGCTGCCGCTGGCCGGTGGACTGCGTCTTGACGTTGGCGAGCACCGTGCCGGTTTGGGTCAAATAGCCCTCCGGCAGGCGGGTGGACACTTCCGGGTGCGCCGTGGCGGCATCGGTGATGAGTTTCCCTTCGCCAATCAAAATGGCGACGGGGAGGTGGATGTTGGATTGGTTGTTTGAGCTCATGGTTTTATGTTGGTTGTGCTGTGGAACGGAAAGGGCGGGCTGGAATGGCGCAAATGACTCGTGGAAAACGGCTTGGGATAAATTGAAAGCCCGGCAGGATTTCGCGGGAGCGGCACAGGATTTTGCGGGAACGGCCTGGGATTTCACGGGAAGGCGCTGGGATTTGGCGGGAATTTTTCAGGATTTGGCGGGAAAATTTCAGGATTTCGCGGGGGCGCTTCGGGATTTTTCGCGAGCGGTCTGGGATTTCGCGGGCGCGCTCCGGGAGCAAGCGGGCGCGGGCCGGGATTTCATGGGCGTGAATTGGGAGGCAGCGGTGGCGCTTCAGGATTGTGCGGGGGCCAGCCGGGATTTGCCGTTGGCGGGCCAGTGCGCGATTCCCGAAGAAAAGGCGGCGGCTCCCGACCGGAGAGACCTTTGGCCACATGGACGCAACATTACCAGAAGCCAATAATTTTTTGGAAGCCGCCCTTTGTCAAAGACTGAACATCTATTGCCATTGTATTTAAGCATTCACCGCCCGGCGGCAGGGGCAGCCGCGTCACATTTCCCCGTGCGCTTGCCTTCTCAATCGCGCCCGGCTATGCTCGCGCCGATGAATTCGCTGCTGCTGACCGGCGGACGGGTGGTTGATCCCGCAAATCATTTTGATTCCCCCGCGGATGTGCTCATCATTGACGGCAAAATTTCCGCCGTCGGCAAAAATCTTTCCCCGCCGAAAGACACAGAGCGTTTCGATGCCAGGGGAAAAATCGTTTGTCCGGGCCTGATTGATCTGCACGTCCATCTGCGCGAGCCGGGCCAGACGGCCAAGGAAGACCATCGCCACCGGCACCGCCGCCGCCGCGCGCGGCGGCTTCACTTCCGTCGTCTGCATGCCGAACACGTCGCCGGCGATTGACAACGCCGGCACCGTCGCGCTCATCCGCGAACGCGCGGCGCGCGAGGGCGTCGTGAACGTCTTTGTCACCGGCGCCATCACCAAGAACATCGCCGGCGAGGAACTCGCGCCCATCGGCGCGCTTGAAGCGCGCCGGCGTCGTGGCCATCACCGACGACGGCCATTGCGTGCAGAACAACGAGCTGATGCGGCGCGCCTGCGAATACGCGAAGATGTTCGGCCTGCCGGTGATGGACCATTGCCAGGATTACTCGCTCGTGACCGACGGCGTGATGCACGAAGGCTATTGGAGCACGGTGCTGGGCCTGCGCGGCTGGCCGGCGGCGGGCGAGGAGATGATCGTCGCGCGGAACATCCTGCTGGCGGAACTGACCGGCGCGAAAATCCACTGCCAGCATTTGAGCGCGGCGGGCAGCGTGGCGCTTGCTGCGCGAGGCGAAGAAGCGCGGCGTGCCGATTTCCGGCGAGGCGTGCCCGCATCATTTCACGCTCACCGACGCCGCGGTGGCGGGCAGCGAAAAATTCTGGGGCGACGACGGCAAACCGCTGGCAAAATTCCAGAACGGACGCCCTCCCCGAATGGCCGAAATACGACACCAATTTCAAGATGAACCCGCCGTTGCGCTCGGCGAAGGACCGCGAGGCGATTCTGGAAGGGCTGGCCGACGGCACGATCGAAATTCTGTGCAGCGACCACGCGCCGCATTGCGATTACGAAAAGGAAGTGGAGTTCGATTACGCGCCGTTCGGCATCACCGGCCTGGAAACCGAACTGGCGCTGTCGCTGATGCAGCTTGGTCCACACCAAAGCGCGTTTCGCTGGCGGACATGATTGCGAAATTCACCGTGAACCCGGCGCGGCTGCTGAATTTGCCCAAAGGCACGCTGAGCGCCGGCGCGGACGCGGACGTGACGGTGTTTGATCCCGACAGCGAATGGGTTTTCCGCCGGGAAGATTCGCGCGAGCAAATCGAGGAACAGCCCGTTCTTCGGCTGGAAGCTGAAGGGCAGGGCCGTGGCGACGATTGTCGGCGGGAAGATCGTCTGGTCGGAGCAAAATGAAACTGGCGCAGGCCGGCGGGCATTGGCTACAGTTTGAGGCTTTGATGAAAGCAATTCTGGCCCTCGAAGACGGCTCGGTGTTCCACGGACAAGGTTTTGGCGCGCGCGCCTCGGCCTGCGGCGAGGTCTGTTTCAACACCTCGATGACCGGCTATCAGGAAATCCTCACCGACCCGTCCTACAAAGGCCAGATCGTCACGATGACCTATCCGCTCATCGGCAACTACGGCGTCAACGCGCGTGGACGTGGAATCCTGGCGGCCGCACGCCGCCGGCTTCGTCATCCGCGAACTTTCGCCGGTCGTCAGCAACTGGCGCGCGGATTTTTCGCTCGCGGAATATCTGGAGAAAAACGGCATTCCCGGCATCCAGGGCATTGACACGCGGGCGTTGACCAAGAAACTCCGCGTGCGCGGCGCGATGAACGGGTTCATTTCCACGGAGGAAATTTCGGACGCGGAAGCCGTCCAGCGCGCGAAGGAATTTGTTTTCGTCGGCGTGGATTACGTCAAGGAAGTCACGCACAAGAAGGCGTTCCGCTGGGACGAAAAGGACGAGCAGAGCGCGAGCTTCGAGCTGGTTCGCGGCGGCGAATCCGGCGATCGCGCGCAACCTCCGCGCGCCGCTGCCGCCGGCGGACATTCCGATTGTCGCCTTCGATTACGGGATGAAATACAACATTCTCCGGCGGCTGCGGCAGCACGGCTTTGCCACGCAGGTCTTGCCGGCGACCGCCTCGGCCGCGGACGCGCTCAGGCACAAGCCGGCCGGGATTTTTCTCTCGAACGGCCCCGGCGACCCGGCGGCGCTCGATTACATCGTGCCGCGAAGTGAAGACGCTGGTGGACACCGGCATTCCGATTTTTGGCATCTGCCTCGGCCACCAGATTCTCGGCCAGGCGTTTGGCGGGAAAACCTTCAAATTGAAATTCGGCCATCGCGGCGCGCAACCAGCCGGTGAAGGACCTGGAAAGCGGCCGGGTGGAAATCACCTCGCAAAATCACGGGTTCGCGGTGGACCCGCAGAGCCTGCCGACGGAGGTCGCCGTGGACCGCATCAATTTGAACGACCAGACCGTCGAGGGCATGCGGCACAAGACGAAGCCGGTTTTCTGCGTGCAATATCATCCGGAAGCGTCGCCCGGCCCGCACGATTCGACGCCGCTGTTCGCCGAATTCCGGTCGCTGATTGAACAGCGCGGCTGAAAATTGAAATTATTGGTGAAGATTTCCGTTTGACTTGCCGCGGCAGGCGAACATAATCGGGGCAATCAAGCTATGGCCAAACTGGTTATCCTGACGCAGGGCATGGCAGGCCGCACGCACGAGCTGAACGTGGACCGCACCACCATCGGCCGCGTGGAGGATAACACTTTTCAAATCGCCGACCCGTCCGTTTCCAGCCACCACTGCGAAGTGCTGCTGCGCGGCAGCGAAGTCGTCATCCGCGACCTCAACTCGACCAACGGCACCTTCATCAATGACGCGCAGATCACCGAGAGCGTCTTGAAACCCGGCCAGAAATTGCGCCTCGGCCAGATCGAATTGAAATTGGAGCTTGAAGGCGCGGCCCCCTCGACGCCTCCGGCGACAAGCCCGGTAGCGCCGGGCACGCCCGCCGCACCCCCGGCCCCGGGGAGAAAGTCAGCGGACGCCACCATGATCATGCCGCGCGGCGTCAGCATGAGCGAACTGGAAGGCGGCGGACGCCGGGCTGGATTGGACACCACCAGCAACGCCTTTTCCAAGAAGCGCAACAAGACCGGCCTGTATTTTTGGATCGGTGCCGGCATCGGCATTCTGGTCATCATTGGCTTGATTCTCTTCGCGCTCTCGCAGGTCAAAAACCGTTAAACCGGCTGCGGTATGAAACCGCGCTGCTCAAATCAACGAAACCGGGCGCTGACACTCACGGAAGTGTTGGTGACCGTTGGCGTTGTTTGCGTGCTGGCGGGCGCGGCTTATCTGGCGTTTCTTCGGCCGAAACCCGTCCGCCGGGGCGTTCCGGGCCGGCAAAAGGAAATTCAATGCGTCAACAATGTGAAGCAAATCGGGCTGGCGTTTCGCATTTGGGAAGGCGACAACGGCGACAAATTGCCCATGCGGGTTCCCGAGAAGAACGGCGGCGCGATGGAACCGGCGCTGCGCGGAGACGTGGCCCGGATTTTCCAAGTCATGTCCAATGAATTATCCACGCCAAGGATTTTAGTTTGCCCCGCAGACGCCGGCCAGTCGGCCGCGCCTGGTTTTGGTTCCGGTTTTGACAACAGTCACGTCAGTTACTTTGCCGGCTTGGATGCCGCCGATGATCGTCCCGCCATGTTCCTGTCAGGCGACGACAATTTCGCCATTCGCGGTCGCCCGGTCAAATCCGGCGTGCTGTCGCTGGCGACGAACGCCCGCGTCACTTGGACCGCGGCACGCCACGTGAATCGGGGCAACATCGGCCTTGCCGACGGTTCGGCTTGGACCACGGACGACAAACAACTGGTTCAGAAATTAATCGGAACTGGCGCCGTCAACCGGCTGGCCATTCCGTGAACCTCTTCTAAACCGAGCGCAAGACGAGTTCGATTACTTCGGCTCACTCCAACACAGCGCGTGAGGTTCACGCACTTTGCGTGGAATTCACGCATTTCCTGAAACGGTCGCTGCCATTTTCCTCGAAAAATGCAGCGGCACGGCTTGTGCTTGACATCATTCGGCTATGAAAAGTCCACTTGCCCAACGCGAGTCAGGAGCGTTCACGCTGGTGGAACTATTGACGGTCATCGCCATTATCGCCATTCTCGCCGCCCTGTTGCTGCCGGTTCTGGGCCGGGCGAAATTGCGCGCCAAGCGCATCTGGTGCGTCAATAATCTGGAACAAATCGGCCTGGGCTTTCACACCTTTGCCAACGACCACAACGGCAGGTTTCCCATGGCGGTTTCCACGAACGACGGCGGCTCGCTGGAATATGTCCAAGATGACCGCGGCACGAATGCGATTTCTCATTCCGGATTCCGCCATTTTCAAACGCTGGCCGGCGAGTTGTCCACGCCGCGGATTTTGATCTGCCCGGTTGACACCCGCCAGCCCGCGGCGAGTTTCGCCCGGCTGCAAAACGAAAACGTCAGCTACTTCGTCGGTGTGGACGCGGATTCCTCGAAGCCGACCTCCGTCTTGGCCGGTGACAGGAATCTGGCCGCCGCCTCGATGGAGACTCCGGACGTTTTGCAGATCAACGCCGGGAGCCGGTTGCATTGGACGGCGGAACTGCACCAGTTCAAGGGCAATGTTTTGTTCGCCGACGGCCACGTGGAGGAATGGAATGATTCTGCTTTGGCTTCCGCCGCAAACAACCCGTCCACCGCGGCCGATTTGCGTCTGCCGTCCGTCCCATCGCTCGCGAATCTGCCGGCCGGCTCGAATCCGAACGCACCATCCGCGGGCGGTCCGGGCGGCGATATCCCGGCTGCCGCCTCCGGAATCAGTGGCAACGCGATTTCCAACAGCAGCGCGGTCGCGCGTTCCAATGCCGAACCGCAGTTGGCGGCGATGCCGCCTGCAATTGGTCAATCCAATCGTCCGCCGGGCATTGCCTCTGGCGGCAACCGGCCTTTCTCCAAAAACCAAACGGCGCCGGCCAGGCCGGAGAGACCATCCGCAGCCGCGCAATCATCGTTCCCCCCGGCAAGCGCTTCCGGCGGAGGCGTGGCGAGCCCGGATGACACTGATTGGATGATGTCGCCGTTCAACCGCCAGCTCGCCCGATTGTTGCAGCGCCTCATCATTTCCAGCTACCTGCTGCTGTTGCTCCTGCTGCTGTTGTTCGTTGCCTACAAACTCTGGCAGCGGTGGCAGAAGTGGAAGGAGCAGAAGCAACTGGCCGAACTCAAGCGGATGGCGCAAACGGCCGTTCTCGATTCGGACGAGTCAATCCGCTGATTTTCCCTTCTGGCTTCCGGCACCTGGCTCCGGTATTCTCCGCCACCATGTTTGACACGGTTAAAACGGAAATCGCCAACGCCGCGCAGAAACTTTCGCACCTGCGGAGGTTTCTTTGACGTAGCCGCATTGCAAAAGCGCCTCGGCGAAATCAACGCGCTGATGGCCGCCGACAATTTCTGGAACAACCGCGAAAAGGCGCAGACCCTGATGGACGAGGCCAATTCGCTCCGCGCCAAAATCGAGCCGCTCGCCACGGCCGGAAAGCAACTCGACGATTTCCGCGTCATGCTCGAACTCGGCGAGGCCGAGCCGGCCGAGGCGCAGGCGCAGGTCGAACAGGAATTGACCCGCGACCTCGCCAAGTTTTTCAAGGAACTCGATTCGCTCGAATTGAAGGTTTTCCTGAACGGCCCGCACGACCGGAAGAATTGCATCTTGAGCATCAACGCCGGCGCGGGCGGCACCGAGGCGCAGGATTGGGCGGAGATGCTCTCGCGCATGTATCAGCGCTGGGCCGAGTCGCGCGGCTGGGAGGTTGAGGTGACCGACGCGCTGGTCGGCGAAACCGCCGGCCTCAAGAGCGTCACGATGCTGCTTCAGGGCGAAAACGCCTACGGCTTCACCAAGGCCGAACGCGGCGTGCATCGGCTCGTGCGCATCTCGCCGTTCGATTCCAACAAGCGCCGCCACACCAGTTTTGCCAGCGTGGACGTGATTGCGGAAATCGAGGAGAACGACGAGGAAATCGTGATTCCGCCGAATGAATTTTCCGTGGACACGTTCCGTTCCGGCGGCAAGGGCGGCCAGAACGTGAACAAGGTGGAGACCGCCGTGCGCATCACGCACATTCCGACCGGCCTCGTCGTCGCGTCGCAAACCCAGCGGTCGCAGCACCAAAACCGCGCCACGGCGATGCGGCTGTTGCTGTCGCGGATTTACGCCCAGCGGCAGGACGCGGCGAAGGCGGAGATGGAACGTTTTTACGGCGAGAAAGGCAGCATCTCGTGGGGCAACCAGATTCGCAGCTACGTCTTCCAGCCGTATCGCATGGTGAAGGATTTGCGCACCGGCGTCGAAACGAGCAACGTGCAGGGCGTGATGGACGGCGATCTGGACGCGTTCGTGAACGGCTGGCTCCGCGCCGGCTGCCCGACCAAGCGGATGCAGGGCGTGAAGGACGAGGAGGAATAAATTGAAGAAAACATCGAACATCGAACATCGAACGTTCAACATCCGATGTCGGATTAGCACGGCCCATTGGATGTTGGGAGTTCGATGTTGGTTGTCGGATGTTTCCCCTTAAACGCATGTACATTCTCGACAAAATTGTTGAAGAAAAGAAACGCGAGGTCGCGAAACTGCCCGCGCGGCTCATCGCCGCCGGCGATTTGCGCGACGCGTTGCTGGAGCACGGCGAGCGGCGCGATTTCATGGCAGCTTTGCGCAAGCCGCAACGCAGCGCAGCCGTCCCGGCGGCGGGTTCAAGCGGCGTCTCGCCGCGTGAAACACCGGGCGGGACGCCCGGCACATCCGCAGGCGCGACGCCTGCGCTACACCCAGTTGCGCTGATCGCCGAGGTCAAAAAGGCTTCGCCGTCCGCCGGCGTGATTTGCCAGGATTTCGATCCGGTCCGCATCGCGAAGGAATACGAGGCGGCGGGCGCAAGCTGCCTTTCGGTTCTGACGGACGAAAAATTTTTCCAAGGCTCGCTGGATTATCTCCGGCAAATCCGCGCGGCGGTGAAATTGCCGCTGCTGCGGAAGGATTTCATCATTGATGAGCGGCAAATCCTCGAAGCCATCGAATGGGGCGCGGACGCCATCCTGCTCATCGTCGCCATTTTGAGCGACGAACAATTGGCGAAATTCCATTCGCTGGCTGTCGAAGCCGGACTCGCCGCGCTGGTGGAAGTCCACGACGAAGCGGAATTGGAGCGCGCGTTGAAAATTTCCCCGGCGCTCATCGGCGTCAACAACCGCGATTTGAAAACTTTCAAGGTGGATTTGGCAACGACAGAAAAGTTGGCGGCAAAATTAGGCCGTAGGACAGGCGTCGCGCCTGTCTCTAATTCAAAAATTCAAGATGGAGACAGGCGCGACGCCTGTCCTACGCTGGTCGCCGAGAGCGGCATTCACACGCGTGCTGACGTGGAGCGGTTGAAGAAATGCGGCGCCAGCGCAATTCTGGTTGGCGAATCGCTGATGCGCGGTGGAGATATCCGGACAAAAATCCGCGAATTGATTGGCTGATTTGGAGGAGCGAGTTACACGAGTCCCTAACCTCCATTTTAATTGGGGACTCGTGTAACTCGTCCCTCCGGAAATTTATTTCCGATTCTTCGCCAACTGCTTCGCCAGCCGGATGGCGGCAATCATGGACGAAGGATTGGCGATGCCCTTTCCGGCAATGTCGTAAGCCGTGCCGTGGTCGGGCGAGGTGCGGATGAACGGCAGACCGAGCGTCCAGTTCATGCCGGTGTCGAACGCGACAGCCTTCAGCGGCGCCAGCCCCTGGTCGTGATACATCGCCACCACCGCGTCAAAATCCCCGCGCAAGGCGTAATGAAAAACCGTGTCGCCGCTCAACGGGCCGACGACATCCAGCCCGCGTTTCCGCGCCGCCTTGACGGCTGGCGTGATGGTTTTGATTTCCTCGTCGCCAAATTCGCCGCCTTCGCCCGCGTGCGGATTCAAGCCGCAAACGGCGATTTTCGCGCGCGGCAAGCCCAAATCGCGGCAGGCTTGCGCGGCCAGTTCGATGGCGAGCGTGATTTTTTCCGGCGTCAATTTTTCGGGAACCGATTTGATGGAAATGTGAATCGTGGCGAGTGCGACGCGCAGCCAGCGGTTTTTGTCGTCCGTGCCCGAGCAGCATCATCGCGGTGCGTTGCGCGCCGGCGAGTCTGGGAGAGAAATTCCGTCTGCCCGACAAAATGTTCTTGCCCGGCGCGGACGATGGCTTCCTTGTTGACCGGCGCGGTGACGAGCGCGTCCAATTCGCCGCGCAGGCAGCGTTTCGCGCCGTCGCGCAAGGCGGCGAGGGCGGCTTGGGCCGCCAGCGGCGAACCGGCGGGCAGTTTTCCCGGCAGCGCCGGCAAGCTGCCGGTGCTTCCGGAATCCGCGAAAGGATTCGCGGTGAAAAATTTTCCGTTGCCGCCGTAACCGGAGAATTCCTTCAACGGCAGATTGAGCGAAAGCTTCCGGTTCAGGCGCCGGAGCAGATTTTCGTCGCCGATGAAAAGGTATTTCGTCCGTCGCGCCGGGCCTCGGCGGCGACGGCCTTGAGCGCGACTTCGGGGCCGACGCCGGTTGCGTCGCCCAGCGAAATGCCAATCCAGCCGGTCATGGGAGTTGGGGTTGTCGGGTTGAGTGCGGGGGGCGGTTGGGTTCCGGTTTTCCGCGGGATTTAGAAGTAGAGGATGAAGCTTTTGGCCTTCAGCTTGGCGATCCACTGTTTTTCCAGACGCGACTGTTCCTGGGCGCGCAGGTTTTTTTCGATGTCATCGCGGACTTCATTCAGCGGTTTGACGTGCGCCGGGCGCTTCTCCTCGACGAGCAGGAGGTAGCAGGCGTCGGGCGTTTCAACCACGTCGCTCACCTGGCCGGTGGCAAGCGTGAAGGCGGCATCGGCCAGTTCCTTGCGCAGCACGGAGCGTTCAACCCAGCCCGCGTTCCCCGCCCTGGCTGCGCTGCGGGTCCTGCGAATAAACGTTGGCCATGTCCGCGAACGACGCGCCCGTCCTTGATTTTGTCCCGGATCTCGCGGGCCAGGTTCAAGCGTGTTGGTGTCGCCGCTGACGGCGTTGTTGAGGACGATCATGCGCAATTTGATTTGTTCCTCCACCTTGAAATCGTCCTGGTGCGCCTGGTAATAGACTTGGATTTTGTAGGGCGAGATGATGATTTCCTGCGAAATGTTTTTGGAGCGCATGAAGGTCACGACCGCCTGGTCGCGCACTTCCTGGCGGAAGGATTCATACGTTTTGCCCTCCGCCTGCAAGGTCTTAATCAGCGTCACGCGGTCGCTGTAATTGTCGCGAATCCGGTCCTGCACCAGCTCTTCCAGATAACTGTCCGGCATCCGATAGCCTTCGTCGGTGAAATCCCGCAGGATCAACTGGCGTTCGACCAACTGCTCCAGGCCGTCGTTGACCAGCCCGGTGAATTTCTGCTGATATGCCGCCTGCGGCTGGCCGGCGGTTTGCTGCTTCAACGCGACACGCGCCGACCCGATGTAGTCCCACAACTGATACGTTGTGATGATGGCGTCGTTGATGACGGCCATGATGGCATCTTCACGCGGCAGTTCATCATCACCCGACAGTTGCGCCGGCAGCCGCGGAACGGCGCAAAACAGAATGGCCAAAGCCGGCATGAAACGGAACATTTTCATCAACTGCCGCGCAGTTTAACAACAACCCAAATGGGGTCAAGCGCCCGGCAACCTGGGCCGCCGGTCCAGGGCGCAACCCGGCACTACCACCAACTTCCTCCCCCGCCAAGCGGGGAGAGAATTCTCCCAACGGAACATTCGCGCATTGAATCTCTGAACCGGCTGGCGCTGGCAGGGCGCATCACTCCGTGCGCGCCGTCGTCGCCAGTGGCACGCACGGAGCGGCGCGCCCTGCCAAAATGGCCAAAAATCGCCACTGGAGGCTAAAAACCGGCAAAAAACCGCGTTTTCGCCCGTCTCCGAGGGTCGGCGGAGGCGGGGCAACGTTGCCCGGCCTTTCCCAGAGGGTCGGGAATGGTGGAGTAAATTTGCCCGGCCAATCCCGCAGGGTCGGCAAAGGCGGGGCAACGTTGCCCCGCCAATCCCGCCAGGTCGGGGACGGCAAATCAGGGAGTTTTCATTCTAGCATCCGGGTCGGCGGCGATGCCGGACCATTGCCCGGCCGTTGCCGGAGGTTCCGCCCCGGCGGGGACACCCGGCCGCACGATTCGCCTGGCGCTGGCAGGGCGTGTCACTCCGTGCGCGCCGTCCGTCCGAATGCCAAACCCCGGCGCGCACGGAGTGGCGCGCCCGACCCGCCTGAAGTCCACGTCCGCCAGGCGCGATTCGGGAATCGTGGAAGCGCCCCGGCGTCACTTCAACTTGGGTCGGTCCATGAAATACATCAGCGCCGCCATGACCCCGGCCACCACCAGCGCCGCGATGAGCGCGCCGGCGAGGATGCGCCATTGTTTGCGGCGATGCGCGCGGCCGCCCTGGCCGGGCAGCAGGTAAAAGCGGTTCTGGTCCTTGTCTTTGTCCTTGTTGCGTCGGGAACGGGCCATAATCAGGGAATCACGAGACGGTTGGTGGCGAAGCCGGTGTTTACCAGAGCGGATTGTAAAGTCAAAGCGGTTGTCATCTGCACCGAACCGTCGGCGAAACCGATGTTGCCGATGCGGAAATGTTGTTTGCGGAAGCTCCACTGTTGCGGACGCCCATGCCGTTCGTTCTCCGTCCATTCGACGGGAGCATTTGTCGAAAGATTCGAAATTCCGGGCGGGACATGTATGCCGTTGACCTCAAGATTATCGTCCCCGGAAAGAATCATCTGTGGATAATTGTCCTCCGCGTCCAAGGCGATGAAGTAACTGATTGTCTGATGGTTCAAATCAGTCGTGAAATTGGTTGCGCAATGCCGTCCTGCGTCTTGCGAGCAAAACAAAAATTTCGGCGTGGACAGCTCATTGGACATGACACGGAAAATTCCAGACAGCATCTCCGGCAGGAGCCAATTCCATTGCGCCGCCATTCGTCACCGAAACTTGCATTGGATATTTATCGCCGTAACTTCCTCCCCAAATGCCGAAAGCGATCCCGATTTGTTTCAAATTTTGGACACAACCACTTACTTTAGAACTCTTGCGCTTCGAAGCAGCAAGAGCGGGCAGCAAGAGTGCAGCCACCATTGCAAGCACGCAAATGACCACGAGCAATTCCATCCAAGTGAATCCTCCGCGGCCGCGTGTTGTCGGTTGAGTTTTCATTTCGGTTTCCATTGCCAGCATCGGCAATGCCACCCTATTTTTGCAGGATTTCCGGTCAGGAATCAACCCAAGTGCGTGAAAATCTCACGCATCGTGCGTGAAATTTGACCGGACACCTGCATTGGACGCCACCAGCGGCCCTTCACCAATCCAGCAATCCAATAATCCAGCAATCCAGTTTCACTCCATCGCCGCTTGCCGCACCGGCGCGTGCTTCACCCGCCGGAAAAGGAAAATCAGCGGCATGCAGCACAACACCATCACGCCGAAAATCCGGAAGTTGTCCACGAACGCCCAGAGATGCGCCTGCGCGTTGAGCGTGCCGTAAATCAGCCCGTAGGCCTGGTGCGTGGCCGTCACCGGGTCGGCGTGCCGCGCCAGCGCGTGTTGCGCCGCGGCCAGCCGCTGCGTGAACGCCGGGTCGGTCGGCGTCAGATGCCCGACCATCAGCGCCTGATGCACCTGCGCCCGGCGCGCAATCATCGTGGTGACGAAGGCGATGCCGACGCTGCCGCCGATGTTGAGCATGAGATTGTAAAGGCCCGTGCCGCTGCCGATGTCGCGCTGGCGCAACTGGCTCATCGTCGCCGTCGTCAACGGCACGAAAATGAAGCTGATGGCCACGCCGTTCAGCACCGTCGGCAACACCACGCTGGCCATGCTCACCTGCAGATTGATGTCGCTCAACATGATAGACCGACAGGCTCAACAGCGAGAAGCCGATGAACAACATCCTCCGCAGCCGGATTTTTCCGACCAGCCGCCCGACGAAAAAGGTCGTGACAAACGCCGCCGCGCCGCGCGGACTCAACGCCAAGCCGCTTTGCAGCGCCGGATAACCCATCAGCGTCTGCAAAAACAGCGGCAGCTCCGCCGTCGTGCCGTAAAGAATCATGCCCACCACCGTCATCAGCATCAGCCCGGTGCGGAAATTCCGGCTCGCCAGAATCCGCAGGTTCACCAGCGGATGCTCCACGCGAAATTCCCACACGATAAAGCCGATGAAGGCCGCGACGGAAACCGCCGTGAACCAGCAAATCCAGCCCGCCGCGAACCAGTCCGCCTCCTGTCCCTTGTCCAGCACGATTTGCAGCGTCGCCAGCCACAACGCCAGCAGGCCGAAGCCGACGAAATCAATCGCCGCCTTCAGCGTTGCGCTTGATGTAGGGCGGATCTTCCACCAGCCACGCGGCGAGGAACATCGCGAGGATGCCGACCGGCAGGTTGATGTAGAAAATCCAGCGCCAGGAATAATTGTCCGTGATCCAGCCGCCGAGCGTCGGGCCGATGATGGGCGCCACGACGACGGCCTGCGCGAACGTCGCCATCGCGATGCCGCGTTTCTGCGGCGGAAAACTTTCCAGCATCACCGCCTGCGCGATGGGCACCATGGCGCCGCCGCCCGCGCCCTGCAAAATCCGCGCCGCAATCAGCATCGGCAGATTCACCGCCGTGCCGCACAACACCGAGGAAAACGTGAACATGCCGATGCAGGTGATGAAGACCCGTTTCCGGCCGAAATGATTTCCCAGCCAGCCGGTCATCGGCAGGATGATGGCGTTCGAGACCAGATAGCTGGTCAGCACCCACGTCGCCTCGTCCGGCGTCGAGGACAGGCTGCCGGCGATGTGCGGCAGGGCGATGTTGGCGATGGAGGTGTCGAGCACCTGCATGAACGTGGCCAGCATCACGCCCAGCGCGATCATCCACGGGCTGTGCCGCGGATGCCATTCCATTTGTTGCGCGCTGTCGGGCATGGGAAAACGAATCAGGAGCGCGGGCGGCCCGCGCGCGGGTTTCTCATTTTCCTGCGCGCGGACGAGCCGTCCGCGCTCCAATGGCGGGAATCATCCACGGCGCACAATTTTTTTGAAAGTCAGCGCCGCCGCGACCGCCAACACGACCGCCAGCACACCGACCGCCCAGGCGGGAATTTCAAAACTGCTCACGCGGACGCTCGGCGTCACGGAAAGGCCCGGACCAATCGTTTGGTCGGCGGGCAGCGGCTCGTCGAACAGGATTTTCACCGGCACGCGCTGGACGACCTTCACGAAATTGCCGGTGGCGTTTTCCGGCGGCAACAGGCTGAACGCCGCGCCGCTGCCGGCCTGAATGCTGTCCACGTGCGCCCGGAATGTCTTCCCGCCGAGCGCGTCAATTTCCACCACCACCGGCTGGTTCGGTCGCCATGTTTTTCAGTTGCGATTCCTTGAAATTGGCCACGACCCAGACGTTCGTCGGCACGACGGACATGAGCTGCTCGCCGACTTGGACGTAATCACCGGCCTCGACCATCTTGCGCGTCACGCGGCCGTCGCAGGGGGCAAAGATCTTGGTGTAGGACAAATCCAGTTGCGCCGACTGCACGGTGGTTTGCGATTGCCGGAAGGTCGCAAGCGCCATGCCGGCGGAGGCCTCGGTCGCCGTTTGAGTCGGCCTTGGCTTCCTGGACCTTTGAAACGTCGGCGATGGCCTTTTGTTTCGCCGCGGCGAGGTTGGCGTCCGCTTCCCTGGCCGCGGCCTGCGCGGCGTCAAATTCCTGCTGCGAAATGGTGTTTTCCTTCCGCAATTCCTCCATTCGCTTGAAATCCGCCTGCGCCCGCGCGTCGGTGGCTTCCGCCGCGTCGGCGTCGGCCTTCGACTGGTCGGCCGTGGCCTGGGCGGTGGCCACCTTCACCGCCATCAAATCCAGCGCCGCGAGCACCGTCTTGTAATTGGCCTCCTGCGCGTCGGCGGCGGCTTGCTTCTGCGCGGCGGTGGTCGCGTAATCCGCCGGGTCAATCTCCACCAGCAGCTCGTTGGAGCGGACCATCTGGTTGTCGAGGACGTGGACGGCGGCGACCTGGCCGGCAATGCGCGGCGCGACGGACACGACGTGCGCGGCGATGAACGCGTCGTCGGTGGATTCGTGCGTCATGAACGCGACCAGATAATCCAGCCCGAAAAACAAAAGGACGGCGAGCACGACGGTCGCGGGCCAGACGAACAGCGGCGTGTTCAGTTTGGCCAGTTGCCTGCCGTTGAGTTGCGGCGGTGGTGGCGGACTTGCGGGGGCGGATTTGCTTTCACTCATAACACTTGAAATGACTAATTCCTAAATCCTGATGACGAAAGAATGACGAATGACGAATGACGAACGGCCAGTCGAGCGGCTCCCAGCCATTTGGCATTCGTCATTCGTCATTTGGAATTCTGCAGGCATTCGTCATTTTGCGACCGCGGTGGTGTGGGTCTGCGGCGAATTTTCCCGCCAGCCGCCGCCGAGCGCCTGATACAGGTTGATCAGATTGAACAGGCGGAGGGCCTGGAACTGGATGAGATTTTGTTGCGCGTTGTAAAGGTCCTGCTGGGCCGAGAGGACGGTGAGATAATTGTCCACGCCCTGGCGGAACCGCGCGTCGGCCAGTTCGTAACGCCGCTGCTCGGCCTTGATGAGGGCTTCCGCGGCGTCAAGCTGCACATTTACCGTCGCCTGCATCGCCAGATCGTCCGCAACCTCCCGGAACGCGGTCTGGATGGCTTTTTCGTAATTGGCAACCTCGATGAGCTTGCCGATTTTGGCCGCGTCCAACTCGGCGCGGTTTTTTCCGGCGGTGAAAATCGGCAGCGTGATTTCCGGCGAAAAGACCCAGGTGCGGGAATTGGCGTCGAAGAGATCAGCCAGTTGCCCGCTGGCGACGCCTCCCGTGGCAGTTATTTTGATGGCCGGGAAGAATGCGGCCCGCGCTGCGCCGATGTCCGCGTTGGCGGCCTTGAGCTGATGCTCGGCGGCGAGGATGTCCGGACGGCGCAGCAACAAATCGGACGGCAAACCCACCGGCAAGTCGGGCGCGGGGGGCAGCGAAGTCAGCGACGGCGGTGGCGGCAGGTCATCCGGCAACGGTCGCCCGACCAACAGCACCAGGCTGTTTTCCGCCTGGGCCAGTTGCTGTTCGTAATTGGCCACGTTCGACCGGGCGGTTTGCACCTGGCCCTCGGCGGTGCGCAGATCCAGTTCGGAAACCACGCCGGCGTCGAAACTGCGTTGGGTCAATTCATAGGACGCGGAAACCGCCGCCAACGTCTGCCGGGCCACATTGAGTTGTTCCGTCACCGCGCATTCGAGCAATCCGGCGTCGGCGACCTGGCCAACCAGCGCGATCTGCGCGCTCCGGCGCGCTTCCTCGGTGGCGAAATAATTCTCCAGCGCCGCGGCCTTCAGGCTGCGCACGCGGCCGAACAAATCGAGTTCGTAGGAAGTCGTGCCGAGGCTAAGCCGATAGAGGCTAGTGGTCTGCGGCCCGCTGTTGCCGGCCAGGACGCCCGGAAGCCGCTGGCGGCTGCCGCTGCCGGTGGCGTCACTTTCGGGATACAACGCCGCGCCTTGGATGCGGTATTGGGCGCGGGACTGCTCGACGTTCAGCACCGCCACGCGCAGGTCGGGATTGTTGGTCAGCGCCAGCTCAATCAGCCGTTGCAGGCGCGGGTCGAGGAACGCGTCGCGCCAGCCGAGGTCCGCCGTGGGAACTGCGGCGGTGCTGGTGTTCGTTGGGGTTCGGTTTTCGACCGGCGGTGCGGGCCAGTTGGTTGAAATGGCCGGGGCCGGACGTTCATATTTCGGCGTGAGCGTGCAACCGGCCAGGGCAGCGAGACTACACGACCACAAGACAACAAGACCACGAGACCACCGCATAACGGAACCCCGGGACAAATTTGGTCTCGTCGTCTCGTGGTCTTGTGGGCATGTGGGCATGTCAAATCTGCTCATGGCTTTGCCGAATTATTGTTGTTCTCGTCTTCCTCGAAGCCGGCCGGCTTGGGCGCCATCATGGCATGAGTCGGTTTGGATGATTTGAATATCCGGCGGACGAGCACGAAGAATACCGGGACGAAAACGATGGCCAGCACCGTGGCGGAAATCATTCCGCCAGCCACGCCGGTGCCGATGTCGTGCCGGCTGGCCGAACCGGCGCCGGTGCTCAATGCCAGCGGCATCACGCCGAGGATGAACGCCAGCGACGTCATCAGAATCGGCCGCAACCTCATGTGCGCCGCCTCCAGCGTGGCCTCGATCAGGCCCTTGCCCTGCGCCTGCAGATCCTTGGCAAACTCGACGATGAGGATGGCGTTTTTGGCGGACAGGCCGACGATGGTTAGAAGGCCGACCTTGAAGAACACGTCGTTGGGCAGGCCGCGCAGCGTGGCGGCCAGCAACGCGCCGAGAATGCCCAGCGGCACGACCAGAATCACCGCCACCGGAATGGACCAGTTTTCGTAAAGCGCCGCCAGCGCCAGGAACACGACGATGAGCGACAACAGGTAAAGCATCGGCGCCTGCTTGGCCGAAAGCCGTTCCTCGAACGATTGGCCGGTCCATTCGTAGCCAAAGCCGGCGGGCAATTTTGCCGCCAGCTTTTCCATGGCGGTCATGGCCTCGCCCGTGCTCTTGCCTGGCGACGCCGAACCGACCATTTCCAGCGAGGGGAAGCCGTTGTAATGCTGCAAAGACGGCGAGCCGTAAATCCAATGCAACTTGGCCACGCTGGCCAGCGACACCATCTGGCCGTTGCTGTTGCGCACGTAAGCCTTGCTGACATCCTGCGGCAACATGCGGAACGGCGCGTCGAGCTGGGCGATGACGCGCTGCACGCGGTTGCCGTCCACAAAATTATTGATGTAGTCCGACCCGAAATAGGTGGTGAGCGCCGTGTTCAAATCCGCCAGCGAAACGCCCAGCGCGCTGGCCTTGGCCTGGTCAATGTCCACCTTGAGCTGCGGCGTGTCCTCCAGTCCCTGGTAGCGCAATTGGACGATGTCCTGGTTGGTGGCGGCCATCGCAATCAACTGGTCGCGCGCCTGCATGATTTTTTCGTGGCCCAAACCGCCGAGGTCCTCCAGTTCAAAATCGAAACCCGACGAAATGCCGAGTTCGGGAATCGGCGGCGGGTTGATGGGATAAATGATCGCGTCTTTGATCCGGCCCAGATCCACGAAGGCCCGGCCGATAATGGCATCCACGCCGTGCTGTTTGCCGCGGCGCTGGCTCCAGTCCTTGAAATGAACGAAGGCGAGGGCGGCGTTCTGTCCCTGGCCATTGAAGCTGAAGCCGGCGACGTCCACCATGCCCGCCACTTCCGGTTGCTTCAAATAATAGCTCTCCACCTGCTTGAGCACATCTACCGCGCGTTGCTGGGTTGCACCCACCGGCAAGGAGATGCTGGTGATGAAATATCCCTGGTCTTCACGACGGCAGAAAAGACGAGGGCAGGCGGTAGTAAAGCCAGCCCACCGCGACGATAATCGCCAGATAAACCACCAGATACCGCGGTATCTTGCTGATCGTCCGGGCCAGGAACCCTTCGTAGTTTTTCCGCGTGGCGGCGAAACCGCGGTTGAACCAGCCGAAGAATCCCGCCTTCCGCAAATGATGGCCTTTTTCCACCGGCGTTAGCAGCGAGGCGCAGAGCGCCGGCGTCAGGGACATGGCCAGGAAAATGGAGAACAACATACATGATATCATCGCCAGCGAAAATTGCCGGTAAATCGCGCCCACCGAGCCGCCAAAGAACGCCATCGGGATGAACACCGCCGTCAACACCAGCGATATGCCGATGAGCGCGCCCGTGATCTGCTGCATCGCCTTGATGGTCGCCTCGCGCGGCGGCAGGCCCTCCTCGCTCATGATGCGTTCCACATTTTCCACCACCACGATGGCGTCGTCCACCAGTTCGCCGACGGCGAGCACCATGCCGAACATGGTCAGGACGTTGATGGAAAAGCCCAGCGCATACATGACGGAAAAAGTGCCCAGCAGCGCCACCGGGATGACGATGGTGGGGATGAACGTCGCCCGGAAATTTTGCAGGAACAGGAAGATGATCAGGAACACCATCACGATGGCCTCCACCAGCGTCGTGACCACTTCATGGATGGAGGCGCTGACGAATTCGGAACTGTCGTAGGGGAAATCCACCTGCGTGCCCGGCGGGAAAAACCTGGAAAGCTCCGCCACCTTGGCGCGCACGGCGCTGGCGGTGAGCACGGCGTTGGCCGACGGCTCCAGCTTGATGCCCACGGCGGCGGCGGGACGCCCGTCCACCCGCGCCTGCAGGGCGTAACTCTCGCCGCCCAGTTCCACGCGGGCGACATCGCGCAAATACACGCGCGAGCCGTCGGGATTCACCCGCAGCAAAATGTCGCCAAATTGTTTGGTCGTCGTGAGCGTGCTTTGGCCCTGCAACGTGATGTTGATTTCCTGTCCCTGGACCGACGGGCGGGCGCCGAGTTGTCCCACCGGCACCTGCGAGTTCTGGGCCTGAATCGCGGCGATGATGTCATTGGCGCTTAGATTGTAATTGTCGAGCTGGTTGGGGTTCAGCCAGATGCGCATGGCGTATTGCGTGCCGAATAAATTCGCTTCGCCGACGCCGGTGACGCGGCGAAGGGGGTCGAGCACGCTCGAGGAAATGAAATTGCCCAGCGCGATGTCGCTCAAGTCCTTGTTGGTGGTGGACAGCGTGAAAAACATCAGGTAGTTGCGCGTGGATTTCAGAACCGTGATGCCCTGCTGCTGGACGGTCTGGGGCAGGTTGGGGACGGCCAGTTGCAGTTTGTTCTGCACCTGCACCTGCGCAATGTCCGGATCGGTGCCGGCGTCGAAATACAACGTCACCGTCGCCTGCCCGCTGGCGCTGCTGCTGGACGTCATGTAGAGCAGATGGTCAATGCCGTTCATCTGCTGCTCGATGACGGAGGTGACCGTGTCCTGCACCGTTTCCGCCGAGGCGCCCGCATAATTGGCGCTGACCGCAATGGACGGCGGCGCGACGCTGGGATATTCGGCCACCGGCAGGTGCGTAATGGCCAGAATCCCCGCCATCATGATCAGCAGGGAAAGCACCCAGGCAAAAATCGGGCGGTCAATGAAGAATTTTGGCATGGCGCGGTCCCTTTAATTTCCCTTGGCCGGCGTTGGCGGCACGGCATTGGTGGCGCCGGCTTCAAACGGAACCGCTTTCACAGGCATTCCCGGTTGGACTTTTTGCAGGCCCTCGACGATGACGGTTTCCCCGGCTTTCAATCCGTCGCTGACAATCCATTTGGTTCCGATGGCCTGGCCGAGCTTGACCACGCGGAGTTCCGCCTTGCCGTCCGCGCCGACCACCATGACGCTGGCCACGCCGCCCGCGCCGACGCTGACGGCACGTTGCGGAACGGTGATGGCCTTGGAATCCACCGCCTGTTCCAGCACGCCCCGCGCAAACATCCCCGGCAGGAGCAGGTGATCGGGATTCGCAAACTCCGACCGCAGCGTGACCATGCCGCTGCTCGGGTCCACCGTGACGTCGGAGAACAGCAGCCTGCCGAGTTGCGCGTAAGTCGTCCCGTCCTCGAGCAACAACGTCACCCTCGCCTCGCCGGGGGCGGCGGTTTTGAGCGCGCCGTTTTCCAACTCGCGCCGGAGCCGCAGCAATTCGGTGCTCGATTCGGTGATGTCGCAATAAATCGGGTCGAGTTGCGTGACCAATGCCATCTGCGTCGCGGCGCTCGCGCTCACCAGCGCGCCTTCGGTCACCAGCGCCGCGCCGACGCGCCCGTTAAGCGGCGAGGCGACTTTCGTGTAACCGAGATTGATCGCGGCGATTTCCCGCGCGGCTTTGGCCTGGGCCGCCGCGGACACGGCGTTATCGTAATCCTGTTTGCTCACGGCGTTGATGCCCACCAGCGGCTGGTAACGTTCCGCCAGCGCCTGCGCCTGCATCAGCGTGGCGTTCGCGCTGTCGAGCGCTGCTTTGTAAGGCGCGGGATCAATCTCGTAGAGGACTTCGCCGTTGGTGACGTCGGCGCCTTCGCGAAAATTCCGATGCAGCACGATGCCGTCCACGCGCGCCCGCACCTGTGCCACGCGCACCGGGTCAATGCGCCCCGGCAATTCTGTCGTCAGCGACACGGACTCCGGCGCGGTCGTGACCACGCCAACCTCCGGCGGCGGCGTCTGGTAACCGCCGGCGCCGCCCGGGTTTTGGCTGCAGCCCGCCAGGAACAAGGAAGGCAGAAGGCAAAAGGCAAAAGGCAAAAGGCAAATCGCCGCGGGACGGGACAAATTTTTCCATTTTGCTCTTTTCATTTTAACTTCGGTTTCAATCATTCTCCTTGTCTTCACGATTTACCCTTTCGTTTTTTTGACCCCGCCCCGGTAAGAAACAAATCCACGATGCGTTCCGCCGCCCGGCGGTCGAGGCGATAACCCGGCATCATCAAATGCGACACGATGTAAAAATGCGCCTGCCCGTAAAAACCGTAGGCGAGTTCCCGGCTCTCGAAGCGGCGGTCCAGTTCTCCTTGCGCCAGCGCCTGTTTCACCAGCGAATGCACAACGTCGAAGTTGCGCTGGCACTTGTCAAGGTAGCACAAGGCCGGAGGCACTTCGCCCGGCGCGGCAAAGGCCGTGGCAAAGGCAATGCGCGTCAGGTCGCGGTTTTGGTGGAAATAATCGAACAGCGCCGTGAGAACTTCAACCAGTTGGCTGTGCAAATCCTTCCCGCGCGCCGCCGCCTGCCGCACGACGTCATACCGCTCGTCGTGCGCTTCGTTGACCAGTGCCTGAAACAGCCCGGCCTTGTCCTGGAAATGATAATACAACGCCGGTTTGGAGACTTTCGCATCGTCCACGATGGCCTGGACCGACGTGGCGGCGTAGCCGGCGTTCGCAAAATGCTGCAGCGCCGCGCGAAGAATGTGTCGCCGCGTTTCGGAATCGGCTTTCGGGTTGTTCACCGTTTTGGCCATAAAACTTACCGAACGGTAGGTAATTCCAAGCGGGTTGTCAAACGATTGTTTGAAAAGTTTCCTAACCGGCTGGCGATTGCTTTTGGGAGCGTGTTTAACGCTGGCGCTTCTGCACCTCGGAATGGCGGCAACTGTAAAGAAAATAAACGGCGATGCCGAGCGCAATCCAGACGATGAGCCGCGCCCACGTGTCGGCGGGAAGACCGATAACCATCAAGAACACACAAGAACCGACGCCGAGTGGCGCTGTAAGCCAGATGACCGGCGCGTGGAATGGACGTTTGATTTCCGGGTCGGTGAACCGCAGCACAAACACGCCGGCGCAGACAATTGCAAACGCCAGCAGCGTGCCGATGGAAACCAGTTCGCCCAGCAGGCCGATGGGGAACAGTCCGGCGATGAGCATGGCAATCACGCCAATCAAAAGTTGCGCAACCCATGGCGTCCGGAATTTGGGATGCACGGCGCTGAAAACCGACGGCAGCAATCCGTCTTTCGACATCGTGTAAAAAATTCTCGCCTGGCCAAGCAGCAACACCAAAATGACGGACGACAATCCGGCGATCGCGCCGATGTTGATAAAATATTTGAGCCATGCCAGTGACGGGCCGAGTGGATTTATTGCCACGGCAATCGGCGCTGCGACGTTGAGTTGCGTGTAATTGACAATGCCGGTCAGCACGAGCGAAACGGCAATATAAATTATGGTGCAAATGCCGAGCGAGCCGAGCAAGCCGATGGGCATGTCGCGCTGCGGATTTTTGGACTCCTGCGCGGCGGTCGAAACGGCGTCGAAACCGATGTAGGCAAAGAAAATTACCGCTGCTCCGTGAACAACTCCGTGCCAGCCAAAATTCCCGTCAGCATCTGCTGGCGGAATGAACGGATGCCAGTTGGCTTTGTTGATGTAAAAAACGCCGACGCCGATGAACGTGAAAATCACCGCGAGTTTCAGCGCGACGATGGCGTTGTTGAAATTCGCCGATTCTTTGATGCCGACGATGAGCAAAATCGTGATGACCGCGACGACGAGCATTGCTGGAACATTTAATACTGCGCCGGTGCTCGTCCAGCCGTGCGCGAACAGTTGCCAGATATTCCACCAATGCAGATTCGCCGCCGCCACGTGGTCGTAAGGCGCGGACGTGAACGCGGCGGGAATGGTGATGCCCAAGTCCTTCAAAAAGGAAACGACATAGCCCGACCAGCCGACGGCGACGGTTCCGGCGGCAAAAAGATATTCGAGAATCAAATTCCAGCCGATAATCCACGCGACAAATTCGCCGAGCGTCGCGTAACCGTAAGTGTAAGCCGAGCCGGACAGCGGAATCATCGAGGCGAATTCCGCATAGCAAAGTCCGGCAAACGCGCAGGCAAGTCCGGCAAGAATGAATGAAATGACAATTCCCGGTCCGGCGTATTTCGCGGCGGCAATGGCCGGTGAGGACGAAAATGCCCGCGCCGATGATCGCGCCGATGCCCAGCGACGTGAGGTTGATGGGGCCGAGCGCGCGTTTGAGGCGTTGATCCTTGAGCGCCTCGGCCTGCAAATCGGCGACGCGCCGTCGGGCGAATAAATTCATGCGGGAAAATCCGGTTTGTTCGGGCTGATAAATGAACGGCCTACCGCGGAAAGTCAAGCAAATGAAGCTGAACCGTCGCTGCTCTGCATATTGCCGGTGAAAACGTTTTTGAAAAGGTTGCGGAAGCCGACCGGTCGCGGCGTCCCGGGCAAGCGCTTCACTACGGTCCGAGCAAAACGCGGTAGTAGCGCGCCGGGTTGGTCGCGCTGGCGTCGTTGAACAAAAATGAACCGCGGGACGGATTGGTGATCAACAACGAAATCCAGTTGATCGAAGCCAGATTGGTGGACATCTGAATCGTGTAATTCTGCCCTGCCGAGCCGTTGACGGCCATTTGAAACCGCCCGTTGGCAAGGAGCGCGGGCGAGGAAATCGTCGGCGGCACCGGCGGCGGATTGACGGTCAGCGAGAAAGTCTGGTTCGTGGCATGGCCGCCGCCGTCGCTGACGTGGACCGTGAAATTATATGTGCCGTTGGTGGCGGGCGTGCCATTGAGCTGGCCGCCGGAATACAAGGTCAGGCCCGGCGGCAGGGTTCCCGAATTCGTTGTCCAGTTCAAATTGTCGTTGCAACTGGCCGCGTCGAATTGGATGGAGTAGAAAACGCCGGCTTGGGCGTCCGGCAGCGGCGAAGTGTTGAGTATTTGAACGCCGCCGCAGGCCTGGATGTTGAAATTCGCCGCGCCAGCGGCGTTATTAATGGCCACGTATTGATTGTTCGGGCATAGATAATTGCCGGGACCAAGAATGCTGTCCAGACTGTTGTTGTCGCCGTTGCAACTGACCCCGACGCTCCAATCGCCGTTGGCCACGTTCATGGAATAATTGCCGTTGCCATCGGTGGTGGCCTGGACATTGAAGTCAACATTGCTGATGGTGGCGGAGGCAAATACATTTACGCCGACGATGTTGGTGCCGCTGATTTGAACCTGGCCGGTGATGTGATTGGTCGCGGGAACAGCGGTGAAATTGACTTTCAATGCCTGGCCCGCGGCGAGGTTGGTGCCTCCGTTTTGATCAAACTGCGGTTGCGAATAGATGTAATTGGCGGGATTGCCGCTCTCGCCGCTGGTGCTGACCTGCACCCCCCAAGGGTCACCGGCGCCCAGGCCGCCCACAACGCCCACCGCATACCTCCCGTTCGCATCCGAATAACCGTCGGCTTGAAATACCCTGTTGTTATTGTCAGAGGCGGAAACGTCAATTCCCGGCAACGGATTGCCAGCAACGTCTTTCACGCACCCATAAAACAGCGCCGCGGCCTGGTAGAAAGGTCCGATAAAACCGGTGGTGCCGGCGGCCACGTTCGTGCCGTCTTTAGATCCAACATAGCCGTGGACAATCAGGCCGCTGCCATCGCTGCCGAGGTTCCATTGCCCGGAATTGACGCCGATGGTGAAATTGCCATTGGTGTCGCTGAATCCGACGGCGATGAGGCCCGGATTGGCCGTGGCCGGCATGAACACGCCCGGCAATGCGATGCTGGAATTGTTGGCATCAACCATTTGGCCGGAGATGCTGGCGGTGGCGGCGGAGAGCATCAGATTTGTCGTGATCGTCTGGTTGTTGCCCAAAGTCAGAATCGGCGAGGTTGAGTAATCGGCGACATAACCGCTCCGGAAAGCCAGCGGCACGTAAGTTCCCGGCGGCACTTGAATGGTGTAATGGCCGGAATTGTCCGCCACGGTTCCGGACACCGGAGTCCCCGGCCCATGATTGCCCGCGCGCGGCGGCGGAAACAGGATGACCACGGCATTGGAAACGGCCACGCCATTGCTAACCACGGTGCCGTCAAATTGCTGCCCGAAGGGAAAATTGGTGACGGCAAAGAAATTCGTCACCGGCGCAAAAGCGCCCGTGGGACTCGAAATCACGAAAATGTATTTGCCGACGGTGTTCTGAACGAAATCGCCGCCCCGGAAATTCAACCCCGCGGTGATTTGCCCTGCGGTCATGTCGGTGTCGCCGGGAACGTTGAGGTTCGTGACGCCGCCGATCACCATGCCCGGCTGGCCATCGGTCAAATTAAACTGTTGCACCGGCAAATCTCCGGCGTCCACGAGGCCATTGGTGTTCGAGTCGAGAAATTTCTGGACGACCACGGTGTCGCCGGCAGTCAGGTTGGTGATTTGCAGCGTGATCGCGCCGCTGTAAGTGTTGCTCACGGCGGACGGGCTGATGGTCAATCCGACCTGCGCCCGGCAGGCATTGCCGGCGGCCAGCAGCGCCGCCAGTGTGAGCATAACAAATCCCGGTGTGGATTTCATATTTCGCTTCCCATGTTCCTGAAAATAAATCATTAAGACATGGAAAGCTTAACATCGGCTTGTCTCATGATGCAAGCTTTGGGAAATGAGGGCCATGGGAAGTTTGGAATTGGCGTGTGCCGCTGTTGCGACAAACCAGGCTGCTGTCCAAACGGCACGCCACCAAAGTCAGAATGCCACCATCATTGAAAGGTGCAGAGATTCAGGCCGAGCCAAAGTCTCCGCGTTCGAACCGCGTTGATCGCTCAACTCGCGGGAGCGGTTTTAACCCCGCCAAACAGTCCTTTGAACCACGCCCAGGCCGCCCGCAGGCCGACGTCGCGCGTGCCGGCAAGATTGCAAACCTTCGCCATTTCTCCTTCATGGCCGAGGTAACGCGGCGGCAGCAGCATCACCGCCCGGGCGGAATCGCCTTCGATGCGCAAAAGTTCGGAGTAAAAAACACCCCGGCCGGTCTCGTAATCGCCCGGGGGCAAAACCAGCGCGCGTTGCGGCAGGATGAGCCACGGGCGGTAATGCAGGACGAGTTCGTTCTTGTCGTTGCGTGATAATTTCCCGTAGGTCCGCGCGGGGGCTTGGTTGATTTTGCGCGCCAGGAACATTTTATTTTCCTTGGGATCGGGCAGGAAACGGCCCTTGCGCCCGGTAAAAAAGTCCCAGATGAATACGAGGCCGAAATGCGAGAGCCGGAACGACCAGCCGGCGATGAGGAAGGAAAGCAGGGTGATGACCAGCGCCCACACCGCGCCAATCCACGGATTCGCAAACGAACTGACGGCGACCGTGCCGATGATGGCGGTGCGAAATGATTTCAGCGCGGCGTCTAGGGGGCCGAACGGACTGATCAAAATCAAAATCTGGATGGCGTTGGATGCGAGAAACACGATGAAAAACGCGGCCATGCAAATCGGCACCATCAGCGCGTTGTAGAGCCAGTGCAAATTAATCGCGGCAAACCCAAGCGACGCCAGCGACGCGCCGGTCTGGTCGGGCGCGTGAAAAATCGCTGCGGCAATCGGCACAAACGCGGCCGTGGCGACGAGGCCGCTGATTTTGTGCTCCAGCGTTTCGACGGCGTCGAACGGTTTTTTCAATCCGGGCGGCAACACGATGCCGGCGCTGTCCTTGATGAAGCAGGCGCCGACGAGCAGCAGCGCCGGAATCCAGAACAACGGATTGGCGAACCACGGAAGTTTCGCCTTTTGCGCCGGCGTTTTGGCCTTGAACCAGTCATACGCGCCCACCGCGCCGACGCCCATGAGTGGCGAAATCGCCACGCCGGTGATCAGCGAAATGGTCCGGCAAAATTTTTGGGCTTGCGGGTTCGGATCCGCGGGCTTGGCCTCCGGGGTCGCGGCCGGGGCCGCCAGCGACCAGCAGCAAACCAGCGCGGCCAGAAAAAGGGTTGTTTTCTTCATGGCTGATATGATTTGGAGGATGCGGCTGCGGTGTAAAGCTCAAATGACGCCGCCCCCCACTCCCGCGCCGGCGTCTCTTAATTTGAGCCAAAGCGGTCAATCGCGCGAATGTTTCAGGGGGATGGTGAACGATGTTTCATCCAGGGAAAATGGCGCGGAAGGAAAATCGCTCCGCGCCCTTCCGTCGACATTGGGATCCGCCGGCGGACCGCGTCTTGCCTGACAGGTGGCTTGCGCTCGATGAATTGAAAGCGCATTCTTTCCGCGCAAAACAACACATTGACCATGAAAAAACATTTTTGGATTCTGCCGTTCGCCCTCGTCGCCAGTCTGTGCGCCGCGCCCAATACCAATCCGTCCGAAGCCGAAACCAACGCGCCGTCCGCCGAAAAACGAGGCCGCCGTCATTCCCGACGCCACGCACAAGCCGGTCTTCACCACCAACACCGTCACCATCGCCGGCCAGCGCGTCACTTACGTGGCCGAGACGGGCATGTTGCCGATTCTCGACGCCCACCGGCACGGTGCGCGCGTCGGTCTTTTACGTCGCCTACACGCGCGCCGGCGAAACCAACAAGGCCGCGCGCCCGGTCACGTTTTGTTTCAACGGCGGTCCCGGCTCGTCGTCCGTGTGGCTGCACCTCGGCGCGCTCGGCCCGCGCCGCGTGAAGATGAACGACGACGGCACGCTGCCGCCGCCGCCGTTCGGGCTGGTGGACAACGAGTATTCCATCCTGGACGGCAGCGATCTGGTGTTCATTGACCCGGTGGCCACCGGTTTCAGCCGCCCGGCGAAGGACGAAAAGGCCGACGAATTTTTCGGCAACTCCGCCGACCTGGATTCCGTCGGCGAATTCATCCGGCTCTGGACGACGCGGCACGACCGCTGGCTCTCGCCGAAATATCTTTGCGGCGAAAGTTACGGCGTCTTCCGCGCGGCGGGGCTGGCGGACCATTTGCGTTCGCGCTACGGCATGTATTTGAACGGGCTGATTCTCGTCTCCGGCGTTCTGGATTTCGCGACCATCTTTACGACAACCCGGGCAACGACGTGCCGTATCCGCTTTATTTGCCGGCCTACACGGCGGCGGCGCATTTCCACAAAAAACTGCCGCCGGATTTGCAGGCCGATCTGCCCAAGGCGCTGGCCGAGGCGCGCGAATTTGCCAGGGGCGAATACGCCTCCGCGTTGCAGCAGGGCGACGCGCTGTCCGCCGACGAGCACAAAAAAGTCGCCGCCGAACTCGCGCGGCTCACCGGCCTGAAACCGCAGGTCATCGAGGACAACCACCTGCGGATTGACGAGGGCGTGTTCCGCAAGCAATTGCTGCACGACGAAGGGCTGATTCTCGGCGCCTACGACGCGCGCATCACCGGGCGCGACGACGACCCGGCGTCGCCGTATCCGGATTTCGATCCCGTCCGACGCGGCGGTGCTGGGGCCGTTTTCCGCCGCGATGAACGCCTACGTGCGCAGCGAATTGAAGTTCGAGGACGATTTGCCCTACGAAATCCTCGCCGGCGTGCAGCCGTGGAATTACGGCGCGCGCAACAGCTATCGCCAGCGCGGGCGACCGGCTCGCCGCGATCGATGAACCAGAATCCCTACATGAAAATCCTCGTGCTGGGCGGGCGGTGCGACCTGGTCTGCCCGATTGACACGGTGCATTACGCGCTCGACCACATGCCGCTCGACCCGGCCTACCGCACGAACATCACCTACGCCGAGTTCGACGCCGGCCACATGATGTATATCAACCTGCCGGACTTGAAGAAAATGCACACGACGGTGGAGGATTTTCTGAAGTGATCTATGACTTGATGGTTTTCGATTTACGATTTTTCCACGATCCGGGCCGGCCCAAAATCATCAATCATAAATCGTAAATCACAAATGAAAGCCATCCCGGCTTTCATTCATGAACTCTAATCAGCGTCTTGATGGCGTGGTTGCCCGCCGCCATTGACTTGAACAATTCCGGCAGTTGCGTCAGCGGACATTCGCCGTCCACGAAATCCCCGCGTGAACACGCCCGCCTCGATGAATTCCAGCGCCCGCCGGATGGCGCGCGGCGTGTGATGAAAACTCGCCAGCAGCGTGAGGTCGGAATAATGGATGAAGCGTGGTGTCCAGCGTGACGGTCGTGCCGGCCGGGCAGCCGCCGAAAAAATTCACCGTGCCGCCCTTGCGCACCAGATGCACGCTCGCCTCCCAGGTTTCGGGCCGGCCCACCGCTTCAATCACCGCGTCAAAATGCGTCTTCGTCGCCGCGCGGACTTTCGCGGGCAGATTCCAGCCGTCGCCGATGTCAATCGCCTGGCCGGCGCCCAGCCGTTGCGCCGCCTCCAGCCGCGCCGCGCGCCGGCCGGCCACCGTCACGTCGCAGCCGAGATTTTTGGCCAGCGCGACGAACATCAGGCCAATCGGCCCCGCGCCGATGACGAGCACGTGCTGGCCGGCGCGCAATTTCGTGTCTTCCACGCCCTGCACGACGCACGCCAGCGGCTCGGTGAGCGCGGCGTCGGCAAAATCCGTCTCCGGCTTCAGCCGCAGCAGATTTTTCTGGACGAGGCGCGCCGGCACGACGATGGATTCGGCGTAGGCGCCGTTGAGAAACAGCAGATCGTCGCAAATGTTTTCCTGTCCGACGCCGCAGTGAAAACAGTTGCCGCACGGCGCGGAATTGGCCGGCACCACGCGGTCGCCAACCGTCCATCCCAGCTCCGAACTCCCATCTCCCAACTCCGAGATGACGCCCGCCAGTTCGTGGCCGAAGACGGCGGGCGGCACGATCATCTTCGCGTGATAGCCGCGTTTGAAAACCTTCAGGTCCGTGCCGCAGGTGAGCGCGGCCTCGATGCGGACGCGGACTTCGCCGGGTTTCAGCGGCGGCGGCGCGAGTCTTCAATCCGAATGTCTTCTTTCCCGTGGAGGATGGCGGCTTTCACCTCCGCAGTTTATCGCCGCCAGGCGGGGAAACGGACGAAAACTTTTTAACCCGGCGGTTTCGCCCGGCTCACGGCGTTTGCCCCGCGGCCGGCTGCCGGGACGGCCATTTTACAAAATTCGTTTCCCGCAGATAAATCGGCTCCAGCTTTTCGCCCGGCACGAAATCGCTCCGGCGCGCGGCCAGTTCCGCCAGCATCGCCGCGCGCGGGAAAATGATCCGGCCCTGCGGAAACCATTTCGTCACTTCCGGCCCGATAGAATTTCACCTGCGGCCGCCCGCGACTGGACTTCCGCCCGCGGCAAAATTTTCAACGGCTCGATTTCCCGCCAGCCGTCCGCGGCGATTTCATACGACGCCAGATAAAATTCATTCCGCTGCGCGTCAATCACCACGCTCACGCGGCCGAAGATTTTTTCCGCCCGCGCCTGCGCCGCCAGGCATTCCGCGCTGCTCACGCCCAGCAGTTTCACGCCGCGCGCCAATTGCCAGCCCTGCGCCATGGAAATCGCCGCGCGAATGCCGGTGTAGGAACCGGGGCCAAGGCCGACGGCAATCACCTCGATCTGTTCCCGCTCAATTTTCGCCCCGGCCAGAGCCTGTTCGATCATCCCAAACGCGTTCGTCCCGCTGCCCGCCGGTTTCAATGACTTCGGCGGCGGCGACTGCCGCCTCCGTCCGCAAAACGGCCACGCTCCGTTGCGGCGAGGAAAATTCAAGCGCCAAAATCGTCATAAACAATTTTCCGTTCCGTCTCGCTCGACAATTTCAATTTTCACCTTCTTCAAATCGTCAATCGTAAATCGTAAATCGTAAATCCTCTCGGCCCATTCCATCACCGCCACGCCGTCCGGCTGCAAAAATTCCTCCAGCCCGGCGGACAAAATCTGCTCCGGCGTTTCCAGCCGGTATAAATCCAGATGAAACAGCCTCAGCCGCCCGCCGGCGTATTCGTTCACCAGCGTGAACGTCGGCGAATGCACCCGCGCCGTGATGCCCAGCCCGCGCGCGATGCCCTTCACCAGTTGCGTCTTGCCCGCGCCGAGTTCGCCGGACAGCGCGAAGACCACTCCGCTTTTCGCCGCGCGGCCGAAGTTGTTCGCCGAGCGATTCCGTTTCCGCCGGGCTATGCGAAATGAACGTGGTCATTACCGTAGGACAGGCGTCGCGCCAGTCTCTGGTTTTTCCGGGATTATGAACGGAGACAGGCGCGACGCCTGTCCGACGCTAATTCGCGAAATGTTCGTAGCCATGCGCGCGAGTTTGTGCGAACCGGTTTTGTCGCGGAGCGTGATGCCGTCACCCGCGACAATCTTTGCCGATGCAGCTCAATTTCAACTTCGGAAATTGTTTCTTCCAGGCATCGAGCAATTTCACCGCGTCGCGGCCGGCGACCGTGAACAGCAGCTCAAAATCCTCGCCGTCCGTCAGCGCGGCGGCAAGTGGCGTTTTTCGGGCAGGGACGGCGCACTGCGCCGTCCGGTCGTCGCGACGCAACGACCCCACCTTGGCCGCTCTCGAAATAGGAATCGCCGTTTTCAACAATTCCGCGCCGACGCCACTGGCCTTCAGAATGTGCCGCAAATCGCCGGCCAGCCCGTCGCTCAAATCAATCATCGCGTGGATGGAAAAATGTTCCGCCAGCCAGCGCGCTTCCCCGAGCCGCGGCTCGAATTCCAGATGTTTCCCGGCGAGCGAACCGCCCAGTTCGCCGGTCACAAAAATGGCGTCGCCGGGTTTCGCGCCGGAACGCAGGATTTGTTTGCCGCGCGGCGACGGTTCCCAGCAGCGCGATGGAAATGAAAATGCCGCTGGGGTTTGTCGTCGTCTCGCCGCCGACGATGGCGACGCCATGCTGTTTGGCCAGCGCGTTCAGGCCGTCGTAAATTTTCGCGACAAAATCCGGCTCGAACTTTTTCGACGCCGCCGCGCGCTCCAGCGCGGCAGGCAGGCCGAGCGTGACGAGCGCGGCGACGGGCGTGCCGGCCATCGCGGCGATGTCGCTCAAGCACGCGCGCCAGCGCCTTGCGCCCGATTTTTTCCGGCGGCGTTTCCCTCGTGAAATGGACGCCTTCGACCACGGCGTCGGTCTTGAACAGGAACAATTTGTCCGGCAGGCCGAAATCCAGCACCGCGCAGTCGTCGCCCGCGCCGGCCACGACGTTTTCATTCGTCGGCAGCGATTTGGTCAGGCGCGCGATGAGTTCAAATTCGTTCATGGTTGAACCGGCAGTTGAAGGCTGAATTCTTTTGCCAGGACCAGCAGCACGAGGTTTGCGGCATTGAACAAGCCATGCACGGCAATCGGCGCCAGCAGGCTGCCGGTCTTCTCATAAAGCCAGGTCAGCGCCAGCGCAAGCACAAACAGCGGGACGAAGAT
Organism: uncultured Verrucomicrobiae bacterium; assembly: GCA_963764035.1. GTDB lineage: Bacteria > Verrucomicrobiota > Verrucomicrobiia > Limisphaerales > UBA11358 > UBA11358. The sequence goes on from CAVXQV010000005.1 coordinate 479,089, forward strand.
CGCCACGTCGCCGTGGATCAGCGCGAACAAACCGCTGACGCCGAACCAAGCAAAAATCCGCCAAAACCGACGGCCCGGTATTAACCTCGCAAACGTTGGCATATTGGCTTCCCGGAGAAAACGCACGAAAGCAGGCCACGGGAAAACATTAAAAGAGCGAAACAGCACGCCGCGAAAGATGAATTCCTCCGCGACGGGCGCGAGCACCACGGCGAAAACGCCCATATAAATCCCCGTCGGCCAGAGCGGTGTGTTCAGGAGCAATTCCACGGCGGTCTGCGCCTGCGGCTCCCAGCCGATTTTTTGCAGCACGGCTTGAGAGAGGCCTTCCAGCGCGAGGGCAACTGGAAGCACTACAAGGAAGCCGGCCGCCGCCCAAGCCAGGGCGCGGGGTAAATTTGCCATCCGCAATCCGAAGAAGTCGCGCCAATGGATTTCGTTCCAGCGCAGGAAAAGCGGAATCAGCAGCCACGTCGCGCCTTGAAAACTCAACGTGGCGACCAGGATGTTCCCGAAATCGTCCGGCTGTTTGAAGCCGCTGACGCCGGCTTTATTCAGCACCGCGGCGGCGAGGATGCCGAAACCAAAGCACAGGAACTGCGCTCCGCAAAACAGAAGCACGGATTCTGGCCGCCACGGCTTGTTCGACAACATGACGCCAGGTTAAAGCGTGACGCGTGAAACGTGAAGCGTGAAACGCGCGCAAAGCCTTTTTCAGGTTTCACTCGTCACGTTTCACATAACCTTTGCCAAACCACGGTCCCTGCGCCACTTTGAACGGACAAGATGGATTCCAACCGGCACACCAATCGTCTGGCGCTAGAGAAATCGCCGTATCTGCTCCAGCACGCGCACAATCCCGTGGACTGGTTCGCGTGGGGCGACGAGGCGTTCGCCAAGGCGCGCGCGGAGGACAAGCCGATTTTCTTGAGCGTCGGCTATTCCACCTGCCACTGGTGCCACGTCATGGAACGCGAATCGTTCGAGGACGAGCGCGTCGGGCAGTATCTCAACGAGCATTTCGTCAGCATCAAGGTGGACCGCGAGGAGCGGCCGGACGTGGACAAGATTTACATGACGTTCGTGCAGGCGACGACCGGCTCCGGCGGCTGGCCGATGAACGTCTGCCTCACACCGGATTTGAAACCGTTCTTCGGCGGCACTTATTTCCCGCCGGACGCGCGTTACGGACGTCCCGGTTTTCTCCAATTGCTCCAGCAAATCAGCCAGCTTTGGCAGGAGAGAAAAACTGACATCGCCGCATCCGCCGATGAAATCCACGCGCGGCTTGAAGCGGCGATGGCCGGCGGCGAACCGTCAAATCTGCTGCTGACGGCGGAGGTCTTGCGCAACGCGATGGGGATTTTCAAATCCAGTTACGATCCGGTCCACGGCGGGTTCGGCACGTCGCCGAAGTTTCCGCAGCCGAGCACGCCACAACTGCTCTTGCGCTGCGCGAAGCGGTTTCACGACGAGGAGGCCGTTCGGATGGTTTTGCACACCTGCGAAAGCATGGCCGCCGGCGGCATCCACGACCAGCTCGGCGGCGGTTTCGCGCGCTATTCCGTGGATGCCGAATGGCTCGTGCCGCATTTCGAGAAGATGCTCTACGACAACGCGCAACTCGCGCAGCTTTATCTCGACGCGCACCTCTGCCAATCTCGAATCTCAAATCTCAAATCTCAAACGTTCGCGGACACGGCGCGCGACATTCTGGATTATGTGTTGCGCGACATGACGCATCCCGGCGGTGGGTTTTATTCCGCCGAGGATGCCGACAGCGAAGGACATGAGGGAAAATTCTACTGCTGGACCACGGACGAACTTTCCCGGCTGCTCACGCCGGAAGAATTCAATGTGGCAGTGCAATTCTTTGGCATCACGGCGGCGGGCAATTTCACGGACCACAGCCATCCCAGTCCGTTGCCAGGACAAAACGTGTTGAGCATCGCCACGCCATTGGAACGCCGGTCTCCGACCCGGCGAGAACCGGATCATCCGCATCAACGCGCCGGATCGGAGACCGGCGCTCCGCCAGACCATGAGCTTCTGGTTTCCGCCAAACAAAAAATGTCCGAGACGCGCGGCAAGCGGATCCGCCCGCATCTTGATGACAAGATTCTCACCTCGTGGAACGGCCTGATGCTTGGCGCTTTTGCCCGCGCCGGCGTCGTTCTTGGCGAAGGAAAATACCTCGCCTCCGCGGAGAAAAATCTGGAATTTATTCGAGCAAGATTGTGGGAACCGCCGCCTCAATCGGCAATCGGCAATCGGCAATCGGCAATTCCTGGCACGCTCTTTCACCGCTGGCGCGACGGTGAGCGTGACAACGTGGGGTTGCTCGCCGGCTATGCGTTTTATCTTTCCGGCGTCATCGAACTCTACGAAGCTACGCTGAAGCCGGGGCACCTGGATTTTGCGATTGAACTGGCCGGGGTGATGATCGCGAAATTTCACGACGCGGAGAACGGCGGTTTCTGGCAAAGCGCCGGCGGGGCGAAAGAGTTGATCCTGCGCGTAAAGGACGATTATGACGGCGCGGAGCCAAGCGGCAATTCCGTCGCCGCGTTGTCGCTGCTGAAACTCGGCGCCATCACCGGCAGAAAAGATTTCACGGGCGCCGCGGAGAAAACGCTGCGGCGGTTCGCCGGCCGGCTGCAGGATTTTCCGCAGGCGATGCCGTTTATGTTGCACGCACTGGATTTTTCACTTCAGGAGCCGAAACGCGTGGTCATTGCCGGGAACAGCGATTCGCCCGAATTTCACGAATTACTTCGCGAGGCGCATTTGGTTTATCAACCGCACAAAATCGTTTTGGGTGTCACCGGCCCGGTGGAGGAATTTGCCCGAACGCTGCCGGCCAAGGCCGGTGCGGCCGTTTATGTTTGCACCGGGAATGCCTGCCAGCCGCCGACGAGCGACGCGGTAACGCTCGGCGAACTTTTGCAATGACCGAATTTTGGGGTGAAATAATATCATAAAATACTTCTTGCACCGCCCGCGATGCCACTTATAGTCGGACTGATTCCAGAAGCACCAACAGAAATGGCACACTTATGAATGACCGTGAAACACGCCGTTACGACATGTTTGGCCGCGAAAAAACCTTCGGCCAGACCAACAACACCGACTTCGCTCCGACCAGTGAAGCCGCAAAACACTTCGCCAACCTCAACCTCATCATCACCGGCCTCGACAAGGCCAAGGCCGCCCAAACCGGCGGCGGCGTCACCGCCAAGAGCGTTCTCCTGGATGTTCTGCGGCTGGACGTGCAAAACGTCACCCGCACCGCCCGCGCGCTGGACCAGGACAATCCCGGCCTCGCCGACCAGTTCCCCGTGCCCGCCAGCGCCAGCGACCACGACCTGCTCACCTGCGCTGACAGCATCCTGTCCCAACTCGCCATTGACCCGGCGGACGATGCCGCCGCCAAAGCCGCCAAGACCGCGCTCACGGCCAAATTCGTCGCGCACGAACTCCCTGCCGATTTTGTCACCCGCTTGCAAACCGACCGCACCGCCATTGACAACGCGGACGACGACGTTGAAAGCGACGACGAGGAAGGCGTGTCCAGCACCTCCGCCGTGGGCCGCCTCATCAAAGCCGGCATGAAGGAATCCAACTATCTCGACGCCATCATGCACAACAAATACACGTTCGACGCCGACAAACTCCGCGCCTGGCAAAGCGCCAGCCACATCGAACGCGCCCCGCAACACGCCAAGCCCGCGCCCGCGCCGACGCCAACATCCGCCACCAAAACGACGTAAGTTTTGAAGAACACTCAAAGCCGCTCCAGCCAGTCGGGGCGGCTTTTCTGTTTTAACGATGGATAATCGCCGATGCCTGGCTTTTAACTCTGCAACTTTCGCTTTGCCCTATGCGCTTGAGGAAGCAAATCAGCGCTCCGGGACTAAAATTGACCGCAGACTTACAACTAGCACCAAGTTGCCGCGAAAGGGCGCAGCCATCGAAGTTTTGCATCCGCCAGATTCGTTGGCTCTGTCTGGTGCCGGCAGCAAGCCCGAATCCGGCAAGAAAAGCACATCCAATTCGGTGAGTGCTGCGGTTCGAATCTCTGACGGCTCAAAATGCTCAATCTTGGTCGGCGGCGACATCGAATACGATTGCCTTGATGGTTGGAAGACTCGCAAGGTGCAGCCAACCGCCGCTGCGCTGATTTTCCCGCACCATGGTGGATTGCCGGGGACGAACGATGAATCAGAAATCAAACTGTTTGCCTACGAACTTACGAAAATTGTTGGCCCTGAATTCGTGGTCTTTTCCATTCATCGAACGAAACATGATAATCCATGCGATGAAGTTTTATCGGCAGTTCTTAAAGCTGCGCCAAAAGTCCGGTTCGCCTGCACTCAGCTTCCAGAAAGATTGAAAAAGCATGTCGGTAAGAATGCCGCATGGTCGCTCCATGAAACATCCGGCAGCAAAGGCATTGCTGAAGGGCCAATTTGCTTCGTATTCGAGCCGACGGGTTTGAGGTTCAAGTTTGGTGAATTGCCTTAAACCAGTGCAATAGTGTTCCAAACCACGAAATGCTATGTGAATTGCCGTTTTTCTCTCATTTTTGCTTAAATCCCTGATTTTCAGCCGGTTTACGCACGGGTTCAAGCGCGGCTGACACGCTCCCGGCCTCGATTTACACGTCCGAACGCGCAATTGACACGCCCGAACGACCCATTTACACACGGGAACTTGCGATTTACACGCACTCATCCTCGGCTGACACGCGGGAACGGGCGATTTACACGAACAAATTTTCCGCTGACACGCCCGAATCTTCGATTTACACGCTCCCGGCTGGCGCTGACACGTCCGAATCTGGAATTGACACGTCCGCACGCGCGGCTGACACACGGGAATCTTGAACTAGCACGCGCCCGGCGGCGGTGAACAGAGGCATGTCCTGGTTGCGCACATACCGGGGCGTCGCGAGTGGCTTCCCTCATCCGGCTTCACCACCTTCTCCCGTCCGACGGACGAAGGAATGATTCGTTATTTCAAGCCCGCCACCAGGACCACGAGGTCAATCACGAACAGCACCACGATGGCGATCTCCAGCCAGAGCATCACGCGATTGTTCTGGTCGTGCTTGAGGATTTGGTAAAGGTCGTCGAGCGTTTTGAGCTTGCCGTCAATCGTCCGGTGCCAGTCGCCGAGGTGGAAACGCGAGGCGATTTTTTCGTAGATGCGCGCGAGGTGCCAGTCGCCGAAGAATTTGGTCGTGTTGGACAGCTCGTCGTTGAACCGCGCCATGTCAATGCGGATTTCGCGCAGTTCGCGCAGGATGTCGCCGCGCGAACGCAGCGGCCGCTCGCCGAGGTCGCGGTAGGATCGCTCCAGCGCGTCGTCGAGCAGGCGGTCGTAGGCTTCGAGTTCGGCGAGCTGGAGGTTGGCCAGCTCCATGATGTAGAGCGTCTCGTCAAAGTCCCGCGGTTCGTCAATGAGCAGCGCGGCGTCCCAGTCAATCACGACCAGGTCGTTGTCGTAATAGCTCAAGTAACGGGCGGTGGATTCTTCGGCTTCCTGCCTGGAGAGGCGTTCGATTTCGGATTCCTGCGTGAGCAGCGCGGCGACCTGGCGGCGATGGGATTGAAACCAGCTCTCCAGGTGGACCGGCTGGCCGTCCGGGTTCAGCACCGGCGCGGCGAGGCAAAAAACGGTGTAGGCCTCCTCCTCGGGCAATTGCGGCTGCGGCCGGATGAAATGCGCCGTTCAGTTCCGCCACGACATCCTGGGCCAGGCGGTGGACTTCATCGTGCAGCGCGCCGTTGCTGAACTGCAAATCGTGGAAGGCCACGAGGTCTTCGACGTGATTGACGGTGAAGGGCACACGCACGGTGATGCTGATGGCGCCGACGGGCAGGAGTTTGATGGCGCGTTCGACGCGCACCGGGCCGAGCGGGCCGATGCGTTCCATCGGCGGCAGGCGGACCATCTGCGGTTTGTAAAAGAAAAGCTGGCGCGGGCTGCGCTTGCTGGCGTCCACGGCGAACTGCGCGACCGGCTGGCCGAGCAATTCGCGAACGGGCTTGCGCGCCGTGTCGTAGGCCACGTCAAACGCATAGATGTAAACCACCTCGCCGGTGTAGCGGCTGACCTTGACGGCCGGTGGCTTGCGTTCCGCGGGACTGGTCTGTTCGGGGGCCGTTGCCATGGCTGGTTCAAGCTACACCACGCCGGCTGGCTTGTCGAAGCGGCCGAACCAAGACGGGGCAGACCCGCAACCAGACCGTTACACCGCGCTGTCGCCCTGTTCCTCCGTGCGGATACGGAAGGCGTCGTCCACCGTGGAGACAAAAACCTTGCCGTCGCCGATCTTGCCGGTTTTGGCCGCCTTGATGATGGCCTGGACGGCCTGCGCCGCGAGGTTGTCCGGCAGCACGCTTTCGATTTTGATCTTCGGCAGGAAATCCACCGTGTATTCGCTGCCGCGATAGATTTCGGTGTGGCCCTTCTGCCGGCCAAACCCCTTCACCTCGGTGACGGTCATGCCCTGGATGCCGATTTCGTTCAGGGCGGTTTTCACGTCGTTCAACTTGAACGGCTTGATGATGGCTTCGATTTTTTTCATAAAAGTCAGGCTGACAACCGTATTATTCCGTGTAAGCGCGTTCGCCGTGCTGGGTCAAATCCAACCCGGCGTCTTCGTCTTCAATATGCACGCGCAGGCCGACCAGCTTGTCCACCAGCTTGAGGAGCACGAACGACACCCCTCCGGCAAAAACCGCCGTGAAGACGACGCCGATGGCTTGGTTGAAAAATTGGGCGGAACCGCCTGCGAGCGACACGGCCACGCCGTTGGCGTGAAAGGTGGACGCGATGGCCGGATTCACGACCGCGCTCGCCAGAAAACCGAGCATCAGCATGCCCGTCACGCTGCCGACGGCGTGAACGCCAAACACGTCCAGCGAATCGTCGTAGGCAAACCGCGCCTTGAGTTTCGTCACGGCAAAATAACAAATGAAGCCGGCGGCCAGCCCGATGCAGAACGCCGATGGCACATTGACAAATCCCGACGCGGGCGTGACGGTGGCCAGCCCCGCGACCATGCCGGACGCCGCGCCGAGCACGCTGGGCCGGCCCTTGTGCAGCCATTCGGTCACCGCCCAGCTCAACGCGGCGGCGGCGGCGGAAAAATGCGTCGCGGCAAACGCGCTGGTCGCCAGCGTCCCGGCGTTCAGCGCGCTGCCGGCGTTGAACCCGAACCAGCCGACCCAAAGCAGGCCCGCGCCGATGAGGCTCAACACGACGTTGTGCGGCAGCATCGGCTCCTGCGGATAACCGCTGCGCCGGCCCAGCACGAGCGCGCAGACGAGCGCCGACACACCGGAGCTGATGTGAACGACCGTGCCGCCGGCAAAATCCAGCACCGGGATTCGTCCGTCCGAGCGCCCAGTTGAAATAACCGCCCTTGCCCCAGACCATGTGGCACAGCGGGAAATAAACAATCGTGACCCACAGCACCGTGAACAGGACGTAGGCCTTGAACTTGATCCGCTCCGCCACCGCGCCGCTGATGAGCGCGGGCGTGATGATGGCGAACATCATTTGAAACAGCATGAAACTTTCCTGCGGCACCGTGGCCGCATAATCCCCGTTCGGCTCGCCGCCGACGCCGCGCAGCAGAAAATGCGTGAGCGGATTGCCGACGAAAGCGTTGCCCGGCGCGAACGCCATGCTGTAGCCGAACAGCATCCACAACGCCGACACCAGCGCCATGAGAATCAGGCTGTGCATCATCGTGGAGAGGACGTTTTTGCTGCGCACCAGCCCGCCGTAAAACAGGATCAGCCCCGGCGCGGTCATCATCAGCACCAGCGCGCAACTGGCGAGCAGCCACGCGTTGTCGCCGGTGTTGATGGCGGGCGCGGCGGGCGGCGAGGCTGCTTCCAGTCTGGCCACCCGCTGTTCGAGCGAGGTGCCGGCGTCGGCGGCATTCGCCGGCAGCGCGCCAAGCAAAGCGCAGGCCAGAGGCAGGAGGAGGAGCAACCGGGCGGAGTTGATGAAATGACGAAGGGAATTCATGGAGTTTGGATTTGTTTGCTGTTGGCCGGCAATCGGGCCGGGCACAGCCGCGCGCGCTTGATGGCCGGCAGAAAGGGCAGGACTAATTCAATCGGAATGGCGATGACGGCCTCCGTGCCGTCAGGCAATTCGACGTCGTCATAAAAACCTCTCCAACGGCCGTTGGCGACCGCGAACGGCCAGGCACTTGCAATCCGCGCATTTGACGAGAAAAACACCGCCGCCGGGCGATGAGGAAACTCCATGGTTCATGGCAAGAGAATGACGCAGATGACGAATTGGGGCTAACCGGATTTTGCCATTCCCTTGTCAAATATTAAACATTAACCGGCGGGTTCCCGTCGTTCCCGATGCGGCGGTTGGAGCTTGTGCAGGGCGCGGCGGAGCGATTCCAATTCGCGTTCGTCGGCGTGTTTCTGGTGCTCGGCCTGTTCCACCAGCCGCAACACTTCTTCCATCTGCCCCAATGCTTCCTCCAAAGATTCGACGATTTGCCGGACTTCCTCCACGGTCCGGGCGATGGCCGAACCTTGCGGCGGAGCGACCGGCGCGCTCGGAATGTGTGGCGGGTGTCGTGGCTTCGCCGGCGGTGGTTGTGCCGGGGTTTCCGGCGGTTTGATAGGCGATTGAAACGGTGATTCGGGTTGTTCTGCCGGCAATTCCACCTCCGCAGCCGCAGCCGCAGTCGACGCGGAAACCGGCACGGCCGGCGCCAGCCGGCGGCGCCCGCGGCCGCCGCGACGGCCACGGCGGCGCCCGCCCGGGCCCTTCAACGGCGTTGGCGGCTTCGATTCATTTGATTGTTCGTTTGGTTGTTCCTCGGACATTCTGGCACCGAGCATGGCGGGCCGCCCGGCAAAAGCAATGCCGAAGTGCGATTACTTCTTCACAAACAGCGCCAGCGAGGCCGTGAAACCGTGCAGATAATTCTTTCCGCCGACCGGCCCGATTTCGCCGTTGCCAAAGAAACCGGCAAGCCCGAGCGGGCCGAGATGCTTTTGCACCAGTCCCGGCGTCGTGGTCCGGCGCGCCGAAGAGGCCCTGTCCGCGACCGTTGCAGCAGCAGAGGCAGCCGCCGTAAATCGTCGCGCCGCCAAACTGCTCCCGGGCGCGGGCGAGCAGTTCGGTCATGTCCTCGGTCGCCGCCGCCGCGTCGCGCCGCTGGAATTGCATCATCTGCCCCGCCCGCGGCAGCGCGCCGACGGCCAGCACGCCGGAATTCGGGTCGCCGCCGATGAGATTGCGCACCAGAAAATCGCCGCGGTGAAAATCCTCGCGGTATTCGTTCACGACCAGGCCGATGAGCAGGTTGCCCTGCGCCTTCTTTTGTTCGTCGGGCGTGAGCTTTTGAAACGTTTCGTGCCAGCACGGCGTAGGCGGGCCGATTGGCGATCTGGTGGATCAAATTTTTCTCCACGCGCGTCAGCGTCCAGCTTTCGCCGATGGGCGTGCAGCCCTGGGAAATGACGCCCGCCAGCTTCACCCCGCCGCCGACGGAGACCGCCACGCCGCCGTCCTCGAACACGTCGCCGTTCAGATAAACCTGCGTGCTCTGGCTCCGAGAACACCCCGCTGGCCAGCCCGCCAAACACCGGCATTGGCGCGTAGGCTTCGTTCCAGCCGCGAATCCAGCTTTCCGAGTCAAGGTGAAACGGGTCAATGAACACCAGCCAGCCGTTGGTGTGCTTCGGTTCGACGCCGGTTTCGAGATGCCAATACGCGCCATTGGCCTCCTCGACCTGCGCCTGCGTGAAATGGACGCCCTTCAACTCCGCGCCGGGCAGCGAATACAGCGCGAGCGCCAGGCCGCCCGCGCTTTCAATTTCGTGCTCGCCGGCAATCAGCCCGGCGCTCGAACAGCCCGCCAGCAGCGGGATCCGCGCATGGACCCGCAGGATTTCCAGCGTCGTTTTCGCGTGCGGGAAGAATTTCGGCGACATGAATACCAGGCCGAGGGAAACCTGCGGCGCGGGCAGTTGCCGCCGCAGATTCTCCGCCCACTCGCGCAGGCCGGTTTCGTCAAAACCGCCCGGCCAGTGCGCCGCGATGGAATATCCGGTATTCACTGATTCACCTCAACCATGCCACAACTTTCTCGCCCGACCAAATTTCTTTCACCGGTTGCCGTTCGCGCGCGATGTCGGCGCGCCGGCCGTTCACCAGAATTTCGGCGGCGAGCGGACGCGTGTTGTAGTTGGACGCCATGCACAAAGCCATAGGCGCCCGCGCTCAACAGCGCGAGGTAATCGCCTTCGCCGACCTTTGGCAGCGGGCGGTCCTTGGCAAAAATAATCGCCGGACTCGCAAATCGGCCCGACCACGTCGGACTGAGACTTTCATTCCGCCCTTTTCGCGTGAGCGGCACGATTTCGTGATAGGCGTCGTAAAACGCCGGGCGGATCAAATCATTCATCGCCGCGTCCACGATGACGAAATTCTTTTTGCCCGGTGCGTTTCACGTATTCGACGCGCGTGACCAGAATGCCCGCGTTGCCGGAAATGAACCGGCCCGGCTCCATCAGGATTCTCAGGCCCAGCGGTTGCAGCAGCGGCACCAGCCGCGCGGCGTAATTTTGCCGGCGTCAAAATGTTTTTGGCGGCGGGCGATTTCCACCAATCCGCCGCGCCGCTGGCCAGCGCCGGCTGATAAACGATGCCCAGCCCGCCGCCGATGCTGAAAAATTCCAGCCCGTGGCTTTCCGCCAGTTTCCGCGCCAGCGGCAGCACTTTGCGCACGGCTTGCTCGAACGGCGCCACGGCGGTGAGCTGCGAGCCGATGTGCATCTGCAATCCGCGCAGGCGCAGATTTTTCAATTTGCGCGGCGCGGGCATAAACGCCTTCGATCTGCTCGAACGCGATGCCGAATTTGTTTTCGTAGGTGCCGGTGGTGATTTTCGCGTGCGTGTGCGCCTCCACGTTCGGATTCACGCGCACGGCGACGGGCGCGATTTTTTTCAGCCGCGCGGCGATGCGGTTGATGCGCTGCAATTCCGGCTCGCTCTCGGCGTTGAACGAATAAATCCCCTGGCGCAGCGCGAATTCAATTTCCTCCTCCGTTTTGCCGACGCCGGCGAAGACGCATTTGCGCGGGTCGCCGCCCGCCGCGATGACGCGCTGCAATTCGCCGCCGCTGACGATGTCGAAGCCGCCGCCGAGGTTGGCCAGCGTCCGCAGCACGGACAGGTTGGAATTGGACTTCATCGGCGAAGCAGACCAGATGCTCCACCGGCGCCAGCGCGCGCGTCGAGCTTCTGGAAATGCTCCGTCAGCGTGCGCTGCGAATAGACGTAAAGCGGCGTGCCGATATTTCCTGCGCCAGCGACTCGACGGCGACGCCTTCGCAGAACAATTTGTTTCCGACGTAACGAAAATCGTGCATACCGGCTTCAGTTTAGGGTTCGGCGGCCAAAGTTCAATTCGCAATAAAAAGCCCGCCGGAGGAAATCCGGCGGGCGCGGTCGAAATGACTGGATCAAGGCTCGGCCAGGATTGCCGCGCGCTCTTTCTGATATTCCTCCGGCGAAATCTGGTTGGCCATGTATCGCGCCAGCAGGGACTGCAACGCCGCCTGTTTCTGCGCCGAAACGGGCGGCGGCGGCGCTTCAATCGGCTGGAAACCCAGCGACTTCCCGATGTAATTCGCGCTTGCCGGCGACCGGTCTGGCGGCGCGGGCTTTGCCGCCGGTTGCGGATTCGACTGGGCCGGCGTGCCGGGATAATAGCCGGTGCTGGTAGCACGCATCCCGCCGGCTTGAACCGGTGGATTTGACGCCGGCGGCACGGGCGTGAAAAAACCTGACTCGTCCGCTGCCGGAACCGGGGCGGCCATCGGTCTGGGCTTGGGGGCGGGCGCAACGGCGGCCACGGGCGCGGGGGTTGGCTTCGCCGGCGGCGCCGCCGGTTGCGGCGGTTCGGTTGGGGGGCCGGATGGCTTCATCACCATGGGTGCGAGGGTGGGGCTGGCCGCTGGCGGTTGCTGCGCATTCAATTCGTTCATCTTTTGCATCAACGCCGCGCGCGCGGCGGACTGCTCCGGGGTGTCGCCACCGCCTGCCGGGGCCGGAGCGGCCGGTGCTGCTGCCGGCTCGGGCGCGGGCGCAGGCGCCGGTTTATCCGCCGGCGGTTTGACGGGCGCCATCGTTTGCGTCTGGTTTGCCGTCGGGGCTGCTTGCGCGTTTGATTCCTTCAGCTTGTCCATCAATGCCGCGCGGGCGGCGGCCTGGGCCGGATTGTCCTGCGCACGAACGGTGAGTCCCCCTAAGATCAGCGCCGTCGCGCCGACGGCTGACAACAAGTTGGAAATTCGCATGACGCTTTCTTACGCCAATTCGCCCCCGGAATCAACTGCTTTTCCATCCGCCGGAAACAGCCGCCGCCAGGCGCCCGGAAACGGACAGGCCAGAACCGAGCGCAACAGGATGCCGCGCACCTCGCCGCGCGCGACTTTTACGCGCCGCCGCAACTCGATCACGTTCGCCGCGCGCAGCTTCTCAATCGTCCTTAAGCCGATCAAAATCGGCCAGGCGCACGCCAGCCGCACGCGGAATTGCCCGAACGGCAGCGTGTTGGTGTAAATCCAGCCCGCGCGCAGATGGGCTTCGGCCTCGTCGAGATATTTGCGGAACAGCGGCAGGAATTTCGCCTCGTTCACCGGCGACAACAGGATTTCCGGGAACAATTTCGCCGGCTCCAGTTTTTCCATCGGCAGATAGCAGCGGCCCTTTTTCAGGTCCGCCGGCAGATCGCGCAGGATGTTCACCAGTTGCAGCCCTTTGCCGAACCGGATGCCGTGGGCGATGAACCGCCGCTCGTCCATCAGTTCCCGCGGAAACAAATGCGCGCGGCAAATCTTCGTCCAAAATTCCCCCACGCAGCCGGCCACGCGGTAGGTGTAATCATCCAGCTCCGCCGCCGTCTCCAGCGCGATGACCTTTTCATTGGTGGCGCCGCCAAAACGCTGCAAATCCAGTTCCTGCCCGCTCGTGATGGTCGTCAGCACCTCGCGAATCAATGTTTGGTCCTCGGGGGAAAGTTCTTTCAACGCCGCCAGACTGTCCTCGACTTTTTCCAGCAACAACTTTTCCGCCGACGAAACTTGCTGCTTGGCAAACCCGTCGAAATTCAGCGGCACGGAACTTCGGCCAAGAATCTTTTCGCGAAGCTTTTGCAACGCCTCCAGTCGCTGGTCGAGCGGGACGATGTCCGTGTCCGCGATGGTGTCCGTGGTGCGCGCGAGCAGGTAGGCCAGGCCGATTTGCGGGCGCACGCGCGCGGGCAGCACGCGCAGCGTCAGGTAGAACGAGCGCGACGTCGCCTTGAGCAGAACGTTGATGGTCCCGGCCATTTGTTTCCTAAAATATAGCTTCCCGCCCGCCACGACAACTAAAGTTGCTGCCGCCGTTTGCCCAACGCGCACCGCCGGTCCCCCGATGACCACCCGCTGTCTCCCGACGGATACTCCGGTTGTCTCGACGGCCACTCCGCGCCTCCCGATGGCCGCTCCGGGTCTCCCGATGGCCGCTCGGGGTCTCCCGACGGACGCCCCGGGTCCCCCGACGGACGCTCCGGGTCTCCCGATGGGCGCTCTGGGCCTCCCGACGGGCGCTCCGAGCCTCGCGGTGGCCTCCCGCCGTCTCGGTTTGCCCGCCGGCAGACGCCCGAAACCCTTGAAATCACTGAAAATGCCCGATTTTGGTCAAAATTGCACCCTGGCCCGCCATCCAGCCCGCGCAACGACAGGGAAAACCGGCGCGGCACGACGGAAGCAAATCATTTAACGCCGCTGGCACTTTTGGACAGAATGAACAGAATTTTCAGAATTCAATTTGCGCCGCCACTCTATTTTGTTGATTGCTCGATGTGCGCATAGAGTCATTCCCACGGTGGTTTGAGATCCGGTGATTGTGGAATACTCTTTGCGTGTAGTATCTCCACAAGCCGATCACGAATGTCGGTGTCTGGAATGGCAAACGCAACAATTCTGGAACGTCCTTGCAAGAGGAGGACAAAAAAGGATCGTCCTTCAAACTCTACTCCCACCATGGCCCAACCGGAAAAATAATGGTAGTTCCAATTTGCCGATTGTTTGCCGAAGAATTGGGTAATCCCTTTGTCCCGGAAGCTGATTTCGGTGCAATGAACAGGCCAAATCACAGCCAGCCAATGATAAATCAAGGTGATAAAAAATGCGACGGCAGCGGCAAGACACATATAGCCAGCGGCGGGTGCGGTGGGCACACGGATAAGATTCAAGAGAAGCCAAGGCAGGAGAATAATCCCAAAACAGCGAACAAAAAAACCAGAGTGCTTTGCCGAGCCGGGGCACAAGCGGTTTTGATTTCCCCAAATGGGTTCGGTAGCGCGGCCATTCTTTTGGTTCATTCCAGCACACAATGGGTTCGGGGAAGCCCCATATTCTCCAATCTCCCCAATTCAACAATTCTCGTTTAGAATGTTGAGGCAACTCAACCGAAGTTTTGGCGCGGATGAAATTCTTTACGGCGTGGTAGTCTTCAAGCTGCTTGAAATAGGAAGCTGTAATCGCAAAATCTCCGCGCCCAGTAACGATGGTGACGCCGGTTTGATCGCCCTCACCGTGATTCACGATTCTCAAAATGTCGGCGCAAGGAACGGTAATGATGCGAGTCTTGGGAAATCCACGCGGATACAAAATGGCATCATCGGTTAATTCAAGAATTCGAGGAAACACGAGACGGCGTGCCAACATGAACACGCCCAAAATACAAAAGATCACACTCAAGGTGATTAAGCCGGCAAAAATCATTCCCGCAAAATCTTTTGCCAAATAAACCATGTAAATCGATAAGCTGGCATAGAATCCAGTGCCGAGAACTGCTGCTGGCCACGGCAAATTAAAGCCACATTGGCGAATTGAATTCGAGGCAACAGGTGGCATAACGCACAATAGGCGGCTTTCTTCTACGAAAGCTGTTCCCGCCAGCGCGCCAGTTGCTTCGCGACTTCCTTCGTTCCCGGCGCGCCGGTCAGATTCCGTTTCGCCATCGCCGTTTTCAGATTGAACACGCCCAGCGCGTCGCGGCCAAAGGTTTTGTCCACGGATTGCAGTTCGGCGAGCGTGAGTTGGTTCAGCGGCTTGCCGGTTTTTTCCGCCAGCGCCACCACCGCGCCGACGACGTGATGCGCCTGCCGGAATGGCATTCCCTTTTTGCACGAGATAATCCGCCAGGTCGGTCGCCAGCAACGCCGGGTCGCTCGCGGCGGCGGCGCACGCGGCTTGATTCACCTTCGTATTGTGCAACATCGCGGCCATGAGGCGCGTGGTGGCGCGCACGGTGTCGGCGGTGTCGAACAGCCGTTCCTTGTCCTCCTGCAAATCGCGGTTGTAGGTCATCGGCAAACCTTTCAGCAGCGTGAGCAGCGCGACGAGGTTGCCGATGACGCGGCCGGTCTTGCCGCGCGCGAGTTCGGCGATGTCGGGATTTTTCTTCTGCGGCATGAGCGACGAGCCGGTGGTGTAGGCGTCGGCGATCTTGATGAAATTGAATTCCGCGCTGGCCCAGAGAATCAAATCCTCCGCGAGCCGCGAGAAATGCACGGCCAGCAACGCGCCGGCGGCGCAAAATTCGACGGCGAAATCGCGGTCGCTCACGGCGTCCATGGAATTTTGCGTGAATTGCACTTTGCCGCTGGCGTCCACGAAGCCGAGCAGCTTGGCGACGAGTTCGCGTTTGAGCGGCAAGCGTGGAGCCGGCAATCGCGCCGCTGCCGAGCGGGCAGACGTTCACGCGCGAATGGCAATCCCAAAGCCGCTCGCAATCGCGCTCCAGCATCTCGACGTAGGCGAGCAGATGGTGCGCGAGATAAACCGGCTGCGCGCGTTGCAGATGCGTGTAGCCGGGAATGAGCACGTCGGCATTTTTCTCGCCGAGCGAGACGAGGGCGCGCTGCAAATCGGCGATTTCGCCGAGCAGCGCGATGATTTCATCGCGCAGCCAGAGCCGCATGTCGAGCGCGACCTGGTCGTTGCGCGAGCGGGCGGTGTGGAGTTTCGCGCCGGCGGGAACGCGCTTGGTCAGCTCGGCCTCGATGTTCATGTGGACGTCTTCGAGCTCGGGCTTCCATTTGAATTTGCCGGCGCGGATTTCCCTGCCGATGGCGTCGAGGCCGCGGACGATGGCGTGCAGTTCATTTTTCGTCAGCACGCCGATGTGTGTGGAGCATGTCGGCGTGGGCCATCGAGCCGAGGATGTCGTGCCGCCAGAGCCGCCAGTCGAAGGAGATGGATTCGGTGAATTGCGCGACATCGGCGGCGGGGCCGCCGGCGAAGCGTCCGCTGCGGGAGACGGGAGATTTTTTCTTCATACGCCGGACAGTTTTTAACGCAAAGACGCGGGGAGGCAAAGGCATTTTATCCGCGCGGCATGGGGGCGGAGCCGGGTAAAATTGGCTGGTAAAAACCTCATTGCCGGAACCGGCGCGAATGTGAAATGTTTGCCCGACAGCCATGAGCGAGTTCAAATACGCCTGTCCGGTGTGCGGCCAGCACATCAAGTGCGATTCGTCGCAGGCGGGCTCGGTGATGGAATGCCCGACGTGCTTCCAGAAAATCACCGTGCCGCAGGCGCCCGCGACGGCGGACCCGAAATTCATCATCACCGGCACGAAAGTCGGCGAACGGCCGGCGCCGAACTTCCCCGGCGCGACTTCGACAGTGACGTTGCCGCCGGCAAAAGGTTTTCCCGGCGCGGCGGTGGTGGTCATTATTTTGCTCCTGATCGGCGCCGCCGTCGGCGCTTCATTTATCGCGGGACGATTTTCAAGTCCGCGCCCGTGCCGGTGGCGGTGACCAATGCGCCGCCGCACCATGAGATCGTGGCCCAGCCGTGGCCGGTCGGTGAGTGTTCCCGACCGAGTTGCCGATGCCGGCGGGGACGAATTACTGGACGTTGGATGTGAAGGCGGTGGGCATGCCCGACGTGCCCGTTGAGGGAAGAGTTCATGGGAAGATTTTATCGGGCGCAGCGGATGCTGTTGAATTCCGACGGCTTGACGATCCGCACGGCCGATCTGCCGCCGGAAGCCGGCATCACCATTTACTTGCGGCCAAAACGGATGGAAAGCCTCTTCGGAAAATCGCTGCTCTTCGACACCAACACGCCGGGCGCCCCGATGGTTCTGCTGCGCTGGAAGGACCAGGGCCGGGAGGCGGATCAGGCGAGTAACGCCGGCTATGCGCTGCGGCTCGAATTCGGCCAGCCGGCCGGCAATTCCATTCCCGGGAAAATTTATCTCTGCACGCCGGACGAACCCAAGAGTTACGTGGTCGGAAACTTCAATGCCGAAATCCTCAAACCCAAGCCGCAGTGAAATCGAGGCGGCCGTCGTCCGCGTTCTGGCGGAGCAAAAACGCAAGCTGGCCTTGGCGGAATCCTGCACCGGCGGTTTGATCGCGCACCGGATCACGAACGTGCCCGGCGCGTCCAAGGTCTTTCTCGGCGGGTTGGTGGCTTACAGCAACGAGGCCAAACGAAAATTTCTCGGTGTCCGGGCCGCAACCCTGGCGCGGCACGGCGCGGTGAGCGAGGCCGTGGCGCGCGAAATGGCCGAAGGCGCGCGCGAAAAAATTCGGCGCGGATTTTGCCATCGCGGTCACGGGCATCGCCGGGCCGGGCGGCGGGACGAAAAGCAAGCCGGTCGGGAACGGTGTTCATCGCGCTGGCGGACGAAAGGGGAACGGTCGTGGAGCGGAAATTGAATGCATTCGGGCGCGAACAATTCAAGCAGCGCCACGGCGGATCAGGCCCTGAAAATGCTCTGTTTGCGGCTGTCCCGGCCCTGACGCGGCTGGCGCGCTTTGTTCTTGAGGGAAAAATGGCGTCGTGGTAATATCAGTCGGTGCGGAACCAGAACTGAAATTGGATTGTCGAAAATGGCCTTGACTGCAGATCCATTGGCGGAAGCCGCCGCCGCGATGACTGAACTCGTTGAGGCGACGCCGGCGCCGAAGCGCCGGGGCACGCTTGCTGATCGTGGACGACGAGGACGGCCCGCGCCAGTCGCTGCGCGTGATTTTCAAGGACGATTACGACCTGCTCATGGCCGAGGACGGCCCGACGGCGATTGAGCTGGCGCAAAAAAATGACATTGACGTCGCCGTCCTCGACATCCGCATGGCCGGCATGTCGGGCATCGAGGTTTTGGAACGCCTGAAATACGTGAAGCCCGAAATCGAGGCGATCATGATGACGGCGTTCGAGACGACCGACACCATCCGGCAGGCGCTCCGGCTCCGCGCGTGCGATTACATCAACAAGCCGTTCGACATCGCCACGATGCGCGCCGCCGTCGGCCAGGCGATGCAGCGCCGCAGGCTCGAAAGCGAAATCCACACCAGCGCCGAGAAGGTGCAGGACCTGCTGGTCGAACTCCAAAACCAGCGCATCGAGGAGCAGATCGCCAAGACGCGCGGCGACATTTACGCGAGCATCATTCACGACATCAACGGCCCGCTCACCGTCATTTCCGGTTTTGTGCAGGTGCTCAACCAGCGCCTGGGGCACTGCTCGCGGATGGAGATGGAGGATTTGGAATTCATCAAGGACCGGTTGCGCATCATCGCGCGGCAGGTCGGCAATTGCATCGAAATTTCCCGGCGTTATCTCGGGTTTCTGCGCCGCCAATCGAACGAAACCAACGCTCCGCACGTGAGCGTGAACCAATTGCTCCACGACCTCGAACAGCTCGCCCGCGTCCATCCGAGCCTGCAGGAAAATGAATTCGGCATCACGCCGCTGGCCGAGGACATCGCCGTCAAAATCAACGGCACGGACGTGATCCAGATTTTGCTGAACCTCGCGGTGAACGCCTTTCAATGCGCGCCGCTGCCGCATCGCGTGGAAATCAGCGGCGAAGTGCTGCGCGCGCCGCTGGACCTGACGAAATTCAAGGACGGCCCGCACGACCGGCTGCTGAACATCGAGAGCATGGACAACACCGCGCCGCTGGTGATATTCCGCGTGAGCGACACCGGCCCCGGCATTCCGCCGGAGTTGCTGCCGAAGATTTTCCAGCCTTATTTCACGACCAAGGGCGCGCGGCAGGGCACCGGCCTCGGCCTCAACATCGTCCAGCGGCTCATCAAGGAAGGCAACGGCGCGCTGCACGTCCACACCCAGGTCAACGAAGGCACGACCTTCACGGTCTATCTGCCCGGCGCGCTGCTGATGAGGTGAAACGCCCCGTCAGGGCACGCTGACCGTGGTGCCGGATTCCGCCAGGGCATCCCAGCAAATGAGGGCCAGAACGCCGCCGACGATGGTCAGGTCCGCCGTCACGGTCAGCGGCGTCCAGGCGGTTCTTTCCCACCTGCCGACTCCATCATTATAGTCGGGCAGTGGATGCGTCCCCAACTCGCGATTGCCGTGGAAAAGGCTGAAGCTTTGGCCGTTCGTGGCGGCGAGCGCGTAATAATTATTCGGGCAAATGGGTGGGCGCGGTGGAAAACACCGGCACGCGGCGTCAGGCCTGTTGATTTCTTGATGCTCACGAAATCCGGGTGCTCACGCCGGGTCCAGCCGCTTCTGGTTTTCGCCAAGAAAGAAGGCGCGGGTGTTGGTGGTGCTGTGGCGATTCGAGAATTCGTCATATACCACCAGGAAGTCATTCTGCCGGTCATCATGGAACAGGCGCAGATTCGGGCTGGGCGCCGGTTCGTTCCATTCATCCACGTTTTCTCGCTCCAGAGCTTGTGGGTCACACAACCGCCGGCCACCACCGGCAGCAACAACAGCAGCCACAGTCTTTGTCGCATGACAGGAGACTGCGGCGAAGCCGCGCCGTTGCAAGCCAAATATCCGTCCGACTCAATTCCCCAAATACTCGCGCGGGTCAACAATTTTCCCGGCAATCGCGCTCGCGGCCACGGTCATCGGCGACGCGAGAAACACCTGGTTTCCTTGTCGCCCATGCGGCCGGGGAAATTCCGGTTCGTCGCGCTGATGCACTTGATGCCCGGCTTGTTGATGCGGCCAAACGTGTCCACCGGCCCGCCGAGGCACGCGGCGCAGCCGGCGTTCTCCGTCATCTGCACGCCCGCGTCCACGAGGATGTCCCAAATCGTCTTGCCGCCCCAGCGCGTGCGTTTGCAAATCGTGCACAATGTCCGGCGTCGCCGGCACGCCGAACGTGTCAATCGTCACGCGCTTGCCGCGCAACACGCGCGCGAACTCCACGAAATCGCTCGTCTTGCCGCCCGTGCAGGAGCCGACGTAGGCGCGGTCGAGTTTGGTGTCGCCCATGTCCTTCGCCTTTTTGCGCTGGCCCGGATCGGGATGGCACGCGACCGTCGGTTCGAGCTTGCTCAAATCCACGACGAGTTCATAAACGAACTTCTGGTCCTTGTCCGGCTCGACCGGTTGTAGCTGGATTTCGTTCCGTTCAATTTCACGCGCGCGTCCACGTATTCCGCCGTGCGCGAATCAAATTCAAAAATGGCGTTCTTGCCGCCCGCCTCGATGGCCATGTTCGCAATCGTCATGCGGTCGTCCATCGAAAGGCTCGCCGCGCCGGGGCCATCGAACTGCATCGCGCGATACGTCGCGCCGTCGAAGCCGATTTCGCCGATGCAATGCAGGATGATGTCCTTGGCCATCACGCCCGGCTGCAATTTGCCTTCGAGCCGGAAATGCATCGTCTCCGGCACCTTGATGAGCAATTTGCCCGTGCCCATCACGAAGCCCGCGTCCGTGTTGCCGATGCCCGTGGCGAACTGGTTGAACGCGCCCGCCATGCACGTGTGCGAATCCGTGCCGAACAAAATCTCGCCGGGACGCGTGTGGCCCTTGGCCGGGAGCGCGGTGTGGCAGACGCCGGCGTATTGCGAGCCGTATTGCCGCTTGAGCATTCCCTTGCTCGAATCGAAATGCCAGTGGCCGTTCGGGTCGTCAATCACGTCGTAAAAATACGGCAAGCCCTGCTCCTTCACGAAATCGCGGAGGATGTCCACGTTGCGGTTGGACTTCGAGTCCGCGGTGAAAATGTAGTGGTCGGGGATGATGACGATCCGGTTTTTGTCCCAGACCTTGGCGTCCTTGCCGAACTCGCGTTTGAAGACGCCGATGGTGCCCGGCCCGCAAACGTCGTGCGTCATGAGCACGTCGGCGTTCACCCAGATGTTGTCACCGGCCTGCACGCGCGGCTTGCCGGCGGCGCGGGCGAGAATCTTTTCCGTCAAAGTCATAGGCTAACACGATAGCCGACGCGCGGGACGAGTTCAACTGAACAAAAACTTCAGCCGCGGTTTCATGCCCTCAGTTCTAAATTCCATTTGACGCCTTATGCACTTTCATTGACATCACTTCCCAAATTGTTCACGGTAGAACCCACAAAACCATCGAGGCATAAACATGAACAAATATGTCACCACCCGCCGGCGCTTTTTGAGGCAAACCTCAGTCGGTTTGGGTCTGGCAGGACTTGCCATGTCGGAAATGTCCTGCCGGATTCTTTCCCGTGATGCGAACGGCGTGTCCATTGTTACGTTTGACAACGACGCCGTCGCATCAAGTGTCCCTCCCCAATGGGCGCTCACCCAACTAAAGCAGTCTTTCGAAGCCCTGGGCGTCAAGGTGCGTCTGGTTTCAGCCGTCTCCCAAGCCTCCGCCGGGGATCAGGTGGTCGTAGTAACCTCCGCCAGTCATCCAGTCGCGCAAGAAGTGATTGGCGGCGCGAAAATAGTCATGCCCACGACCGCCGAGGCGCTTCTCCTTGCGCGAGGCACGGCTTCCGGCCGGTCGGTTCTGCTGGTGAGCGGCTCCGATGCGCGTGGATTGGTTTACGCGCTGCTCGAACTTACCGATCGCCTGCTTTATTCAGACTCGCTGACGGCGGCCCTCGAGGTGAAACCTGTGATCGTCGAACAGCCCCACAACCGAACCCGGTCCATGGCCCGCTCGTTTCAGAGCGAGGTGGAAGACAAACCGTGGTTTAATGACCGGTCGTTCTGGACGGAATATCTTTCCATGCTCGCGGCCGAGCGATTCAACCGCTTTAATCTCTGCCTTGGGCTGGCCTACAATTCGACTCCCGGCGGCAGTCCGGAAGTGTATCTTTTCTTTGCCTATCCATTCCTAGTTTCGTTGCCGGAGCACAGCGGGGTTTCCGCCAGGGGCCTGCCGGCCGCGGAGCGGGATGCCAACTTGCAGATGTTGCAGTTCATCGGCCAGGAGTGCGCCCGGCGGGGACTCGAGTTCCAGTTGGGACTTTGGTCGCATGCTTATGCTTACGGTGCCGGCGCCAATTATCCGATTGACGGGTTGTCGAGGGCCAATCATGCGCCTTACTGCCGCGATGCTTTGGAGGCAATCTTGAAGGCGGTCCCGGAGATCACGGGAGTCACTTTCCGCGTTCACAGCGAGAGCGGCGTTCCCACCGGCAGCTATGATTTCTGGAAAACCCTGTTTGAAGCGTTTCCGAAAGCCGGACGGATTCTCGAAATAGACATGCACGGCAAGGAGTGTTATCAACAACACATTGACGCCGCCGGGGCGACGGGAATGCGCGTGGCCGTCTCTCCGAAATACGTAGCTGAACATCAAGGGTTGCCCTATCATGAGGCTTCACTTCGCGAGAGTGAGCGGAGCCGGAGACCTGACACGACGATTCTAAACGGGCAGGCCTCGCGTTACGGATACGCAAATTTCCTGAAGGAGCACCGCAACTTCGGGGTCCTTCATCGTATCTGGCCGGGAACCCAACGGATGCTCCTTTGGGGCGACCCGGTCTTTGCAGCCGGCTTCGGTCGCGCCTCTAGTTTTTGCGGCAGCGTCGGCGTGGAGTGGAATGAGCCGCTGTCCTTCAAGGGCCGCGAGGGATCCGGAATTCCCGGCGGCCGATGCGGCTACCTCGATGCCACTTTGAATCCCACTTACGATTATCAGAAATTCCTTTATACCTACCGGGTGTGGGGCCGGCTGCTTTACAATCCAGATACCAATCCCCAAACCTGGCGGCGCTATCTGGCAAAGGAATTTGGCGCGGCGGCCCAAAAGCCGGTTGAGGAGGCCTTGGGCAACGCCAGCCGCGTGCTCCTGCTGGTCACGATGTATCACGGCGTGGGTGTCGCCAACCAGGTGTATTGGCCGGAGATTTATACGAATGTCGCGATCGTCGCCGGAGGGATGATCCTGTCGGACACCAACACGCTGACGGGGGCATCCACCTCGTTTGATCCCCAGCTATTTCTGGGTATTGATGCCTACGCCGAACACCTGCTGAAGGGAACCGCCTTTGACCAGAACAAATACTTCCCCATCGAGGTCGCCCAGTGGCTCGAAGATTGGGGAAACGCGGCGATGACGAATCTTGCCAAGGCCAAAAGCCGCGCTTCCAAGCCGAACGATCCGGCCTTTCGCCGTCTTGAAGCCGACGTCGCCATACAGGGCGGCATGGGATTGTTCTTTGCCGGGAAATTCCGCAGCGCGGTGTTGTGGGCGATTTACCAAAAGACCGGCGATGTTGATGCCAAGACCGCGGCCCTGGCCCAGTATGACAGCGCGCGGCAGGCCTGGTCTGAATTGGCTGCGGTGGCGACTCCTATTTATAAAAGCGATCTCACTTATGGCCGCGGCGCCCGTCTTCGCGGACACTGGAACGACCGGCTAAAAGGAATTGACAACGACATTGCGGCCATGAACCAAGGCGGGGTTATTGGAACACCAACCCATCCCGGCTCTGCTTCTGAAGCCATCGCCACGATCCTAAGGCGTCTGGTGCGGCCCGCCGCCAATTGCCATCATGCGGCACCGGCCACCTTTGCTGCCGGAGAATCCCTGCCGCTCGTCTTAAATACAGATGGTGCGGACACAAAAGGTGTGAACCTCTATTATCGGCGCGTGAATCAAGCGGACGCCTGGCAGGTTGCGCCCATGGAGGCGATGAACGGTCGTTTTCAAGGAACCATCCCGGGGGCTTACACCCATACGGATTACCCGCTGCAATACTATTTTGGTTTGGCCAAAGGAAAGCCCGGATCGGTCCTGTTTCCCGGCTTCGACGCGAACCTGGCCAACCAGCCCTATTATGTGGTGCGACTCAAGACTTGAGCGTGCAGGAGTTGGGGAGGAGAAATTAACCAAGAACGGATGGACACGGATGAAGTAGCTACGATAAAACGCAAAGGCTTGACACGAATTGCATCAATTTTCGCGAAGCCGAATCGAAGCCCTGCTCACCCAGATATTGTCACCGGCCAGCACGCGCGGCTTGCCGGCGGCGCGGGCGAGAATCTTTTCCGTCAAAGTCATAGGCTGACACAATAGCCGAACAGAGGGGCAAGTTCAACTGAACAAAAACGGTTGAAATGTTCGTGCTTGATGCAAATTGGATAACGTGATTCGCTCGCTGCATGAATGACGAAAAGAAAACAAAAGCGACAACGATTTATAAATTGCTCAAACGATTGAAGCTTGCAACGGACGTGCTCGATGCCGATATGGAATATGCTTCCAAACAATGGCAGCAGGATAAATCCAGTCAATTTTGGGCGCGGACTAGCATTCGGTGTTATTGCGCTTCTGTTGAAGGCATGTTGAGCGTGCTAAAAAGCATAACTCTTGAAACCGCAAATTATTTCAACGTAACTTTGAGCGAAAAAGAAAAGGAGTTGGTAAATGAGCGTCGAAAAATATCCACAGGAGTCCCACGGGTTTGAGGATTGAGGGGTAAAAAAGAGTTGGCTTGCAGCGTGTGAACCTGCCACAAGGCAGGTAATGAATAAACCCACAACGCACAAGCCAACGCGCAGCAGCTTCTCGCTCCTGCATCAACTCTGCAATCTTATTCCGGCACACCTGGTGCCCAAACTGGCGCGGGATACCGGCGTCGCCAAACGTGCCCGCACTTTCACGCCGTGGAGTCATGTGGTGAGCCTGCTCTTTGCCCAACTGACCCATGCCATCGGACTCAACGATGTCTGTGATGCCCTGCGACTGCATTCGGGTCCGCTCTCGGCGGTGCGTGGCGCGACCCCGCCCAGCAAGAACGCCCTCTCTACCGCCAACCGTGAACGCTCCGCCCAAATGGCCCAAGACCTTTTCTATGCCGTCCTGGGCCATCTGGAACAACTTCACCCCGGTTTTGCCCGGGACCGCCGCCCGCGGTTTGCCTTCCGCTTCAAGCGGGTGATCCATCTGGTGGACGCCACCACCATCCAACTGGTCGCCCGCTGTCTGGACTGGGCCAAACATCGTCGCCGCAAGGCGGCCGCCAAGTGCCATCTCCGGCTCGACCTGCAAACCTTCCTGCCCCGCTTCGCCCTCGTGGACACCGCCGGCGAACACGAAAGCCTCCGCGCCCGCGAAGTGTGCGCGGGGGTGCGGGCCGGGGAGATTGTCATCTTTGACAAGGCTTACGTGGACTTCACCCATCTGGCCGACCTGTCCGCCCGCGACGTGTTTTGGGTCACCCGCGCCAAAGACAATCTCCGCTGCCGGGTGGTCCGCAAATTCCAGCAGAGGGCCGACGGCAACATCCTGCGCGACGACTTGATCGTCCTGACCAGCGGCCCTTCGGCCAAAGCTTATCCGGTCGAATTGCGCCGTGTCGTGGCTTGGGTCGCGGTGGACGGCGAACTTCGGGAAATGGTTTTTCTGACCAACAACCTGGAGTGGAGCGCCCAGACCATCGCCGACCTTTACCGCTGCCGCTGGAGCATTGAGGTATTTTTCAAACAGATCAAACAAACCCTCCAACTGGCGGACTTCCTGGGCAACTCCGCCAACGCCGTCCGCTGGCAGGTGTGGACGGCCCTGCTGACCTATGTGTTGTTGCGCTTCGCGGCTTGGTTGAGTCAGTGGGGGCACAGTTTCACCCGCCTCTTTGCTTTGCTGCGCTCGGCCCTGTGGCAAAAACTCGAACTGCGCAGCCTGCTGGAAGTCTATGGGATAGCCGGTGGTGGCGGTTGGTTTCTGGGCACGCCACAGCAGGCCTTTCTCGCCGGATTCAGTTGAGGCTATGGGATAGCCGATTCGCATAATCACACAAAAAGCTCAAATATTCTTAAACTCGATTTAGTTCAGGCCTCTCGTTTCCTTCGGAAATCACCCTCCGAAAGTCACGCCTCGGAGCCGTGTGGTTTTTCACTGAAAAATATCAAAAGATGGCGTGATCAAAGAAGTTCCCTCTTATTCGCCGTTTCCTGAAAGGGTTAAAGAAACGTTCAAATTGTTCCTGAAAGCTCATGCTGCGGACGTTTCAATTGATTACAATGATTCGAGATTTAATGACTTGTGCGGTGCATTCGAATTACGAAACAGACTCATGCATCAGAGCACGACCGATCCTGACAGTGTGTTGTATCGGAAAGCCAGCGGGAAGGAAGCCCGGCTGTGTTTCGGGGCGCACGCCCTGATGGAAAACCGGAACGGCTTGTGTGCCGACTTCACCCTGCACAACCCCATTACCCAAAGCGAAGCGGTGGTGGCCTTGCAACAGGCCGATGCCCATCAGCAGCTGCATGAAGGTGTGAATATCAAGACGCTCGGGGCGGACAAGGGCTATCACCAGAAAGGCTTTGTGCAAGGCTGCCGGGAACGGGAGATCGCGCCGCATGTGGCGTGCAAGGACAAAGTGAACGTGGCCGGGTTGGACGGACGCACCACGACGCAGCGGAGTTACCAAGTCAGTTTGAAAATCCGAAAACGAGTAGAAGAGATATTTGGCTGGATCAAGACGGTGGGGGGATTCAGACGGAGCCGGTATCGGGGACGAGAACGGACGCAAGCCTGGGGCTACTTCGTGGCGGGGACTTACAACCTGCTGCGAATGGCACGCTTGGAATTGGCGGGTGCGAACTGATCGGCGGGTTTTCGGTGAAACCGCCGGCCTAAAAGCAGCAAAATAATGCTGGGCAGATAAAAAACACCGGCACGAGGGGCACCCACCGGAAGAAATCCGGTGCAACTTACTCTGAAAATGTCCCGAACGAGTCATGAATAACCGATGTTCGCTAAATTGGTCTTTTGTTCAACAGCCTGCTAAGGCTTAAATCTGCTTTACTCCCCCCGCCGCCAGCCAGAGCAGGCAATGGCCGAAATCCACGCGGCGCATGTCCGCCGGAAACCAAAACGGGAGGCAAAGCGTCTTGCACAACTTCGCCTCCCGCGGAAATGGCAAATGCCTGGTCAGTGTTTCACTTCGACCGGCGCGCCCATGGGCTGACCGATGTCCTTGAGCAATTGCGCGAACCAGTCGGTCTGGAGGTTGAACGGCTTGCCGCCCTTGATGCGCTCGAATTCGATGGCCCGGAGCTTGTCGCCGCGCTCTTCATCTTCGCCCACTACCCCGCCTTTGCCGGCGAAGGCGCGTTGCACAGCCTTGACGGCGCAGCGTTTGATGAGCTTGCGGTCGGCGGCATTCGGGGCGGCGGCGCGGCTGTAGTATCCGCTTTTCTGCACGAGGGTCTTTTCCGCGCCGAGCATTTCGGCGAATTGCTTCGCAAACCATGCGCCGACGTTCACCTTGTCCAGGCGCACGTGGCCAAAGGCATCGCGCGGCACTTCCTCGCCGCGCGCTTCCATCTGCGCGACGATGGACGGCACGCAGGCGCCTTCCGAGACGAAGAGGTTCACGCAATCGTGGTCGTCCATGATCTTGCGCAGGCGGGCGGCTTCGGCCTGGAATGTCGAGGGCCATTTCCGGAATGTAAATGCCGTGGACTTCCCGGCGTTCACGGCTCAAGCCGAGTTCCGGCACGAAATGCATTTGCGCCAGCAGCTTCCGGTATTCGGCCGCCGTGGCCGCCGTGAGCCAGCCGCAGTTGCGGCCCATGACCTCGTGGATGATGAGCATGCGCGGGTTCGCGTTGTGCTCGGCCACCACGTTGGCAAAGAAATGCGCGCCTTGCTCGGCTGCCGTCCACGCGCCGAGACTCTGGCGGATGGGGATGACGTCGTTGTCAATCGTCTTGGGCAGGCCGACGACGGTGAGATTGTAATTGTTCGACTTGAGGAATTTCGCGAGGTCGGCGGCGGCGGTGTTCGTGTCGTCGCCGCCGATGGTGTGCAGCACGTCCACGCCGTCCTTGACCAACTGGTCGGCGGCCACCTTCTGCGGGTCCTGGCCTTCCTTGACGAGGCCGCGCTTCACGCAATCCTTCACGTTGGTGAGCTTCACGCGGCTGTTGCCGATGGGGCTGCCGCCGTGCTCCACGAAGGCCTTCCAATTCTTGCGCACCGCGGACGTCACCGGCAGGCTCTTGCCCTGCAACAGGCCCATGTAGCCGTTCACGTAGCAGATGATTTCCACATCCGGCGCCTTGCGCGTGTAGGTTTCAATCAAATAACCGATGGCGGCGCTCAAGCACGGAGCCAGGCCGCCAGCGGTCAGGATTCCGACTTTTTTAACTTTGGCATGCATAAATCATGTTCCGCGGACTGCGCCCCGCCCGAATCAAGGGGGACGTTGAAAGCCGGTTCAAGCGGCTGCAACTTTGGAGAAAGGAAATCGTTCCGATCTTTTCCAGAGGCACAAATCTGTGAGCGAATATGATGCTCCAAATGTGGTTCCAGCTCAATTAAATTCTGTTTCAACGGCGGCCGCACAGCCGCAAGTCATCCGGTGCATTTGTGGCGGCGGCCTGTGTCCGCCGCCGCAGCGCCGCAACAGGTCAAACATGTCTTCTCCTGTGTCCGCCGGCACCCGCGCCAACGGAGTTGGGACATCCGGCCGGGCGCTGGCCGGCGTGGATTGAGGTTCCTGGCGCAAACAACATTGGCGCAAACGAATCATGGACTTTCCGCTGATTATGAACGACACTGGCTCTGTTCCCGCCCAGCGAGCCGGTTCAGTGGATCTTCCAATCCAACAATTTATGATCAATAGACTAGAAGCCATCGCACCAGCCGCGCCAGCAGCCGCGGCCGATGAAACCGAATTGCAACGGTTCGAGCGCATCCTGTCGCGCGCCGAATTCAAGCCGCTCAAGGCCGTGCTCGAAAATCTCGACCTCGCCATCCAGGTCATGCTGGCGGCCATCATCACCACCAATTCCTGCCGGATGTTTCTGGGCAAGCTGGGCTATCACGTCAACCTCGTGAAACAGATTCACGAGCAGGAATTCTACTCGCGCCTCGGGCCGGACGGCGGCATCCGTGCCGTGCTGCCCGTCCACGACATCGCCACCCACAGCACCATGGTCGTGCTCGTGAATTTTGATTCCACCGTCACCACCACGTCCAATGCCGTTGATTTCTACGACGACCAGTTGGCCGCATTCAAAATCCTGTTGATGAACAAATCCGGCGACGCCAATTGATTGAAGGCAGCGGCAAGCCAGCCCGGCGCTAAAGGTTCGCGCCCTTTCCGGCCATGGCTCTTCCCGCAATCCAGCCGGTCGTCCAGGCCGACTGAAAATTGAAGCCGCCGGTGAGGCCGTCAATGTCGAGCACTTCGCCGGCGAAAAATAATCCGGGGCAAACCCGGCTCTCCATCGTCTTGAAATCCACCTCGCCGAGCCGCACGCCGCCGCACGTTACGAACTCATCCTTGTTCAGGCTTTTGCCCGTGACGGAAAATTCCGTTCGCGACAATTGTTGAATCAATTTGTTTTGCATCGGCCGCGGAAAAGCGGACCAGCGCGTTTCCGCCGCCACGCCCGACGCCAAAACCAATTGTTCCCACAATCGCGACGGCAATGGCGCGAGCGGCGAATTGATGACCAGCCGCGCGCCCTGCGAATCGCGCCTGGCCTGAAATTCCCTCGCGATTTCTTCTGCGCGCAACTGCGGCAGCCAATTGACGTGCAGTGTGAAGCGATAATCTTTTTTGTGCAATTCGCGCGCGCCCCAAGCCGACAAACGCAAAATCGTCGGGCCGCTCAAGCCCCAATGCGTCACGAGCAGCGCGCCGCGCTCGCGCAGTTTGGTTTCCGGAACCGACGCCTCAACTTCGGCCAGCGAAACGCCCGCCAGTTCCCGCAGCCATGGCGTCTCGATGTGAAAGGTGAACAGCGACGGCACCGGCGTTTCCAAAGTGTGGCCGAGCGAAACCGCCAGTTGCCCCAGCGCGGGTGTGCGGCAACCGCCTGTCGCGAGCAGCAGTTGGTCGCAGTGGATTGGAGTGTCGGGGGAAAATTCTCCCAATCCCATTCGGAAAGGGAGCGGGCCGGTGTGAGGATTTGCCGCCAACACGACTTCAAATTGTCCACTCACACGCTTGGCTATTCGCTCCACGCCGCAATTCGTTTTCAATTTCACCCCCGCCGCCCGCGCGGCGTTCAGCAGGCAATCAATGACGGTCTGCGAGGAATCCGTCACGGGAAACATTCGTCCGTCGCTTTCGGCTTTCAATTTCACGCCGTGTTGCGCAAACCATTCCACCGTGTCGGACGCCTGGAATTGTTTGAAGGGCGCAATCAACGCCCGTTCGCCGCGCGGATAGCGCGACGCGAATTCACGATCGTTGAACAGCGCGTGCGTGACGTTGCAACGACCGCCGCCGGAGATTTTCACCTTGGCGAGAAACTGCGGGGATTTTTCGAGGATGAGGATGTCCGCGTCGCTTCCGGCGTCCGCGCAGGCCAGCGCGGCGAAGAAGCCCGCCGCCCCGCCGCCCACGATCACGATGCGCCCCGAATTCATCCGCGCGACAATACAAATTTAACGCCAAGGCGCAAAGGCGCGAAAAATGTCAGCCGTGAAAACGGGAATGTTCGGGCCAAGTCGCGCCCGGCCTACGTCTGCAACCGCAAGAGGCAGAAACCGAAATCAATCACGTTGCCCGATTCCGTCTTCACCAGCGGCACGGAGGGCGACAGCCCATAAAGCTGCCGCCGGCCATCCGCCGGATTTGGATGCACCACCACCAGGCCCGCCGACCGCATCGCCGCCAGATGCTTCAACGTCGCGTCCAACCGGCGGCCCGCGGCGTTCTTGAGCACCGATCCCGTTTGCGGTCCGCTGCGCGCCATCGCCAGCAGGACATTCCGCCGCGCCGGCTCGGCCAGCACGGAAAAAATCAGGTCCGGTTTCCATGCCGGGGCATTTATGATCGAAGCGGGGGACGAAGTGGGTTCAGGCATGGCAAAATCAATAGAAAATAATCCGCCGCGCCGCAAGCTTCCCGTGCATGGAAAAAAACTGTCCAAGTTGAAAGAATTCCAAGCGCCAAGCCTCCGGAATCGTCCTTTATTTTTTATTTTCAAGCTGGACGCCTCCGCAATCGTCAAAAAACGAAAAAGTTCAAGCGCAATGGCTCCGCAATCGTTGTGACTTTTTAAAATCCAAGCCGGACGGCTCCGCAATCGTCCAAAATGATTCAAATTCAAGCCCAATCGTTCCGCAATCGTGCAAACAAGAAAAAATCCAAGCTGCACGCCTCCGGAATCGCCGAGGTTTTTTCCGATTCAAGCGCAACCGCTCCGCAATCGTCCAGATTTTTTCGGAATAGGGTCAAAACGCAGCCGATTTCCACAGCTTTTCGCACTTGATGAGGATTTGACCGCATAATTGGCCAGCAAAAAGTCGCAGCGGGTCGCGGACAGCCGGAAACGCCTGGATTTTTCCCACGCCGACCAAAATCGCGCGCGGGGAACGCGGGCGGGGTCAAAGCTCGTCCTCGCGCTCGGCGTAGAAGAGCTGGTGGGCGCGGTCGTAATCGGCTTCTGGCACAAAGACCTGGGCGGGGCGGCTCAAATCGCCGTCGTCCGGCGCGGCGGGGTCCGCGAACGCCTGCGTGGCGGCGATGCCATGTTTCTCCAGCATCATCACGAGCATCTCGGCGTTCACGACCGGGCCGGTGTAAAACAGTTTCACGCGGGCAATTTAACCGTGATGCACTTCTCGGTGGCAATTGGGGCAAAGAGCTAAAGCATTTTCAATCGTGTCTTCGCCATTCTCAGCCAAAGGTTTTTGGTGATGAACTTCAAGATATGGAGTTCCGTCCGATTTCCTTATAAAAGGAGCTTTCCCTTTGCAACGTTCACAAATTCCGTTTGCCCGATTTAGAACTGCGACAATAACATCTGCGTTTCTACGGAAGCCAACGGAAATTATCTGCACTCGTTCTGGAATTTTGGGGGCTGTTTCCAGTCGTTTTTGAAGAACATTGGCAGCCAGTTGTTTTGATTCTGCAATTTCTTTGGCAAGCTTGCGATTGTTGGTTTCTTCCGTTTCGGATTCAGTAATCGCGAACAAAGCATTGTCATATACCTCACTGCATCCACCCGCACGCGTTCGTGGTTTGAGCGGTTGTTTGTCGGTGGTTTTGATTAGCAAACCAGTTGATAGCTGGGTTTCAAGTTTTTGAAGATTGCGAATGGTGATGAGATTTGCTTGCGTCTTTTTGTCAAGATCCTCTCCTTCTTTGGGCTGATATTTTTTTAGATGTTGACGAACAGCTTGACGCCGCAATTCTGAAATTTTTGGTTTTTCTTCCCAGTTAATTATTTCCGCAGTGTAGCAAATGTTGTTCAGATTCTCGCTCGTTGAGACATATAACCGAACTGGTGAACTTGGCGCTGGCAAATGCCTTTTTAGCGGTCGAATCACACGTCCACTATGAGGCTGGAGAAATGATTCTTCCGCATGAAGATCATTTTGTGCGTTAAGAATCTCGGTTAGGACAGTATCAAACACCCCGTTGATGAAAAGAGCGGTGTCCATAATTTCAATTCTTTGCGGTCGCCAGTTCTTCCTCGAAATCCACGATCTCCTTGATCTGCACCAGGAACCAGCGGTCAATTTTCGTGAGGTTGAAAATCTCCTCGATGGTGAAGCCGGCGCGCAGGGCGTGGCGGATGAAGAAGATGCGTTCGGCGTTGGGCACGCTCAATTTGCGGCTGATGACGTCGCGCGGCAGGATGTCGCGGTCGCCATAGACTTCCGTGCCGATGCGCCAGGGTTTGCCGTCGCCGCCCAGGCCGCTGCGGCCAATCTCCAGCGAGCGCAGGCATTTTTGCAACGATTCCTTGAAGGTGCGGCCGATGGCCATCGCCTCGCCAACGCTTTTCATCTGCGTCGTCAGCGTCGGATCGGCCTGCGCGAATTTCTCGAAGGCGAACCGCGGAATCTTGGTGACGACGTAATCAATGGTCGGCTCGAAGCTGGCCGGGGTTTCGCGCGTGATGTCGTTGCGGATTTCGTCGAGCAGGTAGCCGACGGCGAGTTTGGCGGCGATTTTGGCGATGGGAAAGCCGGTGGCCTTGGAAGCCAGCGCGGAGCTGCGGCTGACGCGCGGGTTCATCTCGATGATGACCATGCGTCCGTTGTCCGGGTTGACGCCGAACTGGATGTTCGAGCCGCCGGTCTCCACGCCAACGGCGCGGATGACGGCGAAGCTCTGGTCGCGCATGATCTGAAATTCCTTGTCCGTGAGCGTCTGGATGGGCGCCACGGTGATGGAATCGCCGGTGTGGATGCCCATCGGGTCGAAGTTCTCGATGGAGCAGATGATGACGCAGTTGTCGGCCTTGTCGCGCATCACTTCCATTTCATATTCCTTCCAGCCGAGCAACGATTCCTCGATGAGAATTTCGGAAACTGGCGAAAGCTCCATGCCGTGTTTGGCGAGCGTGTCGAATTCGTCGCGGTTGTAGGCGATGCCGCCGCCGGTGCCGCCGAGGGTGAACGCGGGCCGGATGATGAGCGGGAACTTGCCAATCTTGTCGGCCACGGCGCGGGCTTCGTCCAAGTTGTGCGCGGTGCCGGAAATCGGCACGTCGAGGCCGATGGAGAGCATCAAATCCTTGAACGCCTGCCGGTCCTCGCCTTTGTGGATGGCGTCGGCCTTGGCGCCAATCATTTCGACGCCGTGCCGTTCGAGCGCGCCGCTTTTGTGGAGGGCCATGGCGGTGTTGAGCGCGGTCTGGCCGCCAAGCGTCGGGAGCAGCACGAGCTTGCCATTCGCGCCGAGCTTTTTCATCTCGGCGTGTTCGCGTTCGATGATTTTCTCGACGCATTCGGGCGTGATAGGCTCGATGTAGGTGCGGTCGGCAAACTCCGGGTCGGTCATGATGGTGGCCGGGTTGGAATTCACGAGGACGACGCGGTAGCCCTCCTCCTTGAGCGCCTTGCAGGCCTGCGTGCCGGAATAATCGAATTCGCACGCCTGGCCGATGATGATCGGGCCGGCGCCGATGATGAGAACGGAATGGATGTCAGTTCGTTTTGGCATCTGCGGCCATGAATTAAACACGGATTGGAGACGGATTAAAAGGCAAAAGCCAGTGTCGCCGGATTTGCTTTACATGGGAGCCGGCCTGCTTAAATTGGGCATTAGAAATGAGAACAATCACCATAGTCTTCACGGCCTTGGCTGTGTCCACGGCGTCCCTGATCGCAGCTTTGCCCACACCCGATCCTGACGACGGCGGTATCACGCTTCCGCCCGGTTTTCGCGCGCTGGTTTACACTGACAATCTGGTCGTCGGCAAGCGCGTCGGCCGGACGCCGGAAAATCTCCGCGGCCTCGCCGTCGCGCCAAACGGCGACGTTTATGCCAAGGGCCTGCACGGCCAGATTTTTGCGCTGCGTGACACGAACAACGACGGCCGGGCGGACGTGATCGAGCAGTTCGGCCCCGGCGACGGCGGCACTCACATCATGTTCCACGACGGTTATCTTTATCATTCCAGCCCCACGGCGGTGTATCGCTACAAATACACTCCAGGCGAGCTTGTGCCGTCCAGCCCGCTCGAAGTCATCGTCCATGACCTGCCGCGGTCCGGCGGACACGACCAAAAGGCGTTTGCGTTTGACGAAAGCGGGCACATGATTGTCGAGGTCGGTTCGCCCTACAACGATTACAGCGAGCCGGACCGGCAGCGCGGCGCGAAAGGTTACAGCCCGGAGGAGGTGGCAAAATTTCAGGAAACCTACGGCGGTTTCTGGCAGTTCGACCCCAACAAGACCAATCAAACGCAGGCGGATGCAACGCGCTTTGCGACCGGCATCCGTCACAGTCTCGCGTTGGTGTGGCAGCCGGTCTCAAAGAATTTTTTCATGTGCATGATGGGCCGCGACCAGCTCAACACCGTTGATCCCGCCGACTACGACGCCCTCGACAACGCCGAGCGCATTTCCGAGGAATTTCATGAACTCAAGCAAGGCGTGAATCTCGGCTGGCCCTATACTTATTGGGATCCATACAAAAAGTTGCGCATGCTCTCGCCCGAATACGGCGGGGACAACCGCAAACACGACGACAACCCTGCCTATGACAAACCGATCATCGCGTTCCCGGGACACTGGGCGCCGCTGCAAATGTGCCTTTATGACGGCACGCAATTCCCCGAAAAATACCGCGGCGGCATGTTCCTCGCGTTTCACGGATCGTGGAACCGCGCGCCGCTGCCCCAGGCCGGTTACCGGGTGGTTTTCATTCCGTTCGATGCCGGCGGGATGCCGACCGGCCAATACGAGAATTTTGCGATGGGCTTTGCCGGCGGGGACGAGTGGAACATCCGCAACGCCCGTTACCGGCCCTGCGGCGTGGCCGTCGGACCGGACGGATCGCTTTATATCAGCGAAACCGAGAAAGGCCGCATCTGGCGCGTGATTTACACCGGCGAAACCAACGCGCCAACGGCGGGGAAACAAATTTTGGCGGTGGCAACGCCTCAATCGTATCCGCTGATTCTGGCCGACACGCCCGGCGGCAAGGCCTTTGCGCAGGTGTGTGCCGCCTGCCACATGCCCAGCGGCAGCGGCGTGCCCGGAATGCAGCCGCCGCTCGTCGGCAGCGCGGTCATCGCCGGCGACACAGCCCAACTCATCAACGTTCTGTTGCAAGGCCCGGCGAAGGTGCTGCCCGCCGACCGGCCGAAATTTCAGAATGTCATGCCGCCGTTCGGTCCGGTTTACAAGGACGCCGACCTCGCGAGCCTCATCAATTATCTCCGCGCAAATTTCGCACCCAGCGCCCCCAAGGTCACGCCGGAGGAAGTGGCCGCCCAACGCGCCAAGCTTTAACCATTCGGCGTCCGCGTGTCCTGCAGAAATTGCGTGTGGCCATCGAGAAAGACCCGGTTGCGCCCGCCGGCGTGAACGGTGCGTCCCTTGAATCCGGCGGGCACGGTCGGCACGGTTTTTGGATAATACGGATCCACGAACAGTTCCACGTCCGCCGCGCCGCTGATGGGGCCGATGGTGGGGTCGTTGGTGGATTCCAAATCGGAGATCGCCCTCGTTTCCGCCTTGCCCCAAAAATCCTCCAATCCCACCGGATCGTCCGGGCGATCAAAGCGCCACGCCCAGTAGCGGCAGAGCGGCGCGTTCGTGTCGTTGGAGGTGGCCTGCGCCGATTGAACAATGTTGCCCACCGGCGAACCCACCGCCGTCGGGCAGGACCAGACATTCAGGTTTGGGCACACGTCAGAATAATTCGTGACCGCCCAGCCGGCGCGCGGATCGGACGGCGGCCAGGTCGTCCACGGCCGATAGCCGCCGGGCAGGCTGGATTTCAAATCGCGCCGGTCGGGGAAGAAGCCGTTGTTTTCGTTCAGCGCGAGGGAAAACCCCGCGCCGATTTGTCGGAGATTGGACAGGCAGACGGTTCGCTGCCCTCTTTGTTTGGCACTGGAGAGGACGGGCAGGAGCAGCGCGGCCAGAATGGCGATGATGGCGATGACGACGAGCAGTTCAACGAGCGTGAACGCGCCCGCTCTCTTCCGGTATTGGAGGCTTAATCCTTTCAATTTTCGGCCGGCGATACGAAATGGAATCGCGGACCGGCGAAGATTGAACCCGCAACGGGCGCAAATGAAAAGGCAAAAACCAGCCGTGTAATTTTGCGCATTGAATCGATGCGTCAATGGCCGGTTCGCCAGCCCGGTTCAATTTTGTCCAAAGTGTTGGTGACGATCCGGCACAGGTTAGTGTCCTGGCTGGTCGAAAACGAAATCAGCTTGGGAATGGCAGACGTTGCCGCAGGGCCAAAACCGCCAAGCTGATTGACCGTGCTGATTCGGTTATAACCGGCAGTGGTGTCCAAAGCCTCCAACAAGACGGGGATTACTAGGTCGGGTTGATTCGTCATTTGGCCGAGTGTGTTTAAAGTCATGGATTGGTTCCAAGGAGATTTCGGGTTCCGTATTCTGTAAATCAGCAAAGTTATGACCTCCTTTCTTGTCGTGTCGGACGAGATTTTGTTCAAGGCCAAAGCAACATCACCAATCCTGTATTGGCCCCTTGTCTGATTCGGTGAATTATATTCAGTCCGAAAAAATGTCAGCAAAGCGGGAATGGCGTTGGTGGCGCGTTCTCCAAAAGCGCCAAGCGAACCAATGGCGGCGGACTCGACATTTAGGTCACCGAACGTCTTGATCAGCACAGGAACGACGAGATCAGGCTCCTGGCCGATCCATCCTAAAGCGTCCGCCGCTTCGCGGCGCGCGTTGATAGCTGGGTCGTAAGGCACGCTTCCAGGAGAGGGTGAATATGCGTATGGGTCGGAATGCCATTCGGCTGAATTAGAACTTCCCCGGTCGTCAAGCACTTTTACAAGAGCGGGCACAGCCGGCTCTGCCGCTTTGCCCATCATTCCCAGCGCCATGGCCGCACGACTACGGATTTGCGGATTGGAGTTGGTGAGCATTGCCATCAAAGGCGGGACACTGTCCGCGCCGATGGCCGCCAAAGACCAGGCGGCAATTTCGCCGTCCGACAAAAATGGTTGTGGGACAAATCCACTAAAGAATCCAAAAAACCTGATCGGAATAACAGGGGATCCATGCGGCCGATAGGTCGAACTTTGGGCGGCAAAAACTGAGATGTTTTTCGTGTCTTTCCAAAAAGCGATTGGCGGCGCCTCGCCTGTGTTGCTTGGGCTGCTATTGGTGCTGGGATCATCGGCAAGTTTGACGAGCTCGGGGATGGCCGACGTGCCTTCCGGCCCCAGTGCTTGAAATGCAAGGTAAGCTTTCCAATGATCCCAACTCGCCGGAACGGTGACCCATTGAAAACGATAGCGAGTATTCATCCACCACGCTGATAAACGGTTCCAGCTACCGGAACCTCCTGGCAAAAACCTCATGTTTGGCTTCCGAAGAAATGTGTGAAAGGAATACGAATTGGTCGAGTGAAGCAGCTTCAACAGGTAAGGCACCGCGTTTGACCCCATCTGCTGCAGCGCGTGGTCGGCTTCGCTAGAAGGTCTGTAATTTCCAGGTCCGTCGCCATATTTCGCCAGCCAGGAGCTGATCGGCCGCAAATGATACCGCGGCTCGCTCCACTTGACTGACGAAACGATGCCTGCCAGTGCCAGCACGAGCACAACCAGAAAAACGCGTCGGAATTTCTTCATCGGTTCATTCTACACTCCCAGGCTCAAGGGTAACTCAAAACAATTTCGACTGATTGCCTGCCGTCGGTTTCAACCCCAATTTCTTCTAGCTCAATCCCGTCGCGCCGCGGCCTTGCGCAAGGACTTTGCCAATCGGAGAAGCTGCGACACCTTTCGGATTTTTTCCTCAAAGCTCTCACGGGCAAGTTTGCGGCGCATTTCCAGTTTCATAACTTCGGCAACGTTAATTTATGCCGCTCGAGGATTTTCTCCAAACGGATTCTATCGAGGTCAGACTGCTGGAACATTTGCTCGATGCGGGCAATGTCCTTCCGCCGGCCCACGCTGGCGGCGATGGCGATAATATGCTCGGCGCGGAAAATCTTCGCTGGCACGCCTTCAAATTCAATCGGTTGTGCTTCGCGGACGGCTTCCTCGGTGAGTCCGTGTGCCGCCAGGAATTGAACGGGAAAACCATGCCAGATCAGATGTTCGCCTTCAACCTGCCAACCATGCGCCTGCAAATGATTATAAATGGCCGGAACGCCGGCGCTCAATCCCTTGTCGGCGGGGATGAAGAAAATGTCCGCGTCGTAAGTGGCAAACGGCTCGACGTAATAAATCGCCGCCAACGCACCGCCCAGCGCCCAATCTTCAATCAACTTCGCCGCCACCAAGCCGTTTGCCGCGCGCAGCACATCGGCCAGGGGGATGTTTGAAGACGCAGCTTCCATGGGCTAAAATAATTTCGACTGGTTCCCTGTCGCCGCCTTTAGACCGAGTTTCTTGTAGCTCAATTCCGTCGCGACGCGGCCCTGCGAAGTCCGATTCAGGTAGCCTTCCATGATGAGATACGGCTCGTAAACCTCCTCAATCGTGTCCGGCTCCTCGCCCACGGCGACGGCGAGCGAATTTACGCCCACCGGCCCGCCGCCAAACTTCGTGATAACGGCTTCGAGGATGCGCTTGTCCATTTCGTCGAGGCCGTTCTGGTCAATTTCCAGCATGGCGAGCGCCTTGTCGGCGACTTCCTTCGTGATGCGGCCGTCGTGCCGCACCTGCGCGTAATCGCGGACGCGGCGGAGCAGGTTGTTGACGATGCGCGGCGTGCCGCGGCTGCGCCGGGCGATTTCATGCGCGCCGGCCTCTTCGATTTCGACCTCCAGCAGCCGCGCCGAGCGGAGGACGATTTTCTGCAAATCCTCGCCAACGTAATAATCCAGCCGCTCGCGCATCCCAAACCGCGTGAGCAACGGCGCGGTGAGCAGGCCGCTGCGCGTGGTCGCGCCGATGAGCGTAAACCGCGGGAGATTCAGCCGCACGCTGCGCGCGTTCGGCCCCTGGTCAATGATGATGTCCAGTTTGAAATCCTCCATCGCCGGGTAAAGATATTCCTCGATGGTTTTTTGGAGGCGATGGATTTCGTCAATGAACAGCACGTCGCCTTCCTCGAGGTTCGTCAACAAACCCGCAAGATCGCCGGCCTTTTCAATCGTCGGGCCGCTGGTGGATTTGAGGTTGGCGCCCATCGCCTTGGCGAGGATGTTGGCGAGCGTGGTTTTGCCGAGGCCGGGCGGGCCGGACAGCAGGATGTGGTCGAGCGCCTCTTTGCGTTTCTGGGCGGCGGCCACGGCAATTTCCAGCCGCTCCTTGACCTTGGGCTGGCCGGTGAATTCGGAAAAGAGCGACGGGCGCAGCGTCATTTCCAGCGCCATGTCCGGTTTGTTCAGATTGGAAACCGCGCGTTCAGGCATTGCAGGGAGGATGCGGAAAGCGTCCGCTCAAGCAAGGTATTTCCAGAATTTGGTTCAAGGCAGAACGTAAGCTGGAACGACAGTTGTGCCGCGCGGGCAAGTTGGATTCTCACCAATTTTTCCAAGGGTGTAAGTGCCACCGGAAGGACATTGGGGAAGATTACCCTGCGCATCCAATTTGATGAAAGGGCTATTACGTTCGCTTTCAATATAGAACGACACAGCCAAGGTCGCGGATGCTGCGACCAGCCGAGCGAAGATTGCGGACGGCGCGTCGGGTTTGATTTTTATGGCGTTTCCATTTGCGGGCTGGTTAATTGGGGATCCCAAGTTCGAACCGGGCAAGGTCGCCGGCGGAATTTTGCGGGCATGATTGTGAAGCGCCATCG
The DNA here is from genome assembly GCA_963764035.1 of uncultured Verrucomicrobiae bacterium. Classification (GTDB taxonomy): domain Bacteria; phylum Verrucomicrobiota; class Verrucomicrobiia; order Limisphaerales; family UBA11358; genus UBA11358. The sequence continues at coordinate 519,534 of CAVXQV010000005.1, forward strand.
GAAATCCTACGTCTCAATCGCGTTTGCCGCGACCGTCTTCGCCGCAACTTCATTGCGCGCCGCCGAAGACATCCACCGATTGCAGGAGAGCTTCTACCTGCCGCCGGACGATGCGCGGCCCATGGTGCGCTGGTGGTGGTTTGGGCCGGCGGCCACCCAGCCGGAAATCGAGCGCGAACTGACGGTGATGAAGCAGGGCGGCTTCGGCGGGTTCGAGGCGACGTCCACTTATCCGCTGGCGCTGGACGGCGAGCTGCCGGGCCTGACGAATTACGCACTGCTCTCGCCGCAGCATCTGGAGGCGCTGCGGTTCACGGCGGCGAAGGCAAAGGAACTCGGCCTGCGGATGGATTTGACGCTCGGCAGCGGCTGGCCTTACGGCGGGCCGGAAATTTCGCGGAGCAATGCCGTTGACGCCATTCGCGCGTCCGCGCCGGTCAGCGTGTCGCCGGGGCAGACGAATGTGGTGCTGCCATCGGCTGGCAGGACGCGCGGCGGCGGCGAGGAGGAAATCATCGCAGCTCTGTTGGGGCCAATCAACAGCCAGTCTTCTTTCATCAGTCCTTATCTGCCGTTGAAAATACGCGGCAACACGGCGCTGTTGCCGGCGGATTTGCACGGCGCGACGCAGGTGACGTTTTACACGCTCGGTTTTCCGGGACTGGTGCAGGCGAAGCGCCCGGCGGTGGGCGGCGAGGGTTACATCGTGGACCATTACAGCCCGACGGCCATCGGGACGTTCATCAAGGAGGTCGCCGAGCCGGAGGTCAAGGCGTGCGGGCCGAATCCGCCTTACGCGATTTTCTGCGACAGCCTGGAGGTGCAGGGCGAGAACTGGACGCCGAATTTCCTCGCGGAATTCAAGAAGCGTCGCGGCTACGATTTGACGCCGCTGTTGCCAGCACTCTTCGGCGATTTCGGTCCAAAGACTTTGGACATCCGGCAGGATTGGGGCCAGACGGCGACGGAAATGTTCAACGACAATTTCAACAAAGCCTTCACAAAATTCGCGCATGAAAACAACACGCGGTTCCGCATTCAGGGCTACGGAACACCGCCGGCGGCGCTGTCCAGTTATGCCGATTGCGATCTGCCGGAAGGTGAACTGGGTGGACGAAACACGGTGAAGGAATTCTCGGCCACGCGCTGGGCGTCGTCGGCCAGCCATCTGCTCGGTCGGCCGGTGACTTCGTCGGAAACGTTCACCTGGCTGCACTCGCCGGTCTTCCGCGCGACACCGCTGGACGTGAAGGCGGAGGCCGACCTTCATTTCCTGTGCGGCATCAACCAGCTCATCTGCCACGGCTGGCCTTACAGCGCGCCGGGCGCGCCCTATCCGGGTTGGAGCTTTTACGCGGCGGGGGTTTTCGACGAGAAAAATCCATGGTGGATTGTGATGCCGGACGTGACGAAATATCTCCAGCGCGTCAGTTTCATTCTACGGCAGGGAACGCCGGTGAACGATGTGGCGCTGTTCCTGCCGAACAGCGATGCATGGGCGAGCTTCGACGGGCGCAACTTCAGCCTGTCCACGGCGCTGCAAGCCCGCGTGAGCGGCTCCGTGCGGGCCATCAGCGACGCGGGGTATGGTTTGGATTTCTTCGACGACCAATTACTCGCCCTGCGTGGCAAGGTTTCGGGCGACACGCTGGAGTTTGGCGACGTGCATTATCGCGCGGCCGTCCTTCCGGGCGTGGAGCGCATTCCGCCGGCCACGATGAAGACGCTGGAGAAATTCGCGCGCGGCGGCGGCATCCTCATCGCGTCGCAGCGCCTTTCGGATTTGGCGCCGGGATATAAAACGCCCGAAGCCGACACGCAGGCCGTGCGCGCCATCGTCCAGCGCCTGTTCAGGGACAAGAATGCGCCGGGGATTTTCGTTCCAGACGACAGTCAAATCGGGGCCGCGCTGGCCAAAATGCTGCCGCCGGACGTGACGTTTTCGTCCGCAGCCGCCGAAATCGGCGCGGTGCATCGCCACACCGATGACGCCGAGATCTATTTTATCGCCAACACTAGCAATCAGCCAAAACTCGTGCAGGCGGCATTTCGCGTAACAGGATTGCAGCCGGAAATTTGGAATCCCCTGGATGGCAGTGTTAACTCGGTTTCCGGCGTGGGCAAATCAGAGAATTCGACCACAATTGCATTATCCCTTGCGCCTTATGGTTCGACGATTGTCGCATTCACGAAACGGCATCTCTCTTCGACTAAAGCGGTTCCGGCCGGGGCAACTGTTCCGCAGCCGTTGAATTTGAGCCGTGGATGGACGGTTCGCTTCGGCGAAGATGGTGCACCAATCGTGATGGACAAGCTCACTTCTTGGACGACGTTGACTAATGAAATCAATTTTTCGGGCGTTGCGACCTATGAAAAGACCATCGCCGTCGTGCCGGAGATGTTGAATGATACCTTGTCACTCTGGCTGGATTTCGGCCAGGGGAAACCCACGCTGGAACTTGGTCGCGCCCAGGGTTATCGCGCCGGACTGGACGCGCCCGTTCGCGAAGCCGCCATCGTTTACGTCAACGGCCAGCGCGTCGGCTCGGTCTGGTGCCCGCCGTATTCGATTGACGTGACGGGCAAGCTCAAGGCCGGTGAAAACCAAATGCGCATCGAGGTCGCGAACCTTGCCGTGAATTACATGGCGGGGATCAAGCTACCGAATTATGACTACGAGGGGCTGGTTCGGAAATATGGCAACCGTTTCCAGCCTCAAGACCTGAACCTGATCCGGCCCTTGCCCTCCGGTTTGCTCGGTCCAGTGACGCTGATTCCAATTGCGAATCAGATCAGCCAGCGAGGGAATGCCATGTCGTTTTGAAAGAATTGACTGCCAAAATCAATTGGATATTGGATGAAGATTTCGGCAGCATTCAGGCGAATGGAAGAATTCCGATGGCCAAGCCCGATTTGAAAAAGTTGATCCGCCCGCTGGTGCGCGAGCTGCATCCCTACGTTTACGGCGAGCAGCCGAAAATCAAGGGGCTGATCAAGCTCAACACGAACGAGAACCCGTATCCGCCGTCGCCGAAGGTGCTGGCCGCGGTCAAGGCGGCGACGGACGCGCGGCTGCGGCTGTATCCAAGTCCGACGGCGCAGGCGCTGCGCGAAAAGCTGGCCAAGCTGCACGGCTGCCACGCGGACAACATCATCGTCGGCAACGGCTCGGATGAATTGCTGGCGCTGGCGGTGCGCGGATTTGTGGAGCCAGCGGAGCGCGGGCGGCCCGCCCGCGAGTTGCAGCTTGCCAAGATAGGGAAACACGCGGGCGAGCCGCCCGCGCTCCTGCCACTAACTACGGTGCAATATTTCACGCCGAGTTATTCGCTGTATCCGGTGCTGGCGGATATTCATGGCGCACGAAAAAATCCGGTGTCGCTCAAGGTGGATTTCGGCCTGCCGAAGGTGGTGGAATTGAAGCGAGGCGGAACTTGGAAATTCGACGCGGCGCTGACCTTTGTGACGACGCCGAACGCGCCGAGCGGGCTCGGTTACAAAACGTCGGAACTCGAAAGGCTTTGCCGCGTCCATCAGGGTGTCCTGATTTTGGACGAAGCATACGTGGATTTCGCGGATGACAACGCAATGCGGCTGGCACTGAAATATCCGCACGTGCTCGTGGCGCGGACATTTTCCAAGGCCTACTCGCTGTGCTTCCAGCGCGTGGGCTATTTTGTCGGCCACCGCGAGCTGATTGCCGCGCTGCACAAAATCCGCGACAGCTACAACGTGAACGGCCTCGGTCAGGCGGCGGCGGTGGCGACGCTGGGCGATTTGGCATACTACCGCGCAAATTTCAAACGCATCATCGCCACGCGCGATGGGCTGTCGCGCGAGCTGACGAGGCTGGGTTTCCGCGTGTTTCCAAGCCAGACCAATTTCATCCTGGCGCAGCCGCTGCGGTTCGCCGCGCAGGAGTGGCAGCACCAATTGCGGGAGCGGAAGATTTTGGTGCGCTGGTTCAATTTCCCGGAGGTGAAGAATTACCTGCGCATCACCGTCGGCACGATGGCCGAGGCGGAGACGCTGGTGAAGGCGGCGCGGCAAATTGTCCATGAAACGTGAGGCGTGAAACGTAAATTCCGGACGCCCAGCGCGGTTTTTCCCTCTCACGCCTCGCGTTTCAATTGCACGTTCCGCTTCCTTTTGGCGCGGATTCTGCTAGTTCACGGGTGTGTATCTGGACTTTTACCGGTTAAAGCAAGCGCCGTTCGACCTCGCGCCGAACCCGCGTTTTCTTTACCAGAGCGGCAAGCACCGCGAAGCGCTGAACCATCTGCTTTACGGCATTCGCGAGCGCAAGGGCTTCGTGCAACTCACCGGCGAGGTGGGCGCGGGCAAGACGACGCTGTGCCGCGCGATGCTGGAACAGCTCAACGGCCAGTATTCCACCGCGCTGATTTTGAATCCGGTGCTGACTGCGGACGAATTGACGAAAGCCGTCGCGACGGAATTCGGCCTGCCGGTGGGCCATCTCCAACTGGACCGGCTCGACACGCTGGGACTCATCAACGAATTCCTGCTGAAGCAGGTCGAATTGGGCCGGGACGCCGTGCTCATCATTGACGAGGCGCAGAATCTGACCGAGGACCTGCTCGAACAGGTCCGCCTGCTCTCGAACCTTGAAACCGACGATCGCAAGCTGTTGCAGGTTGTGCTGATCGGCCAGCCGGAATTGCGCGACCGTCTCAACAGCCATCGCCTGCGTCAATTGCGGCAGCGGATCACGGTGCGCTATCATCTCCGGCCGCTCACACGTCAGGAGGTCAACCAGTATGTCCATCACCGGCTGGAACTGTCCGGCGCGAATGGCGTGCCGTATTTCACCGCGCCCGCCTTGTGGCGGATCTATTTTTACAGCCGCGGCATTCCGCGGCTCGTTAATGCCGTTTGCGACAAGGCGCTGCTCGCGGGCTTTGTCGAACACAGCGACCACATCACCCATCGCATGGTGTGCCGCGCCGTCCGCGAACTGGAGGGGGAGATCCACGCATGAGCCTGATCAACGACGCGCTCAAACGCGCCCGGGAAACGCAGCGGAACAGTCCGCCACCCGGCGCGCCGCCGTTGCAGCCGGTTGAATCTCCCGTGCGGGGCGGCACCGGCTGGATTCTGGCGGCATCGGCGATTTTATTTCTTGCTGCCGCGGCCCTTGTCTTCGGCCCGGCCTTGTTTGGGCACAAGGCTCCGCCATCCTTGGCCGCGAAGTCGCCGGGCGTTTCCGCGCCCGCGGCCGGCGCCATGCCGGTGGTCCCAATCATAAATTCACCGCCGGCGACGAATGCAAATCCGCCTGCGGTCGCTGTGACAAATCCTCCTCCTCCGGGCGTCGCCGCGGTGAAATGGCCCAAGGTCCAGGGCATCATTTTCAATTCCGCCCAGCCGCTGGCGATTGTGAACGGCCAGACCATCAACGTCGGCGACCGCGTGGGCGATTTTCAGGTCAAGCAAATTACGCAGAACAAAGTCGCATTCCAGCGCCCGGACGGGACGCAAAAAACACTGGGCATCGGCGATTAAGCCGCCGACAATATCGCGCGTGCGCCTTTTGGAAAAACCCCTCGCCAAGCCACTGGCCGCCCGCGTGGCGCCATTTCTCATTTTTCTCGCGTTGACATTTTGCCAGGGCAAATTCGGCGCGGCGTCGGTCTATTGGTTTTACTCCGCGAAAACACTGGCGGGCGCGTGGCTGATTTGGGAGATGCGCCCGCTCGTTTCCGAAATGCGCTGGGCGTTCAGTTGGGAAGCGGTCGTCGTCGGCGTGGGGATTTTTGCGGTCTGGGTCGGGCTGGATCCATTTTATCCAAAACTCATCAAGGGAGGCGCGACGGGGAATCCGAATGACCAGTTTGGCGAAGGTTCCGCGCTGGCCTGGTTTTTCATCGGGGTTCATGTCTTGGGAATGACCTTTGTCGTGCCGCCGCTGGAGGAGGTTTTTTACCGCTCGTTTTTGTATCGCTGGATCGCGCGGCCGGATTTTATGTCCGTGCCGCTGGACCGGTTTTTGCCGTGGCCGTTTCTGGCGACCGCCGTCGTCTTCGGCTTTTCGCACAACGAATGGCTGGCGGGCATTTTATGCGGCGCGGCCTACCAGTGGCTCGTCATCCGCAAAAATCGGCTGGGCGATGCCATGTCGGCGCATGCCATCACCAATTTTTTGCTGGGAGCGTGGATTGTGTGGCGCAGTGCGTGGCATTTTTGGTGAAACGTGAAAAGCCGGCAAGCGCTTCGGTTCACGCCTCACGTTCCACCACTCACTTGATTTCCAGGTTGACGTTGTAGCGTTCGAGCGTAATGCCTTCCTGGTCGGCGAGATTGGCGAGCGCCTCGTTGTAATTGGCGAGCGCGCGAATTTCCTGCGAGCGCGCCGCCGTCAGGTTGTTTTGATACTGTAGCACTTCAAAGGTTGTGGTCTTGCCAACGGCGTAGGTTTTTTGTTGGGCGTCCAGCGCGGCTTCGGCGTAAATCCGCGCCTGTTTTGTGGCTTGCACGCTTTGGTAGTTGGATTGGGCCACTTTGACCGCGTTGTCAATCAACTCCATGATATTTTGTTCGAGTTGTTTGAGCTGCAACAGGACCTGTTGGAGCGTGGCCTTGGCATTCTTGTATTGGTTGCGCGCGCCGATGTTGCCGAGCGGCATCGAGATGGTCGCGCCGTAGGTGTAGAACGGGCGATTGCCCTCCTGCAGCTGGCCGAAAACGTCGCTGTATTCCCCGTTCGGAAGACCGCTCTGGCCGGTCCACCCATAACTGCCGACCAGATCCAACTCGGGAAAAAGCTGGTTTTTATTATACTTCAACTGAATGCCCTGCGCCTCGACGTTCAATTTTGCCTGCAATAAATCGGGCCGCTCGGTCAGCCCCTTGTTCCAACTGTCCTGCAAGTCGAATGATTGCACCGGCGCGGTGAGCGTTTCGGTCGGCTGGATGTCGTTGCTGTGCCACCTGGAAAAATCATCAGTGAGCAGGTGCTTCAAGATGTTCTGGTCCGTGTCGAGCGTGCTTTGCGCGCTAATCAAGTTGGCCCTGGCCGTGGCCACCTGCGATTCGTCCTGCTGCACGCTCAAAATGGCGAGAGTGCCGATCTGCACGCGTTGATTGTCCTGATCCAGCTGCGTCTGGGCCAGGGCCAGCGCCTGCTGCTGCACCTGCACGTTTTGCTGCGCGTAAATAAGCTCGTAATAGGCGTTCACGACGGCGGTCACGCTCGTGATGAGTTGCTGGCGCAGGCCCTGCTCGGAATATTTCAACCGGTTCTTGGCGACCTTGATGTTCAATCGCGTGCTGTCAATCCAAAAGTTCTTCAACAGGGGTTGGGTCATGGTGAGCTTCATCTGGCCCACGGAATTTTCAAAAGGGACGATGCCTCCGGTCTCGCCATAGGTGTCTGAAATATTTCCGCTTACATTATAGTTCAAGCCCCAGGGCAATAAGCCGGTGAAACCGGAATCGAAGCTGTTCCCGTTTTGTTTCGTGCCCAAATAAACCACCCCGTTTTGGAAATACGAGCCGCTGTCGCTGAAGCTATGCGTGCCGCCGGCGTTGAACGACACGTCATAGCCGGCATAGGCCGCATTCAGATTGTAGAGCGAGACTTGCGGATTGATGCGCTCGATCTGCAAATCCAGGTTGTGCCCCAGCGCCACTTGAATGCAGTCCTCCAGCGACATCGCGCCGGCCACCGGGGGATTCGTGACGGCGACGGAAGGCGGCGGAGGCGGCGGTGGCAACGCCAGCGGTGCGCCGATCTGCGATTGTGGTTGCGACGGCGGCGGGATGGGCGTGAAGGTTCCGCTGTTCTGTGCCAGGGCGGCAACCGTGGCCACGAAAAGGGCCGAAAGAATACCAACGAGTTTCATGATGCGATTTTGCGGCAACCGCCGCGATTCGTCAAACTTAAGACACCGCCAACTGTGGCGATGTAACCATCTGGTTATCTGCCGGGACAAGGACAAAATTGCCAGGTGAAAATGGTCCGGTCCGTGTTTGTCCGCGGCGGCGCCACTTACGCCGCCGCCGGGACTTCCTCGATTGTCGCGTTCTTTTCGAGGAAGGCCAGCACTTTTTCGCGCGCAATGTGCTCGTAAAGGTCGTTCACGCCATTGCGTTTCTGCAAATCCTTCAGGAATTTCTCCAGCGGAATCTGATACATCGCCGCCAGCGCCTGCGCCTGCTGCAACACTTCCTCCTGCGACACGGTGATCTTCTCCTGCTCGGCGATGCGCTGGACCAAAAACGCCAGCTTCACCCGATCCTTGGCATCATGCGTCGCGGCGGCGTATATCTGCTCCTTCTGCTTCTCGATCATCTCGCGCTTCACGCCGCGCTGGGAATTATCCCGGACCAGGTCATACACCACGTTGCGCGTCTCGTGCGCGACGGCGGTTTCCGGCAGTTCAAACATCACGCGGTCGAGCAGGCCGCGCACAATCTGGCCGCGCAGCGCCTTGGCCTGCGAATATTTCAATTCGTTTTCCAGGTCGCGCCGGACGCCCGCCCGGAGTCTCTCCAGATTTTCCGCGTCGTATTTCTTGGCGAACGCGTCGTCAATCGCCGGCGCGACTTTTTCTTTCACCTCGACCAGCTCGACCTCGAAAACGCCCTTCTTGCCCGCCAGTTCCTTCGTCACGAAGTCGGCCGGGAAATCCACGTTGACCGTGCGCTTGTCGCCCGCCTTGGCGCCGAGGAGCTGGTCGGCAAAACCGGGGATGAACGAATCCGGCGCGGCGTCTATCCAGAAATTCTTCTTCTCGGTCAGGCCCTGTGCCGTCGGCGCGGTGTCGGTGATGGGTTTGCCGTCGCAGACGCCGGTGTAATTGACCACTGCGATGTCGCCCGGCTTCAACTCGCGCGCCACCGTCTCAAAGCTGACGTGCTGCTGCGCCAGCAATCCCAGCGCGCGCTCCACGTCCGCGTCCGTGACGGACTTGATTTCGCGTTTGGCGGGCAGGCCCTTGTATTCGGGCAGTTGAAATTCCGGCGCGGTCTCGACCGTCGCGGCGAATTGCAGGTCCTGCCCGCGGCTGAACTGGATTTCCTCGATGTCCGGGTAGCCGATGACGTGGAGTTTTTTCTCGTCGAGCGCCTTGCGGTAATTGTCGCCGATGAGCTTGCGTTTGACCTCGTCCTTGATGTCCGCCTCGTATTTCTTGAGCACGAGGGCGCGCGGCGCCTTGCCCGGGCGGAAGCCGGGCAGCGCGGCCTGCTTCTGGAAATCCTTCGTTACAGCGTCAAACGCCTCATCCACGGACTTCGCGTCCAGTTCCACCCGCAGCAATTTTTTGCACGGCGCCAGATTTTCAACGGTGATATTCACAATAAATTCTCTCGTCAGCGAGCCGCGCAGGGTAGCCGAACCGCGCCAGTTCCGTCAAACGGTTTTGACACCCGCTGCGCCCGAACCACAGATTTGCCGGCCAGGGCGGGCCAGGTCCGCTGCCCGCCGCCCGGCCGCACGCCGGCCCGGCGCGCACGGAGCCAAACGCCCTGACGGCGCCCCAATCTTCCAACTGCCGCCCCAAACCGGGCAAAACAGGCGTTTTCCGGCGTTTTCCACATTTTCCGGGGCAGCCATCAAGTCGCGGAGGCCATCTCCGCGGCCCAAAAATCATTTTTGAGACGCGGAAATCATTTCCCAGCCCCAAAAATCACATCTGGGACTCAAAACTCATTTCTGACGCCCAAAAATGACAAACGAGAATTGGGTTGCCATTTCTGCGGCCCAAAAACGAGTTCTGGAACGCGGAAGCCATTTTTGAGGCCCAGAAACGGTTTTGGAGAACTCGGACGGGTGCCGGAGAACTAATTTGGAGCATCTGGGGCCCAGAAATCATTTTTGAGACCCAGAAATGGCATTTGAATACTGGGTTGTCGTTTTTGAAGCCCAGAAATGGCAATCGAAGATTACGTTGTCATTTTTGAGGCCCGGCAGCCGCATTTGAATCTTCATTTGTCGAAATTGAGGTCCGGAAACGGCATTTGAAGATTGGGTTGGCGCGATTTAGCCCAAAAATCCTAAAATTTAGATGCGTCTGCCCGGTAGTTTCCCGTCAATCCCATTGCGCGGCGAAGGGGTTTCCGTTTTCATGTCCGCGAAATGAGACAAACGTGGTTCATCACCGGCACGGACACCGGCGTCGGCAAAACGGTTTTGACGGCGCTGCTGACGCGATTTCTGCGGCAACACGACGTAAATGTCGCAGCATTGAAACCCATTTGCTCCGGCGGGCGGGCTGATGTCCACGCACTGCACGCCGCGACGGGCGGCGCGCAGGCACTGGATGAAATCAATCCGTGGCATTTCCGCGCGCCGATTGCGCCGCTGCTGGCCGCGCGCCGCGAACGAAAACGCGTCCGCCTGCCCGAGGTGCTGGCTCACGTTCGCGCGATGCAAAAGCGTTTTGACGTCCTGCTGGTCGAAGGCGCGGGCGGACTGTTGAGTCCACTGGGCGAGAATTTCAACTCGCGCGATTTGATTCTGGCCCTGCGCGCCACGCCGGTGATTGTCGCGCAAAACCGGCTCGGCGCGGTGAACCACATTTTGCTTACGCTTGAGGCATTGCCGGAAAACTTCCGGCGCCAAGCGAGGCTGGTTTTGATGTCGCCGGTCAAACCGGATTCCGCAACCGGGACAAACGCCAAATTGTTTGCCGAATTTTTCGATGCCCAGCGGATTTTCACGCTGCCCTGCCTGGGAAAAGATTTTGCTGCCGGGATGGCGCTAAAAGATCCGCAGGTGTGTCGGACGATCCGGGCGCTGGCACCGGCATGATTCAATTTTTCGGCGGCTTGTTCGCTGGCGCGTTGGTGTAGAGGAAGGATTGGCGGAACGGCTGGTGGTTTTGGTAGAGCTGCAATCGCTGCTGGATGACCGGCACGTCGTTGGTCATGTCATAAGCCGTGGCGAGTTTGAGGGCATAGGCGGCGGACTGCTGGGCATTGGTGAACTGGCCGGTCTCGGCATAGGCCATCGCCAGCACATCAATCATGGCGGGTTGGTTGCCGCCGGTGAGATCGTTCGCCTTGGCCGCCATCGCGAGCGCGGCGTCGCCGTTGCGCACCCGGGAATGTTCGTCCGAGGCCAGCACCTCCGCCAGGTAGGTCAGCACGCGGGAATTGTTCGGGTCCAACCGCAGCGCCTCGCGGAAATACGGGATGGCTTCCGCGTCGCGGCCTTGTTTGAGCAGCGCCTTGGCGCTCAAAAATGCCGCGTGCCAGTCGTTTGGGTCCTGGCGCGCGGCGTCGGCGTATTGTTCGATCGCCTCATCGAACCGGCCCTGTTCGGCGAGCAGCGTGCCGAAGTTGTCGTGCGCGGCGACGTAACCGGGCCTCAACCGCAGCGCCTCGCGGTATTCCGCCGCCGCCTCGTCCGGCTGCCCGGCGTCGTCGAGCAGATTGGCAAGGTTGTTATGGGCCTCGGCGCGGTCGGGATCCAATTTCAGCGCGGCGCGATACTCGGCCAGGGCCTCGGTTTTTTGGCCGTTTTTTTCCAGCGCAAAGCCCAGGTTGAGATGGGCCGTGTCGTTTTCCTTCGTGACTTTGATGGCGTGACGGAAGAGCGTGATGTCATCCTGCCAGAAGTTCACCTGTCGGTGCGTGAGTGCCAGGCACGCCGCCAACACCAGGCCGGCGAGCGACGCCACAACCGGTGTTGCCAGCCGGAACCGGTTCACGCCGTCGCGAACACCCAGCGCCGCCGCCAGAAAGATTCCAATGCTGGGAAAATAGGAATAGCGATCGGCCATCGCCGCGCCGCCAACTTGGACCAGGCCGATGACCGGCACGAGCGTTCCCAAAAACCAAAGCCAGCCGGCGAGACAATACGGAGAGGCGCGGCGCGCCCGCCAGACCACCGCGGAAACCGCCGCCAGCACCGCGACCGCCGCCAGCACCTCCAGCGGAGTCGCCGGATTGAGCGGGTAAAAGACGGCCAGTCGCGCCGGCCAGATCATTTTGAGCAGGTAATCTAAGTAAGCCACCGGGACGTTTTCCAGGCGATAATGCAACGGGACGTTCTTCAGCGAGGCGACCGCGCCGCCTTGGTGTTGGGCCAGAAACGTCACGACGCACGAAGCCGCCGACAGCGCGAAGAACGGTATTTTTTCGGGCAGCAACCGCAGGAAATTCCGGATTCCGGATTCCGAATTCCGGGTTCGGTTGAGCGGCCAGTAATCCAGCAGCAACATCACGCACGGCAGCGTCACCAACATCGGCTTGGCCATCAATCCCAGCGCAAAGCAAAGCAGCGCGAGCCAGTAAAACGGTGACAGGTGACAGGTGACAGGTGACACGGTGGCTGCCGGCGCACTCCCCGTTCTTGGCACTTGGCACTTGGCACTTGCCACATGCTTCGTATAGGCCAGCAGCGCCAGCAGCGCGAAGAAGGTGCTCAACACGTCCTTGCGTTCGGCAATCCACGCGACGGATTCGACGTGCAGCGGATGCCAGGCAAACAGCGCGGCGGCAAAGGCGCTGGGCCAGACTGCGTTCGTCCAGCGCAGGAGGAGCAGCAGCAGCAAGAGCGAATTGGCCGCATGGAAGAGCACATTGACGCTGTGATGCATCCCGGCGTTGAGACCGAAGAGCTGGCAATCCGTCATGTGCGAGAGCCAGGTGAGCGGATGCCAGTTGCTGGCGTGCCACGTCGTGAACGCCCATTTGACGCCCGCCCACGTCAGGCCGCTTAACACCATCTGGTTTTCCACGACGTAGTCACCGTCGTCGTAACAGCTAAAGCCGCACCGGGCCGCCGGCAGATAAACCGCCAGCGTGCCCAGCAACAGCAGCAACGCGATGAAACGGGGTCGCAACACCTGCCCTTTGTATGGGATAATTGGCCGGAGACAAAGCGCGTTTTTCGACAAAAATAGTCGTTGCGAAGTTTTGGCGGAGGGGGTAAGAATAGGCGCGGCGGGAGAGACTCGACGTTCCGCCGCTTGGCCGCAAATTCGGTTCCTCACGACCAGGTAAATTGTCGGTATGACGAACGTATTGTCGTTTATTGTCGTGGGGGCCGCTTCGAATCAGGCGGATACCCTTTATGTTTGGCACAAGGCGACGCCTGAAGCACAGGCGATCATCGTCTTCCTTCTCGTTTTTTCCATCGTGGTGTGGTCGGTGCTGGTTTCCAAGGCCATCCAGATGCGCCGCGCGCGCAAGCTGAATTATTATTTCAACGAGGAATTCCGCTCGCAGAAAAAGGTGCTCGACATTTTCGACCGCAAGCTGCACGTCGAGGGCTGCCCGCTTTACGAGGTGTATCAAACCGGCTGCGTGCAGCTCGATGCGCGGTTGCGCGGGCCGACCGGTGAACGCGCCCGGCAGAATGTCAGTCTCAAAAACATGGAGCACGTCAAACGCGCGCTGGAAAACACCGTCGCCCGGGAATCGCTGAAGCTGGAATCCGGCCTCATCCTGCTGTCCATCGCGGCGAGCGGCGCGCCGTTCATGGGCCTGCTCGGCACGGTCTGGGGCGTGATGAGCACGTTCGCCGACATTGCGCAGTCGCCGTCGGGCGCGTCACTGGCGGTGATGGCGCCGGGCGTGTCCGCCGCGTTGAGCACCACCGTCGCCGGCCTGCTGGTGGCGATCCCCTCGATGTTCGCCTATAATTGGCTGGTCCACAATTTGCGGGCGCTCACGGTCGAACTCGACAATTTTGCGCAGGAACTGGTTTCGCGAATGGAGACGGAATTTTTGGCGGAGGAATGAAGCCACGGATGAACACGCATAAACAAATGTCGAATGTCGAATGGCAGCTCAACGTTCTTTTTGCCATTCGTCATTCGTCATCTCAACAGTGTCCATTCATGTTCATCCGTGGTTGAATAAGAGCATGAGACGATTCTCACAACGCAGTCATCTGGTGACGTTGAGTGAAATCAACATCACGCCGCTGCTCGACCTTGCGTTCGTGCTGCTCATCATCTTCATCATCACTACGCCGCTGCTGACGCAGAGCATCGAACTGCGGCTGCCGCGCGGGGGAAAGCCGGAAAAGCAGTTAAACAAGTCGGACATCCGCACCGTGGAAATTTCCAACACCGGCTACTACAAGTTCGAATCGCGCCAGACGGCGCTCGGGCAGATCATTTCGCAACTGGCGCAGGAGGCGCGCGCGAATCCCAACCTCGTGGTTTACATCCGCGCTGACAAGGACTGCCGCTACGACCTCGTGGCGCAGTTGCTCGACGGCTGCCAAAAATACGGAATCTCGCGCTATTCTCTGCGCACCGATCCGACGCCCAACCAATGAACCGGCTCCAGAAAAAATGCGTCATCGCGACGGCAGGTGCCCACCTGCTGCTGCTGGCGATTTTGATTGTCGGCCCGGCGTTCTTCAACCCGCAGCCCAAGCCCGACAACACGCAATTGATCGATGTGATTCCCTTCACGACGGTTGATGCGATTCTTAACAGCGGTGTTCGTGGTGCCACGCCGCCACCCCCCACTCCGATTGTCACTCCGCCGCCGCCACTGCCGCCACCACCGACCCCATCGGTCCAGCCCACGCCGCAGCCGGCTCCCGCCAAGCCGGTTGAGCCGCCGCCAAAACCGACGCTTGTGGAACGCGTGGAGAAAGTTTTCAACCCCGAACCCAAACCCGAACCGGTCAAGCCGGCGCCGGAAAAGCCGGCCGCCAAACCGCATCAAATCCAGGTCAACACGCAATTGGTGGCCCGCGCTGCGTCGAAACCCCCCACGCCGAACTCCAAGCCGGACAACTCGCGGGCCATCGCCAGCGCGATAAACAATTTGGAGAAGAATCTGAAACCGGGTCCTGTGGTTGACGTGCCCGGTGACAGCAGCGTGGCCTACGCGAATTACGCCTCCGTCGTCAAAAGTGTTTATGAGCGAGCTTTAACTTCATTTCTGCCCAACTCGATTGCGAATGACAACGAAAACGCCAAGGTCAGCGTCACCATCGCCAGCGACGGCACGGTGATTTCCGCCAGCATCATTTCGCAATCAGGCGATCCGGTGTGGGACGCCGCCGTCCAGCGCACACTGGATCGCGTGACCGTCATCGAGCCGTTTCCAGCCGGCTCGACGGACAAGGAACGACATTACATCATTAATTTTAACCCCCAAACGGAACACACTCTCGAATGAAGAAAATACATCTACAGTTTGCTGCCATCTTTTTGCCCGCTTTTCTTTTTGTTGCTGTCATGGCGCGCGGTCAGAACGGGTCGGGCGAAATCATCATCAACCCGATCATCGCCGGCTTCGGCCAAAAGCCCATTCCCGTTTCGCTGGAGGGTTTCAGCGGCGAGGTCGCGGATGTTTTGAAGTTCGACCTTTACGTTCAAGGTTTCAGCTTTGTCGCGCCGGACGCCGCGCAATACCAAATCAGCGGGAACAATTCGGGCAACGTCACCGGCAGCGTGACCGACCGGCTGGCGAAAAAGGTGATTTTGTCCAACACCTACACCGGCACGACGACGCGGCGGCAGGCGCACGCCTTCGCCAACGACATCGTTTTTGCCGTCACCGGCAAAAAAGGCATCGGGCTGACCCAAATCGCCTTCAAGGCGCAGCGGCCAGACGGCACCGGCGAAATTTACGTTTCCGATTTCGACGGCTACGACCCGAAACCCGCGACGAGCGATAATGCGATTGTTTCGCATCCGTCGTGGGTGCCGGGGCGGCTGGCGCTTTACTACAATTCCTACAAGCTCGAAAGCCCGGACATTTTTTTCAGCGACCTTTCCACCGGCCAGCGCCGGGTGGTGGCCAAATACAGCGGCTCGAACTTCAGCCCGGCGGCCTCGCCGGACGGTTCGAAAGTGGCGATGATCTTAAGCAAGGATGGCCGGCCGAACGTTTATGTCGCCAACGCCGACGGCTCGAATTTGAAACGCCTGACGACCGGCATCGAGGATTCGTCGCCGTGCTGGTCGCCCGATGGCAAATGGATTTGTTTCGCGACGAAAATAGATTCGCGCCGGCGGCTCGCCAAGGTGCCGGCGGACGGCGGGGAGGTCCAGACGATTCCCACCACCGGCGCGCCGAATCCGACCGAGCCGGACTGGTCGCCGGACGGCAAATGGATCGCGTTCACGTCGCAGACCGGCGAGTTCGACATCTGCGTGATGCCGGCGGACGGCAGCGCCGCGCCGACGGTGCTGGTGCGCGGCCAGAACCCGTCGTGGTCGGCCAACTCACGGACGCTGATTTACAACCATGCGATTCGCTACGAGGAAACGCTGTCTGTGCTTGACGTGTTCACGAAACAATACAAGGATATTCGCCGGATTGCGGGAAGCGATTCTGAACCCGCGTGGCGGAAAGATTTGAATTTTTAACCGACATTTAACCTGGAAGACAAATTATGAAAACAACGCTCATTTATCCACTCGCACTCGTGCTGGCCGTCACGCTGGCCGCCACCGGCTGCCGCCACAAACCCGTCAAGGTCACGCAAATGCCGGGAATGACGATGCCAATGCCGACGGAACCGCCGTCGCCGACTCTGCCGTCAGGTCCCACGTTCCCTCCGGTTGAGCCACCGGGCACCGATAAGGGCATTCCATTGGCGGATACCGATTATTAACGGCATGATTCCCGACCGCGCGGCGCTGGCGGCTTACACGATTCATTTCGCCTTTGACAGCGCCGTCGTCCGCGACAGCGAGAAGGCCAATCTGCAATCCGTCGCGCAACAACTGGCCTCTGATCCGAACACGAAACTGATGATCGAGGGCAATTGCGACGAGCGCGGCACGGAGGAATACAACCGCTCGCTCGGCGAACGCCGCGCGCTGGCGGCGCGCGAGGCGCTGGCCAAGATGGGCGTGGACCCGATGCGCGTCTTCACCCGCTCTTTCGGCAAGGACAAGCCGGTTGATCCCGGCCATGACGATGCGGCGTGGCAGAAGAACCGCCGCGACGAATTCGTGCTGTTGCATCCAAAACCTGGCATGTAATCAACTGGCTCGAACCGGAAGGCCGCGTTCGCGCGGCCTTTCTTTTTGGAGCTTTACTATCCGCTGAAACGGGCGTAGGCTCTCCGCAGGCTCGACAAAACTATGAAAATCATGTTCGCGGCTTTCTTGGGTGGTTGGGAATGGGTCATTGTGATCCTGGCCGTCCTGCTTTTGTTTGGCGCCAAGAAGATTCCCGAACTGGCCCGCGGCCTCGGCACGGGCATCAAGGAATTCAAAAAGGCGACGCGCGAAGTGACGGACGAAATCCAAAACGCGCAGACCGAAACCCCGGCCAAACCCGCGCCGCCCGCGCCCTCACGGGCCGATCTGCCGGTTGCGCAATCTCCCGATAATCCGCCAAAGGCCTGATTCAAAATGGAGGGTTGGATTGGTGGATTTATGGGTCGTCCAATCCTTACGGGTTCCATTAATCCCGAATTCCGAAGTTGGGGAGCACACCCGCCCCGGGTGTGGTTGGACGCGCCTCGCGTCCAGCATTTTGCGCGCGAGGCGGCCGCGAACATTCGGAACTGCCCGGTCCGTCCACTGTTTTCCGCGAGGGCGCGGAAAACCGCACGCGAGGCGCGTGCGCTCCCCATTCCAATTTCGGGATTCGGGGTAAAATGCGATCAAATCCCGCTGAAACAATGGCGGAATTTGCGGCCTGATTGATGGATTTCATTGAAATATGATCAACTCTCGGCGATTTCATGGAAAATATTAATTATTATTTCCATTCAAACGGCGCGAGCTGATAGAAAATCGAGGAATTCAATCAAGCGACCGGCGAATTCAATGAAGCGACTGGCGGTTTCTTGTCAGCAAACGCCAGGAGCCGATCAGCATCCCAGGAAAGACGATTGGAATTCGCCGAATTCTTGCTGGAAAATGAGGAAAGCCAGCCAGGCCCGGCCGATTGCCAGCAAGCAAAGGCAAAATGAATGGAAAGAAAAATTGACTATTACCATGAAATTGCGCGGCGCTTCTCTGCTAATGGGCGCATCCACGCGCTGTTCTTGTTTTCTCCCTCGCCTCCATCGGATGGAAGAGATGGCCGGGTTAATCCGTAAGTCCAATAATTCATCAATCCGCGTTGCTTGCCTGTGAACGTCCTGTTTTAATTTTGGCATGGACGATCGCGAAGAAAATCCGATGGATAGCGAAGGCGGGCCGGTCAAAACCTTCCTCGAACATCTTGAAGATTTCCGCTGGGTGCTCCTCAAGAGCATCGTCGCGTTGTTTGTGGGCATGCTCATCTGCCTCATCGGGGCGAACCACGTCGTCAGCATCATCAAGTGGCCGTTGGCGCACGCGTTCCAATATCACACCGTCACAAACCAGACCGTCGTGGTCAGCATCGGCACGAACCACGTCGGCAATTTCCAGCTCACGCCGGAGCAGGAGAAATCCCTGAACCTGGGCACGAACCGTTTCGTCGCCGTCACCGTGGAGCCGGTCACCCTCGGCACCAACCAGGTGCTCGGCTGGCGGGTCAGTTCCAATCCCGCCGCCGTTGACGCCGCGCGGCGGATGAACGTCGAGCTGGTCAACTTGAGTCCGGCGGGGGGATTCATCGTGGCGTTTCAGGTCGGGCTTTACGGCGGGGCGCTGCTGGCGTCGCCGTTCATTTTCTATTTCATCGCGTCGTTTGTTTTTCCCGCGCTGAAAATCCGCGAGCGCAAATACGTTTATCGCGGGCTGGGCATCGGCGTCGGGCTGTTTCTGACCGGCGTGGCGTTCTGTTATTTCGCCCTGATGCCGGTGGCGCTGGCGGCGGCGCAGATGTATTCCAACTGGCTCGGCCTCGGCGCGCTGCAATGGCGGGCGGAGGATTACATCAGCTTCGTCTGCAAATTCATGCTCGGCATGGGGCTGGGCTTCGAGCTGCCGGTGGTGATCCTGACGCTGGTGAAAATCGGCGTGGTGGACTACGCGCTGCTTTCCAAGGCGCGCCGCTACATGATTGTCATCAACCTGATTCTCGGCGCCGTGTTGACGACGCCCGAACCCATCACCCAGATCGTCATGTTTGTGCCGTTGCAGGCGCTCTACGAACTCACCGTCTGGATTGCGTGGTATTGGGACCAAGCGGACAAGGGCCGGGCGCGGTGGAAACTGCTGGTTGCGCTGCTGGTCTTGCTGTTGATTGCCGGCGCGGCCTGGGCGGGCTGGGAATACGGCTGGCCGTGGCTGCGCCAGCAGTGGCGTTGAAGCGGATTGTTGGATTGCTGGATTATCGGCAAGTCAACCGTGGACCGCTTCATCAATCCACCCATCCAAGAATCCATTAATCCATCCGCAAATCGCGCTTTACATCTTTTGAATTCGGCGTAAAGTTGCTGCGTCATCTAAAAAACGTATGCGAAACGTAATTCCTTTGCTCGCCTTCGCCGCGCTGGTTGCGGTGTTCACCTCCGGTTGCGCGGGTCCGGAACAAAAGCTCGGCCGCGGCGTGAGCGATTCCCTCGAAGTCACCCGCATGGGCGATCTGCGCAGCTCCGTCGAGCAAAGCGCCATTTTTGATTCGCCGAGCGCCGGTTACACCACCGGTTTCATCCACGGCGTGGACCAGACCGTGGCGCGCACGGCCATGGGCGTGTATGAAATCGTCACCTTTCCGATTCCGCCCTATCATCCGATCGGCACCAGCTACGTCAAGCCCGGCCCCATTTATCCGGCGAGCTACAAGCCCGGCAAGATATCCAGCAGCCTGTTCGACACGGACACTTACATGGGCTTCAGCGGCGGCGAAGTCGCACCGTTCATTCCCGGCAGCCGTTTCAAGATATTTGACAATTAACGTGCCTGACACCATTTAGCGATCCGCGCCAACAACCACCCGTTGGCGCGTTTTGCTTTCAGGAACCGCCATGCGCCTGGAAAAACAATCGCCCTGCAAGGTCAACCTGCTGCTGAACATCCTCGGCCGGCGCGCCGACGGCTTCCACGAACTCGAAACCGTCTTGCAGCCGGTGGACGTATGCGACGAGATGACCTTCGAGCGCCGCGGAAATGGGATTCAACTTTCGTGCAGCCATACGGAACTGCCGGTTGATTCAAGGAATTTGGTTTGCCGCGCGGCGGCTTCGTTTCTGGCCGCCGCAAAAATTTCCGACGGTGTTCGCGATCCATCTTCAAAAAAATCTGCCGCTGGCCGGCGGCATTGGCGGCGGCAGCGCCAACGCGGCGGTGACGTTTTCGGCGCTCAATGAATTGTTCGGCGCGCCGTTGCCGCCGGAAAAATTGCATCAACTGGCGGCGGACATTGGCTCCGATGTTCCGTTTTTTCTCCACCGTCAGCCGGCGCTGGCCACCGGCCGCGGCGAAAAGGTCCAATTGCTCGAAGATTTCCCCGTGCTGCGCGACAGGGCGATTTTGCTCGATTCATCCCGGCTTCGGCATTTCCACGCCTTGGTCGTATCAAAACCTCGCGCGGTTTCCCAAAGCGCTGAACGGGCAAAGAGGCCGTGCGCAAAAATTGATTTCATTGTTGCAATCCGGGAGCGACGGGCTCCAGCCGGCGGGTTTCAAATCCATCGCCGCCGAATTTTACAATTCGCTCGAAGCGCCGGCGTTCGACAAATTTCCCGTGCTCACGCTGTTTCAGGAATTTCTGCGCGAGAACGACGCGCTGGCCGCGCTCATGTCCGGCAGCGGCTCGACGACGTTTGCGCTCGTGGAAAATGTCGCGGCCGGAGAATCGCTGGTGGAGAAGTTCAAGTCGAAATTCGGTCAAAATTGTTGGACGGCGGTCACGAAGATTTGAAACAGAAGAAAACGAAGCAAACGAAGGTTTCTGAACCGGTATTTTCTGTGTTTCCTTGGTTTCTTCCTGTTCAATTCTTCGACCGGAACTTCGCCAGCGCAAATTCCGTCATTTCCTTCGCCGCCGGAACTTTCAGCGCCAGCGCCGCCAGCCAGTAAACCAGGCCCGCGATCCCCGCCGGGACAAACACCGCGCCGATTTTCAACGCGAGCGTTCCGTGGCCGAGCGAACGTTCCCAGAATCTCCAGCCTCCCAATGCAATTGCCCCCGCCAGCACGGCCACCGCCGCGAGCATCAGGACCGGCCGGCGCAGCGACGCCATGTTCAGCGTCTTGAGCTTGCGCCGCAGCGCGTAGGTCAGCAGCGTCACGTTGACGAGTGATGTCAGCGTGTTGGCGATGCCGAGGCCGCCCTGTTTGAAACGCCAGACCAGCGTCACGGCCAGCAGCAGGTTCAGCACCAGGCAAAACACGCTCACCTTCATCGGCGTTTTTGTATCGCCGAGCGCAAAGAACGCCCGCGCCAGAATGTTCACCACGGAAAAGCATACGAGACCCGGCGCGAGGCAAGCCAGCGCCAGCGTGGCCTGGCTGGTCGAGGCCGCGTCGAACCGGCCGCGCTCAAACAGCAGCCGGAAGATCGGCTCGGCCAGCGCCATCAGCAGGACGGACGCAATCAAATTGGTGAAAACCAGGTAACCGATGCCCTGCCGCAGTTCGTTGCGGAACCCGTCGTAATTCTTTTCCGTCGCCAGGCCGGCCAGCGTGGGCAGCAGGTAGGTCGCGAGCGAGATGCCGAACAAACCCTGCGGCAGTTCCATGAGCCGCACGGCGTATTGAAACGACGCGACGACGTAATCGTCCACCCAATACGACAAACCCTGCGTGAGCACGACATTGATCTGAAACGCCGCCACGCCGATGGTCGCCGGCAGCATTTGCCGGACGACGCGCTGGACGGTTTCGTCCCGCCACGGCGAAACCCAACGGAAGCGGAACCCGTCCCGTGCCAGCGTCGGCAGTTGAAACGCCGCCTGCGCCACGCCCGCCGCCAGCACGCCGATGGCCAGCGCGAAAATCTGGTGCGGCAGCCGCTCTCCCTTCGGAAATTGCAGTCCCATCCGCGGCGCGAGCCAAAGCACGGACGCGATCATCACCACGTTGAGCGTGGTCGCGCCCATCGCCGGGATGAAAAAATGGCCGCGCGCGTTGAGCATGCCCATGAACACCGCCGCCAGGCAGACGAGCACCAGATACGGCAGCATCACGCGCAGCAATTGCAGCATCAGCAGTGTCCTGCCGGAGAACCGCGTCGCGCCATTTTCCATGTGCCCGCCGAACCACAGCGCGCCCGACACCGCCACCAAGCCGGCGGCCACGACGACGCAAGTGAAAATGATCAACCCGGAAATCACCGCGTTGGCCGCGCGCCACATCTCATCCTCGCCGTGGGTTTTTTCCTTCTCCTTGAAAATCGGGATGAACGCCGCCGTGAGCGCGCCTTCGCCCAGCAGCCGCCGGAAAAGGTTCGGGACTTGGAACGCCAGGAGGAACGCGCTGGCCACCCAGGTTGTGCCCATGAAGTAGCCATAAACCATCTCGCGCACCATGCCGAGGATGCGGCTCAACAAGGTGGCGCCGGCCATCGCGCCGGAGGCTTTCAACATTTTTGACACGCGCGAAGGTTAAAGTCCCAAGCGGAAAGTCCAAAGTCCAAAATTTGCCGGGCCGCAAAAATGCGCAAGAGGCTCAAAAAGAATTTTTACTTTGTGCCTTTTCGCGGCTAAATCTGTTTTCCAATCCGCTGTTTCATTTGTAATCTTCGTGCGTGAGCATTCTGGAAGAACTCAAATGGCGCGGCCTCGTCGCCGATTGCACCGACAGCACGGAATTGGAAAAGAAATTGGCCGCGCCCGTCACGCTTTACTGCGGATTCGACCCGACGGCGGATTCGCTGCACGTCGGCCATCTCGTGCCGTTGCTCGCGCTGCGGCGGTTCCAGGATTTTGGGCATCATCCCATCGCCGTGGCCGGCGGCGCGACCGGCAGCATCGGCGATCCCAGCGGCAAATCCGCCGAGCGCTCGCTGCTGACCAAGGAACAAATCAAGGCCCACGTGGAAGCCGTCCGCCCGCAGCTCGCGCGCCTGCTCGATTTCGACCGCCAGCCGAATCCCGCCAGGCTCGTGGACAACGCCGATTGGACCGCGGGTTTGAGCTATCTCGATTTCCTGCGCGACATCGGAAAACATTTTTCCGTGAACCAGATGGTCGCCAAGGAATCCGTCCGCGCGCGGATGGAGGATCGCGAGGTGGGCATCAGCTACACCGAATTCAGCTACATGCTGCTCCAGGCGTTTGATTTCTATGTGCTCGCCCGCGACCACGGCTGCGAATTGCAGATCGGCGGCAGCGATCAGTGGGGCAACATCACCGCCGGCATTGACCTGATGCGCAAGAAACTCGGCAAGCAAGGTTACGGCCTCACGCTGCCGCTCATCACCAAGGCCGACGGCACGAAATTCGGCAAGACCGAGGGCGGTTCGGTGTGGCTCGATCCAAAAAAAACCAGCGTCTATAAATTTTACCAGTTCTGGATCAACACCGCCGATGCCGACGTGATCCGCTACTTGAAGTTCTTCACCTTCCTGCCAAAGGAAGAAATCACCGTGCTGGAAAAGCAGCACGCGGAAGATCCGGGCGCGCGTGAGGCGCATAGGGTGTTAGCTGGTGCTGTCACCAATATGATTCATGGAGCAGATGCCGCTACTGGCGCCGCCGTTGCAAGCGCAATTCTATTTGGTGCGTCGGTCGAGAAGGTTAGTGAAGAATTTTTCAGCCAGCTTCTTGGCGAGGTGCCGACGAAGGAAATCGAGAAATCAAGATTGGATGGCGCGGGCATGCCACTCGTCGAGCTTCTGGTCCACGCCGGCTTGTGTTCGTCAAAGGGGCAGGCGCGAAAGGACATCGAAGGCGGCGGCGTGAACATCAACAACGTCCGCGAGGCCAGCGCCACGCGGGCAGTGACCGCCGGCGACCTGCTTTTCGGCAAACACCTCCTACTCCGCAAAGGCAAAAAGAATTACGTCGTCGTGACGGCACGATAATCGCGTGGCAATACTGCAATTTGACTAAAAAGTGACGGGATCAATCTCGGCGGCTTCGCCCCTTTCGTTGAAGTCATCAAACCACCAGCCGTCAGTTTTGTCATATTGACGGCGGAGGCTGGCCGCGCGACTTGCCAAATTCTTGGTTCGGTAAAGTTGGTATAACCATCGGTCTTCTGGCTCGCCAACGGTTTTATCCAGCACATCCATGTAACAGTCGAATTTTCCGCTGGCCAGTTCTTCCGGCGACTTTTTCAAAAGATATTGGCGGATGTCTTCCCAACATTCGATGTAAGTTCCAGTCAACACCACACCATTGACCCCTACAGCAGAAAATCTTCTTGGATCAAGCGGGGGAGACTTGGCGATCTCGTCAACATAAGTGCGTCTGGTTTCGAGGATACTGACCAGTTCTGGCAACCAAGGCTCGGCGTCCCCTTGGGCCAGTTTGGCCACGAAATTGATGTGAAATCCTGGATCGTCCAGATTGGATTGCAGAATGCCGGAAACTTGGTCGGGGGCAAACTTCACCAAAGCATAGCCAGCGGCGGTATGCACGTCGCCGATATTGCTCCACCGCTGACCCGCTTGCAGGTATTCCATGGTCGTGGGTGGTATGAGCTTGTCCCGACCGACCGGGTCGTAAAAAAGTTTTACCAAAACGGGCAGGCAGCGTTCGTATTTTTCACCGCCAATCACGTCTGCGACGACCGAGCGCACGTTGGCGGATTCATCATCGGCCGCATCCCGCAGAGCCTGCTCGGCAAACTCGCTTGGAAAACGCGGAAGCAATCTGACCGCGCCTAGCCGGACGTTTTCATCGGAATCTTTCAACAAATGCGACAGTGAATTAGAAACCGCTGCTCCATCGATGCCGGACAAAGCGTCAACAGCGTTTAGCCGACGGGTCGAAGAAGAACCTTCGTTGGCAATTTCTATTAGGGTTTCCGTAAATGGCTTCACGTTGGCGATTGAATCTGGTCCCGTCACAAAACAATTGAGGGCGCGGCAGGCCACCTGGTCATTGCTGTTGGTAAGCACTGGGAGCAACGCTCTCAAAACCGTCTTCCGTTGGAAATCCGGGCTGCGCGACCATTCGTCGTCACCTCTGCCGGCCAGACTCAAGCTGTCAAGTTTGCCGATGGCGTAAAGCTGATTTGTTGGATTTGAGTCGTTGAGCAGCAAATTGAACTCAAACCAATGGGCGGCCTTGACCGAAAGGCTGCTTAGCGGCCGGGTGTCCAATGTGCGTGTGACGCCCCCGCCATAAACCTGCCGGAACTCATTTGATTCGGCTGGCGCGTTCACCTTTGTCGGATCATAGAACATGTCCGGTTTTTTCAAACTCGCGGCGAAGATCAGGTATGGTTTGCCGATTTCAAATCTGTAGTATTCGGGGGGACGGGGACCGCTCCAGCCACCGCGGAAACTGCTCGCGTAATGCTGAAATGTTACAAGATTGGTTTGAACTGTTCCCTGTAGAACAGAAATGACTTTGAATTGAGTTGCGCGCACTTCTGCGCGAACGGTAAATGCGGCATTTGTAATGACAGCGCTTGAAACCGCTTGCCCTTTGAAAATCAAATCCGCTTTTTGCTCCATTTCTTCCAACCGTCCGTGAGGCTGGACGAACACGCTGGATGGAATGCTCCCGGTCATGACGGCCAAGTTGAAATTGCCTCCGGTTGCAATCGCCACGATATTGCTCAAGCCGGCGGGCACGGAGTTTTCTCCGTAATGATTGTCTCCACCCCATGCCACCATTGTCCCATCACGTTTCAAGGCCAAATTAGGGGTGATGGCGACCACGTTGCTTATACCCGCTGGCACTTCCGGTTTAGCGCCCCATGAAACGACCGTGCCGTCCATTTTAAGCGCCAGACAATGTTCCGCGCCACTTGCGATTGCCACGACATTGCTTAACGCTTGCCCGTCAATGATGACGGGATCAACCGAGGTGTAGAGTTGCATGATTCCACCACGAACGTGGCCAAACAATGTGTTGCTGACGACTGTGTATTGAAACAAGGGGTGCGATGTGTTGGTATCACCCGGAGTTTGGTATCCCAAGCTGAAAACGGTGCCGTCCTTTTTGAGCACAAGCGGCGTATAATCCATTGGAGCGAGCGCCACAACATCGCTCAAAACCAGCCCCTGAACTTTCACCGTTCGTATCGCCGGCAAACCATCAGGCGGCTTGTCAGTGTCTAAACTAAATCCCAACACCGTGCCATCATTCTTCAGGGCCAGATAATTTTTGTAACCGCTCCAGGCAATCGCCGTGACATTCGTCAAACCCGCTATGACGTTCGCTTGATTCTGATCGTTCTTTTCCCAACTTCCCCAATTCGACACCGTGCCATCACGCTTGATCGCCCAAAAAGAGCCGCCGGCGGATGAGATGGAAACAACATTACTCAAGCCAGCAGGCACGTCAGTTGTGCCTGGCCAACCAAGGCCAAACGCAAAAACCGTGCTATCGCTTCTAAGCGCAAGCCCAACTCCGGCGATCGCCGTCACGGCAACGGCGTCATCCAAAAACTCATTGCCATTTTCAACCAAGCCGTTCGTGTTTGTGGACAAAGTCTTTTTCCAGAAATTATTCTCGCCCCACCACACAACCCGACCGGCGGGCAAATCGGCGCCAAACGCCCACTGCGTTGAAAAACAAAACAGGAGCAGAAAGAAGAAGCTGAAGCTACTTCTGAAATTGCCAACATTCACGTCTTATTAGCAGGCTGTTGAACAAAAGACCAATTTAGCGAACATCGGTTATTCATGACTCGTTCGGGACATTTTCAGAGTAAGTTGCACCGGATTTCTTCCGGTGGGTGCCCCTCGTGCCGGTGTTTTTTATCTGCCCAGCATTATTTTGCTGCTTTTAGGCCGGCGGTTTCACCGAAAACCCGCCGATCAGTTCGCACCCGCCAATTCCAAGCGTGCCATTCGCAGCAGGTTGTAAGTCCCCGCCACGAAGTAGCCCCAGGCTTGCGTCCGTTCTCGTCCCCGATACCGGCTCCGTCTGAATCCCCCCACCGTCTTGATCCAGCCAAATATCTCTTCTACTCGTTTTCGGATTTTCAAACTGACTTGGTAACTCCGCTGCGTCGTGGTGCGTCCGTCCAACCCGGCCACGTTCACTTTGTCCTTGCACGCCACATGCGGCGCGATCTCCCGTTCCCGGCAGCCTTGCACAAAGCCTTTCTGGTGATAGCCCTTGTCCGCCCCGAGCGTCTTGATATTCACACCTTCATGCAGCTGCTGATGGGCATCGGCCTGTTGCAAGGCCACCACCGCTTCGCTTTGGGTAATGGGGTTGTGCAGGGTGAAGTCGGCACACAAGCCGTTCCGGTTTTCCATCAGGGCGTGCGCCCCGAAACACAGCCGGGCTTCCTTCCCGCTGGCTTTCCGATACAACACACTGTCAGGATCGGTCGTGCTCTGATGCGTGTCATTGCGCCGTTTCTCCCCGCGAAAGTTGATCGTGGGATTGCCG
The DNA here is from genome assembly GCA_963764035.1 of uncultured Verrucomicrobiae bacterium. Taxonomy (GTDB): domain Bacteria; phylum Verrucomicrobiota; class Verrucomicrobiia; order Limisphaerales; family UBA11358; genus UBA11358. The sequence continues at coordinate 546,832 of CAVXQV010000005.1, forward strand.
GGGTCTTCGTCCTTGGCCGCGGCCACCTTGGCCTGATCCGCCCCGTCCTTGCGGACGAAGCTTTTCAGGCTCGCCCAGGCTTCAATGAGCGTGCCGTCGGCGGTGAAGTGGTCGTCACTGGTCCAGCCGTCCTGACGGCCCAAGTCATAGACTTCGAGGAAGAAGAGTTTGGCCACGTCGGCGGAGAGCACGCGCTCGTAGTTCTTGGCAAAGATGCTGTGGTCGAAACTGCCTTCGTGGAACTCCCGGTCCAGGAACCAGAGCCAGAGCAGATTGTAGCCGAGTTGCTCGCAAAAGAGCCGTTCACTGCGGACGCTGTAAAGGGCGGTGAGCACACGGGCTTTGAGCAATTGCTCCGGCGGGATGCTGGCGCGGCCATCGTCGGCATAGAGTTCGTCAAACAGCGGGGAGAGTTTTTTCAGGACGGCATCCACCTGGCTTTTGATGGCGCGCAGCGGATGGTCTGCGGGCACGCATTGGTTGAGGTTGATGACCGTCAAAAAGTCCGGCTGGGCTTGAGGTTTTCCGCGCATGCTCTTTCAGACGTTACTCCCACTGAAACGTTTCAAAGAAAAATCGTTTTTCAACAAATTGTTAGACGTCATCAAGCGCCAAAAGATTACGTTGGCGTGAAGACGCAATGATTGCCTGGTGCAACCCATTTACGGTTTAGTTTGCGGCGCGGGCGCGGGTTTGGCGCGCGGGACGGGCGTGTGTTTTTTGACGTGGCTGGCGATGACGGGCTGTTGGGCTTGGAAAACGGGTGGTTGGCGTGTTGGAATTGCCGGATGTCCTGCCGGATTTGAAACATCGCCCGCCGGGCCGGGCGGATGCGCTGCCGGGGTCGCCGGATGGGATACCGGGCCGGGCTGATCGGCGGCGGGAATGAAATAACTGGCTGCCGGGCGGGAAAACAGCCTGCCGGACTTGTCGGATGGCCTGCCGGGACTGGAAAGAACGCTGCCGGGGCCGGCGGAACGCCTGCCGGTTTCAAATGACAGGCTGCCGAGGCTGGCGGACACGGTGCCGGGAGCGGCGGACGGGCTGCCGGAGGCGCGTGACAGGGTTCCGGGACTGGCTGGCCCGGGGCGGGGAGCAAATAACCGCCTGCCGGACCGGGCGGACACGTTGCCGGGGCTGAAGAACAGGCTGCCGGCGTTACAAATCTCCAGTCAGAGACTGCGCGCATCGGTTGCTGCGATTGTAATTTCCGTTGTTTCGGCGCTTGCAAACACGTCACCAGCCAAAAAATGTCCACACTTTGACAAGAACGGTGATGCCGAACACAGGCGGTTCCGTGACATTGTGAGCACGAAAGTCCGGCAAGTTTTGGGTCAAGTGCTTTTTCTTGGCGGCAGATTGCCAATCGGGATTGGTATTTCGCACGTCAGGGGCAGCGGCCCGGAGAAGCCGGACTCGATGCAATAATTAAAACAAAAAACCGTTATGAAAAAATTCATCATGTTAAGCATCGCGGCGATGGCCCTGGCCGCCTGGTCCGCACAAGCCGCCGACGGCAAGGCCCTTTATGAACAGAGCTGCCTCAAGTGCCACGGCGCGGACGGCAAGGGTGACACCAAAATGGGCCAGAAGCTGGCCGTGAAAGATTACTCCAGCGCCGCCGTGCAATCCGCGTTGACAGACGATGCCGCGGTCAAGGCCGTCAAGGAAGGCGTGAAAGACAAGGACGGCAAGAGCCTGATGAAGGGCACCGATGGCATTTCCGACGCCGATGCCAAGGCGATCGTCGCGTATATGAGGACGTTCAAGAAGTAACTGAACGCCCAACCACCGCCGCATGAAGCCGGCCTGAAACCGGCAGGGACGTCCTATCCTATTGACATGAACAACGGAAGCTCAACCAGACCCGCCGCGCAATTGCCGCCGGCCCGCACCCGTTTCAACCGGGCGGGCCTGGCCATCGTCGCGGGAAGTTTGCTCTGGCTTCTGTTGTTCATTTCGGCAACGTCCGCGGCGGCGGCCACGACCAACGCCGTCGCCAAACTCACCAATTCCGATTGTCTCGATTGCCACACCGATGCGTCGAACACTCGCGTGGTAAACGGGCAGAAGGTTCTGCTCGCCGTCTTTCCGACCAACGGTTTCGCCCGCTCGGTCCATTCCATGCTGGACTGCACGGATTGCCACACGGGCGTAAAGGAGCTGGTTCACGACGCCAAGTTGCCGCCGCCGGACTGCTCCAGTTGCCACGACCAGGAGGCGAAGGATTACGCGACGAGCATCCATGGCATGAGCCACGCGCTCGGCGCGTCCGGCGCGGCGCAGTGCTGGGATTGTCATGGTTCGCACAATATTTTGCCGGTGAAGGACACGGCGTCGCCGGTCTTCAAAATGAACCTGCCGCAGACGTGCGCCAAGTGCCACAACAATCCGAACCTCGCGCAGGAATACGGCATCAAGCATCCCGAAGCCGCGTCGCAATATCTCGACAGCATCCACGGCCGCGCGTTGATAAAAATGGGCCTGATCGTCGCGCCGTCGTGCAACGACTGCCACGGCATTCATAACATCAAGCGCCCGGTGGACCGCGATTCGCCGGTGAACCACACGCACATCGCCGCGACGTGCGGCAAATGCCACCTCGGCATCGAGCAGACTTACGACAAGAGCATCCACGGCCAACTGCTCGCGAAGGGCGACGCGCGCGGGCCGGTTTGCACCGATTGCCACACGGCGCACGACATCGTCAATCCCGAGGACAAGAAATTCAAGGCCATCAGCGACCAGCGTTGTGGCAAATGCCACGCCGACCGGCTGGAACATTATTCCGAAACCTATCACGGCAAGGCGATGGCGCTCGGCAAACCGAACATTGCCCCGGAAGTCGCCGCCTGTTACGACTGCCACGGCTACCACGACGTGCTGCCGCCGTCCAACCCGGCCTCGCATCTTTCCAGGACCAACATCCTCGCCACCTGCCAGCAATGTCATCCGGGCGCGACGGCGAAATTCACCGAATACCAGCCGCACGCCAACCCGATGGACGCGAAGAATTATCCGCTGCTCCACGTCGTGTTTCTGGCGATGACCGGCCTGCTCGTCGGCACGTTCGCGTTCTTCGGGGTCCACACGCTTGCCTGGCTGGTGCGCGCGGTGTGGCTGTATCAGCACGACTCGAAAAAGTTCCGCGAGGCAAAAATTGCGACGCAGGAGGACGGCGAATGGTTCACGCGCTTCGTGCCGTTCGAGCGGCTCCTGCATTTCATGGTGGTATCGTCCTTTTTGTTGCTCGTCATCACCGGAATGCCGCTGAAGTTTTATTACACGGGCTGGGCCAAGGCGATTTTCGCCATCATCGGCGGGCCGGACAACGCACGCACGCTGCACCGCTTCGGCGCGGTCATCACGTTCATCTATTTTGGTCTGCACCTGATCTCGCTCGTCGGCAAGTCATGGAAAGGGCGCAAATCCCTGCGCGGGCCGGACGGCAAATTCCATTTCGGACGGCTCTGGCAGGTGTTGTTCGGACCGGACTCGATGGTGCCGACGCTGCAGGACTGGCGCGATCTGGTGGACCACAACAAATGGTTCTTCGGGAGGGGGCCGAAGCCGCAGTTCGACCGCTGGACGTATTGGGAAAAATTCGATTACTTCGCCGTGTTCTGGGGCGTGGCCATCATCGGCGCGTCGGGACTCATCATGTGGTTCCCGGAATTCTTCACGCGCTTCCTGCCCGGCTGGGCCATGAACATCGCGCTCATCATCCACTCGGACGAGGCGTTGCTCGCGGCGGGATTCATCTTCTCGATTCATTTCTTCAACACGCATTTCCGCATCGAGAAATTCCCGATGGACACCGTCATCTTCTCCGGCCGCGTTTCCAAGAACGAAATGCTGCACGAGCGCAAGCGCTGGTATGACCGCCTGGTCGCCACCGGCCGGCTGGACGAGTTTCGCGTGCGCGACGAATGGTTCCGTTGGAAGAACATCGCGAAATTCTTCGGCTATCTCTTCTTCGGCCTCGGCATGGTGCTGCTCGTGCTGATCATCTACGCGATGATCACGCGGCTGGCGCATTGAGCCGGCGTTGGAACGCCTTTCCGCGAACGCCGGTTCATCGCCGTTGCAACCGGTCTTTCCGCAGTCGCCATTTAACCCATCGCCGGCGGCTTCGGGCCGCTGGCAGTCGGCATTGAACCGGCCGCAGGCGCAACCAGCCCGATGGCAGTCGCGATTGGCTCGATGGCAGTCGCAAACGGACCGACCGCAGTCGGCGTCGGCTTCAACGCAGTCGGCTTCAGGTCGGCCGCAGTTGCGATTGGATCGGCCGCAGTTGGTGTCGGATCGGCCGCAGTTGCGATTGGATTGATCGCAGTTGGCGTTGGATCGGGCACAGTTGCAATCATAACCATCCTATTTTCAACACCTTGGGCAAAACCGGCCTCTGAACGGCCAAAATTGCCGGTTCCAAGCGTCACCCACTCACCGTAGCGGCGTCTCGGCAGAGCGCCGCCAGCCTCCTGAAAATTCAATCGGCGGCTTTCTCCCGAAAGCCGCTACGCCGAATCCGGATGGCGGTTCTCTGCAAAAGCCGGCCCGCCAGCAGCGCCGCCAGCCGGGATGGAACCATTCCCGGATGTTTTGGCCCTGGTGGCCGTCCGCAAGGCCCGCCAAGAAATGTCCGGTAAAAAACAACGAATGTGGAGAATCACATTGCGCTTAAATCGTATCGTCTTCATCGGACAGCCAGCAATTCAACAGAGGAAAATAAATTATGGATGACTATTCATTCGTTCGTTATGAAAAGTTTGGCCGCGTCCGTGACTTCACGGAGGCGAACCTGACGGATGTGGCCGGCACGGATGCCGCGCAACATTTAACCAACCTCAAAAAAGACATCAAGGGCCTCGACGCCGCCAAGGCCGGTCAGGGCGGCGGCAGCGCCACGCCCGCCACCGTGCTGATTGACGCCCTCCGGCTGGACGTGCAAAACGTCACCCGCACCGCGCACGCCCTCGCGCAGGACGATCCGACCTACACCGCCCTGTTCCGCCCGCCCGAGGCCCTCAACCCGCGCGCCGTCATCACCGCCGCCGACGCCATCATCGGCAACCTCATCGTTGACCCGGACAACGACGACGCGCCCACGAAGGCCGCGAAGACCGCGCGCCTCGCCAAGTTCAACGCCAAGGGATTGCCGGCGGGTTTCGAGCAAACCCTCGTGGACGACCGGGGCAAGATTGACACCGCGCGAACCGATGAACACGACGCCAACTATGAAGGCGCGGAAAACACCGCCGCCATCGGGCGGCTGGTGCGGGACGGGATGAAGGAATGCACCTATCTGGATGCCATCTTCCACAACGTCTATGTGCGCAACCCCGACATGCTGCGCGGCTGGATGAGCGCGAGCCACTTGGAACGCGCCGCGCAATCCGCCGCCGCACCCGCCCCGACGCCACCGCCCGCAACACTGAAGCCCTGAACCGGCGCAACCACCCCTCCCAAACGAACCGAAAAAAATCAAAATTATGAAAAGAAAAATACCTTACACCGCACCCGGCACCAAGGAACAGGCGGCCATAGTTAGGAAAGTATGGAAGGCCAACCGCGAATTCCGCATTAGCGACGCCTCGTTTGAGGATTTTGAGAAGGTCTATGCCGGGTTCGATGCCTGTTCAAAACAAGTTGAGGACAAGCGCCGTGAACTGGGTGAATTGATAATCAGCCGGGACAAGGTGGCGATCAAGCTCAATGAGCTTGGCACCCGCGCCCGGGCCGGCATGCGCGGTTACTTCGGACCCGGAAGCCCTCAATACGCGCCGTTCAAGACCAACCGGCCCAAAAAAGCCGCTCGTTCGAAGAACCCGACATCCACAAATCCGGACTAATCGCCAACCCAGCCGGCCACCGGCGGCAAATAAGATTAAACGAAAACGCAAGCGGCCTTCGGGAACGATGGCCGCTTTTTTATGCGCTGAAGGCGCTGCGGAAATCAGCCCGGTGTTGGCTCGTCTCGCCGAAATCGGACGAAGGCGGATGCGAGCCTGCGCCGGGAAAACGTCCAGCAAAATAAATTCCCTCTCCGCTCCCGCCGTGGGAGGGGAGAGGGATCAAGGGTGAGGTGAGGGAAATTTCACCGTCATCATCAGTTGCGCCACCTGAAAACTTTTCAACTTCCGGTAGCCGCCATGCAGAGGGATGAGTTTTTCCGGCTCGTTCATTAATTAGTCCGCCGCCCATCTTGCTTCAAAGTCTGTGTTCTCCATTTTTAATGGTTGTTCCAAGGCTTGTTTCAATTCACGGCCACCCGGCATCATGGGGAGCATGGTAAAATACTGACGAATTGCAGCTCGTATTCCGGCCAAGCATGTTTTCGTTTTGATCCAGTTCTGCGGGCTGAAAACACGATTTCCGGGCTGCGGCTCATTTGCAGCCGCTTCGAGCGCGCTGTTCAAGCAACTTCCGGCCATATCAACCACTCGGTCGACAACATTTCCTTGAATGGCATTTTCCCATGCTTTTATAGGATTCGGAACATTGCCGTCCTGCATATTGTTGGCAACGCAGAAACAGAGGGAGACAGCGTATAGATGATGGTATGGGGCATAGGCTCTCATCGCCAGGAGCGATTCGTTCAACCCAAGCGGGTTTTCCTTTACCCAACGTTCCCGCGCTTTATGCATCCACGCATGAAGGGCATGGACTTTTTCCGGCTTGTAATCGCGTTTGAAAAGCTGCTCAAAATATTTGTCAAATATTTTCGATTCACTGTAGGCAATATTGGGTCTTTGCGAATGCCAAGACATCATGCATTTCCCAAGTTCTGACAAATCGGTAACTAAATTAAGATCGCGGTCGGCTGGCGCCTCTTCACCCCGTTTCGTAATCAGATACCCACGCGGATACCGCTGTTCATAAGATTTTTTCAGTCCCAACACCCTTTTATCATTGCTGCGCAGGTCGCGCGGCTTAACCGCACTTTGGGAGTTGGTGTTGATGCTGATTTTGTCCGCTCGCTCGCGTTGTGGGATTTCGTAAAACCTAAACATAATAAAAGCGTCGTCCAACAACTTCACTTTTTCACTGCATGACAGGATAGTATTCAGCGATTGGCACCCATTGACAACACTGAGGGATTTCAGGTGGACCTTGTCGCCTTCTGAAAATTCCATCTTATTGCAGATGGCAGTCACACCATTGTGGAAAAAAAAGAAGTCTTGGCTGCTATGGAAAATGCTGGATTTGATTCCTTTGTTGACGCGGTTGCTCAAGCCAAGTGATTGACGAACATTTTTTTGAAACAGGGTTCCGTCTTTGATCCCAGGTAAACGGAGGCACTCCTTAAGCGGAAGAGCAGCTAGGATTACCTTGGCTCCGGCAATTTTTGTTTGCAGGTGTTCTACATTTGTCAGGCAGAGGGTGTGATTGATGACCGGATTCTCGCGATCCAGTGCCATGTCGTAGCGAACCCTCAATTCTTCTTCGTCAATTAAATGGAGCGATGCTGGAAATTCATCAGCTTCCACAAGCCGCGCTTGGAATGTTGCCAGATCGTCGTTGGCACTTGGGGAAAGTTTTCCGGTGGTGATTAGTTCAAAAACGATGTCATATTCATCTTCCAAAGCAATCGCGACCTCGCCTAATTTTCTTTTGAGCCGGTCGTTACAATTCTCCTGCAACCGAACAAGATCCCGGAGCTGTATCCATGATGACAAAACTTCTCGAAGTGGCTCCCCGTCAACAGAACTTTGGCCAATGAATTTGCCCTGAATGACGTAGATAGTGTTGGTATTGTCATCCACAACGATGGCATCGATCTGCTTGTCGTCTGCCCCGTCGGTCACATCCTCACGGGTTTCGTTCATGTCACGCATGTGGATGTTTCGTAAATACCACGCAACGAAACGCTGGCCATCATTTGGAAAGCGCTGTTGATAGTAATCCTGTTTAATTTCGCTGAGTATTTTCTGATACATAATTTTATTTCAATTGCTTGGCCAGGCATTTTTCAGCATGGCGTTTTAGGAATTCCGTGTCGGGCGTAAATTTCTTCGGCAGCAACAGCCGCGCGCCGTCAAAGCTGGTCAGCCAGCGGACGAGTTTCGTTGATGGTTGAGGGTTTCGTTGAAGTTACTTCGGGAAAAGCGGATGACGTAGTTGTCTTCAATCCACATCAAATGCCGGTCAAAGGCGCGGTCGTGAAGCGCGTTCAGGCACAGGCCGTTCCGGGGATTCAACCGGTTCTTCTCATCCTCGGCCCACGGAATGATGTGGCTGGCCGTCAGCAGCGGCTGGACGGTCAGGCCGGTGACGCAGCAGCGGAAATTGTAGGCGGAAAGTATCCGGTCGCGGAAAAAGCTCTGGTTCACGCGCACGCGGACGGTGGCTTCGCGCTCCCGTCCGGCCGGCAGGAGGTCGCCGGTGTCCACGTCCGCCACTTGCTCAATGGGCTGGCCCAGCCGGGCGGCCAGCAGGCGCTCGCTTTCAAACGCCAGCGTTTCCGGGTGCTCGGCAAATTCGCGCCAGATGTCCACCTCGCCTTTTGCGCCATGCCGCATCCCGCGAATGCCGCGCGCCTGCAACGCCGGGTCGAGCCGCGCAAAGTTGGAAAGTTTCAGGGACACGGAACCGACGCTGCGACCAAGCATCCGCGCCAGTTGGATGACGCGCGGGTTGTGCATGTGGATTTGGCCGAAGGGGATTTTGCAATACAAGTTGAACGCCAGGATGTGTTCCTCGCGCGTCCAATCTTTATTGTGCCGGGCCATATCCAATGGATTATTTTTTTCCCATCGCGGCGAACCGCTGAAATTTCCGCTCTTCCAATTCCTTTTCCTCGCGGTTCAAATCCGCCATCCATTCGGCAAACGGCTTGCCGCCGGTGTTCAATTTGAGGCTGCCGCGCAATGCGTGGATTTCTTCGCGGGAAAGCTTTTTCTTCCGGGTCGCCATAGCAGGGGCGAGTGTGCGCCGGAAAGCTGGCAGCGTCAATTTCCGTCTGACTGTGCTTCCAAACAGCATTCGACGGAGTTCCCCGCCTGCGATAAGCTGTTCATGCGTGAAAATGGAATCACCACAGGCAGTTGAACCGGTTGCCCGGCAAAATGCCCGTGCCACCGGCCTGCTCGTCAAAGGCATGACGTGCGGCAATTGCGCGCGGCACGTCACCGAGGCCATTCAATCCGTCCCCGGCGTGCGCAGCGCCACCGTCTCGCTGGAAAATAAAAATGCCACGGTGCGCTGGAATCCCGGCGCGATGGCAAACATCCCCGCCGTCATCGAGGCCGTGAAAAATGCCGGCTACTAGGCGAGGGAAATTCAGGCGGACGCCTGCGGCGGTGCAAGCTGCATCTGCCACGATGCCAAGCACAAGAGCTGGCAATGGAATTTGGTTCTCGGCGTCGCCGTCACCGCGCTATTGATGATTGGCGAATGGGTTTTCGGCCTCGCCATGACGCCGTGGTTTCAATGGCTTTCGTTCGCGCTCGCCGGCGCGGTCCAGGTTTTTGCCGGCGCGCAATTTTATCGCGGCGCGTGGAACCAGCTCAAAATCGGCCAGTCGAACATGGACACGCTCGTCGCGCTCGGCTCGACGACGGCGTTCGGCTACAGCGCGTGGGCGTTGCTCGGGGGTGTTGGCGGGCATCTATATTTCATGGAAGCCGCGGCCATCATCACGCTCATCAGCATTGGCCACTGGGTCGAAGCCCGCGTGAGCGACAAGGCCAGCGGAGCGCTGAAATCCCTGCTCAACCTCGCGCCGCAAACGGCGCGGAGAATTGAAGTCCACGTCCAAGTCCAGCGGTCCGACGTCAGCCAGCGCTCCAACCTCAAATTCGATCTTCGCATTTTCAAAATCGGAACATCGGAGCCTCCGGAAATCGGAAACTACGGAACGAAATTGAGGTTCCGGTTTCTGAATTGAAAATCGGCGACCGCGTGGCGTTGCGGCCCGGCGACCGCGTGCCGGTGGACGGCGTGGTGGTGGACGGCGAATCCGCCGTGGACGAGGCAATGCTGACCGGTGAGTCCGTTCCGGCGGACAAGAAAACCGGCGGCGAACTTTTTGCCGGCACGGTGAATCTGAATGGCCGGCTCGTCATGCGTGTCACCGCCACCGGCGAAGAAACGGCGCTGGCGCACGTCATCGCCGCTGTCCAACGCGCCCAGACCAGCCGCGCCGACATCCAGCGCCTCGGCGACCGCGTGAGCAGCGTGTTTGTGCCGGTTATTGTTGCGATTGCAATTACTGCCGGAATTATCTGGGCCATTCATTCCGGCCCAGAAAAGGCCTTCATCATCGCCGCTGGGGTTTTGATCGTCGCCTGTCCTTGCGCAATGGGCCTGGCGACACCGGCGGCAATCATGGCCGGCGCGAATGCCGCCGCGCGGCGCGGCATTTTGATTCGCGACGGCGTGGCGTTGGAAAAGGCGGGGAAAATAACTGCGGTCATTTTCGACAAGACCGGGACATTGACGATGGGCAAGCCGGAAGTGGCGGCAGTTGGAGCGCCGAGCACCGGCTCGGCCAGTTTCGATTCGCTCCAAGTTCGTGCCGAGCCGGTGCTCGGCGCTCCATTCGCGCTGGCCGCCACATTGGCCCGCAATTCCACCCACCCCACCAGCCAGGCGATTACGAAATTGTATTCCAAAGGTGGGGACTCGCGGAGCTAGTCCTCCGAGATTTGACAGATTGGAAGGAAATCCGCGGCAGTGGCATTGAGGCAAAATGGCAAAATGTTTTCTCCCTCGCAACGCCCAAGCGGGGAGAGGGCCGATGTGAGGGGATTTTAATTTCAGAACCATCGGCCTCCTCACCCCAGCCCTCTCCTCCTTTGGGTGAGGAGAGGGAGCAGACCGTGCGTCTCGGCTCGTTGCGGTGGCTGGAGGAATCGGGCGTGGATTTGGCGGCGGGCGAAAAATTCATCGCCGAATGGTCAGGCCGGGGCGCGACAATCGTCGGCCTCGCGTCGGAAAACAAATTGCTCGGCCTTTTCGCCGTCCGCGATGCGTTGAAACCGAACGCAGCGAATGTTGTCGAGCAGCTTGGCGACAAGGATTGAAGATTTATCTCGTCACCGGCGACAATTCGCTGACCGCCGTGAGCATCGCCAAACAGGTTGGCATCGTGCCGGAAAATGTTTTTGCCGAAGTGCGCCCGGAGCAGAAGGCGGAGTTCGTGAAAAGACTTCAGGCGCAAGGCGAGCGCGTGGCGTTCGTGGGCGACGGCATCAACGACGCGCCGGCGCTCACGCAGGCCGACCTCGGCATCGCCGTGAGCCGCGCCAGCGACGTGGCGCGCGAGGCGGCGGACATCATTCTGTTGAAATCGGAAATCGAGGCCGTGCCGGAGGCGCTCGGCCTGGCGCGGGCGACGCTGCGGACCATCAAGCAAAACCTGTTCTGGGCGTTTTTTTACAACGCGCTCGGCGTGCCGCTGGCGGCGATGGGATTCATCAGCCCGATTTTCTGCGCGGCGGCGATGGGCTGTCGGACTTGATTGTGATCGGCAACGCGCTGCGCCTGCTGCGGTGGCGCACAATGAAATCCGCTCCGCCAAAAATTTTTCTGACCGCCGAATGGCGTCGTCTGGCAATGCTGAATTACGAAATCGAACCCGCCGTTCTCGCGCCGTTTATTCCGGCCGGGACGGAGTTGGATTTCTGGAACGGCAAAACGTTTGTCAGCGTGGTCGGCTTTCTGTTCTTGAACACCCGGGTCGCGCGGAATCCCAATTCCTTTTCACAGAAATTTTGAGGAGGTCAACCTGCGGTTTTACGTTCGCCGGAAAGCGGACGACGGCTGGCGGCGCGGAGTCGTTTTCATCAAGGAACTGGTTCCGCGCCGGGCAATCGCCTTTGTGGCGCGGACATTTTACAACGAAAATTATTCCGCGTTGCCGATGGCGCACCAGATTGAGGGCGTCAAGGAAGGAATCAAATCGGCCCGGTATGGCTGGCGACTCGGCGGCCGCGAAAATTTCTTGAAGCTGGAAACTCGCGGAACCCCGCAGCCGTTGGCTGAAGGCTCGGTGCAGGAGTTCATCGCCGAACATTACTGGGGCTACGCGAGGCAGCGGAACGGTTCGACCATGGAATATCGCGTCGAGCATCCGCGCTGGCGGATTTGGGAGACCCAATCGGCGGAGCTTCATTGCGACTCGGCAAGATTATATGGCCAAGGCTTTGAGCCGTTCCTTGACCGCCCTCCTTTGTCCGCCTTTTTGGCCGACGGCTCCGAAGTCTGTGTTTACGGCGGCGTCCGGTTGTGATCAAAAGCTGTGCGGACGAATTTCTGACTCGTCCGCCGGCTCAACCCTGCGGTTCCGCCGTCATCCAGCGGATGGCGTAATGCACGAGGTCGTGGGCGGTTTTCAATTCCAGCTTTTTCTTGAGGTTCGCGCGGTGGACCTCGACGGTCTTCACGCTCAAATGCAGGAGTTCGGCGATGTCGCGCGTGCCCTTGCCGCGGCCAATCAACTGGAACACCTCAAATTCGCGGTCGGAAAGCCGCTGGACGGGAGCCGCCGCTGTCGCTGCGTGCCGGCCGGAAAATTCTCCAGGATGCGCGCGGACATTTTTTCGCTCACATAAATCTGCTCCGGCGAGCACCTGGCGGATGGCCTGCAAAAACTTTTTGCCGCCTTCCTGTTTCATGATGTAGCCGCGCCCGCCCGCCCGCAGCACGCGTTCGGCGTAAAGCAATTCGTCGTGCATGGAGACGACCAGCACCGGCAGGCCGGGCTTCAGCGCCTGGATGTCCTTGATGAGTTCCACGCCGTTTTTGTCCGGCAATGAAATGTCGAGCAGGATCAAGTCAAAGTCCCGGTTCGGCCAACGCGTGCAGCGCCTGGCTCGCATTGTCCGCCTCGGCGCAGACCTTCAGGTCCGGCGTCGTTGTCAATCAATTGCGTCAGGCCGGTGCGCATCATCGGATGGTCGTCCACGATGAGCAGTTGTTTGCGGGGCGGTTTGGGCATGGTGATTTTTATTTTCCGGCCGGAACTTCGACGGGGACGGAGCAAATCACGCTGGTGCCGCCGCCGGGGTTGCGTTCGATGGCCAGCGTGCCGTTCATCATCCCGGCGCGGGATTGCATGATGCGCAGACCCATGCCTTTCGTCCGGGCAATTTTGGTGGCGAAACCCCTGCCGTCGTCGGCCACCTTCAGAATCAACCGGCCCTGGTCCCGTGTTAATTGAATGGCGATCCGTTTCGCCCGGCCGTGCTTGATGGCGTTGGCCACCGCCTCCTGCGCCAGGCGGAACAGGTGCGTGGCCACGGCCTGGTCCGCTACGGACACCGGCGGGTCGCAATCCAGCCGGCAGGCGACGCCGAAGACTTTTTCCGTGTTCACGGCCAGTTCCTGGAGCGCGGACATTAATCCCTCCGATTCGAGCGTGACCGGCGAAAGACCGCGCGCCAGCGAACGGGTCTGGCTGATGGCCTCGCGGACATTTTTGGCGATTTCCCCGGCGCGCCTCGCCGCGTCGCGGTGGCGCGGCGACAATTTCTGCTCCAACACCTGGCTCATCATCTCGATCCCGGCCAGGTGCTGGCAGAGGCCGTCGTGCAAATCATGCCCGATGCGGCGCCGCTCGCGCTCGCTGATCTCCAGGATTTCTTTTTCCAGCCGTCTTGCGTTCGGTGATGTCGCGGACGAGTCCCGTGAACAGCCGCCGCTCCGCCAGCCGCACTTCGCTGACGGAGAGATCCATCGGGAAGATCGTGCCGTCTTTCCGCCGTCCGGCCACTTCACGCCCGATGCCGATGATCTTTGCCTGGCCGGTGCGCCGGTAATTGACGAGATAGGAATCATGCCGCTCATGGTGGGGAGAAGGCATCAGCAGGCTGACATTTTTTCCGATGATCTCGGCGGCTTGGTAGCCGAAAATCCGCTCGGCAGCCAGGTTGAAGGACTCGATGATGCCGCGTTCATCAATGGTGATGATGCCCTCGACCGCCGTCGCCAGAATTGCGCGGAGCCGTTCCCCGCTGTCGCGCAAGGCGGACTCGGCGCGCGCGCGCTGCGCCCGGGTCCGGGTGGCGTGTTTGGATTTGAACTTCGCAATCCACGCCAGCAATTCAGCCTTCGACATTTTCCGGCGGTCCTTCATTTCCCAGAGTGAAGTAAATATCGGGAAAATCCGCCCCGCTGCCAATCTCAAACCGACCTGGCGGCGAGCCGGCTCGTGGCAGTGTGCCTGTCCGGCGGTTACGGCACGAGCAATTGCGCGCGATAGTCCGTGGGGGATTGGCCGGCGATTTTCTTGAAGACGCGGTTGAAATGCGTCAGCGACTGGAAGCCGACTTCAAACCCGATTTCGCTGATGCGCAAATTGGGGTTGAGCAGCAGGTTTTGCGCCCTCTCGATGCGCACCCGCGTGAGGTAATCGGTGAAATTGATGCCGGCGGCCTTCTTGAACATTTTGCAAAAGTAGAAGGCGCTCATGTTGACCGCCCTGGCGCGACGTTGCCGAGCGAAATTTTTTCGGCCTGATGTTCGCGGATGTATTCCTTGGCCTTTTTGATGACCGGCACCTCGGCATTTTCCTGCTGCGATGATCACCTGGTTGCTGACGATTGCCAGGTGCTGGGCAAAAATAGTGAGCAATTTGACCGTGGATTCATGCTGCGGCGGGGAGACGACCTTGCCCGCGAAATAGGCCTTTTGCAAAACATCCCGGTCCGCTTCAACGCCCCATTCCGCGACCAGTTTCGCGGCCCGGTCAAATTGGGCCTTGCCCGGCTGCTTGCGGAAAAGCTGGCCGGTTTGCAGAAACCCAATCAACTTGTCGCTCAACCGCACCGGCACGGCGGTGTCGCACAGCCCGACCGGGCAAGCGACGGTCTGCGGTTCATGGGCCGCCTTTTCGCAGAGCCGTTCCTGCACCTGCAAACAGGCGGCGCACGCGCGGCTCTTCTGCGACATCAACGCGCAGAACGGGTTTTCATTCCGCTTGCCATGATGCGGCAACTGCCAGGTTTCCACCGGCTGCAATGCCACCGGCAGCCCCGTCAGATTGGTGAACGCCACTTCGTATTCCCGATAAATCCTTGAGTTGACCAGCGCCGCGATCAAGGCGCGGTTGCCGTTGCCGTTGCCGTTGCCGTTGCCCGGTTCATTGGGGGAGACGAGCGAGACCTTGTCCCTGGTTCCGATGCCGTTTCCTCCCGCAACGGCGCCGCGGCGCGCTTGGGTTCGCGGCGAAACGGGAAAATTCCGACGCAGACAGGGCCGGGGCGATTGGGTGCTCGTGTCCTGTCCAACAAATGTTGTTTGCATGAAGACAATTTAAGCTAAGTCAGCGGCAACGACAATTGGGATACCACCTGATTGCGTTAGGGGACAATCTGCTAGTCGCATTGGTAAGAACCCCTAGTCGTGCTATTTCCCCATTACCAGCGCCAACCCAGGGCAAAGCCGGGTATCCAAGGCAAATTGTTCAAGCCAATTCTCACTTTATCATCAGATAATATCAATCTAATTCGGTTCATTTTATAAAAATTGAATCTATGGAATGATGGTTTCCAGAAAAATATTTCACAACCCGCGCACCACCGTTACCGGAGGCGGATCCTGCGTGGCCAACCCTTTTCCGCTCCCGGCACCGCGTCAAAGGTCTGCAATCCGGTTTCGACCGGCACCGCGCAAAACCTGCGCAGTCCGAGACGGGAATGCGAGCATCAATTGCGCAGCGGCCATTGCCATTTTCACGGAAAACGGCGGTTTTACGCGCTGGCATGTTCCTTGCTTGGATTGATTCGCAACCAATGGACAACACGAGTGTGTTGTCAGCGACAAACAAAAATAATCAACAACCAACCACAAGAGGAAAATTCGATGAAAGTAAAAAATCTGTTAACAATCTGCGGAGTCGCCGCCGCTCTGATGTTGAGCGCCGGCAGCATCTTCGCGCAACCCGGCGGCGGCGGTGGCGGCGGAATCGGCGGTGGCGGCGGTGGCGTGGCGGCGGCGGCGGTGGCCGGGGTCGAATTTCGATCCGGCGCAAATGCAGCAGATGATGATGGACAACATCCGCCAGCAACTTGAATTTTACCAACGACACCGACTGGAGCGCCGTCCAGCCGCTCGTCCAAAAAGTGATGGACGCGCGCAGGCGTGGCGCCGGCGGCGGCGGCATGCGCGGCATGTTCGGCGCGGCCGCGGCGGCAATCGCGGTGGCGGCGGCTGGCGGTGGCGGTGGCGGCAACAATCCGTTCAACCAGCCCGAATCCGGACCGGGACGCGCTGCAACAGGCCTTGGATGACAATGCGCCCGCCGCCCAGATCAAGGCGCTGCTGGCAAAATACCAGGCCTCGCAAAAGGCCAAGCAAGCCAAGTTGATTGCCGCCCAGGCCAACCTCCGCAAGGTGCTCACGGTCCAACAGGAGGCCCAGGCGACTTTGATGGGATTGCTCGACTGATCCGAATCGCAAACGAGAAGCTGACGTGTTATGACCGAATCCGTCGTCCAAGATTCTCCGTTGAAGCAGTTGCTTGACCGCATGGTTGCCGCCAAGCAACTGTCTTCGATTGACGCCAAGGCCCTGGCGGCGCGAAACCTCCCGTGCAAAGCGAGGAGGACGTGCTCCGCTGGCTGGCCCAGGAATACGGCCTGGCGTTCACGACGCTGGACGACGTCGAGCCGGACCGTCAGCTTCTCTCCCTTTTCCCCGCGCGCATTTTGCTGAAGGAGGAATTGCTTCCGCTCAAGCGCCTCAACGGCACGGTCGAAGTCGCCACCAGCCGGCTCTTCGCCACGCAGGGACTCGACGCGCTGAAGACGATGACCGGCTTGAACCTCAAGCCCGTCCTCGCCACCAGCGAAGCCATCCAGCGCGAAATCAAGAAACGCCTCGGCGTCGGCGCGGACACCATCGGCACGCTCGACGAGGAAAAAGGTTTTCAGGTCGTCGACGAAAACGCCGAGGACACGAACCTCGACGAGGCCGCCGAGGACGAGGCCTCCATCATCCGCTTCGTCAACCAGGTTTTGAAGGACGCCATCGAACTGCGCGCGTCGGACATCCACCTCGAACCGTTCGAGGACGAATTCCGCATCCGCTACCGCATTGACGGCGAGTTGCAGGAAGTTCCCGTGCCGGCGCAGTTGAAACGCTTCCAGCCGGCCATCGTTTCGCGCGTCAAGATTTTGAGCCATCTCAACATCGCCGAAAAACGCGCTGCCGCAGGACGGCCGCATCAAGATCCGCCTCGATGACGCCGAGGTGGACATCCGCGTTTCGGTCATTCCGATGCTGCACGGCGAGGCGGTGGTGATGCGTTTGCTGCGGCAGAATTCCACGCTGCGCGGCATGGGCGAACTGGACATGGACAAGCGCGAACTGGATTGCTTCCGCCGCGTGCTCCAATTGCCGCACGGCATCATCCTCGTCACCGGCCCGACCGGCAGCGGCAAAACCTCGACGCTTTACACCGCGCTCAACGAAATCAACGACGCCGTCCGCAAAATCATCACGATTGAAGACCCGGTGGAATACCAGCTCAAGGGCGTCAACCAGATTCAGGTCAACGAAAAGGCCGGGCTGACTTTCGCGCGCGGGCTTGCGCTCGATTTTGCGCCACGACCCGGACGTGGTGCTCATCGGCGAAATCCGCGACCAGGAAACGGCGCAGATCGCCGTGCAGGCGTCGCTCACCGGCCATTTGGTTTTCTCCACGCTGCACACCAACGACGCCCCCGGCGCGCGTGACGCGGCTCGTGGACATGGGCGTCGAGCCGTATCTCGTCGCCTCGTCGCTCGAAGCGGTGCTCGCGCAACGGCTCGTCCGCGTGCTCTGCAAGCATTGCAAGCAGCCGGACAATTCCGCCGACCGCGCAGGCGCTCAAGGCGCAAGCTCGGCATTCCCGCCGGACACGACGATTTACAAATCCGTCGGCTGCCGCGAATGCCGCAACACCGGATTCTTCGGCCGGCACGCCATTTTCGAGTGGATGGACACCGACGAGGAAATCCGCCAGCTCGTTTTGAAAAACGCCTCGACCGACCAGATCCGCGAGGCCGCGCGCAAGCAGGGAATGAAGATGCTCGCCGAGGACGGCTGGCGGCTGGTGCGCATGGGCATCACCACCGTCGAGGAAGTGTTGAGTGTGACCACGGCCAAGGAAGTCGCGGCCACGGCACAAGTCAAATCCGACGAATCCGCCGCGGAACTCGCGGTCGCGCGAAAGTAACTTTTCATGCCCACGTTCACTTACAAAGCTTTGCAAGCCGACGGCAAGATTGCCGAGGGGCAGCTTGACGCCCCGGGCCGGCCCGACGCGCTGCGGCAAATGGAGGCGCTCGGCCTGCGGCCGGTGAACCTTGCGGAAATGGCCGCGCGCGAAAAACGGCGCGGTTTCCAAAAACGGTTCGGGCCTTCCCGCCGGGCTGGAAGGGCTGGGCAAATTTCGCTTCAAGTTCAAATCGCACAAGGTTTCGGCCAAGGAACTGGAAAATTTCACGCGGCTGCTGTCGTAGCCTGCTCGCGGCGGGCGTGCCGTTGAGCCGCGCGCTGGTGATTCTGACACAAGGAAGCCTCGTCGCCGGCGGCGCAGGCCAAGTGGAAGGAAATCCACGACCTCGTCGTGGACGGCATGTCGCTGGCCGACGCGATGGCGAAATCGCCGGAAACGTTTCCGCGCGTCTATGTGGCGATGGTCGAGGCGGGCGAGGCGGGCGGCTTTCTCGACGTGGTGCTGGCGCAAATCGCGGAATTTCAGTCGCGCGAAAAGGACCTGAAATCGAAGGTCATGACGGCGATGCTGTATCCGTGCATCCTGTTGGTGCTCGCGCTGGTCGTGCTGATCGTGCTGCTGACATTTTTCATCCCGAAATTCCAGCAGGTGTTCGCGAGCATCCACGGTTCGCTGCCGTTGATCACGCAAATCATCATCGGCGCCAGCCATCTGGTGCGCTCCTACGGATTGTTCGTCGGCGGTGGGCATCGTGGTCATCGGCTTTCTGGTGCGCACCTGGTTCACTTCGGAAAAAGGCAAGCGCGTGTGGGAGGGACTGGTTTTGAAAACGCCGCTGGTCGGCCCGCTCATCGCGCAATTCGCCATGGCGCGCTTCTGCCGGATGCTCGGCACGCTGATCGGCGCGGGCGTCCCGCTGGTCCACGGCCTGAACGTCGCCCGCCGCTCCATCGGCAACCAGATTCTCGTGGACGCGGTCGGCCAGTCCATCGAGCGCGTGCAGCAGGGCGGGCGGCTGGGCCAGAGCCTCGCGGATTGCAAGATTCTCTTTTCCGGCTCGACGCTGGAAATGATTTCCGTCGCGGAGGAAAGCGGCAAGCTCGACGGCGAACTGGTGCGCATCGCCGTCGTCACCGAAGTCGGACTTGGACCGCAATCTGAAGACCGCCGTGGCGTTTGCCGAGCCGGTGATGCTGTTTTTGATCGCCGGCTTCATCGGCACCATTTTCATCGGCATGTTGCTGCCGGTGTTGACCATGAGCCACGAAAATCAAATAAAAATTCAACCACTGACAAATTATGAAAATCCAAATTCAAAAATCCGAAACCTGAAATCCGAAACCGCCGGCGCGCCTTCACGCTCGTCGAAATGCTGCTGGTCGTCACCATCATCGGCATCCTCGCGGCGCTGGTCATTCCGCGAATTGCCGGCACCAGCGAGCGCGCCCGGGAAACCGCGGCGCAGGCCGACATCAACGGCGGCATCAAATCCGCCCTCGACGCCTATGAGGTGGACAACGGCTTTTATCCCAAGAGCCTGCAGGATTTGATGCAGCAGCCGCAGCAACGCCGGAACTGGCACGGGCCGTATCTGGAGAAGCTGCCGGTGGATCCTTGGGGCAATCCTTACGTCTATTATTTTCCCGGCAAACACAACCCCGCCGGCTACGACCTGCTGTCCATTGGCCCCGACCACAAGGAAGGAACCGAGGATGACATCGGCAACTGGATGCCATAATTGAAGACGTCATGTGCGCCCGAAGAAATACATATTGTTGGCTGCAGCGTTTTGATGATTTGTATGCTTGTCTTACCAAAAATACGAAGCCTTCGGACTCCCGTTCATATTGGCCCTAGCGGGATTGCTTACGACGCGAGAGTTAGAATGAATGGCATCTTAACTGCGGTTGATAGTTTTGAGGTGGACAATGGTTTTTATCCCAAGAGTCTGCAAGGCTTGGTTCAAAGGACTGACGGCGCGACCAATTGGCACGGGCCATATTTGGACAAGCTCCCTGTGGATCCGTGGGGCGGCAAATACATTTACGAGTATCCCGGCAAGCATAACACAAATGGTTATGATTTGTTTTCCGCCGGCCCGGATGGCAAGGCCGGAACTGACGATGACATCGTAAACTGGACAAAGTGAATGAAATTGCGAACGCACAGTGGCAAGTGGCAAGTGGCAAGTGGCATGAAAATGCGCCGCGCACAGGCGGGCATTTCGCGTCACCCGTCACCCGTCACCCGTCACTCGGCGTTCACGCTCATCGAGTTGATTCTCATTCTGGCGTTGCTGGTCATCATCACGTCGCTGGCCGCGCCGGCGATGGCGAATTTCATCCGCGGTCGCGCCTGGATTCCGAGGCGCGCCGGTTGTTCGCGCTTGATGCACGCCGCCCAGAGCCGCGCGGTTTCGGAAGGCATGCCGATGGTGCTGTGGGTGGACCAAAAAAACGGCGCTTACGGAATCTCGGAGGAAATGGCCGGCAAGCCCGGCAGCAAGAACAGCGATCCGAAGGCGGAGAATTTGAACGGTGGATTCGACACTGCAAATCGCGGTGCTGAATGTCGGTTTGGGCACGCCGACGACATTCAACAATCTGCCGGCGATACGATTTTTGCCGGACGGCACGGTGGACGAAAACAGTCCGCAGACGGTGCAGTTGGCCGATTCCGCCGGTTTCATGCGCTGGCTGCTGTTGAACAAGACGCGAACGGGTTATGAAGTTAGCGACACCAAACCGTGACAAGTGCCAGCGTGCCAAGTGGCATGAAAAAAGGCGCCGCACAGTCGGGCCTTTCATGTCACGTGTCACGTGTGGCATGTCACGTTTCCGCCTTCACGCTGGCCGAGGTGCTGGCGGCGATGCTGTTTCTGGCCATCGTCATTCCGGTGGCGGTCGAGGCGCTGCACGTCTCCAGCCTCGCGGGCGAGGTCGCGGCGCGCAAAGGCGTGGCGGCGCGCATCGCCGACCGGGTTTTGAATGAGAGCCTGGTGACGACCAACTGGACCGGCGGCGGGCAGAGCGGCACGGTTTCGGAGGGCGCGCTGGATTTCAAGTGGACGTTGACGACGCAGACCTGGCCGCAGGGGCCGTCGCAGACGCTGACTCCGCAGAGCGGGCAGCCGGTCCCGATGCAGATGCTGTCGGTAAAAGTGGATTTTCCGGCGCAGGGCCAGGATTACTCGGTGACGTTGAGCACGCTGGCGAATTATCCGAACCAGGTGGGGACGACCACCATGAGTTTGCGATAGTGAAAATTGAAATGAACAAAATGCACGCGTTCACGCTGATTGAAATGGTTCTGGCCATCGGCGTGGCCGCCATGGTGCTGATCGCCGTCAACACCGTGCTGTTCGCCTCGCTGCGCCTGCGCGACGCGACGGCGAACATGGTGGACGCGGCCACGCCGGTGGACCAGGCGCTGACGTTCATCCGCCGCGACCTGGAATGCGTCGTGACGCCGACCAACGGGACGACCAAGGTTTTGTCCGGCGATTTCCGGGCGGGCAACGTCAACAGCGCCGGCGTGGCCGAACCGGTGGCCATTGAAATGTTCACCGCGACCGGCGCCTTGAGCGCCAACGCGCCGTGGGCCGACATCCAGCGCGTGACCTATGAATTGAAGCAGCCGGCCAATCGCGACGCCGTGGGCCGGGATTTGTATCGCAGCGTCGTGCGGAACCTGTTGAGCATCACGACGCCGGACGTGGAGGACCAGTTCATGTTGAGCGGCGTCCAGGACATCAAGTTCACGTTGCTTCGACGGCGCGCAATGGCAGGACACCTGGGACACGACCGGCGTGACCTCGACCTACACCAATTTGCCGCTGGCCGTCCGCGTGGACATCCAGATGGCCGGACAACAACAGCGCGAACACGGAGCCGATTGAACTGGTCGTGCCGATTGACGCGCAGGCGCGCACCAACGCGGTTTTGAGCGCGACCGGAGAGTGAATTGAAATGAAAATTCAACATCCAACATCCAGCATCCAACATCGAACATCGAATGGTGTTCGCGGTGAATGTTCATTGGCTGTTGGGCGTTCAATGTTGAATGTTGAATGTTCCCGAAAACAACGCGGTTCCGTCCTCATCATCGTGCTTTGGGTGTCGCCTCGGGCTGGTCAGCATCGCGCTGTATTTCGCCAATTCGATGACCTATGAACTGCGCGCGTCGGACAACCGCGTCAGCGGCCTCGCGGCGGACCAGACCATCGAAGGCGCGGCGCGTTACGTCAGCGCCGTCCTGACCGCTTTACGCGACGAACGGCGCGGTGCCCAGGCCACGCGGAGTTCGCCTGCGCGGCCGTGCCCGTCGGCGACGCGAAATTCTGGCTCATCGGCCGCGACCCGGATGCCGGCCTGACCACGACGGCGCCCACCGAGCCGTATTTCGGGCTGGTGGACGAAAGCTCGAAACTGAATTTGAACTACGCCAACACGAACATGATCCTCGTATCTGCCGAACATGACGGCGGATTTCGCGCAGGCCATCCATGGACTGGCGCGGCACCAACGGCGCCGTGTCGCTGGATTACTCCACGCTGGGTTACTATCCGAAATACGCGCCGTTTGAAACCGTGGACGAACTGCGGCTGGTTTATGGCGCGACGCCGTGGTCTGCTGGCCGGCGACGACCTCAACCGCAACGGCGTGCTCGACGCGAACGAAACGGATTCGACCGGCACGGGCCAGTTGAATTCCGGCCTGTTTGAATACACGACGGTCTGGACGCGCGAGCCGAATTTCCACTCCGACGGCTCGTCGCTGACGAATGTGAACACGGCGCACGCAGACGCAGATTCAGACGTTGCTTCAAGACGACGGCGTCGGCAACGCCACCACCGCGGCTCAATCCATTTACCGCTATGTTCATGGCACCGGCGGCAGCGGCGGCGGTGGCGGCGGTGGAACGGCTTTCAACAACCTTTTGGATTTGGCCTTCCGCTGCCAGCAATAATTGGCATGAGCGAGGCGGATTTCACCAAGATTTACAACGACATCACGACCACCAATGTGGCTTCCAATTATTTCTGCGGCCGCGTGAACGTCAACACCGCCAGCGCCGACGTGCTGACGGCGCTGTTCATGGGCTTGAACCAATACCATCAACGAGCAGACCGCGTCGGGCGCGGCGCAGACGCTCATCACCTACCGCGAGCAAAATCCCGGCAACCTCAACTCCATCTGGTGGCTCGATTGACGCGCTGGGCAACAACAACCCGGTGATCACCGCGCTGCGGGCCAGCACGGCGAACAGCGGCGGCGGCTGGGTCACCACCAAAAGTTTTCAATTCACCGCCGACATCGCGGCGGTCGGGCCGTTCGGGCGCGGCTACCGGCGCGTGAAATTCATTTTCGACACCAGCGAAGGCACGCCCATCATCCTTTACCGCCAGGACTTGAGCCGGCTCGGCTGGGCGCTTGGGCGACAAGGTGCGGCAGACTTTGCTGGCGAAGAACACAACGCAATGAACAACATCCTGAAAATCAAATTTCGGAAGCGGAAAAAGCTGTCCGAGCGTGCTGGGCCTGGCGCTCGACGGCAGCCGGCTCGACGGCGTGGTGCTGCGGCGCACCAACGGCTCGCTGCAATTGCAGCAGAGTTTTTCCGCCGCGCTCACGCTCGATCCGCTGACCGCCGCGCCGGAACTGGTCGGCCGCGAAATCCGCAACCAGCTCGACGCCGCCGGCGTGCGCGAGCGCCACTGCGTCCTCGGCGTGCCGCTGAAATGGGTGCTGACGGCGCACACGGAACTGCCGCCGTTGCCGGAGGCCGACGCCGCGAGCCTGTTGCAGATGGAAGCCGAGCGCGGTTTTCCCACCGACGTGGCGACGCTGCAACTGGCCAATTCGCGCTGCCCGCTGGCCGGCGGACAAGAAACACGTTTTGCTGGCGGGAATTCCCAGCGCGCACATCGCGACGCTGGAGCAGGTCCTGGCGGCGGCGAAATTGAAGCCGGTCAGCTTCGCGCTCGGCCTGGCGGCGTTGCAGCCGCCGGCGGCGGAAAATTCCAACGGCGTGCTCGCGCTGGCCATCGGCGAAAGCACGGTGTCGCTGCAAATCACCTGCGGCGGCGGCGTGGCGGCCCTGCGCGCGCTCGAAGGCGCGATTGAAAGTCCCAAGGCGGCCGGCCGCGCGCTGCATGCCGGACCTCGTCGCGCGCGAATCGCGCATCACGCTCGGCCAGTTGCCCGCCGAGCTGCGCGACGCGGTGAAGCGCATCCGCATTTTCGGCCCGCGCGAACTGGCGCAGCAGCTCGCCGACGAAATGGAACTGCGGTTCGAGCCGATGGGCTTGAGCGTGGAGGTGGTTTCGGCCTACAAGCCGGATGAATTTGGCGTGCAGCTTCCGCCGGAGCTTCGCTCTCGGCGGCGTTCAGCCTCGCGGCGCGGCTGCTGGCGGAGCAGCCGCCGGTGTTTGAATTTTTGCCGCCCAAGCCGACGCTGCATCGAGCAGTTTGCCGCGAAGTATTCCTCCGGCCGGTTGCGGACGGTGGGCGCGGTCGGCGGCGGGCGTCGCTGGCGATTGTCGGCGGGGTGTTCCTGGTCCAGCAAATCCAGCTCTGCTGCACTACCGCTCGCAATGGAAGGGCATGTCGGCAAGAAGGTTGCGGAATTGCAGGCGGTGCAGGCCAACATCCAGCAATTCCAGCCGTGGTATGACCAGACCGTTCCGCGACCTGGCGATTTTGCGGCAGCTCACGCTGGCGTTTCCCGGAAAACGGCGTCGTGACGGCCAAGACCATCTGCCATCCAGGACGGCAACGCGGTGAGCTGTTCCGGCAACGCGCAGGACAACGCGTCGCTGCTGGCGATGCAGGCGAAATTGAGCACGGCGGATGGCGTGAGCGGTTTCAAATGGGACTTGATTCACGGCAAAGCGCCGATGCAGTTCACGTTCGATTTCAAATACGGAAACGGAGGCGCGCAATGAAAATTGAAAACCGCCAGCAATTTCTGATCATGCTCACCGCCATCGTGGCGGCGCTGCTCATCGGCAACAGCCTGATTTTCAACCCGCTGGCCAATCTGTGGTCGGCGCGCTCGGCGCAAATCAAGGAACTGCAGCGCGAAGGTGACGGACGGAAACCTCTTGATCCAGCGCGAGGCCGCCGTCCGCGGCCAGTGGAACAACATGCGCGCGAACGCGCTGCCCGCCAACACCTCGCTGGCCGCGCAGCAGGTGATCAACGCGCTCGACAACTGGTCGCGCGCCAGCGGCGCCGAGATGTCGAGCATCATGCCGCAATGGAAGAATGACTCGACGAATTACATGACGCTACAACTGCCGCGTCGAGGCGTCCGGCACGCTGGGCACGTTGAGCCAGTTCATTTACCAGATCGAAAAAGGCCCGATGGCGCTGAAGCTCGACTCGGTGGATTTGAGCGCGCACGACGACTACCGGCCAGCAACTCACGCTCGGATCTGCAAATCAGCGGGCTGGCGCTCATACTGCCAACGACAAAATGAAAACGATCACAATATGCAAACTTTGGATGGTGCTGGCGCTCGCGCTGGCGGGTTGCTGGTCGGCCGCGGCGCAACGGAACCGCTCGTTCGGCTCCGCGCCGGCGGTGCCCGGCCCGAACGATTACAACCAGTTCGCCCAGTTCATCACCCAGCGGAACATTTTCAACCCGCAGCGGTATGCGATCCGGGGCGAGGTTCGTCCGCCAACCCGCCAATCGGCCGACGTTCCGCGCCGCACGTTCACGCTGGTCGGCACGATGAGCTATGAAAAAGGGATGTTCGCGTTTTTCGACGGGAACCAGTCCGATTTGCGGAAGGTGCTTTATCACCTCGGACACCAACGGCATCGCCGGCTATGTCGCTGACCGACATCTCGCACTGCCGGCGTCACGTTGCTGGCGCCCGACAAGAAGGAAACAGTGGAGATGAAGATCGGCGATTCGATGCGTCAAGGAAGGCAATATCTGGCGGCTGGCGATGTCCGGCCGGAACGCATTCTCCGGCGGCAGGAACAGCGGGTTTGGCGGCGGGTTTGGCGGCTTTCGCGGCGGGGACAGCTCCGGCAGCAGCGAAAACACGGCGCCGGTGACGGAGAGTTCCAGCCCGGAATCCGCTCCCGCGCCCAGCCCGGCCCTTGAAGGAAACGACGTTTTGAAAAAATTGATGCAACAACGAGAACAGGAATTAAAATGAAAACCACCACCACCACCATCCTCCTCACGGCCATTTGTGTTTCGGGACTGCTGCTAACGGCGGCGGCGCAGCCCGCCGGCCAGCCGGACAACAACACCGCCGGCCGCAACGCCGGATCAATCCGACGCCGCCCGCCACCGGCGCGGACCACGAACAACGCCGCCACCGCCGGATGCGGCCGCGCAGCCCAGCCGGCGCCAGGAACAGGGCGCGATGAATGCACCGGAGACGGCCCAGCCCGACCAAGCCCAGGTCTGCCGGCGGAACCGCGCACCATCACGTCCACGGTCATTGTGCCGCGGGGGGAAGAGAGCCGCAAACCATGACTGCGGCCTTCACGCCGCCAAAGCAGCCGGTCGGCACCAATCAAAACGATTTGACCATGAATTTCGTCAACGCGCCGCTGGACCAGGTGCTGGCGTATTTGAGCGACGCGGCGGGGTTCATCATCGTGCAGCAGACGCGCGTCAGCGGCTACGTGACGGTCCAGGGCACGCACATCACCAAGGAAGAGGCGGTGAATCTGTTGAACAGCCGAGTTGAACCTGAACAATTACGCCGCCATCCGCGACGAGACCGGACGCTGACGATCATGGCCAAGAGCGACGCCCAGACCGGCAGCATCCCGGTCATGATGGGCAATGATCCCACCAACATTCCCAACAACGACGAGATCGCGACGTGGATCATTCCCATCCGGTTTGTGGAGGCGCGGCAACTGGTGTCGGATTTGTCGTTGTTCGTGTCGCCGCAGGCGACGATCGTGGCCAACGAGGCCGGCAACTCGATTGTCATCACCGACACGCAGGCCAACATCCGGCATCTGGCCGAAATCATCCAGGCGGTGGACAACAGCGCCGAGGCGGAGACGGAAATCCGCGTGTTCCGCTTGCAGCACGCCAGCCCGATGGACGTGGCCACCGAATTGAGCAGCATGTTTCCCAGCAGCAGTTCCGGCAGCCAGGCGCCAATTCACGTTTGGCGGCGGTCGCGGTGGTCGCGGCGGCGGCGGCGGCGGTCGCGGCGGATTTGGCGGCGGCGGTGGCCGTGGCGGATTTGGCGGCGGCGGCAATCCGTTCGCGGCCCTTTTGGCGGCGGCGGCGGTAACGCCACCGAGCAGCGCATCCAGAAGGCGACGCAGGTCACGGCGGTGGCGGATTCGCGCATCCAGGCGGTCATCGTGACCGCGCCGAAGGATTTGATGGATGAAATCGCAAGGCATCATGGACGAAATTGATGTGGCCTCGGACCGCGACCAGGACGTGCAAACCGTCCAACTGGACAACGCCGATCCGCAGCAGGTGGCGACGGTGCTGCAAAGCATGTTCGGCAGCGGCAGCACGTCGCGCGGCGGCACGAGTTCGTCGCAAAACAGCTTGCTCCAGCAACGCCTCCAAAACGCCAACACCACCATGGGCCAGACCAGCACCTCCGGCGGCCTCAACAGCACGGGTGGCGGCGGCGGTGGCGGCGGCGGTCGGAGCCTATTTAAGACAACATGAATTTATTACAATAAAAAGGCAAACTATGAAAACAAACTGTTTCCAAAAATATCTCGGTGGCATTCTGATTATTCTGCTCGTGCGCCGCCCTTAACCTCCATGCACAGGGCCGCGGCGGCGGCGGCGGCGGCGCTCGCGGCGGCGGCGGCGGCGTTTGGCGGCGGCGGCGGCTGGCGGCGGTTGGCGGCTGGCGGCGGCGGCGCGCTCGGCGGCGGCAGCCAGTCCATACAACAACAACGGCACGGTCGGCACCGCGAACATTTCCGTGGATCCGATGACGCACAACCTCATCATCACCGCCGACACGGAAACCATGGAGCAAATCCGACAAGTCGATTGCCAGCCTCGACGCGCCCGAACCGCAGGTGCTCATCAAGGTCGCCTTCGTGGAAGTGGATGACAACAAGGCGCTCAACCTCGGTGTGCAGGGCGATTACACCGGTTTCAGCAAAAACTTTTCGCAAGATCACCGGCTATATGACCAATTATACTTACTATCCCGGCAGCACTCCCACCACGCCGGGCACGATCGGTCCGTCGGGCCTTTCTGCAATCAGCCAGAGCGTGACCGCGCAAAACAGCTTCGGTCTGCCGCAGACCCTGACGGGAGCGGCGGCAACGGCGGTATGTATACCATCATGGGCAATGATTTCACGGCGACGCTCCAGGCCATCGCCACCGCCGGCAAGGCGCAGATGCTGTCGCGCCCGTCCATTCTGGCGCGCGACGGCCAGATGGCGGAGATTTTCGTCGGCCAAAGCGTCTATCTGCCCAGCAGCGTCACTCTGACCTCGGTCGGCAACAGCGGCAGCACCGTTCCGTCAATCAACGGAACCTATCGCCCGTCGGCATCCAGCTGGACGTCACGCCGTTCATCGGAGCCAACGGCTTGGTGCAAATGATTCTCCAGCCGACACATAAAGTCCATTGACACCTCGACCCCCGGCCAGGTGATTCAGGGTGGCAGCGCCGGAATCGCGGGTGTCGGGGCGACGGCGCCGGTGTATGCTCCCAATGTCAACACACGCTCCGCCAACACCGTCGTCGTGACGCCGGACGGCCAGCCCGTCGCCATCGGCGGCCTCATCGGCAACAACAAGGCCTCCAGCGAAACCAAAATCCCGCTGCTGGGCGACATCCCCATCCTCGGCAATCTGTTCAAGTTCAGCAGCCATGCGAACGTGAAGAACGAGCTGCTGATCTTTCTGACGCCGCACATCATCCAGATGCCGTCAGAGCTGGCCGCGATGAGCGCCCACGAAACCAGCCAGGCCACGCTCATCACCAACAACGTTCCCGAAAAGGAGTTGGACCGGTTTCTGGACCGCCTGCCGGTGAAGAAACAACAGGCAAAGTTAGGGTTGCAATTTCAGCAAACTAGGCTTATTGAACAACGGATGCAACCCGGACGAAACAGCAGCTTGATCTACGGCCTTCTGCTGGGGGTCTGGCTGCTCGTCGTCGCGTGGCAGGTCGAGGAGCACGTCCGCGTGCGCGAGACCGCCGAAAATGCCCTGCGGCGGCGCTCCGAGGCCATCGCCAACACCATCGGCGCCGTCGTCCGCGGGCAGCAATTCTGCGGCGCGGTGTTCGCCCAGCGGCTGCAGCCCGTCTTGGACGAACTCGTCACCAGCGACACGAACGGCACGTCTCGGCGAGGTGATTTCCATCGAGATGTTAAACGCTGCCGGCGGAGCCAGTGGCTTCCGCCGGCAGGCCGATTGATCTGGAACAACAGGACATTCTCCAGGCCGGCGAGCATTGGGGATTGCGGAGCATGACCCGGGTTTATTCGGTCGAAGGCCCCTTCCTGACTCTCGACAACGGGACCAATTCCCAGGCGGTGGTGATGGTGGACGCGCCCACCAATTTCATGCGCGGCCGGGGCGGTCCGCGCCGCGACCGACCGCCGGACGGGATGCAGGCCACCAACGGCGCGGGCGGCATGAACGAGGCCGGCCCGCCGCCCGGACGGGAATTCGGGCCGCCGCCGGGTGGGCCTCCCGGCCCGCCGCGCGGCAATGAACCCCGGCAGCGCCGGCCATTCTGGGCGCGCGACCTCACCGATGCGCAATATCAGGAAATGATGGCCACCCACGAATTGCACGGCCTGGTGCTCACGCTTTCCACGCAATCGTTGCAGGCCATCATCAGCGCACGACCTCTGGCTGCGCGTCATCATCATCTTTTTCGCCGGCATTTCCGCCGCCGGCGCCGGCCTGGCCTTGCGCAACGTTTCCAAGACCGCGGAACTGCAAATCCGCCTCGTCCGCGCCAGCGAATTGAACTCGCACCTCAAGGAAATGAACCTCGCCGCCGCCGGCCTCGCCCACGAAACCCGCAACCCGCTCAACATCATCCGCGGCCTCGCCCAGATGCTTTCCAAACAGACCGAGGCGCCCGCCGACATCCGCGAAAAGACCCGCGTCATCATGGACGAAACCGACAAGGTCACCGCGCAGCTCACCGAGTTCATCAATTACTCGCGCCCGCGCGAAGTCCGCCGCTCGAAGATTGCCCTCAACTCCGCCTTCGCCGAGGTCCTGCGCACGCTCGAGCCACGACATCGAGGAAAAGAAACTGCAGCGTCGAAACCGGCGGCGAGGCGCTGGCCATCGAGGCCGACGACCAGTTGTTCCGGCAGGTCCTGTTCAATTTGTTGATCAACGCCATCCAGTCGGCGGGTGAGAACGGGCAGATTCAGATTTCCGCGCGGCGCGCCGGCGCCAGCGAGGCGGTGCTCGAAATCCGCGACGACGGCCCCGGCGTGCCGCCCGACCGCCGCCAGGAAATTTTCAAGCCGTATTTCACCACGCACCAGAAGGGCACCGGCCTCGGCCTGGCCGTCGTCTCGCAAATCGTCCTCGCCCACGGCTGGGAAATCCAGTGCCTCGCCAACGAGCCTAAGGGCGCCCTCTTCCGCATCACCCATTTGAAGCTGGCGGTGTAAGCCTCTTACAAGCCCGCCTAAGATATTCAGCCTGTCCTCTGTTAGGCCACTCGTGTCTCATACCGTCTCCGTCTCCAAAATCAAAAAAAGCACCAAAATGAATCCGCCTGAAACCGCAACAGCCGATGGCCGCAAAGGCACGGTAAATGTTGTAGATCCGATGTAAACCCTGGTGCGTGGATTGATAATTTTTCCAGCCGCATCCATGGAATAGCCATACTCATTCAGCTCCAAGTAAAAGGGTGGCGTGCCGACGCTCCAAACACACTCTTCAACATAGGTCACTTCCCGGGTGTTAATGAAGTGAGAACCGACATTCTGTGAATATACCTGCGCATGACAGTTCCAAGAAACCAAGAATGCAATCGTGGCTGCTGATATAATCTTGAAGCGTCCGTTTTTCATAGCGTCTGGTGGCCTAACGTCCAGGCACGCGGGACCAAAGGACGTGAACCGCGAAGCGGAACTGGAACCGCCACCCCGCGTTGCTTGCAGCGATTTGACGCATCAGTCATGGTGTCTGTGCCGAACTGTTGGTAGTCGTCACTAAACTATTCGTCTGCCGCAGGCTGTCAATCGCCGCGTTGTGCGCTGTCTCTGACCTCATACGCATAAAATTCCGAACCCCGAGCACAACAAAAACGCAAATCACAACGGTCACTATGAATACAATTTTGGCTTTTCTGGTCATGTGGCAGATGCGTCTAACTCTGGTTATACCGCGGCGCATGCACGGGGGCATGCACGGTTGTTTTTGCCACGGCTTTTGTCAGCATGGATTTATGAAAGCGGACTGGCGGATTTCTGTCAAAGATTATTCCCACAACGAAAACCCTTGGCAATAGCCCAGCGCTTTAGCGCTGGGATTCTTTTCCCGCAAACCTCCAAGTCCCGCCAGGGACGAAAGGTCCTTGCGGACGGCCTCCGGTCTCGCTGACGCGCTTGATGACGGCCCGTGCAAGGCGCTGGTGCTGGCGGCTTGAGGTTGAAACTGTCTCTTTTTGATCATTTTTGAAGGCAGGAGCGTGTTTTCCGCCATTATTTTGCTAAACCGCTAATTTTCAGCAGGTTGCGCTTAAAATGCCATGTCGGAAAACCGTTTTCCCATGTCGGAAAATGATTTTCCGACATGGGATTGCCGTTTTCCGACGTGGGAAAATCACTTCCCGACGCAGGATTGTCCTTCTCCGAGGTGGGCAAATCATTTCCCGGCGTCGGCCTGTCATTTTCCCGCGTTGGGAATCGCCTTCCCGACATCGGGAATTTTGGTTCCGACCCGGGAAAAGCGATTCCCGAGGCCGGTGAAGCATTTTCCGGCTTGGCTAAAGCATGTCCCGGCATGGCAAATTGACCGGCGACTGCACCGCCGGGCCGGCAGGCGCGGGATGGTTCGTGCGATGAGACGGGGCGGTCGGACAACAGAATGGCTAAGGCGGGCGAGGGAGCGGAAGTCCGCCCGAAAATTCCTTTTGGCAGCCGCTCGCTTCGGCTAATTTCCCCGCGTGGCCACCGAACTGCGCAAAAATAATCACGCCAAACTTCCGCGCATCCTCATTGTGGACGACGATCCGGGCCAGCGCAGCCTGCTGGATTCCTTTCTGCGCAGCCAGGGCTTTGACACTTTGACGGCGGATTCCGGCGAACGCGCGCTGGCCGTGCTGTCCGCCGGAAAATTCGACATGATGATTTCCGACGTGCGGATGCCGGGGCTGACCGGCCTCGAAACGCTCCGGCGCGTCCGGCAGCAATTCACCGCGCTGCCCGTGCTGCTCGTCACCGCCTACACCGACATCCGCGACGCCGTCGAGGCCATGCGCGATGGCGCGGTCAATTACCTCGCCAAACCGATTGACCTCGAAGAATTGCTCGCCATCGTCCAGCAGGCCACGGGCCTGGCGCCTTCCCCCGCGCCGCGTTATCGCGAGGACAAAACCCTGCCGCCGGGAATCATCGCGCGCAGCCCGGCCATGGCGGCGCTGTTCCAGGACGTGTCGCTCATCGCGCCGTCGGAAACGCGCGTGCTCATCACCGGCGAAAGCGGCGTCGGCAAGGAGGTCGTGGCGGACGTGATTCACGCGTGGAGTTCGCGCGCCGGCGGGCCGCTGATCAAAGTCAATTGCGCCGCGATCCCGGAAAATCTGCTGGAAGCCGAATTGTTCGGCCACGAAAAAGGTTCGTTCACCGGCGCCACCACGCAGCGCATCGGACGTTTTGAGGAAGCCAACGGCGGGACGGTTTTTCTGGATGAAATCGCCGAGATGTCGCCGGCGCTCCAGGCGAAATTGCTGCGCGTGACGCAGAACGGGACGTTTCAGCGCGTCGGCTCGAACCGCGAAATCCAGACGAACGTCCGCATCCTCGCCGCGAGCAACCGGAACCTGGAGGAGGAAGTGAAGGCCGGGCGGTTCCGCGAGGATTTGTTTTACCGGCTGAACGTGGTGGAATTGAACATCCGGCCATTGCGCGAACGGCGCGAGGACATTTTGCCGCTGGCGAATTTGTTCGTGGCGGAATTCGCCCGGGGCCGCGCGCGGCTGGCCGAGGCGACGGTCGCGTGCCTGGAAAATTATCCGTGGCCGGGCAACGTGCGCGAGTTGCGGAACGCGATGGAGCGCGCGGCGCTGCTGTCCCAAAGCGAATTGATTTTGCCGGAACACCTGCCGACGCGCGTGCGCGACGCGGCCAGGCCGCCCGCGCCGCCGGAGGCCGCCGAACTGGAGCAACTGGAGGAAATCGAGCGGCAGGCGATCCTGGCCGCGCTCAAGCAGCACAATTACAACCGCACGGAAACCGCCAAGGCGCTCGGCATCAGCCGGCGCTCGCTGATTTACAAGTTGCAACGGTTCCGGCAGCTCGGCTTCGTCATCGAGTAGCGTAGCGGCGACGCCTCGTCGCCGAATGAGGGCCGCGACACAATTTCGCTTTCCCCCACACATCGGGAACTTTGCCAACCCAACAGGCGACGAGGGCGTCGCC
This sequence comes from uncultured Verrucomicrobiae bacterium, assembly GCA_963764035.1. GTDB lineage: Bacteria > Verrucomicrobiota > Verrucomicrobiia > Limisphaerales > UBA11358 > UBA11358. The sequence goes on from CAVXQV010000005.1 coordinate 580,603, forward strand.
GGCACCTTTCTGCGACGAGGCGTCGCAGCTACCCGCCGTTCCGGCTCGGAAAACTTGAATCGCGACGCGTAATGCGCAAAGCTGTGCGCGAAACGCAATGGCTTTCACCCTTTTCACCCGGCACGCGCAGGGCGTGCAATTGCTGCAACGCTCGCTCGCCCGCGGGCGGCTCGGCCACGCCTACCTCTTCGCCGGCGACAACCTGGAGGAACTCGAATCGCTCGCCCGCACGCTGGCCAAGACGCTGAATTGCCAAAAGCCGGTCAAAACCGGCGGCGCGGCGACGGATTGCTGCGACGAATGCCCGAGTTGCCGCAAGATTGACGGCGACACGCACGCGGATATTCATTGGGCGCGGCCGGAATCCAAGTCGCGCGTCATCACCATTGACCAGATGCGCGAGTTGATGCGCGAAATCCAGCTCAAGCCCACCGAGGCGGAGTACAAAGTGGCGATCATCGCCGGCGCCGACCGGTTGAACCAGCAGGCCGCCAATGCCTTTCTGAAAACGCTGGAGGAGCCGCCGGCCAAATCCATTTTGATCCTGCTTTCCACCGAGCCGCAGCGGCTCTTGGAAACCATCCTGTCGCGCTGCCTGCGGCTGAATTTTTACGGCGACGGCAAGCGCGGATTGAACCCGGCCGAAACCGAATGGCTGGAAAAATTCAGCGGCCTGGCCGCGGCGGAACAGAAGAGCCTGCTGGGCCGCTACCGGCTGCTGGACGTGCTGCTGCAAAAACTCGGCGAAATCCGGGCGGGCACGGAAGAGTCGCTGGCCGCGCGCTCGCCGCTCGAAAAATACGACGAGGTGGAAAAGGATTTGCGCGAGAAATGGGAGGACGAACTGGCCGCCGCCGTCGAGGCCGAATACCGCCGCCAGCGCGCCGACCTGTTGCTGCTCGTCCAATGGTGGCTGCGCGACGTGTGGCTGCACACGCTGGCGCTAGACGGAAAACGGAAAGCAGAAAGCGGAAAGCAGGACGGTGGGCTGTTCAGCTTCCCGAAAAACACCGGCGCGGAGAAGGTCGCCGCAAAGATTTCGCCGCGCCAGGCGCTGGAAAATCTGCAAACCCTCGAACAAACCCAGCGGCTGCTGCATTCCAACGTCCAAGAGGCGCTGGCGCTCGAGGTCGGCCTGCTGAAATTGCATTTCTGACCGGCTGCGGACAAACTTCCGCGAATGAAACCCGAAAAGAAAATCACCGCCGTCGAAATTTACGCGCTGGTGTTCGGGCTGTTTCTCGGGCTGGCCATTTGGAAATTCGGCAACCCGGTCATCCTCGACAACAAAATCGTCGCCCCGTCCTCGCCCGGGGAATTTTGGTCTGAAGCCTGGCCGACGCACTGGGCCAACTGGATATTCCTGCCGGTGGCACTCGTTGGCGCGGTCTTTGCCTTCACGAACAGATTCCGCTGGCCGGCGACCCGCTGGCTCTGGCTGCTGCCGCTACTGTGGTTCGGCTGGCAATTGATTTCCGCAACCCGGACCGTGGATGCAGATTTGACGACGGCAACGCTCTGGCAGTTTTTCGGTTGCGTGGCGTGTTACTTCATCGGCGCGCTCGTGTTGGGCCGGGAAGCCGCGTTGCGCTGGCTGCTGGTTGGCGTGCTGGCGGCGTTTGCGTTTTGCCTCGTGCGGGCGGCGGACCAGCGGCTTCGTGGAATTTCCCCAAAGCTACCAAATGCTGACGGAAGGCGAACGCACCGGCTGGACCAATCTGCCGCCCCGGACGCTGCTCGAAATGAAGCGGGATCAGGTGATTATCACCACCAACGGCGTGGACGTGGTCAACCCGGTGATCCTCAAAAAATTTGCCGGCGGCCGCGTCATGGGCACGCTGGTCTATCCCAACGCGCTGGCCGGGGCGGTGTTGCTGCTGTGGCCGCTGGCGCTGACGCTGGCGTTCGGCGCGAAAAAATTGCGCCCGGCAATCCGGGTCTCCGCGATAGCGGTGACTGTTCTTCTCGGCGGGGCAGGATTTTTCTGGACCGGCTCGAAGCTCGGCTGGCTGGTCGCCATGGCGCTCGGCGGTTTGTGTTTGTTCCGGTTGAAATGGCCGGTGAAATTGAAAATGGCCGCGCTGGCCGTCGTCGTGGTCGCCGGCCTGGGAATTTTTGCGATCCGCTTTCATCATTATTTCGCGGCGGGCGCGACGAGCGTCGGCGCCCGGTTTGATTACTGGCGTGCGGCACTGCAAGACGACCGAAACGCATCCGTTGACCGGCACCGGCCCGGGCACCTTCCAGCGGCCTTATGCGGAAATTCGTGATGAATGGGCGGCCAAAAATCCGAAAAAAGAATTGCCGGAAATGGCCCGGCTGGCGCATAACGATTACCTGGAACAGTTCTCCGATTCGGGCATTCCGGGAGGCGTTTTCTACGGGGCTTGGATCGTGATGGCCCTGGCAATCGCCGGCAGGCGGGTTCGGAAAACCGAAAATCATGTCCGGTTTGCCCTCTTTATCGGGCTGCTCGGGTGGTTTGCCCAAGGCATCGGCGAATTCGGCCTGTATATTCCGGCGCTGGCTTGGACGGCGTTCACGCTGCTGGGTTGTTTGCTGGCGCTGACGGAAATCGGTTCGACAAATCCCCGGCGGCCGGATAATCTCCCGAAGAGATGAAGATCCTTTTCCTCAACGGCCCGAATTTGAACCTGCTCGGCCAGCGCGAGCCGGAGGTTTACGGACATGAGACCTTGGCGGACATTGAGGCCGCCGTGCGCAAACGCGCGGGCGAATTGAAGGTAAAAATTGATTTCCGGCAGTCCAACGTGGAAGGCGAATTGGTGGATTGGATCCAGCAGGCCAAAGGCAAATTCGATGTGATGGTCATCAACGCCGCCGCTTATACCCACACCAGCATCGCCCTGCGGGACGCCATCGCGGCGGTGGGCGTGCCGACGATCGAAATCCATCTTTCGAATGTTCACAGCAGGGAGAAATTCAGGCACAAGTCGCTGATCGCACCGGTTTGCTGCGGGCAAATTGCCGGATTCGGCTCGAAATCATACATTTTGGCATTGGAGGCTTCCGTTTACGTTAACGAAACTAGTAAAACAAATAGAATTGACGACATTTTTGAATGAGATTTACAGGTGAAAACGATTCTGTTTTTTGTGGCTTGACTGCGAACGGTGAAATCGAATACGATTTCTGGCAACTTAATCATATTCAAGGCAGAGTCGAAAAGTGGCTGCTGCTTTATTGAATTACAGGCAAAAAAGCTCAAAGCGAGAGTCACTTTAACGAAAACGCAACGTGGATCTCAAAGATATCAAAGCCATCATTGACCTGATGAAGAAGAACTCCATCACGGAGTTTGAATTGGAGCGTCAGGATTCCAAAATCAGATTGAAACGCGGATTGAATGGCGGCGGCCCTACAGTTCCGCAGGAGGATTCCAATCCAGCCATCCCGCTTTCAATGCAGCCGTCGGCAGCCGTCCCTGCACCGCCGGTTATTGCGCCGCCACCGGTGGCCACCGGCGAAGTGGACATCAAATCCCCGATGATCGGCACTTTTTACCGGGCGCCTTCGCCGGAGGCGGGCAATTACATCGAGGTCGGCGGCTCGGTCACTCCCGAAACCGTGGTCTGCATCATCGAAGCCATGAAAGTGATGAACGAAATCAAGGCCGAGGTCAAAGGCGTGGTCACCCAGGTTCTGGTCGAAAACGCCAAGCCGGTGGAATTCGGCCAGCCGCTGTTCAAGGTGCGGCCAGGTTGAGGTGAAAATTGAAGGCTTAAGGGTCAAGCGTTGAAGCTGCCGATTGTCGCAGGACGCCGCCTGCCTGCGGCTTGGCACTTCAATTCATAACGTCCAAAAATCATGTTTGAAAAAATTCTGGTCGCCAATCGCGGAGAGATTGCGGTTCGGATCATTCGCGCCTGCAAGGAGTTGAACGTCCGCACCGTGGCCGTTTATTCGGAGGTGGACGCCAATTCGATGCACGTGCAAATGGCCGACGAGGCGATTTGCATCGGCAAGGCGGCCGCGGCGGACAGCTACCTGCGCATTGACCGCATCATCAGCGCGGCGGAAATCACGGACGTGGATGCCATTCATCCCGGATACGGTTTTCTTTCCGAGAACGCGCATTTCGCCGAGGTTTGCGAGAGTTGCAACATCCGGTTCATCGGCCCCAGCCCGCGCGCGATGCAGGCGCTGTCTGACAAGGCGGTCAGCCGGGCGCTGGCCAAAAAGGCCGGCGTGGCCACGCCGCCCGGATCGGAAGGCGTGGTTGAAAAGGAACAGGACGCCCTGGCCGTCGCCAAGCAAATCGGTTATCCGGTGATGATCAAGGCCGTGGCGGGCGGCGGCGGACGCGGGATGCGCGTGGCGCACAACGACCCGTCGCTGGTGAAGGGCTATCACACGGCGCGGTCCGAGGCGGAAAAGGCGTTTGGCAATTCGGGCGTTTACATCGAAAAATACATCGAGAATCCGCACCACATCGAAATCCAGATTCTCGGCGACCAGAAGGGCCGCATCATCCATCTGGGCGAACGCGATTGCTCCATCCAGCGCCGCAACCAAAAGCTGGTCGAGGAATCGCCGTCGCCGCTGCTGGAAAACAAGTTCCGCAAGCTGCGCGACAAGATCGGCAAGGCCGCCGTCCGCATTGCCGAGGCCGCGCGTTACACGAACGCCGGCACGGTGGAATTCATCGTGGACGACCAGGGCAATTATTATTTCCTCGAAGTCAACAAGCGCATCCAGGTCGAGCATCCCGTCACCGAGGAGGTCACGGGCATTGACCTGGTGCGCTACCAGATCATGCTGGCCATGGGCGAGCCGCTGCAACATTCGCAGGGCGCAGATTGAAATCAAGGGGCACGCGATCGAATGCCGCATCAACGCCGAGGATCCGTTTGACGATTTCCGTCCCAGCCCCGGCCGGTTGGAGATGTATTACCAGCCCGGCGGCCGCGGCGTGCGCGTGGACACCCACGTTTATGCCGGCTACACGATTCCGCCGACCTATGACTCGATGATCGGCAAGCTGATTGCGACCGGCAAGGACCGGCGCGAGGCGATTGACCGGATGAACCGCGCGCTGTCCGAATACATGATCACCGGCATCAAGACGACGATTTCGTTCCAGCAGGCCATCATGCAGGAGCCGAATTTCCGGCGCGGCGTTTATTCCACCAATTTCATCGAGCAATTGCTCGGCGGGGCGCGGCGGGAATTGATCGAGGAAAAAACCTGATTGACTTCCGACCGCGGTTTTGTTAGAAAAGCCGCGTCTCGTTCAAAGAACGAACAGTGTTGGTGTCAACAAGACAGATTGTCCGTCAATCAAAAGAGAAAGCGACATTCAGTGAACCTGCCGGTGCAGACCTCCCACTTGGTTTTTTGAGCGTCCATGTTATGAACCAAAACCGATTATTTGTAGGCAACCTCTCGTTTCAAACGGGGGAAAACGATCTGCAGGAATACTTCGCCCAGGCCGGCGCGGTCACCTGCGTGAACCTGATGATGGACAAGGTCACCGGCAAATCCCGCGGTTTCGCTTTCGTGGAATTTGCCACGCCCGAGGAGGCGCAGAAGGCCATCGAGCAATTCCACAACAAGGATTTTCAGGGCCGCACCATCACCGTCAACGTCGCCCGCCCCCGCGAGGAGCGCCCGCCGCGCTGGAGCGGGAACGCGGCGTCGAGCGGCGATCGCCGCAGCCGCGTTGATTTTTCACGGCCGGTCTGGCGATTTGACGCCGGTCCGGTTTTTTTGGAATAAAGTTTGACAGCCTGCGAAGGCAGTTTATCTTAAACGCGAACATTATGGCCGACATTCCTCCAAACATTCCGGGCGCTCCGGGAGGCGCTGTGCCGCCGAAAAAAGAAACCGGCAAGGTCCAGCCCAAGAAAGAAACCGTCCGCATCAATTTGCCGCCGAAGCCGTCCGCCGCGCCGACCATCAAGTTGCCGACGCTGCCGCCCGGCGGGCCGACCGGCGCGCCCAGCGCGCCGCCGCTGCCGTCCATTGCCCGGGCCGCCAACCGCCGCGCCGGTCGCGCAACGCGGCGCCGCCCCGACGGCCGCGCCCCGCGCCACCACCGCGCCCGCCGGCCAGCGGCCCGCGCGCGCGGCCGCGCCGACGGTCGGCACGCTCGACAAGGTTCTGGCCATTGTCGCCATGGTGGCCGCGCTGTTTGCCGTCGGCAGCGCGCTTTATCTCATGTTTGGCATCCAATACGGTAGTTGAACTGACGCCGTTCACGCTGGTTTGATTTTTTGTTTATTATGGCTTCACCGCTCATTGTCACACTGACGCAGGACAATTTTGCACAGCAAGTCCTGCAATCGCCGTCGCCCGTGCTCGTGGATTTCTGGGCCGAATGGTGCGGTCCCGTGCAAAATGATCGCGCCGCTGCTGGACGAACTGGCCGACGAATACGACGGCAAGGTGAAAATCGGCAAGGTCAACGTGGACGAACAGCAGGGCCTCGCCGCCCAATACGGCGTCCGCGCCATCCCCACGCTGCTGGTCTTCAGCAAGGGCCAGGTCGCCGACCAGATGGTCGGCGCGCACAGCAAGCGCGATTTCAAAGCCAGCCTCGACCGCGTCGCGGTCTGAACCCGCGTGGGCGTATGCCGCTCATCGTCACGCCCCGCCAATTCCACCACCGGGCGGAGTTTTATCATCAGCTTGCCCAGCTTACGTCCGCCGGCATCGGCGTCGTGCCCGCGCTGGAACAAATCAGACGCAACCCGCCTTCCGCTTCCTACCGCGGGCCGCTCCAGCATTTCCTGGACGAACTCGCCAATGGCCGGACGCTCTCCGAGAGCCTGCAGCACGACGGCTGGCTGCCGGCGTTTGACATCGCGCTTGATTGAGGCCGGCGAACGCAGCGGGCGGCTCGACGGCTGTTTCCGGCTGCTCGCCGATTATTACAACGACCGCGCCCGCATCATCAAACAGGTGATTGCCCAGCTCATTTATCCCGTCGGGCTGGTCCATTTTGCTGCGTTCATTTTCCTGATCGTGCTGCCATTTGCCGAATTCTCAGTTCAACGCCAGCCTGTCCTGGCTGTTCGTCCGGGCCGGGCTTGTTCTCGCGCCGCTTTACGCCGTCACCGCCTTGATGATTTACGCCCTGCAAAGCAAACACGGCGAACCGTGGCGCGCGCGCATCGAATCGCTGTTGCGTCCGGTTCCCCTGCTCGGCACGGCGCGGCATTATCTCGCGCTTGTCGCGGCTGGCCGCGGCGCTCGAAGCGCTCATCAGCGCCGGCGTGACCGTCGTCGAAGCTGGGACTCTGGCCGCGACGGCGAGCGGTTCGCCCGCGTTCCGCCGCGCGGTGGCGGCTTGGAAACCGCAACTGGCCGCCGGACGGACGCCCGCCGAACTGGTGCGCGCCTGCCGGCTGTTTCCCGGAAACGTTTGCCAATCTCTACGCCAGCGGCGAAATCAGCGGCAAACTGGACGAAACGCTGCGCCGGCTTTACACGTTATTATCAGGAGGAAGGCACGCGCAAACTCACATGCTTTCGCCACCTGGACGCCGCGCCTCATTTACCTCCTGATCGTGTTGTGCATCGCTTATGTCGTCCTCCAATTCTTCATCCAGTTTTACGGCCCAGGCAGTGAGCTTTCCAATATCTCTCAACGGAATTTAATTCCGCTTTGCACGTCGTCCTCCGCCAATTAACTTCGTCGCATGACATTGACTGAAATCCTCGCCAACGAAGAATCTGCGCCGGCACGAATTCCCCGTCGCGCGCGAAAAAATCTTCCTCGCGCACGCCGGCGTCTGCCCGCTGCCGCGCCGCGTGGCCGAGGCCATTGCCGATTGCGCCCGCCAAGGCACCGCTCGGCGACCAGGAAGCTTTCATGCTGCACCGGCTGGACGACGCGCGCAAACTCGGCGCGCAATTGCTGAATTGCCAGCCGGACGAAATCGCGCTCGTCGGGCCGACCTCGCTGGCGTTGAGCTTCGTCGCCGCCGGACTGAAATTTCGCAAGGGCGACAACATCCTCATCTACCACGACGATTATCCATCGAACGTTTATCCGTGGATGGCGCTGGCCGACCAGGGCGTCGAAGTGCGCCTGCTCAACACGCGCGGCCTCGGCGTCATCCGCCCGAAGGACGTGATGGGCCAGGTGGATGAAAACACGCGGCTCGTCGCGCTGGCGTCCTGCCATTTCATCAGCGGTTTCCGGCTGGAACACGAGGCCATCGGCAAATTTCTGCGCGAGCGCGGCATTTTGTTCTGCCTCGACGCGATTCAAACGCTCGGCGCGTTTCCGACGACGGTGGAGCACGTGGATTTTCTGGCCGCCGACGCGCACAAATGGCTGCTCGGCCCGTGCGGCGCGGGCATGTTTTACGTCCGGCGCGAGCTTCAGGAAAAACTGAATCCGCCGATTTATGGCTGGCACAACGTGCGGAACCCGAATTTCGTCGCGCAGGAACAAATTGTCTTCCGCAGCGGCGCGGTCAAATACGAGGCCGGCACGCACAATCTCCTCGGGCTGGTCGGTTTGATTGCCGCGATGGAACTGGCGCTGGAAATGGGCGTGGAAAACATTGCCGCCGAACTGCTCCGCAAACGCGCGTGGCTCGTGCCGGCGTTGCAGGCGAAAGGATTCACTGTCTTGAACGCCGACGCGAAACTGGAAAACGCCAGCGGCATCGTTTCATTTTTCCAGCCGGGAAAGGACCTGGCGGCCTTGCACAAAAAGCTGGCGGACGCCGGCATCGTCACGTCGCTGCGCACTGACCGGAAGGGGCAGAATTACATCCGCCTCTCGCCGCATTTCTACAACACGGACGCGGAATTGCAGCGCGCGCTGGACGGGTTATGAGGCAGCTTTGGCAGCGGAGTGTCCGGGGAAAGCGTGCGTGGGCAAAAACTGGCGGGAGCGGCGGGGCTCGAACCTGTCACAAATCCAATAATGACGGGCCTTTCGCCACTGCACCCTCACAAATAGCCTCACAAAAACCGGTCTCACCCGGTCACGACCTGTCACGTGTAGTCGCTGCATGGTCTAAACTCCCCTCACCGTTCAAGGCGGCAATTCTCGCCATCGTCAAATCAGCGGAGGGACAGCCATGAACTTAAATCCGGCTGCGGTGCTGAATCCCGTATTCAACGCTCTGGACGCCTTGATTCAGGATTACGGCGTTTATTGTTACCTCGTATTCGTCTGGCTGTCCTTGGTGGTGATTGCTTGGGTGTTGAGCGGTGGCTTGCGGCGGAAACGGCCACATGGCAACCCCGTCACGGTCATTCCCGGCGTCATCATCACGACGCGACCGCCGATGCACACACAACCGCCAATCATCATCGCCGATGTTGACCCGGCGCGGAATGACGACAACGAAATAATGGGCGAACCATGATCGCATTACATTCCCGGCAATCAGATTGTGTCCAGCGCGCTCGCAAAAACGAAAACGCCGGCACGGTTAATTTCACTACGCAAATTGCATTGTCAATTTGCACAGTCAGGCACACGAAGCGTGTCAAAACCAATGCAACAATTTTCAAGTCACGGTGCAGTCGCACGGTTTTGTGCTACCGTTTTGATAGGGTGGAAGCCTTACCCCTTGTCAGGACAAGGTTTTTACGGCTCGCCAATGGCTCGCCGAAAACTGCGCGGAGTCCCGCGAGACAGTCGCGCGATGGGCGCGAACCATCCGGCAAGAAATCCGGCGAAATGTCTCGTGGCATATCCGCGCAACGTCCCGGCAATGGCCGGGCGGCGGCAGCGGCAATGCCGCTGAACGTCCGTCAAGACGACTCGCAAGACAACTTGCCTTGCGCCGGACTTGGACGCGCCATGTCCGCGCCGGAAACTTGCGAGACAACTCGCAATATGTCTGCGCAACAGCCGTGCCGCAGTCCGCGCAGCGGCCAAGGCAACATCTCGCAAGTGGCTCGTGGAAATTCCGTCGTCAGCTTTTAACCATGACATCTAAAAATTATGAACACGCCAACCATACTAACGCCCGATCTTGAATCGCTTCGCAAGGCGGTTCAGGAATTCCGGCCTAATCCGCGTCGCGTCCCGTTCAACGGTTTGAAACCAGTTCACGATTCCATCGTGGAATTGCGTAAGCAAAATGCGTCCTACTCCGCCATTGCTGAATTGCTGCAACAACATGGCGTCAATACCAGTCGGGCGCGTGTGGCCGAATACGGCCGCATCGTCCTGGAAGGCGGGAAATCGCGCAAGCGACGGAAACGGGCGAAAACCGCGCTGGCCGCAAAGCCCGTGCCGGCCACGCCAGCGCCGACCACTGCGCCGGCGGACACTGGCACGCCGCCACCAAACGAATATTCTCCATACCGTTCACGCGGACCGCACATCGCCAACGTGAAAATGATGACTCCAAGCGAACGGGAAGAATTCGAGGCCAGCCTGAAATCGAAACCGCCAGCGAGCTAACACAAGCCCGGAAAGCAATCAGGCGATGCGCCAGCATCGCCAGGCTGCCCGGCGCGGCAGCCAGAGCGCCTAATAAGCAGGCCAGCGACGACCGCCAGCCACGCGCAGCCACAAAGGTTCGGACGCCGCCCCGACAAGCCAGTAACGCCACCATAGAAGCAAGTATTTTGGTTGGCAGCACGGTTAGCAGTATGGTGGTAACACGTGAGGCAACACCCGAAGCAACAAAGTTCGCAACGCGGTTAGCAACACGGTGAAATAACAGGGTTAACACCTGACGCAACAATGCGGTTAGCGCAAGCGAAGCATTTCGCGCGACCATCGGCGAGATTTTGGCGAGCCGTAAAAACCGTGTGAAACTACGGGGTAAAGAGTGGCACCGATCGCCCACACGTCGGCAGCGCACGAATCACCTTTGCGCTCACTGCTGACGGCAAAAGGCGACAACTTGCGGCAAATTGCCAGCGACAAAAGGCGTCATATTGCGACAAGTTCGTTGCCGCCTTTTGTCGCTTTTTGTCGCCCCGGCGCGTCTGTGCCAGTCTGACCTCTACGACCGTAAGGGGATGGTGTCTCGTCGCAAAACACTTTTCCTGATGGTTCGTATCAACGCCGTTTTACGGTTGGCGTGAACGTAGGCAACTGCCGCCGTAGCCGACTTCGCATCCCGTCTTCCCCCCTTCCCCCTTTTGTTGCGTGTGGAGAATTGCCAATTCTGCTACTCTTTTCCTCGATTTCGGCTAATCTCGCTTGTTGGCACCGATGGAACAAAACCCGTTAATTGTGCCGCCTTTGACGTATGAATGTCGCAACATGCTTTGGGAAACTTGTTAATCGGGTTCAGCCTTCCGACAACGAGAAGGCAATGGCCCAGCAACATCTTTGCACAATTAAAAACAGGCTCACCGCGACCTTTAATATCCGCAAATTCCCGGCGACCGGAAGTTTTGGCCGGGACACTTTCATCCGTGGCGGCAGTGACGCGGACTTGATGGCCTTGATTTCAAGAAAGGATTTCAAGTGGGGTGATGATTTGGTCACTTCGAGAACCGCTTTGGAAAGGATTCGCATCGAATTATTGAAGCGGTATCCGAATACGCCTGTTCGCACGGATGTTCACGCGATTGTCGTCCCCTTTTCCCAGGGTGCAAGCGTGGACGTTGTGCCGGCTGTTTTTGAGGGTATGCTGCCAAACAACTGGCCCCTATACCATATCCCGGACGGCGCAGGCGGTTGGATGCCTTCCTGCCCAGAACTGCACAATAAATTTATCCGGGAGGCCGACGGTCGGAGTGGTGGCAAACTTCGTCGTGTCGCGCAGCTTATGAAATATTGGCGGGAATGCCGGTCGCCGCGCGTGCCGCTGTCTTCATTTCACATTGAGATGCTCCTGGCCTCGGAAGGAATTTGCGTCGGGGTAAAAAGCTATGCCGCCTGCGTTACGGAAACCCTGCAATTGATTGCTGAACGGGAATGCCGCGCCTTGCAAGATCCGCTTGGAATTGCCGGCCACATCCGCGCCGTCCAAACCGAAGCACAACGAGAGAGTTCGCTGGCATCCGTCAGATACTCACGCGACCATGCCAAGGACGGCTGTCTGTCTGACTATGCTGGCAAAACAAACGAAGCTCGGAGACAATGGGACATTGTGTTCAATTACACCTTTCCAAAATGACCGAGGATTTGCTGAAATTAAGGAAAATCATCTCTAAAACATTTCGCAAAGCGAAACGTTGGTATTCAGCCTATCTTCTTTTTCAATTCGCCGTTCTCATTTTTGCGGTCATCTCGATTTTCGCGGAATTAAACCCGAACCTGAGTGCCGTAATCGCGTTTCTGGCTGTTCTGGCCACCGAAACCGTCCGGTGGCGATCTGACTGTTGGAAATCAGAAGGCGAAGCAGCGTTGCGAAAATGGGAAATGGCAGACGGCCTCGGCGTGGCCGTTGACCGCACATACATCGCGGACTGGCTGGCCGAACGTGACGCGCTCTCGGTCTTGCACGATTATCAGACGGCAAGAAGTTCGGCTCCGTTGCTGCCTACCTTTGCCTGGAAGTTTCACTGCAACCACCTCAGAGAACAATGGGCAGATTTTCGTCAGGAGCCGGGGAGCTGATGCCATCACAACGCATTCATCAATGGCGACCACCATCAATCAGGCATTTCTGGAATTAAAGGAAAACCTCGAAATAACCGGGTTGCAAAGCTCGACGGTTTCCACCCGCCAAACCAATGTTCGTGAGGTTGTCGAAGCCGATTTGGAGGTGCTTGATTCATTCCTGACCGGCTCTTACGCCCGCGACACAATGATCGCGCCTCTTTCTGAAGCTGACATTGATGTTTTTGTTGTTCTCAAATCAGATTATTACCACCAGTTCAGTGGTCAGAATGGAGGTCAGGCTGGATTGCTCGACTTGGTGAAAAAAACGCTGAGAAAAACCTACACCAGAACCCCTGATATTGGCCGCAACGGCCAAGCAGCAACGATTCGGTTTGATGACTTTTTGATTGATGTCGTTCCGAGTTTTAACAGGCAGGGCGGTGGATACCTAATCCCAAATTCCATTACGCAAAGCTGGATTTCGACCGACCCCAAAAAACACGTTGAAATCAGCACCAAGGCCAACGCTGCTCACAATGGCGATTTGGTGCCGCTCATCAAAATGATCAAGGCATGGAATAAAAACATTGACCGGTATTTTCGGTCGTTTCATCTCGAAGTTTTGGCTTGGTCAATCTTGAATGGAGTTACCATTTCCAATTTTCCTTCCGGTGTCAGATTCTTCTTTGACAAGGGCCGTGAACTTGTCAGCAAACAAAATCCCGATCCCACCGGATATAGCGGGGATGTTGGCTGCTATATTGCCGGCACCGCAAAAATCCAGGAAGCTGTCGGAGAATTTCAGCTCGCATACGAACGCGCTGTCAAAGCAGAAGCTTATGAGCAGCGCGGCAAAACAGCAGATGCGATAGAAACGTGGCGGATGATCTTCGGCGACTATTTTCCCGCTTATGAGTGAACCAGTCCCTATGAAAATTCATGGCATGGGCTGTGTGCGCGAATCCAAAATTCAATTGTGTGTCGCCGGTCGTCGCGTCAAGGTAAGACTCTCCGCTGCGCTGCGAGTTCCACCGTTGACCCGCCGCCCGGCTCCGGGAGTTTTGCTTTTAGGATTTCGCGCACGACAGGATTTTCACGCCAGTTCAATCATTTGGAATTGAAGGCACATTTCTTAAACTTTTGACTTTCAGACTCAAAAGACGCACAATCAATATAACCGTGAGCACCGAGACAGACATTTTAATCAAGCGAGTCGCCGCCGAACTCAAAACTGCTGGCGCACGGGAGATTTATGTCTTCGGTTCTGCTGCACATGGGACGGGTGATGCCGCTTCCGATCTCGACCTGGCGGTTTCCGGTCTGCCGCCGTCGGTTTTCTATCGCATGGGCGCGCGGGTCAGTGATTTGATTGGCCGCTCGGTTGATTTGATTGACTTGGACATCAACACGCCGTTCACCCGATACCTTCGCACGGAGAATGAACTCGTCCGAGTGGGATAAATTCCGCAAGCAACAGGCCACGGAACGCGAACAGTTGCAGCGTTTGCTGTCTGGAATTCACGGACTTCTCGCCAAATGCCGCACCACGGCTCCGACTGAAATCGAACTGTCCGCGCTGGCAGCGTTGCTCCATTCATTCTACACCGGCGTGGAAAATATTTTTAAGCGCGTGGCGGTGGAGTTGGACGACGAGCCAGTGCGCGGCGATTCATGGCATCGCGAACTTTTGTTGCGGATGAAGTCGCCGACGGCACACCGCCCGGCGTTGCTGTCGGAAGAACTTCACGACGCGTTGAACGAATACCTGCGTTTCCGTCATGTGTTCCGCAACGCCTATTCCTTTGACTTGGACTGGCAGAAAATGTCCCCGCTGGTGTTGCGCTTGGAAGAAATATTCAAAAAGCTGGAAAATGCGTTGAATGATTTTGTAAAATAAGCCGCGACGCAAATTCATTTCTCTTTTCAGAGGCTCGTTGACGAATTAGCATGATGTCCCAAAGACGTTATGCGCTTGCTCACAGAAGGCCAGACGATTCGTGACACCTACGAAGTGGAACGCTTCTTGGGAGAAGGCGCGTTTGCGGAGGTCTATCGCGTCAAACATCGTTTCCTTGGCCGGCAGGCCATGAAGGTGTTCAAACGGGTCGGCATGAATCTCGACGAGATTCAGGAAATGCTCGGTGAGGCAATTCTGCTGACCCACATCAAGCACCCGAACATTATCAGCGTTTTCAACGCCGACATCTTTGAGACCCCGAATGGAGCCTGTGGATTTTTCACGATGGAGCATGTGCCGGGCGGCAGTCTCGACAAATTCTGGCGCTCGCACGGCGGTCAGTTTGTCCCCATCGAAACCACCATTGACCTGATAAAGCAGATTTGCCGGGGCATATCGCAGGCGCATCGGGAAAACCCACCCATCATTCACCGCGACATCAAGCCGCAAAACGTGCTCGTCGGATATGAGGCAGACGGATTGCGGGCGCGCGTCAGCGATTTTGGGCTGGCCAAGACAGTGAACCCGCTCACGTTGCTGGCGACCGCCGCCGGCACACTGGCCTTCAAGCCGCCGGAGGCTTTTGCCGAGCGCAAAGGTGATTCGTGCGCTGCCGACGTGTGGGCGATCGGTGCCACTCTTTACCTGCTGCTGACGGATCGGCTGCCGTTTGAAATGCCGGCCAACGTCAGTTGGGCCAGCAAAAATCTGTTCGATAAGCCCGTGTCGCCGCCGTCCGAGACCAATCCAGACGTGAATCACGCACTCGACTCCATCGTGATGAAGACGCTCGAAAAACAGGCAGACAAACGGTATCCAACTGCCAAAGAACTTTTGACTGCGTTGGAGAATTGGAAACCCACAAGTCACGAGTCCGCATCAAAGCCAAAATCACTTTCCAGCGAGCAATCAAAAACCGTGCTGGGGACGCCATCCCCGGCAAACGAAGGGATTGCGATAAACATGGTGCAAAAAGCGTTAAAGGCGCGGCAAGCGGGCCGGCTTGCCGAGGCCGCCGACCTGATGGAAGAAGCCTTCAACAAATCGCCAGAATTGCGCCAGAAATACGCGCACCGGGTCAAACTCTGGCGCTGCGGCATCAGCATGTAGTCAAAATAACGAAACTGAAAATGATTGGCTTGTGTCCAAGATGCGGATCGGAAGTCCTGGAGGGGGGCACGGGCTATTTTTGTCGAGGCAAGGGGTGCGGTTTCAAAATTTCTGGAGTCATTTTGGGTCAGGTTTTGGACCCAACCCAGGTATCCAAGCTTCTTCGCGATAGGCGGACAGATTTGCTCCACAAATTCATTTCCAACGCTGGCAAACCTTTTTCCGCGTTTCTAGTCATGGATGACAACGGCAAAGTTACGTTCGATTTTCCACAGGGAGAATCTGATTCCCATGGTAAAGATTCTCAACGTAAACGAAGCGACAACTCGGAGTGCAAATCACTTCTCGATGCCGCGACCAAGGATTTATTTCGCAAAAACGCCTTCCGCATCACGGGACTTTCAGTTGATGCAACCGCCCGCGAAGTTGCCAAGCATGTGGACAAGCTCAAAATGCTCGCCGAACTTGGGCAACAACCACACACACACGCAGCGGCTTTCTCACTGAAGCCACCGCCAAGTCTCGACGAGATTCGTGAAGCAATTCAGAAGCTGAAAGATCCGGAGAAACGCCTGATAGACGAATTCTTCTGGTTTTGGCCCGAGGAATTTGGTGAGAGCAAATCCGGTCGGGATTGCGCTTGCCAACAATGAATACGACCAGCTTTTTGAAAAAGGACGTGGTTTGCCGCTCAAGGCAACCAAGGATTATCTTACCATCCATCCGCTCAGGCAGGGTCGTTCCGAGGATATTTTCAAAATCCCCGTTGTGGAAGGTGAGAATGAAAAAGCCGACCGAAATCGGTTAAATGGGGCGCTTGAGATTCGTGGCGATATGGTCCGGCGCGATCTGCCGGCGGGCAGCGAGGTGGAAGTGACACTGGTAATGGATGCGTCGCGCCTGATGACCGTAACGGCTTACATCCCGATTCTCGACGAGGAATTTAAGGCGAAAATTGAAATGAAACGCCACCAGCCGAACCCGGTTGATTTGAAAAAGGAATATGAGACGGAAATGAAACGATTCCGTGATGTGAAATCAAAAGCCGCCGGAACCGGCGGTGAGACGTCGGAACGATTGGTGGCTGAAGTGGAGGCTTCCCCCCTCGCACAAGAGGTTAAAGAAATCATTTCTGCCGCCAAAGCCGATCCGACGGCGGCACTACAGGCGGAAAAACGATTACTGGAATTGAAGCTCAAGCTGGATGAAGCCACCGATGCCTTGAAGTGGCCGTCGCTGGTGGCCGAATCGCAAGATTGGCTGGATTATTTGAAAAACGTTGCCGATGACCATGGCACCACCCAGCAAAAGCAAAAGGCGGAAAAACTGGCGGCGGAGGCTGAGGAAATAATTCGGGAGCGGAAAACGCATATCGGCTGATTTGCCATTCTTGGTGGTTGAAGCCCGAATTTTTACGAACGGAGTGACCGCATCCAAGTGCAAATCATTCCATTTGAGCGCAGCCAGTTCCGAACTACGAAGACCAGTATGAACAGCCATCAAATAGACCAGCTTGCACCCTGAATTGGCGGCGGCATTGCGGGAATTCAAAGGCCGCGGCGTGTTCGATGATGAATTGGTTTTCAAGCGTATTCCGCGAATTGAGCGATTTCGCAGGGATTTAATCAAAGCCAGCATTCCGCTCCAGGACACGCTTGGACGCAAAGCGGTTTTTCATTCGCTGCGTCATACGTTCGGAACCAATTTGGCGCGCGGGGGAGTGGCAAGCCGGGTGGCGATGACGCTTATGCGACATAGTGACCGGCGGCTGACAGATAAAATTTATACCGATGAAAACCTGCTTGGCACTTGGGCGGCGTTTGATGCGTTACCAAACTATGCGGAACAAGCCTCACAAGGAGCCTCACACGAATTGGTCGCAGTCAGTCAAAACGGGTCATCGGCTGTCACAACGAATGGCGGGGGAAAATCGAATAAAACCATTGCAACTATTGACGAAAGACTCGCCATGACACCACTTGTCACCAGTGGTCATAATATGGAGAATGGCGGGAGCGGCGGGGCTCGAACCCGTAACCTCTGCCGTGACAGGGCAGCGCTCTAACCAATTGAGCTACGCCCCCGCTAGGGGAAATAAAGATTAAAGAAAGCTGGGTGAACCGTCAAGTTCTGGTTCCAAATGGGCGTTTGAAAATTCGGGTGGCAAACGCCAAGGAGGTGGGGGTGGGGAACCCCGCAGAAGAAACGTTCTACCACCCGAATGATGTAATGTTACGATTTTGCCACGATTTGTCAACTAAGTTCGCGAAAGGGAATTGTTTACGTGTGCATCTGACAGGTTCCCCGGCTATTGATTCCAGAGTGCATCCCAGTGACCGTTCTGCCGTGCTTCGATGAGGGCGCTCAAGTGTCGCAAGCCGGGCGGTGTCCAAAACTGGCCGCTGCGTTTGAAACGTCCTTGCCGTTGCAGACAGGCCGATTCCACCGGCCCCGAACCAATCGGCCAGCCACGCTGGGCCGCCGCACGATAGTTCATGCGTCCAGCGTGTCCGGCAAAATAGTTTTGTTCCCGCCGGATGACTTTGCCGGCCTGGCTCCGGCCGGTTTTGAGTCCGGCCATGGCGCGCAATGCCGCCGCCTGTCGGCCATGCCGCAGTTGGTGAAGTTGTTTCTCCACCCAGTCGCGCGCCGCTTCCCGAGTTCCCTGCACCGCTTCACCCAACGCCCAGACGTGCTGGCTGGCGTGATAAAAATCCAACAACTCCACAGCCCCCCGCCACCGGTCTTGCACCACATTCCAAATCCATGGGGCGCCGTCGCTGACCACCAGTTTCTCCCGGGCGCGGCCCAATTCCAACGGCTCGCCCTGCCAGCTGACCACCACCTTGTCCGTCAGCATTCCCCGCCCGTTTTTGCGCGCCGCCTGTTCCTGCAAATGAAACACCCCGGTCTTCAATTCGTGCCATTCCACGCGGGGATTTTGCGTCTGGGGCTTGCCCCAACCCAGTCCGCGTTGCCGCACCTGCCAGCCGTCCAGCATCAGTATGCCCAGTTCGCTGGCCGCCCGTTGCGGCATTTGTTCCACCGCCGGACGTTCCAACCGTTGTTGCGTTTGGGCTTCAGCCCGCTCGCCCAACTTCTGCGCCAGCGCGTGCAGGGTGGCGTCATCCGCACCATGACCCAACCGCCGCAACAACGCCGCCGCTCCTTCATACGATGTGGTTGCCGTCAGCGTGAAGGCCAATTGTCGTTGCCACCCCGGACTCATCTGTTGATACGCCAACAGCCCCCACCGCTCGCGCAGCGGACAGCCCCAATGTCCGTCGTCGGGATCCTGTCCGTGCCAGGTTTGGACTTCAATGACGCCCGCGCCCGTGTCCAGATGAAACCGATACGCGTGCCGATGAATCAGCCGCCGCTGGCTTTGGGGGGAACCTCGCCTTGGGCGTCGGCGGTTTGTTGCAGTCGTGCTTGCAGTCGCTTGCTCGTCCATTCCCGGCCTTCAGCCATCACTTCGGCTTCAATCTGGGCCAGCGACGGGAACGATTCCTCAGCTGTCTTCATCGTGCTTTGGCTCTTGTAGGGTTGTGGTTCATTTCATTCGTGAGGAACCATTCACCTTCTTACCCTCTTTCCGGGGGAACTGTCAAGATGCACACTGACAGGATGGTCATGCGCCATTTAGCGGACGTTCATTTCCATCTGGTTCAATGGCCCGTCCGCTTCGCTGGCAATCGCCGTGGAGCCGGAATTTTTACGTTTGAACCAGTTTGCAAATGAGCAATCCTCAATCCATGCGCGTGCTGGTCGTTGAAGACGAAAAGAAGACGGCGTCGTTTGTCCGCAAGGCGCTCCAGGCCGAAGGTTTCGCCGTGGACGTCTGCCACAACGGCGACGACGCGCTGGCGGCGGCGCGGGCCACGCCCTTTGACGGCATTGTGCTGGACATCATGCTGCCGGGGCGCGACGGCTTGAGCGTGCTGCGCCAGTTGCGCGAAAATATAAATGCGATTCCCGTGCTGCTGCTTTCCGCGCGCGGCGAAGTCAACGAGCGCGTCGAAGGGCTGGACGCCGGCGCGGATGACTATCTGGCAAAGCCGTTTGAACTCGTCGAACTCGTCGCCCGCGTCCGCGCCCTCACCCGACGCGGCGGCGAAAACAAATCCACCGTGCTGCGCGTTGGTGATTTGACGCTGGACACGTTGGCCCGCCAGGCGCAGCGCGGCGAAATGAAGATCGAATTGACCGCGCGCGAATTCCGGCTGCTGGAATTTCTCATGCGCGAAACCGGCCGCATTTGCGGGCGGATGACCATCATTGAAAAAGTCTGGGACTACAGTTTCGACCCCGGCACGAACTTGGTGGACGTCTACATCCGCCGGCTGCGCGAGAAAATTGACGCGGGCTTTGAACCCAAGGCTGCTCCACACCGTGCGCGGCGCGGGCTATGTGATGAAGGAATAAAAACTTTGGAAACATCGAACACCCAACACCGAACAACCAACACCCAATGTGTCAGGTGGAACGGGCGTCGCGCCCGTCAAATCCGGCGTCACGCCGAATTTCGAGTGGAGGAGAATGCAACTTACGGAGAGAAGTCTTCGCGCGATTGGCGGCCCCTCGCCATCCGCTTTCGGGCGCGACGCCCGAAACCACAGGCCGGAGGCCTGTTCCACCCGATGTTCATTGGATGTTCGATGTTGAATGCTGAATGTTGGATGTTTCCCCGGAGAAATTGCCCATGACCATCCGCACGCGTTTGACGTTCTGGTATGCCGGCATTCTGATTGTGTCATTGCTGATCATCGGTCTCGGAACCTACCGGGAAATTGACGAGCAACTGCGCCACGAACACCGGCGCGAGCCGACGGAGCACGCCATCGGCGAAACCAGCGAGATGGTTTTGCAAGTCGGCCTGCCTGCGATTTTGCTCGGACTCCTCGGCGGCTGGTGGTTGACGCGCCGCGCGCTGGGGCCGGTGAAAAAATTGACCGACGCCATCACAAAAATCCACGAACGCAACCTGCGCGACCCGCTGCCGTGTTCCGGCAACGGCGATGAATTGGACCAGCTCACGAAGGGATTCAACGACACGCTCGCGCGGCTCGACGATTCATTCAAGCGCGTCCATGAATTCACCCTGCACGCCTCGCACGAATTGAAAACGCCGCTCACCATCCTGTGCGGCGAGGCCGAAACCGCGTCGCGCGACGAATCGCTTCCGTCCGCCGAACGCGAGCGCGCCGCCAGCCAGTTGGATGAGTTGCGCCGGCTCGCCCGCATTGTGGACGGGCTGACGCTGCTGGCCAAGGCCGACGCGGGCCAGGTCGCCTTGAAACTGGAGCCGCTCCGTTTTGACGAATTGGTCCGCGAAGCTTTTGCCGACACGCAGATTCTGGCCGAGTCGCAGGACATCAAAGTTGAATTGAAGAATTGCGATGAGATTTCCGTGCGCGGCGACCGGCACCGGCTGCGGCAATTATTGCTCAATCTGGCCGACAACGCGGTCAAATACAATCAACCGCAGGGCGGCGTAGCGATGAATTTGCGGCGCGCGGACGGTTTCGCGGAATTCACCATCGCCAACACCGGCGCGGGCATTCCGCTGGAAATCCTGCCGCGCGTGTTCGACCGTTTTTTTCGCGGCGACCCGGCTCACAGCCAGGCGGTGGACGGCTGCGGTCTTGGCTTGAGCATCGCGCAGTGGATTGTTTCCGCGCACGGCGGGACGATCCGAATTGATTCGGCTCCGGGAAAATGGACGACCGTCAACATGCGATTGCCGCTGGCAAAATGACAAAACTTTAATTTTGAAACCATCGCCATGTTTCAAACATCCGTTAAGCTGAATGCCGTAAAACAATTATGAAAACAAAACTTGCGCTAACCCTCACCTGCATCGTCGCCCTTTCCTTGAACGCCCAAACCCCCGCGCCCACCGCGCCGCTCACGCCGGGCGACCCGATTCCGCTGCCCGGCACCAAAGGCGGCTGTGATTTCATCCGCGTGGACACCGCCGGCAACCGCCTGCTGCTCGGCCACGAAGGCAACAAGACATTCGACGTGTTCGACCTGGCTTCCAAAAAATTGCTGAAGGTCATCCCCACCAGCACGTCGCAGGACGCCACCACGGACACGAAGCGTGGCATGTATTACGTCAGCGGCAACGATCCCGGACGCATGGTCATCGTGGATTCAACCAAGCTCGACATTGCCGGCGAAGTGCCCGTGCCGGCCAACACCGATTTGATCGCGTTCAACCCCAACACCGGGCTGGTCTATGAATGCAACGACACGGCGGGCGAAGTCTGGGTGATTGATCCGGCGGCGAAAAAAATCGTCGCCACCATCAAGATGGACGGCAGCGGTGTGGAAGATTTGGCGTTCGATCCGGAATACAAGCATCTCTATCAAGCCGTGAAAGGCAAGAACACCATCGCGGTGATTGACCCGGCCAGCAACACGGTGACCGAAGCATGGCCGCTCACGCCGGACACGGGACCGCACGGCATCGCCGTGGTGCCGGAGAACGGCTTGCTCGTGGCCTGCGCCGGGAAATTGGTTTTACTCGACCGCACCACCGGAAAAATCACCGCCACGGCGCCAATCGGCGGCCGCGTGGATGAAATGGCCTACGACCCCGGCCTGCACATTGCCTATTGCGCCAGCCGCCAGGGGAAAATTTCCTGCGTGTCCGTCGCCAATGGCAAGCTGACCCCGCTGGGTGACGTGCCGGACCAATCCGGCACCGGCGACATCGCCGTGGACCCCAAAACGCACACGGTTTGGATTGCCTACGCGAAAGGCGACGGCTGTTTTGCGCAGCCGTTCACGCCGGGAACAAAGTAGAATTTCAAATCGGCCCCTGCACTTGATTTACGATGCCGTTTCAACTTTAATCTTCATCACATGCGCTGTTGCCTAATCATCCTTTCGTGTCTCCTGGCCGGTTGCGCAACCTATCAGCCGCAACCGATTTCGCCGGAGAAAACGGCAGCGGAATTCGACACGCGCTCGCTGGCCAATGAAAATCTCCGCGCGTTTCTGGAAACCAACCGCGTCGCCGCGCCCGCTCAAGGCGGCGCCTGGGATCTGAAACAACTCACGCTCGCCGCGTTTTACTACCAGCCGGCGCTGGCCGAGGCGCGGGCGCAACTGCTCGCCGCACAGGCCGCAAAAATCACCGCCGGCCAGCGCCCGAATCCTTCCGTCTCCGTGACGCCGGCTTATGACAGCCAGATTCCCGACAATCCCAGTCCTTGGATGGTGCCGGTGAGTGTGGATGTGCCCATCGAAATCGCCGGCAAACGCGGCAAACGCGTCGCCGAGGCCGAGCACCTGGCCGAGGCCGCGCGCTGGAATTTGGTCGGCACGGTCTGGCAGGTGCGCAGCCAGATTCGCGCCGCGCTGCTCAATTATTATTCCGCGCGTGAAACGGCGGCGCTGCTGGACCGGCAGGAGTCGGCGCAAACCAACGTCGTCCGTTTGCTCGAAGGCCAGCTTGCCGCCGGCGCGGTGTCCAGTTATGAAGTTGTGCAAGCCCGCACGGCCCTGGCCGGCACGCAGCTCGCACGGCAGGACGCCGCCGGCAAATTAAATCAGGCGCGCGTGGAATTGGCCCACGCGCTCGGCGTGCCGACGCTTGCCTTGGGCGGCGTGGAATTTTCCTTCGCGGAACTGGACCAGTTTCCCCGGCGACCTGACCCGGCCGGAAATCCGTCGCCAGGCGTTGTTGAATCGCGCCGACGTGCGCGGCGCGCTGGCCGAATACGCGGCCAGCCAGTCCGCGCTCCAACTTGAAATCGCCAACCAATATCCCGACATCCACCTCGGTCCGGGCTACGGCTGGAACACCGGCAACGCCGGCGACAACGAGTGGGAGTTTGGGGCTGACGGTGACTTTGCCGGTGCTGAATCACAATCAGGGACCGGTCGCCGAGGCGGAAGCGAACCGCGCCGCCGCCGCCGCGCATTTCCTGAAAGTGCAGGCCGACGCCGTCGCGGCGATTGACGGCGCGCTGGCCGGTTACGACGCGGCCTTGCAGCAGATCGCCACGGCGAGGACGCTGCTGGACAATTCGCAGAAGCAGTTGGATTCCATCCGCGCCCAGCAGCAGGCGGGCGAAATGGACCCGCTGGCCGTGGCGAACGCGGAAGTCGAATATGCCGCCGGCGAACAAAACCGGCTCACCGCGATGATCCAGGCGCAGCAGGCGCTCGGCCAGTTGGAGGACGCCGTGCAAAGTCCGTTGACATTGACGCCGGAAACAATTCGCGCGGCGCAGGATGATTTTCCCAAAACTGAAAAATGAAACCAAAACAAATCCTCATTAGCGGCGTCATTGTCATTGCCATCGGACTGGGCATTTACGCGCTCATTAAATCGCGCGGCGCGGCTGCCGGCTCGGACGACGAGGCCGCGGCGGAAAACGTTCCGTCCGTCGTCACCGTCCAGACCGGCGCGCTCAAACAAATGACGCTGCACAAATACGTCAGCGGCTACGGCACGGTGGAGGCTGCACCGGCCACGGCAGGCCAGCCGGCGGCGGGAGCGCAACCCGCCGCGCCGGCCGCCGGCACGGTGGCCAAAGTGAACGTGGTCGCCGGGCAGAAGGTTGCGAAAGGCGACGTGCTGGTGGAATTGAACTCCGGCGCGGCGACGTTCGATTTCGCGCAGGCCGAAGCGGAACGGCAGAGGAAATTGTTCGCGGAGCAAAACGCGTCGTTGAAAAATTTGCAGGCCGCCGAGGCGCAACTGGCGGCGCTCGAAGTGGTGGCGCCGCTGGCCGGCACGGTCACGCGCCTGAACGTCAAACCCGGCGACGCCGTGGACGTGAACATGCCGGTTGCGGAGTTGGTTGATTTGAGCCGTCTCGCCGTCAGCGCGGAAATCCCGGCGGCGGAAGCGGCGGATTTGAAAACCGGTCAGGAAGTGCAGGTGCAGACTGAAACGCCGGTGTCAGCCATACTTTCATTTGTTAGTCCGGCGGTGGACCCGAAAGCCGGGGCGGTGATGACCTGGGCGCTATTGCCGGCGGACAGCGGGTTGCGGCCCGGACAATTTGTGCCATTGAAAATTGTGACTGCCGTTCACACGAATTGCCTTGCCGCGCCGAGCGAAAGCGTCGTGACCGATGAAAGCGGCAAAAGCGTCATCGCGCTGGTGAACGGGGACGAGGCGGTGCGGACGCCCGTGACGTCCGGTTTGCGAGAGGGCGGCTGGGTGGAAGTTTCGGGAACCGGACTGAAAGAAGGCGCAGTCTATCGTGACTGTGGGCGCCTACGGGTTGCCGGAGAAAACCAAAATCCGTGTGCTCGGCGCGGCGGATGAATCCACGGCCACCAATTCGACTCCCGCGAAATGAAGCCAGCCGCCTCTTCAGCCTTGGGCCGGTTCGCCACGCGCCACGCGCTGTCCATCACGTTCATCGCGGTGGCGCTGTGCCTGGCGGGCGTTTTGTCGGCGCTCCATACGCCGTCGTCGGTGTTTCCACGAACGGATTTCCCGCGCGTCGTGATTCTTGTGGACAACGGCATCATGCCCGCCGACGAAATGATGGCCACGATCACGCGGCCCATCGAGGAGGCGATGAAGGACATTCCGGGCGCGCTCTCCGTGCGTTCGGCGACCAAGCGCGGCTCGGCCCAGATCAATGTCTTCTTCAACTGGCGCGTGGACATGCAGCAGTCGGAGCTTTACGTGCTGGGCCGGCTGGCGCAAATCCGCGGCGACCTGCCCGCGACCGCCGGCACCGAGGTCGAGCGCGTGACGTTCTCCGCGTTTCCCATCATCGGCATCAGCCTCACCAGCTCGAATCGCGACCTGATGAGTTTGTGGGAGACGGCGAATTACGAATCTGAAGCCGCTGCTTCCTGCAAATTCCCGGCGTCGCCAAGGTGGAAATTCTCGGCGGCCACGTGCCGGAATATCACGTCATCGTGGACCCGCTGAAATTGCAGTCCGCCAGTCTTGGTTTGCAGGACGTGAGCGACGCGCTGACGAAGAACAACCTCGTCGCGCCCGCCGGCATGATCGAGGAAAATTATCACCTTTACCTGACCACGGTGGACGGCCGCGTGCAATCGCCAGAAGACATCGGGAACATCGTGATTGCCGTCCGCGACAACCATCCGATTTGCGTCCGCGACGTGGCGCGCATCGAGCGCGGGCCGGCGCCGGCGTTCACCGTCGTCACGGCGCAGGGCCGCAACGCCGTTTTGCTGAACGTCCAGAGCCAGCCCGACGGCAGCACGCTGGACATCGCCGCCGCGCTGAAGGCGCAAATGCAGCAGCTCCGGCAGGAATTGCCGCCGGACATGCATCTCGATTTTTTCTACGACCAGTCGCAATTCGTGCGCGACTCCGTGGGCAGCGTCTGGGACGCCATCCTCTTCGGCCTCATCCTGTCGGTGTTCATCCTCTACTTCTTCCTGAAGAACTGGGGCAGCGTGCTGACCGCCATCGTCACCATCCCGATCACCGTGCTCATCACGTTCGTCGCGATGAAGCTGGCGAACATGAGCTTCAACATGATGACGCTCGGCGGCATCGCGGCGTCCATCGGCCTGATCATTGACAACGCCATCGTCGTCGTGGAGGCGATGTGCGTCAAAATCGCCGCCGGCCGGCCGCGGCTGGCGGGAATCCAGGAGGCGATCGGCGAAATCCTTTATCCGCTGATCGGCTCGACGCTCACGCCGGTGGTGGTGTTCATCCCGCTGGCGTTTTTGACCGGCGTGGCCGGCGTGTTTTTCCGCGCGCTGGCGCTGACGATGGTGGTGTCGCTGCTGGCGTCGCTGCTGCTGGCGCTCACGCTCACGCCGTCGCTGGCGGCGTGGCTCATCCGCGGCCAGCGTGGCGGTGCAGGCGGGCGACGAGGCGTCGGCGGCACCTCTGCGACGGGGGCGTCGCAGCTACACTTGGAAGGCGGCTTTCTGCTGACGCGGGTCATCCGCGTTTACGAGCGCGCCGTGCGCGTGGCGTTGCGGCATTGCTGGCTGACGCTGCTGGCGTGCGGACTGGTTTTCGTTGGCGGCATTTTCATTTACCAGAACCTGCAGTCCGATTTCCTGCCCGACTTTGACGAAGGCGGTTTCGTGATTGATTACTGGGCGCCGCCGGGCACGAGCCTCACCGAAACCTCGCGCATCCTCAACGAGGCCGAGGAAATCCTCCGCGCCAATCCGGACGTGGAGGGCTATTCGCGGCGGCTCGGCACGGAAATGGGCATGTTCATCACCGAACCGTATCGCGGCGATTTCGCGGTCAAGCTCAAGGCCAACCGCAAACATTCCACCGAGGAGGTCATCGCCGAATTGCGCCATGAATTCGCCGAGCGGTTTCCGATGATGCGCTGGGAATATCCCGGGCATTCTCACCGACGTCATCGGCGATTTGCAACTGACGCCCGACCCGATTGAAATCAAGTTGTTCTCGCCCGACTTGAAATGGCTGCAACAGGTCGCGCCGCGCGTCCAGGAAGAAATCAAAAGTGTTCCCGGCGTCGTGGACACCTTTGACGGCCTGACCGAAACCGGCCCTTCCATCAATCTCCGCGTGCGTCCCGCCGACGCCGAGCGGTTCGGGCTTACCGCGCAGGACATCGCCGACGCCGCGAACACCGCGCTGCTGGGCAGACGTCGCGTCGTCCATGCTCGAAGGCGACCGCGTCGTCAACATCCGCGTGCTGGACGAGCCGGCGAGCGTCAACAGCGTCGCCAAGCTGCGCGAATTGCCGATGCGCACGCCCGGCGGCGCGGTCGTGCGGCTGGATCAGGTGGCGGACGTGAGTGTGGAGCCGAGCGAGGTGGAACTGGTCCGCGACGATTTGCGGCAGGACATCGTCGTGTCCGGCGCGGCTCGAAGGCCGCGACCTCGGCAGCGCGATGAAGGACATCCAGGCCAAATTGAGCCAGGACAAATCGCTGCCGCCCGGCACGGTGGAATA
Organism: uncultured Verrucomicrobiae bacterium; assembly: GCA_963764035.1. Classification (GTDB taxonomy): domain Bacteria; phylum Verrucomicrobiota; class Verrucomicrobiia; order Limisphaerales; family UBA11358; genus UBA11358. The sequence goes on from CAVXQV010000005.1 coordinate 608,084, forward strand.
CGGCGGACTTTACCAGCAGCAGCAGGAATCCTTCCGCAATCTGCTGTTCGTCCTGGCCGCCGCCATTCTGCTGGTGTTCACCGTTCTGCTGATTGAATTCCGCTCCTTCTACGAACCGGTGGCGATTGTCTTCGGCTCGGTGCTGGCATTGTTCGGCACCGTCGCCGCGCTGTGGATCACCGGCATCACGCTGAACATCGTTTCATTCCTCGGCGCCATCATCGGCGTCGGCATCGTCGCCAAGAACGGCATTCTGATGCTGGATTTTTCCCGGCAGTTGCAGGACGACGGCGTGGAACTGGTGGAAGCGCTCGTGCGCGCCGGCCACCGCCGTTTGCGCCCGGTGCTGATGACCTCGATGGCTGCGGCGCTGGGCATGTTGCCGCTGGCCTACGGCATCGGCGCGGGCGCGGACATGCTGCGGCCGCTGGCCATCGCCGTCATTGGCGCGCTGTGCATTTCCGTGCTGCTCTCGCTCATCGCGACTCCGGTGGCGTATTTCGTCCTCCGCTCTTTCAAGACAGTCGGGCCGCTGATATAGGATTTACCCCGCGCGACCTTCCCAACGCTTATACCTTCCTCCAAATCGCGGAAATCTATCGCGAAGCCAGGCAATCGGACCAGGCGCTGGCGTGGGCCGAACGCGGCGTCCAAGCATTTCCCGACCGGACCGATTCGCGCCTGCGCGAATTTTTGGCTGATGAGTATCATCGCCGGAAACGCCGCGACGAAGCGATGTAACTGGTGTGGATAATCTTCGCCGAACACGCGTCGCTCAAACGTTATCAGACGCTCAAGCAATACGCCGGCCGCATCCAGCAATGGCCTGCGTGGCGAGACAAGGCGCTGGAAATTGTCCGTGCCAGAACAGCGCGCTCAAGGACCGCAGCTTCGAGAGTCTGTCCGCGCAATACCTGTTTCTCGCGGATTGGGATAGTGGTGTGGCCGACACTTCGAATTCACGGCACGACCCGGCAGCAAGTGGGCAAAGTGTTCAACGTCGTGGAACGCCCGCAACTGGGTTCATCTTGTGCTCCCCACATTTCTGTCCAAAAGTCGCCGCCCAGGCAAGGCAGTCATGTTTGCTGATCTTGCGAACCTCGATTTTTTCCAATCCCTGCCAGGACTTGAGCAACGCCGCGACCCGCTCTTGCCGGTATTCCTTGCTGCGCGGCTTTAGGGAATTGTCGTTTGCCAGACGACTGCGAAACACGGCCAGCGCATCGCCAAAAGTCATGTTGCCACTGGCGATTGCTCCTTGCAGTTCAGCCCGCTGGCGCTCGACTTTTTCCAAATCCCCCAGCCGCAGCTTGGCGACGGCCAGCTTGTTGGTTTTGAGCGAGCGGCGAATCAGCTTGCTCCGAACCCGTATTCGTGAGAAATAAATGCCTGATGGCACATAGCAAACCAAATTTGCAAATGGCGTTTTCAACCAACGCCCTGTGGTGCTGCAATTCTGTCTTTCATACGCACAGCATCAGATTGCAGTATCAAAAAGTCAAATCGCAAATTTCAATTCGTCGTTAATTGCTTGTAGATAAACGGCTGGAAGGGTGGCTGAGTGGTTGAAGGCACCTGACTCGAAATTGTAAAACCCACTTTTTGCTATGTTTAGCTTCGGGAAGCAATCGCTGATTCTCTCAATGTTCACAATGGTTTTATCCATTTCGGCTTTTGCTGCGTTTAGTCGCGATTGGCTGCAAAAATCGAATATAGTATAGAACAGCAGTATAGAACAAAATTGACAAAATATCTGGCCCGGATTCAGGTGCTTTTAGTAAACGGATTTCGTCCCGAAGTCAGTGTGGTCTCACGATTGAGCCGGTTCAAATCTTCGCCCAATGTTCACAATGGTTTTATCCATTTTTGCATTTTTCATCCGCTTGGCGGTAAAGAATATCAAAATTTGAAAGTATAGAACAAAAGTATAGAACGAAAATTTGGAAATGCGCTTTAATCTGCTTACCACGACTGTGATTTTGTTCGGGCGAGTGAATGAGTTGGTGTAAAACGCACCCGAATTTCAGGCCATCGTATTAAATTCTAACGCCGTGACTTTGATTCTGGGCAACGGTTTCCCGGCGTGAAATGTCGCGGGCCAGTTTGATGTCAAACGACTCGACGACAATGCTCATGTCCTGGTGCGGATATTTTTCTTCAAGATGTTCCCTGCACCTGCGCCGTCACATCGTCTTTCCAAAGGTTCAAAACCTGCCGCTGGTCACGCGCGAACTGTCTGCAACACTTCGCTCGCATCGTGACCGCTGTTCAAAACGTCTTTCATTTCCCCGGACTTCAGCGGCAAACATTCGACCACCGCAAATTCCAAGCCTGCCGGCGTGTGACGGTGACAGACGGAGGTGATTTTCGTCAAATCAACGGCATGTTGCCATTGCGTGCCGTCGTCGGTTTGAATGATGCGGCCTGACGATTGCAGGGCGGCTCTGGAGGCGTCGTTGGCTGTCGCTGGCAGATTGGACTCAATATTGTGAATGGCATCACAGTTCGCTTTGAACTGTTTCAGATGTTCCGCGAAATGCTGTCTGGCCTCGGTGTAGGCCTGTTCTTGAAGCGGCTGTGGGTCTTTCGTAGTAGTTCATAATTTACCTCAAATCGGTTTGCAGAAGTTTTAACAATTCGGTTCGGGGCACGAGTAATTTGCCCCGGAGCGCCCGGCAGGTTTTGAGTTTGCCGCGCTGAATCAGCCGGTAGATGCTGAAATAATGCACGCCCAGCATATCGGCGGCTTCCTGCACGGAATAGGCGAGTCGCTCAATTGGCGGCTTGGCGGTTTGTATTTCGTTTTCTGGAATGGTTTCCATACGTCCTTTACGGGTTTTTCATTGGGAATAAATTTGAGCTTTGACCGGCTTGCTCCAGTCCATTTTGGGCAGGAAATGGATCGGATGAACGCGGAGCGCCACGGCCAGGTAAAACAACTGCGTCAGATCAATCCGCAGCGAGCCGTCTTCAATTTTGGAAACGGTGCTGCGCGTGGCATTTTGCCAGCCGGCATCCTCCAACCGGTCGGCCAGATCAAATTGTGTCCAGTCGAGCTCGTTACGCCGTTTGCCGACTTGTCGCCCGATAAAATTCCGCTTTTTCATTGCGAATAAAATTTTGCCGCTGTTTTTACCGGAATTCATTTCATTAGGTTGTGATGAATTCGTTACAGTTTTTTGGAATTCAAAAACCGACTTCCCAAGGCATGGCAAAGCCATGCAATGGGAAGTGGGGGTCATCAAACTGACAGCAAACCGGCGTCAGTTCTCGCCAATGAAGCCTCAATTGAGGTAGAAAACAGGCAAAATTGCCTGACCCATGATGGGATTAAGGGCATTATCGCATCGGCTTTCGCCGACCTAGCCAAGTAGGGAGAATCCAGACTTTCGTCCTGTCTCAAGAAAATAAATAGCACAGCCGGATCAAAACGCAAGTCCGACAAAAGGGACGTGCAAAATTGCTCATCCGATTCGATTTATCCGGGCTTCCAGCCTGTTGAGCGTTTCCAGAACCACGTCAAACGATGGCGGCGGATCAAGGAACATATCCCGCATTTCCTGATAATCCCGCGCCAACTCGGCCATGCGTGCCGCTGGCGGTGCGAGCCGGAATGTTCCCGGCTGCGCCAAATCGTAACGCGCCCAGCTTCGGGCAAAGAATCGCGATTTCCAAACCACCACCCGCGCACGCAAATCGTCGTCCGCCAGTGCGCGCGCCGTTTCCGGCCGGTTCGCCATCGCCGCCACGTCGGCGTAGTGCCGCGAGTAATGATCCGGCATCGGCGTTTTCAAATCGCGGTGATGCTCCGCGTGCAGGATGGTTGCCTTTTCCCAAAATGCCCGTTCCACCTCCAGCGCCACCACGTCGCAACCCATTTCCACGAGCGGCGCGGGCAAAATATCCGCCAGCCACGGACGCACCCGATGCTGGCCCACAGGCCGCTGATCCGTCAGCGAACCAAACTCCAGTTTCATCCAGCGGCGGATGTAGCCTGCTCCCGCCGCGAGCACGGACGGGTAATAAAATAGCAGCACCGGCGAATGCGTGGCTGTGTCCAGTTGATACTCCAGCCAGCTTTGTCCGCCCGGCCTCTGGCCAAGCACAGCGCGGATGTCTTGCTCCAGTTGCGGCTGCAATTGTTGCGCCACCCATTTGCCACAGGCTGCCTCCAGATTATCCATCCACTGATCGCGCTGCCGACGACTCCCGGCCTCATCCACCTCTGATTCAGAAATTCCCAGCGTTGCGGGCGAAACCGACAGATCAATGTCCTCCGAAAAACGACGTATAATCCCGAAAACTTTCGACAACGCCGTGCCGCCTTTGAACACCAACGCCTCACGCCACTCCGGGCGTTCAAACAACCGGCCCAGCATCCAGCAAACCCAGAAATCTTTCTCGACGATCACCGTTTGGATTTGCAGTCGTTCCGCCGCTTCCGCGAACACAACGCGGCGCTCCGTCACCGGCATGGATGCAATGCGGTTCATGCCGGCTTTTTCTCACCGGCAATGAACCGCAAATGGGCGTGCATCCAAGCCGGCGCATAGCGCAGGTCTTGCAGCAACCGGCGGCGGTCTGCCGGTTTCAATAATTTTCGCAAATGCGCCAGTCGCTCCGGCGTCACATGCTGACGACCGACCGCGCGCAGCCCCGCCATGACCAGTCCACTCGTCTGGCCCGCCGCCATCTTGCGCCGCGAACGCTCGCGAAACTCAATGGTGCGTTGCCCCACTTTCACTGAACGCCGCCGCCGATCCGCGTCATAAACAATGCGCCCCGGCACTTGCTCCGAGAGATTCAGGAGATTGGCCGCCGCCGCTTCCGTGGTTTGGAGACGAATTCCGTCCCGCCGTGCAATTGCCGCTGCGATGGCATCGGACGATGCCGACAGTTCGCCCAGCAATGGATGCTTGCGGGGAACATCGTAAAGCCCGCGCGCCACCCGCCGCAGTTTGCCCGCCTGCAACAGCCGCTGAATCGCCATCCCGATGGCGTGCGTCGAACCGAGATCAAGGAAATCCGACCGGGTGAACACCCGGTTCGTTCCGGCTCGTTTCAGCCTTTTCAGAATTTTGTCATTCAGTCTCACGGCGGGGATAATGTGTGTCCTATTCTGTTATAAATGCAACGCCATATTTATAACATATAAAAAACAACATTTACAATTCAAAAAGAAGGCGCGATGCCGCAAGGTGTCGAGGCGCGTGTCCAGTTGCATATCTGTTGCTTGAAACTTTAATCATGATTAACTGCTGATATTGATCACGACATACCAGCCAACGGCGACAAAAAAGGCAAGAGGCTCGAAAGCCCCTTGCCTGGTGATACCAGTTTGAATTGATCCGTTACTGATAGGAAATTGCTTTTCATGTGGGCTCATTTACTTGACGCTGCGCGGCTGAACGGAACAGCGAACCGCGCGAGCGCGAAAATTCACGCTGGATGCACTGCGTTTTTTTGACCTGCTGAGGGCTAGAAATATCGGGAGCGTTCCTTATTCCTCAGTTCCATATCCACGCAAAACGTTCTACTGTCCGATGGCTGCCCGAAAAAACCATTGGCCGAAGTCGCTGGCCTTGTCCATCTGCCAACTGTTTGTCATGCCCGGAAGTTGTGACCAGTCCAGAAGATTGGTGCTCGTTTCCAAAAATCCCCGCAGGCCGGAATCCATATCGAGCTGGATTTTTTCGCGCCCGTTGGTCGCATCGGTGAATGGGGTCAATGTCAATTGCGGCGACTCGATCCAGCGGGCAATGCTGGCCGCAGGTTTGCCGCCAGCCAAGGCGAAACGTCCGCCAACCCACAATGATTCGCCGGTTGAACACAGCGCCAATACGGTTTGAATTCCCGTGCTATACTGGACATCGCTGCCCAAGTTGAACCAGTTGGTTCCGTCCCAGCGGCGCACGCAATAAATGGTTTTGCCGGTGCTATTCGTCCATTTCCCGCCGACGTAAAGCGAGTCGCCGTTCACTGCCAGCGCGTTCACCGTGCCCGGCCAACCATTGCCCAAGGCATACCAGTTGGTGCCGTCCCAACGCGCCAAGTTGAGTGCCATCACGCCGCCGATGTTGGTAAAACTTCCGCCGATGTAGAGTGAGTTGGTGTTGCCTGCAAAAGCGCTCACGGAAAAAGTTTTTCCGCCGACCACGCCGCCGCCGACCGGCTGCCAGCCGGAACCATCCCAGCGGGCGATGCCCCGCGCGCTGACTCCGCCGGCGGTGACAAATCTGCCGCCGACATAGACGTTGCTGCGCCACGTCATCAAGGCCAGGACATTGCTGTTGCAACCAGTGCTCATCGCGTGCCATTGCGATCCGTCCCAGCGGGCAATGTTGTTGGCTACCACACTTGAGGCATTGGTGAACGTGCCGCCGGCAATCACTTCGCCGTTAAAAGTCGTCAGTGCTGCCACCGTCGCGTCCACGCCCGAAGCCAGAGCAAACCAGTTCGTGCCATTCCACCGGGCGACGTTGGAACAAAACACGCCGCCCATGTTGGTGAATCTGCCGCCGGTAAACAGTTCCGAGCCAAGGGAGGTCAGCGCAACAACTTGATGGCTTGGCGGCCCTTGGATTCCGCCGCCCACGCTTTGCCAGTGATGACCATCCCATTGCGCGATGCCGTGGCTGAAAACGCTGCCAGCACTAAGAAAAACTCCTCCGATAAAAATTTTCCCAGCGTGATTCTGAATGGTGCGGACAACTGGCACCGGGCCGGAAATTCCCTGGTAGTTTCCTTGAAAAACCGGCTCCCATTGGCTGCCGTTCCAGCGAATGAGATTGGGTGAGACAGTGGAGCCGATGCCGGAAAAAGAATCGCTGTAATACAAATTGCTGGAAGCATCTAAAAAAAGATAGCCGGTTCCATTCGCTTGGAAATCATCAGTGCCGAGCCAGACCATTCAATGCCATCCCAGCACATGACCCGCGTTTTTGGCAAACCGTCCACGCCGGTGAATTGCAGGAGTGCAAAAAGATTTTGCTGGTTGCCAACTACCGTGAACACGCTGTAATCCAATCCACCGCCGATGGGCTGCCAATCCGAGCCCTTCCAGAGCGCAATGTTTCGCATGGCTGAATTGGTGGCGTTGGTGAAGGTGCCTGCCGCCACGAGCTGCCCTTGAAACTGGCACAAAAAATAGCTGCCCAAGCCGTTCGTGTCGCCATCGGGGCCGGTCATATTGTGCCAGTTGTAATTGGGATCGCACCGGGCCAGCATGAAAAAAGGAAGGCCATAGTTGGGTGGCGGAGTGTTCGTGATAAGTTGCAGCAGCACGATGGCATTACCATCCGGCAGAGCCTCGGCATGAACGGCAGACTGGATGATGACCGCATCTTGGCTGGGCGGTAATTCGCTGTTCAGTTCTCCCACGCATTCCCATCCCAGCGCGCCAAAGCCACCGGATTAGTGAAGCCCGGCAGATAAAAATTTCCAGCAAGCAGCAATCCGCCGCTGGCCGGCAACGCCAGTGAATTCACATTCCCGTTGGTGATGAGCGTATTTTCCCATTGATTGCTGTGCCATACCGCGAAGCCGCCCGCCGGCGAATGGTTGACGTTGGTAAAAAATCCCGCGACGCAAAGCCGGTCGCCAAACATTTTCAAGTCCAGAACATTAATTTGAAAGGGGTCTTGTTTTGGGCCGTCCGGCAAGGCCGTCACCTGCTGGCCGTCGAAATCGGCAACCGCGTCGGCGGCGGTGCCAGCAACGCTCTGCATGGTGCCGCCGATGTAGGTGTGATTCGCATCAAACGCCATCGCCGCCACTTGTCCCTGCACACCCGGAAGCGCGAACCGATAATCCCAGTGGGTATCATCGGGTGTCTGACCAAGAGAGACACTTGCATGAGAAAAACACAAGAGCGTCAAACCAAGGAACATTATTTCGCAGACATGGCTTATCTATAGCACGGCTGCGAAGCGGAGGCCATGTCTCTCAGGATGTATTTTTGGCAAACCAAGGTTCTATATTGTAGGCTGCGCGGCCAGTAGCACAAATTGAATTGCCGCACGATTCAAGCTCCTGCCACCACCCTCGCCGCTGCCTCTCGTTCGTATTCCTCCAGCGACAGGATTTTCACCAAGGCCCGCTTGGTATAGGCACGGTGGACGGCTTTGCTATGGTTCACGGATTCAGACGACTTGCTTCGCCATACTGAAAATGGTTGGTGTTTGACCCGGTGCTAATGATTGCAGCGGGTTAAATTCCGCTGTGAAAAACCCTTCCTGCGCGTGATTCCTAAAAGCAAATCCCCGTCGCCGGACGGCGGGTCAATCTGGAGCGCAGCCGGTGATGAGGCGAGCAATAGATTCACGCGCCGACCGGCGACATAAAATCACGCCTCGGATTCACGCGCGGGGAAAGACCGCGACTGCGCCAATCAAAATGAAAAATTGGTCGCTGGCTGCGGCAAAAGAACTTTGGTATGCTGAAGTTATGCGCAAGAGAAATGCATCCATCTCGAATGCAGCTATCATCTTTCTTGTATGGCTAATTTGTGTTCAACCGGCCATTCGTATGACCTGTCTGCCGTCAATGGGATGGGCGCATTCCAAGGCTCGGCATCCGCCAAGAAGCTTCTCAGCCAAAATG